>CAVWFZ010000025.1:0-66489 GCA_963754345.1 Thermoanaerobaculaceae bacterium | reverse complement strand
TCTACACCAAGGGTGATGTTCGTACCGTGAATTGTGTCCATGTCGATCACACTGCCAAGGTCGCTCACGTAGGCATCGAGGTAGTCGTGCCGGTGGGTTGTGGAGGCCCGAAGCGCCTTCTCGAAAGGAATCCTCCTAACCCCCCGCGCGCCATGTTCAAGAAACTCGTTCGCCTGCGCTTCAATCCAATCGGTGACGGCGCGTTCCGCCGGCCCGCCGTGTGGCGGGTTGTACTTGAAGCCGCCATCACGGGGCGGATTGTGCGAGGGCGTGATCACGACGCCGTCGGCGAGTCCGGTCTTGCGCCCGTGGTTGTACGTGAGAATCGCATGAGATACGGCAGGGGTCGGGGTGTATTCGTCTCCCTCCGCGATCATGACATCCACCCCGTTGGCCGCCAACACCTCCAGCGCGCTGGCAAGAGCCGGAACCGAGAGCGCGTGTGTGTCCATACCGAGAAACAGCGGGCCATCGATCTTCTGCTGCCTGCGGTACAGGCAAATGGCCTGACTGATGGCGAGAATATGCCATTCGTTGAAGGACTTTTCGAGTGCGGAACCGCGATGTCCCGAGGTGCCGAACATAACCCGTTGCTCAGGTACGGAAGGATCAGGACTCTCCGTATAGTAGGCGGTGATCAGCTTGGGCACGTTGACGAGCATTGATGGTTCCGCAGGTTTTCCTGCAAAAGGACTCACTTTCATTGCCATATCTCCTCGGGGGGACTTAAGCGTCGCTGAACAGCGCTGCGCGTGCAATGTTCTCGGGCAGCGTCCATATCCAGCCATTGGGGAATCATCTGCTTGGAGGTCACAATCAGCTTCACATCATTGCGGCTTCTCAAACAGTGGTCTACCACCGAAAGCAGACAGTTGCCGTCAGGAAGAAAGTAGGGTCCCGTCAAGTGTGGGTAAGAGGTTGAAGTCGTCGTTGGTTGCATGGTCGTTGGTCCTAGGAGCTGGGCGGCCGGAGCGGGGAGCCAAGGCTGCTCAGCGTGGGCGGGCGTCATTGAACGTTCGGGGATGTAGCGTTTGTCGACCTGCCAGTCGTCGTCGATCTCCATGAGCAAGGCGGTGACGAACCGCAACGGTGAGACCTCCGAAGGGGAGATGCCGACCAAGCGGGTGCGTGTCCCGAACTCCCGGTTCAGCCGCTCGAGCACGTTGGTCGAGTGCAGCTTGCTCCAGTGCTCCTCGGGGAAGGTCATGGAGGCGAGGATGCCATCTTCGGCCGCTTCAAGCTCGTCAGCCACCCCCGCCGCGCCCTGCCGCAACTGGTCCGCCACCCAGGTGAGCTGAGCCCGTGCCTCCTCCTGGCTGGTCTGGGCGAAGATGGTCTTGACGAGCGAGGCGACAATCGGCTGCTTGGAGCGGTGCACGTTGGCCAGGACATTGCGCATGAAGTGGCCCCGGCAGCGCTGCCAGACCGCCCCGATGAACACCCGCCGGATCGCCTGCTGCAAGCCCAGATGGGCATCCGAGACGAATTCGCGTTTCATGAGATACCGCCCCTCTCCGGATGTGCCTCCAACCTAGTTTTCGGTTCCCCCACCGGGAAGAGTGCTTACTACCCAGGAGCGGGACCGCGACGTGGGTAGAAACTACCCCTCGGACGACCGCCCTCGATCGCCGCGGCTCACGGCGTCTTGGCGCTCGCCTGGGGTGCTAGGGGCTGTGCGGAGGCCGACGGCGCGTCGCGGCCCGCGCCGAGCACGACCCGCACCCGATGCACGCGCCCGTCGTCCTCGAGCGGAATCGCCGCCGGGTCGGCGGGCGATCCATCGAGCTCCACGCTCGCCACGCCCCGGCAGCGCCGCTCCGGGTTCTCCACGACGATCCTGTAGTGCGTCTTCCCGAAGCGCCATTCGATGAGGTAGGTCGGCCACGACGACGGGATGCACGGGTTCAGCGTGAAGAATGCGCCGCGGCGCTGGAGTCCGAGGATCCCTTCCAATCCAACCCGGTACATCCAGCCGGCCGAACCGGTGTACCAGGTCCAGCCGCCGCGCCCCCGGTGCGCCGGGTGGTCGTAGACATCCCCCGCGACCGAATAGGGCTCGGTCATGTACTGCTCGACCTGGCTTGCCGTCCGCGAGTGGTTGATGGGGTTGAGCATGTGGAAGAGCTCCACCGCCTCGTCGCCGCTCCCGAGACGCGAGAGCGCGAGGACGACCCACGCCGCCGCGTGCGTGTACTGCCCTCCGTTCTCGCGGATCCCCGGGATGTAGCCCTTGATGTATCCCGGGTCGAGAGCCGTGCGATCGAAGGGCGGCGAGAGGAGCAGGATGACGCCCGAACCGCGCCGGACCAGGTGGCCGCGCACGGCACCCATGGCGCGCTCGGCGCGGTTTCCCGGCGCGGCGCCCGAGAGAACGGCCCAGGTCTGGGCCACCGAGTCGATCTTCCCCTCGTCGTTTTGGGACGACCCCAGCGGCGTGCCGTCGTCGAAATACGCGCGCCTGTACCACTCGCCGTCCCAACTTTGCTCCAGCATTGTTCCCAGACGCTCGCGTTCGGCGCGGTAGCGCGCCGCTCGCGGCGCCTCACCCCGCTCCTCGCACAAGGGGGCAAAGGCTCCCAAAACGGCGTGGAGGAACCAGCCGACGAAGATGCTCTCCCCGCGACCCTTGGGGCCGACGTTGTTGAAGCCGTCGTTCCAGTCGCAGCTCCCGATGAGCGGCAGGCCGTGCGCGCCGGCGGTGAGCGCCCGATCCACGGCCCTGAGGCCGTGCTCGAACAGCGTGCCCGTCTCGCGGGAGATGGCCGGTATCCCGTACGCCTCGGGCTCTCCGGGCGGAACGGCAGGCGCCTCCAGGAAAGGCACCCGCTCGTCGAGGACGGCGCGGTCTCCAGTGGCCTTGACGTACTCGGCGGCCGCGTAGGGGAGCCAGAGAAGATCGTCCGAGCAACGCGTACGAATGCCCTGGCCGCCCGGGGCGTTCCACCAGTGCTGAACGTCCCCCTCCACGAACTGGCGCGCGGCCGCTCTCAGGAGGTGCTCGCGGGTGAGGTCCGGTCGCGTGAACATGAGCGCCAGCACGTCCTGGAGCTGGTCGCGGAAGCCGTACGCACCGCTCGACTGGGAGTAGCCGGAGCGCGCCCAGACGCGGCACGCCAGGTCCTGGTAGAGGAGCCACCTGTTAACCAGGAGGTCGAAGGAGTCGTCGGGGGTGGTGACGCGCACCGCGCCCAGCGTGTCATCCCAGGACGCCTCCACCGCGACGAGTTCGGCCTCGGCAGCCGCCGCGCCGTCCTTGCCCGCGAACCGCCGCAGGAGCGCGCGGGCCTCCGCCGCGTCCCGCCCCTGCCCGAGGAGGAACACGACGCGTCGCGTCGCGCCGGGCTCGAGGTCCACCACCGTCTGCAACGCTGCGCACGGGTCGAGGCCGGCGCCGAACCGGTTTAACAGCAGCGGCCGGCCGAGCGCGGCCGCACGCGAGAGCGAACCGTTGCGGCCGAGAAACTCCAGACGGTCCCCCGTGGCGGAGAGGAGCGGTTCGCTCGCGGCGGCGAACGCGACGCGCCCCCTCTCCTGGCTGTACAGGTCGCGCGCCAGGACCGCGCCGGTCTCGCCGTCGCGCTCGGTCGCGACAAACCTTGGGCCACTCGCAATTGGTGGGCCGAGCAACCATTCGCTGTACGAGAAAAGGGTGAGGCGCCGCGGCCGGTCGGAGCGGTTCGTCAACGTCAGGAGAGACAGCTTCACGGGCTCGTCCCGCGCCACGAAGACCGCCAGCTCTTGCGCAATGCCGTGCGCGGCGCGGGAGAACCGCGTCACGCCCGCCGCGTGGCGCACCACCCAGCGCGGAGAGCGCGGCGTCCGCCGCAGGGGCGCCGGCGTGGCGCCCCACAGGGCGCCGCTCTCCTCGTCGCGGACGAAGATTGCCTCGGCGGTCGGGTCGGTGACCAGGTCGTTCGCGAACGGCGTGAGCCGGTTCTCGCGGCTGTTCTCGGACCAGGTGTGGGCCGCCCCGGAGGTGGTGACGATGCTCCCGAAGCGCGGGTTGGCGAGAACGTTGATCCAGGGAAGGGGCGTCTCCCGTTCGCCCTCGAGGACGACAACGTACTCGCGGCCATCACGCGTGAAACCGCCGAGGCCGTTCTCAAGGAGAAGCGGCGGTGGCTCCGGTTCAGCTTCCGGCCGCCCCGCATCCGGGGCCTCGTCGACTGGCACGTTGACCAACGGGAGTGGAGGCTCCGCCTCCGGGCGGTCGAGCTGCTGTTCCAGGGTGCCGCGGTCGCCGGAGAGGACCGCCTGGGCGACCACGCTCAGAAGGACCCTCTCAGCCTCCGGGATCGAATCGCCTTGGAGAAGAAACACGCCGCCGGGCTTCCCTTTCCAGGCACTCCACGGGCCGCCGTCGACGAGCTGCGTGAGCTGCTGGTTCATCTCTTCGCGGTAGCTTGCCGAGTGCTCGTTCAGGATCACGGCGTCCGCCTTCAGCCCCTTCAGGCGCCAGTGCTCGTGGGCGGTCAGGATTTGCCGGACGAGCTGCACGTCCTCCGGCTCCTTCACGCGGACGAGGACGATCGGGAGATCGCCCGAGATGCCGTACCTCCAGAGGCCATCCTGCCCGAGCGTGTTCTTCGCCAGGGTCTCCCCGTCGGCCCGGAGGGATGCGTCGGAGAAGAAGACACGGGAACCGAGCCGTTCGGAGAGCTGGGCCTGTTCGATGGAGATGCCAAGATGTCGCAGTGACATTCGCGCCTGGGTGAAAGCTAGGGCGAAGGCGCGGGCGGCGACCCCGTGGTCGTGGTACTTCTGTGCACAGGCGCGTGCGGTCGGCTCGTCGGCGGCAACGCCGGTCGTGAACGAGACGCGGGCGAACCCCCCGGGTGCAAGCCGCAGCCGGGTCCGGAGGCTCAGAATCGGGTCGAGTACCGCGCCGGTCGTCCCCGAGAGCGCGCGCCCGTCCATGGCCTTTGGGTTGTCGGGGCCACGCCCGCGCCCCAGGAAGCGCATCCGGTCGGTCTCCCACTCGACTTGCGCTTGCGTCGGTCCGTGGATGGAGAGGACGTGGAATAAGACGAGCACCGGGTCATGCGGGGCGCGCGGCCGGCGCCGCGCCAGGAGAGCTGTATTCTCGGCAATCCACTCCGTCTCGACGAAGAGCTTCCCAAACGCGGGGTTGGCGACGTCTTCGGCGACGGACCCCAGACCCAGTTCGACGTAGCTCGTCAGCTCGATCTCGCGGGGGCGGTCGCTCCGATTCGTCAGCGAGACGCGCCGAACCTCGGCGTCGTCCCCTGGTGAGACGGCGACCTCGAGACGCGTTGCGATGTCGTGGTCGAGCCGCTCGAAGGCTGCCTTTTCGGCGAGGAATTCCACGAGGTAGCTGTCGGGCTCCTTGCCGATGGGCTGGTAGGCCGCGGACCAGACTGCCCCCGTGTGGACATCGCGCAGATAGACAAACTGGCTTCCGGGATCGCGGGTACGGTCCTCCCGCCACCGCGTCACGGCACGGCCGCGGCAGAAGCTCGTTCCGCCGCCCCCGTTCGTGACGATCGCGACGTAGCTGCCGTTCGAGAGGATCTGCGCACGTGGGTACGGCGTGTGGGGCGAGCGGAGGCGGCGTGGGGCGCGCGCAAGCGCGGGCGGTTCGGCTCGGGTCTCCTCGGCCGGACGCGGCTCGATGATCGGCGCCTCGCGTGGGATCCGCTCCTGCAAGAGGAGTTCGGTCGCTTGGACTCGCCGGTCCGCATGGAACCGGTCGACCATCACGTCGCCCAGAAGGACGTTGGCGATGGCGACAAGCGTCATCCCCTGGTGGTGCGCCAGGTGGGTCTTCACGATGACGCCGGGGCCGGGTCGCACGGCTGCTGAGTCGCCGGTCTCGTCCGGCTTCCGCGGTGTGTAGTCGATTGCGTCGTAGTATCCGAGCGGCCCCTCGGCTCCCTCGCCCGTCAGGCGTCGCAGGTTTCGTGCGGCTTCGGCCGGCTCCAAGAGAGCGGCCAACGCGGTCGCGTAGGGAGCAACGACGAGTTCGTCGGCCAGCCCTCGCTTCAACCCGAGGCCCGGGACGCCGAACTCCTTGTACTGGTAGTTGCCGAGCCGGTCGATCAGATCGTAGGCGGACTCGGAGATTCCCCACGGAACGTGGCGCTCGCGACCGTACCGGATCTGCCTCCTGACGACCATGCGGCAACTCTGGTCGAGGAGCGTCCCCGGATACGTTCTCATCAGGAGGAGCGGCATGAGGTACTCGAACATCGTCGCGCTCCAGGAGACGAGCGTCGGGACGCCTTCCACGCTGACGACGAGCCGTCCAAGGTGGAACCAATGGCTTTGCGGGACGTCGCCCTTGGCGATGGCGAAAAAGCTCGCAAGGCGCGACTCCGCGGCCAGGAGGTCGTAGTAGGCGCTGTCTGCTTGCCCCGGCCCGCCGGCGTCGGCCATGCGATAGCCGATCGAGAAGAGCTGACGCTGGCGGTCGTAGAGGAAAGCGAAGTTCATCCCGTCCGCCAGGGCCGTCGCGCGACGGGCAACGTCGGACAGGCGTGATGCCAGGTCCGGTCGCGACGCGCCCAGCCGCCGGCACCCTTCCGCCAGGGCGAGGAGCGCCCCCGCAAGGTTGCCGCTGTCCACCGTGGACACGTAGCGCGGGAGGAGCGGCGAGAGGTTCTGCGTGTCGTACCAGTTCAGGAGGTGCCCCTCGTGGCGCTCCAGCCCTTCGACCGTGGTCAGCGTCCGGTCGAGCCTTTCGACCATTGCATCCGCCGGCAGCAGGCCCAGATCGTGCGCCGCGAGCGTGGAGAGGAGGCCCAGGCCGATGTTGGTCGGTGAGGTCCGGTGGGCCACCATGGGCACTCGTTCTTCCTGGAGGTTGTCGGGAGGGAGCCAGTGATCCTCAGGGCCGGCCAGGGTCTCGAAATAGTGCCACGTCTTCCGCGCCACCTCCCTCAGGAGATCACGGTCCTCTTGCGATAGCTCCCGCCGGCGTGGCACAGTTGACCGGCTGAGCCAGTACGCGCAGGCGGGCGCCGCCACCCACAAGGCGAGGAACGGCAGTGCAAGAGGAAGAGCGCCGGGACGCGCGGCGCTGGTGAGGGCGAGGAGCCCCAGGGCCGCAATCGGGCTCGCGGCCATCTCGACAAAGAAGGAACGGATCCCCTCCCGCAAAAGGCCAGCGGCCCGTGCCGCCTGCGCGGCCGCCGTCTCCCAGTCAAGGAGGCGGCGCTGCGTGATGACGAGCCGGACGAGCGTCAGGGCGATGGCATGCACCATCTCCCAGGCGTGGAATGGGAGAAAGACCAGCGTCAGGAGCGCCTGCCCGAAGGCGGTGCTCAGGTCCTCCACGAGGCCGCGAAGGTGGACGCGAGCCGGCTCGTGCGCGGGGCGCCGCTCCAGAAGGTGGAAGAGGGAGGCAACGAACGGGAACGCAACGACCGCGAGACCGCCAAGGGTCCAGGCGAGCGGGCTCCCCGGCAGGAGGGTCCACGCGGCCCCGAAGAAGGCGAGGAGCGAGGGTGCCACGAGGCTGCGCCGGAGGTTGTCGAGGATCTTCCACTGACTGATGAGCGGGAGGCGGTTCTTCGCGAAACCCTGTGGTGTCGGGACCACAGGAAAGAGCCAGGCGAGGATCTGCCAGTCGCCGCGCACCCAGCGGTGTTGCCGCCGCGCGTGCGCGAGGACGTTGGCGGGGTAGTCGTCCACCACCTCCACGTCGGAGACGAGCGCGGTACGTGCGTGCAGCCCCTCGAAGAGATCGTGCGACAGCAGCGCGTTCTCGGGGACGCGCCAGCCGACAGTCGCCTGGAAGGCGTCGACGTCGTACAGTCCCTTGCCCGTAAAGATCCCTGCGCCGAACAGGTCCTGGTAGGTGTCCGAGACCGCCGTCGTATAGGGATCGACGCCGGTGTGCCCGGAGTACAGCCGTGCGAAGAGCGACCCGGCGGCACTCGCAAGGTTGACGCTCACGCGCGGCTGGAGGATGCCGTAGCCCTCCGTGACCCTCCGGAGGGCGGCGTCGACCACGGGCCTGTTGAGCGGGTGCGAGATGATCCCGATCAGGGTCCTTGCGACGCCCCTCGGGAGTCGCGTGTCGGCGTCCAGGGTGAGGACGTAGCGCACCGACGGGAGTATCGAAAGGTCCCCGACCTTGACGGAGAAACCGGTGTCAGTAGAGGAACGCAAGAGGCGGTTGAACTCCTCGATCTTCCCCCGCTTGCGCTCCCAGCCCATGAAGACGTCCTCTTTCGGGTTCCACTGGCGATCGCGGTGGAACAGGTAGAAACGGTCGTTCCTATCGGGCACGTGCCGGCGGTTGAGCGCCTCGATACCGGCCACCGCTGCGGTCAGGATCTCGTCGTCACCGGCAACCGAGAGCGTCCGCGCGTCCTTGAAATCGCTCAGGACCGCGAAGTGGATCCGGGGGTCGAGGTTGCCGAGCGCCTGCACCTCCAGGTGCGCCAGGAGCCGCTGGACGTCCCCCACGCTACCGAGGAGTTCGGGCACGACCACCATCGTGCGCGCGCTCTCGGGGATCCCTTCGCCGAAATCGAGGCGGGGGAGCCGGCGCGGCGGCACGAGCGCGGCCACGATGCGCTGGACGACGAGCGCAGCGAGTTCGCTCGCGGGGAGCAGCGCGAGCAGGGCCGCGGCCGTCGCCATCCCGGCGGCGCCCGCAGCGCCTGCGTACGCGTACGCACTGAAAACGCCGAAGCCGGTCAGGAGACCGATGCCGCCGAGGTACGCCGCGGTTGCATGGGCGAAGGCCCAACGGCGGAGTCGCTTAGCGAGGCGCGGGCGGTACGCCACGTCGATCTCGAGGCCGCGCCGGCCCGGGCCGATCAGGTGATGGCCGACGTGCGCTGCCTTCTCGCCGATTCCCTTCCGCTCCGCGGCCCGGCGGGCGCTCTCAACGGTGCGCAGGGCAACGCGCATCTGCGCCTCCCCGGTCGGCTCGGCGAGTTCCTCCACGGCGTGCCGGTAGCGGTCGCGACTGGCGAAGTCCATCCGTGGGTATACCCCGGACGGGTCCCGCCGCAGGATCTCCTCCACCGGGCTGACCAGCTCCACGAAGCGGCTCCAGTCGAGCGTCGCACAGAACCTGAGGCTCGTCACCGTGTTGCCGGTGGAGACCTGATCGGTGGCCTGGCGCTGGTTCTCGGAGCGGACCGCATCCTCGGGCGTCGTCCCTCGCGCGGCAAGCGCCTGCTCCACCGCTGCAGCGAGGGGGGACACGCGGGGGTCGTATTCGCGCATCCGCTGCCGGAGCTGCGCCACGAAGGCGCTCGGGAGCGGGTCGGGCAGAGAACCGGCAGTATCACCGTTTTCCAGCCGTGCGAGAGCAACGTCCGCCTCCAGGCGTGCCGCCCGCCCTGCAAGGATTCCGTCTGTCAGGAGCCTCAGGTTCTCGAGGAGCGCGAGCTTGAGCATGCTGGGCCACGCCCAGAGCTCGCCGATCGTCAACGGCGCCACGGTCTGAAAGGCGAGGACGAACCGCGTGAGCCGCTCCGCGTCGAGCCGTCCGTCGCCGTGCCGGATCAGCTCAAGCGCCATCGCATGGATGCGGGCCTTGCCCGAGAACTCGCGTGCCGCGAGCTTCGGCAGCTTCCGGTAGTACCGGACGGGGAGGTCGTGCCGCACGGCGCGCGCCTCCGACTCGACGAGGTGAAAGTTGTCGAGAAGCCACTCGGCGGCCGGAGGAACAGCGACGCCCCGGTGGACGTCGTCAGCGAGGGAGCGGTACGCCGCGTTCAGGACGCGGATGTTTCCTTCCAGCCGTGGCAACTCGTCGTGCCCGCCCGCACGTGAGGCAGGTACCAGCGTGAAGACGGCGGCGAGCGTCTTCGCTCGCTCCTCGAGGCCCTCGGGGCTCAGAAGCTCGCCCCTGAGAGGCATGGCTCTTTCGGGACGGCGCCGTCCGAACAGTGATCACCTCCTGCGTAGTCTTCAACGTGTCGTCGGCGCCGCTTCTTGTCGCCTGGCTGATCCCATGTCCGCCACCTGGAGCACCGCGGCGTTGCGCACGGGCACTGTCCCCCTGCGTACGGGCGCCGGGACGGACACCTGCTTTCCGCCTATCTCAACCCGGCCCGCCGCCAGTTCGTTCCCGAGCGCCTCCAACCGCACACCCTGCTCGGAAAGCCAGGCAAGAATAACATCATTCCCGGCGTCTCTCGCCGGCAGGCGTGGGCTCTGACCCTCCCAGGCATGACCCGGGGTGTCCGCAAACCGGGCCATCCGGCGCCCGCGGTCCACACCCTCGAACAACCGCCCGGCGAGGTCGAATGCCTGCTCACGCAAGGCCTCCTGCTGCGCCCTCAGTGCCCTGTTCTGGCGCCTGGCCGCGTCGACTGCGAAACGGGTCAGAAGCCCATCGAGACCGGCCAGCAACCCACCGGCGACGACGACCAAACCGGCGATACCGAGGGCAAGCATCAGGCGCCGCACGCCGCGCCAGGTGAAAGCCAGGCGACGGATCCTGGCGCCGCTGGCGGGATGCCACTGCACCTCCCACCGGATGCGGTCCTTCACGCCCACCGCAGTACCTCGCGCGGTTCCCTAAGCGATTCGCGGAACGAGCGCGGCGCAACACCGACCAGGAAGCCTCCAGCTGCGACGACTGCACGTGTCAAGGGAAACCGCCCTTTCCGGAACGCGCCTCAAACCTAGTCTTCGGGCCCTGCGTCGTGAAGCGCACTTACTACCCGGGAGCGAAGCCGCGGACTAGGTAGGAACTACCCGGCCGATGTCTTGCCCAGCCTCGGCCGGTGCGGCAGCGACGCCGAAGAGTCGCTCGAGATCGAGGTCGTTCGAGCGCAGCCGGCGCGGTCTGCGGATGAGGTAGTTGTAGCGCACACCGAAGGAGAGCAGCGCCCGCTCGAGAAGCCGGCGGCCGCGGTAGAGGCGCGACATTACGGTGCCGACCGGAATCGAGAGGATCGCGGCGATCTCCCTGTAGGCGTAGCCCTCGATGTCGGCGAGGAGGACCACGACCCTGAAGGCGGGGGGGAGCTCCGCCAGCGCCTGCAAGAGGGTATGAAGTCGTTGCCGCCGCAGCGCCGTGGAGCCGTTCACGTCATTCCGCCATCGCCAGTTGGGGGTAGTTGATGTCATCTAGGTGCGCCATTGCAGGTGAGCCCCACCCCATCTCTGGTCCACGGCAAAGCTGACAGTCCAGGTTGATCACGCGCTCGTTGATTCAGACTGGGACGCCCTCGCCCTACGCTAGTCGGCCTCGCGGGCGACGCACGGGACGCCGCCGCACCCCCCCGAACCGTCGTTTGGGCGAGGGCCTGTGGCGGACATTCGGTACCGATCGGGTGGTTCCTACCTAGCTCGCGGTTTCGCTCCCGGGTAGAAAGTGCGCTTCTCGGATGGCGTGCCAGAGGACTAGTTTTGAGGAGGTTCCAAAAGGAAGGGAGGAATCATGAGCACTACCACGCTGATCATCGTGATCGTCCTATTGGTCCTTCTGTTTGGCGGCGGTGGCGGCTACTACTGGCGGAGCAGACGGTACTGAATAGCTCTCCCCGATCCTGGTGTCAGCTCCCACTTCATTCCTGGACAAGTTCTCTACTGGCCCTCGTCGGCGCAGGAGCGATGCACAGGCTAGGGGCATCGCCATCGGGCTTCCTTCGGGTCCAGCGGCACACAGGGGACGCGCCAGCGCCCCCCTGTGTTCTTGAAGGAGTGAGGGGCTTGTGCTCTGCCCAAAGGGAGATGGCGGCCGCGCTGATCAACCGATCGAAGCCCGACGACGTCTCAGTTCGTGCTGTGCATCTCGACGGATCTTGATTACAGCGAGTTGGCACGGGTGTACGAGAGCCTGTGGCTGCAGAACGCCCCGGGGGGGGCTTCGGCCGCTTCGGGGTCCCGCAATGACAGCGAGTCTTCAAAGCACATCGAGAACCACTCAGGCGTGCGATTTCTTGGCAGCCTCCGCCTCCGCCTTGGTCTTGTGCACCGTCCCGTCCGGGTGGTTCGGCGGACAGTAGAGCGTGTACAGCTTCAACTGTGCCGTCTTCGATGCGTTGATCACGTTGTGGTAGGTCCCCGCCGGCACCACGACCCCGTCGCCGCCGTGCACGAAGCGTTCCTCCTTCTCGTCGAAGACGAATCTGGCCTCGCCACGCTCGATGCGAAAGAACTGATCGACGTTGGCGTGAATCTCGTCGCCGATCTCCTCGTCCGGTTGGAGGCACATCACCACGAGCTGGGCGTGCTTGGTGGTGAAAAGCACCTGCCGAAAATAGGTATTCCTCAGGGCCAGTTCCTCGATCGCTCCAACGTATCCGTTCATCGTGGTGACATCCTTTCCTGAGAGACCAAGCGCTGGGGTTCCCACGGACGGTTCGGGCCCTTTGCGCGCGGTTGCTTAAAACTCCGAGAGCTGCACCAGTTGCTTCCCTTGGTTTTTCCCCTGCAGCATTCCGATGAAGGCCTGCGGCGCGGCTTCGATGCCTTGGGCGACGTCCTCCCGGTACTTCAGCTTCCCCTGCTTCAGCCACCTGGCCAGTTGCTCGAGCCCTTCGGGGAACCGCTCGGCGTAGCCAGAGACCAGAAAGCCCTGCACCTTCGCCTGCTTGACGATCAACTGACCCAGCCAGCGCGGCCCCACCTCAGGCTTCTCCAGGTTGTACTGCGAGATCTGCCCGCAGACGGAGATCCGCGCCTTCACGTTGATCAGTCGCATGACCGCATCGGTAATGGCCCCGCCCACGTTGTCGAAGTAGACGTCGATGCCGGCGGGGCAGAGCTCCTTGAGCTTGCCGTCGAAATCCTCAGCAGTCTTGTAGTTGAGTGCCGCGTCGAAGCCGAGCTCGTCGAGCAACCACGAGATCTTGGCGTCGGAGCCCGCCACTCCCACGACGCGGCACCCCTTGATCTTCGCAATTTGGCCGACGACCATCCCGACCGCTCCTGCCGCCCCGGACACCACGACTGTCTCCCCTGGTTGCGGGTCACAGATATCCAGCAGGCCGAAGAACGCCGTGAGCCCCGACATGCCCAGCACTCCGAGAGCCGTCGAGATCGGTGCGAGGCTGGGGTCGATCTTCCTCAATTCGTGCCCCTGGGCGACGGCGTACTCCTGCCATCCCAACATCCCCTCGACCGCATCACCAGATCGAAACTCCGGATGCGCGGACTCCAGCACGAAGGCAACCGCTCCGCCGGTCATGACTTCCCCGATGGCAACCGGCCGGGCATAGGATTCGGCATCGCTCATCCGCCCTCGCATGTAGGGATCGAGCGACAAGTAGACCGACCGGACCAGCACCTCGCCTGCGGCAGGTGAAGGCAACGGAGAGTAGACCAGGTGGAAGTCTGACACCTTGGGAAAACCCACCGGCCGTGACGCGAGTGTGATTTGCCTGTTCACTGTTGCCATTGGATTCGAACGTCCTTCCTCTGCAAACCTGTTGGCCAGCCGGAAGCTCGCCCTTCCTTCGCCGCGCCGCGCTGAGCGCATTCAGACGACTCGCACGATCACTTTCAGGGCCTTCTCCCTGGCGGCGTTTCCTTTCTGGCGGCTCATGGGACCGCGCGTTCAGGCGCCATGGCGGGACTCCGGCGCGGATGGAGGTGCAGCTACGCCTTCGTGCGCACAAAGAGCAGAACCCCGCCGACCACGATCGCACCGACACCGGCCCATACCGGGATGTTGACCGTTTCCTTATCCTTGATCGACAGCTCGAGCGGGCCGACCTTGGCGTTGTGGGTCGTCTTGGTGTAGGTGATGCCGCCGTACACCAGCCCAATAATGCCGGCGGCGATCAACAGGACTGCCACAATCTTGAGTGCGCTCACCTTGCCTCCTTCTACCGAACTCCTGTAGTGGTCTGACCAGCTCCACAGGACCTGCGACTCGAAGCAACCGAGACGCGTGTTGATGACCCGGCCGTCGTTCCGTACGGCCCGGGTCCTCATCGCTGTGTGCGCTCGCCATGACTGAGATCCCCGCTCGCTTGCGACACCTCTCCTCCACTGGCCGCTACCGGGAGGAGCGCGACCAGCGAGGCCCGCACGATGAATCGGTTGGGCGCGTGCCCGACGTACTTGAATGGATAACACGTCACGAGGGTGAGGACCGTGTCGCTGGTCGGGTCGAGGACCCTCGTGTCCTCCGGACCCACGACCTCGGTCGAGTCCACGACGTACTCGTAGGACCGCTCCGGCGTGACGATCCGGATCGTGTCCTGGCGCCGGATGCCCCGAAGCGCGCGGAAGAAGGAATCCCGGTGCCCGGCGAGCGCCATGTTCCCGCGCTCGCCGGGCCGTGCCGTACCGGAAATGTGGCCGACCGCGATGGCCAGCGTGGTGTCGTCGTCCCCCTCTCGCACGATCGCCGTGACGCCGATCCGCGGGATCTCGATTCGGCCGAGGACGAGCGGATCCACGCCGGCTCTCGTGGCGGAATCTCGCTTCATGCCAGGGGGAAAGGCGCGCTCCTGACGCGCCTGGTAGACGCTGGCTATCAAGGTCGCCGCGAGGGCCCAGCCGAGGAGCGAGAGACCGATCACCCAGAGGGCAATCTCGCCCCGACGGAGCCACGGCGCGGCGCAGGAGAATCTTGTCACGCCACCCGTCTCGCGAGCGCGCCAAGACCGAGCGCGCCGAGGAGCGACAGGAGCCCGAGCCCCGCGTGCAGCGGGACGTCGCTCGCCGTCTTGGGCAGCCGCTTGTGATGGACGGGCTTCTCGACCGCCTTGGCCGGCGGCGCTGCTGCAGCCTCCGGCACCGGTGGCTTCTGAGCCGTCACCTCCTCGTACGGCTTCACTTGCTTCTCCGGCGTCACCACGACGAGGGGCGCGGTCTTGTACTCCGCTTCCTTCACCTCGTCCGGGATTGCAACCACCGGCTCCTTGACCAGGGCAGCGAGCTCCATGGCGCGCTGTCTGGGATAGACGATGTCATGACCGCCGAGGCCCGGCGTGTTGGCCGCGAACCAGGTCCTGAGCGTCTTGATGTGGCCGGCGCTTGCCGGGTAGAAGATGTAGCGACTCGTGGGGATCTGCACTCCCCCCGGTCCCTCGGCATGAGGAATTGAGAGGAGGGTGGCCAACAGCTTCGTCCCGTCTGCGTTCGTCACCTGCAGCAGGTTGCGGTTCCCCTGGAGCGGAACGACCTTAATCTGGTAGTCGCCGGGCTGCAGGATCGTGCCTCCCACGTCCAGCGGCTCCGTCAATTTGAAGGACGCCTGCTCGCTGGTGCCCTGTCCGTTCGCGTTCGCGGCGAGGGTAAATCCGAGGAGCGCCGTGCACATGCCCACGGCCAACCAACTCGTCAGTCTTTTCATCTCTGCACCTCTCTTTCTTCTCGCTTGCTTGCTGCTAGCCCTGGTGGAACGGCCGAAAACGATTGGGCCGTCGACAACTTGGCGACGATCGTCAGATCACTCTCCTTCCCTGAATGAGTCGAACGATCACGACGACAACGGCGATGACGAGCAGGATGTGGATCAAGCCGCCCATTGTGGTGGAGGTGACCATGCCGAGCAACCACAGCACGAGAAGAATGATCAGGATCGTCCAGAGCATCACAGTCCTCCAGTCCCCGCCGAGCCTAGTACTTCTTGCCGACGAGGAGCTCGTTGTGCACGTCCTTGACGCCCTTGGTGCCGCGCGCGATGCTCTCCGCCTCGCTCTTGATCCTCTCGGAGCTGACGCGGCCGACAAGCGTCACCACCCCCTGCGAGGAGCCCACGTCAATGTCCCCGGCCTTGATCTCGGAGTTGGCGATGAGCTTCGACTTGACCTTCGAGCTGATCATCACGTCATCGACCCAACTACCGACCGTCCTCTCCCCGACGGTGAGATCGTTCACGACGCCGGCCACGCCCTCAGTGCGCCACGCGACGCGCCCGGCCTCTTGGCGAGCCGACTCCGTGTCCACCACGCCGGTCAGGTACACAACGCCCTCTCGGGTCTGGACGTCCACCTGTCGGGCCTTCACCTTGTCGTTGGCCTCCAGCGACGCCTGGATCACCGACGTGATTCCCGAGTCCGCATGCCGCGTGCCCTTGGGCACCATCGAGGAGGCGCACCCGAGGAGCGCCAGCAGTGCAGCACCGACCAGAGAGCCTGCCACCACGACGAATACGCGTTTCATGAGATACCGTCCTTTCCCGAACGTGTCTCAAACCTAGGCCTCAAATCCCCCACCGGGAAGAGCACTTACTACCCGGGAGCAGGACCGCGACGTGGGTAGAAACTACCCCTCCAGCGACCGCCCTCGATCGCCGGCCCTCGCGCCGCTGCCACTCCGTGACGAGCTCAGCCTCGGCACGCCGCAAGAAGACCGCGCGTCAAACCGCCGAGGGCCTGCTACTGCACGGCTTCCCGACTCTGCTCAACGATCTCTCCACCCTGTGCTGCAACACGTGCCGGCTGTCCTCCCAGCCGACGCTGCCCACCTTCGAGCAGCTCACCGAGGCCACACCCCTCCACTCCAGCGCCGCACCTTCGAGCTGCTGGACACCGTTCCTATGTACGGCAAGGGACAAACCTCGTGATCACGTTCCGCGACAATGATTTACAATCGCCAGTCCGCGGAACTACGGTATAAGTGGTGCTCCCGGGCCAGATGGCCCTTGGCAACATTGCGGGGTCCGCGCAGGGTTCCGGGTCCTACTAAGGGACGGGCTGTCCGCACCAATCCGCCGCCGACCTCCGTGCTGGTCCATACTGTATCACCAGTTTCATCCGACGGGGTCGGAGAAGCCGGTGAGTACTAAGGAGACGGTTTTGACGGCGCGTCGGGCGCCTTCGACGCCCAGGCGACCTTGCCCGCGATGGCGAGCCAGTCGATACCACTGCCGACCGACTCAATCGTGAAGGGAAGGTCCTCGGGCATCTGGAAGAGCGTTACATCCGTGTAGGTCTTCGTCAGGAGCGGCCCGATGAACTTCACGACCCAACCGACGATGCCCTGGCATCGCGGTTCGATCCGTACGTTGCGGAGGAGGAAGCTGCGGCTCGCCGCATCGACGACGAGGTCCGCTTTCCATTGTGCGTCGCAGTTCTGACGGAAAAGACGGCCTTTGGCTTCCTTCTTCTCCACCGTCACGCCAAGGTTGACCAGGAAGCAGCTTCCGCCGCACGGACCGAAGCGCCGCGGCTCGATCACGAAGTCCACCTTGCGGATGACGGGCGGGATGTCCTGACTCCACTTGGCGCGCAGGACCTCGAAGACGGCCTGCTCGACGGGAGGCCACGGCACCATGAACCGGTACTCTCCCGTGACGGTGCCTTCCTCGCTGCTGCCCGCGTCCTGGAAGTGAAGCTTGGTCGCGAACGACCCCTGAAAGAGGAGCTGGACACGCCGCTCGCCGACCTGCGTGACGGGATACCGCACCACGAGCGGGTAGCGAATGCAGTACTCGGATTCCAGCTCCACATCGCCGGTCGCCCGCCCGTTGACGATCGTCGCCCCGCTCGTTCGCAGCTTCACGTCGCTCAACGAGACGACAACCCCGCCCCGCTCGATCCCGCCCGCTTTGCCGAACAGCTCCGCGTCGACGATCCCGGAGTACTGCCCGTCCGGCCGCAGCAGCAGATCGCGGACGACGAAGCGCGAGGGCGCCTCGACGTCAACTCTCGGGCCGCCTGGTACGTGGAGCTCTCCTGCCGTCAGGTCGACGGCGAGGGCGGCGGCAGAGATCGTCGCCTCGAGCGTACCGCCGGTGCGTGATGCGACCCGGAACGCGCCTTCCCTCAGCTCCCCGTGCGAGAAGGTACAGCGGCTCCCGACGAAGGCAATGGCGCCATTCTCGATCTCTCCGTCGACCCGGCCGACGACCTCGAACTGCGCCAGCCGGCCTTCCCGAGCCGGCCGGAAGAGGCCCGCGACGATCGCGACGCGCACAGGCGTGCCTTCCCTCGGCTGCGAGGCGGTGTGGAACTCGACCATTTTGCCAAAGCTCAAGGGGCGGCCGCCATAGGCCACGAACTCCGAGTCGTGGATTCGCACCTCTCTGACGAGGTCGAGGAAGGAGGGGCCAGGAGGCGGCGAAGGAGCCGGGGATGTCGGAGGAGATGGGGTCTTGCCGGTCGCCGCAGGCGCCGCCACACCCTTCGCGCCCAGGATTTCGCCGTGCAAGACCGACAGGATGTCGGTACGGAAGTCGAGCTTGCGCAGCGCCGACCTGGCGAGACCCCGAAACACCCAAACGATGGGTCTCCAGATTCCGCGGCCGCGGTAACTGGCCTCGATGATTCCCTTGCCCTCCTCGAAGCGGAGGCTCTCGACGAGAATCTTGGGCCGCAGGTGATTTCCCTTGAGGAGTAGCGTGCCGCCGTTGACCGCCACGTCGAGGCGGCTGACGTGCCCTCCGACCGCCGTGGCAGCGAGCGCTGCCGTCGGCGTTCCTACTACCTCCACCTTCCACGCGTCAGCCACCAGGACGCGCCCGGCACGCAGGTCGATCTCGAGGCTCAACGTGCCGCTGTCGACGCACCCGGCGATCTGATCGAGCACGAGCTGTGAGCCCGATTCCAGGGGCGGCTCCGAGGGTGAGACTGCCACCACTTCCGGCGGGCCGGCTGGGAACACCGGGGCCTGTGCGAGCACGGGTGTCATGACAAGAGCCAGAAGGAGTGCGGTGGTCCAGGCAGCGCGGCCGATGCGTGTGGCCGTTTGGCCCAGCGCTCTTGACGACGGCACGCTTCGCGATCGCTGTGACCTCATTGCGGTGCCGATGTGATCGTCTGGGCCGGGCGCGGCATGATGTACGTGCTCCGCACAAACGGGCGTTCGGCCACGACGTAGAACGCGTAGATGAGCAGGTGGCCGGCGCCAGCGGCGACGAAACCGGGGAGAGAGCCGTAGAGGAGCGCGTAACCGTATCCCTGGAGCTGCCCTGCGGAATACATGGGGTTCCGCAGGAAGCGATAGGGCCCGCCGTCACAGGCGGGGGCCAGTGGACGCCCGAGGAACATGTCGCGGAAGAAGTACACGTCCACGCCCACAGTGAGCGTGGCCCACAGCTTGACGACCAGGCCCACCACGAACAGCGCCACACCTGCGGCGAGAACGAGGGGCGCGGGCACCGCCTGCTCCCACCTTGGAGCGTGCAGCGCCGCCATGCAGCCGACCCCCAGCCCCTGGTTGAGAAACATCAGCCCGGCCAGGGTCTCGTACGCCCGGAAAGCGCGCTCCTCGCCGAGGCGAGCGATGGCGCGGGCGGGAAGGTTCGATCTGAGAATCACCGCGTTTCCGCCGTAGTAGAAGACGAGCGTGAAGAGGAAGTAGGGCAGAGTGAGCCGCCAGTCGGCGCGGGTGATGAGAACGTGGGCGAGCAACACGGAGGCGACACTCCCGGCTACCCACACCGCGTTGAGGTGCTCGAGCCGCCACCCGGCCATCGCGAATACCGTTGACACCAGTCGTATCAACCCCCGGAGGACTCCGCGCCCCTGCGGTGCTGGTCGCCCTCGGCGCACAGCACCCGCAGGCACGTCCTGATGGTTGTGTTCCTCAGCTCGCAAGCGGAAGTCCCTCATGCCTCACCTTCGCCGGCGTCGCAGCTTGCCCGGGGCACCGAGGAGGTTACCACCCTGATCGACGGCGACGCGTTTCATGGGATGCCTTCCTTTCCCGAGCACATCTCGAATCTAGTGCTCTGGCCCCCCATCGGGTTGCGCACATTCTACCCGGGAGCGAAGCCGCGAGTTAGGTAAGAACTACCCAGCCGGTTTGTCGGCGCCCTTGGCGGCGCCTGCACGAGCGCTGGCTTGTCGGCGCGTGGCAGGCCGACGCAACGTTTTCTCGCAACCAGGCGTGCTATAAATCGGGCCAGCATGGCCTGGGCCAGGACAAAGGCGGTAGCAGCGAAGCTTGCGCTGGCGGACAGTGCCGCCGCCGAGATGGCCTTCTACCTGGCGCTGTCGCTGGTGCCCTTGGTCGGCGTTGCGATCGCGCTGGTCAGCCGCTGGCTTCCCCTCGACTTGAGCGCGTCCATCGAGGAGGTGCTGCGCGCCGTGCTGCCGGCAGCGTCTCATGTCGCCCCCGGTGAGGTGCTGGGCTGGGCGCGCTCCTCGGCCAGCCAGGGGTGGCTGACGGTCGGCTTCGTCGTGGCGCTCTGGACCTCGTTTCGCTTCATGTCGCTGTGCATTCGCTCGCTCGGCACGATGGTCTCCACCGACGTCCGCCCGCCGGTGAAGGCCTGGCGCTTGGCCGCCAGGTCGCTGCTGCTGCTCGTGGTCTGGGTCGTGGCGCTGGTGGCGACGGCGCTATTCCTCCTCGTGGCGCCTGCCATCGAGCGCGGCCTGCTTCGTCTCCCCGAGCTGTCGGACCTTTCGCTCTCGGCTTTTTCGGCGCTGCGGGCGGTCCTCATTGCAGGTGTCCTTTTCGGCGCGATCTACCTGACCTACCGCGTGGTCGTCGGCATGCGGGCGGGCTGGTTCCGGGTGACACTGGCCGCGCTGCTGGCCTCCCTGGGCTGGATCGGCGCCAGCCAGGGGTTCTCCCTCGCAGTCCGGGTGCTTTGGAAGGCAACGCAGCTCTACGGCACGCTCGGCAGCGTGGTGCTGTTCCTAATCTGGGCCTACGTCATGTCCTGGGTCCTCCTGCTCGGCGGGTTCCTGCTCGTGCGGCCCGACCGGCCGCAAGCGGCAGTGCCCCCGACCCGTAGGTCTATGCCGTGACGCTCGGCGCGCTGCCTCCTGGCCTCACGCTCACCCCGGTAACCCCCCGCGCTACCAAGACGGTCAACCCGTCGGGCACTCCCACCACCACCGGCAACTACAGCTTCACGATTACGGCCACCGGCGCGAACGGCTGCCAGGTGAGCCAGGCTTACACGATCCTGGTCAATCCGGCCTCCTGTCGGCCGATCACGGAGGGCTCCATGCTGACCGCGTTGATGCGCATCGTCGTCCGGACCGCGGCCAAACCAGTAGGTGGAGCTCCACGATGCGGCGGAGGCGCTGCGCCCACCGCCGACGGAGCGGTCACAGATCGGGCCCCGGAGGCGGAATGCTGGGAACGGACCGGGGTGTAGACCACCGGGTCGCGCAGCGAGCCAAAATTCAACGGAGAATAGACGAGACGACGTGAGGAGGTTTGAGATGGAAGAGGTCAACCACACCCGGATCTATGCCGTCATCTTCTTCCTGCTCGCGGTGCTGGGCATCAGTTTCGTCTGTTACCGCGTGCTTTCGCCCTTCCTCGCCGCCATCGCCTGGGCGATCGTGCTCGCCGTCGCGTTCCAGAAGCCCTGGTCGTTCCTCGAGCGCCGCATGCCCAAGCATCGCAGCCTCGCCGCGGTGTTGTTGACCCTTGCCGTCGCGGTCGGGGTGCTCGTCCCGGCGGGACTGTTGGTGGGGATGCTGGCCAGCCAGATCATCGCCACGGCGACGAAGATCACGGCCAGCTTGAGCGCCCAGGACGTCAGGTCATTTTCGGACTTCGTGGCGCTCCCTAAGGTCGCACGCGTTCTCGACGATGCGAGGATCCGAGCGGGCATCTCCCCCGAGGACTTCCAGAAGCTGGCCGCCGAGGTCGTGACGCGTGTCTCGGCAGTGGCAGGTGCGCTGAGTGGCAAGCTGGTGCTGGGGGTGTTCGACGCGATGCTCACGGTCTTGCTGGTGATCTTCCTGCTCTTCTTCCTGTTCCGGGACGGCCAGAGGATGGCGGCGGCGACCCTCGACCTCCTGCCCACCGACGCAGACGGCCGCAGCCGCATGAGCCGGTCGCTGCAGTCGATGCTGGCCGCGATCTTCCGAGGCTCGCTGCTGTGCGCCCTGGTGCAGGGCCTGCTGGGCGCCATCGGCTGGTGGATCGCGGGCCTTCCCTCGCCGGTCCTTGCGGGGGTCGTGATGGCGATTGTGTCCCTGCTGCCGGTGGGGGGAACGGCGCTGGTGTGGGTGCCAGGCGCCGTCTGGGCCTGGTCGACAGGCCACCACACCTCCGCGATCTTCCTGTTCCTGTGGGGGTTCCTCGTCACCGCGCTGCTGGTCGACGCCGTCCTGCGCCCGATGCTGGTCCAGGGCGCCGATGAGCTCACCACCCTGATCGTGTTCCTCGGGGTCTTCGGTGGCCTCGCGGCGTTCGGGTTGCTCGGCATCTTCATCGGTCCGGTGGCGCTGGCGATCGCCGTCGCCCTCTTGGAGGTGATGCGCGGCCAGGCCGGCGGTCCCCGGCTCGACGCTGCCGGCTGACACGAAGGCGGCGACCCATATCCTCCTGCTGTTTGGGGGATGCGCGCGGGGGACCGGTGCGGATCGCAAGGTGCGTCGAGATGCGGAAAGTGCCCTGCCTCAGAGTATGTCATCAGGGTGATACCGGTGGAGTCCCTGAACGCTTCGCGGCCGTGCTTTGCCCGGATGATCGGATCCCTTTCGCCCCAGAACAAGGCAATCGGGGGCACTGGCCCTCCCAGGCATGATCCGGAGTGTCGGCCATCCAGACCATCCTGCGCCCCTGCTCGACGCGGCCGGAGAGCTGCTCGACGCCTTTCCATGAACTCACGGACCAACTGTTCGGCCTCGACGAATACTCCCTCAGGGCTGTCGACGAATCGACCCTGGAGCGAGCGCCACGCCTCACTGAATCTGGCGGCTTCCAACGGCGCCAGGGGGAGGATCTCGAGCCGCCCCACGCGCTTCTCTCGCGCCTGGAGCTCCGACTCGTCCTTGCTTCGGCTCCCACACCGTTTGCGCCGGTTGGTGGTATGTTTATAGAAACGTCGCCCCCAGGGCACGCGCGTCCGTTCGGGCGGCGCGGGCAGTGGATTCCACGGCGGCGGCGCTGGCGATGGCGTTGCAGCGGGAGGTTCGGACCATCAGGAAACCAGCGGTACCGAAGGGCAAGACGAACGGCCGCAGCGAGGAGGTCGCCGCGCTGCTGACGGCGGCGCGCGCGGTGCTGGAGAACCGCGCCTTCACCGACGCCGCGAGAGCGATCCTCGTGGCGTGCAAGGCGATCCTCGGCGCGGATGCCGGTCTTCGTGGCCGTGAGCTCGCCGGGCGGGAAGGGCATCGAGGTCGCCTGCCTCGATCCCGGCAGCCTCGGGCTCACCTCCGCTGGCGGCCTGCCCGTGCCGCTTCGCCGCCTCTGCGCACGCGCCTCCAAGGTTGGCCGGGTCGTCATTGCCAACGATCTGGCAAAGGGCGCGCCGCAGGCGTCCCCTGCTGACGATCACGCAGCCCTGGAGAGCGTGCTCGTCGCACCGGTCATCATTGCCGGCGACGTCGCTGGGCTGGTCGGCCTGATCAATAAGCCCGGGGGCTTTTCTGCGGCCGACTCCCGACTCGTCGAGGTCTTTGCCGAGATGGCTGCCGTGGCGATGCTCAATAGCCGCACCGTCAACGGCCTTGAGACGAACCGGAATGCCCTCGAAAGGGAGGTGCGCGAGGGCGCCACGCACCTGCGCCAGGCCGAGGAGACAGTTCAAGACGCTGGTCGAGAACCTGCCCGACGTTATCGCGCGCTTTGACCCACATCTGCGACACCTCTACGTCAGCCCTGTGGTCCAGCGCGTAACCGGCCGCCCATCGCAGGACTACGTGGGCAAGACGAACCAGGAAGTGGGCATGTCGTCCGAGTTGGTCGAGGCGTGGGACGCAGCCCTGCGAAGAGTCTTCGCAACTGGACGGCCCGAAAGACTCGAGTTCGCATTTCCGGCCCCGGATGGGGCGCGGCACTTCGACTGCCGGCTCGTTCCGGAACCCGGGCCAGGAGGCGCCATACCGTCAGTGCTGAGCGTTGCCCGAGACGTGACCGACAGATGGCTCGCGTACGAGGCCGAGCAGCGCGCCCGGACCGTTGCCGACGCATTACGCGAGGCGACCGTGGCGCTCACCCGCAGCCTCGACCGCGAAACCGTGCTGGCGACCCTCCTCGACCGCCTGCGACGGTTGGTCCCCTTCGACCGCGCCCGCGTCATGCTCCTCGAGGAGGCGTCGCGGGTCTCCGTCCGGGCCATCTTCGACGGCAACCGCGTGGTTCCCCTCCCGGCCGAGGAGCGACCGGAGTTCGAGGCGACCGACCACCCGATCGTCCACGGCATCCTGACGACCGGCGCCGCGGTCCTGATTCCCGACATCCGCGCCCACCCCGGCTGGAGCCTGCCAACGGATCGCTCGTCCGAGGCGAGCTGGATGGGGGTCCCGCTGTTCGCTCGCGGCAATGTGGCAGGGTTGTTCTCACTGTCCAAGCGAGAGGCCGGCTACTTCAACGAGGAGCACATGAAGCTGGCCGAGGCGATGTCGTCCCAGGCCTCCGTAGCCGTCGAGAACGCCGTTCTCTTCGAGCAGATGCAGGCATCGACGGTGCGGATGCAGTCGCTTTCACGCCGCCTCGTCGAAGCGCAGGAAAGCGAGCGGCGCAAAATTGCCCGGGAGCTTCACGACGAGGCGGGTCAGGCCCTGGCATCGCTGCGCTACGGACTCCGCCTGCTGGAGAGGGAGATCGACGAGGGTGGAAGTGTTACCGGACAGGTGGCGGAGCTCATGCAGAGGACCGATGCTGTCATCGACGGCCTGCACCGTCTGGCCGCGGACCTGCGCCCGGCAAGCCTCGACCACGTGGGACTTCGGGCAGCCTTGCGCCAGTACGTGCGGTCGATCGGGAGTGACTTCGGCCTCGCGGTCCGTTTCAAGGCGCGCGGGTTCACGAACGAGCGTCTCCCGACGGCGATGGAGACGGCTCTCTACCGCGTGGTCCAGGAGGCGATCACCAACGTCGTGCGCCACGCCCGCGCGACCCGGGTCGACGTGTTGGTGGAGCATCGCGGCGACCGGGTCATTGTGATGGTTGAGGACGACGGCGTCGGGTTCGAACCGGACCAGGTTCAGCGCGGGGATCACTTCGGTCTACTCGGGATGAGAGAGCGAGCCGAGGCCCTGGGCGGGATCCTGACGGTGGAAAGCGCGCCCGGGGCAGGTACCACAGTCGTGGTGGAGGTGCCAGGTGCCGATTCGCATCCTGATCGCTGACGACCACGCCGTCGTCCGTTCCGGCCTCCGGGCATTGCTCCGAGCCGACCCCGATCTCGAGGTTGTCGGCGAGGCGGAAGATGGTATTGAGACGCTGCGCCTCGCCGAGACGCTGCACCCCGACACGGTCCTGCTCGACATCACCATGCCCCCCGAGGACGGCATCAAGATTGCGAAGCAGCTGAAGGAAAAGCACCCGGAGCTCATCGTGCTGTTCCTCACCATGCACGAGGACGAGAGCCTGCTGCACGAAGCGCTACGCGCGGGCGCCGCCGGCTACGTGATCAAGCGGGCCGAGGAGTCCGAGATCATCCAGGCGATCCATGCGACGAGTCATGGCGACATCTACGTGCACCCCGCGATGACCCGCGCGCTCCTTCACCAGCCCGTCACGACGGAGCACCGGCGCGGGTCGCCAGCGAATGCGCTGACCCGCCGCGAGCTCGACGTCTTGCGCCTCCTCGCCAAGGGAAACACCAACCGGCAGATCGCCGGCCTGCTCGGCCTCTCGATGCGCACCGTCGAGAACCACCGTGCCAACCTGATGGGCAAGCTAGGGCTGGTCAGCCGGGTCGAGCTAGTGAACTACGCCGAGGAGCACAACCTGCTCTAGCCTGGACTATTCATGAGGGTTCTGCTGCGAACTCAGATCTGGCCGGCCTGGCGAGCGTACTCGGGGTTCGGAGCCTGCGATGTATCGCAGAGGATACGACTCGGCTCCTCACCCCTACGTGCGCCCACCATGCCGGCCACCTCCGCGTTCTCGCGACGAACCCCCACGAATAATCCAGGCTGGATGGAAAGCAAGGACGACCGGCGAGGCGCGCGTCCTACCGCTAACCGTCAAAGATGGATAGCCCGTCTTCCGGGGCGCGAGCCCGCGGGCCGACGAAGCAGTCTAGCCATCAGCGCGTGGCAGGGCCGCGCGGGCTTTCCCTGCCGCGAAGCGCGTCATGATTGCTTTCGGCATGCCGTGAGTGAGGACGAAGGAGGCGGTGGCGAGGATCGGGCTGGCCGATCGTGCGGCTGCCGAGATGGCTTACTACCTGGCGCTATCGCTGGTGTCCATGGTAGGGATTACGATCGCGCTGGTAAGCCGCTGGGTTCCCCTCGACCTTAGCGCGTCCATCACTGAGGCGCTGGCGGGGATCGCCGGGGCGCGAGAGAATAACCGCAGGGGCCGCGATGTTCCAGACCGAGCCGATCCTGTTTCTGCAACAGTTCGCCGGTGACGGGCTGACCTGGGCCATGCGCGCCATCACGGCCCTCGGCTACCCGCCGTTCTTCTTCGTGGCCCTGACCGTCGTGCTATTTGGAATGGATGTGCGTCGCGGGTTCGTGCTCGCGCAGCTGGTGATGTGGACGGACGTACTGACCGAATTCGCGAAGGCGTTTTTCGCCCTGCCGCGTCCGTCCGACGTGGACTCGGGGGTGAGGTTGCTCGAGACGGGCCGAACCAACACCACGCCCTGGACCGGGCGGGGCGCGTCCGGTTTTCTTGCGTTGCCGGATCGGGAGGCCGTTGCGTGGCTGCGCTCGCAGGTCAGGCCCTCGTTTGGCCTGCCCTCCGGCCACGTGAGCGTCTCCACGGCGTTGTGGGGGGGCCTCTCGGCGGTCTTTCGCAACCGCGCGGTGCTTGTCTTCGGAATGGTTGCAGTGCCGCTGATCGCGCTCTCGCGCATGGTCCTGGGCCGGCACTTTCTCGGCGACGTTCTGGCGGGTGGGGCGCTGGGGGCCCTGGTGGTGCTGCTCGGGGGCCGGCTCCTCGTCGGGGAAAGCGCGCCATTGCCGCTCCTGTGCCTCGGGCGGCTGCCCCGGCTGTCCAGCCGCCAGGGTGTGGTGCTGCTCACCGCCCTCATCGCCCTGCCTATCGCGGTTCTGGTCCTCGGCTCAGCGTCGGACGCCGGGCGCGCCGGACGCCTCCTCGGCCTCAACCTGGCGTACCTGCTGGTCGCGTGCCGCGGGCTCCCGGATGGAGGCGGAACGCTCACCAGGCGCGTCGCACGGGTCGCCGTGGGACTGCTCCTGGGCGTCGCTGCGGCGGTTGCGGCCGAGGCGCTCGCGGCTCCGGTGTCGTCCGAAGGTCCGGCACGGTGGGTGGAGTTCGGGAAGGGGTTCGTGCCGACGTTCGTCCTGCTGTGGGGGGGCGTGCTGGTGTGCCGCCGCCTGGGTCTCTACGGCCCGGCGCCGACTCCGCGACCCATGCCTTCACAACCGACGTAGGAACGGCGTCAGCGGAGCAGGAGAATCGAGCCCGCGATCAGCGCGACAAGGACCGCGATCGCCACCCACGCCCATGGGTTGCCGAAGTTGATCGTGTAGCCGAGGCCGAAGCGCTTCTCGACGAACAGCGCCGGGTCGGCGCGGTTGACGTAGAACATCCCGAGCTTCCAGCAGGCGTCGGGGGTGCGGTCGCCCACCGTCAGTTCGCCCCCGCCTGGCTGCTCCTCCTCCGTCGGAACGCGAGCGGCCTCCATGCGGCGGCGCGCCAGCAGCACGACGGCCACGGCCGCCACCGCGAACACGAGGAGCAGCAGCGCGAAGAAGTGCCAGGTGAGGAGCGCGTCGCCCCGGAGCGGGGCGAGGGAGAGCCAGGAGAACAGGGCGGCAAGGGCGACCTCGAGGAGCACGAGCGTCAGGGCGAAGGTCCGGCGGAAACGTGTCTCCTGTGCCGCCCTCGCCGGCTGAGCGTCCACACGCCGGGACCACCGAACGACGCCGACCCCCGTGAGCGCCATGAGCGCGCACATCACCACGCCGAGGAGCGGTTGCGCGAAGACGCTTCCAAAGCTGCGCGCCGCCCAGCGGTCGGGCTGGAAATCGATGTTCCAGTGCACCGGGAACCGGTCGGGGATCTCCTGCCAGCGCAGCGCGAGCACCGCCACGGATGCGGCGAGCATGCCGAACGGCCCGAGCTGGGCGAGCCACCCGCCCGGCAGGCAATCGCGGCGCGGCGCCAACTCCGCCGCCCGCAGAGGGCTGGGGGTCGCGGCGTGGGGCAGCACGCGTGAGCGCGCCGCCACGAACGCCGCGAACACGCCGGCGATCTGGAGCAGCGGGCCGGCGGCGATGAGGGCCTGCAGATGGTTGGCCAGCGCCAGCATCACGAGGAGTGCACCCGCGAGCGTGGCGGCCCAGCCCTGAGCGCGGTAGCGGGCAAGGATGCGACGTGCATCCCCCCCGGTCCGGAAGCCAGGGGCCACCGTCACCGCGAAGAAGATGTCCGGGCGCGCGAGAACGGGGAGGAAGTGGAAGACCACGCCCACAAGGGCGACCACCCCCACGAAGAAGATCAGCGGAAAGGCCACGGCGGTGTTCACGGACGTCCTCCCACCTGCTCCGAGTCGGCTCTGGAGAGCGACTCTCCCAGCTTGGCCATCTCTCCGACCACAGATGCCGCCGGCACGCCCTCAGCGAGCGTCTTGGCGACGAGCTCTCTGAGGCTGCGTGCGAAGTCGGCCTTCGCCTGCGGGCCGGGTCTCGGCGCGGGACGGGCCAGGACGGTGGCGCCCAGCCGCCTCCTGAGATCCAGCCACCCCTCCGCGGCGAGAGCGCGGTACGCCTCGGCCACGGTGTTGTGATGCACGCCGAGGTCGGTGGCGAGTTGCCGAACGGTGGGGAGCCGGTAGCCCGGCTTCAGCTCCCCAGCCACCAGCAGCGCCCGCAGTGCAGCCACGATCTGCTGGTAGGCGGGTACGGGCGAGGTCAGGTCGATGCGGATGCTCGGGGTCTCCTGGGTCATTGTACACTGTCCGCAGACAATATACATTCTGGCCGGCCGACTGTCAAGGGTCCGCTCCCCGGCGTCCTGGAATGGTGGGTTCTGCCTTCGTGTTTGCGATCACAAGTGCATCACGGAAAAGGAGGTGACACATGGACACCATACGAGACACGACGGGGAACCCGGTCCTCGACGAGGGGAGCGTGTCGGCCTTCAGGGCACGGCTGCGCGGGCAACTCATCCGGCCAGGCGACGAGGGCTACGACGAGGCCCGCAAGGTCTGGAACGGGATGATCGACCGGCGGCCGGCGCTGATCGCACGCTGCGCGGGGGTGGCCGACGTGATCGCGGCGGTCAACTTCGCCCGCGAGCAGCGTCTTCCGGTGGCAATCCGCGGGGGAAGCCACAACGTGACCGGCAACGCGGTGTGCGACGGCGGTTTGGTGATCGACCTGTCCGCGATGAAAGGGACCCGGGTGGACCCCGAGAAGCGCACGGCACGCGCCGAGGGCGGGTGCACCTGGGGTGACCTCGACCATGCCACGCACGCGTTCGGCCTCGCGGCGCCGGGCGGGATCATCTCGACGACCGGGATCGCCGGGCTCACGCTCGGCGGCGGCATCGGCCACCTGACGCGCAAGTACGGGCTCTCCTGCGACAACCTGCTCTCGGTTGACATGGTGCTCGCCGACGGCCGCTTCGTGACCGCGAGCCAGAAGAAGAACGCGGACCTCTTCTGGGGGATCCGGGGCGGGGGAGGGAACTTCGGCGTCGTGACGTCGTTCGAGTTCAGGCTACACCCGGTCGCCACCGTGATGGCGGGGCCGATCCTGTACCCCGTGGAGAAGGCCCGCGAGGCGCTGCGCCTCTACCGTGACTTCATGAACAGGGCGCCCCAGGATTTCAACGCGTTCTTCGCGTTCCTGATCGTCCCGCCGGGGCCGCCGTTCCCGAGCCACCTGCACAACACGACCGTCTGCGGTGTGATGGCGATGTACACCGGTCACCCGACGAAGGCGGGGCGGTTGATCGCGCCGCTGCGCAAGTTCGGCCCGCCCGTGGTGGACTTCTTCGGGCCCATGCCCTACCCGGCGGTGCAGAGCATGTTCGACGGGCTGGTCCCCGCGGGGCTGCAGAACTACTGGAAGGCCGATTTCATGGACGAGCTCTCGGACGAGGCGATCGAGGTGCACGTCAAGCACGGCCCGGGGATCCCGACGTTCAACTCGGCGCTGCACATCTACCCGGTGAGCGGCGCGGCGAACCGGGTCGGCAAGGACGACACCGCCTTCTTCTACCGAAGCGCCAAGTACGTGCACGTCATCGCCGCCATGTACCCGAACCCGGACCACACCGCCAGGAACGTGGCGTGGGTGCGGGACTACTGGTCGGCGCTGCACCCGCACTCCTCCGGCGGCGCCTACGTCAACTTCATGATGGAGGAAGGCGAGGACCGGGTCAGGGCCACCTACGGGCGCAACTACGACCGCCTGGTGGCGCTCAAGCGCAAGTACGACCCGACCAACCTGTTTCGCCTGAACCAGAACGTGAAGCCGAAGGCGTGACGGCGACCCCTCAGCGGCCGATCAGCACCACGGTGCTGCGGGGGTTGGCGAGGTAGAAGCCGGGCGGGTCCAGGGCGACCTCGTTTCCCGGCAGGCAGATGTCCTCGCCGGCCGGGAGGGCGGTGTCGATCAGCCGGTGCCAACGGGCACCCTCCCAGAGCGGCGGCAGCGCGACGTGCTGCAGGGCGGGGTCCGCGTTGAGGATGAAGAACAGGCGGTAATGCCCGAGCTCCGAGGCGTGCTCGCTGCCGTCGAGCTGGTAGCAGAGCGTCCGCAGCTCCGGGTCGTCCCAGGCGGGGCTGCCCAGGTCCTTGCCGTACCACACGATGTCGGGCATGCCGTCCCCGTTGGAGTCGAGGCCCAGGAGGAACTTGCGTCGTTCGAGGATGGTGCACCGGCGGGTGAGCGCCACCGCGGTCTGGAAGAAAGTCACGATGTCGGCGTTGCGCTCGACCTCCCTCCAGTCGAACCAGCTCGTCTCGTTGTCCTGGCAATAGGCGTTGTTGTTGCCGCGCTGGGTCCGGTAGAACTCGTCGCCTCCCAGGATCATTGGCGTCCCGGCCGAGAACAGGAGCGTGCACAGGAAGTTCTTGCCCTGCTGGCGGCGCAGCCGGTCCACCGCCGGGTCACCGGTCTCGCCCTCCACGCCGCAGTTCCAGGAGTCGTTCTCGTCGGCGCCGTCGCGGTTGCCCTCGAGGTTCCCCTCGTTGTGCTTGCCGTCGTAAGAGACCAGGTCCCGCAGCGTGAAGCCGTCGTGGCAGGTGACGAAGTTGACGCTGTTGTAGGCCGAACGGCCGTCGTCGCGGTAGAGATCGGCGGACCCGGTGATGCGGGCACCCAGGTCGCGCACCTGCTCGCCGTCGCCCCTGATGAACCTCCGCACGGTATCGCGGAAGTGCCCGTTCCACTCCGACCAGTCGATCGGGAAGCTCCCCACCTGGTACGTCCCCAGGTCCCAGGGCTCCGCGATCAGGGTGACCTGGAAGAGCACGGGGTCCTGCGAGACCGCGTCGAAGAACCCGCTCGAGGTGCGAAACGTCCCATCCTCCTCCCGCCCCAGCACCGAGGCCAGGTCGAAGCGGAAGCCGTCCACGTGCATGACCTGGACCCAGTAGCGCAGCGAGTCCATGACCAGACGGATCACCGCGGGCCTCGCGAGGTCGAGGGCGTTCCCGGTGCCCGTGTAGTTCTGGTAGAAGCGGCCGGGTTGCTCGGGCGGACCCGTGAGCGCGTAGTAGGTCGGGTTGTCGATCCCCCTGAAGGAGAGGGTGGGGCCCAGCTCGCTGCCCTCGGCGCTGTGGTTGTACACGACGTCGAGGATCACCTTGATGCCGGCGCGGTGCAGCTCGCGCACCAGCGTCTTGAACTCCGACACCTGGCAGCCGGGCGAGGTGCGGGTGCCGTACGAGAGCTCCGGCGCGAAGAAGCTCAGCGTGTTGTACCCCCAGTAGTTGGTGAGTCCCCGCTCCTTCAGGAAGTCTTCGACGTAGAACTCGTGGACCGGCAGGAGTTCTACGGCGTTGATGCCGAGCCGCTTGAGATGCGGGATCTTCTCCGCGAACCCCAGGTACGTCCCCGGGTGGGCAACGCCCGAGGAGGGGTGCGCCGTGAACCCCTTGAGATGGACCTCGTAGATCAGCAGCTGCTCGAGGGGGATCTCGGGCGGGAGGTCGCCCTGCCAGTCAAAGGTGTCGTCGATCACGATGCACTTCGGCACGATGAGGCCATTGTCCCGCGCGTCCAGCGAGAGGTCGGCGGACGGGGCCTGAGGATCGTACGCGAGCAGGAGGTTGTCGGTGTTGACCGCCTTGCCCGTGAGCGCCTTGGCGTACGGGTCGATGAGCAGCTTCGCCGGGTTGAAGCGCAGGCCACGCGCCGGGTCGAACTCGCCCACCACCCGGTAGCCGTAGAGCTGGCCGGCCGAGAGGCCATGAACGAAGACGTGCCAGATGAAGCGGCCCTGGTTTTCCACCCGGATGATGTCCGTTGGATCGCCCACAGGGTCGTCGTACAGCAGGAGGTAGACCTCCGTGGTGTAGCGGGAGAAGAGCGCGAAGTTCACGCCCTCAGAGGTCAGCGTGGCCCCGAGCGGGTAGATGCTCCCGGGCGAGAGCTTCCTGCTGGTGCGCTGGTTCAGCGGCGGGGCCATTCCTCCTCCGTCATCAGGCGGGGGTGAGTATAGAGCCTGTATGCACCCGGCGGCCGACTCGCGTCGCGCCGCTCGTTGCGCGGAATGTCCGCGCCTCGGCCCCTCTTGCAACGGGTGGCAGTCGGCTCAAAATCGGTGATCGGCACGGGCGCGTACCTCGCCGGTGCCCTGCAGGCGCGGGCCGTGCCGAAGGGTGGGAGGTGCACCGTGAAGTGGATCACTCGCGAGCGCGTGAAGGTGGACCGGGTGGCGTGTCCCTGGCTGGTCAAGAAGTTCGTCGACCCCGAGGCCAAGTTCCTCTTCGTGCCGGTCGACCGGGTGCTGGCCGAAGCCGCGAGGCTCGACGCCATCCCTTACGACGTGCCGGGGGTCGAGCTCGGCCACCACGGCAAGCGCTGCTCGTTCGAGGCGATTCTCGAAAGGTATGGGCTCTTGAGCGACCCGGCGCTCGTGCTGCTCGGCAGGATCGTGAACGGCGCCGACACCGACAACTCCCTCTACGGCCAGCCCGAAGGGCCGGGGCTACAGGCCGTGGCCGAGCGCTTCCGGCACCTGGGCCTGGGCAACGACCATGAAATCAACGCCGCCCAGTGGATCGTCTACGACGCCCGTTACGCCTACTGCCAGGAGATGGTGAGCCATGGCAAGCCTCACGGCGCCTTTGTGGAGCGTCGGGGCTAGCCCGGACTATTCACGAAGGTGTGTACTGCGAGCGCGGATCTGGCCGTCCTGGCGGGCGTACTCGGGACTCGGAGGGTGCCCCCGTACTGCACGAGTACGGCTCCCCTGCTCGCCCCTACGTGCGCCCACCATGACAGCCACCTCCGCGCTCTCGCTACGACCCCTCATGAATAATCCGGGCTAGAGTAGGCGCCATGTCGCCCGCACTTCGCCCCCCCGGGGCGCTCCGTGCGCTGAGCGCCGACGGGCGCCTGCTCTTCGGCACGCGGGTGGTGCGGCTGTTCGGCTACGGGTTCCTCTCGGTGGTGCTGGTGCTGTACCTGGTGAAGGCCGGGCTGTCGGAGGAGCGCATAGGTCTCCTGCTCACCCTGACGCTCCTGGGCGACACCGCGATCTCGCTTTGGCTGACGACCTCGGCCGACCGGTTCGGGCGGCGCCGAACGCTCGTGGCGGGCGCCGGATTGATGCTCTTTGCCGGGGTGCTGTTCGCGCTCACCGGTAACTTCGCGCTTCTGCTCCTTGCCGCCACGATCGGGGTGATAAGCCCCAGCGGCAACGAGGTCGGGCCCTTCCTGCCGGTGGAGCAGGCGGCGCTCGCGCACATCGTTCCCGCCCCCGAATGGACGCACGTGTTCGCCTGGTACAACCTGGTCGGCTCATTCGCCACGGCGGTCGGGGCCCTCGCGGGCGGAGGGCTCACGCAAGGCCTTCAGGGCGCAGGCCTCGCGCCCCTGGCCAGCTACAGGGCGGTGGTGGTCGGGTACGCGGCGATTGGCATCTTCCTGGGGTTGACCTTCACCCGCCTGTCGCCGGCGGTCGAAGCGAGGGCAGAGGCCGGCACGGCGGCGGCCCGCGGCTTCGGCCTTCACCGCTCCCGCAACGTCGTGCTCAGGCTGGCAGGGCTGTTCGCCCTCGATGCGTTTGGCGGCGGTTTCGTGGTCCAGAGCATCGTGGCCTACTGGTTCCACGTCCGTTTCGGGGTGGCCCCCGCGGCGCTGGGAGGGATCTTCTTCGCCGCCAACGTGCTGGCCGGCATCTCGGCCCTGGCCGCAGCGCGCGTGGCCGCGCGCATCGGCCTCGTCAACACGATGGTCTTCACCCACCTCCCGTCCAACGTGCTGCTCCTGCTCGTGCCTGTGATGCCCACGCTTCCCCTGGCCATCACGGTCCTGCTCCTGCGCTTCTCGATCTCGCAGATGGACGTGCCGACGCGGCAGTCCTACACCATGGCCGTGGTGGAGCCGGACGAACGCTCGGCCGCGGCCGGGGTCACCGGGGTGGCGCGCACCACCGGAGCCGCCCTTGCCCCGATGTTCGTCGGGCCGATGCTGACCACGCCGGCGTTGCTGGGCATGCCGTTCTTCCTGGCCGGGTCGCTCAAGATCCTCTACGACCTCCTGCTTTACAGGAGCTTCCGCGCGCTCCGGCAGGACGGAGCGGTCCCGGCGCCAGATGCGGAGCACGAACCCGGGCCGTAGCGGCGGTCGGCGGGGGTGGCGGGCGGCCCCCCCCGGAATCGTCCACTACAATACGCTCGGAGGCATAACCATGCTGGCTCTTCTGCTCGCACTTGCTGCCGCGGCAGCTGCCGACAAAGCTCCTCAGTGTATGGCTCCCGACGGGGCGTACCTCGTCCTCGAGCTTGCCCTGACGGACCAGGAGAAGGCGACCGGTCTCATGTACCGGGACAAGCTCGCGCCTGACCGGGGAATGCTCTTCGTGTTTGACAAGGACGACATCCTCTCGTTCTGGATGAAGAACACCCTGATACCTCTCGACATCATCTGGTTCGACGCCGCGGGCCGGGTCGTGGACGTGAGCCCCGGTGCGCAGCCTTGCCGCGCCGACCCGTGCCCAAAGTTCACGAACGCGCGGCCGGCGCACGCCGTGCTCCTCGTCAACGCTGGCTATGCGGCCGCCCACGGGCTGAAGCCGGGAGCCGCGGCGACGTTCCAGGGTGTCCCGCGCTTCCCGGTCGGCACAGACCACATCTGACGCCACCCAGGAACGGTTTCCGGCGCGGAGGGCCCGACGTGTGGCCCGGGGGCAAGCACCTGGAGGGACAGGATCGTCTCCAGGCTCAAGACGGGAATTGGCGATGCCCTACGCGAGCTGCGTCCGCTTGAGATCTTGCGAGAGGTCCTGAAGGGGTCGGACGGCCGACCCGTGGGTCGGCGAGACGTGCCTGGGCGCGGCCGGGGGCAGGCGCTCGCCGAGCGCCGCGACGATGGCGCTGACCAGCACGATCACGGAGACCACGAGGGAAGCCGCCACGAGCAGCCACCTCGCGTACCGGGAGCCACTCGGCGCCGGAATGGCGACGGCGATAAGCGGTGGTCTCGCGCCGCTCTTCCGCGGCGACAGCCTCGCCTGGCCGTTGCCTGCGTTCTCGCCAGGGCGGCCGGCGGCCGGCAGAACCGAAACCAGGATCCGGTACCCGCGCTTGGGAATCGTTTGGATGAAGCGCGGCGCCTGGGCGTCGTCACCGAGGGTGCGACGCAGTTCCGCGATGGCCCGTGGAACGATGGTCCTGGCCATGAACTGCTTGGCCCAGATCGCCGAGACGATTTCCCGCTGCGCCACCACCCCGCCGTCCTGGTTGGCGAGGAAGACCAGCACGTCCATGACCTTCGGCTCGACCTGGTGGAATTCGCCGGGGCGCGAGACCCGGTTCAGGCTCGGCTGGACAAGCCAGTCGCCGAGGCGGAAATCATCAGCGGCCCGAACGGCGCTCGTGCCGGCTTCAGCCTTCATTGTGGCCGCGTGGGGCGTGAATGTGTGAATCGCGACTGAATCACGTTCCCAGAAACTATACGGTTCTTGGAATCCGAAGGTTTCCCGGCGGCCAATGCAATAGAGACAGGTGACCGTTGGCAGCTCGCCTTTACCATGGCGTTGATCTGTTCCGACGTCATGGCGTCAGAGGTGGGAGGGCGCTCGCGGAGACCCGCATGGTGGAGCGCCTCATGAATGAGGATGACGGCCGCCTCGTCCGCCATGAGGCGCTCGAAGGTCGGACAAAGCCAGGTCGCGGGACTTCGTACCACCGTAAAGGCGGCCATCGTGTGCGTGCAGGGGCTCTGCTGAGGGGCCCCGTAGTAAAGGGTCGTGGCCAGCTCGGTCTCCGCGTCGGGGTCGAGGGCGGCAAAAAGCGCACGGCACGCGGGGACCTCGTCAACCTGCCGGATGGCGAGGGCGAAGCCGTTGTGGAGCCTGAGCCTCACCACGGACGGCAATGCTCCGCTGACCCTCGGGGCGAGGGGCCGCTCCCAGGTGGTGTCCCCTGAGCCGGTGCGAACCGGGGGCATGGCGTTGCTGCCGTCCGCGCGAGTTGCCATTCTGAGTTCGGCGACGTTGGCTGAATCGATCGTGCAGGCACAGGATCGTCCCTCGACTCCCTCCAGGACCTGCCAGTCGGGCGTCGTGCAGCACGGCCAGACGTCGGCCGCCCCGACGATCACGGCGACCAGCACGGCTGCGGTCACGGCATGCGGTCGAAATCCGCCTGACCGAGGGAACGCGCCATGCCCGGAAACCCGCATCATGCTGAGAAGTTCGGGTGGACCGGGAAAAGGTTGTTAAGAACGGTGCCGGTTCTTGATGCAGAATGGATTAGGACTGAGCCGACGCCGCATGTTTTGGTGGGAACCACCCCACCAGCCCTGCAAGGACGGCCGCACCCGTGCAGGGAGCGTCCGTGGCTGGCCTCAACGAGATGCGAGGCGGCGGGCCGCCGCGCGGGCGAGCATCCTCAAACGGTCATTCCACGGCAGCCGCAGGAACGTCGTGGCGACCACGCCGCGGGTGAAGTAGGTCTTGCGGGAGTAGTCGATCGCCACGTCCACCATCACCGGCTGCCCATCGCGGGCGGTCGAAAGCGCCTTCGCGAGCACGCCCCCCAGCTCAGCGTCGCGGCCTGCAGCGAGGAAAGCGCAGTTGGTCGCGGCTGCGAACGCCGCCACGCTGTACGGCGCCAGCTCCGAGCAGGTGGCCCGGTTGAGGGCGGTACGCTGGAACTGGGCGATCTGCGCCAGCTCCTCGTCGCGCAGCACGGCGACCACGACGCCGGCCCGGTACGACGCGGCCGTCAGCAGCTCCAGGCCGGTCATGAGCAATGCGCCGTCCCCGGCGAGCGCCACCACGTCGCTTTGCGGGTTTGCGAGCTTGGCCCCGATTGCCGCGGGCACGCTGTAGCCCATGCAGGAGTAGTCCACCGGCGCCAGGAAGCGGCCGGGCGCCTCCAGCCGCAGGTGCTCCATGGCGAGGAACGTGCCGTTCCCGCTGTCGGCGGTGAAGATCGCGTCGCGTCCCGCCAGTCTCTGGAGCACATCGAAGAGCGCGGCGGGCGACACCCTCTCGCCGTCGCCCGGCCGCCGCTGCTCCTCACGCGCGCCGGCGTGCCCCACGGCGATGGCGCGCTCGAGCGGCTCGTCGCAGCCGCGCGGCGGGAGCGCTCCGACCAGCGCCTCCAGGACCTCGGCCGCATCACCCTGCACGGTCACGGCGGCGGGGAAGTTGCGATTGAAGACCTCGCGGTTGATGTCGACGTGAACGAGCGCCGCTGGCGGCGCGAAGCTCCAGCTCCCCGTGCCGACCTCGCCGAAGCGGCACCCGACCGCGAGCATCGCGTCGCACTCACGCTCGATCCCGCGGACGAAGGGAGGTGCCGTGCGGCCGAGGCCGTTCCAGAGGAAGAGCGGGTGGGACTCCGGAAAGACGCCCTTGCCTTGGATCGTGGTGGCTACCGGGGCGGCCAGGTGCTCGGCGAGCTGCCGCAGAAGCTCGCCGGCCCCGCGGGCGCCATAGCCCGCGTAGATGAGCGGGCGCCGGGCCTCGCGGAGTACCCGGGCGGCGCGCTCGATCAGCGCGGGGTCCGGCCGGGGAGGTGCCACCTCACCCGGCTCGAAGTGGAGATCGCCAAAGTCATGGCGAAGCAGGTACAGCTGGGCCGGGACCTCGACCACGACTGGCCCGGGGGTGCCGGCGCGGGCGAGCGCGAAGGCCCGGCGCACCGTGGCGTAGAGCTCCCGGGGCTCGCGCACCCTCAGGACGTCCTTGACCACCGGGCGGATCACCGCGAGCTGGTCGATGTCGTGGAGCTGGAACGCCCGCCCGCTGTCGGTGCGGATGCCGCACGCCAGCACGACGAGCGGGACCCCGTCCATGAACGCCTCGGCGACCCCGGAAAGCGCGTGGGTGAGGCCTGCGCCCGGGACGAGATTGGCCACGCCCACGCTCCCCGAGCTGCGCGAGACGCCGTCGGCCATGAAGGAGGCGGCCTGCTCGTCCGTGACCAGTACCGGCGTGATCGTCGCCGAGGCTGCGAGGGCATCGTAGAGCTCGATGTTGTGCGTGCCCGGAATGCCGAAGGTGAAGGCGACGCCCTCGTCCTCGAGCGCTCTCACTACCAGGCGTGCGCCCGAGTCGCTCATGCCGCGGGCAGCTCCGGCAGGCGAACTCGTACGCGCTCGGCCACCCGGTCGGCGAGCGCCATGATCGTCACGTACGGGTTGATCTCGGCGCAGGCCGGGAAGAGGCTACCGTCGGCCACGAAGAGCCAGGGGACGCCGTGCACCTGCCCCCAGGCGTCGGTGACCGAGTCGGCCGGTCCGGAGCCCATCCGGCAGCCGCCCATCAGGTGGGCGCTCGAGATCGAGACCTTTCCCAGCTTGAAATAGTCGCGCGTGATCAGCTCGTCGAGCCGCCCGACCTGGTCGGCGGTGATCAGGAAGGTTTTCCCCGCAGGGGCGTGCACCCGCGTGCACCCCGACGCGAAGAAGATTCGCGCTGCCGCCCTCTGGGACTCCACGAGCGCATCCAGAACCTCGTCGCTGAAGCGGTACTCCACCACCGGGTCGCCCGCGCCCTCCACGGACACGCGGTTCTCCGGCAGGGCCGGGTCCACCGCCAGCACCAGGATCATCTGCATCCGGTCCATGCGGCTCATCAGCTCGCTGTGCTCGGGACCGAAGCCGATGAGGTTCTTGGCGGTCGTGAACGGGAAGTACATGCAGGTTTCGAGCAGGAACCCGTGCGAGTCGACGAACTCGTCGCAGTAGTAGCTCTTGGGGTGCCCGTGGTAGTTGCTGATCGGGCGCTCGTGCTCCCCGACCAGGATCAGCGCCGGGTGCGCCGTGAAGTAGCGCCCCAGGCCGGGCAGCTTCAGGGGGAGGTGTGAACGTAGCAGCAGCGCCGGCGAGTTCACCGCCCCGGCCGCCACGACGAGCGCGCGCGCACGGACCCGGTACGAGCCCTCGGGCCAGCGCGAGGGCTCGCCGTATGGCGGGTTGGCGACCGTGGCGGCGCACTCGCGGTCGCCGATGCGCTCGACCTTGCAGTTGGTGATCACCTCGACGCCGTCAGCCTCCGCCGCGGGGAGCTGCACGCGGTGCGTCCCCTGCTTGGCGGCGTTGGGGCAGCCCAGGTTGCACAGCCCCGACCCCTGGCACCCCTTCACGTTGATCGGGAACTGCTCCACCCGGTAGCCGAGCGTGCGGCACGCATCGCAGAAGAGGCGGTTGTTGTCGTTGATCCGCTCGCTCTCGAGGAGGTGGACGTTGTTCTCCGCAAGGTACTTCTCGGCGCGCCTTCGCAGGTCGACGAACTCGAGGCCAGGGACGTTCCAGCGCGAGAGGACCTTCTCGGGCAGGGGCAGCGAGGTCCCCGTGTACACGACCGTGGAGCCGCCATAGGCACGCCCGAACGCCAGGGTCATCGCGCGGTCACGGGTGAGGAAGCCGCCGCTGTCGAAGTAGAGCTTCTCCGCCATTTCGGCCTCGCGGCCGGTGAATTCGCTCTCTTTGAGCTTCGGTCCCCACTCCAGCACGGCAACGCGGAGCCCCTGCCGGCAGAGGGGCGCCAGTTCCTTGGCTACCGTGCCGCCGCCGGCGCCGGACCCGATGACCACGACGTCGTAGCTCTTCTCAACCATGGAGCATCTCGTTGCCCCGGAAGGAGGGCGCGTAGCGGATCGCCGGCCACACCTCGGGCCGGCCATAGTGGCCCATGAAGATCAGGACCCGCAGCCCCCAGAACCCGCTGCGCAGCTTTCCGAGCGGGGCCTCCATGAACCACAGCAGCACGGCGTCCTGGCGCTCCGGCCGGAGCCGGTCGAAAGGCGCACCGAAGCGCAACAGCGGCAGCCATCGGATCACGCCCAGGAAGAGCGCGAACTGCCGCCGGATGGATCGCGGCCGGTCCTCGAGGGCCTTCCCCACGATGGCCGCGAAGCGCTCGCGCCCGCCCGGGTCGAGGGCCGCCGTCTCGGGGACGACGCGCCTCGCGACCTCCATCAGGAACGCCCACTGCTTCTCGCTCAGGGGTGACACCCCCGCATTAGAGCGCCGCGCCTGTGGCGGGGTCAAGAGGCTTCGAGACGCGTCTCGGCTGGAGCCAGTGGGGCCTCAGCCCTCCTCGTCCTCGGGAGGGAAGAGGTCCGGCTGGCTTCCGGGGCCGCCGGGGTCGAAGCAGCGGCGGCAGCGCGCTTCGTAGATGTCCGCCGCACCCACCACCACCTGCTCCTGGGCCTGGCTGAGGCGCTGCGTGTATGACGCCGGGGCACCGCAACGGGCGCAGATGGCGTGCACCTTCTCGACCTCCTCGGCGACCGCCAGGAGCTCCGGCATCGGGCCGAACGGCTCCCCGCGGAAGTCCATGTCCAGCCCGGCCACGATCACGCGCTTGCCGAGGTCGGCCATCCGTCCGCACACCGAGACCAGCTCGTTGTCGAAGAACTGGCCCTCGTCGATCCCCACCACCTCGGTGCGGGGGTCCAGGCGCTCGAGGATTTCCGTCGCCTTGTGCACCCGCTCTGCCTCGAGACGCCAGCGGGAGTGGGAGACAACCTGGGCCGGCGCGTAGCGCTCATCGAGCGCCGGCTTGAAGACCTGTACCCGCTGCTTGGCGATGATCGCGCGGCGCAGACGCCGGATCAGCTCCTCCGACTTGCCGGAGAACATGCTGCCGGTGATCACCTCTACCCAGCCGCCCCACGGCATGCGTGGCTGCATCATCCCTCCCACGACTCTTTGTACCACGGTGCGAGGGCGGTCACCACCGCCTGGGCGTACGCGTCGGCCCGCGTGACGAGTCCGGAGGTCAGCACCCCGAAGGCGCCCTGGCGCGAGCGCACGTCCCGCTCCCTGGCAAACCGGTCGATGGCTCTCGCGAGGTCCTCGCCCGCAAGCACCGCCGCGGCGAGCGGCTCGGGCAGCAGGATGCTCGCGCTCGAGCCGACGCCCTCGCGCCGGCCGTCCCAGGCCACCGCCCAGTTGCGCAACACCGCCTGGAGCGGGTCGCGGCCCAGCACTTCGACGCCGCCCTCCAGGCCGAGCGCCAGGTCCGCGTCGGGCACCGTCTCGAGCGCCGCGCGGGCCCGCGTGCGTGCGCCGGTACGCGTCGCCTCGGCCGAGAGCGGTGTGTCGGCCTGGCCGCTCGCGACCTCGACCGCTGTCACCTCCACCTGCTCGCCGGGCCAGGGGAGCGAGCTGAGCCGGGAAAGGGCGGCCCGCACGCCGGCGATCTTGGGCTCGCGCCGTGTGCCGAGGACGATCTTCATACGCCGACCCTGGGGCACAGCGCCCCGAGCGGGCAGCCCTCGCAGGCGGGCTTGCGCGCGTGGCAGACGCGGCGCCCGTGCAGGATCAGGCGATGACCGAGCGCCACCCAAGAGGCCGGCGGGAACAGCTCCATGAGGTCCTGCTCGATCTTCTCCGGGCCGCTCTGCACCGAGAGGCCGAGCCGCCCCGCCAGGCGCGCCACGTGGGTGTCCACCACGACGCCAGTCGCGTACCCTAACGCGGTTCCGAGCACCACGTTGGCGGTCTTGCGCCCCACGCCGGGCAGCATCGTCATGGCCTCCATGCCGCCCGGGATCTCGCCCCCATGCTTCTCCACCACGGCGTGGGCCATCCCGAGCAACGACCTGGCCTTGTTGCGGAAGAACCCGGTGCTGCGGATCATCTCCTCCAGCTCGCCCTGCTCGGCGTTCGCCAGGGCGGCGGCGTCCGGGTAGCGCTCGAAGAGCGCGGGTGTGACCGTGTTGACGCGTACGTCGGTGCACTGAGCCGAGAGGATCGTGGCCACCAGCAGCTCGTACGGGTTGCGGAAGTCCAGTTCGCAGGTGGCGTCGGGGTAGGCGGCGGCGAGGGCCGCCTCGATCGCGGATGCGCGCGCAAAGACGGCCTTGGCGCGCGATCTGCCTTTGCTCACGGCGCGCCGCCCGCCGTCGGCCGGACCCCGGGGAACACGCGGTCCTGGGTGGCGCTCACCAGGCCGCCCGAGATCACCATGCGCAGGGCCTCCTCCACCGTCAGGTCGGTGGGCTTGAGCGAGGTCTCGGGGTAAACCAGGAAGAAGCCGGTGGTGGGGTTGGGCGTCGTGGGCAGGAACACCGAGATCATGCGCCGCGGGCCGTCCGGCGTCTGCTCCTCAAATTCCCCGGTGACGAACGCCATCCCCCAGACGCCTTCGTAGGGGAACGGCACCAGCACCACCCGGCGGAAGCTCTTGCTGCGGTCGCCGGCGAAGGCGCGCGTGACTTCGCGCGTGCCGAGGTAGATGGACCGCAGGATCGGGATGCGGGCGAAGAGCCTGTCCCCGATCCGCAGCACCCGCCGCCCAATCATGTTGTGGGCCAGCACGCCGAGCGCGAAGATCACCAGCACGAAAAGCGCCGCCCCGAAACCCGGGATCGTTCGCTCGAACAGCTTGGTGCTGATCGGGTCCGCCCAGCGGTCCACCAGGTCGAACAGGAAGCGCCCGAAGAAGATCGTCACGACCAGCGGGAACGCCACCAACAGCCCGGTGACCAGCCGGTTGCGCAGGAAGCCCAGGAAGCCGTGACGCTTGCCCGGCTCGGGGAAGCGGATCGGCAGCCCCATCGAGTCCTGCACAGGCGCGCGCTGCTCGTCCATCGTGCGGCCATTGTACCGGTCGCGAGGGTGAAAGCGCGGGGCGCGCATCTCTTGTCGCGGGGGGCCCGCGCCCGCTCCGGCCACCCACCCGGGCGCTGCAGCCCCCCGAACCCCCACGCTTGCCGGGAACAAGTCCCGGCTCGCTCGGCGCGCCGCCCCGTCCTCGAGGCCGGCGCCGCTACGTTCGCGCGTCGGGCTGGCACGTCGTCACGGACGAAAAACCCGCGGCGTCGCTGCCGCGGGCTCGGGGTTGTTGGACAGGAAAGGCTACGACTGGGCCGAGGTCCCGCCCTTCGCGTGCGGGCACTTAGGGGCGCCGGACTCGCCCTTGGCGCAGGCCTTGCCGGCCTTGTGCGGGCAGTCCTTGTCCCACTGGGTGGCCGCGTGCTCCTGCAGCTTCTTGACCATCCCAGGGTCGCTCGCGGTCGCGGTGATCACCACGCCGCTCTCGGTCTTCTCGACCGTGCGGGTCACGCCCTTGGCCTGCATCGGGCAGTCCTGTGAGCACCCCGGCTTGGGGCAGGTGGCGGTCTCCTCCTGGATCATCGCGGCGAGCTTCGCATCGCCCCCCGTGATCGTGATCTTCACGCCGTTGTCGAGGTTGGTGACGGTGCGCTGGGCGCCGGCGCTCTTTAGGCAGCAGGCCGCCGACGGCTTGGCCGGGGCGTCCGCCGCGAGCAGCGGCAGGGCGAGCAGGACGCACAGTGCGGTGAGGGTTGCGATGCGCTTCATTGGACTTCCTCCTCTTTGAGATCTTGGTGGAGGTGACGGGCGGAGTCGAACCGCCGAATGAGGGCTTTGCAGGCCCCTGCCTTACCACTTGGCTACGTCACCGCGCAGGAGAGTCTACCGGCAGGCCAGGGAGGGTGTCAACGCGAGGGGAACATGCGCACCGGCCGCCCTGGCTCCCGGCACGCGTGCACGTTACGTCGCAAGAAGGCTCGGGCCGAGGACGTGCAGCACCACGTCTGCAGCGAAGTGGGCAACCATGGCTGTCTCGATTCCCCTGCGGACGAACAGGTAGCCGAAGAGCAGCCCCGCAGCCACGTTGAGGGCCACGACCGTGGCCGGGACCGCGAGGTCACCCGGCGCAAGAGCGAGCCAGCGTGGCACGTGGGCGAGGGCGAAGGCGAGCGCCGCGAGCAGGTTGGGTACCCACAACGTGAGCGCGGCCGGCGGCCCGGCCGCCGCAGCCGTGAGCCGCCGCGCCAGCCACACGAAGCACGAGAGGATCAACAGGCGGAAGAAGAGCTCCTCGAGGATCGCGGAGTCGAAAGCAATCACCCACTGCTTCCAGCCGGGCGAGCCGGCCTCGTCCACGAAGCGGGCGCGCAGCGCCGGCTCCGCTGGGATCAGGACGAACCGCAGGGCGATCACGAGCGCGCCTCCGAGGCCGGCCCCCGCGAGGAAGCCGCCAGACAGGCGGGCCCAGGTCTTCTCCGGCATTGGGGTGCCGTACAGCCATGCCTCGAGGAGCGGCGCCCCGAGGTTGGCGCTGCGGCCTGCGAGCAGGCCGAGCGCCACTGCGACTGCAAAGGCGACGCCCACAATCACGAGCACGGCGGCGGACAGCGGGCGCGGCACCGCGAGAAAGAGGGCCAACCCGCCCATGGCCAGAAGAGCGGCAAACAACCGCCATGGATAGCCTGGAACCGGCACGCGGGGACCTCCAAAGCAACGAAGTCTCAATTGCTTTTTGCCATTCTAGACCACAGACGGCTCAGGCCCAAGCCAGTGCCGCTCGCGGTTCCCGGAGGTGCTGCGGCGCGTCGCGTGCGGGGCGCAGCCAGGCCGGTGGCGGCTAGGAGCCTGTCCGAGTAGAACTCCGGCTGCGAATCCCGATGGCATCCGGCTGGCTGTGTCAGCCGTCGCGAAAAGTCCTCGACGTAGCTCTGGCTACGCCTGCGGGCTTTTCGCTCGGCTTCCTTGCCATCCGGCGCCCTCGGAATTCTCGCTTTCGTCGTTTACTAGGGACAGGCTCCTAACGGAGGACAGGCCCTTCGTACGATGCCGGCCAGCTCAGGCATGCCCTGAACTTCAGCCAGACCATGCGGGCCTGCTGGCCCGGCTTGAGGTCCGCCAGCCGGTAGTCCAGGATCTCCAGCCTGCCGCTGCCAAAGGAGCCCACGCGCTCGATCTCCTCAGGGCTCGGGCTTCTCGAGGCCCGTGGCCCGTCAATCGTGTCCCCGACCTCGGGCGAGAAGATGAACTCCCGGATCTCCCCAGGCGCGTTGACGCTTCCATCGTTCGGGCCCGTGTTGTCGGCGTTTCGGAAGTGCCAGCCCTCGACGTACCGCGGGTTCGGAACGGAGTGGAACGGCGGCGTGAGGCGAGAGAGGTCCTCGTCACGCCCGTGCATCTTCAGGGAGACGTACCAGCCCTGGGACTCCGGGTGCAGCTCGAAGGTGAAACCCGGCCCGAAGCCCCTGGTGAAGGTCTCGCCCTCGCGCACCTCACCCGGGACGGCCGCGGCCAGGCGCCCCGGTGCACCGGTGCAGGGCGCTGGAGGCTCGGCGCAACCCTCGCGGGCGTTCAGGGCAAACAGGACCGCGATGATCAGCGGGAGCGTCGTCGGAAGGAGCCTGGGGTTCTTCATGTGCCACCAACAGGAATCGTTTACCCCGGCGTCACTCGGGTGTCAATACGAGCCGGTGAGGATGTGTCCGAGGTCGGGCCGGGGATCACCTCGCCAGATGCTCGAGCCACGGGCGAATCCGCTTCGCAACTCGGCCGGCGGCCGGGAGGTCGAGGTTGGTCAGGACGATGATCGTGGTGCCGGCCCTGGCGTCGACCTCCAGGTAGGCGTTGATGCCGGGCGCGCCCCCGGCCCAGCCGCCGCTGATACGGCCGGAGGCAAGCTCCTTGCTCGGCGCCGCCGGCCACATCTCGCCGAACACCGCCCGCACCGTCTCGGGCTTCAGGAGCGTCCCTCGCTGGAGGGCGAGGCTGAAACGGAGCATGTCCTCCGCCGTGGAGTAGCCGCCGCCGGCCGAGCTTCCGCACGCCGGCCTGGTGTAGATGTTACTTCGTAGAGGCTCGCCCGGACGAGGGCGCGAGTAGCCCATCGCCAGGTTCGGCACGATCGCGTCGGCCTCGTAGGAGTCGGTGCTCGCCATGCCGAGCGGCCTGAAGAGGTGCTCGCGGACATAGGTGTAGTAGTCCTGCCCCGACGCCTTCTCGATGATGGCGCCAAGCACGACGTACCCGCCGTTGGAGTACCGGTTCTGCGTGCCGGGTTCGAACTCGAGCGGCGTGTCGGCAAACAGCGGCAGGTAGTCGCCGATCGTGCGCAGCCGGTCTTTGGGTGTCGCCCGGAAACGCTCGCCGAAGAAATCGCCGATGCCCGAGGTCATCTCCAGGAGATGCTTCACGGTGACCCTGGCGGCGGCCTCGCAGTTTGGGTAGTCGGGGAGGAACTTCCCGATGGTGTCCCCGACCGACAGCTTGCCCTGCTCGAGCAGCTGCCCGACGGCAATCGTGGTGAACAGCTTGTTGATCGAGCCGAGGTTGAACCTCGTGTCCGTGCGGTTGGGGACGCTAAAGCCACGGTCGGCGAGGCCGTACGCGCGCAGGAAGATCGGCGTGTCGCCGCGCCCCACCAGCACGACGCCGGAGAACTCGTCGGCCTGCACGAGCCCGGCCAGGTAGGCCTCGATTGTCTTCCCATGCTCGGCGTCGTTTCCCGGTGGCGGACCGGCGGAGTCGTCGGGGGGCACGGCCTGCTCCCCCCGGATGCCGACCAGCTTGTGTGGGGACGCCGGCTCGAACTGGAACGCGAACTCGACCCACTCGCCGGCGCGCGACTTCAGCAGCACCGTCACGGCGCCCTCGCCCGCCTCGACGACGCGGCGCAGCTCCAGGCCCTGAAGCTCCTGCTGGAGGCCCCTCGTCCTCTCCACGCGCTGCTCCACGCTCGTCACCTCGAGCATTGCCGGGGCCGTGTACTCGGCGAAGAAGGCGCGCAGCCTCTGCGGATCGGCGCTGTTGAACGCGGCGATGTACGCCGCCACGCACCTGCCGGCCGGGGAGTCCGGCAAGGCGGGAGCGGCCGCCTCGCCGGCCGGCGCGAGCTTCGCCTGTGCGCTCACCGGCGCAGCGGTCAGCATGAGAACGATGGCCGTGGCGAGCACCGCAATCGTGACGTTGGCTTTCGGGTCTGGTCTCACGGAACGCCCCCCTTGGAAAGGATAGATGCCCCGGGGCCCCGAAGCGTCGCACGGGGCGGACGCACGACGAGGGGTGGCTTCAGTGCCCGCCGGGCGCCCGCCTGCCCTTGCCGCTCGAGAGCAGGCCGATGAAGGGGATGAACAGCACGAATGCGAAGGTCAGCATCCAGAACACGTCCACGTAGGCCTTCACGAACGCCTGCTGCCGTACGAGCCCGTAGATCATCCCCAGCGACATCGTCTTGACCGTTACGGGGTCGTTGCCGGAAACCGCAAACAGGTCGTTCGCCGCCGCCGCGAGGCGCTCCCTGGCGATCGGGCTGAACGCCGTGACGTTCTCGACGAGATGTGACTGGTGGAGCTGGGCGTGGCGCGCGAGCACCGTGGCGGACATGGCGATGCCAACGGAGCCGCCCTCGTTGCGGAGCAGGTTGAAGAGGCCGGTACCCTGGCCGATCTGCTCCGGCCTGAGCTGCGAGAAGGCGGCCGCCGTGATCGGAACGAAGAGGAAGCCCAGGCCGAAACCCTGAAAGAGCCTCGACATCATCACGTATGCGAAATCCACCTGGAGGTCCACCGACTGCAGCAGCCAGATTGCCACGACGTTGAACGCCGCGCCGATCAGCACGAGGAGGCGGCTGTCCACGCGCCCGACGAGGTTCCCGACGATGCCCATGGCGAGCAGGGAGGCGATCCCGCCCGGCGAGATGACCAGCCCTGCCCAGGTGGCGGTGTAACCGAGCATGCTCTGGACGAAGAGTGGCAGCAGCGTGAACGAGCCGAACAGACCGAAGCCGAGCAGGAACATCATCACGGTGCCAGAGGCGAAAGAGCGGTTGGCGAACACGTGCAGGTTGACGAGCGGCCTCTCGGCCGTGAACGAGCGCCAGATGAACAGCGCGATCCCGACCAGGGCCGCGAGCGCGAATGTCTTGATGAAGTTGCTGTCGAACCAGTCGAAACGCTGGCCCCGGTTCAGCACGACCTCCAGGCTGCCGAGCCCCAGGCAGATGAAGAGGAAGCTCCAGTAGTCCACCTTCCCCTCGGGGCGCTGGAGGTGGGCGGGGTCCTGGATGTGCATCAGACCGAGGACGATGCCGAGGATGCCCACCGGGATGTTGATGTAGAACACCCATGGCCAGCCCCAGTTGTCCGTGATCCAGCCGCCCAGGGTCGGGCCGATGATCGGCCCGAACACCACGCCAATGCCGAAGAGGGCCATCGCCTTGCCGTGCTCCTCCTTGGGGAACGACTCGAGAAGGATGGCCTGCGACATCGGCACCATCGCGCCCCCCGCAAAGCCCTGAATGACGCGCATCACCACGAGGAAGGGCAGCGTTGGCGCGGCGCCCGAGCCGAGGGAGGCGAGCGTGAACACCGCCAGGCACCACAGGTAGAAGCGCTTGCGGCCGAAGTAGTTCCCCAGCCACCCCGTGATCGGGAGGATGACGGCGTTGGCGACCAGGTAGGAGGTGATGACCCAGGTGATCTCGTCCACGCCGGCCGAAAACGTCCCCTGCATGTGGGGCAGCGAGACGTTGGCTACGGACGTGTCGACCACCTCCATGAGGGTGCCGAGCATGGAGGTGAAGGCGATGAGGTACTTGTTGGGCGTCCGGTCCGTCATCCGTCCCTCGCGCGCCCGCTGCTAGCGCGCCGACTCGCCGGGCGTGGCCGCGGCCGGGAGCTTCCTCGGCTCCGCCAGAGTGTCGACCTCCACGTGCGTCGAGAGCCCGAGGCGCAGCGAGCGGTCCGCGTTGCTCGCCGGGTCGATCGCGATGCGCACTGGCAGCCGCTGCACGATCTTCACCCAGTTGCCGGTGGCGTTCTCGGGCGGCAACAGCGAGAAGGCGGCGCCCGTGCCCGCGCTCAGGCTCTGCACCCAGCCTTTGTAGGTGCGGTCGGGATTGACGTCGGTGTGGATCGTGGCCGGCTGGCCGACGCGGATGCGGCGCAACTCGGTCTCCTTGAAGTTAGCCTCCACCCAGATGTGGTCGCCCTCGAGCGGCACCACCGCGCAGAGTGGCTGTCCCGGAGCCACGACCGCGCCGACCTGGGCGCTCTTCTTGCTGACGATCCCTTCGATCGGCGAGGTGATCGTGCAGTACGACCGGATGAGCCCAGCGTTGGTGAGCCTGACCTCCTGCATCTTCACCCGCTGCTCGGCCACCGTCAGGTTGGCCTCGACGGCGGCGAGCGCCTTCTGGGACGACGCGGCGTCCGCCGATGCGATCTGCTCGGCGGCGACGGCGTCGTCAAAGCGCTGCTTCGGGATCGAGTTGCGGTGGTACAGCTCGGAGAAACGCTGCAGGTTGAGGCGCGCAAGCTCCAGCCGGCTCTTGTCCGCGTCCAACTTGGCCTTCGCCTGGGCGATCTGAGCGCGGTTGGTGGCGAGCGTCAAGCGCGCCTCCTCGAGGGCCGTGCGGGCCTGCTCAACCTGGGTGTCGAAGTCGCGCGGGTCCAGGGTCGCGATCACCTGCCCCTGCTTCACGGGCTGGTTCTCGGTGACCTCGACAGTGAGCAGCGTGCCCTGGATGCGGGAGGCAATGGAGAAAACGTCTCCGCTCACGTAGGCATCCTCCGTGTTGGGGTGGACCTGGGCATGTTGCCAGTAGCGATAGCCGGCAAAGGTGACTGCCCCTGCGACCAGGAGGATGAAAACAAGACTGATCCATTTCTTGAGCATGTCACTGCTCCTGTCTGTTGGCTGCGAGGTTGGCGTAGAACGTCGGGAGGTCCTCACCGGTGACCGCGAGCAGGATGCCCTGCTTGAGGTAGGCGTTGTGGTGCTGGTTCACCAGGGAGAAACGGCTTTCCGCCAGGGTTGCCTCCGCGTCGAGGACATCGGTGGTCCTGGCCAGTCCAGCTTTGTACTGGTCCTCGATGATGCGGAGGTTCTCGTCTGACGCCTTGACGTTGGTCTCGGCCGTGGCGGCCTCCCTGAGGGCCTGCAGGTAGTCACGGTACGCCCGGTCGACCCGGATCTCGAGCTGGCGCTGAAGGTCGGCGATCTCACGCTGGGTCTTTGAAACCGCGAGCTCCGCCTGCCGCACGCCGGCCCGACGTGCCCCGCCGTCGTAGGCCTGCCAGTTCAGCCCGAGGAAGAGGACGTTGGCGTTCGGATAGAGGAGGTAATCGTTCTGCTGGTAGGTGTGCGCGGCCTGCGCGACGAAGGTCGGGTAGCTGTCCGCCTTCCGCACGGACACCGCGTCCTGCTCCGCCTTGAGCCTGGCGCGCAACGCGAGGAGTTCTGAGCTTCCCTCAGCCGCGCGCTTCTTCAGCTCCTCGGCGCTCGCCGGAAGCGGGGGCGGGGATGGGAGCTGCGCGGGCAGAGCGAGCGGGTCCGCCGGACCGCGACCCATGAGCCGGTTGAGCAATTGGAGCGCGACCGCCTCGCCGTTGTCGACCCGCCCGACCTCGTCCTGTACAGACCGCAGGCGGACCTCGGTCTCGAGCAGGTCGTTGCGGGCGACGACCCCCTGTTCGAAGAGGTCTTTCACCTCCCGTAGGTGGTCCTGCAGGCTGGCTGTCCGCTGGGCGACGACCTTGCGCTGCGCCTTGGACGCGAGGATCGCGAGGTAGGTTTCCATGCCTTCGAGCTGTACCGCCCGTACGTCGGCCTGCCCCTGTATCCCCACGGCCTCCTCGGTGCTGCGCGCCGCCTTGACGGCCCCGGACCGGCGTCCGCCGTCCCACAGCAGCTCGCTGACGTCCAGCTCCCCGGTGAAGAAGTTCTTCTCCGATTCCGGGGCGGCGAGGGTGCCGAAGATCGCGACGACCGGATTGTCCCGGTTGAAGTGGCCGGCAGAGAGCTCAACGGAAGGGTAGTACGAGGCCTGGGCCCGCCTGGTGCTCTCCTTGGCGGCATCGAGGTCGAGACCCGCCGAAACCGCCACGGTCGAGTGGGCCGCGATCTCGCGGAGGGCCTCCGCGAGGGAGAGCTCGGGCTGGCCCTGCTGTGCGGCCGCGCCGGCTGCGAGCAGGACCGCGCCCACGGCAAGGCCCAGCGGCCGGGCGTCGCCCCGCAGCTTGTATAGGGAAGCGGCGTTTCTTTGCGTTGCAGCCATCGTGTCGTCTCCTCGTCCGGGGTCAGCGACCCTGCCCGCCGGCGCTTGGCGCTCGGCGGCGGGGTGCCGCTGACGCCAACCACTCAACATGCCGCGTCATTTCAAGCCGGCGACAGGCCGGCACACGAGCGTGGGGTTCGGGGCGTGCGGCCCCGGCCCCGATCCCGGGAGCATCAAACAGAAGAGGCGCTTCCCGCCTGAGCGCGCCGTTTCATGCGGCTCGAGACCAGCGCCAGCACCCACTCGGTGGCCAGTTCGAGCCCGCAGGAGCTGGTGTCGATGCAGAGGTCGAACAGGCGGGCGTCAGTCCAGTGCCTGCCGGTGAACGTGTGGATGAACTCCGATCGCTGGCGGTCCGAGCGGTCCAAAAGCTTTTCGGCCTCGGCGGCTTTCTCGAGGCCGTACACGCGCATGATGCGCTCGACGCGCCGGTCCCTGCGGGCGTGCACCATGACGTTGACGAGGCCCGGGTGGCCGGCCAGCACGTGGAAGCCGGCGCGGCCGACGATGACCGCGTCGAACTCCTTCGCGATCTCGCGGATGATCCGGCTCTCGATCTTGAAGACGTCCTCCTCGTACACCGCGGCGACCGGCGGGGGGACGAACGTCGTGTCCGGGCCCCCCAGGGAGAAGGAGTGCACGACCGAGTGCCAGAAGCCGGCCGCCTTCTCCTCCGCACCCTCGATGTCGTTCTCCCTCAGGCCGGCGGAGGCGGCCGCCCGCTGCAGGATCTCCCGGTCCGCGTAGCGCATGCGGAGCGTGCGCGCCACTTCCTGGCCGATATACGAGCCGCCGCTGCCCAGCTGGCGCGAAACCGTGAGGACCGTCGTGGATCCTTCGCTCATCGCGTCCTCCTCCGAGGTCTGTGTCGTCTCCTCATCGCCGAGATCAGAGCACTCATCCTAGTCCGGACCCAGGTTCGCGGTTCGGCGGTGAAAGCGGGGTTAAGGAACGATAAAGCCCCCAACGCGGGGGCCTTGGGTTTTGTAAGGTGGAGCGGGAAACGGGATTTGAACCCGCGACTTCGACCTTGGCAAGGTCGCACTCTACCACTGAGTTATTCCCGCTCGACGCCCGGTCTCCCGGGCGGGGGAGAAAAATACCAGTGTCCGCCTGGACCGTCAAGGGCAAAGGACAGGGCTCCGGGCCCCGGGCACAGGGCACCGTGAACGCCGTCATCGCGGGAAGTCCTGCCGTCGGCGGGGCTCGCAATGACGGTGCGCGCCGGCGCTACGTCGCAGCCACCGTGTGCGTGAGAACCCCGATACCGGCAATCTCGACCTCCACGGCGTCCCCGGGCTCAAGCGGGCCAACCCCCGGAGGCGTGCCGGTGGTGATCAGGTCGCCCGGGTAGAGCGTCATGATGTGGGAAATGAACGCGATCACCTCCGCCACCGGGAAGATCATGTCGGCGGTGGAGCCCTTCTGGCGCACCTTCCCGTTGACGCGCAGCTCCAGGTCCAGCGTTTGGGGGTCGGAGATCTCGGTCTCCAGCCAGGGCCCCACGGGGCAGAACGTATCGAACCCCTTGGCCCGCGCGTAGACCTTCTCCTTGCGCTGGATGTCACGGGCGGTGACGTCGTCCAAGCATGTGAAACCTTTCACATGCTGCAGGGCCCGCGAGGCGTTGACCCTCGACGCGGTCTTCCCGATCACGAGCGCCAGCTCGCCCTCGTATTCCACCCGGCTGGACTGTTTCGGGATCACCACGGCCCCACCCGGCGGCAGCAGCGCGGAGGGAGCCTTGAGGAAGAGCAGGGGCTCTTCTGGGAGCTCCTTGCCCATCTCCGCCGCGTGGGCACGGTAGTTCAGGCCCACCGCCACGACCTTGGTCGGCTCGCAGGGAGGCAGCAGCCTGGCCGTCGCGAGCGGCATGGCGCCGGCGACCTTCTGCAGCCCTTCCCACGGCGGCGCCGCTAGCGGCGTCACCAAGTCGCCCTCGATTACGCCCCAGCGGGGGGTACCAGCCACGTCCATCCGACAGAGTCGCACCTCACGCCTCCTTCGTCGCGGCGCCTGTGCAGAACATCTCCTCGAACTCCGCGAGGTGCTCGCGAATGCCGAGCACGACGAGCACATCGCCCTCGTTGAGCGCGAGGTTGGGCTCGGGGTTGGGGAAAAGCGTCGCGCCGCGCTGCACGGCGACGACCCCGACGCCGTAGCGGCGCCGCAGGTCGGCCTCTGCCAGCGTCACCCCCACCAGCGGGCTCGACCGGGCGAGGCGGATCTGTTCGAGGTCGAGACCCATGACCGGCCCGGCACCGAGCGAGAAGTCGAGGAACTCCACGACCGTGGGCTTGAGCACCAGGTGGGCGAGGCGGGCACCCCCGTGCTGGTAGGGGTTCACCGCGCGGTCGGCCCCGGCGCGCAGGATGCGGGCCTCGGCCCCTTCCTCGCCGGCACGTGCCACGATAAAGAGCTTGGGGTTGAGGGAGCGCGCGGTGAGAACCGTGTAGACGTTGTGGGCGTCGTCGTTGAGGCTGGCCACCAGGCCGCGGGCACGCTCGACGCCGGCGGCGCGGAGGGTCGCTTCGGAGGTGGCATCCCCCTGGACCACCGGCACGTCCAGGGCGTGCAGGCGGTGGACCTTCTCGTGCTTCAACTCGATCACCACGACGACGCGGCCGGCGCGGCGCAGCTCCTCCACCGCCGCCTGCCCCATGCGCCCCCACCCGCACACGATCTCGTGGTCGGAAATGTTTTCGATCATCCGTGACCTCCGAACCTGCCCGAGCGCCTCGCGAAGCTGGCCCTCCAGCACGCTGCGCCCGACTTCCGTCAGGGCATAGAAGATGATCCCGAGCCCTCCGAGCAGCAGCACCACCGTGAACACTTCGCCCGCACGCGAAAGCGGGAAAACCTCCCGGTACCCCACCGTGGTGACGGTGATGACGGTCATGTAGAAGGCGTCCCACAGGTTGGCGTTCTCGATCAGGCGGTAGCCGAGCGTCCCCGCGGCAAACACCCCGGCGAGAAGCAGGGCGGCGAACGCCAACCGTGATTTCACCCCCGCAGTTTAGCGCGGGGCTATGCCCGCCGCCCGCAGGTCGCGGGCCCCGGGACACCGGACGCGCCTTCCGGGGGCCAACGGTGTTGCCTGGAAGGCGTATCTTTGCGGCGGGAGGAGCAGCGATGCGAAAGACGCTTGCCTTCACGTTCTGCCTGCTGGTGGTCGCGGCGACCGCCGCCGTGGCCGGCACGCCCGCGCGTTTCATGCAGTACCCGGACATCCACGGCGACACGATCGTCTTCAGCTACGAGGGCGACCTCTGGAGCGTGTCCGCCAGGGGCGGCGAGGCGACGCGCCTCACCACGTACCCCGGGCACGAGTTCGCCGCCAAGATCTCCCCGGACGGCAAGACGATCGCCTTTACCGGCAGCTACGGCGGCACCCCCAGTGTGTACGTCATGCCGATTGGGGGAGGCCCACCGCAGCGGCTGACCTACAACGGCACGAACGTACAGCCGGTCGCGTGGACGCCGGACGGCACCCACGTGATCGTCCGGTCCGGCCACGAGAACACGTTTCGGCCGATCGTGAAGCTCTACGCGGTCGACCTGAAGGCGTCGCCGCTCGAAAGGCTCCCGATGGATCGCGGAATCCTGTGCTCGTTCAACGCCGACGGCACGAAGGCGGTCTACAACCGGCGCGGCAACGAGGAGTACTACTGGAAACGGTACAAGGGCGGCCAGTACACGGACATTTGGCTATGCGACTTCAAGGCCAACACGTACCAGCCCCTCACCGACTACGTGGGCAAGAACGCCTACCCAATGTGGATCGGCAAGCTGATGTACTTCGTGTCCGACCGCGGCCCCAAGGGGATCGCGAACCTCTTCACCTACGACTTCGCCACCAAGAAGGTCGAACAGGTCACGACCTTCGACGACCTCGACGTGCAGCAGCCGTCCACCGACGGGCGCACCATCGTGTTCATGCACGGGGGCAAGCTCGCCGTGCTCGACGTGGCCACGCGCGCGGTCCGGGAGCTCAAGGTCGAGGTGGCAAGCGACCGCTGGCAGCTCGCGCAGCGCACGATCAACCCCATCGAGTACATCCAGTCCATGTCGGTTTCCAACGACGGGAAGACCGCGGCGTTCGAGGCCCGCGGGGACATCTTCCTGGTGCCCGCGGACGACGCGCTGCCGACCCGCAACCTCACCGACACGCCGGGTATCCGGGAGCGCATGCCTCGAATTTCCCCCGACCGCAAGAAGGTGGCGTACTTCTCCGACCGCACCGGCGAGTATCAGCTCTACGTGCAGGACGTCGCGGGCGACAAACCCGCGGAGGCGCTCACTACACGGTTGGACCGCACCGTCTACCACCTCGAGTGGTCGCCGGACGGCAGCAAGATCCTGTTCGGCAACAAGGACTTCGCGCTTTTCTACATCGACGTGGCGAGCAAGAGGCTGGTCAAGTTCGCGACCTCGAACCAGCTCAAGAACGACGAGTTCTATTGGGAGGTCTCGGACTACTCGTGGTCGCCGGACGGCAAGTGGATCGTCTACTCGTTCGTGGAGTTCAACCGCAACAACCGGATCTACCTCTACAACCTGGAGCAGGACAAGACCTACCCCGTCACCGACGGCTTCTACGATTCCATGAACCCCTCCTTCGACGCCAACGGCGATCTGCTGTTCTTCCTCTCGTACCGGAACTTCGACTCGCGCCTCGACATCTTCGAGGACGACCACGTGGTTCCCGACCCGGTGCAGGTCATGGCGGTGCAGCTGAAGGCCGGCCAGAAGCCGCCGTTCGAAAAGGGGCCGAAGGAGGAGAGGGGTGAGGGGAAGGACGAGAAGAAGGCCGAGAGCTTCCGCATCGACCTCGACGGGATCGCCGGCCGCATCTTCAAGGTGCCGGTCAAGCCCGGCAACTACTTCTACCTCAAGGCCGGCAAGGGAGCCGTGACGTGGGCCTCCTCCGACACCTTCACCGACGACGAGATCGAACAGGTGTTCACGCCCTCCGGGCGGGACATCTGGACGCTGCACGTCTACGACGTTTCTGCGCAGAAGGAGACCACCGTCGAGGGAACGATCGCCGACTGGCGGCTGTCTCCAAACCGCGAGCAGATGATCACCAGGAAGGGGAACGCCTACTTCGTGAGCGGCGTGGCCAAGGTGCAGACCACGAGGTTGCTGGGCGACAAGCTCGACCTCGAGCGGATGGTCTGCCGTGTGGTGCCGCGCGAGGAGTGGCTGCAGATCTTCAACGATTCCTGGCGCTGGTACCGCGACTTCTTCTACGACCCGGCGATGCACGGCCGGGACTGGAAGAAGATCGGCGACACGTACCGGGCGTTCGTGCCGGAGCTCTCCTCTCGCGCCGACCTCAACTGGCTGCTCTCGCAGATGGTCGGGGAGCTGTGCGTGTCGCACACCTACATCGGCGGCGGCGACATGGGGCCGCAGAAGGCACCGGAGGCCGTGACCACCACGGGTTTGTTCGGCGCCGACCTCGCGGCCGACCCCAGCACCTTCTACCGGTTCGCGAGGATCTACGGGCCGACCGACTACGACCGCGAGCTCAAGGCGCCGCTCGTGCGCCCGGACCTCGACGTCAAGGAGGGCGACTACCTCCTCGCGATCGACGGGCACGAGGTGAGGGTGCCCGACAACCCGTACTGGTACCTCCAGGTCGTCAAGGGACAGAAAATCAGGCTTACGGTGAGCTCGAAGCCTGAGGCGGCGGGCGCCCGCACGTACGAGGTGGAGCCCGTGCGCTCGGAGTACTCCCTCCGCTACAACCGGTGGCTCGCGGACAACATCGAGAAGGTGCTCAAGGCTACCAATAACGAGGTCGGCTACATGCACATCACCGCGATGGGCGGCGACAACGTGGCGCAGTTCGACAAGTTCTGGCGCGCGTTCCGCTACAAGAAGGGGCTCATCATCGACGTGCGAGGCAACGGCGGCGGTTGGACCGAGTACTTCCTCATCGACAAGCTCGAGCGTCCGATGGTCGGCTACAACGTCCTTGCCAACATGGTGCCGTTCCGCTACCCGGGCTCGACCTCGACCGCGCACCTCGTGGCGATCACCAACGAGTACAACGGCTCGGACGGCGAGGCATTCCTCGAGCACTTCAAGGCGGGCAAGCTCGGCATTATCATCGGAGTGCCGTCGTGGGGCGGCCTCGTCGGAATCGTGAACACCCAGAGGACGGTGGACAACGGCCGCATCGAGCAGTCCAACAACGCGTTCTGGGGCCGCGAGGGGAAGTGGTGGGTGGAGAACCACGGCGTGGACCCGGACATCGTGGTGGACAACGACCCGGCGTCAGCGTCGGCGGGCAAGGACGTCCAGCTCGAAAAGGCGATCGAGGTCGTGCTGCAGCAGATCAAGGAGAAGCCGTTCACGTTCCCGCCGCGCCCGCCCTACCCGGTGAAATGACCGCGGGGGCTGGCGGGTCGGCCGCCTGCTAGCTAGCCCCGGTGCGGGAAGGTCGGTTCGGCCAGGATCGCCTCGATCTGGCTCAGGTGGCGGCGCTCGTGGGCGCCGGTGATGTCCGCCCACTGGTAGAGGTTCAGCTCGAACCCCAGGGGGTGGGGGAAGCGCAACGCCGCCAGCTCGAGCCCGGCGAGGGCGGGGATCTGTACCTCGACCCCTCGGTGGGCCTCCACGAGGTCCTTGCGGAGCTGCTCGATCCGCAGCCCGTGGGTCGGAGTGACGCGGTCTGGGTTCTTGACGGGTCCCGAGGCGCTCACGTCCGCGATCGAACGCAGGCGCGGCCACGAGCGACGCCCGCCCGCGCGTGCCGCCAGACCCTCGCGCCGGCCCTGCTCGACGAGCTTGGCGGTCACGCGCGCGAACGACCGGTTGGAGAGGACCACGTGGTGGAGCACCTCGCCCACCGACCAGCGGCCCGGCGCGGGCCTCCAGTCTCCCTGGGCCTGGTCGAGGATCGCCACCGCGCCGATCAGGGCCTCGAGATCGGCGGCCAGACGTGCGCGCAGCTCCTCGAGCGCCGGCTCGAGCGGCGCGTTGGCATCAGCGGTGTGCGGTGCTTCGGGATCTGTCATGGTGCGGCATTCTACCCGTACGGGCTGCCGTAACAGCCAGCCGCTCATCGGCCGCCGCTGGGGGCCAGCGGGTCCGCGACGATCGGTGTCCAGCGGGTGGCCGCTACGTGGAAAGGAACTCGATCACCTCGTTGAGGAGGGCCGAGCCGCCCTCGGCCAGCACGGAGTGGGCGGCGCCCGGCACCTCGCGGTAGCGCGCCTCGGGGATCGCGGCGGCCAGCTCGCGGGTGAAGGCGGCGGGCGCCAGGGGGTCGAGCTCCCCGGCCAGCACCAGTGTGAGGCACGCGATGCCGGCGAGCTGCGGGCGCATGTCCCAGCCCTCCCTCAAGTGGTCGAGCTGCGCCAGCGCGCCGGGCCGGTCCTCGGGGTCGAGTGTCCACAGGCGCGCCGCCTGGTCCACGAACCCCGGGTAGGCGTCGGCGAAGGTGCTGGCGAATGCGAAAGCCATGAGCGCCTGGGCGGCCTCGGCGGGGTTGAGGCGCGTGAACGCCAGCTCGAAGAAGCGCAGCACACGCACGTGCGAGGGGGTCAGGCGGGCTCCACAGGAGGCGACGACCAGGCGCTGGACGGCGTCGGGGTGGCGCACCGCGAGCTGGCAGGCGATGAGGCCTCCCATGGAAACGCCGATCACGCCGGCGGCCGCGAAGCCGGCATCCGCGATCACCAGCGCGCCGTCGTCGGCGCTGCCCTCCAGGGTGAACGGGTCGCCGCTGCGTGAGCCGCCCACGCCCCGGTTGTCGGGGGCGAGCACGGTGAAGCGCTCGGCGAGCAGCCGCGGAAGCTCGCCCCAGAGGCGGGCCCGGGACCCCAGGCCGGCGAGCAGCAGCAACGGTGGTCCGCCGCCCCACCGCTCGTAGGCGACGGGGCCGCGCGGCCCGGCGATCGTTTTCGTGAGAGGCTCGTTCATGAGGCCGGTGCTCCCTGAGATGCGACGGGATGGTTTCGTCCCGCCTCCGGCGAGACTCACCATGACCGCGCTCCTTTGATACAGCGCGTCACAGGAGCGCGGTCAGCTTTTCCTTCAGGACCTTTTTGTCCACGGCCCCGATCACACGGTCGACCACCTTGCCGCCCTTGAAGAAGACCAGAGTCGGGATGGACTGGATGCCGAACTTGATCGCGGTCTGGCGGTTCGAGTCCACGTCGAGCTTTGCGATCACGGCCTTGCCCGTGTACTCGTCGGCCAGCGCCTCGACGTGGGGCGCGATGATCCGGCATGGCCCGCACCAGGTGGCCCAGAAGTCCACCATCGCGGGCTTTTCGCTGTTGATCACCGTGGACTCGAAGGTGGCATCCGTGACGTGAGTGACTTTTCCGCCCATCGTGTGTTCCTTTCTCTTCCGGCGGCCGCGGACCGACCCCCCGCAGGGTAGCGCGGCGAGGACCGCGCAAATTCCGCGCCGGGGGGGAGGGCAACGGCGGTCTCCCGCCGCACGCGCCGCCGCCGGAACAGGTTATTGTAGGCACGACGGAAGGGGGTGGCAACCGTTCGCACGCGGCGGCAGAGGCTGGGCCAGCACTTTTTGCGTGACGCCAGGACCGCGCGGTCAATCGCGGCTGCGCTTGCCGATGAGCCGCCCAGGGTGCTGGAGATCGGGCCGGGGGATGGGGCGCTCACCCGCCACCTGCTGGCACGCTTCGGCCGGGTGCGGGCGCTTGAGCTGGACGGCGACCTCGCGGCGATGCTGCCGGGCCGGTTGGGCAGGCCCACGACCCTCGAAGTCCTCCGCGGCGACGCCGTCACGGAAGACCTTGACCGGCTCGCCGCGGGGGGCCCGTGGCAGGTGGCGGCGAACCTCCCCTACAGCGTGGGGACCGCGATCCTCAGGCGCCTGCTCCCCCGCAACGATCTCTTCAAGGTGCTGGTGGTGATGGTGCAGCTGGAGGTCGCCAGACGGCTGGTGGCGCCGCCTGGCGGGACGGAGCGCGGGCTGCTCAGCCTCGAGGTCGAGGCCCACGCGCAGGCCGAGCTGCTCTTCACGGTGGCGCCACGCTGCTTCTCCCCGTCGCCACGCGTGACCTCGGGCGTCGTGCGCCTTCTCCTGAAACCGGTTCCCGATGCCGCTGTCCTGAAGAGGGCGTTGGAGCTTGCCGGTGTGGCGTTCTGTCACCGGCGCAAGAAGATTGTAAACGCCCTGGTCTTGGCGGCGCCCCCGGATGGACCGGCCGCAGCCCTGACGCGTGCGGGCGTGGACGCCGGCGTGCGTCCCCAGGATCTGGCGCTCGGCCAGTGGCTCGCGCTCGCCGGCGCGATGCCCTTGGAGGCGAGGGCATGACGGCGCGGCTGCTGCCGCTGGGCGGACTCGGGGAGTTCGGCGCCAACTGCCTGCTCGTCGAGACCGACGGCGACGACCGGCTTCTGATCGACGCCGGGGCGGCGTTCTCGGACCTGGCCGCCTTCGGCGTCGGCTACGAAGTGCCCGACTTCGCCGCGCTCGGGGAGCACGGTCCGCAGCGCGTGATCGTCACCCATGCCCACGACGACCACATCAAGGCGCTGGCGTTCCTGCGCGAGGCGTTTCCCTCGGTGCAGGTCGCGGCCAGCCGCACGACCCTGGCGTGGGCAAGGCGGGCCCTCTCCGACGGCAAGCCGCTCGCCGCCCAGGAGCTGAGGCAGGGCGCCGACCTGAGCGCGGGGGCGTTCGCCGTGGAGGTCGTGCCGGTCTCGCACTCGATCCCGGGAGCGGTGATGCTGCGCCTGCAGGGTGATCCGGGCACCCTGGTGCTCGCCACCGACCTCAGGCTGGCACCCTCGGCGCTCGGCGAGACGACCCCGGAGGATGCGCTCGCGCGTTGGGGCGACGCCGGCGTCGACCTCCTGCTCCTCGATGGGACCAACGCACTGGTGGACGCGGAGCCGCCGAGCGAGGAGACGGTGGCGGCCGCCCTTGTGGGGGAGGTGCGGCGCGCGCGCGGAGCCGTGATCGCAGTATCGTTCGCCTCCCACCTCGGGCGTTTCCGTCAGGTGGCGATCGCCGCGGCGGAGGCGGGCAAGGTAGTGGTCCCGGTGGGGCGCGGCCTGGTGGAGTCACTTGACGTGCAGGGCCAGCTCGGCGGCCTCAAGCTGCCGATCGGCCTGGTGCGGCCGGCGCGCGAGCTGCCCAGGCTGCCGCGCGACAAGGTCGTCGTCGTGACCACCGGCTCGCAGGGGGAGCCGGGTTCCGCGTTCTCCCGCTTGGCCGTGGACCTGCTCCCAGGACTGCGCCTGCGGGAAGGCGACACGGTGCTCCACGCGGCGCGCGTCATACCTGGCAACGAACGCCGCCTGGCGGTGCTCTTCGACCACTGCGTGCGGCGCGGGGCGCGGGTGATCACGGCCGCCGAGGCGCCCATCCACGTTTCCGGGCACCCGCACAGGAGCGAGCTCGAGCGCCTCCTGGACCTCACGCGGCCCCGCGTCGTCGTGCCCGTCCACGGCCGTCGACGCAACTTGGAGGCGGTGGCTGACATGGCGCGCCGGCGCGGCCTCGCCACGGTGGTGGCGGAGAACGGCGACGAGCTGGCCTGGTCTGGCAGGCAGCTCGCCCCCACCGGGGAGCTTCGCCAGGTGGGGAGGATCCTGCTGGACGACGTGGGCGAGGAGGTGCTCGACCCCTCCGTGCTGCACCACCGGCGCTCGCTGGCGCGCGAGGGGCTGGTCGTGGCGGTGTTGCCGTGCTCGTGCACCCCGCAAGGCGGGGTCGGCGAGGTGCAGCTTCAGGTCTCCGGCCTGCCGCTCTCGCCGGCGGTGCGGGACCACCTGGTGGACGGGCTCACGGCTGAGCTGGCCCACGCGGGGACGCTGGCGCGGCGCGATCCGGAGTGGCTGCGCAGTACAATGAGTCAGTGGCTGCGAAGGGAGCTGCGCAGGCGCACGCGCCGACGTCCCGTGGTGGTGGCGCTGGTGGTGGAGCTTTAGCATGACGGTCTGGCAAGCCGTGCTGCTCGGCATCATCCAGGGCCTCACCGAATTCTTGCCGGTTTCCTCGCGCGGGCACCTCGCGCTGGCACAGGCGCTCATGCCGGGCTTTTCGCAGCCCGGCCTCGTCTTCGACGTCGCGCTCCACCTTGGCACGGTGCTCGCGATCCTGGCCCTCGAGTGGCAGAAGATCCTCGAGGTCGTGCGCGAGAGGTACCTCATCCGTCTCGGCGCCCAGCTCGTGCTCGCGATGATCGCCACATCGGTGCTGGCCTTGCCGCTGCGCCGGTGGGCGGAGGACTCGATCCGCTACCCGCTTCTGATCGCGGCCGGGTTCGTGGTGACCGCGGCGCTGCTGATCGCGGTGCGCTCGCGCAAAGGGCAGATCGACGGCCCACGCATGACCTGGAGCGCCTCGGCGTTCGTCGGCCTGGCCCAGGGGATCGTCGTGCTCCTGCCCGGCATGTCTCGCTCCGGGACCACGATCGCGGCCGGCCTCGGCGCGGGGCTCCAGCGGCGCTGGGCGGCGGACTTCTCGTTCCTGCTCTCGGTCCCGGCCATCCTGGGCGCGGCGGTGGTGGAAGGGTGGTCGCACCGGGCGGAGCTGGCGGTGGCGCGCAACTTCGTGGTGCCGGTGGTCGCCGGCACGCTCACCGCAGCGCTGGTCGGCTTCGCCGCGCTGGTGCTGGTGCGGCGGCTTGTGCAGCAGGGGCGGCTGCACCTCTTCGCCTTCTACCTGCTGCCGCTGGCGGTGCTCACGGTGGTCCTGAATCTGCTGGGCGTGTGGTGATGGCGCGCTCCCGGGAAGAGATGACGCGCGAGATTGCGGGCTACCTCCTGGCCCTGATGGGGGTTCTGGTTCTGCTGGCGGTCGCCACCTACCACCCCCTCGATCCATCGCTGTTCGCCTCCGGGAGCGACGTCGTTCACAACCTCCTCTCCCACGGCGGGGCGGCCGTCGCCGGCATCCTGGTCGGTCTGTTCGGCGTGCCGGCACTGGTGCTGCCGGTCTTCATGATGGTCGTCGGCTGGCACTGGCTGCGCGGGCAGGAGCTGGAGTCGCCGGGGATCCAGGGGAGCGCGTGGGCGGTGGCGGTCGTTGCCGCCGACGGGCTGCTCGCAGCCGTGATCGGTCACACCGGGTACCGCGGGAGCGAGCTGGACTGGGGAGGGGAGCTGGGCCGCCTGGTGGCGGCCGGTCTGGAGGTGTCGCTGGGGCCGGTGGGAACGCTGGTCCTGTGCGCAGGCGCGCTGCTGGCCGGGGTCGTCTTCGGGGTGCGCGCCTCCCTGGTGCAGGTGCTTACCGGGTTCGGCAGCCTGTTCACCCGCAAACGGTCGGAGCTTCCTCGCGAGGTGGGCACGCCGCCGCGAGGACCACCGGCGCGAGGACATGCGCCGCCGGCTGCTGCGGCGGCACCAGCAACGCCACCCCTCCGCACCGCCACCGCCGCTGGTGGCCCACGAGCGTTTCGGGCAGGCCTCGTTCCGGATCCGGCGGCTGCACCAGGTGGCGATGATCACCGAGGAGGAGCCGCAGGAAGCGCCGGCTGCGCACGCCGAGCGCCCCGCGCCGGCCCCCAGGCCCCGCCGGTCGTCCCGGCCGCGGGTGGAGCCGCTGGCGGTGCAGGAGGTCTTCGAGTTTGTCGGCGAGACCCCCGCCTCGCCGCTGCCCGAGAAGACGATGCTGCTGCCGGCTCCTCCGGCGCCCACCCTCGACCCCAAGCAGCTCGCAGCCATGCGCGAGCTCGTCGAGGCGAAGTGCCAGGAGTTCAAGGTGGACGGGAAGGTGGAGGACATCCTGCCGGGGCCGGTCATCACCACCTACGAGTTCCGACCCGCCGCAGGGGTGAAGTACGCGCAGGTGGTGCGGCTGGAGGAGGACCTCGCCCTCGGCCTGCAGGTGGAGGCGGTGCGCATCGAGAGGATCCCAGGGAAGGCCACGGTCGGAATCGAGGTCCCCAACCCGGAGCGACAGGTCATCGTGCTGCGCGAGATCGTCGAGTCTTCCAAGTTCATCCACTCGGCGTCCCCGCTCACGCTGGCGCTTGGAAAGGACATCCACGGGCGTCCGTTCGTGGCGGACATGCAGCGCATGCCGCACTTGCTGATCGGCGGCTTCACCGGGTCGGGCAAGAGCGTCGGCATCAACTCCATGATCATGTCCATCCTGTTCAAGGCGACGCCCGAACAGGTGCGCTTCATCCTCATCGACCCCAAGCAGGTGGAGCTGGGAATCTACGAGAAGCTGCCGCACCTCCTCACGCCCATCATCTCCGACCCCAAGGAGGCGTCGCGCGCGCTGAGGTGGGCGGTGCGCGAGATGCGGGAGCGCTACACGCTGCTGGCCGCGTGCAAGGTGCGCAACCTGGCGCAGTACAACGCTCTGCTCGTGGACACCGAGGCGCGCAGCGTCGCGGCCAAGACGGCAGGCGCCGAGGAGCTGCGGCCGCTGCCGTTCATCGTGGTCATCATTGACGAGCTGGCGGACCTGATGATGACCTGCCCCACCGAGGTGGAGGACTCGATTGGGCACCTCTCGCAGATGGCGCGCGCGGTGGGCATCCACCTCCTGTTCGCGACGCAGCGCCCGAGCGTGGATATCGTCACGGGCGTGATCAAGGCCAACTTCCCCTGCCGGATCTCCTACAAGGTCCGCACGCGCTTCGACTCCCGCACGATCCTGGACACTGAGGGCGCGGAATGCCTGCTCGGCTCGGGTGACATGCTCTACCTCGCGGCGGGCACCTCCCGCCCGATCCGGCTGCACGGTTGCCTGGTGCGCGAAGAGGAGATCCTCACCGTGCTCAAGCACTTCCGCCGCCTGGGCAAGCCGGAGTTCGACGCGCGGGTGCTCGAGGTGCCCGAGCCGGGCACCGGCTTGGCCGGCGAGGCCGAGTGGGACGACCCGATGTACGACCAGGCCGCCCGCCTGGTCGTGGCTTCCCGGAAGGCCTCGGCGTCGTACATCCAGCGCAAGATGCGGCTCGGCTACGCGCGCTCGGCGCGGCTGCTGGATATGATGGAGCAGGAAGGGCTCGTTGGGCCGACGCAGGGCTCGCGCGGGCGCGAGGTGCTGGTCCCGCCCGACTACTTCGGCGAGGTGGACGCCACTCAGATGGACGGTGGCGAGGAGGACGCACCCGATGGTTGAGCTTTCCCCCCAGATGACGACGTTTCTGCTTGTCGGCGTCAGCGTCCTGCTCGTCCTCCTGACCGCAAGCTTCCTCTCGCGCCCCCGGGTCTTCACCCAGTACCTCAAGCACATGGCCGGGATCACGCTCTCCGCTCGCGACGTGGCGCAGGTCTACAAGCAGCGCGGCAAGGCCGGCGTGCGCGACATGTTCATCGAGGCGATCATCCGGGAGGACGCCAAGGAGGGGCCCCGCCTCACACCGGACTCCATCCCGGACACCGAGCAGCTTGCCCCTGAAGCCAAGGAATGACGGTGTCCCGCAGGCTTGAGGCGCTGCGCGCGGCGGGCGTGGAGTACGTGGCCGGCGTGCCGTGCTCCTACCTCAAGAACTTCTTCGCAGGGTGCGCCGCGCTGCCGCCAACCTCGTACCTCCCGGCGGTGCGGGAGGACCACGCGGTGGCCGCCTGCATGGGCGCGTGGCTGGGCGGCCGGCGCACGCTCGCGGCGATGCAGAACTCCGGCCTCGGCTACTGCCTCGAGGTGCTCACGTCGCTTCACCTCATGTACGGCATTCCGCTGCCCATGCTGGTCTCGGACCGTGGGGCTCCGACCGACTTCGAGGAGCACCGCATCCTGGGCCAGCGCACCAGGCAACTCCTCGACCTGTTCGGGATCCCCTGGCGCGAGGCCCGCGTGGGCCGGGAGCAGGTCGAGGCGCGCTGGCTCGTGGAGACCTCCGAGAAGGAACGGAGGCCGGTCGTGCTGCTGGTGGGCAAGGAGACGGACGTATGACTCGCGCTGATGTGGTGGCGCTCGCCCTCTCGCTGCTGTCCGAAGAGGACATCGTGGTGGCGGCGGACGGCGCGATCTCGCGCGAGGCCTACCGCGCCCACGACCGCACGCGGACCTTCTACATGCTCGGCTCGATGGGGCAGGTCGCATCCATCGCGCTCGGCCTCGCGATGACCCGCTTCGAGCGCGTCGTTGCCCTCGACGGCGACGGTAACCTCCTCATGGGCTTCGGCGGCCTCGCGCTGGTCGGCGGGATCAAACCGCCCAACCTCTACCACTTGGTGCTGGACAACGGCTGCTACGCCACCACCGGTGGGCAGCCGGCGCTCTCGCAGAAGGTGGACCTCTCCGCCGCCGCCCTGGGTGCGGGGTACCCGTGGGCGCGCCGCTGCTTCTCGGACGACCACGCCCGCGCGGCGCTCGAGAGCTGGCTCGCCGTCCGGGGTCCCGCGTTTCTGGACATCGTGGTGGACAGGGAGGACCCCGATCCT
>CAVWFZ010000024.1:0-102664 GCA_963754345.1 Thermoanaerobaculaceae bacterium | reverse complement strand
GATGAGTAGGTCGGTCTCCTTGTGACGGCGTGGCAATATGCCCGCCAAGGTAACACGGGCTCGAGGCCCAAGAAAGGAGACCGACCGTGGAGCATTGTGGCATTGACCTGCATGGGAAGTCGAGTGAGGTGGCGGTGGTGGGTGCGAGTGGGGAGCTGGTCGAGCGGGCACGGATTCCGACGACGGAGGCAGGGTTGAAGCGGTGGTTTGGGGGGCGTGGGCGGATGCGGATCTGCATCGAGGCGAGCGGGCTGTCGGCGTGGGCGGAGCGGATTTTGGTTGGGCTTGGGCACGAGGTGGTGGTGGCCAATGCGCAGCGGGTGCGGCTGATTGCGGAGAGCACGCTAAAGAACGACGCGGTGGATGCGGAGACGCTGGCGCGGCTGGTGCGGATGGATGTGCGGTTGCTGCGGCCGATCCAGCATCGCAGCGAGAGGACGCAGCGGCTGAGGGGGATGCTGCGGGTGCGGGGCATTCTGGTGGCCAACCGGACGGCGTGCATGAACGGGGCGCGGGGGCTGCTGAGGTCCTTTGGGTACCGAGTGCCCGGGACGACGATTGGGCGGCTGGCGCAGACTCTGGCCACACGCGAGATTCCGGAGGAGCTGCTCGCCCTGGTGGCGCCGCTGGTGGCGACGGCGCTCGAGCTCGATGAGAAGATCCAGGGGCTCGACCATGAGGTGAAGGCGGTGGGTGCGGAGTACCCGGAGGTTGGGCGGCTGCAGACGATCCCCGGGGTGGGGCCGCTGGTCGCGCTCGCCTACGTGTTGTGCCTGGAGGACCCGGCCCGATTCCGGCGCAGCCGGGACGTCGCGGGCTTTGTCGGATTGCGGCCGCGGATGCGGGAGTCGGGGCAGACGTCTCGATTTGGCTCGATCACCAAGACGGGGGATGCCGAGATGCGGCGGCTGCTCGTGCAGGCGGCGCACGGGTGCCTGCGGACCCGCCAGGATTCCGACCTCAAGCGGTGGGCGGAGCAGCTCGCCGCACGGATCGGGAAGAAGAAGGCCGTGGTGGCCCTGGCTCGTAAGCTCGCCGTCGTGATGCACGCGGTGTGGCTCCGTGGCGAGGACTTCAGGCCCCTCCAGAGCAGCGAACCGGCCGCAGCCTAGGAACGACGGGATGCCATCGATCGAGCGAGGTCAGGGACGGACAGCATGCGGTGGGGCAACTCCGTGTGATACCTGGGGCGGCGAGCAGAGCACCGTTCGTCAGCCCGCGTACCTGATGGGAGCGCCCCCTGCTTCACCGGCTCCAACCATGCACCGGCCAGGAGGCTGGCCACAACGAGTGCGGATAGACGGTTGATGCGCAGACCTTGGCTGAGCTTGATCGTGCACAGAGGAAAAAGGACCACGACGCCACCTGGAAGAAAGGATCAAACCCCTATCCGCTTGACATGACCGACCTACTCATAGATGGTATCACCATCTCACCATTCGAGCTGCTTGACAATTTGCACTCGCTCAGGCTAGCTCGCCCGGCTCTTGGATCGACGCAAAGATCCATACACGCTCTTGTCTTCCCTTACCTGCAGGCCTGAGGTCGGATCATCGACCAGCTTCTCGAAGCGCAGCTCCGCGTCAGCGAACATGTCGGAAGCCTCATGCTTCAGCCGCCGCGCGGCCATCCGACAGTATTCGCGGTCGATCTCGATGCCGATGCTATTCCTCTGCCATTTCAAAGCCGCGACCATGCTCGTGCCACTTCCGCAGAACGGATCCAGCACGGTGTCACCCCAAAACGAAAACATTCGAACCAGGCGTGACGCCAGCTCCAGAGGGAATGGTGCAGGGTGCTCACGAGTGGAGGCACCAGTCAGGGTCCAAATCTGCCGGAACCATTCGTTGTAGTCCTTCTTGTCGATCATCGAGAGTCGCCGCTGCTCCTCAGTGGGTTTGCGGTAACCCCCAGGCTTGCGCTGCATGAGGATGAACTCGATGTCGTTCTTGATCACCGCGTTGGGCTCGTATGGCTTTCCAAGGAACTTGCTGCCGTTCTCGACCTCGTAGCTGGCGTTCGAGATCTTGTGCCAGATGATGGGATTGAGGTTATCGAACCCAAGCTTGCGGCAAATCACGCAGATGTCTCCGTGCAGGGGGAAGACCACGTGCCGGCCAAAAGCCTTGCGGGACATGCACACGTCACCCACCACGCAGACGAGTCGACCGCCAGGAACCAGCACGCGGTAGGCCTCAGCCCACACCTTGCCGATTTCGCCTAAGAACTCTTCGTAATCCTTGATATGCCCGAGCTGTGCGTCACCCTCGTTGTAGCGCTTGAGGTTCCAGTAAGGGGGCGAGGTCACGACGAGGTGAATCGAATCATCCGCGATGAACGGCATACTCCGAGCATCGGCTTGAACCAGGCGATGAGTGGTCCGCAGCGTGCCTTGCTCTTTCTGCACAGTGCTCATCTATCTACTTCCTTGCCGAATACAGCCGCATGGGCGACCAGAGACCGCGCAAAGGCCGCAAAGCCCAGGTCTGCAGCAGGTTCACCGTAGGCACCACCAACACCGCCCTCCCTTGGCGACACCAGGAAGGCTGCAGCGTTGTAGTGGCCTTCCCGGACAAGCTTACGGCAGAAAAGCTCGTACCGTCTCGAATAGGACGCACCCTTGAACTCCTGGAACACCTTGAAGTGCGGCTCGGCCACACGTACCGAGGAGCGAGATTGTTCACAGTCCTCCAGAAGAAAGAGATACCCCAGCCACGGGCGGTGGGTCTTGTTGAACGCTCCCTCCCTGAAGGCGGTCCAGAGGTCGAGGGCCGAGCCCATCGCTTCCTCCGTGCGATTGTTGAAGTTATTCCCGAAGGAGGGGCCGACCTGGGACTTGAGCTCGAGCGCTGCAATGAGCTGCCCGTCCCGGACAACCAAGATATCCCACTGCTTGGTTGGCCTGAAGAACCCGGGGATCTCGAGGGCTTTGTCGCCGTAGATGTGGTCAGACGCGATCCCAGCGCCGATGAACAAGTCTTTGATGAGCGAGCCAAACCCACCCATCTGGTAGCCGCCAGTAACGGCCGCTCGTCCTCCCTGGTCTGAACGACCCGCCTGAACCTGCCGCTGCGCCTGTCGTTGTCTCGCCCCCCAGTAGAACCGGACCGCCTCTGCCACACGCTTGTCCATATTCTTCAGGATGTGGTCAAAGGCGTTCATACCCTGCTTCCTCCCCTGTCGCATGCGGCTCTCATCCTGGATGAAGGAGAGACAAATGTCTAGATTGCACCGAGAACGGCGGCGAGGCGTCCCCGCAGGCCGGCGTGCCTGAGGCCCAGCCGAAACCGGTCGAGCGCCTCCACGGGCGCCGCGTCCTCCCGGCCCCATTAGGCCTTAAAGGGGGAGCGAGGTGTAGAATTGCCAACGGTACCTAACGAGAGCCGTGGCAAAGTCTCACCGACTGGCCCTCACACGCCGCTTGTTGGACATGGGTACCAGGTACCACTATCTCACCTTTTGAAACGCAGGGCACCGCACTCGTCGGAGATTGGGCTGCGCGGGCGAGCCGGCAGGACCGATTGCCGGCTCGGGCTCAAACAGCCCCTTACCACTTCCCTCTCCGGTGCTTCAGGGTAGGACGTCGCCGTAGCCCGTCGTGGGCTGGTGGGGCTGTCGGGCCGTGTTCCGGGCGTCGCTTCGGCTCGTCGGGCCTTCTCCCGTTTGCCCTACCGGTGGTGCCTGCGGCCGTGGTGCGCGGGCGCCGCCGCCAAACTGGCCGCACTCGCCACACCAGCCTGGCCCTTGTCGATGTCCAATTTCCACCACACGCCGTTGGGACCGTAGTACTTGAGCAGCGCGCTGGCCAGGTCCTGGTCGTACTGCTTGTTCCACGTCGAGATGTCCGAGGTCAGACCGGCCGTGGCCGAGCCGACGAGAGCCGCGTTCACGAGCGTGGCGTGGCAGGACAGCGCACAGGAGTTCGGCATGCCGCCCTGGTCCTGGTACTTGAGCGTCTTCTGCGGCGGGATCGCCTCGAAGGTGTGACCGTGGAGGACTTCTGCCGCATCCGGGCCCTGAGTCGTCGCCATGTGGCACTGGGTGCAGCGCGACAAGCCCATGAGCCGCTCGGGCGCGTACGGGTGGTTCGTGTGCGCCGACACGACGGTCCCAATGGCGGTGCGGTTGTTGGCGTAGTCGGCCACCATGGCGACGGTGATCTTGGTGAAGTCGGCGCTGGTGCCGGCGCCGTGCGTGGCGTGACAGGCGAGGCAGAGCGTGTCGTCATCGACATGGGTCGTGACCGTGACGGTCCCCGACTGCACCTGGTCGAGGACCTGTGCGCTGTTCGAGGTCGCGGACATGGCGTCGTGGCAGTCGGTGCAGCGCACGGGATGGAACTGGAACGTGGGCTTCGACGACTTGTAGAACTCGGGGTACTGGCTGGTGTCCTCGCCGGTCTTTCCGTCGGGCCACCACACCTCGGCGTCGGTGAAGAACGCCGACAGCGGCCCCGAGCCCGGGATCCAGCTCTGCTGCGTGGTCTCGTTGTACGGCCAGCCGATCGTGCCGTTGGGCGTCGACGCCACCACCGAATGGCACTGCCCGCACACGTCGTTCGCTCCTTGAGTATCGAGTTTGGCCGGGTTGACGATCTTGGCCGGATCGCCGCCGCCCAGCACGTGCGGCGCGCCTGGGCCATGGCACGACTCGCAGCCGACGTTCATGATCTGCACCGTGCCGTCGCCGTTGTAGTCGAAGTACCCGGGGTCGCCGTCGGTGTAGAGCGTCGCGATGTACGCCTTCGACACCCACTCGCCGAGCGCGTTCTGGGTGATGCTGCGGATGCCGGTCGCGTGGCAGCCGACGCAGTTCTGGTCATGGCTCTCGCAGTTGGCGACCACGGCGGCCGTCGTCGCGGAGGTCGTGTACCTCGGCTGGTTGCTGCTGTCGTAGTACGCCTCGGGCGAATACGCCTGCCAGCCGGTGTCGGAGGCCCAGAACAGTGGGGAGGAGTACACCGCGCCGGTCTTCCCGGTGGGCGAGTCGCTCACCGGAATGCGCACGCAGAACAGCTGCTCCCACACTCCCGAGGAGAAGCGCCACTGCAGCATCACGACGACCGGGAGGTCGAGCTGGCCGACCGTGATCGTGTAGGTGCCGTTCTTGACGGAGAGCTTGGGGGCGTTGGGCTTGTAGGCGTCGAACGGGGAGGAGATCGCGTTGAAGTCCAGGCCTTGCATGAAGTCGTCGGTCGCCTTGCCGGAGGAGTTCGCGAGCACGCCCTTGCCGGACACGAGGGTCCATTGCGTCATCGGACGGATGTACGTGGCAGCGTGCTGCGTCATCCGCCAAGACGTCTCGTCCGGACCAGGCCCGCCGGGGCTATGGCATGCCAGGCAGTACTCGCTGCCGATGTACGAGGCAGTCGTGGCGGCCTGCGGACCGTAGGCGGCGACGAGCTTGGCCCGGAGGGCGTTGACATCCACCGTGAGTCTGGGTGCGACGGTCGCCGACAGGTGTGACCGCACCAGGTTGGTTCCAGCGAGTGCGGAGCCGGCGATCATTACAGCGACGAAAACCACCACGAGCTTCCGGAACATGGCACCCCCCCTTTGGGCGGCGGTCGCGCTGACGCGATCACGCAACCCTGGACCGCTGTCCGGTCCGTTGTCGGGCCTCGTGCTCCCGCCACGGGGTCCGGTGAACCGCACTCACAATCTAGTGACATTCTGTGATATTTGCAAGGAGACGGTTCCCCATTCAGTGGGCTCGGGATCGTCCGACGCGCCGAGGCGCTGTTCGCCCTTGCCGACACCATGGAGCAACGCGTCGCTGCTGCGGCCGCTCGCGCTGACCGTCTTGTCCAGGCCGCCCTGGCGAGAGCCTTCCGCGGCGAGCTGGTCCCCACCGACACCGAGCCTGCGCACAGCAGGCCCCCCGCCGAGGAGCCAGGCCCGACCAGGTACGGGCTCAGAAGGAATCCGGGTTCTTGGTCGCTTCGCTGTGCGGCAGCGTGAACTGGTTCGGGCGTAAACGGATCACGTCGCGAAGCCAGTCCTCGGGATACCCGAGCTCCTGCGCCCGGCCCTTGTCGTCCTTCACGTAGCCATCGTTGTACTTCGTGAAGAGCGCCTCCGCCAGCTCCTTCCAGCGTCGCGCCACCTGTTCGCCGCCGGAGACGCAGTAGTCGGTGAGGAAACGCCTTGCCCGGTCGGGGTCGTTTTTCATCATCTCGAGGGCCGTCTTTTCGATCGCCGGCTGCATGGCGAAGAAGTTCCCTTCGAGCTCCTGCTGCACGGCCTGAATGTCCTTGACCATGTACGAGAACTTGAGCTGCGCGTAGTTGGCCACCAGGTTGAACACCCACCACGCCGAATCCCAGGAGAACTTCTGCAGGATGCCGATCCCGTACGAAGGCGGCATGGCCGTGATCCCGGCATAGAGCGGGAAGTAGCAGGTCGTATAGGTGTCATCCTCGCCGTACCAGAGGACGCCCCCCACCGCGTCGGGGAGGAAGGAACGCGAGTTGGCCATGAACGAGCAGCCAGTCTGCTGGGTGGAGATCGGCCTCTCCCAGGAGTACTTCTCGCCGCCGACCTGGAACGTCATCGGGCGAACGCGCATCGGCGAGCCGAACGGGCCGGCATCCACACCCTTGGTCATGTCCAACGGCGTCCCCTCGTAGTGGTCGCGCATCAGAGCCATCACGTCCTGCACCGAGAGCTTGCGGTCGGCCTTGATCCAGAGCGGGTACGGTTTGGCCCCGGGGGTGCCGCGACTGTAGTCCACGGGGAGGTTGAGGGATGGGGCGGCCCGCCGGAAGATCGACCAGACGCGTGTCTCGGTGTAGCGCAGCTCCTGAGCCGTGGCCGGACAGTACGCGTCGCAGAAACGGAAAGACCCGTCGGTCTTCGGCTTGTAGTACCCCTTCTGTTCGGCGAAGCTGATGACGTTTGGGGAGTAAAGACAGGACTCCGCGTCGTTCAGCGGGAACGTCCCGATGCGGGACCTATTGGCGTGCGCCGAGATGTATCCGTCCGGCACCTTCACCGCCACCCAGATCGCTCCCTTCCCCCCGTCGCCGGGGCCGATCATCTCCAGGATCCAGACCTCGTTCGGATCGGCGATCGAGAAGGACTCCCCGGTCGAGGCGTACCCGAACTCGTCCACGAGGGCGGTCATCACCTTGATGGCTTCCCGAGCGGTGCGAGCCCGCTGGAGGGCGAGCTGCATCAGCGTCCAGTAGTTGATCCCACCCTGCTTGTTTTGCAGCTCCGGCCGGCCGTCGAACGTCGTCTCGCCGATCGCGAGCTGATGCTCGTTCATGATGCCGAAGGTGCCATAGGTGTGGGCCGGCTGGGGGATGCGCGCCCGCACCGTGCCGTCCCGCCCCTTGACCTCGAAGAACTCGCCGGGGGCGTGATCCTGGGCGGGCGTGTAGCGCAGGAGCGGCAGGAACTCCCCGTCCACCGAGTAGGTGATGATCACCGACCCATCCACCGACGCGCCCTTGGTCACGAGGATGTTGGTGCAGCCGAACACCAATCTGGCGGACGCAAGCACGAGGCACGACACCACGAGCGTTTTTCTCATGTTCGTCTCTCCTCCGGGGGTCGCAGCCCGGACACCTGGGCGCTACCAGGATCCAGCGCGCACAATCCGCACGATACCACCGCAAGTGAGCCCAGCGGGGCGGTAAAGCCGGAGACGTCCTCAAAGACGAGTTCCCCCCTCGCCTGCGCGTCCGAGGTCGTGGTCGGCGGTGTGAGGCCGATCACTAACCCCGCCGCTGTGCGGACGAGGGCGGCCCATCAGGGACTGCAGCGCTCTCGACCGTGGACAGGTACCACCATCTCACCTTCCGGTCGCCCCATGCGGGGCCGCCCCCGGTCCTGATGAGATGGCAGCGAGCGTGGCGAGGGTCTGCGGTCGCTGAGGAAGGCCAAGATAGGTACCAGAGATAGGTACCAGTCGGTCATGACGACCTGTCGTCGCCACGGAGGATGAAACTGCTGAGTAGGGGCATGTTTTCCTTCGCGGTCCGACCAGTCGTGACCCGCATTTAAGGACCAGGTCCGGCTCAGTTGACAGGTGTTCCATGGGTGCCGCGCATCACCTTCTTACCATCTCGCTGGTTGGGCGCGGCCCTTTGGCGTAGGAGTAGAGCGCGATTTCGTCCCGCTAGGCGACTAACCCGAACCGGCGGCGGCGGTCATGCCGCGGAGCCGTGAGGTTCCGCGGGACCGGGTGGGCTACGCGCATAGACCGCTTTGCGGCGTAGTATGGTGAACAAAAGCGCTGGGTTTCGGCCGTGTAACGGGTGCCGGATCCCTGCCCAAACGCACGTGACCACATCGAGCCCCCGCGAAGGCCAGACGAAGCGCCCCAAACCGGCGGTTCGCGCGGCATGGGCAGCGGTCAACGCCGTCCAGCTCGCCTTCACGCTGCTCTTTTCGGCGGCGGGCATCAGCGCTGCTCTTGTCGTGCTCGCGCTGACGCGCCGGCAGGCGGCGCCGCTCGCAATGGCGCGCCGGTTCTGGGCGCCGGGGCTGCTGCGTGGGGCGGGCGCGCGCGTCGAGGTGGAAGGCGCCGAGGAGCTCGATGCGACGTCCGCCTACCTGTTCGCCTCGAACCACCAGTCGATGATCGATGTGCCGACGCTTTTCGTCGCCCTGCCGGCGCCCCTGCGCTTCGTCGTCAAGCGCGAGCTGCGGGCGGTTCCATTCTTGGGCTGGTACATCGCCGCGATGGGGATGGTGTTCGTGGACCGCGCCGGGCGGAGGGACGCGGTCAGGTCGATGCGGCGCGTCCCCGAGATCCTGCGCGCCGGGCAGAGCGTCGCCTGCTTCCCCGAGGGGACGCGGAGCCGCGACGGTACGATCGGGCCGTTCAAGGGCGGCCCGTTCGCGATGGCGATCGAGGCCGGCGTGCCGGTCGTGCCCGTCGCCCTGATCGGGACCGGCGACGTGCTGCCGGCGCAGGGGTTCCGCGTGCGCCCGGGCGTGATCCGAGTGCGTGTCGGCCGCCCGATCGCCACCGCCGGCCTCGCGCGGAGCCAGCGCGGCGAGCTCGCGCGGCGCGTGCGCGACGAAGTGGAGCGGCTCTACGCAGGCGCTCGAGCTTGTACAAGTACCAGGTCCGGCTGAGTTGACAGGTGTTCCACATCGAGGTACCCAGGTACCACCATGGGAACCAGTTACCACTAAGGGCCGCCCCGACCCACGACGCACAGCACCCTCGAGCGCGACGGCAGAGGCCACCCCACCAACGACCACCTGCAAGACCCTCACCCCGGCCCTCTCCCAGAGGGAGAGGGAGAAGAGCAGGCGGTCGTAGGGCGGCACGGTCACCGAGGTGAGCACCGAGACCTCACGGAGGCGGGGGGGAGCGAGACGCGGGCTGTCCGTGCATGGGCCCGAAGCGGCGGGGGTTGGGCGGAGGCTGTGTGTCCTGTCCGGCATCGGTGTCGCGGCGACGCCGCAATTCGCTGTGGCGCCACGACAGCAGCAAGCGCGTGCACTCCTCGGAAGGCGAGGGAGTTCGAGGCCGGCCACGTAGTTCCTACCTGAGTTGCGGCGTTGCTCCCGAGTACAAAATACGCTATCCCGCACAGTACCAAGGGATTAGATTCGTAGGCGACGGACAAGAAAGGCGCGCTACGAGGATCGTGAGACTGGGTCCCTTCGTTGGAAATGTCGGCTCATCACTGAAGGCGCACATCTCGGGGCGCCCAGGTGAACGATGAAGAGGAACCTGATGGCGCCGGTGACCCTCCTTGGCGCGATTGTCCTGGTTGCAGGCCTTGGGTCGAGCCGACCGGCGGCGGGACGGACGGTTGTTGAGGTTGAGGAGACACGAGAATGAAGATCTCTTACCATCGAACCCGACATTTTCTGTCGCACGGCCTATGCGCTGTGCTCCTGTACGCCACGTGCGTTGCAACGGTCATGGCGGCGCCGTTTGAACTGCCCCCGCTCGTTCAGCCCGCGAGCACCGAGCACCACGTCGGCAAGGTGATCTGGGCTGAGCTGGTGACCCCGGACTTCGCCGGTGCGAAGCAGTTCTATTCAGGATTGTTCGGCTGGACCTTCCGCGATATTCATGGCGATAAGATCGACTACGCCGTCGCGCTTCTCGATGGCCGGCCGGTGGGAGGTCTGCTCCAACGGCTCGTGCCGCGTGGTGAGCACCGGCAGCCGGCGTGGCTGGCCTTCATCGCCGTTCCCGATGTCGATGCCGCGAAGCGGACCGCGCTGCAGCACGGGGCCAAGGTCGTGTTCGAACCCAGGAGTTTCCCGCAACGCGGCCGCCAAGCGGTCTTCGCTGATCCTCAGGGGGCTGTTTTTGCGGTCCTCGCCTCCAGCAGTGGTGACCCAGCCGACGTCCTGGCGGCGCCCGGAGAGTGGATCTGGAGCTCGCTTCAAACCAAGAATCCAGACACGGACGCGGCTTTCTACCAGACGCTCTTCGGTTACGACGTTTTCGACGTGCCGAGTGACGACGGTAAAGAACACGTGGTCCTTTCGAGCGACGACTACGCTCGCGCGAGCGTGAATCCTTTGCCCGGCAAGGCGTCCCACCGTCATCCCCACTGGCTCAACTTCGTGCGGGTCGTAGATGCCGCCGCCGTGGCAGCCAAGGCGGTTGCGCTCGGCGGGCGCGTGCTGGTCGAACCGCACGCCGATCGCCACGGTGGCAAGGTGGCGGTCATCGCCGATCCGACGGGAGCACCCTTTGGATTGATGGAGTGGTCGGACACCGACACCAAAAAGGAGCCAAAATGAATATCGTGCATCAACGTTGGGTGGTGGGTGCGCTCGGGCTCCTGGTGTTCGCGGGGCTGTGCGCCTGCATTGCAACCGGCCCGGGATATGACGGAGGCGTAGGGGTCGCCTATGTCGGGGGTTACTACGAGCCGTACGGGCGCGACTACGGCGGCTGGGGGCCCGGTTATCAGGTGGCACCGCCCCGCGGCGGCGAACGTCGCCCGGAGCAGTTGCCTCCTCACGACGTTCGGCCGGCGCCCCCGTCCCGCCCGGCTCCGTCGAATCCGCCTCCCCACGCCTATCGGCCGGCGCCCCCGTCCCGCCCGGTTCCGTCGATTCCGACACGTCCGGCGCCCCCGACCCGCCCGACTCCGTCGGATCCGACACGTCCGCATGGGGGTTGAAACATATCCGAGAGGATTGCGCTTGGGGATGGATCATTCGCCTCGAGTGTGAGAGTGGCCTAATTTGCGTGATACGCCGCCATGTTTAGGGTATGCGGTCGACCCGAGCTGGCGAAATCAATTGCCGATTCCGGCAGCGAGATCGGTACCACGTATCACTTTCTCACCATTTGCACCGCGGAGCGCCGGAGTCGCCGCATCTTGGGCTGCACGGGCGAGCCGCCAAGACCGGTTGCCGGCTCTGGTGCCCCCTTGATTCCCCTCGGTTTCGGCGCCACCCTTCCAGAATGAACGAAAAGCAGGTTCGCAAGAAGTCCAGAGAGCTGGCAGACGAGGCCTACGAGGAGGAACTCCGGCAGGCGCTGGCCCCGGTCGCCGAGGCGTTCGAGCGTTGGAGGATCAAGGAAGTCTCCAGCTTCGAGATCTCGGACCTCATCCACGAGTTTCACCAGGGCCCGTCCCGCACTATCTGGGGTACCTACACCGCGCTCAAGCCCGACGCCCTCGTGGCACGCGCCGTCGCGCTCGGCTTCCTGCCGCGCGAACACGTGCCGCCGGAAATGCTGGCTTCGCTAACGCAACGGATCGGCGCGTACACGCCAGAGGACGAGCAACAAATGCAACGGGATTCTTCGCCCCGCCTGCGGCGGGACTCAGAATGACAGAGTGTGGGGCGGACGAACCCGCCGCCCACCGAGCGGCTGCCGACCACAGCAGGACGCCGAGCCGCCGTCGGCCGCGCAGGCTGCGGCGGAGCAGACGCTGGAGCATCCAGATCAGGGCGACGAGGGGTGCGCTGACGACGACGACGATGGCCAGGGCGGTGACGGCCTGCGGCACTTGGACCGGCGGCGGGCCTGCCGGTGGCTATTCCGCCACCGAACCTGCGCGCCTGGTCTGGTGGACCGGTTTCTTGAGCAGGAATACGAGCGGGATGGCGAGAAGGAAAAGAAACGTCATCAGGCGGAAGACGTCGAGGTAGGCGATCATCGCCGCCTGCCTCTGGACCATGCCCCACACCACCGTGTGTGCCTGCTGCGTGGCGGTCGTCGGGTCGCTGCCGTGGGCCACGAACATCTGGCGCAGGCTCTCGAGCGTCATGCGGGTGGTCGGACTGAACGCGCTCACGTGGCTGCCGAGGACGTTGATCTGGCCCTGGCGGAAGCGGTCGAGGAGGGTCTGCGTGACGGCGATGCCCACGGATCCCCCAAGGTTGCGCATGAGGTTGAAAAGACTCGCCGCGTTGCCGATCGCCTCGGGCGCGATGCGGTCCATCGTCACAACGGTGAGTGGCACCATCAGGAGGCTGAACGAGATGCCCTGCAAGAACTGGGGCCAGAACAGGTTCCAGTAGCCGACCTGGAGGTTCAGGTAAGAGAACCAGAAGAGGCTGCCCGCACCGATGAGGAAACCCAGCGTCAGCAGCTTGCGCGGGTCGACGTATCCGACGATGAGGCCGACGATCGGCGTGGCGAACAGTGACGCGTAGCCGCGGGGCATGAGCGCGATGCCCGCCTGCAACGCCGGGTAGCCGAGCAGCACCTGCAGGAACACCGGCAGCATGACCAGGCTGCCGTAAAGCGCGAACGCCATCACGGTGATGAGCGTGACACCGACCGCGTACGTCCTTTCCTTGAAGGCCCGGAGGTCGACCACCGGTTGGCGCGCCATCAGCTCCCGGATCACGAGGGCCACGAGGAAGACCACGGCGGTGATGAGGAGGGCCACGATCCAGCCGGAGGCCAGCCAGTCCTCCTCCTCGCCCTTGTCGAGGGCGATCTGCAGCGCGCCGATGCCGATGGCGACAAGGAAGAGACCGTAGCCGTCGATGCGCTCCGGGCGGCGGATGTAGCGCGGGTCCGTGATGAAGGTGCGGATCATGATGATCGCAGCGATGCCGACCGGGACGTTGACGTAGAACACCCAGCGCCAGCTCAGGTTGTCCGTGAGCCAGCCGCCCAGGACGGGCCCCAGGATCGGCGCCACGATGATTCCGATGCTCCAGAGGCCCATGGCCTTGCCCCGGTCCCGGGGGCGGAACGCCTCCAGCATCACCGCCTGGGAGAGCGGCTGCATGACCCCGCCGGTCGTCCCCTGGATCACTCGAAATACGATGAGCATCAGCAGATTGGGTGCCATGCCGCAGAGGGCCGAGGCGGTGGTGAAGCCAGCCACCGCGAGAATGAGGAGCCTTTTCCTGCCCACCAGCCGCGCCAGCCACGCAGTCATCGGCAGGATGATTGCGTTGGCCGCCAGGTACGAGGTGAGCGCCCAGGTGGACTCCTCCACGGACGCCGAGAGCGAGCCAGCGATGTGGGGCAGGGAGACGTTCACGACCGTCGTGTCGAGAACGACCATGAACGTCCCTGCTAGCACGGACAGCGCAGCGAGCCAGGGGTGTTGCGCGTCGGAGCCCGGCGTCGCGGCGTCCGCCCCGGGCACACGCCCGTTCCCCGGGGGCTGCATGGCAGCCCCGGCGTGTGTGAGCACCTCGCTGGTGGAGGGATCGTTCACGGGGCGCCCTGGCCGCAAGGTCCACAACCATCTTACGCGCTCATGACGCTCGACGAAACGCTGTAACCCTGAGCCCCTCCGCAAGTGGGGCGAAGGATCCCATTGCACCTGGAGCCCCCGCTTTTCTCCCTCTCCCTTTGGGAGAGGGCTGGGGTGAGGGTCCAACCGGTCGCCAGCGCTGACCCGTTTCCCTGCGCCACCGGTCCGGCGGGGGCGTACCATCGTGCTTGATGAAGGTCCTGCTGATCCCGTTGAACACCGAGCGCATCAACATGGTCACGATTCCGCTCGGGCTGGGGCTGGTGGCCGCCGCGGCGCGCAGGGGTGGGCAGATCGGTACCAGATACCACTTTCTCCGAAGCCGAGCCGGAACCGGGCGGCCCGCACAGCTCCCCTAGCAAGCGCCGGTCGAGGATTTACAATCTACTCGGAACGAGGGGGACAACATGCTCGGGGAGAGAGGGTGGTCTGTCGTTCTGGCGCTCGGGCTGTGCGTGGGTTTGATCGGCGGAGCCGTCATTCTGACATCGCGGGCGGCCAGTATTACGACAGCCTCTCGATCGAGAACGCTCTGAACCCTCAAACATTGCTGGCTTACGAGATGAACTACCAGCCGCTCAATCAGCTGCACGGGGCGCCGCTGCGGCTGCGCGTCGAGAATCAGCTCGGCTACAAGATGGTTAAATGGATTGAAGCGATCGGGTTTGTGGGCGACCTCCGATCGGTCGGTGAGGGGGAAGGCGGCTACGCCGAGGACCACGAGTGCTTCGGCGAGCTGGCCAGCAGCTGACGTCTGCGAGGAGCCGGCGTTACGTTTCTTGAAAGAAAGGAAAACCACATGGAATTGGGCATGATTGGACTTGGCCGGATGGGAACCAACATGGTGCGGCGCCTTCTGCGGGCCGGTCACCGGTGCATTGTGTACGACCTCCATCCGGAAGCCGTACAGGTACTCGTCAAAGAGGGGGCGGTCGGGACGACGTCGCTCGAAGACTTCGCGCATGCGCTGAAGAAGCCCCGTGCCGCCTGGATGATGGTGCCGGCGGCGGCGGTCGATCCGACGCTGAAGACCCTCATCCCGCTCCTCGAACCTGACGATGTGGTCATCGACGGGGGCAATTCCTACTACCACGATGACATCCGCCGTGACGCCGAGCTGAAACCGAAAGCCATTCACTATGTGGACGTCGGGACCAGCGGCGGAGTCTGGGGGTCGGAGCGGGGCTACTGCCTGATGATCGGCGGTGAGGAAGCCGTCGTCCGACGCCTCGACCCCGTCTTCGCCGCCCTGGCTCCAAGTGCCGAGGCGGCACCACGCACGCCCGGTCGGGAGAAGCTAGGCGGCACCGCGGAGCACGGCTACCTGCACTGCGGGCCGAGCGGCGCGGGCCACTTCGTCAAGATGGTCCACAACGGCATCGAGTACGGCATCATGGCCGCCTACGCGGAGGGGCTGAACATCCTCCACCATGCCAACGCTGGCAAGCAGCGGCGCACCGTCGATGCCGAAACCACACCGCTGCGCCACCCAGAGCACTACCTGTACGACTTGAAGCTGGCCGACATCGCCGAGGTCTGGCGCCGCGGCAGCGTCATCGCCTCCTGGCTCCTGGACCTGGCCGCCATGGCGCTCCTCGAGAGTCCCGACCTGACGAAGTTCACCGGCCGGGTGTCGGACTCGGGCGAGGGGCGCTGGACGATCATGGCGGCCATCGACGAAGCGGTCCCGGCCCCCGTTCTCAGCACGGCGCTCTACGAACGCTTCGGCTCGCGCGGCGAGGCCGAATTCGCCAACAAGGTGCTGTCGGCCCTGCGTTACGAGTTCGGCGGCCACGAGGAAAAGGCTGCTGCCCCGGAGGGAGGCGCGTGATGGCCGCTCCCCGTTCGGACGCTCTAGTGCTCTTCGGCGTGACGGGCGATCTCGCCCACAAGATGATCTTCCCGGCGCTCTATGCGATGGCGAAACGAGGCGCTCTGAAGGTCCCGGTCGTTGGCGTCGCCTCTTCACAGTGGAGTCTGGCGCAACTCCGCAAGCGCGCCACGGACGGAATACGGAAGGCAGGCCGGATCGATGATCGGCGGGCCCTGCGCCATCTGCTCTCCCTGCTCCGCTTTGTGAGCGGCGACTACAACGACCAGGGGACCTTCACAGCGCTCAGGCGGGCGCTGGGCCGTGCCCAGCGCCCGGCGCACTACCTCGCCATCCCGCCCGCGCTGTTCGAGACGGTGATCAAAGGGCTCGGCGCCGCCGGGTTGGCTGAGCATGCGCGCGTCATCGTCGAAAAGCCGTTCGGACGCGACCTGGCCTCCGCGCGGAAGCTCAATCGCGTCGCGCGGTCGATCTTTCCGGAGGACTCGATTTTCCGCATCGATCACTTCCTCGGGAAGGAAGCGATCATGAACATCCTCTACTTCCGCTTCGCCAATTCGTTTCTGGAGCCGATCTGGAACCGCAACACCGTGGCCAGCGTCCAAATCACTCTGTCCGAGGATTTCGGCGTGGAGAACCGCGGCGCGTTTTACGAGACTGCCGGCTGTCTGCGCGACGTGATCCAGAACCACCTGTTCCAGATCGTCGCCCTGCTGGCCATGGAGCCGCCGGCCTACAGGGGCTATGGAGCCGTGCACACCGAGAAGGCCAAGGTCTTCCAGGCCATGCGCCCTCTCAAGCCCGAGGACTTGGTGCGCGGCCAGTACGCCGGCTATCGGAAGGAGCCGGACGTGGCGAAGAGCTCCGACGTCGAGACCTTCTGCGCCCTGCGGCTTTTCATCGACTCGTGGCGCTGGGAGGGGGTGCCGTGGTACCTGCGCTCCGGCAAGTGCTTGGCCGAAACTGCGGCCGAGGTCCTGGTGGAGTTGAAGCGGCCGCCGCAGAGGCTCTTCGCCGACTCAGCGCCGGCGACCGGCCTGGGCAACTATCTACGCTTCAGGCTCTCCCCAAGCTCGGCCGTCGCCCTCGCCGCTCGCGTCAAGCGCGCAGGGAAGGAGTTCGTCGGCGACCAGCGAGAGCTCTACCTGGCCGAAGAACAGCCGGGAGAGGAAGCACCCTATGAAAGGCTCTTGGGCGACGCCATGGCCGGCGAAGGAGCGCTCTTCACCCGCGAGGACGCGGTCGAGGCCGCCTGGGCGGTGGTCGACCCGGTCCTCAAGGCCCACAACCGGATCCGCCCGTACAGGCGCGGCAGTTGGGGGCCGCACGAGGCGGACGCGCTCATCGCAGCAGACGGCTGCTGGCACAACCCCAAGCCCAGGGAGGTGTCCGGATGACGCGACCTGGCCCGGTCGCATCCCTGCTCGATGTCGATGACACCCTGCTCGACAACCATGGGATCGTCGGCAATCTGAAGCGACATCCTTACGCGAGCGTTCGCAACCGAGCGCGAGGAGCGTTACTGCCCCCGTCCGATCAGGCCGGAAGCACCAGGACCGCATCAGAAACTGCACCAGGAGGGGAATGATGAAGGCGACCCAACAACTCCACGAAATGGGCCAGAGCCTCTGGCTCGACAACATCACCCGCGGCCTGTTGACCAGCGGAACGCTTCGCCGCGATATTCAGGACTTCTCGGTCACCGGGCTCACCTCCAACCCCACGATCTTCGACCACGCCATCAAGAAGAGTCACGACTACGACGACGCCATCCGCCAGAAGGTGAAGGAGGGCAAGTCGGGTGAGTCGCTGTTCTTCGAGCTGGCCCTCGAAGACCTCAGGCAGGCCGCCGACCTGTTCCGGCCGATCCACGACCAGACAAACGGATTGGACGGCTGGGTTTCGCTGGAGGTCTCGCCCCTGCTGGCCCACGACACGGCCGGCACCGTCGCCGCGGCCAGGGAGATCCACGTCCGAGCGGGACGGCCCAACCTCTTCATCAAGATCCCGGGCACCAAGGAAGGTCTCCCCGCCATCGAGGAGGCGATCTTCGCGGGTGTGCCGATCAACGTGACGCTCTTGTTCTCCCGCGAGCAATATGTTGCAGCCGCCGAGGCGTACTTGCGGGGCATCGAGCGGCGAGTCGCTACCGGGCTGAAACCCGATGTCTTCTCCGTCGCTTCGCTGTTTATCAGCCGTTGGGACGTCGCGGTGATGGGGAAAACACCTGATACGCTGCGCGGCCAGCTCGGCATCGCGATCGCCAAGCGGACGTACAAGGCGTACCGCGAATTACTCGACTCGCCACGTTGGCAGCGCCTGCTGAACACCGGCGCCCAACCCCAGCGTCTCTTGTGGGCCAGCACCGGCACCAAGGACCCAAAGGCTTCCGACTTGCTCTACATCAAGGCGCTTGCCGCTCCGTTCACGATCAACACGATGCCCGAGGGCACTTTGAAAGCCTTGGCGGACCATGGCGAGCTCAGGGCGACCCTGCCGGCCCACGGTGGTAACTGCGAGGAGGTGCTCGCCAAGTTTGCCAAGGCTGGCATTGATACCGACGCCCTCGCCGCCCAACTTCAAGATGAAGGCGCCAACTCGTTCGTCGAGTCCTGGAACGAGCTGATGCAGTGCATCGCGTCCAAGAGCGAGGTGGTCAAGAACGCCGGTTGAGTCCCAAACCGATGATGGGTAAAGCATGCTTCGGCGCTGCAAGCGGCTCGAAAGGGAAACACAATGTCTCCGGCGGTGACGATCTTCAAAGACAGCGACCACCTGGCGATGCATGCGGCCGATCTCATCACCCAGGCCGCGCAGGGAGCCATCCGTGTACGCGGTCGCGCCATGCTGGCCTTGGCGGGCGGTTCGACCCCGGAGAAGACGTACAGTTTGCTGGCACAGCCGGGCCGCAGCAGCAGAATCGATTGGGCTCACACGTATCTGTTCTTTGGGGACGAGAGGTTCGTGCGACCGGATGATCCATCCAGCAACTTCGCCATGGTGCGGCGGACGCTGCTGGCGCCGGTCCCTGTGCCTGCCGGGCATGCGTTTCCGGTACCAACGCAACTCGGAACGGCCGCCGCCGCCGCTGAAGAGTACGCAGCCACGCTCACCAGGGTTTTCGGGATCGGTGATAGTCGTGATCCGCCACGGTTCGATCTGGTCGTACTGGGTTTGGGCGAAGACGGGCACACGGCCTCGCTCTTCCCCGGAGCAGAATCCCTGTGGGTCACCGACCGGTGGGTGGTGGCCAGCCCGCCGGGAACTCTCCCCCCGCCAGTGGAGCGCATCACGCTGACGTTTCCGGTGTTGAATGCGGCGCGCGAGATCCTGTTCCTGGTCTCCGGCCAGAACAAGGCAGAGGCGCTGCACGACGTGCTTGAGGGCCAGCCCAGCCGCGAGGAGCGCCCGGCGGCGTGCGTCCGTCCCGTGGACGGCACACTCACCTGGCTCGTCGATGAAGCTGCGGCCAGTCGGCTGACACGCTCAGGATAGACGCCGATTGACGCTCGGAGGGGTAGAGATGCACGGGCAAAAGAACTCGATGACGGACGCACAGAAAGATTAGCTTCAACCCTTGTGCTTCAGGAACGTGCCGTTGTTGAGCTCCGTGAAGGCCTGCTTCAGCTCGGCCTGGGTGTTCATCACGATCGGACCGTACCAGGCGACCGGTTCCTCGAGCGGCTTGCCCGAAACGAGGAGGAACCGGATCCCCTGCTCCCCGGCCTGCACCGTGACCCCGTCGCCGCCTCTCGCCCCATGACCTGATCCCCGTTCGACCTCAACCTTCTTACCTGCCGGCCCCCAAAAGTGCCATGTCGTGACCCTGACACCACTCTGAGCTGCCCTACACTCAAGCTCGGCGAGAAGGAATTTCCCATCCCTTACTCGTAATGCTTGTACTCCGGCCACCCCTTCTCAATCGGGACGGTGCGCCGGCGGGCGATGAAGATGTTGAGGTTGTTCTCGTACGGCATGCAATACCGGCAGCGACGGACACCGGCCGCCGTGACGTCGGCGTAGGTGTCCAGGTAATCCTGCCTGCAGCCTCCGAGGCGGATGAAGGTGGTGATCGGGGTCGCGCCGACGCCCCACAACCAGTACGAGTTGTGGTTGCAGATGACGCGCGGCAGCGCGTAGCGACGGCAGTAGAGCTCGAGCGCACCGGCCTCTCCGTAGTTGTGGACGAACACCACCGTCGTCCTTCTCTCTTGCTCGGGAATCGTCAGAAAGGCCGCGGACACGTCGCGCGCGAGCTCCTCCCACCCGTGCATGTCGGCGAAGAACTGCCCGAGCTCGGCGAGCTCCTTGTGCTCCGGCGTGTTCGGCCTGACGCCGAGGGCGCGCGCGTAGCGGATGTAGGTGTCCACCGGGAGAATCGGCATGGCGAACGGCGCCGCCATGACACCCGTGACGATGAGCAGCCCGGCAATCGCGGACACCGCAACGCGTCGCCAGCGCCCCGCCATCCCAGCGAGGGCGATACCGCCGCAGGCGAAAAGCACCGGATAGGCCGCCGCCACGTACTCCGACTTGGTGTGCGGGTTGGCCAGCAAGATGGCGAAGACCGCGAGGAACGTCACACCGAGCGCCCGGTAGCGCTTTCCGTCGCGATGAAGGAGGCACCACCCGAGCCCCGGAAGCGAGACCACGAACGTGAATGGGTTCATGGCGTGGAGCTGATCACGGAGAAAGCCCAGCCGGTCGAGCGACGAGTACTTGAGCGCGGTGGCGTTGTGCATGAACTCGAGGTGCGGCCACGAGTGCTGCCAGTTCCAGATCACGAACGGCGAGAAGATCAGCAGGGCGAGCAACCCCGCCACATATGGGCCGGCGCGCTTGAGCTGGCCGCGCAGCCCGGTGGCGACGACGCTCGCGAGCAGGGCCGCACCCAGCCACAGCACGCTTATCTTGTTGAGCAGACCGAGGCCAAGGACGAGGCCGAGCCACAGCCAGGCGCGCGGGGTGCCGCGCTCGATCACCCCGAGCAGCGCGTAGGCGGCCAGGAGCCAAACCAGGATGTCCAGGCTGTTCATCGAGTAGTACGCGAAGAACGACTGCAGCTGCGGCGAGGCCAGAAACGCCAGCGACGCCAGGACCATTGCCGCCCGCCCACCGCCCATCCGGCGGACCAGCAGACAGAGTATGGCGGTGGATAGCGCCGCCGCGAGCGCGGGCAGCAGGCGGATCGCGAACAGCGACTCGCCCAGCACCAGCGTTGTCACCGCCAACGTAAAGATCGACAGCGGCGGCTGATCCACATAGCCGGCCGCGAGGTGCTTGCTGCACGCGATGTAGTAGAGCTCATCGCGAAAGTAGCCGTACCCGCCGAGCGCGTTCACCGCCACGTGTACGCAAAGCGACAGCAAGGCCAGCCCGACGATCGTCCACGTCTGCCTCGGCGTCCCCCCCGCTCGGCCCGGATCCACCATTGCTTCCCCCCGATTCGCGGGAGAGTTTACGTCCCCTTCGGCCCCGGGGTTCAAGCCAACAGGCGGGCGTTTCCATTTTCTCTCCTCGTGCCTCCCGGGCTGGCCTGCGGGCAGTCTTCCCCAGGGAAGCGGAATCTTGACGTGCCTGGAACGGGCGGTGATAGTGCCGCCAGCCGTTTGGTTGCTGAGCGGCGAAGGGAGAAGAAAGTGGCACGGCATGCAGGTGCGGTCCTCGGGATGTTGTTCGTTGCGCATGCAACGGCGGCGCAGTTCACCCAGCAGGGGAGCAAGCTAGTCGGCACGGGCGCGATTGGGATTGCCTTTCAGGGCTTCTCGGTGGGAATCTCGGCCGATAGCAACACCGCTATCGTCGGCGGGGTTACTGACGACTCCGGTGCCGGCGCGGCGTGGGTGCACACGCGCAGCGGCGAGGTGTGGTCGCAGCAGGGGAGCAAGCTGGTCGGGGCGGGCGCCGTCGGGGTTGCCGGGCAGGGCTCCTCGGTAACGCTCTCTGCCGACGGTAGCACCGCCATCGTGGGCGGCCAAAACGACAACTCCAATGCCGGCGCCGCGTGGGTGTACACGCGCAGCGGCGGGGTATGGTCGCAGCAGGGAAGCAAGCTAGTCGGCACGGGTGCCGTCGGGGCCGCCTTTCAGGGCCACTCGTTGGCGATCTCGGCGGACGGCAACACCGTCATCGTCGGCGGACCCTGTGACAACCCCACCGGTTCTGATTCGGGTTACGGCGCCGCGTGGGCTTTCACCCGTAGCGAGGGGGTGTGGTCGCAGCAGGGCAGCAAGCTGGTTGGCAGCGGTGCCGTTGGGGCTGCCCAGCAGGGCTACTCAGTATCGATCTCGGCGGATGGCGACACCGCTGTCGTAGGCGGGTGGGCGGACAACTCCGGCGTTGGCGCCATGTGGGTGTTCACGCGCAGCCGGGGCGTGTGGTCGCAGCAGGGCAGCAAGCTGGTTGGCAGCGGTGCCGTTGGGGCTGCCCAGCAGGGCTACTCAGTATCGATCTCGGCGGATGGCGACACCGCTGTCGTAGGCGGGTGGGCGGACAACTCCGGCGTTGGCGCCATGTGGGTGTTCACGCGCAGCCGGGGCGTGTGGTCGCAGCAGGGCAGCAAGCTGGTCGGCGCGGGCGCCGTCGGGAATTTCGTCCTCCAGGGCACCTCGGTGGCAATCTCGGCGGACGGCAAAACTGCGATCCTCGGTGGTCACGGCGACAATTCCTTTGCTGGCGCTGCTTGGGTCTTCACGCGCAGCGCGAGCGTGTGGTCGCAGCTGGGCAGCAAGCTGGTTGGCACGGGCGGCGTCATGGGCCGCGTCTTCATCGGGTTGGGCGGATCGCTGGGGATCTCGGCGGATGGCAAGACCGCAATCTTCGGCGGGAATGGCGACAACTCCGGTGCCGGCGCCGCGTGGGTGTTCACGCGCAGCGGCAGGCTGTAGGCGCAGCATGGGAGCAAGCTGGTCGGCACGCACAGGTACACAGGTACCACAGAAATATCAGGTACCACTTTCTCACCATTTGGGCCGCAGCGCGCCAGAGTCACCGGAAATTGGGCGGCACGGGCGAGCTGCCGGGACCGGTTGCCGGCTCGGGCTCAAGCAGCCCCTTAACGCTTCCCTCCGGGGTGCTTCAGGAACGTGCCATTGTTGAGCTCGGTGAAGGCCTGCTTCAGCTCGGCCTGGGTGTTCATTACGATCGGACCGTACCAGGCGACCGGCTCCTCGAGCGGTTTGCCCGAAACGAGGAGGAACCGGATCCCCTGCTCCCCGGCCTGCACCGTGATCTCGTCGCCGCGGTCGAACACGACCAGGCACTGGTCCTCGGCCTGCTCCCAGGCCGGCGTCTTCCACGCCCCGACCTGATCGGTGAGCACGCCGCGCGGGGGCGAGGCGTTGGCGAAACGGCCCGAACCTGCGAAAACGTAGGCAAACGCGTGGCGCGTGGTCTCGATCGGGAGGGTCTTTTTCTTTCCCGGCGGGACCCACACGTCAACGTAGGCGGGCTCGGCGGCAATGCCGTCGACCGGCCCGGTTACCCCCCAGAAGTTGCCGCAGATCACGCGAGCCTTGGTGCCGTCGTCATCGGTGACCTCGGGGACGTCGGCTCCCTTCACGTCCTGGTAGCGCGGCGACGTCATCTTCAGCGCGGAAGGGAGGTTCGCCCAGAGCTGGAAGCCGTGCATCCTCCCGTCACGGTCGCCCTTGGGCATCTCCTGGTGGATGATGCCGCTCCCCGCGGTCATCCACTGGACGTCGCCGGCCCCGAGCGCGCCGCGGTTGCCGAGGCTGTCGCCGTGCTCGACGGTGCCGGAGAGCACGTACGTGATCGTCTCGATCCCGCGGTGCGGGTGCCAAGGGAAGCCGGCGAGGTAGTCCTCCGGCCGGTCGTTGCGGAAGTCGTCGAACAGAAGGAATGGATCGGTCTCGCTGGTGTCGCCGAAGCCGAAGGCGCGGCGCAGCCGCACGCCGGCGCCCTCGATCGTGGGCGTCGATCGGGTCAGTCTCCTGATGGCGCGGATGGACATGCTTGCCTCCCGGGGGGCCGCCGGCGTTCGGCCGGCAACCTGAGAAAACATTACAGCGGGCCGGGTATTCCTGTCACGCCCGTGGGATGCGTCGCCCGAGCAGCGGCGCCCTCCAGGACCCTTACCCCGGCCCTCTCCCAGCGGGAGAGGGAGAAAAACGGGCACCTACAGATCCCTCACCCCGACCTTCCTCCAGAGGGAGAGGGAGATTGCATGGCCGCCCATCCCGGTCCCCTCTTCCAATGGGAGAGGGAGAAAAACGGTCGGTTACTTCCTCGGGAAGACGTACTCCCCGGAGGGATCCCTCTGCTTCATGGCCTTGACCTGGCCGTTCTCGACGACGAACTCGACCGTGAGGTCGGAGAACTCCTTGATGTGGAACTGGAGCCCTTTGTAGGGAACGAGCTTTGTCTCGGGCTGCCCCGCGAACACGAGGTAGAGGCTGCCGTCCTCCTTCAGCACGACCTGGAACTTAGCGCCGGTCGGGGTCTCGTACGTGCCCGGGAGCTTCTTGAGGAGGCCGGGGTCGAGGGTCTCGGGCCTGCGCGTGAAAGTGGCCTCGGCCTCGTCGAGCGACATGACGGCCTTGTCCACGTCCCCCTGCGGGTTGGTGCCGAAGTTGACGGACCACTTGCCTTCCTGCTCGTCATCGGGCGTGTCGAACCGGTCGTAGTGGAAGTGGGTCATGGGGAGGACGACCTTGTGGAAGTCGAACTGCAGCTGGCCGTCCTTCATCGCGATCTTGAGGACGCCATAGGCGAGGTGCTCGTACTCGCCGGCGTAGTCCGCGAGCGGGTGCGAGGGCTTTGTGTTCGGGATCTGGCCCTGGCCGGCCTTGCTGCGTGCCTCCGTCCCCGCCTTCTTCCCCTTCATCCTGATCGCCAGCATGCGGTCGCTCCACGGGGTCTGGTCGATGCCCAGGAGGCGCTCGTAGACGTTGTAGCTGACGGTGTTGTAGAGGCTGGCGCAGTGGTCGCCGATGACGAAGACGATCACCCCGATCTTCTCCTTGGGCATGAACGAGACCTGGGAGTGGAAGCCGTTGATGTCTCCGCCGTGGAACGTCAGCAGGTGCCCCCGGTACGAACCGGTGAACCGGCCCATCCCGTACGCGGTGTTCAGCAGCTCCCAGAACCCCCTTGCCTCGGCCGCCGCGTTGGGGAGCGAGATCGCCGGCGCCAGCGTGGCCTTGACTACGTCCGCGGGCAGGACCTGCTTGCCGCCGTACCTGCCGTCGTTCATCAGGGCGATGAGCCAGTGGGACATCTCCTGGACGTTAGAGATGATCGCGCCGGCCGGCGCCACGCCGGCGGTGTCCTCGTAGTACGGGATCTTATAGATCTCGGTGGTGTCGCGCTTCTCGGTGTAGGGCACGCCGAAGTCCGGCTGCTTCTGCATGTCCGCGATGGTGTAGACGGTGGTGTTCATCTCCAGCGGCTTGAAGATCCTCTCGCGGACGAACTCCTCCCAGGTCTTGCCGGACTGCAGCTCGACGATGTAGCCCACGCCGGCGAACATCATGTTGTTGTAGAGGAAGGTCTGCCGCATCGGCTGGCTCGGCTCCAGGTACTTGAGCCGCTCGAACAACTCCTTGCGGGTGAAGTCGGACTTGTACCAGATGGTGTCGTGGCGGGTGATGCCGGTGCGGTGCGAGAGCATGTCCCGCAGGGTGACCGTGGTGTTGAGCTGGTCGTTGTAGAACTGGATCGTGGTGACGGAGTCGCGGACCGGTTTGTCCCAGGTCAGCTTGCCCTCGTCCACCAGCAGGCCGGCGGCCACCGCCGTGAACAGCTTGCTGTTGGAGGCGATCGGGCACAGCGTCGTAGGGGTGAACGGCAGCTTCTTACCGTAGTCCCGGTAGCCGTACCCCTTGGCGAAAATGAGCTTGTCGCCCATGACGACGCCCACGCCGACGGCCGGCGCGTTCCAGTCCTTGAGGACCTTCTCCATGTAGGCGTCGAAGCCCTGCAGCCTCGCGGCGACGTCCATCTCCTGGGCGAACAGGGGCGTCCCGGAGGCCAGCGTCGCGAAGACCAATGCGGCGACCCAGGCCCTCAATGTTACTGATGTGCGTCTCGTTGTGACGTGCATGATCACTCCTCCTTCGTTTCGAGTTGCCGGGTCGGATCGGTTCATGACCGGCCGGTCGCACCGGACCGGCGGCTGCGAATCGAGGTGCGTCATGCCTGGTAATACGGCCGCAGAGCCGTCGAGGTTCACATGGCGTTTGCAGCGGCCGCCTCACAGACGGAAAGGCCAGCCGCCCGGCGGGCGGCTGCTACAGAAGACGCCAGTGCGAGAATGAAAGCGTAGCGGGCAGCCACGAGGGGCGACGGAGCGCAGGTCACGCGACCTAGCTGGGCTTCATCTGTCCCGTAATCACGAACCAGGCGACAACAACTCCGGCGGCGAGGGCCAGCAGCCCCATCCCCAGAACTCCCCAGGAGAAGACGGTCGTGTTGCTGTCGATGACCTCGGAGTCCCCCAGCTGCGCCGGGTTCACCACGAGATTGATGGTGTCGCCGACCTTGTAGCCGGGCGGGGACGAGGCCGTGGCCGATCTGGCGGTGTACTCCGTGCCGTTCACCGTGTACCGGTACACCGGGGCGTAGAGCGTCTTCCCCTTATCGCCCTCGCTCTCGACGAAGTCCACGACGCTCCCGGTGAGGGCAAGCCACGTCGCGCGCTTCATTCGCACAGACTTCACGTTGGAGTAGCCCAGGAACGTGAACAGACAACCGAAACCGACGAACATCAAGACCAGGACGTAGGGGCCCATGCGTCGTTTCCTCCCGACGGGTTGTCGAAGCCGGTCGTCGCCTCATGCTACCCCAGTGGGCAATCCGATTCGCGGGATTCGCCAGCGACCTGGCACGCACGGTCGCTGACTGCGATCAGTACGTCGACGCGATCTCTATGAGCGCCCGGGCGGAGGGGCGGAGCGATGGTGCGTCGAGCGTCTCGAGCGTGACGGTGACGCCGTAACGGCCGTCGGGGAGCGGCATCCCCTTGTCCGAGACCAGCCTGAAGGAGAACGGTAACACCAGGGCCGAACGCCCGAGGGTCACCCTTCGAAGGTCTTTGCAGGTGCAGCACCCGCCGTCGTCGGTGTGGAAGTTGAGAACCGTCTCACCAGCGCCGTTCTGGACCGTGATCGTGGCGCTCGTGCAGCCGGAGAACGTCAGATCCAGGGGCGCATCCGTCCAGTTCCTGACGGTGAACAATCCGCCCACCACCGGGAGCGCGCCGAGATCCACCGGAGGCATCAGGTCGTTGACGTAGCGTGAGGAGGTCAGCGAGAGCGTTGTGGCGTACGGCGCCAGCGGCAGCACGAGGGTGCCGAGGTCGGCCTGCGTGAGCTCGCTGGTCACCGGACCCGCGATCGTCGTCTCGATCCGGCGCACCAGGCCGACCCCCGGGGCGAACCACTCCCCCGTGATGCCGGCGTCGACGCATGGAGCGCGGAACTCGATGTGAACCACACCGTGAAACTCCCCGGCCGGGACCGTGACGGTCTCGTCGCGGCTGACGATTCGCAGCTTCGAGCCCGCGATACACCCCGCGATGGGCGTCATTAGCGGTGACGGTGCCCACTCCAGTTCCCACGTCGTACCGACCGACGCGCCGAGCTGGTACCAGAGAAAGGTCTTTTCCCGGTTGAAGTCGGTCTCCGTCACGCGTCCCCTGGCGTCGCTGTGGACGGTTCTAGGTGGACCAAAGAAGTAGCCCGTGAGCAGGTGGAACCCGCCGCGCGGCAAGCTCCCGTCCGCCTCGACCACGCTCGCCTGCCACGTGGTCGTGCCGGTCGGCCCGGTCTTGGTGTAGACCCAGCGGTAACCCTCACGCAGTGGGAAGTACGAGGCTGCATCGAGGACGCGCCGGACCGGTTGCACCTGCGCGAACGCCGGCGTCGCGGCCATTGCCGGAGTCAGCGCCAGGATCAGGAAGGCCGGGATCTTGTTCATGGTCCTCGCGTTGATTTTGACACACCCGCACACCGTGGATACGGGTTGCAACCGGATCCGGTTGCGCCCTCGCCCCCGCCCTCTCCCGCACGCCGGCGGGGGGAGGGAGAAAGGCGGGCACGTAGCTGCGGCTTCCGCCAGGTACCGGGCAGGTACCAGGTTCCACTACGCGAGGTGAGCGATCCGAGGCCCCGGAATAAGGCGCACGCGCCGGTATGTTGCCGCAGGCAAGACTCGGACCCAGCAGAGTTGAACACATCGAGAAAGGCTCAGGTTCAATCCGCCCGGAAGTAACGGCGGACCAAGGGGGGAAAAGCCATGAGGAAAGCAGTCGTTGCGAATTCCGTCGCTGTGTGTCTGTGTCTGGCCGCATTCGGGCTGACGGCCTCACCGCTTCCCGCGGCGGACGCCACCAAGGGCACGCTCGTCGTGGGCGGCAAGCCGGCGGAGATCACCCACGCGTACGCCTATACCGACAAGAGCTTCAACGAGGGCAAGGACGTGCTGGTGGTCGTGCTGAGCGACGCCCCTATTCCCAGCGAGGCGGTGCAGGACGACTACGCGCGCAAGCAGCTCGTCGCCGCTGGCAAGCTGAACTACGTCGAGCTGATGGTCGGCTCCGAGAAGCAGGAGATTCACTTCGAGGTTCAGCACAAGCGCTTCGGGATGATGATGCAGCCGAGCGGCGACGACAGCGACCACGTCCTGGAGGTCAAGACCCTTGACGGCAAGACGATCGCCGGGCGGGCGCGCACCACGTCCCCTCAGAAGTCGTTCGACGACGTGCCATACAGCTACGACATCACCTTCAGCGCGCAAATCGCCCCGGCAAAGCAGAACTGACCCTCCGCCGGAGCCTGAGCCTCCTGAGCGCCACGGTTTCTGACTGCACTGAGGTACCACTACCCCGGCCCTCTCCCCCGCGCTGGCGGGGGGAGGGAGAAAGGCGGGCACGTAGCTGCGGGTTCCCGAACAACTTGGGGGTCGAGTTGCGGCAGCGGTCGCGCAACGCGTAGACTTTGACGCATCGTGGATCCTGAGACTTCAGCGGTTTCCAGCGCATTGGTCGGGCGAACGCTGGGCCACCACCTCGTTCTCGAGCTTCTCGGCGAGGGGGGGATGGGGGTCGTCTACAAGGCCAGGGACACGCGGCTCGGGCGCCCGGTTGCCCTCAAGGTCATGCGTGCCGAGTGGATGGACGACGCCGAACGCCAGCGACGCCTGGTGCGTGAAGCCCAGACCGCCTCGGCGCTCAACCATCCCAACATCCTGACCATCTACGAGATCGATACCGAAGGAGCCGTCACCTATATCGCCATGGAGTATATCGCGGGTGGGACGTTGGCAGATCTGCTCGCCGCCGGGCCGTTACCCGCCGACCGTGCGCTGCGCCTGATTGCGCAGGTGGCCGACGCGCTGGCGGCGGCGCACGCCGCGGGCATCGTGCACCGCGACCTGAAGCCGTCGAACATCATGCTGGCGGCCGAGGACCGCGTGAAGGTCGTGGATTTCGGAGTCGCCAAGCTCGCGGGGCCGGCCCTGCCCCCGAATGAGGTGGCGACTGCGCTCACCGCGAGCGGGGCCATCGTGGGCAGCGCGCCCTACATGTCACCCGAGCAGGCGGCGGGACGCACCGTAGACGAGCGCAGCGACATTTTCAGCCTCGGCGCGGTCCTCTACGAGATGCTGGCCGGGCATCGGCCGTTCGGCGGCGTAGACGGAGCCGACACGCTCGCCGCAATCCTGCGGGACACCCCTCCTCCGATCCCGGGCGCCGCGCCCGAGGTCGCGGGGATTGTCGAGCGCTGCCTGGCCAAGGATGTCGCGGACCGCTTCCAGTCCGCGACCGAGCTGAAGACCGCCATCGAGGCCTGCCTCGCCCCCGGTGCCCGCCGAGAGGGCGCTTCGGTCGCGGTGTTGCCTTTCGCGAACATGAGCGGCGCCCACGAGGATGACTACCTCTGCGAGGGTCTGGCCGAGGAGATCATCAACGCGCTCACGCGGATTCCCGGGCTGCGCGTGATCGCCCGGACGTCCTCGTTCGTGGTCGGGCGCCTGGGCCTCGACGTCCGAGAGGCCGGAGCGCGGCTCGGCGTCGAGAGCATCCTCGAGGGAAGCGTGCGCCGGGCAGGCTCCCGCGTGCGCGTGACGGCGCAGCTCGTCTCCACGCGCGACGGCTCTCATCTGTGGAGCGAGCGCTACGATCGCGAGCTGACCGACCTGCTGGTCCTCGAGGACGACGTCGCGGCGGCGATCGCCGAGCGGCTGCGGGGCGAGCTCGGCCGGGCAGGTGGCGAGCGAAAGCGCCCGGCCGTCGATCACGAGGCTTACGCCGCCTTTCTCGAAGGCCGGCACCACTTCGCGAGGGGGACACCGGAGGCCCTTGCGAAGGCGAAGGCGTGCTACGAGCGCGCGATCGAACGGGACCCAGGCTTCGCGCTGGCGTACGACTCGATGGCGGAGTTGTTCTGGTTTCTGGGGTTCTTCGGCAACGTGCCCCCGCGCGACGCGTTCTCCGCGAGCACGTGGCACGCCATGCGCGCGTTGGAGCTGGATGACACGCTGGCCGAGACCCACGCCCTGCTCGGCATGCTCCGCAAGGAGCTCGACTATAACTGGGCCGAGGTGAACCGCGAGCTTGGCCGGGCTCGGGAGCTGAACCGCGAGTCGCCGCTCGTGAAGCTGCGCTACGCGATCAGCGGTCTCCTGCCCCACGGCCGCGTCGTCGAAGCAATGACCGAGATCGAGGGCATCGTGCGGGTGGACCCGCTGTCGATCTTCGCCCGCTGGTGGCTGGCCGTGATGGCCCAGTTGGCCCGCCACCTGGACCGCATGAACGAAGAGGCCCAGTACATGATCGCGCTCGATCCCAACCACTTCCTCGGTCACTGGGTGCTCGGCATGCATCGGGACACGGTAGGCGCGCGAGCGGAGGCGGTCGCCGCGATGGAGAGGGCGCACGAGCTGTCGGGCGGCGCGCCGTTCACGCTCGGGTTCCTGGCCTACGCCTACGGGCGGGCCGGACGTGCAGACAAGGCCCGCGCGCTGCTGGAGCGCGCGCGCGAGGCCGCCACGACCGGCTACGTGCCTCCCTCGACGTTCGCGTTCGCCTACATCGGCCTGGGGGAGTGGGACGCTGCGTTCGAGTGGCTCGACCGTGCCATCGAGGGCCGCGACCCGCTCGTCATGCCGATCAAGACTTTCCCGTTCCTGGATCCGGTGCGCGGCGACCCCCGCTACCACGCCCTCCTGCACAAGATGAACCTCTGAGGTTCCCCGATCTCACCAGTGGCGCGTGGTGGTGATCGTGGGAGGCTCCGTCTCCGCCCGAGACACCGGCAGCAGGGGTGATGCCTACTCTTCCTTCCACGCGAAGACGATCATCTGGTCGTCGTCGCGGGTCAGGGGCCGGCGGTCGAACCCGCCGCAGATCTGCCAGCGGGAGAACCCCGCACCGCCGAGCAGCAGCTCCATCTCGGGCTTGAAGCTCCAGCGCATCGCGGTCTCGGACCCGTGTGCGGCAATCACGCCCCCCTTCCCGTCCAGTTCCTGGATCTCGACCTGCGAGTGCTGGACCTGCTCGATCCGATCGAGCGTGCGGGTGTCGTAGATGCGCACCGGGAGCCCGGTCGCGGGATGGCGAGTCTCGAGCTCGAGCACCGGCGTGCCCTCCGGGGCGTTGAGGAACTTGCGCCCCGGGTAGAAGACGTTGAACACCAGCGTGCCGCCGGGAGCCAGGTGGGCGCGCCAGGTGCGCAAGGCCTGGAGCTGGTCCTGCGTGGTGAGGCAGTGGACGAAGCCGTTGAAGGCGACGAAGATCAGGGCGTACCGTCGCGGCAGGGTGAAGCCCCGCATGTCGGCCTCGTGGACGGTGGGGTGCAGTCCGAGGACCGCGGCCTTCGCGCGCAACGTCCGGAGCATGGACCGGAAGAGGTCGAGGCCCTCGATGTCCACCCCTGCCTGGAGGCATGGGAGCAGGATCCGCCCCGTCCCGCACGCGACCTCAAGCACGGGGCCATGCGCGTCACGGGCAAGCTCGACGTAGAAGTCGAGGTCGAAGCCGAAGTCGCCGAACAGGACGTCGTAGAGGTCGCCATCATCGAAAGGAGTCCGACTGGCGCCCTCCTGTGACGGGGGTGTTGGGTCTTTCACCGTGTCTCTCCTGCTCACCACGTTCGGCACAGGCTATCAGATTCGCATCGCAAGGGCCGGCACGGCCTGCGCGCGCGGCGTGCGCGGCCCACACCCGATCGGGGCGCCCTCTCCCCGCGCCCTCGCCGGGAGAGGACCAGGGTGAGGGCGCATCTTTGCTCCGATGCGCCGGCCGCCGGAGCTCGAATAGCCGGGCGGCCGCCGTGGTTATGGACACCGAGGGGAGAGCCATGCGCGACGAGTTGAAGTGGGGGCAGGTGCAGCGGCACCTCGCGAGCCTCGTGCCCCGGCGCGAAGCGGAGCTCAGGACGATGGAGGCTCACGCCAAAGAGATCGACTTCCCCATCGTGGGACCGGCGGCCGGACAGCTCTGCTACCAGATCGCGCGGATGATCGGGGCGCGGCGGGTGTTCGAGCTGGGCTCGGGCTTCGGCTATTCGACGGCGTGGTTCGCCCGCGCGGTGCGCGAGAACGGAGGCGGCGAGGTGTACCACGTGGTGTGGGACGAGGACCTCTCCGCGCGTGCCCGCGAGCACCTCGCGCGGCTCGGTTTGGCCGGCATCGTCCGCTTCCAGGTCAGCGAGGCGGTGGAGGCGCTGAGCCGGGCCGAGGGCACATTCGACCTGATCTTCAACGACATCGACAAGCAGGCGTACCCGGACTCCCTGCCGGTGATCGAGGCGAAGCTGCGGCCGGGCGGCGTGCTGATCGTGGACAACGCGCTCTGGCACGGACGGGTGTTCGACCGGCGCGACACGTCGGAGGCCACGCGCGGCGTCGTCGAGCTGACGCGCGCACTTGCAGACGACCCAAAGTGGATCACGTCCCTCGTCCCGATCCGCGATGGCCTGCTGGTGGCGGTGAGAAGGTAGGACGGGGCTCTCCGGGACTGCGCGCGCGGCGCGCAGGCGCAGCCCCGACGGTCGTTTGCGCCCTCACCCCGGCTCTCTCCCAGAGGGAGAGGGAGTTTGGCGTCACTGCCCTGCAGAACCACAGTTCCCGGCTCCCTCTCGCAGGAGGAGGGTTAGGGCGAGGGGAAGCGAGATCGCCACCGGAGGGTCATAGACGACCTTTCGGGTCAACGGAACACTTCCTCAACTACTGGAACCCGACCACCGTACACTTGTTGAGGCGTCGAAGCGTCCCCTTCCGCTGAACGGCCGCTCGCGCCTACGGAGGCACAAGGTGACGCGCTCGACCCCCCTCGGGCTGGCCGTTTTGCTCCTCGCAGCTCTCCCCGCATCCGCGCAGTCCCAGCCCACCGACCACCCGTGGGAACTCGGCCTCTCGGTCGGGGCCGGCCCGCTGGCGGCCGGGACCTACCAACACCGGTACACGCCCACGTTGTCGAACCACCCCGAGACGACGGGCACGGCCGGTCAAGACGTGAAGCTCAACGGGGAGATGGGAACAACCCTTGCCGCCTCGGTGACGCGCATGCTTGGCCCACGTCTGGGCGTCCAGCTCGTGCTGGCCGCAACCCGCTTGCCCCTCGGCGGCCCGAGCGGCGACTACTCCTGGACGCTGCGCTACCAGGCCCGCCAGCCCCCCGACTACCAGCCGCGGCCGATCGAGGTGACGGGATCGGTACCTTGGCCGGCCACCGACGGCGAGCTGCGCCAGCTCGTCTTCGCCGCGGGCCTCCTCGCCCGCTTCCCTCTGGCCGACCGGGTGTCGGTCTCGCTCTCCGGTGGTGTCAGCGTCCAGCGCCTCGAGGGCGACATCTCACCCCTCGCCGTGACGCTGTTCTCGGAGGGCGGCCACGCGACCCTCTTCTCCGAGATCTACAAGGTGCGCATGGTCTTCGAACCCGCGACCACGCCTGGGTTGCACGCCGGGGCCGAGATCGCGTGGCACCTCTCCCGCCGCGTGAGCCTGGCCCTCGAGGCCCACTACTTTGCCGCCCGCTCAACGCGACTGGAGGGGAGGTTCGACGCCGTCCTCAACAACGACGAGGTCATCCACCAGGCCACCCCGGCGGAGCTAGCGGAACGGGCGCCCCTGCAGCGGGTCGAGGTCGATCCCTCGTTCGGGGCCGTGTGGGCCGGCGTCCGCTACCGTTTCTGAAGCGGCGAGGAGACGCGAGGGTGACCAACTTGTGCGGCAGTGGCGCTCGCCTCCGCAAGGGTTGGAGACAACGGCCGCCCTGCAGGGCAGGACGGGGGGGCCAGCCCCTCCCCTAGGGACAGAATGAATGCAGGCGGGACGAGGAAAGGTGTTCTATTGTCATCCCGAGTCCTGCCACAGGCAGGGCGAGAGATCTGGGAGGGGGCTGCAGCGTTCCCCGCTTCTCCCGCCCCGATCTCTCGCATTCGCTCCGCCCAGGGCAGGCTCTAAGACCGCTGCGCTCCTCGGGATGACCCCTTGGGGTGCGGGACTCTCTAGGCAATGACAGATCGAGAAGCGGGCGGCCGCCACGCGCGACCGTCCGAGGCGGTCAGTGGCCGCCGGACATCTTCTTGGCGAACTCCTCGCCAGCGACCCGCATCTCCTCCCTGGTCATCTCCTTGACCCTGGTGGCAAGGGCCCATTCGAAACCGAACGGGTCGCTCACCATGCCGCAGCGGTCGCCCCAGAACATGTCCTCGGGCTGACCCTTCGCCTTGGCGCCCGCATCCACCGCCTGCTTGAAGGCGGCGTCGCAGTCGCGGACGTACAGCCAGAAGCGCACGGGTGAGGGACGGCCCGGGCCGGGCGACGGGGCCGACATCCCCGGGATCTCGTCGTTCATGAAGACGACCGAATTGCCGATCTTGAGCGCGGCGTGCCAGACGGATCTCCCGTCCGGCGCCAGCGCCCGGTCGAGCTCCTCCGCGCCGAAAGCCTTCTTGTAGAACTCGATCGCCCTTGCGCACCCGCTGATCGTCAGGTTCGACGTGACGGTATGCATGCCCTTTGGAATCGGAGCCACCTTCTTGGCCATTACATCCTCCTGTTCGTTTCCCGGGGAGCGGGACTTTGCATGTCCCTATGAAGTCGCCCAGGAACGAGCGAATTCCCAAATCTGGGGGCCAGGTGTGGGCGCTGCGAGAACCGGTCAGGCGGCCGGCCCCCCGGCGGCCAGCCGGCTACTTCGTGAACTGGGTGCGGCGGCGAAAGAGGGAGACGGTGAAAGCCATGAGAAGCATGGCCAGCGCCGTCACTGCCGCCGTACGGAGGGTGAGATTGCCGATTGGCCAACCGACCCACACCCACACGGGAGCGCAGAGAATCAGCAAGACGAGCGAGCCAAGCGCTGACCTCCACCACCCCGTCTCGCGAAGGAGGGTGACCTCCCGGATGGCAAGGGTGAGCTGGAGCAGGAAGAGGAGGTGCGCGGCGATCAAGTCCAGCTTGACGTGGCCCAGCCACGGCGTCGGTGCACTGTAGATCGCTTGGACTGCCGCGGTGGCGGCATGCGCCACCGCCAGGCCGAGGAGCAGCAACGCCGCCGGGAGGAGGAGCTGGGAGAGGGCAAGCTGGTCGATCGACACGGGCAGCACGAGGTGCATGCGGACCCTGTGCTCGGTCAACTCGGTGCCGGTGGCGATCCAGCCAGCGACGGCGGAGGCGATGAGGATGCTGACCGGCCAAGGCACCGCGACCCACAAAAGGGCGGCACGGCCACCAATGACGCCGAGCACGGCCAGGATTGCGAAGACGGCGACAAGGCCGATGGTGGTGCTGGTCCACGCGGTCAGCAGGACCCGCCCATAGAAGCGAAGACCTTCCCTAACGAGGCGCCACATGCCTCTCCCCCTGGGCACGCGGCTCATCGCGCGCCGACCTTCTTGTGCGGTACCCGGCAAAACACTCCGCGCATCTGCAGTTCCTCCCACTCTTCCTCCGCCATCCACGGTCTCCTCACCGCGTGAACTGGGTGCGGCGCAGGAACAGTGCAACGGTGAAGGCCATGAGAAGCACGGCCAGCGCTGCGGCCGCGGCAGCCCGGAGGGCGACGCTGTCCCAAGGCGCCAGCTGGACCACGACCATGAGGGCGACCGCGGTGACCAGCAGGGCCTTCGGACCGAGCGCACCCCGCCAGCTCATGCGATGTCGGAGCTCGATGATCTCCCGGATGACAAGCGCCAGCTGGAGCCAGAGAAGGAGTTGTGCCGCGATGAAGTCCACGCTGAGGTGGCGCGGAGACAGGGCCGGGGAGCCCTCAAGCGCGAGCAGGACGGCGAACAGGACATGCGCCGCCATCAGGCCGAACAGCATGAGCGCGGCGGGCAGCAGGACGCGGGCGACGGCGACCTGACCGATCGGCAGCGGGAGCATGAGGTGCAACCGGACCCTATTCTCGCTCCTCTCGGTTCCAGTGACGATGAAGCCGGCGATCATGGAGGCGATCAGGATGGCAAGCGGAAGCTGCACTCCGGCTTTTGCCATTACGTTGAAGTCGTGGACGGATCCGACCAGGGCGATAATGGCGACGACCAGGACGAAGATGCTGATGCCGAAAGCCCACGAGATCAGCAGGACCGGCCGGTAGAAACGAACGCTTTCCCTAACGAGGCGCCACATGGTTGCCCCCCTTGAGGATCGCGACCGCGATCTCGTCGATGGTCATGCGGGACTGCTCGATCGCATCCGCCCCCAGCGCGCGCAGGTGGGCAAGCGTCGCCTCACCGTTGTCGCTCAGCACCTGGTGCTCGGCGCGCACCCGCCGGTACTCGACGGCGGAGGCGACCGCGACGTCCGTGTCGGCGAGGCGGAACGAGATGCGCCGCCAGCGCTCGGTGAGGGCGTCCTTGGAACTGCGCTGGAGCACGCGGCCCTCGCGCAGGAAGACCAGCTCGTCGGCGAGGCGCGAGATGTCCGAGAGCACGTGGGTGGAGTAAAAGATGGCGTGCTCCCCGTCCTCGAGGACCTCCCAGAGAACGTCCAGGACCTCGGCGCGCACAACCGGGTCGAGTCCAGCGGTGGGCTCGTCGAGCAGGAGAAGGCGCGGCCCGTGGCCGAGCGCCGCCACGAGGGCGAGCTTGGCGACCTGGCCCTTCGAGAGTTGTTCCACCTTCTTGTCGAGCGGCAGACCGAAGCGGGTTGCCAAGCGGTTGACGCGTTGGTCGGACCAACCGGGAAAGAAGCGAGAGAGGAAACGCAGGTTCTCCCTCGCCGTCCGTGAGTGGTAGAAACCGTGCGTCTCCCCGACCACGCCGAGGTCGGCCTTCCACGCCGGGGCGCGGTGGTCCGCCCTGCGCCCGAACACCTCCACCGAGCCCTCCTCCGCGATCACGAGGCCGGCGATGCAGTTCAGCGTGGTGGTCTTGCCGGAACCGTTGGGCCCGACGAAGCCGAGGACTGTCCCCGGCTGCAGGGCGAGGTCGAGCGGCCCCAGCGTGAACCCCGGGTAGCGCTTCACGACGCCAGTGAGCATGAACGCGGGCACGCTGCTCATCGCGCGCCTCCCTTCCTGCGCAGCACCCGCTCGAACACCTCGCGGATCTGCGGCTCTTCCATCCCTTCGGCGGCGCTCTCGGCGACGATGCGCGCGAGGGCCACTTCGAATCGTTCCTCTGCCATGTTCTGCTTCCTCTTCTCGGGGATCGTGGTGACGAAGAACCCCTTGCCCGGACGGGAGCGGACCAGACCGTCCCGCTCCAGGTCCTCGTAGGCCCGCTGCACCGTGATCACGCTCACCCGCTGCTCGCGCGCGAGGGCGCGGATGGAGGGCAGTGGGTCGTCGCCGGCGAGCTCCTCCGCCAGGATCTGCGCGCGGATCTGGCGCGTGATCTGAGCGTGCAGGGGCTCGGCCGACAGCTCGGACAGGTGCAAGAGGAGGTCCATCACCCCTCCCCGCCCCGGCCGCACTCCACGACCACCGCGGTCCAGTCGTCGTCGAGGGCGGGGCCGGTCGCGCGCTGCGCCTCGTCAAGCACGGCGTCGAGCCACCGCTCCGCAGGGAGCCGGGTGGCGCCCGCCGTTGTCACGCGCGCGACGATGGCGGCCAGCTCCTCGTAGCCCAGGGGCTCGCCGGACGGCCGCCGTGCCTCCGCGATGCCGTCCGAGAACAGGAACAGGCGCGCCCCTTCCTCCAGGCGACACGTGATCGAGGCGTACGGCACGTCCGCGCGGACGCCAAGCGGCAGCCTTGGGCCGGGGACCTCCAGGATGACGGGTGCACCGCCACGCTGCACGAGGAACGGGTCTGGCATCCCCGCGTTGGCCAGCTCCACGGTCCCCGAGCCCGGCGCGATGCGGGCGTACGCCAGCGCCACGAACTGACCTCGCCCGAGCTCCGCGCACAGGCGGCGGTTCAGCTCGCGGAGCGTGTCCGCCACGCCGCATTCGGCGGCGACGAACGGGGTCATCGCCTTCACCGAGGCCATGATCAGGCTGGCGCCGAACCCCTTGCCGGCGACGTCCGCCACCACGACGCCGACGCTTCCGTCGACGTGGCGCAGCACGTCGTAGAAGTCCCCGGCCACGAAACGCGCCGGGAAGCTGCGCGAGGCCACCGTGAACCCCTCCCCCTCCACGCGCGCCGGCGGCAGGAGCCGGCGCTGGATGTCGCGCGCCATCTCGAGCTCCCGCAACGACAGCTCCTGTTCGCGCAGATCGTCGAGGAGGCGGCGCTCGGCAAGCGTCCGTCGGTGTTCGGCGGACACAGCGGCGACGCGAAACGCGTTGTCGCCGGCTCTCTCCAGCAGCCCCTCCTCCTCGAGCTCATGAAGGGCCTGCCGGATGTCCCGCGGACTCACGTGGTGCTCGCGCGCCACACGGTGGACCTCCGGGAGCGGGCACCCCTCCTCGAGATCCCCGGTAAGGATCTTGCCTCTGAGCTGCCGCGCAATCTGGCTCCGCATCGGCTCCGGCGAGTTCTCGGTCAGGTGGAGTATCATAGGTACCGTCCTCACTGTATATATACGCTATAGACAGTGAAAAGTTTTGTCAAGCTCCCCTCGGGTTGGCCGGAGGGGCACCGACCGTACAGCCGCCGGAAAGGCCGGCCGCCCCACGGGCGGCCGCTACAAATTCTTCATGGGTAACGAGATGCGCCGACAGGTCGGCCGGTGTGGGGCCCGATCCCGCCCAAGGGGGACCCGCACCGCAATCCCCCAACGAGGGGCGGGGCCGCTACGAGGGGTCGCGCGCCGGGCCACCTGTCGCCGGCCGCACCAGGGCCGCCGCGACCGCGCCTGCCAGCGCCACGCCGGCGAGCATGATCCACAAGGGCGCCCAGGCGGGCGTCGCATCGCGCACCGCTCCGGCGAGCGCAGGCCCGAGCACCGTGCCGAGGTTCGAGAGCGCGGTGATGAACCCGAACGCGAAGCCGACCCGCTCGGCCGGCATGAGCCGCCCGGGCAGCGAGTAGAACGCCGGCGGCGTTACCGAAGCAACCACGCCGAGCGCCGCCATTGCGGCAACCGCGGGCAGCGACCGTGCCGCCATCAGGGCCAGCGTTGCTGCCATGAGGCCGACGCCGGCCGCACACCACACCTGGGGGCGGCCGGAGCGGTCGATGATGGCGCCCGAGAGCGGCGTGCCGAACATCGCCACCCAGGTGATGACGCTGGTGACCAGGAGCCCGCTGCCGCCGCCGCCCGCCCACTCGGGTCCGAAGGTCGTGACCGCGGCGAAGCCGACGAAGTAGAGCATCCACGAGAGGCCGAGGGCGACGAGCGATGCGGGGACTGCGCGCGTGCCGCCGGCCCTCCGTGTCCCCTCCCCTGCGGGCGAATCCTTCGGCACCGAGACGGCGTGCAGCGGGACCGCCACCACGACGAGCACGGCGAGCAGCCCCATCTCGATGCGCCACCCGAGGCTCGCCTGCAGCCACGGGTGGAGCGAGAAGAGCACGATCATGGCCGCCGGGTAGGTACCGGTGAACAGTCCCATCGCGAGGGCCAGCTCGCGACCCTGAAACGCCACCGAGATCAGACGCGCGAGCAGCAGGTTCATGAGCAACGCGCCGGCGCCGAAGAGCAGCCTCCCGGCCAGCAGCCATCCGTATCCCGGGGCCGCGGCGAACGCTACGGAGCCCACGAGCATCGCCGCGAGTCCCGCCAGGCCGGCCGCCCGCGGCGGCCAACGGTCGATCGCCACGCCGAGAGGGATCGAGAGGGCGATGGCGGGCACGGCGATCGCGCCCATCAGGAGGCCGATCGAGAGGTTCGAAAGGGCAAAGGTGCTGCGCAACGTGTCAACCAGGGGCGGGACCGCGAAGAACGTCATCCCGACCGCAAAGAAGGTGACCATCGCGCTGGCCAGCAGACGCCAGCGGTGCGCGGCAAGCTCGCTCGGTGGGTTCACCTTGCGATTCTAGCTGGAGCGGCCCGCCGTGTGCGCAACGCAGCGCAACAAACAGAAAGACCGGCCGGCCGCTGGCCGGCCGTGCGCGCCCCACGCCTTCGGCATTCTGACGCGGTGGGCGCTACGCCTTGAGGGCGGCCTTGATGCGAGCCGGGGTCATGGGGAGCTGGAAGAGCCTTGCACCCACGGCGTCGTGGATCGCATTCGCGATCACCGCACCCACGCAGACGATCGGCGGCTCGCCGCACCCCGATGCGGCCACGCCGGGATTCTCGATCAGGATGGTCTCGATCGTGGGCAGCCAGGAGAAGCGCGGAATCTCGTAGCTGTCGAAGTTGCGGTTGAGCACCTTCCCGCCCGAAAAACGCACCTCTTCCGTGAGCGCGTAGCCCAGGCCCATCGTGATGCCGCCCTCGATCTGCTGGCGGGAGCCGTCCGGGTTGACGATGACCCCCATGTCCTGCGCGCACACGACGCGCTTGACCTTCACGCGGCCGGTGGCCCGATCCACCACGACCTCGGCGCACATCGCCACCCAGGTCCCGAGGTAGATCGCGCAGGCGACGCCCACCCCGCGCCCGCTCGGCGCGCGCCTGGGGGTCCAGCCGAACCTGTCCGTGGCCGCCTTGAGGACCCGCACCATGCGCTGGTCAGTCAGGTGGCTCAACCGGAACTCCAGCGGGTCCGCACCGGCCTTCGCGGCCATGACGTCGATCTGCGACTCGCGCGCGAAGGTGTTCGTGTTGACCGACGGCGCGCGCCACGGCCCGACCCCGAACGGGTGCAGGCCCAGGGGCTGCTGCCCCTGCCACCCGCCCGACGAGACGGTCCTCTGGTTGGGCACGTCGTAGAACTGCTTCGCCTCGCGGTCGCCGGCGCAGTAGACCTTGTAGTCCCAAAGGCAGATCCTGCCCGCCCCCGTCAGTCCGGAGCGGATCTTGACGACCGCCGCAGGGCGGAAGGTGTCGTAGAAGAACTCCTCGGCGCGGTCCCAGACGACCTGCACCGGGGTCCCGACGATCTTCGCGAGGCGCGCCGCCTCGACGGCCTGCCTGGCCCCGCTCTTCCCGCCGAAGCCGGCGCCGACGTAGGGGGTGATGATGCGGACGTTGCCCGGCGGAAAGCCCGCTCCCTCGGCGACCTGGTTCTTGACCATGAACGGTGCCTGCGTGGAGACCCACACCGTCACCTTGCCGTCCTCGATTCGCGCGACCGCCGAGTGCGTCTCCATCGTCGCGTGCGAGACGTAGCTGTTCAGATAGGTGTGGTCGAAGACGGCCTCGGCCAGCTTCTCACCCTCCTGGAGGTTGCCGCTCTCCCCGACCAACCGGCCATCCGGCGCAGCCTTCACGAGGTGGTCGAAGATGGTGGCATCATCCACGGCCGGTGCGGGGACGTCGAACTGCGTCTTCACCAGCGCGAGCGCCGCGTCGGCCACGTCCGGACGCTGGTGGAGCACGGCGACCAGGTCGCCGTCCCGGACGACCTTGGCCCCGAGGATCTTCTCGGCGGCGCTGGTGTCCACGTCCTTGAGCTTGGCACCGTGCGCCGGCGGCCTCAGGATGCGCGCGTGCAGCGTGCCCGGGAATCCCATGTCGCCGGCGTACCTGGCCTTGCCGGTCACCTTCTCGAGCGCGTCCTTGCGTGCGGGGGACTTGCCGACAACGCCAAACGTGGACACCGCCTTGACCGGGACCTTTTCGAGGTGCCGCTCGATGCGCTTCCCCTGCACGAGCTGCGCGTAGCTGATCTTGTTGCTCGGATCGCGCCTGTCGCTGATGACGCTATCCTTGACGGTGAGCTTCTCGACAGGCACCTGCAGCTTCTCGGCGCCCATCTGGAGGAGCACGGCCCTCGCCTCGGCCACGGCGGCGCGCAGCACCGGCCCGAAGCTGCGGATCGTCAGTGATCCGAACGTGCCCATGTCCCACGGACAGAGGTCGGTGTCGCCCATGACCATGTCAACCGTGTCGAAGGCAACGTCGAGCTCCTCGGCGCACAGCTGCGCGAGCGAGGTCATCGAGCCCTGCCCCAGTTCGACCTTGCCGACGAAACAGGTCGTGCGGCCGGCCTCGCCGATGTGGACGTACGCGTTGAAGTCGGTCGGGTAGCTCGGCCGGGACGGGAGGCGCTCCGGCTCCTGGGCGAACAGAGGATCGAACCGGAACACGACGTACAGCCCGGTTCCAGCCAGGGAGACCAAGAGGTCGCGGCGGTTGACGGTGAGCTTGCCTTTCATCGCGCACCTCCCCTCGCGGCTTGGGCCGCGCTCTCGATGGCTTCGAGGATGCGTTTGTGCGAGCCGCATCGGCAGAGGTTGTCTTCCATGTGCTGGAGGATTTCGGCGCGCGTCGGCCGTGGCTTCTCAAGCAGCAGGGCGTAGGCGCTCATGAGCATCCCCGAGGTGCAGTAGCCGCACTGGAAGGCGTTGACCTTGAGGAAGGCCTGCTGCAGGGCGTGCAGCTGTCCGTTGCGGCTCAGGCCCTCGACGGTGAGCACCTGTTTGCCGGCGACGTCCTTGACCTTGGTCGAGCATGAGCGCACGGCCTGGTTGTTGACGACGACCGTGCAGGCGCCGCACAGGCCCTCGCCGCAGCCGAACTTCGTGCCGGTCAGGCCGAGGTCGTAGCGCAGCACCCAAAGGAGCATGCGCTCGTCGTCCACCGTCACCTGTGTGGGCTTGCCGTTCAAAGTGAAGGACACGGCGCGAACCATGGCCAGACCTCCCTCACGACGTCGAGCTGCTCGTTGTGCGGGCGCCGCGGCCCGCAGGTAGTGAAAACCCACGGCATTTCTTACGCCCCGCCGGAAGTGATGTCAACATAAAAGGTTATACTTGCGACGTTATCTCAATTATGAAGTCACGCGCCTCATGCCCGCGAACCGGCGCCACCCGTGTTCCCGACGGCCCGCCGGGGAATGGTTGCGCTCATGGCATACTTACCAGCAGGGGGAGTCCCTCACAAAGGGAACACGGGCGTACGAGGCATGCACGCCCACGGGAGGCTTCAATGAGAAACCATGTTTACGTGTTGTCGGTCCTTGTCCTCGCGGCCAGCCTGGCCGCACCCGCCGTCCTTGAGGCGCAGAGCTACCAGGGGTTGCGGCCGAGCTCCGGGCTGCCGGGACCCAAAAGCGGCGGGGCTGCGACGCAACCGGCCGGCGGGGCCACGGCGCAACCCGCCGGCGGGGCGAGTCCGGTGTTCGACGAGGAGGTGCTGGAGATGACGCCGGCGACGCTCGACCGGTTCGCCAAGGCGCTCGCTGAGTATGAGGCCGCGCGCAAGGAGATCGCCGCCAAGGCCGCCAGGCCGGTACCTAAGCCGACCAAGAGCAAGCAGGAATACCAAGAGTGCCAGATGAAGCTGATGATGACCCCCGAGTTCCAGCAGCTCATGCAGGAGTCCGTGGGGGCCATGTCAGCGAAATCGAACGATCCCAAGGCCGCCGGAAAGGCAACCGCAGAGATGCAGGCGAAGATGGAGGCCTTCATGATGAAGGCCTGCGGGCCGGACCCCAACAAGACCTACACGAAGCCGGACGTCGGCAGTGAGCTGCGCGGAGCCCAGTCGGACGCGGCCCGGAGCAACAGCTTGACGGACCGCCAGTACGCGATCCTCAGGGAACGCATCACGCCGCTGTGCTTCTCCGACCCTGTCACCCCGGGCCCCGACGGCGTCAAGATCAAAGGTGAGGGACCTGTGTTCTTCGTCTACACCGCGAGCGAGGTCGCGGCGCTGCAGCCGCGCTGCGAGGCGTTCACCAAGGCGCTCTACCCCAAGAAGCGCTGAGCTCCGGTGCACGCTCGGGGGTCGAACCCGTTACTGATGCGCGCGGCGCTCGTGGCCGCGTGCGGACTCGGTCTGGCGGCCGGTGCCTCGCTGGCCGCTGGCCTGCCCGAGTCGGAGCTGCGGGTGTTCGCCGGCGGGAAGTGGGTCACCTGGTGGACCTCGGGGCGCGCGCCGTCGTCCTGGCCGGCCCCCGACTCCACCGTCCTCGGGGTCATCGCTTGGCGCCCGGCCTCCTCCGGCATGGAATGGGGCGAGCTCGAGCTGGGCGGAACGGGTGAGGCCTGGCGGCTGCAAGTCGTCCTCGCCCGCATCGACCCCTCGCGCCTTCGCATGGAGCTCGTGGAGGCGAGCAGCGAGGCGGGTACGCTCGCGGAGTGGTCGCTCGACGACCTGCCCCCGGAGGCTGTGCTCGGCATGAACGCAGGACAGTTCACCGGCGGCCAGCCCTGGGGGTGGCTCGTCCGTCACGGGCAGGTCGAGCAGCCGCCGGGACCGGGGCGCCTCTCCGCGGCCTTCGCCATCCTCGCCGACGGCCGCGTCAGGTTCATGCCGGTGAGCGAGATCCCCTCCTCCGGCCCCGGGTCGGCGACGGAGGCGTTTCAGTCGTACCCAGTCCTCCTGAGGGGCGAGGGAGAGATCCCGCCACAGCTCACCCAACCGGGGCTCGGCGTGGACCTCGCGCACCGCGACGCGCGCCTGGCCGTGGGCGAGCTGCGCGACGGCCGGATCCTCATCGCCCTAACCCGCTTCGCCGCGGCCGGCGACACGCTCGGCTCGCTCCCCTTCGGCCCGACGGTCCCCGAGATGGCGGCGATCCTTGGGGCGCTCGGCTGCCGGCAGGCGGCGATGCTGGATGGGGGGATCTCCGCCCAGCTGACGCTGACCGACGCCGCGGGGTCACGCCGGGCCTGGCGCGGGTGGCGCAAGGTGCCGCTCGCCCTCGTCGCGTACCCGCGATAGAAGCGCCGCTTTCGACGCCGACTTCACGCCCGTAACCTTCCGCAAGGGTCAGGCATATTCCGGGGCGACGGGGGGAGACGCACATGAGGCACGGATCAAAAGGTCTGCGGCCCCGGAATGACAACGCTCTCGCGGGGCTTCTCAAGGGCATGAGCGGGTCCAGGGTCATTCCGCTGGCAGTGGCGTTCGTCGTGGTGATGGCGGGCGTCTGTCTGGCAAGCTCGTTGGTCGCGCGCATTGGCGGGCCGGCCGCGGCATCGGCCGCCGCGTCGGAGCCCGCCCACGCGCAGGAGAGGAACGGTTCGATGACACCCCGATACTCCAGGTCCGGTTACGACATGACGCCCCTTTCGAGCGCGCAGGTCGCCGCGCTCGCCGCCAAGCTCGATCCCGAGGCGGACAGGATCACGCAGAAGGCCGGCACAGAGCCGGCGTTCTGCGGCAACCTCCTCGACAACCACAAGGACGGTACGTACGTGTGCGTCGTCTGCGGACTGCCGCTGTTCTCGTCCAAGAACAAGTTCAACTCGGGCACCGGGTGGCCGAGCTTCTACCAGCCGTTCGACCCTGAGCACATCGTCAAGAAGGTGGACACCAGCCTGTTCATGGTGCGCACCGAGATCCTGTGCGCGCGTTGCGGCTCCCACCTCGGGCACGTGTTCGAGGACGGGCCGCCGCCCACAGGCGAGCGCTACTGCCTCAACTCCGCCGCGCTCAAGTTCTACGAGAACGGTGCGACGCTGCCTCCCGAGAGCCAGCCCGCCAGGGTCCAGGCGCAGACGGCAAAGGCGCAGGGCAACGCGGCCACGACCGAGGTGGCGTACTTCGCCGGCGGCTGCTTCTGGGGCGTGGAGTACTACTTCCACCGCGGGCCGGGGGTGATCGATGCGATCAGCGGTTACATGCAAGGGCATGTGGACCACCCGACCTACAAGCAGGTGTGCTCGAACACGACCGGTCATGCCGAGACCGTGAAGGTCGTCTTCGACCCGCAGAAGATCACCTACCGCCGCCTGCTGGAGGCGTTCTTCGTGATGCATGACCCGACGCAGCTCAACCGACAGGGACCGGACTTCGGCTCGCAGTACCGCTCGGGGATCTGGTACGTGAACGACGAGCAGAAGCGTGAGGCCGAGGCGACCATCGCCGAGCTGCAGGCGAGCAACCGCTACGGCGGCCGGAAGATCGTCACCCAGGTCGAGCCCGCGAAGACCTTCTGGCCCGCCGAGGAGTACCACCAGGAGTACATCGCCAAGAACGGCGCTCGCCTGCCACGTGCAGGACCCCTGGTAGCGCGACCCCAGCACACGCAGCCGCCGCCCGCCGGACGGCCGCTACGGGCTCGGCCTCTTCGCCTTCGCGGTCGCGGCGGCGCGGTCGCGGTTGGCGGTGAAGATCTCGAGACGCTGGTCGCCGGTCTTCCTCGCCGTGTCCATGGCCCTGGTGTAGTTGGCCAGCGCCTCCTCCGTCCGTCCGCCGGTTGCGGGACAGACGCCGTAGCCGCCCACGACCCAGGCCGCATGCGGAGAGAGGCCAGCCACGACGGCCAGCGCGCTGCCATTCCCGCCGCAACGTGGAGTCGTCCCAGCCCGGCTGGCGGGCCAGCTCGCGTCCGGACGCCTCGTGGAACACCGGCGCATGGGCATCGGCGTCGGTCAGCGCGCCGTCGAAGTCGAGCAAGATGATCGATGCGCGGCAGGGTTCCGCCGAGGCCTGCTGGGGCGTGCGCAGCGTCAGACGATCATCGCCTCGTGCCAGCGCCTGAGGGCGGCGGCATGCTGGCCCCTCACCAGCACCATGTGGTTGCCCAGAGGCTGCGCGAGCAGGTCCTCCAGTTCGTCGCGGCCGATCTCGACCTCGACCTGCGTGCGGCACAGGTCCGGATAATCCGTGTTGAGCAACAGGTCGCCGTCGATGGCGCGCAATCGTTCCATCCCCGCGCCGCCGATGCGCACCAGCGTGACCGGGCCGGTGGGCATCGTGCCCTGGATGCCCACGCCCAGACCGGACTCGAAGTGCGAGCGCAGGCGGTAGGCGCCGGCCGCGCCGCGCGGCACCGTGCAATGGGCCAGGCTGAGGATGCGGCGATCCGGATCGACCCGCGACGGGTTCGCCATCCAGGGGATGGTTCCGATCATGCGGCGGAGCCAGAGCATGGCGACGGTCGCGACTAGGTCCCCCTCGCATCCGGCGACGATGCCCTCGTCGTTCAGCTGAGCCAGCGCGAGGCACCCCGTCATCTGCTTGCGCACCACGAGGTCGAAGCATCGCACCGCGACGGCGTCGAGGCGCTCGGTATCCACCACCCTACGCAGCATCCCGTGGACGCGCCCGGCGGCGAGCAGATCGGACTCGGCCGGCTCCACGAGGGCCTCGGCACCCACGCGGAAGTCGCGCGCGAACGCTTCCGCACGGGCCGCGATCTCCGGATCGGGCTCCGACAGGAGCGGCTCGAGGGGCAGCGGCACCACCGTCGGCCCCCAGACCGAGCGCACCGTCTCGATCGTGGGACTGCTGGCCACGAGCCACTCCGAGGGCTCTCCCACCAGCCCGATGCGGCTGCCGAGCAGAGCGCGGCGCACCGAGCGGTCGTGGATCGCCCCAGCCAGCCTCTGCAATCCGTCCTCGTCGGCGGGGCCGCGGAGGTAATGGACCTGACCGCGGTTGCCCATCTGCTGCACGCGCGCGAGCACCTCCAGGGCAGCCGGCAGCGAGTTGTGGCCGGGGTGCGCCACCAGCAGAGCCGGCTCGCGCGCGTCGAAGTGCGCGCTCTGCAGGATGAGCCGCTCCGTACCCCCGGTCGCCACGAACACGACCAGCGGCATGGCAGCCCGTCCCGTGCCGGGATCCCATGGCTCCGCTCCCAGAGCTCGCAGGGGCGAGAGATAGGATTCCACCAGATTGCGAAGCACTTCGCTGTCGTGGATCTTCGAGACGGCTGCGAACAGCGCGAAGCGGGAAGGCCCTTGCTGGGCCGGAGTTCCTGTCGGGATCACGTGCGTCTCATGGATAGGAATGGATAGGAATTTCCTTTCTCACCTGGACCGATAGTACCCCGGTGAAGGGAGGTGTCAATGCCTCAGGAGGGCACGTAGCGGCCACCCACCGGGCGGCCGCTACGGGCTCGGCTTCTTCGCCTTCGCGGCCGCGGTGGCGCGGTCGCGGTTGGCTGTGAAGATCTCGAGGCGCCGGTCGCCGAGCTTCTTCGCAATCTCCACGGCCTTGCTGTAGTTGGCCAGGGCCTCGTCCGACCGGCCGGCGCGCTCGAGCGCCTCGGCCAGGCTGTCGTAGACGTTGGCCGAGAAGGGGTAGAGCTCGACGTTGCCGCGGAAGACGGCAATGGCGTCGTCGGTGCGTTTCTGTCCGAGCAACAGGTAGCCCGCCTGGTTGACGATCACCTCGGGCGGCCTGATCGTGTAGCCGAAGCGCTTGGACAGGCCCGTGTAGTACCGCGCGATATCGGCCATCGTCATGTTGAAGGGGGCGCCGGGCGAACCGAGAGGAAGCTGCCAGCCGTCGTAGATCTTGCGAAAGCCGTAGTAGTGGCTGCGCAGCACCACGGTACCGTGGGTTTCGTCGGCCATGCGCATGCAGGCCCAGGCGAAGCCGGCGATCTTCGCATTCCCCAGCATCGTGCACAGGCGGTCGAAGCGAGTCGGCTTGGGGTCGGACCCCTCCTCGTCGGCCATGGTCACGAAAAGGGTGCGCTGGAGTCCCCTGCGCTCGCCGAGGAACCTGCTCACCCTGCCCATGATGTAGTCGTCATCCCAAGTTAACGCCGGCGAGGCGGCGATGTAGGCGTTGAAGAGCTCCGGCCTCGTCGTCAGGGTGTAGAGGGCGAGCAGCCCCCCCAGCGAGTGCCCGGCGAAGACGCGGTACGGCTCGGTGCGGTAGTGCTCCTCAACGTAGGGGATGAGCTCCTTCTCGAAGAAGTCGAGGAAGCGACCCGCGCCTCCGCTGTTCGGGATCTCCTGCTTCGCGCCGTCGGCAAGACGGCGGTTTGCCCGGGTCGGCGAGAGGTCTCGGGTGCGGTCAGTGTTGGTGACCGCCACGATGATCAGGTCCGGCATCACGAGGTTGCGTGCCAGAAAGTCAACCGTGCCGCGCGTGTGCGTGAGGTGCGCGTCGCCGTCGGTCATGTAGAGCACGGGGAAGCGCTCCTGGCCCTGCGCGTAGCCGGCCGGCGTCGAGATGAGGATGGTGCGGTCCTCGCCCAGGACCTTCGAGTGCAGCTTCACCACCTCGCCGATCGTGATCGGCTCGGCCGCGAGCGCCAGCGTGGCGGAAAACAACAACGACACGGTCATCAGGGCGTTCTTCATCGAGACCTCCCTCGGCTGTTCAGGAGAGCTGCGTTGGATTCTGCGCTCGCGAGCCACGGTTCGAATACGCGACCTCAGCCATCCGGGTTATCCGGTCCCGCTCTCGCCCGAAGCGGAGGGAAATCAGCGTGGCGTAGGAAGACACACCTGCGGCCTCGCCCGCGCGAAGCCGTAGGTGGGAAAGACATCCGCCACGAGGCCCGGCCCGTCACTTCTGGGGCTTGGCAGCCTCCAGGTCCTCGATCATCTTCTGCAGGTTCTTCCTGTTCGCCTCGTCGGGGGCCTGCTCCACCGCGAGCTTCGCGTACGTGAGGGCGTCCGCCGTCCGGCCAACCGCGGCATAGCCGCGCGCCAGTCCGACGTTGACCGGCCAGACGTTGGGATGCTTCTTGGCGTTCAGCTCGAAGACCTTGAGGGCCTTCTCCTTCTCGCCGCGGTTCTGGAGCTGCCGGCCATACTGATGCAGATCCATCACGTTGGCGGTCGGGTGGTCGATGGCCTTCTGCCAGGTCTTCTCGGCCTCGGCGGTCAGTCCGTTGGCGGCCTGGAGGTCGGCCAACGTGCGCAGGGTGAAGAAGTTCTCCTGCCCAATGAACGGCAGGGTTACGGCGTTCTGCGCCCACCCGAGTGCCTCCTTCAGGTTGGTCTTGCTGGTGAGACAGAAGTTGGCCGCCTCCTGCCACCCCTCCCAGTTGAACCCCGGCATGGTGCGGAGCTGCCGGCGCAGGTTCTCGACGTAGAGCTCGGTGCCGTTGTCCACGGTGATCGTCCAGGGGACCTCGAGGTACTCCCACTTCAACGCCACCGTCGCCTGGTCGGGCTGGCGCTCGCTGAACTCGTAGGTCAGCCAGTGGTTGTACTCGCACTTCTTGGGCTTGACCTTGACGCGCAGGGCGTCCTCGGCCTGGTTGTAGAAGAAGCTCCCCCAGGAGGTGGAGTTCTTCGAGAAGATGATCGTCCACTCCTCCTGGCCCGGGATCATGTGAACGCCATAGGAACCCGCGGGCAGCGGCTGTCCCTCGATTTTGACGTCGTGGGAAACGCGGAAGACCGTGTTCTCGTTGGCACCGGCACGCCACGGGCACTTGTCCCCGCAGGTGCCGAAGCCCAGGTTGGCCATCCCGTACGGGACGAGCTGCCCCCAGATCTTTCCGGTCCGATCGGTGCCGTCGGGCGCGGTGACCTTGGGGGCGTTGTAGGTGATGTTGACCTCCACGAGGCCGATCCACTGCGATACCGACGCCTTCTGGTTCTTGCCGTCCGGCGGCAGCGTCACCATCTGCGCCGACGCCAGGGCGGGCACGACCAGCAGAGCGGCGGCGACCAGGGCCACGGTCAAGAAACGCTTTGCTTTCATCTTCCCTCTCCTTTCCGGGGTAACCAAGTTTACGCTCCAGCGCGCCCGAGGTTTAGGCGGTTTTGCGGCAGGGGGTCCGGCGAACGGATCACGGGGCACGGCCGAGATGGCGGCATACCCGCCGCGAGCACCCCTGCTACTCTTCTCTGCGCGGCGCCGCGGGTTGAGCTCACGCGCGCGGCAGGGGAGGGATTGTGAGAATTGCGCGCCTCGCTCTCGTCGTGCTCTTGGCCGTGCCGGCCTTTGCCGGCGAGCCGCTCACCGTGGTCGAGGCTACCGGCTACACCCGTACCTCGCTCTACCAGGAGGTCGTGGACTTCATCTACCAGGTCGAGAAGTCCTCGAGCCTGGTCGCGATCGCGCCCCTGACCGTGTCCAGCGAGGGCCGCGTGGTTCCGCTGGTCATCCTCTCGAAGGAGCGCGTCCGTACCCCCGCCGAGCTGCGCGACACCGGGAAGCCCGCCGTGCTGATCATGGCCAACATCCATGCCGGCGAGATCGAGGGCAAGGAAGCCTGCCAGATGCTGATCCGCGAGGTGGCGAGCGGGCGCCTCGCCTCCCTGCTCGAGCACCAGGTGATCCTGGTCATCCCGATCTTCAACGCCGATGGGAACGACAAGCTGGGCAAGAACCGCCGCGACAAGGGACCCGACGTCGCGGGGGTGCGCCACAACGGGCAGCTGCTCGACCTGAACCGCGACTACACGAAGCTGGAGTCGCCCGAGGTGAGGGCGCTCGTCCGCCTCTTCAACACCTGGGACCCGGTGCTGTTCGTGGACATACACACGACCAACGGCTCCTACCACCGCGAGCCGGTCACCTACACGACCTGCGCCAACGCCAACGGACCGAAGGCGCTGGCCGACTACATGTGGAAGAAGCTCTTCCCCGAGGCGGCCGCGCGGCTCAAGAAGGATTCCGGCTACGAAAGCGTGCCGTACGGCGAGTTCGTCGAGGGCGCCAACCCCACCAAGGGCTGGATCAACGAGGCGATCGAGGCGCGCTACGGGACCAACTACGCCGGGCTGCGAAACCGCCTCTCCATCCTGGACGAGAACTACTCCTACGCCGACTTTAAGACCAGGGTGCTGGCCTCGTACGCGTACATCAGGGCGGTGCTGGAGTTCACGTCGGCCAACGCCGCCGAGATCGCGGCGCTGGTCAAGCGCGTGGACCGTGAGACGGCCGCGACCTACCTCCAGCAACAGTTCGTCGCGGAGGCCGCGCTCGAGAAGATGTGGGACGTGACGGTCAAGGGCTACGAGTTCACTACCGAGCCCGTCCCGCCGGAAGAGAAGGCCAAGTACCCGTGGCGAGGGGACGTCAGGGTGAAGCCGACCGACGTGCCGCGCGACTACACGGTGCCTTACTTGGCACTTGCCGTGCCGAAGCGAACCGTTCCCCTCCCCCTCGGGTACATCCTGCCGCCGGGGCAGGACGAGGTCGTCGGAAAGCTGCAGGCGCAGGGGATCGTGGTCGAGAAGCTCCTGGAAGGCTGCAAGCTCCCGGCCGAGCGATTCGTGATCGAGAAGATCGAGCTCGCCAAGAACATCTTCCAGGGGCACGTGCAGAACGCGTTCACAGGCCGGTACGAGAAGGCCGACGCAGACATCCCGGCCGGCTCGGTGTTCGTGGACATGCGGCAGCCGCTCGCGCGCCTCGTCGCCGTGCTGCTCGAGCCGCTCTCCACGGACAGTCTGGCGGCGTGGGGGTTCTTCAACCGCGCCATCGTCCGCCAGTGGAGCAACGAGCCGGCGCCGTACCCGGTCCTGCGCGTCGGGGCGCGTCCGCCCGTGCCCACGCTGCTCCTCACGGTCGAATAGAACCGCCCGTCAGGCTGCTGTGCGCGCCCGGCGAGCGCGCCCCACATTCATTCAGAGGCCGGTGCCCCTGGCCAATCCCAGCACCGTCGAGAGCTCGGGCGCCGGCTACAATGGCGTCGAGAAGAGGAGCACGAAGATGCGAAGGATCATTGCACTCGCGGCGGTTTTGTTCCTGCTGGCGGGCGTCGGGTCGGCCCAGACCAAAGGGCTGAAGGTCTACGTGTCGGTGGACATGGAGGGGATTTCCGGCGTCGTCAGCCCGGATCAGACGAACTCCGAGTCCCGGGAGTACGCCGCCGCGCGCAAGTGGATGGCGGAGGACGCCAACGCCGTGGTGGTCGGGCTGCTGGCGGCCGGCGCCACCCAGATCGTGGTCAACGACTCGCACGGCGGCATGAGAAACATCTCGCCGGACGACCTGCGACCCGAGGCGGAGTTGATCTCGGGCTCCCCCAAGGTGCTCTCCATGATGGCCGGGATTGATGCCACCTTCGACGCCTGCGTGTTCGTCGGTTACCACGCCGAGGCCGGCACCGCCTCCGCGGTCCTCGATCACACGATCTCCAGCGCGACCGTCTACCAGGTCAAGGTCAACGGGATCGAGATGCCCGAGCTCGGACTCAACGCGGCGATTGCCGGAACGTTCGGCGTCCCCGTCATCATGCTCAGCGGCGACGCCGCGGCCTGCCGCCAGGCGAGATCCCTCCTGGGTGATGGGGTCGTCACCGTCGCCGTCAAGGAGGCGTTGAGCAGGACGGCCGCCAGGCTCGTCCCCCTGCCGGAGGCCCGCAAGAGCCTCCAGGATGCCGCCCGGGAGGCGCTCCTCAAGCGCGCCCAGTTCAAGCCGTACCGCCTCAACCCCCCGTACCAGTTCTCGGTGGCGTTCCTGACCAGCGCCCAGGCGGAGCCCGGGGCGCTGCTCCCGATGGTCACGCGCCCGGAGGCGCGGGTGCTGGCGTACACGACGCAGGACTACCTGGAGGGGTTCAACATCCTGCGCACCCTTATCGCCCTGGCCGCGGCACGCTGATCCCGGCCGGATCGCTGGTCCTTCCTGGGGGCATCTGAGCCTCTCGTCCGCTACCTCTGCGCCTTCAGCAGGACGGCCTTGCCGTCGTGGTCGGCGGTGGTCACCGCGGGGTCGCCGACGACGGCGTTGCCGAGGTCCAGGAATCCTCGGACCTTGTAGTCGGTCGCCAGGCCGACCTTGCTGGAGAACTCGTCCCGCGCCTGGGCAAACGACATGAAGATGTGCTCGGCCTTGCTGAACGGCACGAGCTTCTCGCGGCTGAAGGCGCCGATGAACAGCCACCCGTCTTTGACCCGGACCGGGCCGAAGATGCGCCCGTGGTTGTTGTGGAGCTCGAAGGGATGGTTCGCGAACGCCTTGCCCTTGCCACCGGGTAGCTGGGTGTACAACGCTCCGCCGATGTACGCTCGGTACCCCCCGGAGTGCCCGTCGCGCACCTCGTATCCCGCCGCCTTCCACACGCGGAAGAGCCTCGCCACGGCGTCCGCGGCCGAACTCGCGACCGGGTCGACGATGACGACGTTGATAGGCTCTCTCAACATCCTGCCAAGGTAGAGGGTCCCGAGCCAGCTGGCGGGGCGCAGGTGGCGGTCGAGCATCCACCTGCCGAGGGCCGGCCACCCGCCGACGGTGACGAGGTCCCCTGGCCGCGGCTCGTAGGCCTGCTCCCCCGCAACCGCAGCCGCCGCCTTCGCGGCGGGCGTCGCACGAGGATCCGGCGCTCCCACGAGCCCCGGCCAGGTAAGCACGAGGCACAGCGCACAGAAGGGAAACACCGCTCCAATTCTACTAGAGCAGTACACCGATGTCGCGCCCCGCGGGACGCAGCTCGCGTATCATCACAATGGAGCCGAGAAGCTACGTGCCGATCGCGATCACCCGCAAGATCAGCCCGGCGATCACGCGCTGTGAGCTGACGCACCTGCAGCGCGAAGCGATCGACGTCCCGCAGGCGGGGCGACAGCACGAGGCCTACGAGCGCTGCCTCGCGCAGCTCGGCTGCCGGGTTGTGAGCCTGCCTGCCGAGCCCGATCTCCCAGACTCGGTGTTCGTCGAGGACGCCGCGATCGTCGTGGACGAGCTCGCGGTCGTCACGCGCCCGGGCGCCGAGTCGCGCCGCGCCGAGACCGCTTCGATCGTGCGAGTCCTCGAGGGGTTCCGCCCGGTCGCGGCGATCCAGGCGCCAGGGACGCTCGACGGCGGCGACGTGCTCTGCCTGGGGCGACGGGTCGTGGTGGGCCTGTCCGGCCGGAGCAACCGTGACGGTATCGAGCAGCTCCGCGCCCTGCTCTCGCCTCACGGCTACACCGTCGAGGCGCTGCCGGTGTCGGGTTGCCTGCACCTTAAGTCCGCCGTCACCGTGGTAGGGCGTGAGGCGGTGCTCCTCAACCCGAAATGGGTGGACCGGGCGGCGTTTGAGGGGTACGAGCGCCTCGAGGTGGACCCCGCCGAGCCCTACGCCGCCAACGCGCTCCTGGTCGGCGGGGGCGTGATCTACGCAACTGCATTCCCCCGCACCGCGGACCGGCTCGAACGTGCCGGTGTCCCGCTCGTGCAGACGAATGTCTCGGAGCTTGCAAAGGCCGAGGGCGCCGTCACCTGCTGCAGCCTGATCCTGGAGGGATGAAGCCGCACCACCCACAGCGCCGAACACGGTGCAAATCGCCGCCCGGGCTGTCCGGGCCGGGGAGCGCCTCTTCGAAAGCGAGGCCGACGTCATCGTCGGCCGGGGTGACCCCCTGCATGACATACGCGCCATGGCGGAGGTACGACTCGTGATGCGTTCCGGCACCGTGACCCGCAACGACGAGTTCGACTGACGCGCCACGACAACAGATTTCTGTGTTTGGACCACTTCAGGAGAAATCTCGCTGCCCGAGAGCGAGGTTATTGACAATTGTCAATACATAAGTTAAGTTGACTTCATGAGCAACGTCTCCCCGGCCTTCCTGCTCGAGCACCCCGAGCTGGTGGAGCCGGCGGCACCGTGGTGCGTGTGGCTCGACAACCTCGAGCTCGGCGTCCTGCTCCTTGCCCAACCGTGGATCGGGGGCGGCGGGCTGCTCCGGGCCGACATGGAGCACCAGCTCGCGCGCCTGGCCGCCGCGGACCTGTTGAGCGGGCCCGTGTATTTCCAGAGGGTCAACCGGGCCGTCGCCGCGCTGGTTGACCGCGGCCAGCTGGCCAGCGAGGGCGCGGGACGCCGCCGGGGCTTCGTGATCACCCCCCAGGGGTTTGCCGCCCTCATCCTCAACCTGCAGGTCCTCAGGGCGGACCCGACGCTGGATGGCTCCGAGTTCGAGCTCAAGCGGACCCTGGTGGCGATGTGGAACCTTGTGCTGGAGCGGCTCCTGGAGTGGCCCGAGGACGTCGATCTCGGTCCGGGTGTGGCCGGGCTGTTCGAGGGGCTGGAGCGACTCGAGGTGTGGGGACGCAGGGTGATCACGGACCGCGTCGTGGCCGACGCTTTCAACATCCTGCGCCTGATCCGCCTTCAGAGGGAGCGGGTCCAGAGCTTTACGAGGGCGGCCGAGCTCCAGCTCGGGCGCACGCGGGCCCAGGCAGACCTTTCCCGCGGCGCGGACCTTTCCCGGCTGGCCCGCCTTCCCGAGGGCGCGCCCGCGGAGGTCGCCCTGGGACAGATCGTCGAGGCGGTGCGCGGCCTCGCCACCGGCATGATGCCGCAGCTCGAGGCCGCGGCGCGGATCTCACGTTACACGGCGTATCAGGGCTACCTGGACGGCCTCGCGGCGCTCTACTCCAGGGAGCTGAAGGTGGTGGACATCGGCGCATTCCGGAGCGCTCTCTCCGGCCGCGCCGGCTAGCAGAAGCGGAGCGCGATGTCGCTCGAGACCAGCCGCCTTCGGAACCTCCTCCGGCAGCTTCTCGGCAGCCCGATCGAGCTTGACCTCGAGCCCTACCGCCAACGCCTTGTGCGGATCAATCACTGGGAAGAGAAGACCGCGGCGGCCGACGACCGGTCACTGAAGTCATGGGCGGCACGACTCCGGAAGGAGGTCTCCTCCGGGGCGCCGCCGGAGGACGTGCTCGAGGAGGTGTTCGCCGTCGTGCGCGAGGCATCCGGTCGCCTCCTCGGCTTGCGCCCGTACGACGAGCAGCTGATCGCCGGCCTGGTGCTGCACCAGGGGAAGGTCGCCGATATGCAGACCGGCGAGGGGAAGACCCTGGCCGCGGTCGCGCCGGTGGTCCTCGCCGCCCTGGGCGGCAGCGGCGTGCACGTGCTGACCTTCAATGACTACCTGGCGCGCAGGGACGCGCGGTGGATGGGGCCGGTGTACGAGTTCTTCGGGTTGTCGGTCGGCTGCGTCCAGGAGCGCATGTCCTTTGAGGAGCGCAGGCGGGCCTACGCCTGCGACGTTACGTACCTGACGGCGAAGGAAGCAGGCTTCGACTTCCTCCGCTCCTTCCTTTGCCTGGACCCCGCGCAGCTCATGCAGCGCCCGTTCCACCTCGCGCTTGTGGACGAGGCGGACTCGATCCTGATCGACGAGGCCCGCATACCGCTCGTCATTGCCGGCTCGGTGGACGGGATCACCAACAACGCTGTCAGGGCGGCCCTGGTCGCGCGGCAGCTCCGCCCCGGCCTCGACTTCGACACGGACGAGCACTCCCACAACATCGCGCTGACCGACTCGGGCTCAGAGCTGGCCGAACAGATGCTGGGCTGCGGCAGCCTCTACGACTCCGGCAATCTCGAGCTGTTGGCCGACGTGCGCAACGCGCTTCACGCCGAGGTGCTGCTGAAGCGCGACGTCGATTACATCGTGCGTCAGGGCAAGGTCGAGCTCGTGGACGACTTCACCGGCCGGGTGGCCGACAAGCGCCAGTGGCCTGACGGGCTCCAGGCCGCCATCGAGGCCAAGGAGCGGCTGACGCTCAACGAGGAGGGACGGATCCTCGGGTCGATCACGATGCAGCACTTCCTGCGCGGCTACCCGAAGCTGTGCGGCATGACCGCAACGGCCCGGGCCGCCGCGCAGGAGCTCGACGAGTTCTACGGCCTCAAGGTGGTCGCGGTTCCGACCCACCGGCCTTGCATCCGCGACGACCACCGCGACCTCGTCTTCACCAACCGCGCCTCCAAGCTCGAAGCCCTGGTGGAGGAGATTTCCCGGGTCCACGCGAGCGGTCGGCCGATCCTGGTCGGGACCGCCAGCGTGGCCGAGTCCGAGGAGCTGGCCGGCGAGCTCTCGCGCGCGGGCATCCCGTGCAACGTCCTCAACGCCAAGAACGAGGAGCTGGAGGCCGAGATCGTGGCCGAGGCCGGGGCCCTCGGCGCGGTGACGATCTCCACCAACATGGCCGGACGCGGCACCGACATCAGGCTGGGAGGGCGGGACGAGACGGACAGCGACCGCGTCGTCTCCCTGGGCGGTCTGTACGTCATCGGGACCAACCGTCACGAGAGCCGGCGCGTGGATCTGCAGCTGCGAGGCAGGTCGGGACGCCAGGGCGACCCGGGGTCCTCGCGCTTCTTCGTGAGCCTCGAGGACCCGCTCCTCGAGCGCTACGGCGTGCGCAAGCTCATCCCCTTCGCGAGGATCCCGAGCGACGAACGAGGCCCCGTGGACGACCCGTTGCTGGCGCGCGAGATCGCGCGGGCGCAACGGATCATCGAAGGTGAGAGCTTCGACATCCGCCGGCGGCTGTTCAACTACTCCGTGCTGGTCGAGAAGCAGCGACACGGCATCCAGGGTTGGCGCCAGGAGGTGCTGCTCGGCCGCGAGCAGCCCGATCTCCTCGCCCATGCCTGCCCCGAGCGGTACGAGGAGCTGTCGGCTAAGGTCGGCGAGGAGCTCCTGCGGACGGTCGAGAAGCGCCTCACGCTCCTGGCGATCGACCGCTGCTGGAGCGACCACCTGGCGGAGGTCCAGCGCATCCGCGACGGGATCCACGTGGTCAGCTTCGCCGGGAAGGACCCCCTTGCCGAGTTCTTCCGCGAGACGCGCCAGGCGCACGAGACGCTCCTGGACAGGATCGACGACCGGGTCGTGGAATCGTTCGAGTCGGTCGAGATCACGCCCACAGGCGTGGACTGGGACAAGGAGGGGCTGACCGGACCGTCCTCCACCTGGACGTACCTCGTCAGCGACACGCCGTTCGGCTCCGACCCCCTCCGCAACCTCGCCAACAGGCCCGGACTGGCGTTCTGGGGCGTGCTGCTGATGGGCCCGTTCCTTTTCGTCTACGGGCTCCTCATGCACTGGCTGCGCAGGAACAAGCGGCCCTCGATCACCGAGGGCTGAGGACACCAAAAGCACGGCTCCAAACCGACAACGGCAACGCCTCGCAAAGGACCGTTCCCGTGGAGGGCGGCAGGGATGAGAAGTTGATCATGGGGTCGCGCGCCCGGCCGAAGCCGGGCGAGTACAATGGATCGCCCTGCAACGTATACCCCGCGGAGGTGGGGGCAAACCGACCGATGTACGAAGAGTTCTACGGCCTTTCGGCCTCGCCGTTCTCCATCACGCCGGACCCGCGGTACCTGTTCTTCTCCCGACGGCACCGCGAGGCGTTCGAGCACATGCTGTTCGGCATCACCCAGCGCAAGGGGTTCATCCAGATCACGGGCGAGGTCGGCACCGGGAAGAGCACACTCTGCCGCGCCATCCTCGAGCAGCTCCGCGAGGAGTACGCGACGGCCCTGATCCTGAACCCGGTGATGACCGGGATCCAGCTCCTGCGCGCCATCCTGCACGAGTTCGGGCTCCCCGACCGCGGCAACGACCGCGTCAGGCTCATGCAGCGCCTCAATGCGTTTCTGCTGGAGAAGGCACAGGCGGGCCAGGATGTCGTGTTGTTCGTGGACGAGGCGCAGGATCTGTCGGACGAGCTGTTGGAGGAGGTCCGGCTGCTGTCCAACCTCGAGACGGACAACCGCAAGCTCCTGCAGATCGTGCTCATCGGCCAGAACGAGCTGAAGAAAAAGCTGGACAAACCCGACCTGCGACAGCTCCGGCAGCGCATCATCGTGCGCTACCACCTCGGCCCGATCGAGCGCGAGGAGACCGAGGCGTACATCCTGCATCGGCTCTCGATCGCGGGTTCCAACGGCCGTCCCACCTTCACGCCGGCCGCCTTCCGTGCCATCCACCACCAGTCGCGGGGTGTGCCGCGCCTGATCAACGCGATCTGCGACAAGACCCTGCTCGCCGGGTACGTAGAGGGCCGCGATCACCTCGGCTGGCCCCAGGTGCGGCGCGCGGTCCGCGATCTCCAAGGGAAATCCGCGTGAGCCTGATCAGCGAGGCCCTGCGGAAGGCGCGCCAGGACGAGGCCAGGAAGGACACGAAGGTCCGCGGGGTCGTCCCCTCCACGCTCCTGGGCAGGCGCCCGCGCTCCGGCGCATGGCTCGCGCTCGCCCTGATGGTCGTGCTGGCCGCCGCCATCGGGGGGGCGGCCGCCGCGTGGTGGCTTCTCGGTGGGCGCGGCGCCGCTAAGGCGGCGCGCTCCGAAAGCGGCACCCCGGCCGCGCCGGCGGCCACGGTTGCGCCCTCCCCGACCCCGTCGCGGAGCGACGTCGCGGCGGGCGGCGTCGCCGACCGGACGGCGCATGCATCCTCGCCCGCCGCCCCGCAGCAGGAGTCGGCCGCGGCCGCCCCGCGCCCTTCCCCGCTCTCCGGCGCAACGGCCCCGGAGCAGCCGGCCGTTGCCGCGCCGACTCCCGGCCCGAACCAGGAAGCCGCTTCCGGCGGACCCGGCGAGCGCGTCTACGTCCTCGACGCCAACCTCGGCCACGTGAAGCTCCACCTTGACTACATCGTCTACAGGCCGAGCGCGCCGTTCGCCAGCATCAACGATCAGCAGGTCAGGATCGGCAGCATCATCGAGGGGTTCGAGGTAACGGAGATCAGCCCCGATCTGGTGAAGCTGCACGGCGCGCGGGGCACGGTCGTCCTGCGCACCCACTGAACCCTGTGCGGCAGGCGCACCCGAGCACGGCAGGGGGGAATTCCCCGTCCATTCTCCGGTTGGCGCTGCTGGAACCGGTGCGCTAGGTTGTGCGCATGAGTGAGCGACTGCTGCCTGACGGCGAAACGATGTACCGGGCGCTGGTGGAGAAAGATCCGGCGTTCGATGGGCTCTTCTACACCGGCGTCACCACGACCGGTGTCTTCTGCCGGCCCACGTGCACGGCCAGGAAACCCCGGCGCGAGAACGTCGTCTTCTTCCCCACCACCCGGGACGCCCTGCTGGCAGGCTACCGGCCGTGCCTGGTCTGCCGGCCGGTCGAGCCGCCCGAGGCGACGCCCGAGGCGATCCGGCGGCTCCTGGCCGATGTCGAATCCGACCCCGGCCTGCGCCTGCGGGACGGGGACCTGCGCGAGCGCGGGCTCGAGCCGGCGACCGTGCGCCGCTGGTTCAAGAGGAACCACGGCATGACGTTCCAGGCGTACGTGAGGACGTTGCGGATCGGCGCGGCGTTCGGCCAGATCAGCCACGGGAAAACGGCGACCGAGACCGCGTTCGAGCAGGGGTGGGAGTCCCTGAGCGGGTTCGGCGAGGCGTTCAGGAGGGTGATGGGCGCCGCACCGACGCGCGTCGGGGCTCTCGTGATCCCGATGACGCGGATCGAGACGCCGCTCGGTCCGATGCTGGCCGGCGCCACGGAGGAGGGCATCTGCCTTCTCGAGTTCGTGGATCGCCGGATGATCGAGACGCAGCTCGTGCGGCTGAACCGGCTCTTCCGCGCCACCCTGGTGCCGGGGAAGAGCCGTCACTTCGACCAACTGTCGCAGGAGCTCTCGCGCTACTTCGCGGGCGCTCTGCGCCGCTTCGAGACCTCGCTCGACCTGAAAGGGACCGAGTTCCAGAGGAGGGTGTGGTCGGCGCTGCTCACGGTCCCCTACGGCCAGACGCGCAGCTACTCGGAGCAGGCAAGGATCGTGGGCGACCCGCGCGCGCTCCGCGCGGTGGCGCGCGCGAACGGGGACAACCGGATCGCGATCCTCGTCCCCTGCCACCGCGTGATCGGGGCCGACGGCTCGCTCACCGGGTATGGCGGCGGCCTCTGGCGCAAGCAGTGGCTGCTGGACCACGAAAGGGCCAATCTCGCCGGGGCGGGTACCACCGCGGAAGCACCCGGAAAACCCTGACGGCCGCGGCCTCAACCGGACAAACCACTCGCACAGCCGGCAGGTCAGCTGGCCCCGCGGGGCTTCGCCAGCTTGGCGAACTGCTCCCTGGTGAGCGGGGAGCAGGTGCCCGAGTAGTTCAACAGCGGCGGGCCGGGGTTCGGGAGCGGCGTCCACTCCCCGTCCCGGTAGTCGAGGAACGGGACGTTCCATTGCATCCCCTCGACGACGGGGATCACACCCTTAACGTTGCTGGCCTGGCCTTTCTCCCAGCGCACCGGAATGAACGTCCCTCCCGCGATGTCGCGCACGATCTGCGATCCGTGGCAGTCGGCGCACGTCCGCCCCTGCTTGGAGATCGAGTGCGAGAACGAGGGAGCGAAGGTGATCATGGTCTTGCCCTTGTAGACATAGGTCAGGAAGTTGGCGGTCGTCACCTTGCCGTTGCGGTTGACGAGGAACAGCATCCCCGCAAGCGGGATCTGGCCGCCCTTCTTGCCCGAGAGGCGGGTGTCCAGGTGGCAGTTGAGGCAGTTCTCGAACTGGTCGGTGTGGCAGGCGGCGCACTCGAGCTTGGCCTTGTGGACGGCGTGGCTGACCGACTTCTTGATCTCCGCGTGGCACTTCTCGCAGCGCGTGTCGAGCACCCCCGGCTGCATGTAGCTGTCATGGGCGGCGCCGTCCCCGTGGACCTCACGCGTGCTGTGGCAGCTCATGCACTTCATGCCCTTTGCGCGGTGGACGTCGGGGACGCCCGGCTCGACGCCGTGGCAGCGGTCGCAGGCCTTCTGGGCCACCTCCGGGTCCACGGTGTAGCTCGCCTTGCCGTCGACCTCCTTCTTGTGGCACGTGTCGCACGTGCGGACGTGGCACTTCTCGTCGCCGCAACCTGTGTCCTTGAACGGGACCCCGGTGAGGCGCTCCACGCCGCCCTGCTCCTTGGAGTAGATGAACTCGATGCCACGGTTGGTGTAGTGCAGGCTCCTGGTGAAGAAGCTCTCCCCGGCGGGCGGCCCGGCATCCTGGGGTGCGGCGGCAGCCGGCATGACGATCAGGGCAACCACGGCGAGTGCGCCAATGCTGAGCAGCGTAATCTTCACGGGTCCTCCCTCCTCCCCGGCAGTTCCCTCACCGGCGGCGTCAGTGGCACCCGACGGGCGGGAACATGGAATTCTGAGATGCTTCTCAACATCGACGCCGATCTTGAGCATACACCTATTGTGTACGGCGGTTGCGCGGACTGGTTGCGACCCCCTTCGGCGGATCAGGCCTGCCCCCTGCGAAGGGCGGGGTTGGGATAGAGTTCCGCCGAGGAGACACGCATGACCCACACCATGACCGCCTTGGTTCCCGCGCTGGTTGTGCTGGCGACTGCACCTCTGGCGTCGGCACAGGCCGCGCCGCAGAAAACGGAGGGGAAGGTGGACGGAGGGACGACCGCCCTGCTCGTAATCGACATCCAGAACTTCTACTTCGAGGGCGGCAAGCTACCTCTGGTCGGCCCGGTCGAGGCAGGCCTTCAGGCCGGGAAGGTGCTCGAGCGCTTCCGCGCCCGGCACTGGCCAGTGGTCCACGTGCAGCACCTGCCGAAGACGCAGACCGCGCCGAGCCCGCATTCCGGCGACCCGCAGTACAGGATTCACCCAAACGTTGCGCCCGTTCCGGGCGAAAAGGTCATTGGCAAGCACTACGCCAACGCATTCCGCGACACCGAGCTGCCCGCCACCCTCAGGCAGCTCGGGGTTACGAAGCTCGTCATCTGTGGGATGCAGACCCACATGTGCGTGGAGGCCGCGACGCGCGCCGCGGCCGACCTTGGCTTCGAGGTGACGGTCGTCCACGATGCCTGCGCCACGCGCTCCCTCGCCTTCAACGGCGTCGAGGTGCCCGCGGCGCAGGTGCACGCGGCCGCGCTCGCCGCGATGAACGGGACCTACGCACGCGTCATCTCGACCGACGCGCTCCTCAAGGAGATCCCCTAGCCCGGATTATTCATGAGGGGTCGTAGCGAGAGCGCGGAGGTGGCCGTCATGGTGGGCGCACGTAGGGGCGAGGAGGGGAGCCGTACTCGTGCAGTACGGCGGCACCCTCCGAGCCCCGAGTACGCCCGCCAGGGCGGCCACCTCCGCGCTCGCAGTAGACACCTTCGTGAATAGTCCGGGCTAAGGCTCCGCCACTTTCCAGTGCTCCAGCTCGGGTTCCCAGCGCGAGGAGACGGCCTTGGGGGGCGCGCAAGAGTGACCGAGGTGCGCGCGGTGACTCTGCCGTCCGGCAGGCGCAGCTCGGCTTCGGCGCGCCGGCCGCCGCTCGATTGGGCTTCTAACATCGTATATCGAACATCGCGACGAGGTCGTGTACTGGCCGTACACGCACAAGCGGCCCGCGATCGCACGTACGAGCTCTGGGTTTTCTTGAGGCCTGAGGGGGGCGATCTCGCCAGATTGCCAAGTGAAATACGTGGCACCTACGGCTTCTGCCGGATTCCGACTCCGGGTCGCACAAGACCTTCGAGCCGGCGATCACATCGCCTGGCGATACACCGCGACGACCTCGTCGGCGGATCGCACCGCGCGCGGGTTGGTGGCGGTCGCGCCGTCGGTGAGCGCGAGCTCTGCACAAGCGGCGAGATCGCCGGCCTTGGCGCCGACCTCGGACAAGCGAGTCGGATGACCGGTGCCGGCGAGCAGCTTCGCCACCGCGTCGGCGCCGGCCAGGGCCAGCGCAGCCTCTTCGTTCTGCCCATTGCAGCCGAGAGCGCGCGCGACCTGGGCCAGCTTCGCGCCGGCCGCCTCGGTGTTGAAGCGCATGACGTGCGGGAGCAAGATGCCGTTGGCCGTGCCATGCGGCACGCCGTGGCGGGCTCCGAGCGCATGCGACATGCCGTGCACCAGCCCGACGCCAGCGATTGAGAATGCCCAGCCGGCCATGCTCGCCGCGAGCTGCATCTGCACGCGCGCCTCGAGCTCGCCCGGGCGTTCGATCACCGCCGGCAGGAACTCCGCGATCATGCGGATCGCCTGCAGCGCAAGCCCTTCGCTGATCGGATTGGCTTGCTTGCTCACGATCGATTCGATCGCGTGCGTGAGCGCGTCCATGCCGGTCGAAGCCGTGAGCCCGCGCGGCAGGCCTGCGGTCAGCATCGGGTCGAGAATGGCGGCGTTCGGGATAAGCTTGTCGTCGAGTATATACACCTTGCGGCCGAGCTCCGCGTGGCGAATCACCGCGCAGTTGGTGACCTCGCTACCGGTGCCCGCGGTCGTCGGCAGCACCACGTGCGGCAGCGGCGTGCCGCGCATCATCTGAACGCCCACGTGGTCGATCGCCTTGCCGCCTGCGCCGAGGCAGATCGCCACCGCCTTGGCCGTGTCGATCACGCTGCCGCCGCCGACGCTCACCACCGCGTCCACGCCGGCCTCACGGCCGACCATTACGGCATTGTCCACCGTGTCGAGCCCGGAGTCCTGCGGCACCTCCAAGAAGGTCGCCTTGAGCCGCGAGCCAAGCACGCCCTTGACCGTAGTGAGCAGCCCTGCGTGCTCGATCCCGCGGTCGCTGATCAGCAGCACGCGCTCACATCCGAGCCGCGCGACTTCGCCGGCGACCGCGGCTGCGCGGCCGGCACCGATCGTCAGCTTGGTTGGCCCCGTCCAGGTGAAGCCGGTCGTGCGCGGATAGCTGAGCAACAGCCGATTGCCGGGACGCAGCGCCGGATGGCCTTCGGCGCCGACGTGCACGTGCTTGACCTCGGTGTACTCCTCGAGCCCCCAGACGCCGAGCTCGCGTCCGATCCCGCTCTGCTTGTAACCTCCGAACGGCGCCAGATCGGTGAACACGTGGAAGTCGTTGATCCACATCGTGCCGGCGCGGATCTGCGCCGCGACCCGTTCGGCGCGCATCACGTCGCGCGACCAGACGCCGCCGGCAAGCCCGTACATCGACTGGTTGGCGATCGCGATCGCTTCCTCTTCGCCTTCGTACCGGATCACGCTCAGCACCGGCCCGAAGATCTCCTCCTGCGCGATGCGCATGCCATTGTCGACGTTGCCGAAGATGGTGGGCGCGTAGTAGCAGCCCTTGGCGAAGCCCTGTACGTCGACCGCGGAGCCTCCGGTGACGAGCTCCGCACCCTCCTCTCGACCGATGCGCACGTACTCGGCAACGCTCGCGAGCTGCTTCTTGCTGACGAGCGGGCCCAGCTTGGTCTTGGGATGGAGCTGATAGCCCACGCGGATCTGCTCGGTGCGCGCGCGCAGCCGCTCCATGAAGCGGTCATAGAGCGAGCTCGGCAAGAGCAGCCGCGTGCCCGACTCGCACACCTGGCCCGAATGCAGGAAGGAGCCGAGGATCGCGCCGTCGACCGCGGAATCGATGTCGGCATCGTCGAGCACGATATTGGCCGATTTGCCGCCGAGCTCGAGCGTCACCTTCTTGATGGTGCGGGACGCCATCGCCATGATTTGGGCGCCGACCTCGGTCGAACCGGTGAAGGCGATCTTGTCGACCTTGGGATGCATGCACAGCACTTCGCCGAGCGTGCCGCCCGGACCGGAGATGATGTTGATGACGCCCTTTGGCACCCGGGACTCGGCGACGATTCGCGCCAGCGCCAGGGCGGAGAGCGGGGTATCGCTCGCCGGCTTCAGGATTACGCTGTTGCCCATCAGCGCAGCCATCGACACCTTCCAGATTGCCATCGTGAACGGGAAGTTCCACGGCACGATGCCCACGCACACGCCGATCGGCTCGCGCCGCACGTAGTGGCGGCTCGGAAACAGTACGCCACTCGCCTCCGGCACTTCCTTCAGCCAGGGGAAGTCGTCCTGCGCCGCGCGCGCGAGGTTGCGGATCAGCCGCGCCCCCATGTGAACGTCGCCCAGCGTGCGCCGCAGCAACCCGCCGCTGTCGCGCGCCTCGAGCATGCCGATCTCGGTAGCGTGCTGCTGGATGCGGTCAGCGAGGTCCATCATCACCCGGGCGCGCTCGGCTGGATCCATCCGCGACCACACGCCGGCCTCGAATGCCCGCGACGCCGCGTCCACGGCTTGCTCCGCTTCGCGCGCGCCCGCCTGCGCACAGGTCGCCACGGCTTCGCCATTGCCGGGATCGATGCTCTCGCGGCGCTTGCCGTCTCCGGCATCCACGAGCTCACCCCCGATCAGCATCCTGTAGTGGTCCATACGCACGCTCCTGTCGCGCTCGGCCCTGATCTGGCCCTTGGTCCAAGCGGAACGTCCACGTTAGGCCACCGCCTCGGCTGGCGTCAATCCGCGGTGGGCACGGACTGGGACTAGGAGTCGGAGAGGCGGAACTCCTGGTCGTACGCGTCACGCACCACGTTCCCTACCGAGTTTGGTCAAACCCCTTCACGGAGGGACCCATGACCGCGATTGCCCACATGTTCAACTGCGAGAAGAAAAGCTGAGGTACGGGACACGCAGGGGATACCCGCCCGAAGATTCCGAACGCCCAAGAAAGTCTATAACTGCAAGCCCAAACCTCTGGAGACAAACGACTACGGCAACGAACCGTTCCCGAAAGATCTTCGTCAACGTGGCCGTCCGCGACCTCAAGCGGTCGATGGAGTTCTTCACCAAGCGCGGCTTCGAGTTCAACCCGAAGTTCACGGACGACAAAGCGGTCTGCATGATCATCAGCGAAGAGGCCTTCGTGATGCTCTTGATCGAGCCGTTCTTCAAGACGTTCACCAAGAAGGAGATTTGCGACACAACCACGCGCACAGGAGGGCTCTTCGCGCTGTCGTGCAACAGCCGGGCCGAGGTCGACGAGATGGTGAAGAAGGCGATCGCCGCCGGGGGCACCCGCGCCATGGATCCGATCGATCACGGCTTCATGTACGGCTGGAGCTCTTACGACCTCGACGGCCACCACTGGAAAGTTCTCTGGATGGACCCGAAGGCCGCCGAGCAGTAGCGATTCTCATGAGCGGCGATGAATAGGAATTTCCTTTCTCACCTGGTGTAGTGCCCCCCTCATGTCAAGCCACCTTGGGTTCTTGATGGGCGCGGTACTCGGCCGGGCTCCTGTAGCCGAGGGCCGAGTGCGGGCGCCGGGTGTTGTAGCGATGAATCCAGGCGATGACCTCCCTTCGTGCGTGGGTGAAATCGGTGAAGTTGTGCAGCCAGACGCACTCTTCCTTGAGGGTGCGGAAGAAGCGCTCGATGATGCCGTTCTGCTCGGGGGTGTAGGGCGTGATGTACTCCTGTTTGAGCCGGTAGTCCTTGCACGCGGATCGGAAGCGGCGGGACTGGAAGATCAGCCCGTTGTCGGAGCGCACCGTCGGGGTGGGCCCAGCAGGGCGCAGGGTGCCGAAGCGTTTGATACACGCCTCCTCGAGGGCCCGCTCCGCCTCCTTGGCGCGGCCACGGAGAGCAAGCTCGAAACCGATCACCTCGCGGTCGTGGCAGTCGATGACGGCGGCCAGATGCGCCCAGCCGTCGGATCCGCAGGGGATGTGGGTGACGTCCATCGCCCACCGCTGATCACTCATCGTGGCCCTGGACACCATGCCGTGGACCCTGGGGCGCGGCGTGACCGAACGCTGGTGCACCAGCCAGCCCTTCAGCTTGAGCACCCGGTAGACCCGTTTGCGATTCACTACGACGCCATCGTTGCGCAGCCAGGCGGTGAGCTGTCGAAAGCCGTGCACTGGGTTGGCCTGGATCAAGAAGCGGATCCGCTCGACGAGCGCTGGATCCAGCACCTTCCGGCGGATGGCCACCACCCGCCGGCTCGACAGCCTCGAGCGGGCGATGCCGAGGACCCGGCACACCAGCCGCTGCGAGCTCCCCGTCACGGCTTCCTTTACTCGTCCGACGTCGTCTCCGGAAAAGGGTGGAGCTTGAGCGCCTCCCGCACGATGTCGAGCTCCATGACCAACTGGCCGACCTTGCGCTCGAGCTTCTTGACCTGCTCCTGGTGCAGCCCCTCCTCGTCCTTCGGCCGTGAGCGCAGGGCATTCTCCGCAGCCAGCAAGAAGGTATCCCTCCAGCTCTCGATGTCGGCCACCGTCAGGTCGTGTTTGCGGGCCGCCTCGACCGCGGTGGTTTCCCCCTTCAGAATCGAGAGCACAAGCGCCGCGCGCCGCTTCGCAGTCCACCGCTGGATGTCGTCCGGTAGCTCGCCCGTTGCGCCGTTGGTCCTCTCCGTCTCGTCCATGACAGCCTCCCGCACAGGCTGTGGAAACCGCGGACCTCGCTCCGCTCGGCACGCCGTTCCCACAGCCTCGACAACGATTCCAAAGGTACCGCCGTCTTGTCTTATCGGTGGCTCACATCAATTGGGGGTCAGGATATGGAGCTCTTACGACCTCGACGGCCACCACTGGAAAGTTCTCTGGATGGACCCGAAGGCCGCCGAGCAGTAGCGATTCTCATGAGCGGCGATGAATAGGAATTTCCTTTCTCACCTGGACCGATAGTACCCCGGTGAGGGGAGGCGTCAAGGCCTCAGTGACCCAACAACTCAACCTGGCGGCTTGACGCAAGGGGGTCACTACAGCCGTTGGCAAGATTCGAAACAAGCTGTACCTGTTTATCAGAAACATGGCCGTTGGTCTTCGCCGAACCATCATAGGTTGCAGACGGCACAGTTTTTTTCTTAATCGAATGTTCTTCATACGCGCGGGTTCAAAATCAATGCTCATGCAACGGATGCTTTCCTATACTCTGTTGGGAGCAAACCCGAGTGCGGCATTGGCGACGATCATGGTGTGCATATTCGATGTTCCCTCCAAGGTTTCGAATTGCTTCGAATCCCGCAGGAATCGACCACAGGGATATTCCTCCGAGTAGCCATAGGAGCCGTGCAGCTTCATGCATTCATTGGCCGCGTGCACCGTCACTTTTGCCCCATACAATTTAGACATTGATGTTTCCATAACATTAGGCAGGCCCTTGTCTTTAAGCCATGCTGCCTTGTAAACCAGGGAAGCCAGCGCCTCGTGCTCCATCTTCATTTCGGCAATCTGCTGCTGAATCAGCTGGTACTTGCCGATCTGCTGCCCGAACTGGGATCGTTCATTTGCGTACTTAATCGAGGCTTCCAGGATAGCCCCGGAGAGGCCCAACGATCCGGCCGAACAGCCGAGCCGCGTGGAATTGAGCTGAGCCATGCAGATCTGAAAACCGCTGTTGACTTTGCCGACGACGAGTTTCTTGGGAACCTTGACGTCTTCGAAGGTGATTTCTGCGGTGTCGGAAGCCCATAATCCAACTTTGTTATAGAGTTTCTTGCGGGTTATTCCGGGCAGGCTGTAATCCATGACAAAAGAGGTGATCCCCTTTGCCCCCGCGTCCTTGTTTGTTTTCGCATAGAGCAGGCCGTGATTACACACTGTTCCGTTGGTGATGAACATCTTATTTCCATTGAGTAAAAAGTAATCCCCTTTATCATCTGCGCGGCATTTCATGCTGGCGACATCAGAGCCAATGTCGGTCTCGGTCATGGCAAAGCTGCCGATATATTCACCGTTCATGAATCTCGGGATATAGTTTTCTTTCTGCTCTTCGGTGCCGAATTTTTGGATCGTCAAGGATGGTCCCCAACACTGCATGTTAAAGGCCATTCGCCATGAGGTATGGACTTTGGCAACCTGCTCAATGACCAGGCAGCCATCAAGAAATCCCATACCGTTGCCGCCGTATTTTTCGTCGATACAGAATCCGAAAAAACCCAATTCAGCCATCTTAGCAAATATCTCTTTTCGCCAGTGCTGGTTTTTTTCGTCTTCTTCCACATAGGGTTGGATTTCATTTTCGGCAAATTCCTTGGCCGTTTTTTGAAGGAGTTTCTGTTCCTCGGTTAGTGCAAAATCCATTTCGCCAATCCTCCGTGAGAATTCTTATAGCTTCTTTCTTTCGACGATCAGACAAATGCCTTGGCCGCCGCCGCCACAAATCGTTTCCAGGCCATAGTGGCAGTCTCTTCTGGCCATTTCGTGAACAAGCGTGGTCAAGCGCATGGCCCCGGTCGCGCCGATTGGATGACCCAGGGAAATCCCCGAACCATTAACGTTGACCGTGGCATCCATTGCTTCATCCTTGATGCCTGAAAGCCGGGCGTCAGCCAACGCCTGCACGGCGAAGGCCTCTTGAACCTCGATCAAGGCAACCTGGTCAATGGTAATGCCGATCTTGTGCAGGGCCTTCTGAACCGATGCCGGCACCGCCGGATAGGTCAATGTCGGATCGGTGGCGGCGATTGCGCACGACCGGAAAAAGGCCAGGGGCTTCGCCCCAAGCTCCTTCGCTTTCTTCTCCGACGCCAGTACAACGACCGCCGCGCCGTCGTTCTCAGAGGAGGAATTGCCCGCTGTACAGACACCGTCGGTGTACACCGGCCTGAGCTTGGCAAGTTTCTCCAGGGTAGTATCTCTTCTCGGCCCCTCATCGGCCTTCAAGAAAATGGTCTCGCCGCTCTTTTCCTTACCGACCGGCACCGGGACAATCTCTTCGGCGAATTTCCCGGCATCCTGAGCCGCAATCGCGTTCTGATGGCTGCGGTACGCCCAGCGGTCGGCCTCCTCGCGGGTGATCTTTTCCTTGACGGCCGCGGTTTCGGCCCACGCCATCATCGAGCTCAGCTCGCCGTAACGCGCAAGAGGTTGGGACATCACGCGCGCACGCTGGATGCGATCGTACAGCGGAATTCCCCACATGGCCAGGGCCCCGTGTCCTCTCGGCATAAAGCCGTGTTTCTCATGGCTCTTGCCTCCGAGGCCCCATTTGATGTCCCCGGGAATATACACCTCGGCCTGGCTCATACTGTCCATGCCGCCGGCAATCACGATATCCGCGTTTCCCGTTTGGATCTTCATGGCCCCGAAAAAAATGGCATCAACGCCCGAACAGCAGCGTCGGTCGAGAACCACTCCCGGGACCGTATCAGGCCAACCGGCGTCGAGGACGGCCATGCGCGCGCCGTTGGCGCATTCGCCGTTTTGATATGCCGACCCCATGATCACATCTTCGACCAAGATGGGATCGACCCGTGCCCGCCTCGCGGCTTCCTGCAGAACAATACTGCCGAGACGATAGACCGGCACGTCCTTCAGCGCCCCGCCGTAGCTGCCGATGGGAGTCCGCGCACAACTGAGAATGACCACGTTCTCCATTGGTTTATCTCTTTCTTTGTTCTAGAATTCAATATCGGTTCTGGGTTTCTTTTCGCCGGAGGTATAATCGTACCAGCCTTTCCCCGTTTTTCTTCCCAGGTCTCCGGTCTGCACCAGTTTCTCCAACATCATGGGGGGCCGAAACTTCGGATCTTTGTATCCTTCGTAGAGGGTTCTAAAAACGTTGAGGCCGATGTCCAGGCCGACGAAATCACCCAGTTCGAACGGCCCCATCGGATGATTGAGCCCGAACTTTATCGCCTTATCGATATCTTCTATCGTTGCAACGCCTTCCAGCAGGCAGTTGAAAACTTCTGCCCTGAATGCCGCATTGACCCGATTGACGAGAAATCCGGGCACGTCCTTCACCCGAACGGTTTCTTTCTTAAGCGTTGCCGCGACCGCTTCCACCGTTTTCGTGGTTTCCTCCGAGGTCTTAAGTCCGCGAATGATCTCAACCAAACGCATGACCGGCACCGGGCTGAAGAAATGCATGCCGATGAACTTCTCCGGCCGTTTTACGGTTGCGGCCAGGGACGTGATCGGTATGGAGGAGGTGTTGGTGGCAAAGATGACGTCTTCTCGGCATATGGTATCGAGTTTCTCGAATATTGACTTCTTAACTTCGAAATCCTCAAAAGCGGCCTCGATGATCAAATCGGCCTTGTGCGCTTCTTTCAAGTCAGCGGTTCGGCTTATCCGCGATAAAGCCGCATTCTTATCGGCAACTGTTATTTTCTCCTTCTTGACCTGCCCCTCCAGGATCTTGGTGATGGAATCAAATCCCCTGTCGACGAACTCCATCTTTGTATCATTCATGATGACGTTGAAGCCCACCTGGGCGGCGACTTGAGCAATCCCGGAACCCATAAGCCCGGAACCAACGACTGTAATTGTCTTGATTTCCATGTTCTTTCCTCCGTACTTTCTTATTATTGTACGTCATGGGTATCCCCTTCATTCAGGTTGTCTCAAAACGGGGATGCGGAGTTGACTGAGTGATGGTGCGGTAGGTGATCGGTTGGCTATGGACGAGGACCTCCAGGACACGGGCGACGATGCGGCCGACGCCGCGGGTCTTTCGGCGGTTGTGGCGAAACTCGAACTCGTCGAGATACGCCTGGAAGTGCTTGCGACTGACGGCGCCGTGGTACGTACCAATCCAGAACCTCCGGACCAACGAAATCGCGTGGTGGGCGTTCTGGATGGGATCCTCCGACCTTTCAGGAAGCCGTTTGACGATGATTTGCTGATGCCCCCGCCCACGGATCGTCGACCGGTTGTACGTGCCATAGCCATCGGTCGTGACATGCGAGCCCTCGGTGATGTTGCGCTCAACGAACGACCGGACCGAGCTGGTGGAGAGGTCCGGTGCGTGCTCGAGCCGAATGCGGCCGTCCTCCTCCGCGGCTACGAAGATCGCGGCCTTCTGCTCGGCGGGCCGGCCTGGCCGCCCGCCCTTCGCCCCGAAGTACGCGTCGTCCACCACGACGTGACCTTCAAGTCGAGAGCGGTCATGTCGAACCATGCATCGCCGCAGCTTCTGCATCCACACCCACGCTGTCTCGTAGGAGCCAAACCCAAGGATGCGTTGCAGGTCCTTGGCGCTGATGCCGTTCTTCCTCGCGGCCATCTCCCACAGAGCGCGGAACCACAGCTTGAGGGGCTTACGGGTACCTTGAAGCGGCGTCCCCGCCGTGACGCTCATCTGGTGGCCACACGACCGGCACTCAAAGCGACCGTTCGCCAGTTCCCATGTACGGTCCGAACCACATCGCACACACGCCGGCTGGCCGGCCCACCGAAGCTCGATGAGCAGCTTGCGGCACGCGGCTTCATCGGGGAACGCCACTTCAAAATCCTGCGCCGTCCTCGGAAACCGGCGCCACACGCTCTCATCAACCATGATGTGCAACCCGCACAGTCTCACCTCACTGGCATATCATGGCAAAACCTGAGCGAAAGGGATACCCATGTTGTACGTTAAGCTGTTTAGCTAATCGACCACCAGCGTTTCTTCGGGACAGGTCAAGACATTGTCTTCCTCGCTCTTGATCAGCTCTGTCGTCAGAAATGCCTGGGGGAGTACTTTTCCCCATACTTCTCCGCTCCATCCTTGCTTGGTTATCAATCCTCTTAGGCTGAAATTATTTTCCCCTGAAATTGGGTTTTCTTTTCTCAAGAAAGGCCGATGTTCCTTCAATACGATCTTCAGTGGAAAATGCTATGGTTTGCGCGAATTTCTCAAACAAAAGCCCCGTATTAATGTCAGTGTTAGCGCCGAGGTTTATGGATAACTTTGATAAGGATATAGCCACAGGTCCTTTGCCGATTATCTTTTGGGCCATCTCTTTTGCGGTTCTCATCAGATCCTCGGGATTATCCACGACCTTATTGATAAGACCGATCTCTTTTGCCTCGTCAGCGCTGATGGTATCACCGGTAAAAATCAACTCCTTGGCCTTACCGATGCCAACCAGACGTTGCAGCCTCTGCGTTCCGCCGGCTCCCGGAATAATACCTAAATTAACCTCCGGCTGGCCCAACTGTGAGCGTTTCGTCGCAATCCGTACATCACATGCCATGGCAAGCTCACACCCGCCGCCGAGAGCGAACCCGTCTATGGCCGCAATAACCGGTTTTTCGAGATTTTCTATCTCGAGCAGATAACCCTGAACAATGCCTTTCAACGTATTGAGCGCCGGACGTTTGTTCAACTCTCCGATATCCGCACCCGAGGCAAAGACCTTACCGCCTTCACCCGTGATGATAACGACACGCACGTCATCGTCGTTTCGAAACTCCCTGATAGCTGCAATGATTTCATTCCACGTCGGCGTATCAAGCGCGTTTCTTTTTTCGGGACGATTTATTGTTAACCATCCAATATGATTTTCCTTTTGTATCAAAATGTTTCGTTGATCCATCGAATGCCTCCTCTTAATATTTCTCATTTCGGATAAGCACCGAGATTCCCTGCCCCCCTCCCATGCACATGGTGGCCAGGCCCCATTCCTTTCCTGAACGATTCAGTTCATAAACAAGCTTTGTCAGAATAATCGCACCGGTCGCACTAATGGGATGACCCAACGCAACGGCTCCACCGCTTGGATTAACCCTGGTGGGATCGAGCTCCAGCTCGCGGATGCAGGCAAGTGACTGCGATGCAAAGGCTTCGTTAAGTTCTACGATGTCAATTCTATGTACGTCATGAGCAGGAGTTTTCTTTCTCACCTGGACCGATAGTACCCCGGTGAGGGGAGGTGTCAAGGCGTCAGGAGGGCACGCGGCGGGCGGTCGGCGAGCGGGCGCGACCAAGTGGAGCGGTGAGCGAAACAGCGAAGGCGGCGAGGACGTCAAGGGAGGAGCGGCGCCAGGCCCCGCGAGGTCAGGCCGCGGTGGGGTGGCGCTCGCTCGGGCTGGGCGGGCTGCGCCCATCGACGCCCGCAATGGCTGCCGGTGTTGCCGATCACGTTTGGTCAGTGGAAGAGGTTGTCGGGCTCTTAGAGCGAAACTGACCCATTACCCGCCGGCCGCCGTGGTGGACGAGACGGCCGACGACGGTGAGCGGGGTGAGCGTGGGCGTGGACCGGCGGAAGGCCACCTCGAGCTTGAGCGTCACCATCAGGTCGTAGAACCCGCCGTCCATGAGCACCGTCCGCCCCGCAGTCTCGTCGAGGAGAGCCGCCACGATCCCGCCGTGCACCACGCCGGGGTAGCCGTTGAAGTGCTCGGGGACCGTGACCGTGCCGCGAATCTCCCCCGCCTCGCGCTCGTTCTGCCAGCGGACCTTCAGGCCCACGGGGTTTTCCCGCCCGCACAGGAAGCAGGACCGCGACGTTGGCTGCCACTCCGGCATGGTGACGCCCTCCCTGGTGTGCGCCGAGGCACCCGCCACAAGGGTACACGGGACGGATCGCAGCTACGACGAGAGAGGGCCGGTCTCGTCGGCCAGACGCCCCATCGCCTCTCGAAAACGCCGGTGTCGCGAGGCCAGAAGCGCATAGTCTCGCTCGCGGCGGGAGCCCTTCGCGCGGACGATCCGCGCGAGCAGCCTCCTGTCGTGCGCGCTCCAGCGCTCGACCCCCGCGAGGCAGGCGAGCAGCGGGGCCATGCGGTGCAGCGCGGTGATCTCGTCGCGGGACCATCGCCTCCAGTCCGGAGTCCCGAGCAACCGCGCCACACGGCGTACCGACTCCCGCTCGGCTTTCCGCCGGTCGCCGCCGAACTCCCGCGCGATGAACGCCGTGACCGCGCAGCCGACCCGCGCGACCGACAGCTCGCGGTAGCCGGACATCCTCCCCGCATCGAGGTGGAAGAACATGTCGCTCCTGGCCAGCCTCTTCAGCGTCCCCCTCGGCGTCCGGTAGGACCGGTCCGCGGCGATCCGCGCCGATTCCTCCTCGGCCAGCGCGCGAACAGCCGGCCGCACCGGCCGAAAGCCCAGCTTGTGGTAGAACCAGAACGACCCGGACTCGAGCGCCTCCTCGTTGTCCCTCCCGATCTGGTACGGCCGGATCAGCAGGACGCGCGCGCCGAAGTGCGCGACGAAGAGGTGGATCAGGCGCTCGATGATGAACGCCGACTCGCCGGAGCGGTACTCGGGGAAGACGTTGATCGCGACCTCGCACCGGTCGAACAGCATGGCCCCGATGCCGTATCCGATCGGGATGCCGTTGCGCACGAGCATGACGCCGTGGTTGGCCTCGAGGGGCAGGCGAATCTCCGGGAGGCTGCCGTACACGACGACCTGAACCCCGCGCCCCGGCTCGTAGAGGTAGACCTCCTCCGGGTTTGCCCCGATCAGCGGGTACAGCTCGCGGCATCGCGACCCCAGGACCTCGACGATCGCGCGCACGTACTCGCGGCCTCGGGCCTTTTGCACTGGTCTCAGCGGTGCGGCGGGCCGGGCGAGATCGGCGCGCAGGTCGGACGTGCGGCCGAGCGCCGGCCCGTCCTGGAAATGCACTTTGCCATTCGGCTCACGCCGGCCCGTGCGCGAGGCCCGGACATCCGAAAGCGTCCAGCGCACGGGGAGCTCGGCGCTGTCGTAAAGCGTGCGCTGCATCTCCCACGAGAGGCCGGAGGTCGAGAGGAGCCGGAGGAGCGCGTCCAGAGAGTTCGCTCCTCCGCCGCCGGTGCCGAGGCGGAGCCAGGCCTGCGGCTCGAAGTCGTCGTCGTTCTCGATCCCGTCGTTCTCGTGCCACGAGACCGTCGGCGAGATCACGGCGAGTGCATTCGACGTCTCGCTCTCGTTGTAGGCGTCCCAGTCAAGGTCGAGGCGGCCGGGGTAAAGGCGGGCGATCGCCGAGACGAAGCGGAACGTGAAAACGTTGCTGACCGGCGTGCCGACGATCCCGCTGTCCATCAACGCGGACGCATCGGTGTCGCCGGACGCCTTCTTGTAGGCCTCGATGCGACCGCCGAAGCCTGCGAGCTGCCGCTCGGCCTCTTCACGGACCTCCCGGCTGTCCGGGAAGGCCCGCAGAAAGAGCAGCAGGTCGTGGAACGACCGGAGCAGCCCGGCTCTCTTTACCGGAAGCTCGCGCAGGCGGGAGAGCAGCTTGAGCTTCCCGCGCGCCGCCTTGCCGGTCCCGTCGAACCGACTCTTGAGACCTTCGAGCTCGGCCACAAGAGCACGCGCCTCGGCCTCGGCCAGGGCCTGACGTGCTGGACCAGCAGACGGTTTCACCATGACGACGGACCCCCCGGTGCGCAGCGCCTGCGCAGGTGTGGTGCGCCCGGACGATACCCCGTGAAAACCGGGAACTCAACGGGCCACCGGTGCACGGCGACCGGCGTTCGGGTCCGCGGCCCTGCTCCATCGACCTCGGGGGTGCCCTGGCAGGGGGTCGTTAGAAGTCCGCGTGCTCGGTGCGGGTGATGATCTCGTCCTGCAGCGCCTTGGAGAGGTCGCAGAAGTAGTCGGAGTAGCCCGCCACACGGACGATCAGCCCGCGGTGCGCCTCGGGGTCGGCCTTCGCCTGCCGCAGCGTGTCCGCCGAGACGACGTTGAACTGAACGTGGTGACCGTCGGCCCTGAAGTAGCTGCGCACCAGGTGGGCAAGCCGGTCGATCCCCTCCTCGCCCGCGAGCAGCGAGGGGGCGAACTTCATGTTGAGGAGCGTGCCGCCGGTCTTGACGTGGTCCATCTTGGACGCCGACCGGAACACGGCCGTGGGACCGCGCCGGTCCGCCCCCTGGACCGGTGAGATCCCCTCGGAGAGCGGCATCGTCGCGCGCCGCCCGTCGGGGGCGGCCCCGCACACCGAGCCGAAGTAGACGTGGCAGGTGGTGGGCAGCATCTCCAGCCGATAGGTCCCGCCCTTGGCGGTCGGCCGGCCGTCGATCAGGCGGAACACGCCCTCGAAGACGCGCACCATGAGGTCGTCGGCCTCATCGTCATCGTTGCCGTACTTGGGCATCTTGTTGAGGAGGCGCGCGCGCAACGGCTCATTGCCAGCGAAGTCGGCGTCCAGCACCGCGACGAACTCGGGCAGCGCCAGCGCCCTCTCCTCGAAAACATGCCGGCGCACAGCGGCGAGCGAGTCGGTGATGGTCCCGATGCCCACCGCCTGGATGTAGGTGCTGTTGTAGCGGGCACCGCCGGCATTGTAGTCGCGCCCCTTGGCGATGCAGTCGTCGGTGAGGACCGAGAGGAACGGCGCCGGCATCTCGGTGGCGAATAGCCGCTCGATGATCTGGTTGCCGCGGATCTTCACCTCGATGAGGTGCTCGAGCTGCGTCTCGTACGCCCTGAACAGGTCGTCGACGCTTGCGAGGCGCGAGGGCTCCCCGGTCGCGGGGCCAAGGCGCGCGCCGGTGCGCGGGTCCACGCCGTCGTGCAGCGCCAGCTCCAGCACCTTCGGAAGGTTGAAGTAACCGGTCAAGATGTAGGCCTCCTTGCCGAAGGCCCCCGTCTCGACGCACCCCGAGCACCCGCCGGCGCGCGCGTCCTCCAGAGTCTTCCCCTGGCGGAGCTGCTCCTCGACTACCACGTCGGCGTTGAAGAGCGAGGGGAAGCCGTAACCCTTGCGGACGACCTTCAGCGCGTGCTTGAGGAGGGCGTCCGGCGTCTTGCGCGAAAGCTGCACGTTGGAGGAAGGCTGCAGGAGGTGCATCTCGTCGATGATCTCCAGCAGCAGGTGCGAGACCTCGTTGGAACCGTCGGAGCCGTCCGGGAGCAGCCCCCCGAGGTTGATGTTGGCGAAATCGGTGTATGTGCCGCTCTCGGCCGCGGTCACGCCCACCTTGGGCGGGGCCGGGTGGTTGTTGAACTTGACGAAGAAGCACTCGAGCAGCTCGCGCGCCGACTCGGCGGTGAGCGTTCCGTCTCCGAGCCCCCGGCGGTAGAACGGCAGCAGGTGCTGGTCGAGGTGGCCGGGGTTGAAGGCGTCCCAGCCGTTCAGCTCGGTGATCACGCCCAGGTGGCAGAACCAGTAGTACTGCAGCGCCTCCTGGAAGTCGTGCGGCGCGTGGCCCGGGACGTGCCGGCAGACGGCTGCGATGCGCTCGAGCTCCGCGCGGCGCACCGGGTCGCTCGTCTCGGACGCGAGCCGCTCGGCGAGCGCGGCGTGCCGCGCGGCGAAGAGGATGAGCGCGTCGCACGCGATGCCCATGGCGACGAGCTGCTCGCGCCTGTCCAGCGCCTCTGCGTCACGGGAAAAGTCGAGCCCGGAGAGCGCCGCCGCGATCTCGCCCTTGAAGTCGAGCATCCCCTTCCGGTAGATCTTGTCGTCCAGGACGGTGTGGCCCGGCGCGCGCTGCTCCATGAACTCGGTGAACACACCGGCGCGGTACGCCGCGTGCCACTCCCCCGGCAGCAGCTCGAACATGCGATCCCGCATCGAGCGGCCGCGCCAGAACGGGATGACGGTCGTCTCGTACGCCGCGAGGCACTCCGGCGGCACGCGGTACCACGTCAGCGGCCGGGAGTCGAGGATGCGCAGGTCCTCGAGCGAGTGGCAAGTCAGCTCGGGGTAGGTCGGGACCGCCTTCGGGCGGGGGCCGCGCTCGCCGACGATCAGCTCACCCTCGCCGATCCAGATGGTCTTGCGCTCGCACAGGTACGCGAAGGCGCGTGCCCGCATAACCGGCGGCAAGTGCCGGCCGATGTTCTCCCGGTAAAACTCGGTCATCAGCTCGGCACGCTCGCTGGAAACGGTCGGGACCGCCTCCAGGCTCTCCTTGCGCAGCCGTTCTGTGCGTGCGTTCATGGGCTCATCCTCCGATGGTCGTCTCGATCCCGGTGGGCTCGAACCATGCAGCCAGCGCGCGCATCCGCGCCGGCGCCGGCGGCACGGTCCCGGCCAGGGCGTCCTCGCGGCCAAGCCGGGTGCGCTTGCCGGCGGCGGTGCGGTGGTACGGCAGCAGGCTTACCTTTCGCACCGACGGGGTCGCGGCTGCGACGGCCGCCGCGGCGCGCATCGTCCCCTCGTCGTCGTTCACGCCCGGAATGACCGGGATGCGCAGCCAGATGGGAACACCGCGACTGGAGGCCACGGCGAGGTTGTCGAGGATCGGTCCGAGGGGCACCCCGGTGAGCGCAAGGTGGCGGGCCTCATCCAACACCTTGAGGTCCCACAGCAGCAGGTCGGCGCGTTGGACGGTCTCCGTCACCACGGTGCGGCTCGCGAACCCGCAGGTGTCCACCGCGACGTGCAGCCCGGCCCGCCGGCACGCCTCGAGACAGGCCAGGAGGAACTCGGGCTGCGACATCGGCTCGCCGCCGGAAAACGTGACGCCACCCCCCGACTCGTCGTAGACCAGGGCGTCCCGCAGGACCTCGTCGAGCAGGCCCTCGACGCTCCACCGGCGTCCCGCGATCTCGCGTGCGCCCGATGGGCACGCCTCGGCGCACCGCGAGCACGCGAGGCACCCGTCCGACCCGAGCGCGCAGCCCGCCGGAAGCGGCCCCTCCGGGCGTGGGCACGCTGCGACGCACGAGCCGCAGCTCAGGCAGCGGGCCGGGTTGACGAGCACCTCCGGCACGGAGGCCAAGCCCTCGGGGTTGTGGCACCAGGGGCAGCGGAGGGGGCAGCCCTTGAGGAAGACGGTCGTCCGGATGCCGGGCCCGTCATGGAACGACGCCCGTTGCACGTTGAAGACCGTGCCGGCGATGCCCCCGGCCACCGGTTCGGCCCGCATGGCTCCCCCACCCTTCCGCATTTCAGCATAGGTTGCGGTGCACGCGCCGTCTTGTACGATTGATGAGGGCGCGCTGGGCTTCTCACACAACGGGCCTCGGAAATGAGACGATGTCGCGTAATCGTGAGCTCGAGACGAAGGTCGCCGCCGCCGGCTTCGCGGTGGAGCTCTTCGACCGCCTGGCGGACGTGGTGTTCTTCGCCAAGGACACGGCCGGCCGGTACGTCGCCGTCAACCAGACCCTGGTGAAACGCCTGGGCCTGCGCGAGAAAACCGAGGCACTCGGCCGCACGACCCGCGACCTCTTCCCCGACCCGCTCGGGGAACGCTACCTCGCCCAGGACCTCGCCGTCTGCCGGACCGGCCGGGAGATCTCGGACCTGCTCGAGCTCCACCTCTACCCCGACCGTCACGAGGGGTGGTGCATCACCGCGAAGGTCCCGCTGCGCGGCAGCGAAGGCCGGATCATCGGCCTTGCCGGCACCTCCCGAGACGTGCACCCGCCCGGTGCGGGAATCGCCTCCATGGAGGACCTGGCCGAGACGGTGCGGCACATCCAGGAGCGATACGGCGAGCCGCTGCGGGTGGACACCCTCGCCGGAATGGCCCGCATGTCGGCGTACCAGCTCAACCGGAGGATCCGTGCGCTGTTCGGCCTCACCCCCGCGCAGCTCATCATCAAGACGCGGGTGGACGCGGCGCGGCGAATGCTGCAGGAGGGCGGGGCCCCGGTCGCCCAGATCGCCCTCGCCTGCGGCTACTGCGACCAGAGCGCCCTTGCGAGGCAGTTCAAGGCGGCGGTCGGGCTCACGCCGGCCCAGTACCGGGAGCGCGCCGCTTCGCGCTAGCGCGCGGCCGGTGCGCCAGGCGCCTCAACCCTGTCAGGACGCTGCGGCCACTGTGGCAGTCGCTGCCGCGGCCGCCGCGGCGGCGGCGGCCGCAATCGCCGCGGCCGCCTCCACCGGCGAGGCTCCCGCGAAGGAGACGAGGCCGCTGCCCAGCCCCTTGAGCCTGTTACGCCACCTTATCTGGCCGCTCGCCCCGTCGAGGCAGAACAGCTCGCCGCCCGCGCCGGCAAGAACCACGTCGCCCGCCGCAAACACCGTCATGAACGTCGCAGACTTCACCTTCTGCCGCCAGATCTCCTGTCCATCCGAGGGACGGATGGCCACCACGTGGCCGCCGATCCCGATGAACAGGCACTGCTCCTTCTGCGCCATGCACCCTCCCTTGGAGATTCGTTCGCTGCAAGAGTATGACCTCTCCCCACCGGCGCCGTCGCCTTTCTCCGTCCGTCCGGCACTCGGGCTGGATCGCATTTCCTTAATGCGGCCGGGAAGTGCGAAAATTCCTCCCCGTGGGGACGAGACCGAGCTTTGAGGACGTGAGACGGGCGCTCACGGAGCTGCAAACGGCCGCCCGCCGACAGGAGCCGGAGCAGCGAAAGGCAGCCGTGGCCGCGGTGCTGCGCGAGGCGGCCGCCGGCGTGGAGCTGCTCTTCATCCACCGGGCGGAACACCGCCACGACCCGTGGTCGGGGCACATGGCGTTCCCGGGGGGCCGCGTCGAACCGGAGGATCCCGACCCGCTCGCCGCCGCCCTGCGCGAGACCCGCGAGGAGCTCGAGCTCGACCTCGCGCGGGACGCCACCCTTTTGGGCATTCTCCCCGAGGTGCACACGCACCTGCGCCAGGGGCCCGGGGCGATGCTGGTGGTGCCGTTCGTCTTCGAGGTGCGGGGCGAGCCGGCCCTCGTCCCCAACCACGAGGTGCAGCAGGCTCTCTGGGTGCCGCTGCCGTTCCTCCTCGACCGGACGAACCGGGGGGACTTCCTCTGGGACGGCCGCGGGTTCCCCCTCCTGATGCCGTGCTACCGCTACCAGGGATGCCTGATCTGGGGGCTGACCCTCCACATGCTCGACCCCCTGCTCGACGCGCTCAACCGGTCCCGCGGCTGACGCGGCCGCTCCGTCGTAAGGTCGCCCCGGACTACTCCGCCGTAACCTTGAACACCTCGTCGTGGTCGCGGACGTGGTCGGTGACTTTCAGCGCAATTGCGTCACCAGCACGTGCCACAGCGACCGGCTGGTGTTCCACCTGCATGGAGTCCAGCCTTTGCGTGAGATCGGTGGTGTGGCCCTTGAAGCGGATCGTGTCCCCGACTCGCAGCTCACCGCCGGTGATCTCGATCCCCACCACACCGATCTTGGACCAGTAGTGCGTGACCCGGCCGATCTTCTGCTCGGCCATGACTACCTCCCTCCCTGAACGCGGTACGCATTTGGCGTCCGCCGCGCGTACCCGTTGTCACTGCATTTTCTCGCTTCGAATTCTATCCCGAATGCGGACCTGAAGCCAGAGACGCCGGGTCACGGCCTCATCGCCGACCGAGGAACTCCCGGACCGTGGCAACGAAAGCATCCTGTTCCTCGACCGGCGAGAAGTGGCCGCTCTTCTCGAACACGACAAAGACCGCGCCCGGGATCCCCTGACTGATCTCGCGCGCCCGTTCCACCGGGATCAGGTCGTGGGCGCCCGCGATCACCAGGGTCCGAGCGGTGATCCTGGGGAGCCGGTCGCGGAAGTCGAACGTCGCCGTCTCCGCCATGGAGTACTTCATGTGCCGCCAGCTGAAGCCCGCCTCGGCGTACATCTTCTTCAGCTTCGCCCGCCCTGCATCCCGGTCCGCCCACAGGTACGGGAAGGTCTGTTCCGCGTCGAAGGCCTTGACGCGCGCGTTCGCCTCCTCCGGTGACATCGGGGTCGAGCTCATCTCCTTGAAGAACTGCTTGTAGAGCTGCATCAGGTCGGGATGCTCAGCTTGGAAGGCCTTCCCATCATCCTGGGTGTTGCGCGCCTCGCCGTGGAGGAAGATCGCCGACGCAAGTGTTTCGGGCCGCTCCGAGGCCAGCAGGATCAGGTTGAAGGCCCCGTTGGACCACCCGATGGTGTTCACCCTTGCGAGCTTCAGGTGGCGTCGCAACGCGTCGAAGTCGTCCCGTACGGCCGCCATGCCCATGTCGGAGTCCTGCTTGATCGCCCCGGACTGCCCCATCCCGCGCGGGTCGAAGTAGACCATTGTGAAGGTCGCCTCGAGAGGCCGGTACAGGGCGCGCAGCCCCTGCCAGGTCAGCCCCCAGGAGTTGGGGAGCGTCATGAGCACCGGCCCGCGGCCGTGCACCTCGTAGTGGATTGCAAAGCCGTTGAGCGCTGCGTTGAAGGAGCCGTTGGCCAGGCTCGTTGGGGCGGCGCAGAATGCCGTGCCGGCGGTGAATACCAGTGCGAAGGACAAGCCGAGGACAAATCGCCTGTTCATCGAGCCCTCCCTGCCGATCCTACGTCAAGGCCAGCCCGGGGGTTGCCGATCCGGGCCCGGGGACGGCGCCGGGCGACGGTCCCCCGCTCGGCCGCGTGCCTTTCCGCCCCGGTGCCACCTCCGGATCCGTGGTTCCGCCGAACCTTCGGCGCCCCGGATGCGTCTTAGGAGTTGCAGGTAGAGGAGGACGATCATGCTTCGACGAGCTCTTGCCCTGGCCTCGACGGCCATTTTGACGGCCGGCCTCGCGTACGCGGAGGCGACCCGCACGTTGCGGGTGACCCTTTCCGGCGACCCGGCCACACCTTTCTCGGTCGAAAACCTGGCGGGGAAGATGACCGTCCTCGCGGGCGACGGCGACACGGTGGTGGCGGTCGCGACCGTCCACGCCGAAAGCGCGGAGCTGGCTGCCGCGATGCGCTTCGAGCAGGTCCGCGGCAAGGACGGGGAGCCGGCGTTGCGCGTCCGTTACCCGCTCGACCGCCACGGCACGATCCGCTACCCGTCCGGTGGCCGCTCCACCGTGGACTACGACGGGCACAGGGTCACGGTGAGCAGCCATAGCGGCGCCATGGTGTACGCGGACGTCGAGGTGCGCGTCCCGCGCCGCGCCGTCTCCGCCAGCTTCCGCAACCCCGTCGGCTCGATGACGGCCGAGGGGATCACCGGCAAGCTCCTCCTCGACACGGCCAGCGGCGACATCACCGCCCGCAACCTCGAGGGCACCATCAAGTCGGACTCCGGGTCCGGCGACGTGCGGGCCGAGCAGATCAAGGGCTCGTACGCGTGCGACACCGGCAGCGGCAGCTGCCAGGTGGACGGTTTCGAGGGCGACGCCCTGAGGCTCGATTGCGGCTCCGGTGCGATCCGTGTGACCGGCGCCACGGCCAGGACGATCCACGCCGACACCGGCTCCGGCAGCATCCGCATCGAGAAGGTCGACACGGAGGAGTTCAGCGGCGACAGCGGGTCGGGGACCATCACCTTCGAGGGCACCGGCGCGCGGCTCCGGAAGATCAAGGGCGACACCGGCAGCGGGGACATCACGCTGCGCCTGCCCGCCGACGCTGCGTTCGAGCTCGTTGCCGACCAGGGCAGCGGCGACCTAACGTGTCGCTTCACCGACGCCCAGCCGATCGTCAAGAAACGCACGGTGGTGGGCTACCGTCGGGGCGACGGCAGGATCAGGATCGACGTGGACACGGGCAGCGGGGACGTGACCATCGCCCCTCCCAACTGAGCCGGAATTCAGGGACCTCGTCGCCGGAGCCCGGGAACGGGCGGAGGGCCGACTCTGTTAGCCTGAGATGTAGACGCACTGGGGCGAGACTTCCGATGGATCACCTGGGCCTCGGTGGCGATCGCCCTGGGGCTTGCCGTGTGGCTGTCCTGGCCGCGCCAGGAGGGTGATCCGACCTTTGACGCCCGCGTCGCGCGGCCCGCGTACGCAACCACCCACCCGCGCGTGCTGTTCGACGAGGCCCATTTCAACGTCCACAAGGCCGGCTGGCGCTACAAGCCGTTCGCGGACCTGATCGCCAACGACGGCTACCTGGTGCAGCGCGTCACGCGGCGCTTCACCGAGGCGAGCCTGTCCGGCCACGACGTGCTGGTCATCGCCAACGCGCTCGGCTTCTGGGGCGTCCTCCAGGCTCTCGCCAACCGGTTCGGGCTGGAGGGGAAGCTCGAGGTGAACCGCGGCGCCTTCGCGCCCGCCGAGTGCAACACGGTGGCCGCGTGGGTGCGGCGGGGTGGCTCGCTCCTCCTCATCGCCGACCATTCGCCCTGCGGAGCGGCCGCGCAGCGGCTCTCCTCGCGGTTCGGCGTGGACATGACCAACTGGTACGCCGAGGACGGCCGGCCGAACCACGACCCCGAGACCGACAACTGGGCGTTTCTCGTGTTCTCCCGCGAGAACGGCCTCCTGCTCGGCCACCCCATCACGCGCGGCCGCAGCGAGGAGGAGCGCATCAACAGGGTCATGACGTTCACCGGTCAGTCGCTCCGCCCTCCTCCCGGCAGCGCGAGCTTCCTCAAGCTCTCCCCCACCGCCCGCGAGTACCCCAAGAATCCCTCCCCCGACTGGGACTTCCGCTCCGCCGCGAACCTCGCGCAGGGCGTGGCGGTGGACTACGGGGAGGGGCGCGTGGTGGTCCTGGGCGAGGCCGCGGTGCTCACCTCGCAGGTGTCCCGCTTCGCCAACCAGACGTTCCGGTTCGGGATGAGCCGCGAGGGTTACGACGACCGCCAGCTCGCTCTCAACATCTATGTACTGGCTCTCGCATGCCCTGAACTGCCTGCTCCTCTCACGTAGAAAACCCAGGACCACCGCGGGAGAGCAGTCAAACGAAACTGGCGGGGCCCGCAGGCCCCGCCAGCACGTCCTTCAGAATGGACCTGCCTATTTCGCCTTGGCGACCGGCGCTTCCTTGAGCCCGCGCATGACGAGCAGCGGCTCGACGCTCGGCTCGTGGCCGCGGAAGCGAACGTAGGCGCTCATCGCCTCCTCGGTTCCGGGCCTCTCCAGGATGTTGGTTCGGAACGAGCGCGCCGTGGCCTGGTCGAAGATGCCCTTCTCCTTGAAGGCCTGAAAGGCGTCCGCAACCAGCACCTCCGCCCAGATGTAGCTGTAGTAACCCGCCGAGTACCCGCCGCCCGGCCCGAAGATGTGGCTGAAGTAGGGGCTGCGGTAGCGCACCACGATCTCCGGCATCATGTGGATCTTCGCCATCGAGGCGTTCTCGAACGCGGTGGCGTCCTGCTCCTTCGTCTGCGCAATCGTGTGCCAGTCCATGTCCAGGTACGAGGCCGCCAGGTACTCGACGCTCGCGAACCCCTGGCCGAACTTGCGCGCCTTCTCGACCTTGGCGACCAGCTCGGCCGGGATCACCTCGCCGGTCTTCCAGTGCTTGGCGTAGACCTTGAGCACCTCCGGCTCCATCACCCAGTTCTCCATGATCTGGGAGGGCAGCTCGACGAAATCGCGCGGGACGCGCGAGGCGCCCCTGTAGTGGACGCGGGAGAATAGCGAGTGCAATCCGTGCCCGAACTCGTGGAAGAGAGTGTCCGCCTCCTCGAGCGAGAGAAGCGCCGGGGCGTCCCCGGCCGGCCGGGAAAAGTTGCAGACGTTGACGACGATCGGCCGAATGTCCTTTCCGTCCCTGACGTACTGGTCGCGGTAGCGGCCGCTCCATGCGCCGCCGCGCTTGCCGGGGCGAGGATGGTAGTCGGTCATGAAGACGCCTAGGTGGGAGCCGTCCGCGTCCTTGACCTCGAAGGTTCGCACCTCGGGGTTGTACTTGGGGATGTCCGTCCGCTCGGTGAAGGTGATGCCGTAGAGCCTGTTGGCTACGTAGAATGCGCCATCCCGGACGTTCTCGAGCTTGAAGTAGGGGCGCAGCGCAGCCTCGTCGAGGTCGTAGCGCGCCTTCCTCACCTTCTCGGAGTAGTAGCGCCAGTCCCACGGCTCGAGCTTGAAGTCCCCTCCCGACGCCTTGATCGCCGCCTGCAGGTCCGAAGCCTCCCTGCCCGCGACGGCCAACGCGGGGGTCCAGAGCTGGTTCAAGAGGCCGTACACCCTGTCGGGTGTCTTCGCCATGTTCCGGTCGAGGACGAAGTCTGCCCAGGTCTTGTAGCCGAGGAGGTTCGCCCTCTCTGCCCTCAGCGCCGCGATCCTGGTGAGGTTCGCCTTGTTGTCGCTCGCGTCTTGATGGTCGCCGCGCGTGATGTAGGCGGTCAGAATCTTCTTGCGAAGCTCGCGGTTGTCGGCATATTGCAGGAACGGCCAGATGCTCGGGGCCTGAAGCGTGAACACCCACGTGCCCTCGAGCTTGGCAACCTTTGCGGCGTCGGCCGCGGCGCTCACCACGCCGTCGGGGAGACCGGCCAGGTCTTCCTTCTTGTCGATGACGAGCTTGAAGGCGTTGGTCTCCTTGAGGACGTTGTCACCGAACTTCAAACCCACCAGCGAGAGTTCCTTGTTGATGGCGCGCAGGCGCTCCTTGCCCTGGGCGTCGAGGTTGGCGCCACCGCGCACGAAGTCCTTGTACCGGTCCTCGAGGAGCTTTTTCTGTTCCTGCGAGAGCCCGAGGCTGTCCCGCTTCTCCCAGACCGCCTTCACGCGCGCGAAGAGCGTTTCGTTGAGGTTGATGTCGTCGTTAAGGGCCGACAGCATCGGGGCCGCTTCCTTGGCGATCCCCTGCAGTGCCTCGTTGGTCTCCGCCGAGAGCTGCCCGTAGAAGACGGTCTGCATCCGGTCGAGGAACTCGCCGGAACGCTCGAGCGCACCCACGGTGTTCTCGAACGTCGGCGCCTCGACGCTCTTCACGATCGCGTCGATCTCCTGGCGCTCGCGTGCGATTCCCTCCTTGAAGGCGGGCAGGTAGTGGGCCTCCTTGATCTGGCCGAACGGCGGGACGCCGAACGGCGTTTTCCATTCCTCGAAGAACGGGTTTGCTGCGGCCGGCGGTACCGCGGCCTGCTGGGCGAAGATCGGCAGGGCGGCGAGCGCCAGGACGACCAGGGTTAGCCACTTGCGCATGGGTGCGACCTCCTCGTCTGGGTTTTTTCCGCGACGGCCGGCCCGATGCCGCTGCCGGGGGACGCGGAGCAACAGACGGTTCATTCTACGCGACCTGCAGACCCAGGTTTTTCTCAGGTATTGAAACGACGTTGCAACCACAGCCGTCACCCAAGACGGCTCGCCGGCCGCCGCGGACCGTCTTCACTGCCTCGACCCAAGGGCGGCGAGGAGCTGGGTCAGGTCCCGGATCCCCTTCTCCGCCGCGACCTGGCGCAGGGTGCCCCACACCGGCTCCCCGCACTGGACGCACACGATCCCGAAGCGTCGCAGGATGGCCGCGGCCTCGGGCAGCCGTCGCACGAGGTCCTCAATCGCGATGTCGGCGTTGATCGGTCCTTTCACGGTTTTGCCCTCCCCCTCCGCGTTTGCCAGGCTCGTTCCGCCGCGGCTCCCGCGCGTCAGCGGTTCGACCGGATCCCCGGAGATCGCCGCCCGCTCACGTCACCTTTGCCCGCACGTGCAGCTCGGGACGATCCCAGCTTCGCTCGTCCATGATGCGGCGCAAGCGGGCTGCCGCGTCCCAGACGTCCACGAACCGGATGTAGGCGGGCGCGAAGCCGAAGCGCAGCAGGTCGGGAGGGCGGAAGTCGCCAATGACGCCGTCGCGGATGAGCGCCTGCATGACGGCGTACCCCTGCGGGTGCCTGAACGAGACCTGGGAGCCGCGCCGCGAGCTTTCCCTGGGCGAGGCCAGCTCGAAGCCGTGGCCGGCGCACTCCCGCTCCACGAGGGCGATGAAGAGCTCCGTGAGCGCAAGCGACTTGCGGCGCAGGCGCTCGATCCCGGCGCCCGCCACGACCTCCACGCCGCAGGCGAGCGCCGCCAGGCTGAGGATGGGCGGCGTGCCGCACAGCAGGCGGGCGATCCCGGGTGCGGGTTGGTAGCCGGTCGCGAACTCGAACGGTGCGGCGTGGCCCATCCACCCCCACAGCGGCTGGGCCAGCTCCGCCTGCAGCCGGTGCGCCACGAAGGCGAACGCGGGCGCGCCCGGCCCGCCGTTGAGGTACTTGTAGCCGCAGCCGACCGCGAGGTCCGCATCGCACGCGTTCAGGGCCACCGGGACGGCGCCGGCGCTGTGCGACAGGTCCCAGAGTGCGAGCGCGCCGGCGCGGTGCGCGGCGGCGGTGAGCGCCGCCATGTCGTGCAGTTCGGAGGTGCGGAAGTCCGCATGGGTGAGCGTCAGGACCGCGACATGCTCGTCGAGGGCGCCCGCCAGCTCTGCACGGTCCACCAAGCGCAGCTCGGCTCGGTCCCCGAGCAGGTCGGCGAGGCCCTGCGCCATGTAGAGGTCGGTGGGGAAGTTCTCACGCTCCGACAGGATCACGCGCCGCCCCGGGCGTAGACGCAGCGCCGCCGCTAGCAGCTTGAAGAGGTTCACCGAGGTGGAGTCCGCCACCGCGACCTCGCCGGGTCCGGCCCCGATCAGAGGCGCGATCGTCTTCCCTACGGCGAGCGGCAGGTCGATCCAGCCGTGCAGGTTCCAGCTCCGGATGAGGTCGCGGCTCCACTCCTCGTGCATGACCTCCCGAACCCTCTCCGCGGTGGCACGCGGAAACGCTCCGAGGGAGTTGCCGTCCAGGTAGACGACCCCACCCGGCAGGAGGAACTCCTCCCGGATCGCACGGAGCTGGTCCCCTGCGTCCAGCGCCAGGGCGTCTTCACGGCGGGTCGGCACGTTCACAGCGGGCATTCTCCCACGAGGCGGCAAGACCTGCCCGCACCCGGGAGCAGCCGTCCCGCGCTTATCGCTCCCGAGCAACCTTCCCCTGCGCGCCGGCGTACAATCGCGCGGAGAACTCCGATGAAAGGACCGACGTCCGAATCACCGCTGATGTCCTTTTACAGTTCGCTGCGGGAGCGCGTGGACACGTGGCTCGCCTCCGCAGAGGCCGCGAAGATGGCCCACGCAGAGCTCTACCGGCACCTGCCGGAGCTGTACCGGTTCCTCGTGGAGCTGGCCCTCGACGACCGCGTGCCGGAGCAGGAGCGTGCCTGCACGATCTCCGCGCTCAAGTATGTCGTCGCACCCTACGACCTCATCCCCGAGGCCGTGGTGGGCACTCCCGGGTTCCGCGACGACCTCGTGCTGGCGGCGATGATGACCGATCGCCTGTGCGACGCCTGCGGTGCCGCGGTCGTCGCCGAGCATTGGCCCTCCAATGGCACACCGCAGGAGATAGCCCGCACGATCCTGGATGCCGCCACGGCCATGGTCGGCGGCGACATCTGCGACCGCCTGCGGGCCTGGGTGCCGAACTGAGGGCCTCCCCTTTGGGAATCAACCGCACCATCCCGTTCGTTGCCCGTGCGCGACTGCATGGACCGGCCGCACCCGGAGGTGTCTCGATGAAGTTCAACGCGTATGCAGCAAAAAAGGCGAAGGCGCAGCTCGAGCCTTTCCAATACGAGCCGAAGCCGTTGGCCGAGGACGAGGCCGAGATCGCGATCAGCCACTGCGGGATATGTCACAGCGACGTCCACCTGGTGGACGGCGAGTGGGGCGACTGGTTCCCACTTGTCCCCGGCCACGAGATCGTCGGCACCGTGGTCGCCGGCAGGGCGTTTGCCCCGGGCGAGCGCGTCGGCGTCGGCTGGCAGCGCAACAGCTGCGGCGAATGCGAGTACTGCCGGGCGGGCGAGGAGGTCCTCTGCGCCAGGAACGAGGCAACGTGCCAGGGGAACTTCGGCGGCTTCGCCGACCGCATCCGGGTCAACGAGCGTTTCGCCTTCAAGATCCCCCAGGAGCTGCCCAGCGAGACGGCGGCGCCCCTCCTGTGCGGCGGCATCACGGTCTACACGCCGCTCCGCACCTTCGCGGCCGAGGGCTCCAGGGTGGGTGTGATCGGCATCGGCGGCCTGGGCCATCTGGGGCTGCAGTTCGCCAAGGCCCTTGGCTGCGAGGTGACGGCGTTCTCCCGTGCCACCGACAAGGAAGCCGAGGCACGGGCCTTCGGTGCCGACCATTTTGTGACCGGCGAGCCCGCCAAGGGCTCGCTCGACCTCATCCTGAACACGGCGCACGCCGCCCCGGACATGGACCTCTACCTCGGCGCGCTGCGCCCCAAGGGGGTGTTCTCCCAACTCGGGGCGGCGCCGACGCCGCTCTCGGTTAGCGCCCTACGGCTCATCGTCGGGAGCCGTACGGTGACCGGCAGCGCTATCGGAAACCCTGGCGTCATCCGCGAGATGCTCGCCCTCGCGGCAAAGCACGGCATCACGGCCAGGAGCGAGGTCGCGCCGATGCGGCAGGCCAACGAGGCCCTCGACAGGACGCGCCGGAACCAGGCCCGCTACCGTATGGTGCTCGCAAACTGACCCCGGGTCGCTTGAGCGAGCCGGGGTCATCCTGAGCGAAGCGAAGGATCTCGCCGGATCTTTCGCGGTGCGCAGGGTCATCCCAAGCCGAAGGCGAGGGATCGCGCCAAACCCGTCGAGCCCCGCCCTTTTGACCGCGAGTCCAGCCTGCGGTGGCGCGAGGGATCTCGTCGCGTTCCGGCGACGATCTTCGTCGGAGCGGCAGGCCCGCCAGCGATCATTCCGCGCAGCGTTGCGTTTTGCCGCAAAACCCTGGTGTTCCCTTCGCGTATCGAGGTTGGACGCCCATCCGTGAGGCATGAGCGCGGCCGGGCGGGCAGGCCCGAGAGGGAGGCATGCGATGCACGTGTCACCCGCAGTCGTTGCGCTCCTCATCGCCGGCGTCGCCGGTTCCGTGCTCCTCGGATGCTCGAGGGACCGGACCACGCCGGCCTCGAACAAATTACCGCTCACGACGGCATCGAAGAAAGCGCGCAACGAGTACCTCACGGGGCGCGACCTGGCCGAGAAGCTCCGGGCGACCGACGCCCGCGCCCACTACACCGCCGCGGTGACGGAGGATCCCACCTTCGCCCTCGCGTATGTCGGTCTCGCCAACACCGCACCCACGGCGGCCGACTTCTTCGAGGCGGTGCGCCGGGCAACGGGGCTGGTCGGGCAGGTCAGCGAAGGCGAGGCGCACGTGATACGCGCACTGGAGGCCGGGATGAACGGCCGGCCGGACGAGCAGCTCCAGCACCTCACCGCGCTCGTCCAGAAATACCCCGACGACGAGCGAGCCCGCTTCCAGCTCGGCCTGTTCTACTTCAGCCGGCAGGAGTGGCCGCAGGCGATCGCGGAGTTCCGCCGCGCCACTAACATCAACCCCGAGTTCTCCCAGCCGTACAACCAGCTCGGGTACGCCCTCCGTTTCATGGAGGACTACGCGGGGGCCGAGAAGGCTTTCACCAAGTACATCGAGCTCATTCCCGACGAACCCAACCCCTACGACTCGTACGCCGAGCTCCTGATGAAGACGGGCCGCTTCCGGGATTCCATCGTCCAGTACCAAAAGGCTCTCTCGCTGAACCCCAACTTCGCCAACTCGTACATCGGCATCGGCAACGACTACATCTTCCTCGGCGAGTCGGTCCAGGCGCGCAACAGCTTCACCACGCTCGGCTTCATCGCCCGCAACGATGGCGAGAGACGGACCGCGCATTTATGGGCAGCGATCTCCTACATCCACGAGGGAGACACCGCGAAGGCACTGGACGAGGTGGAGCGGATGGACGAGATTGCCAAGAAGGCCGACGACCGCTTCGCGATGGCCGGGGATCTCAACCTCATGGGCAACATCCTGCTCGAGACCGGCCAGCCGGACGAGGCGCTTGCCGCCTTCAACAAGGCAGTGGAGATGGCGCAGACCGCGATCGTGACCCCCGACGTCAAGGAGGCGACACGCCGCAACTACCTGTTCAACGCCGGCCGGGTCGCCATCGCTCGCAAGGACCTTGCCGCCGCGGCCGCCACGGCCGAGCAGTACCGCCGGCAGGTGGATGAGCACAAGCTCCCGTTCGAGGTCTGGCAGTCCCACGAACTGCGCGGCCTGATCGCTCTCACGAGCGGGGATTTCCCCATGGCCGTGCCCGAGCTCGAGCAGGCCAACCAGCAGGATCCCCGGGTGCTCTTCAACCTCTCGCGGGCGTACGCCGGCGCCGGGAACGGCGCGGCCGCGAAGAGAACGCTCGACCGGGCGGCCAACTACAACGCCTTCAGCCTCACCTACGCCTTCGTCCGCACCGAGGCCCTGGCGTTGCTCAAGGGCTCCTAGTCGCGGTCCTCGCCACCGCGCTGCTTGCCCGAGGCGAGGCCGGCAGCCGGAGGCGCGTTCTTGACGCACCCCGGCGCCAACCCTAGATTGAGGTCGATGAGGCTCTACGAGATCCGCTGCTGCGAGCTGGCAAGCGGTGACAGGACACGAAGCTCTGCCCGCCGAGACCTCTCTTGCGCCCATTCCGGGTGCTTACCCAGGCCAGGGCAACCAGGCCGACCGCGTGGTACCGAGGGGGCAGTGTCACCTGCCGGGCGGGAAGGGGCTCCCTGGGACCTGCGATAACCCGGGCTCTTTCACGCCCGGTCACGCCAGCTCGGGAAAGGCCTGAAGACATGCGAAGGCACAGCCGCACCGTCCTCCTCACCGCAGGGGTCATCGCTTCGGTCGCTTACCTGTTTCTCCTTGCCTGTGCCACCCAGAAGGCGCCTGCTCCGACCACGAAGCAGGCGACCAGTTTCGATGACTGCATACGGCAGGGGTCCGCCTTTCTGAGCCGAGGAGACTCCGAAGGCGCCATCGAGCAGTTCAACAAGGCCACGGCCCTGAATGACAAGGCCCAGAAAGCCTACAACCTCCTCGGGATGGCCTACTTCCAGAAGAAGGACTACGCGCTCGCCGAGGACAACTTCGAGCGCGCCCTGGCCCTTGATCCCTCGTTTGCGTCTGCATACACGAACCTTGGAGGCGTCTACTTCGTCAGGCAGGACTACGGGAAAGCCAGGGATACGCTCACCAAGGCCCTCGCTCTCAATCCGGGTCTCGTCGCCGCCAACTACAGCATGGGCAGCGTTCTCATTGCCCTGGGAGACGTCGAGGGGGGTGCGTCGTACCTCTCCCGGGGCATCGCACTCGACCCGAACTACCTCGACACCTACAGCACCCTGGTGACCAACGTGCCCTTGGCGAGCTTCGGTCAAAGGGGAATCTACTTCATCTATGCCAAGCTCTTCGCCGCAACGGGCGACGTTGAAAAAACGGTTGAGTACCTGACCAAGGCGAAGCAGGCCGGTTTCCGTGACTGGCACAGGATCGCCGAGGAAAAGGAGTTCGAAAAGGTCCGCGACGACCCCAGGATCAAAGCCCTTCCGAAATCCTAGCCGCCCGGCCGTCTCCCACCCGGACCAGGGGAGACTCCCGCGCTTGCCACCAAGGTGGCTGAGCTCGAGTCAACCTCCGAGGGGCCTGCCCTACCTCGCCGAGAGGTCCACCGTCGGGAGGAACTTCGGCGGCCTGCGCACCTTCGTCGCCAGCTCAAACGCGTAGGCGAGCCGGATCAGCGTGCCCTCCCCCCAGGGCCGGCCGATGAACGTGACCCCGACCGGCAAACCGAAGGCGTAGCCGGCCTGCACCGTGATGCTGGAGTAGCCGGAGACAGCGGCGGGGGTCGAGCTGGCCCCCAGGAAGTGGTCCCCGTTGACGAGGTCAGTCACCCAGGGCGGGCTCCCGGTCGGCGCGACGATGGCGTCCAGGCGGTGCTTCGCCATCACGCCGTCGAGCCCCTTCTGGCGCGACAGCGTACCGCACAACTTCAAAGCCTTGAGGTACGCCTTCTCGGTCAGCGGACCCTTCTTCTGGGCCTTCTCCATGATGTCCTGGCCGAAGTACGGCAGCTCCTTGCCGCGGTTCGCCTCGTTGAAGGCGATGATCGCCGCCAGCGTGCTTACCGGGGCGCCCGGCGCCCACTCGGCCAGGTACGCGTTCAGGTCCGCCTTGAACTCGTAGAGAAGCACCTCGAATTCGGCATCGTCGTACTCCCCGAGATGAGGGATGTCCGCAGGGTCCACGATCACCGCGCCGAGCCACCCCATCTCCTTGATGGCCGCCTCCACCAGGGCATCCGCGTCCGGGCTGTAGCCGAAGAGCTTGGCGCGCGCCACTCCGATGCGTGCGCCCTTGAGACCGTTCGGGTCGAGGAACTCCGAATAGTCCGCCCCCTTGCCGCGGCTCGCCGCCGTGGCCGCATCGCGCGGGTCCACTCCTGCCAGCGCGGTCAGGAGCGCCGCGGCATCCGCCACCGAGCGTGCCATCGGGCCGGCGGTGTCCTGGGTGTGCGAGATCGGCACGATCCCCGAGCGGCTCACGAGCCCCACCGTCGGCTTGATCCCGACCAGGGAGCAGGCGTGAGACGGGCACACGATGGAGCCGTCGGTCTCCGTGCCGACCCCTACCGCTGCCAGGTTGGCGGAGACCGCGGCGCCGGTTCCGGAGCTCGACCCGCACGGGTTGCGGTCGAGGACGTACGGGTTGGCGCACTGGCCGCCGCGCCCGCTCCACCCGCTGGAGGAGCGCGAGGAGCGGAAGTTGGCCCACTCGGAGAGGTTGGTCTTGCCCAGGATGACCGCCCCCGCCTTGCGGAGCTGCTCCGCCACGTACGAGTCGCGCGGGGCAACTGCGCCGGCCAGCGCCAGGGAGCCGGCGGTCGTCAGCATGCGGTCGGATGTCGCGATGTTGTCCTTGATCAGCACGGGGATGCCATGCAACGGACCGCGGGGACCCTTGGCCTTGCGCTCGGTGTCGAGGCCGGCCGCGATCGCCAGCGCGTCGGGGTTGACCTCGATGACCGACCGCAGCGTCGGGCCGTTACGGTCAACGAGCTCGATGCGGGCCAGGTAGGCCTCCGCGAGGGAGCGCGCCGTGTGCCTGCCCTTCTGCATGCCCGCCTGGAGCTCGGCAATCGTCGCCTCCTCCAGCTCGAACACCGGTACAGCAGGAGCAGGAGCCGGAGCCGGTTCGGCCCCGGCTCGCACACCGAGCGCCGAACCGGCCGCCACCGCAATACCCCCCGCCACGCCCGCCTGAAGCAGGTCGCGCCGGCTCATTCCCTCCCGCCTGTGTTTTCCGCCCTTCCTGGTCTCGCTCATCTCCGGTCCTCCCCTGTCAGGCTTTCCGGTCGCAGGGCGCCGCTCGCGATACGCCGCGAGCAGTGCCTCGCGCCGCGCTTTCGGTACGTACCTCACCGCTTCCCGCATTGTCACGCCGGAGACCCGGTCGGTGCGCGGCCCAAGCCACGCCTCGACCAGATCCGGTCGCTTCTTCGCGGTCTCCCGCAGCACCCAGCCGATCGCCTCGCGGATGAAGAACTCCTTCTCCTCGAGCATGCGGTCGGCGTAGCGCGAGAAGCGTCCGAAGTCGCCCTCCCCCGCGCCGGAGCGGCAGGAGCAGCGCCAGCATCGCCGCTCGCCGCACCCAGAAGTCGGCGTCCTCCGCCCAGCGATCGGGGGTGGTGCCGAGACCCGGGAAGCGCACGACCAGTGGGCCGGCCACGTGCACCGCGATCGCATCCACCAGCGCCCAGGTGTGCGAGTCGCGGAGCAGGCGCTCGACGAGGGCGAGGTCGGCCGCCTGCAGCAGCGGGCCACACAGCATCAGCAGCTCGACTGCCGCCGCGCGCAGCTCGAAGATGCCGCGCGGCCATAGTGCCTTTACCAGCTTCAGCAAGGCGCCGCGATCCAGGGAAGGGTTCTCCCCGAGAACCGTCTTGACCGTGGCACGGAACGCCGCCGTGTCCACCCCAAGGAAAACGAGGTCGCTCTTGAGGTACCTCTTTGCACCGGCGGCGCGCTCCGGTGTACCGAGGCGACGCAGCTCGGCCTCGATCCGTGCCGCGAGCTCGTCGGGCCGCGGCTTCCTCATGTGGGGAGTCTAGCAGCAGCCTTGAGGCCACAACGACGCTGACGAGGGAGTCGGTGGTAGGCTGCACCGAGTCCTGCCGCAGGCGCGCCGAAGGTGAGGCGATGGAGAGTTCGGAAAGGTACGGATCGGAACCCATCGAACCGACGACCCGGAGGAAGCTGCGGCCAGGACAGCGAGTGGCGCGGATCGCCGCCGCCACGCTTGCCGCGGTGCTGGTGGTGGTTGCGGCGGGGACCGCGTGGATCCTCGTGCAAGTGCGCGCGAGCCTGCCCGCGCTCGACGGACGCGCGCCGGTCACCGGCCTGACGGCCGCCGTAACCGTCGAGAGGGACGCACTCGGTGTGCCGACCATACGCGGCGCCTCTCGGCTCGACGTGGCACGGGCCACCGGGTTCGTGCACGCACAGGACCGCTTTTTCCAGATGGACCTGATGCGAAGGCAGGCGGCCGGTGAGCTCTCCGAGATCGCCGGGAAGGCTGCCGTGGGACTGGATCGCAGGCTCCGGGTGCACCGCCTGCGCGCCGTGGCCCTTCGTGTTGTGGCCGGCGCCGGCCCCGGAGGATGTCGCTGGCCGGTGGCGGTGAAGCCGCCGACCTCGTGCAGGCCTACCGCCTGGCGCAGGACCGCGACCCGGTTTTTGCTGCGGCACGCACGACGCTGGAAGAAGTCCAGGCAGAAAGTGCCGCAGGCGCGCGCCGGCCTGCTGCCAACGGTCGGCGCGGCGGCCAACGCCGGCTGGAACAACAACCGCCAGTTGCGCCCCAATGCGCAGACCGACCGCTACAACAACAACGGTTACAGCGTCTCGCTGAACCAGCCGCTGTTCCGCTGGCAGAACTGGGTCGGCTACGACCAGTCGAAGCTGGTCGTGGCCCAGGCAGAGCTGAAGTTCGGCCAGGCCGAACAGGACCTCGTGCTGCGCGTTGCCCAGGCCTACTTCGACGTCCTGTCGGCAGCCGAAAACTTCGCGGCGGCCCGCTTCGCCCGCGAGTCGATCAGGGAGCGGCTCGATGCGGCGCGCACCAGCGTCGAGGTCGGCGTCGGGACGCGCACCGACCTTCGCGACGCCGAGGCCCGCTTCGAACTCGCCAAGGCCCAGGAAATCGCTGCCGATGCCGAACTCAAGGTTCGCCGGCGGGCGCTCGACGCCATCGTCGGCGAGCGGCTACTGACGCTGGCCGGCGTGCGTGCCGGCACCCGCCTCGAAATGCCGCAGCCGGCCGACGTTGACCGCTGGGTCGAGAACGCGCAGGCCAACAACCTCGTCGTCCGCCAGCAGCAACTGGCGCTCGAGATCGCCAGCCGCGAAGTCGAGAGGCAACGGGCAGGCCATTACCCGACCCTCGACCTGGTCGCCAGCGCCGGGCGTACCATCGGCTGGGAGACCACCCTGGACAAGGCGGAGGACACCAACTACAGCAACATCGGCGTCCAGCTCAATCTCCCCATCTTCCAGGGCGGCCTGGTGGTGGCGCGCGAACGCGAGGCGTCCGCGCTGCGCGGCACCGCGCAGTCGGATGTCGAGACGGCCAGGCGGGCGGCGGAGCTGGCAGTCTTCCAGCAATATCTCGGGGTGACCAGCGGGTTCGCCCAGGTCGAGTCCTACCTCGCCGCGGTCAAGGCAGCCGAACAGGCGTTGGCCCTGAACCGCGAAGCCTTTATGCTCGGCGAGCGGCCGCTGATCGACGTCCTCAACGCCGAGAACCAGCTCTACTTCGCGCGGCGCGACTTGGCCCGCGCGGCCAACGAAGCGATCATGGCCCGCCTGCGCCTCAAGGGCAGCGTCGGCGAACTGGGCGAGCAGGACGTGCTGGCGATCAACGCCATCCTCGACCCGGCCAACCTGCGCTGACCGCCCGCCGCCATGACGCCCATCTCCCGAATCCCATGAACAGCCGACTCGCCGCCCCGCGCCCCGACATCATCGCCGTCTCGCTCGTCATGCACCTGCTGGCGCTGGCGCTGCCGATGGCGCTCCTCCAAATCTACGACCGCATCCTGCGGCGCAGGCGATCGGCACGGCCACCGTGCTGATCGCCGGGGTCGCCGTCGCCATCGTGCTCGAAGCCTTCCTGCGCTACGGCCGCACCGCGCTGTTTGCCCATGCCGGCGCCCGCTTCGAGGCGGAGGCCACGGCGCGTGCGCTCGAGCGCCTGGCAGTGGCCGACGTCGCCGCCGTCGAGAAGCGCGGCGCCGCCGCCGTCGCCGATGCTCTGCGCGCCATCGGCCAGGTGCGCGATTTCTGGTCCGGCCAGGCCGGGGTGGCGCTCTACGAAGCGCCCTTCGTCCTCGTCTACCTCGCGCTGATCGCCTACATCGGTGGCTGGCTGTCGTGGATTCCCGCCGCGCTGTTCGCCCTCGCCGCGCTCGTCGCGCTGTTCTTCAACTCGCCGGTCGAGCGTGCGGCGACGGCGGCCGAGCAGGCCGACGCGCGGCGCCGCGACCTGATGCTACCACCTTCGCCGGGATCGACGACGTCAAGGCGATGGGCGCCGAGAACGCCGTCAGTCAGGCCTATCGCCGGCTCAACGCCAACTACATGGGCGCTTCCGCCCACCTCGAGACACGCATGGCATGGATCCGCGAGAACGCCGGCTTCTTCGGCCAACTGGCGACCATCCTTGTCGTCGCGTTCGGTGCACTGGAAGTCATGGACGGGCAACTGACCACCGGCGCGCTGGCGGCTTGCTCTATCCTCGCCGGCCGCTCGATCGGCCCGGCCATGGGCAGCCTCGGCTACTGGTCGCAGCTTGCCCGCATCCGCGAGGCCGAGCGGCGCGTCGCCGGCCTCTTCGATCTGCCGCCGGTCAAGGCCCTCGACACCCGCGTGGCGGCCGACGGCGCCGCGCGCGGCCCGGCTGTCGAGCGCGGCGCCCTGCGCATTGACGCCCCCGGCCTGCTGCCGGCGCCGGTTGACATCGCACCCGGCGAGGTCGTGCATGTTGACGGCCCGGATGACGCCGAAGTTTCCCGCCTGCTCACCTGCATCGCCGGCCTGGCCAGCGATCCGGTCGTGCGCGTCACGGTTGACGGTCATCCGCAGGCGGAATTCGCCCATCGCGACTACCGCGCCGCGGTCTGCCTGGTGTCGCGCCAGCCGGCGCTGGTGCCCGGCTCCATCCTCGCCAACCTGACCCTGTTCGACTCGCGCTACAACGAGGCGGCGCTCGAGTTGTGCGCGCGCCTCGGCCTAGCCTACCTCGACCGCCTGCGCCACGGCGTACTCAGCGAAGTCGGCCCGGCGCCGCCGAGCACCTCGACGAAGGCATCTACCAGCGTATCTTCCTGATCCGTGCCCTCGTGCGCCGGCCGCGCATCCTCCTCCTCGACCATGCCGCCATGGGCATCGACCTCGACGGCGTCAAGCGCCTGGCCACGCAGCTGCAGTCGCTGGCCGGCAACACCACGGTCCTCGTCGCCTCGCACAAGCCGGCGCTGGTCGAAGCCTGCACGCGGCGCCTCACGCTCGCCGGAGGCCGCGCATGAGCACGCTGGAAAGCACTGTGTCCCCTGCTGCGGTTGACGCCGGAAATGCCGCGGTTTTCACCAGCGAAGCCGAGCGCATCGCCGCCGTGAATCGCATCCTCGGCGCACGGCGCCTGGCGGTTTCCCCGCTCGCCCGCTGCCTCGGGCCGCTGTTGCTCGCCCTCGACTGGTTCGGCGCGCCGCGCACCCTGGTCGCCAACCTCGGCGACGACGAGCGGCCGATGAACGTCGGCCACCTGCGCGAGCTGCTGCGCGGCATCGGTTTTCGCGTGCGCCGGCTCTCGTGGGGCGGCTGGGCCGGCGGCGTGGATGTTTTGCCGATCGGCAGCGTCGTCGTCTCCGGCGATGCCGCGCGCGTCTACCTCGGCCGGCGCGACGGGTCCGACTGGTGGCACGACGGCGCCCGCGTGGCGACTGGACCGGTGCCGGCGGCCGGGTCACCCTGCTGCTGGTCACGCGCGATGCCGATTTCAAGCCGATCGACGCGCCACAGCCGGGCTGGCTGATGCGCCTGCTGTTCCGTACCCGCCGCGAACTGACCGGCGTGCTGACCCTGAGCCTGGTCGCCAACCTGCTGACGCTCGCCGTTTCGCTGTTCACCATGGTCGTCTACAACCTCGTGATCCCGAGCGGGGCCGTCGGCACCCTCGAGGCACTGACCCTCGGCGCGCTGTTCGCCGCCACCGCGGCCTGGGGCCTGCGCGTCGCCCGCGCCGGCGTGCTCGCCCGGCTGAGCGCCTGGGTCGGCACGCGCATCGGCGGCGCCGTCATGCGCAAGACGCTCGGCCTGCCGCTCAACCTCTCGGCGCGCCTCGGCGTCGAGAACAACCTGGTGCGCATCCGCTCGATGGAAGGGGTGCGTCAGTTCATCGGCGGCAGCGGTGGCGCCTCGCTGATCGACTACCCGTTCATCGCCGTCGTGCTGCTCGTCATCGCGTTGCTCGGTGGCTGGATCGTCTTTATTCCGCTCGCCGGGCTGCTGCTCTTCGCCGCGCTGTCGTGGCCGCTGTCGCGCTTCGTCGAGGCGCGCGCCAACCAGGTCGGCCGACTGTCGCGCGTCCAGCAGGAACTGTTTACGACCGTCGTACGCCGCCTGCGCGCGCTGCGCGGCGTCGGCGGCTCGGTGTTCTGGCGCCGGCGGCTGGCCGAGATGGTCGCCCAGCAGGCCGAGGCCAACCGCGACTTCGCGCTGGCCAACGCGCTCGTGCAGTCGGTCGGCAGCGCCATCGGCATGCTCACCGTGCTCGGCACAATGGGTGTCGGAATCCTGCTCGTCCTCGATGGCGGCATGAGTACCGGCGGGCTGATCGCTACCATGATGCTCATCTGGCGCGTCACGGCCCCGGCCCAGCAGGCCTTCGCGGCGCGCGTGCAATGGCGGCAGATCGCCGATTCGGCCCGCCAGCTCGACCGCCTGATGCAGACCGCCGGCGAGCAGCAGGATCCGCAAGCCGTCTCGCCGATGGCCGGTCTTGCCCCGGCGCTGGCCGCCGACCGCGCCTACTATCGCTTCTCCGCCGATGCCGAGGCGGCACTGGCCGGCGTCAGCTTCGCCGTTGAGCCAAGCCGGATGCTTGCCGTGGTCGGCCCCAACGGCGCCGGCAAGACGACGCTGCTCGAATGCCTGGCCGGCATCCGCGCGCCGCAGAGCGGCATGATCACCGTCGGCGGGCGTGACATCCGCCTGTTCCACCCCGCCGATTACCGTTCCTGGGCGGGTTACCTGCCGCAGGGCATCCAGGCCTTGCCGCTGACCGTCGGCGAGACGATGCGCCTGCGCGTCCCGACGGCCAGCGACGCCGAGATTCTCGCCGCGCTCGAGCGGGCGGGCGGCGGACGCTGGTGGGGTTTCCTCACTGCGGCCTCGGCCGAAGCCGGCCTCGCGGCGCGCATCGATCCCTGGAGTGAGGACCGCGATGCCGTACGCGTGCGCTTCATCGTCAAGCTCGCCTCGGCCACGCTCGGCGACCCGCCGCTGATCATCCTCGACGACCCGCTCGGCGACGTCGACCCGCAGCTCGAAGGCCATTTCCAGGC
>CAVWFZ010000023.1:0-43217 GCA_963754345.1 Thermoanaerobaculaceae bacterium | reverse complement strand
GATAGGAACGTGTTGATCTCGACGTCGCCCATCTCCCTCGGATGCCGTAGGCCGTTGAAAAGGATGAACCGGCGAATCCAACCGACGTACGCCTCTTCGGTCCGCGGCAGTAGTGCTTAGCACGCACGCGTTGCGCGCACGCGGTCGAGCAGCCGCGGGGGCTGCGCGCCAATTGAGACGGTTCTCAGGTGGGTGATTTTCACGCCAATCGGGTCCATTGGAGTCTCCTTCCCCGAGGTGGCGTGGACGGTGAAGCAATTGTTCTCCCCTGCCCCGCGGGAGTCAAGGGCGGGAGCCTTGCCTGCTCCGCGCGGGCGCGCTCAAGACGGGCGAGGCGGCTCCGGCGGTTCGCCCTCGTCGTCGCGTTCCTCTTGGACCCGCTTGGTCTCCTTGAGGACGTGCTCCTTGCCGGGCTCAAGCATCGCCTGCAACTCGAGGAATGCGCCCGCGGCCGTGCCTGGGGACGATTTGCGCCGGCGCCAATAGATCCACCCTCGCGCTTCGCACCAGAGCAGGAACCGGTCGAGGAGGAACAGCGCGACGGCGACCGCGACGACGATGCCGGCGAACTTGAGGACCCCGGTCACGCTGACGCTGAGCATGCCCTACTGTACCTCTGCCGTCCCCTCACCCTCGCCCTCTCCCCCTGGGAGAGGGTAACGACGGAGCGAACAACCCGCTTGCTTGTTCCGTCTCTCCCCAGCCCCGAGCCCCTACGTCATTTTTCCCGCATGAACGGGTAGGCGAAGTGCGTGGGCGGGACGAACGTCTCCTTGATGGCGCGGGGGCTCGCCCAGCGGATGAGGTTCCAGAGCGAGCCGGCCTTGTCGTTGGTGCCGGAGGCGCGCGCGCCGCCGAATGGCTGCTGGCCGACCACCGCGCCGGTGGGCTTGTCGTTGATGTAGAAGTTGCCCGCGGCGCCCTGCAGGCGCTCGGCGACCTTCGCGATCACGGCGCGGTCGTTCGCGAACACCGAGCCGGTGAGGGCGTAGGGCGAGCCGGTGTCGCACAGCTCCAGGGCCTTGTCGAGCTTCCTGTCCGGGTAGACGAAGAGCGTCAGCACGGGGCCGAAGATCTCCTCCTGCATGAGCTTGAACCTGGGGTTGGTGGTCAGCACCACGGTGGGCTGGATGAAGTACCCGACCTTGTCGTCGCACCCGCCGCCCGCGACGATCTCGGCCTCGGAGGACCTCTTGGCGAACTGGATGTAGTGCTTGATGGTCTCGAAGGCCCCTTTGTCGATCACCGCGCCCATGAAGTTGGTGAAGTCCTCGACGTCCCCCATCTTGATCTCGGCGATCTGACCGAGCATCGCCCTCTTGACCTTGGGCCAGAGCGACTTCGGGACGTAGGCACGCGAGGCGGCGGAGCACTTCTGGCCCTGGTACTCGAACGCTCCGCGGACCAGCGCGGTCGCGAGCGCGTTCACGTCGGCGGAGGCGTGCGCGAAGACGAAGTCCTTCCCGCCGGTCTCCCCCACGATGCGGGGATAGGAGCGGTAGCTCGCGATGTTGTTCCCGATGGTCTTCCACATCTGCTGGAAGACGACCGTGGAGCCGGTGAAGTGGATGCCGGCAAGCTCCGGCGACGCCAGCACTGGGTCGCCCACCTCACCGCCGGAGCCCACCACGAGGTTGATGACGCCCGGGGGCAGGCCCGCCGCGATCAGCACCCGCATGATGGCGTAGGCCGAGAACACCGCCGTGGAGGCCGGCTTCCAGAGGATGGTGTTGCCCATCATCGCGGGCGAGGTCGGGAGGTTGCCGCCGATCGAGGTGAAGTTGAACGGGGTGACGGCGAAGACGAAACCCTCGAGGGCGCGGTACTCGACGCGGTTCCACACGCCCGGTGAGCTGATCGGCTGGTCCTCGTAGACCCTCTGCATGAACTGCGGGTTGAAGCGCCAGAAGTCGATCAGCTCGCACGCCGAGTCGATCTCGGCCTGGAAGACGGTCTTGGACTGGCCGAGCATGGTGGCGGCGTTGGCCTCGTCGCGGAACGGTCCGGCGAGCAGGTCCGCGGCCCGCAGGAAGATCGCGGCGCGGTCGTGCCACGCCATGCGGGACCAGCTCTGGCGCGCCTTGCGCGCCGCCGCGATCGCACGCTCGATCTCGGCCTTACCGGCCTTGTGGTAGCGCGCGAGCACGTGCGAGTGGTTGTGCGGGATGATGCAGGTGCCGAGCTTGCCGGTCTTGACCTCTTCCCCGCCGATGATCAGGGGGATCTCGATCTCGCGCCCGCGCATCTCGGCGAGCTTGGCCTTGATCGAACGCTTCTCGGGAGAGCCCGGGGCGTACGCGCGGATCGGCTCGTTGTAAGGTCGGGGGACGCGGAAAACTCCGCTCATTGCTGCCTCCTGGCCGGAATCGCCCGGTGAATTTCGGCGCGAGCAGAGGATACGGGGGCGGCCGCCGCCGGTCAACCACGCGCAACGGTGACCGCGCCTGGCAAACCGCGGGCACGATGCTGGGCGGAAACGCCCTTTTGTGCGTATGATTCTCACGTGAACCAGGGAAGACCCGCCGGACCCGGCGCCGCCCGGACCACCGTGATGGTCCTCAACTACAACGGGAGGGACCACCTCGACGATTGCCTGGGCTCGCTCGGGGCGCTGGATGTGTTTGTGCCGGGGCGGCCAGGGCAGCCGCGGGACCCGCGTGAGCGAGACGAGGTCTGGCTCATTGACAACGCTTCTGCTGATGCCTCGGTCAAGCACGTCATGGAAAACTTCCCCTGGGTGCGCCTGGTGGAGAGTGGGGTCAACCTGGGCTTTTCGCGCGCCTACAACCGTGCAGCAGCAATGTGCGACTCCGAATACCTGGTGCTCCTGAACAACGACACGCGGGTGGCACCGGGATGGCTCTCGGGCCTCCATCGCACCCGCGCCGCGCACCCGGAGGCCAAGGCGGTCGCCGGCCGCATCATGAGCTGGGACGGAAAGCGCATCGACTTTGCCGGCGCCGACACGTTTTTCACCGGGCACGCCTGGCAACGGGGCCTCGGTGAGCCGCTCGGCGAGCGCAAGTTTGCCGAGGCTCCCCTGCTTTTCGGCTGTGGCGGGGCGCTGATGGTGGACCGCGAGACTTTCATCGGCATCGGGGGTTTCGACCCCGACTACTTCTCGTTTTTCGAGGACGTGGACCTGGGTTGGCGCGCCACACTGCTTGGCCATGCCACCTGGTTCTCCCCCGAGGCAGTCGTGCAGCACAAGCATCACGGCTCCTGGGCGCTGGAGGCCCCCGCTCGCATCCGATATCTGACGGAGAGGAACGCCCTCTTCAACGTGTTCAAGAACTACCACGGTGACCGGATGGGGGTGATGCTGCTGCTCTCCACCGCCCTTACCTTCCTGCGCGCATGGTCATCGGCCGACTCGCTGCGCGCACATGGCAGGCCTTTCCTTACAACCGAGGCCATCGCGCACCTCCTGGCGCTCGCAAACTTCCTGCAATGCGAGACGCCGCTGCGCCACAGGAGGGATCGTGTCCAGGCCGACCGCAGGCGCTCCGACGAGGAGATCCTGCCCCTCTTCGGTGCCTTCGCCTCACCCCCTACTTCACTGGGCGAGGAGTACCGGACCATCCTCGTCAAGCTGTGCGACGGCGCCGGCCTTGCCGACAATAGCGTCGGTGGGCCGTGGCCGGCCCAGGTAAACGCCGTAGCGGAGGAAACCGCATTGCTGCTTGCGGGCGTCTGTTTCTCCACGGTCGGCACCAACTTCCCTGCCGATACCTTCCTGGCCGAGCGCTGGGACAGGGATTGGGAACACCAGGTGTCTACCGAAGCCGCGAAGGCGCTCACGGAGGTCCACGCCGCCCTCGCCCGGTTCGCAAAGTCGGCGATCACCGCGGGGTCACTCGCCTCGCTGCAACAGGACCTGCGGCATGTTTCGCCCCCCACGGTCAAGGCCAGGGGCGCGGCGTCGTCGGTGCGGCGCCAGGGGAGGGTCCCCGTCGCGCAATCCGACGCGGCGCCGGATACGCCCGGCGTCAGCATGATCGTCAGAACGAAGGACCGGCCCGAGTTTCTGAGGCGCGCGTTGGCCAGCGTGGCTGCCCAGGCCTATCCCCGGCTCGAGGTCGTGGTGGTCAACGTTCTCGGCTGGCTTGTTCACCGCGGGCGCAAGGTCCGGCGACGGCGAGCATACGTGCCTCCCAGATGACGGTCAACCGCGCCGGGCGGCCTGGCCGCGGGAGCGGTTTTGCACGTATCATTCGTGCGTGCACGGAAGGAACGCCGAAGCCCCATTGGTGTCGATCGTGGTCCGCACCAAGGACCGTCCGAGCCTTCTTCGCGAGGCCCTGGCGAGCATCGCGGCCCAGGAGGGCGCGCGGGTCGAGGCCATCGTGGTCAACGACGGCGGCAGCGCCGTGGCCGATGTCACTTCCGACGCGGCGCCTCGTCTCGCGGTAACGTACCGGCACCTGTCGCAGCCGCGCGGCCGCGGCGCTGCGGCAAACGAGGGCATCGCCTCCTGCAGGGGCCACTGGATCGGCTTCCTGGACGACGACGACCTGCTGCTCCCGGATGGAATTGCCACGCTTCTCTCGGCCGCAGCCGGGGAGGAGGTCGTGCCCTACGGGCGCGTCGACGCCCACTTCTACGAGATGTGCGGCGACACGCCGGCCAGGGTTCGTCCGTTCCAGGTGTTCGACCGGCCATTCGACGCGGACGCGCTTCTCTTCGAGAACTTCATCCCCATCATCGCCTGCCTGATCCCCGCGCCCGTCCTGCGGGAAGTCGGTGGGGTTGACCAGAGCCTCGAGTGCTTCGAGGACTGGGACCTGTTCCTCCGCCTGGCGGACCGGCACCAGTTCCGTCACGTCCGGACGCCGGTTGCCGATTACCGCATCTCCGGGGAGGCGTTCATCATTGGGCGCGGCGGGCAGGAACGGCAACACCGCGGCCGAGTCGCGGTGCTCGCGAAGCACGCCCGTCGGTACACGCCCGACGCCCTGAGCCGCATGCAACTCGCCGTCAAGACGGAGATGGTCCGCATCCATGAGAGCGGCGCAGTCAGGAGCCGAGTTCGGCTGCGGCGCCGAGTTGCGGGAACGCGAAGCCCGCCTCGAGGAGGTGGCCCGGGCGCTGCGCGCGATGGAGGAAGGGCGGCGCACAGCCGAGGCGCATCTCGAGCACCTCCAGAAGCGCCTTGGAACGATCGAAGGCTCTCGCGGCTGGAAGCTCTATCAGCGGCTGCGGAGGGTTCTCGGCCGCCCATGACCACTCTGGATCGAGCCCCGTCGGCCTCCATCGTCATCGCCAACTTCAACGGCCGCCATCATCTGGAACTTTGCCTTCCGGCACTCTTCGCAACCACGGGCGCCGATTTCGAGGTCATCGTGGCCGACAATGGGTCCTCGGACGGCAGCCTCGAGTGGTTGCGGGAGCGCTGGCCGCAGGTCCGCGTCCTACCTCTGGGCGCCAACCTCGGCTTCGGTGAGGCCAACCGGCGTGGCGTGGAGGCGGCCCGCGGTGAATACGTCGCCTTTCTGAACAGCGACACCGTCGTTGATCCTCGATGGCTTGCCGAGCTGCTTGCCGCGCTGCGCGAGGAGCCGCGCATCGCAGCCGCGTGTTCGCTCCTGCGCCTTCTCGACCATCCCGAGCTGGTCAATGCCCGGGGCGGCTCCATGACCCGCCTCGGGTACGGGATCGACCACGACTTCCTGTTCCCGTACGAGGGCCCGCCCGAGGTTACCGGCGCCCCGAGGCTCCGCGACGTGTTCTTCCCCACTGCCGCCGCGATGGTAATGCGGCGAGAGGAGTTTCTCTCGTTCGGCGGCTTCGACCGTAGCTTCTTCATGTACCACGAGGACGTGGATCTGGGATGGAGGCTGTGGCTGCTGGGCCGGCGCGTTGTCGTGTGCGAGAAATCGATCGTCTTCCACAAGTTCCTCGGCACCTCGAAGACCGCGAGAGGGCTGCGCTGGCGCGCGCTGCTCGGGCTGCGACACGACATGCGCAGCCTGATCAAGCACTACGAGCTGTGGAACCTGCTCCTCGCCGTGCGCCGGCTGCTCATCGTGCTTGCGCGGCAAGGCGCCTTGCTACACATCGCGCACGCTCTCGGCTGGAACCTTGTGCGTCTCCCGGCGACGCTCGCCGAGCGTTTCCGCCTGCAGCGGCAGCGGAAGATCAGTGACGCGGAGCTCTTCAACCGGGGCCTGATCAGCAGGGCACCGGTGCCGTTCCCGGATCCCGAATGGCCGGTGGTCGGGGACGCCTTGCACGCCGCGTCATGGGTCCCCTCGCCCGAGCTGCTCCCGGGCCAACCCTCGGTGGTCGGGAGGCTCGGCTACGGGTGGTACACCCGTGAGCTCGTCGAGGGCGAGGTCGCGCGCCGCATCTGCGGCCACGCCCGATGCTTCCTGCGGGTCCGGCCGGGGGATGCCGGGCTGCTGTCCGTCGAGGTCCAGCTTCCCGCTGACGCCGGCCAGGAGCGCATGGTCAGGGTTCGCTGCAACGATGCCGAGGCCACGCTGTCGATCCGCGGCGGCGGGTGGCAGACCCTCTCCCTCGCGACGCGGGCCGACGACCGCGGCGTCCTGGAGGTCCACCTCTTCTCGCCGACCTTCATCCCGCACGCGACCGCCCACAACTGGGACTTCCGGCGCGTGGGGTGCGCGGCCCGGGCGGTCCGCTTCGCTCCCGACCCGCCGTGGGAGAGGCGCCGCTACGGCCTCGTCTCGGTGGTGATTCCCACCCACAACCGATGGCCGGTGCTCAAGGAGACCCTGGAGGCGCTCGAGCGCCAGAGCTGTCGCGCCTTCGAGGTCATCGTGGTCGACGACGGGTCCACGGACGGGACGTGGGAGAACCTCCAGCGCTTCCGCGACGCGCACCGCGGCAAGCTCGACCTCACCGTCTTGCACCAGGAGAACCTTAAGCAGGGACGCGCGCGCAACCTCGGCCTGCGGCACGCGCGGGGCGACCTCGTGCTCTTCCTCGGGGACGACATCGTCCCGGACCAGGGCTGCGTGCAGGCGCACGTCGACGCCCACAACGAGCTGGCCGACGGCTACGCGGTGGTCGGCTTCACCGACTGGCACCGGGACCGCGTGCGGGTCACCCCTTTCCTCGAGTTTGTGAACCTGGACGGCGCCCAGTTTTCCTTCGGACGACTGAAGGACGACGAGGAAGCGCCTTTCACCAACTTCTACACCTCCAACGTGTCGGTTGCGCGCGACCTGCTCGGCGAGGATCCCTTCCACGACGTCTTCAAGTCGTACGGGTGGGAGGACATCGAGCTGGGGTGGCGCCTCACGCTCGCGGGGCTGCGCATTGTCTACCGTCGGGCCGCCTCGGCACGCCACATTCACCCAATGACCGTTCGAAGCTTCTGGGAGCGGCAGCTCCACGTGGGCGGCACGATCGGGGCGTTGTTGCAGGTCTGCCCCGAGCTGGTGGGCAATCCGTACCTGCCGCCCGAGCGCCCGCCCAAGCGCTGGCACCTGCTGCGCTACCTCATCCCGATGACGATCCCGGCCATTGCGGCGCTCGACGATATGGTGCTCCGGCTGCCGTGGGTGGTTTACCGGGAGATCGTGACCTGCGCCTTCTACCTCGGGCAGGCGCGGTCGGAGGCGGTTTCGTGAAGGATCCCCTGCCCTCGATCACCGTCGTGGTGGTCTCCTGGGAACCGGGCGAGGAGCTTGTGAAATGTATCACAAGTATCGCAGCCGCCCGGAAACGGCTCCCAAAGCCAGGCCTGCGGGTGTCCCTGGTTGTCGTGGACAACGGCAGCGCGTCGTTCCCCGGTGACGCCCTCGCCGCGCTCGTCCCGGACGCCTTAGTTCGGGTCAACCCGGGAAACCTCGGGTTTGGGCCGGCGGCGAACCAGGGTGCGAGGCTGGCGTCCGGGGACGTCGTTCTCTTCCTGAACCCGGACACCGAGGCCGACGGGGATCCATTCACGCCGCTCGCGCAGGGGTTTGCCGCGCATCAGGACGCCGTCGCCTTGGCGCCGCGGCTGCTCGAGGCCCCGTCCCCGTCAGGCGAGGCGCAGGGGACCTTCCAGCTCCGCCACCTCCCCACCCGCTCCCAGGCCGCAAGGGAGCTTCTCCTGCTCGACAAGGCCTTTCCCCAGAACCCGGGCCTGCTCCACGACCGTTACGCCGGTCTGGACCGCGGGCGTCCGTTCCCGGTGGAGCAGCCGGCCGCCGCCGCCCTGGCAGTCCGCCGGTCGGCCTTCGAGCGCATCGGCGGCTTCGACGAGGCGTTCTGCCCGGCCTGGTTCGAGGACGTCGACCTCTGCGCGCGGCTGCTCCGGCTCGGCACGGTCCTCTACTGGCCCGCCAGCCGCTTCGTCCACGCCGGGGGAGTGGCCGCGCGCCGGCTCGGCTACGACCGCTTCCTCCCCCTGTACTACCGCAACGCCCATCGCTACTGGCGCAAGCACCATGGTGCCGTGGGTGCCTCCTTCTACCGCGCCCTGGTGGCGGTCGGGATGGTGCTCCGCCTCGCTGTCCTGCCGGTTCGCGCGAGCGTTCCCCGCGCGCGCGGCGAGGCCGCACATGCGTACCTGCGGGTGCTGCGCGGGGCACTCGGCCTCGACCGCTCGTTTCACGTCCCCAGGTCGCTGCGGCAAGCATGGACCGCGTCTGCTCGCGCCGCCCGAAGCGGGCCGGTAACGCGTTAGAATTACGCCGGAGGAACAATGGAAAACCGTGAGGGAGGAAGCCAGATCAAGATCGTGGTGAGCGACCAGCTGGCGCTCGGGACGTACGCCAACTTCGCCTCCATCGTCCACAACTTCGCCGAGTTCATCATCGACTTCGGGCGCATCGTGCCCGGGCGCGATGAGGTCCAGGTGGTCTCCCGCGTCGTGATGACCCCCGTCCACCTCAAGCAGCTCCTCCGCGCCCTCACCGAGAACGTGGCGATCTACGAGCGCAACTTCGGGGAGATCGCCGACGGCCCCCAGGGGGGCCCCGCCGCACGGACCATGTGACCTTCTGGTGCGGCCGCGCACCCGGAGGTCATCCTGAGGCTTCACCTTCCGAGACCGAAGGATCCCATCGCATGCGCCGGCTCATTGGCCGACCAGTCAGCGACCTAGGCGCAGAGACGTTATCCAGCCCCCGCCGAGCAGCCTGTCCCCGTCGTAGCAGACGGCCGCCTGACCCGGAGCCGGTGAGAGCACCGGCTCCGCGAATTCGACCTCCGCGCTGCCGTTCTCGCCCAGCCTGACGGTGGCTCGTGCGGGCTGGTTTCGCGAGCGCACCTGGACCTCGGCGTCGACCGCGGCACTCGCTGCGCGGCGCGAGCCAGTTCACGTCGCGGAGGGTCAGCCTGCTCTTGAAGGCCTCGCTCCGGCCGCCGACCACGACGCGGTTGTCCGCGGGCCCCACCGACAGCACGTACAGCCGCCTCTGCCCGGCGACCCCGAGCCCGCGGCGCTGGCCCACGGTGAACCGGTAGTAGCCGCCGTGCCGGCCGAGCACATGCCCCCCGCTGTCCACGAGATCCCCCGCGCCCGGCAGGCGCTCCGGCGCCATCTTCTCGAGCACCTGCACGTACGAGCCGTCCTCCGGGAGGAAGCACACGTCCTGGCTCTCCGGCTTGGCTGCGTTGGGAAGCGCCAGCTCGGCCGCCACCGCCCGCACCTCGCGCTTGGTCAGCTCGCCGAGCGGGAGCCTCACGCGCTCGAGCTGCGCGGGCCTGAGCGCGAAGAGGAAGTACGACTGGTCCTTGCCGCGGTCTCGGCCCCGTCGCAGCACGAACGTGTCGCCCTCTCGCCCAATGCGGGCATAGTGTCCGGTGGCGAGCGCCTCCGCGCCGAACTCGCCCGCGAGGTCGAGGAGCTCGCCGAACTTGATCTTCGCGTTGCACGCCGCGCACGGGAGCGGGGTCTCGCCCGCGAGGTAGGAGTCCACGAAAGGCTCGATTACCGCCTTCTGGAAGGCCTGCCCCATCTCAAGGACGTGGTGGGGTATGCCGATGCGATCGCACACCGCCCGCGCCACCAAGACGTCGGCCGGCGAGCAGCAGCGGGACACGCCGAGGCCCTCGTCCGAGAGGTCGGCGAGCTGCAGCGTCACGCCGACGACCTCGTACCCCGCGCGGGCGAGCAGACATGCGGTGACGGCGGAGTCAACCCCGCCCGACATCGCAACGAGAATGCGCTTGGCCAACCCTGGGCCGCCCCTCAGTGGTCCATGGGGGCGTCGTGCACGTCTGTGACGATGAACATGAGCGTCGTAGTGCCCAGGCTGAACTCCTGGTTGCTGTAGATCGTGGCCTTCTGGACGCGCACCCCGTCCACGTACGTCCCGTTGGTGGAGCCAAGGTCGCTTACGACCGCCTCGTCACCCCGGATCTCCAACATGGCGTGACGGCGGGAAACCTCGCTGTCGGAGAGCTGGATGTCGCTCTCGGTGCCCCGGCCCAGAAAGGTCCGCGGCTTCGTTACCGTGAAGATCTGCCCGGAGTTGGCACCCAGGATCACCGCGAGGGAGTAGCGCTTGGTGCCCTTGAGCGGCGCCAGCTGCGGGAGGTTCGCGTCGTCCTTGAAAACCTCGTCCCTGTCCGCTTCCGTCGCCTTGGTCGTCCTCTCCGTCGGGGACCCCGGAACGATCTCACCCAACGCGGTATCTCCTTGCGCGAGCAATGGCTTGCTTACGTCGAAGACGGTCTCGCACTTGGTGCACTTCAGCTTCTTGCTCGGGCTGTCACCGAACCGAGACTCGTCGTACTGGTAATTCGTCTTGCAGCTCGGACAGCTGACGATCACCGCACACCCCCTTCGTACATCAACGGGCCGGGTAGATCGCCCCCCGTACCCGGCCGTGTTCAACTGGTAGTGTACGATGAGGGGCTTTGCAGCCAAAACAGCAACCCCGACCGCCCCCCCGGCGACCCGGTGAGGGAGCCGCGAAGCCGCATCCCGCCTCGGCCTGGAGCCCGTCGCCGCAGGCCGATTCCCGGTTAGGAGCCTGTCCGAGTACTACTCCGGCTGCGAATCCCGATGGCATCCGGCTGGCTGTGTCAGCCGTCGCGAAAAGTCCTCCACGTAGCTCTGGCTACGCCTCCGGGCTTTTCGCTCGGCTTCCTTGCCATCCGGCGCCCTCGGAATTCTCGCTTTCGTCGTTTACTCGGACAGGCTCCTAGGCCATGCTACGATTCGAGCGTGAGCACAACCGCAAGTGGCAGGGGCGGCGCTGGCGGCCGTGCCCAGGGCGCCGTCGGCAGCCCCGCGCAGCCCGCGTCGGCCGGCGAGGTCCTGCACATCCCGGCCAGCGAATCCGCCGAGCGCGCCGTGCTCGGGGCCGTTCTCGCCGACGCCAACTGCTTCTACCGCGTCGTGGATACGGTCGACAAGGCGGACTTCTACTCCGAGTCCAACCGGTTGATCTTCGAGGCCTTTACGCGGCTGGCCGGCGACAATCGCGACATTGACCTGCTCACCACCACGGATCAGATGGAGCGCAGCGGCACGCTGGTCTCCGCGGGGGGCGTGGCCTACGTCGCGAGCCTCGCCGACGGCCTCCCCGACCCCGCCAACGTCGAGCACTACGCCGCGATCGTGCGCCAGCGGGCGATCAAACGGGAGCTCATGAAGATCTCGCAGGAGCTCATGGCCATGTCCTCCCGCGAGGAGGGCGAGGCGATGGACGCCCTGGATGCCGCCGAGAGCAAGATCCTGTCCATCGCCGAGCGGGCGATGCGCGGGGGCCTGCAACAGGTTGGCAAGCTGGTGCACGAGGAGGTGGCGCACATCGAGCGCGTCTCCAAGTCCGCCGCCCCCTACACCGGGATCGAGACCGGGTACTACAAGCTGGACGAGCTGACCTCCGGCCTCCAGAAGCAGGACCTGGTCATCCTGGCGGCGCGCCCCGGCGTGGGCAAGACCGCGCTCGCGTTGAATATTGCCTCCCACTGCGCCGTGCGGCACGGCCTCAAGGTCGCGGTGTTCTCCCTCGAGATGTCCTCCGTCGCGCTGACCCGCCGCCTGCTGGCGGCCGAGGCGCGCATCAACGTGAAGCGCCTGACGCGCGGCCTGCTCAGCAAGACCGCGGCCCGGGACGAGGCCTCCGACTGGCAGCGCCTCGCCGAGGCCGCCGACCGGCTGGCCGAGGCGCCGCTGTTCGTGGACGACACAGCGGGCATCTCGATCCTGGAGCTGCGCGGCAAGTGCCGGCGGATGATGATGGAGCACGGCCTCGATCTTGTCGTGGTGGACTACCTTCAACTGATGTCGTCGGGCGTGAAGGCGGAGAACCGGACGCAGGAGGTCTCCGCCATCACCCGTGGCCTGAAAGCCGTGGCGAAGCAGATCAACGTCCCCCTGCTGGTGCTCTCCCAGCTCTCACGCAACCCCGAGCGGCGGGGCGACCAGCGACCGCAGCTATCGGACCTGCGAGAGTCGGGCTCGATCGAGCAGGACGCCGACGTGGTGATCTTCATCAACCGCAAGAACCGCGCCCTCCAGGCGCCGGCAGGCATCGAAGAGGAGGAGGACTGGCGGCTGGCCGACATCATCATCGCCAAGCAGCGTAACGGCCCCACAGACATGTTCAGGCTGGTCTTCCTCGAGGAGTTCACGCGCTTCGAGAACCCGGAGTTTGCACCCGGTGAGCGCTGAACCCATCCCCATCCCGGCGCCGCCTCTGATCGGGTTCCTCGAGCGGATCGGCAGGCACACCCTCAACGTGTTCGAGGAGATCGGCCGGTTCTTCTACATCCTGTACATGACGTTTTACTGGACGTTCCGGCGTCCCTTCGACTTCAAGGAGTGGGTTCGGCAGATGGTCCGCGTGGGCGTGGACTCCATCCCGGTCGTGGGCCTGACCGCGATGTTCACCGGCATGGTCATGGCGCTCCAGACCTACCGGGGTTTCGAGCGCTTCCACGCGGAAGGCTACGTCGCCTCTGTGGTCTCGCTCTCGCTGACCCGCGAGCTCGCGCCGGTGCTGGCCGCGCTTATGATCGCGGGCCGCATCGGGTCCTCGCTGGCCGCGGAGCTGGGGACGATGCGGGTGACCGAGCAGATCGACGCGATGTACGCGATGGCCACCGAGCCGATCCAGTACTTGGTGGTGCCCCGCGTCGGCGCCACGACCCTGATGCTCCCGCCCCTGGTGGCGCTCGCGAACGGGGTCGGCATCTTCGGTGGCTACGCTATCGCGGTCGGCCTGCTGGGCGCGAACCCCGTGATGTACTGGGACAAGACATTTCAGTACCTGGACCTCAACGACGTCTTTTCGGGCCTGATCAAGGCCGCCGTCTTCGGGCTGATCCTCGCGGTGACGGGGTGCTCGAAGGGCTTCTTCACGACCGGCGGAGCCGAAGGCGTGGGGCGCGCGACAACGAGCGCGGTGGTGATGAGCTCGGTCGTGATCCTTGTGTCGGATTTCTTCCTCACGAAGATCTTGTTCTGAGGGCATGGCTGTGAGAGACGCGCGCGCTGACGAAACGGTGGCAAAGAAGGACGGAGGCCCGCCCAAGATCGCCGTCATCGATCTGTGGAAGAGCTTCGCCGGGCATGAGGTCCTGCGCGGCATCAACCTCGAGGTCGCCGCGGGCGAGTCCTTCGTGATCGTGGGCGGTTCCGGCGCCGGCAAGACCGTGCTCCTCAAGCACCTCATAGGGCTCGTCGCCCCCGATCGCGGCCACGTCATCGTGGATGGCGAGGACCTCACCAACAGCGAGCCCGCCCGCTGTCTGGCGATACGCCGCAAGTTCGGGATGTCGTTTCAGGAGGGGGCCCTCTTCGATTCCCTGAACGTCTTTGAAAACGTGGCCTTCCCGCTACGACGCCACACGAAGATGAGCGAGCCCGAGATCGCCGCGCGCGTGCACGAGTGTCTGGACCTGGTGCATCTCGAGGGCGTCGAGCTCAAGCCCACCAACGAGCTGTCCGGTGGGATGCGCAGGCGCGTCGGCTTCGCGCGGGCAATCGCGCTTCAACCGGAGATCCTCCTCTTCGACGAGCCCAACACGGGCCTCGACCCGATCACCGCGGCGGTGATCGACAGCGTCATCATCGAGATGCGGGAGCACCTCGGGGTCACGATGGTGACGATCACCCACGACATGAAATCGGCTTTCCGCATCGCGGACCGGATCGCCATGCTGCGGGCGGGGCAGATCGTCGCCGTCGCAGAGCCGGATGTCTTCCGTTCCCTCTCCGATCCCTACATCCAGAGTTTCCTCGCCGGAGAGCCGCTAGAGGAGGATGTTGCATGAGTCACACTGCCCGAGTCGGCCTTTTCATGATCGTCGCTTTGATCGTCCTCGGGGTGTTCATCGTGAAGATCGAGGAAATCCCCCTCGGTGCCAGGGGTGGCCGCGTACGTGTGAAGGCCGTCTTTCCCTCGGTGGCTGGCTTGGACGAGAAGAGCCCGGTGCGGGTCGCCGGCGTGCGGGTCGGTATCGTGGAAGCGATCGAGCTCGAGGGCGACCGCGCCGTCGCGACCCTGGCGCTGGACCCGGCCGTCGTCCTGCACCAGGGGACGCGGGCCGAAGTGACGAGCCTCGGCATGCTGGGCGACAAGTACGTCGAGCTCTTTCCGGGGCCGACCGACAAACCGCTCCTACAGCCCGGGGCGGTGCTGGACGGCACCAGCCCGATCGGCTTCGACCAGGCCCTGAAGAGCTTCAACAGCGCCTTCGCCAACATCGACGCCGTCGCCGGCTCGATGCGCGGCACGCTGGCCGGACCGGAGGGCCAGAAACGGCTTGAAGAAATCATCGAGAACGTGCGGCAGCTCACCGCCTCGGTCCGCGACCTCGTGGCCGCCAACCGTGCCAACGTGGATGCCACCCTGGCCAACGTGCGTAACGCTTCCGAGACCTTCAAGACCGAGCTGCCGCGGCTCGCCGACAAGCTCGTGGCCATCGCCGACCACCTCGACGCCCTCGTCCAGGAGAACCGCGGCAACGTCGACGCCTCGGTCGCCAACGTCAAGGACGTCACCGCACAGCTTCGGGTGACCGTCGACAACATCAACAAGATCACCGGCAAGATCGCTTCGGGCGAGGGGTCGGTCGGCAAGCTCGTCAACGACCCTGCCACAACCGACAACCTGAACGCCGCGCTCAAGTCGGTCGCACCTGCCGCGGATAGCGTGAAAAACGCTTTCGGTCGGGCCGAGCGCTGGCACCTCGACGTCAACGTGCGCGCCGAGGCGTTGCCCGGTATCACGAGCCCCACGAGTGGCAACACCAGCAACAACTCGCGCAGCGCGGTCGGCATCGACCTGCATACCACCGAGCAGCGCTTCTACCGTCTGGAGCTCCTGACCTCGCCCGTAGGACGCACCTCCACCAACACGGAGACGATCACGACGACGGGCCCGGGCGGAGGGAGCCAGACGGTGACCCAGACGGTAGTCCAGAACAAGAACAACGACACGGTCAACGCCCAGATCGGGTACCACGTGGGCAACGGCTACACGCTCCGCGCCGGCCTGTTCGAGTCAACCGGCGGCGTCGGCGTCGACAAGTTCCTGATCAGGGATCAGCTCCGGCTGACGCTCGAGGCGTACGAGCTCAGCCGCGACATCAAGCCTCCGCACCTCCGGTTCGAGACCCGGTACTTCCTGACGCGCAACCTGTTCGCCTATGCCGGCTGGGACGACCCCATCTGGAGGCAGCGATCGTCGGTCCTCTTCGGTGGCGGCGTGACGTGGCGGGACGAGGACCTCAAATATCTGCTCGGAACGGCAGCGGCAGCCGGCGGCCACTAGCCGTGGGTCGAGAAAGCCCGGTCTTCGAGTGCACCGCCTGCGGCCAGCGGTCGCAGAAGTGGCTGGGCCGCTGCCCCTCGTGCGGCGGCTGGAACACTCTCGAGGAGCTGCCGGTCGAGCTGCGCTCCGGGGCCAGGAGCCGCGGCGATGTGCCTGTGCCCGTGCCCCTCTCTTCGGCGGAGCTCAGGGACGTCCCGCGCGTCCTTACCGGCATCGCTGGCCTCGACCGGGTTCTGGGCGGCGGGCTCGTTTCCGGAAGCGTTGTGCTGCTGGCCGGTGAACCCGGGGTCGGGAAGTCCACCCTGCTCCTCCAGGCGGCCGCCAGGCGCCCCGAGCTTGGTCCCGTCCTCTACGTGAGCGCCGAGGAATCGGCCCGCCAGGTCGCCCTGCGGGCCCGGCGGCTGGGCTGCACGAGCGACAACGTGCTGCTTCTGGCCGAGCCCGCGGTCGAGTCGGTGGTGGCCGCGGCGCGGAAGCTCAAGCCGGCCCTGGTGGTCGTGGACTCGGTGCAGACCATGTACTCGGAGCGGGTGCCTGCGGTGCCCGGCAGCATCAGCCAGGTCCGCGAGGTCGCTTCGAACTTCCTGGAGCTGGCCAAGCGCGATGGGCCGCCGGTGGTGCTCGTCGGCCACGTCACCAAGGAAGGCCTGGTTGCCGGGCCCAAGGCGCTCGAGCACCTCGTGGACGCGGTGCTGGAGTTCTCCGGTGGCAGCAACCACCCGCACCGTATCCTGCGCTCCACGAAGAACCGCTTTGGGCCAGCGTTGGAGCTCGCCCTCTTCGCCATGAGCGACGCTGGTCTCGAGGAGATCTCCAACCCATCGGCGGTGCTGCTCGCCGATCGCCGCGCCGGTGCTCCCGGCTCGGCGGTGGCGGTCGTGCTCGAAGGCACGACGCCCCTGCTCGTCGAGGTCCAGGCGCTGGTGTCCCGCTCCCCGCTCGCCAACCCGCGACGAGTGGCGCAGGGTGTTGACGCCGGCCGTCTCGCGCTCCTGCTGGCGGTGATCGAGAAGAGGGCGGGCGGGCGCTTCGGCGACCGCGACGTCTTCGTAAACCTGGTGGGCGGCGTGAATGTGGAGGAGCCCGCCCTCGACGTGGCGGTGGCCGCTGCGTTGATCTCCTCGGGTGCGGACCGGCCGCTCCCCTCCGAGCTGGCGTTCTTTGGGGAGGTTGGACTGCTGGGCGAGATCCGCACCGTGAGTCGTCCGATGGAGCGCCTGCGAGAGGCCAGGGCGCTTGGCTTTACCCGCTGCGCGGTGCCCGCGTCCACAAAACTCGGGTCTGATACCGGCGTGGAGCCGGTCCCGCTCGCCGACGTGCGGGACCTCGGCCGCCTGTTGCAGGCCGCGGAGAACTAGGGGGGTCGCAAGAGATGTTCGTGAGCGACCAGGGGGAGAAGGTGGTGCGGCTCTTCGGCGAGCTGGAGGCCCTCCGCCGCGCCCTCCTCCTCTACCCCCCGTCGCACCCCTCCCTGCAGCCGGCGCGGGAGCGCGTCCGAGCGCGAGTACTGGCCCTCAGCACCGAAGGCGAAGCTGCAACCGCCTCCTTCGGACCCAACGAGCTCCTGTGGAACGGCGAGACGGTCGCCATGCCGGAAGGCGCATCGGCGGCCCGCCTGGTACCGCTTCTCTTCCAACTCGGGCTCGCCGGCCTTCGCCTGCGCTTTCCCGATGCCGGCGACGGCCTCGCAGACCTGGTCGAGCGGGTCGCGCGCCTTCAGGACCCGCCCCGCGAAAGCGACCGCCTCAAGCTGCTGGAGGAGGCAACGTCGCTGGCTGGGGTGGAGCTCGTCCCGATAGATCTCTCCGTTTTCGAGCTGCTTTCCCCCGACGAGGAGAGACTGCCGCTCGGCTCCCGTTCGGTGTGGGGCGCACTCGCGAAGCGGCTCTCGCAGGACGGCGCGTTCCAGCTCCCCGGAAGGATCCACTCCGGCGAGCTGACACCTGGGATGGTGCACGAGATCCTGACGCAGACAACCGACCCGGAGACGCTCTTCGATCACCTTTTCCTGCAGCTCGCCGAGATCGTCCAGTCCGGACCGGAGAGCCGCCGGCCCATGGTCATCTCCGAGGTGCGCGAGTTCTTCGGGCAGCTTATCGGGCTCCTGAACCCGGAGCGCCGCAAGCTTGCCGTCGCCGTCGCGATCCGGCACCTCCCGGTGACGGGTGAAGGCAACGCCTGGGTCGCCACCGATCTGCTCCTCGACGTGGTGGAGTTCATGGTCCAGGAAAAGGTCCCGGTGCCGGAGGTCGTGCAGCGTACCCTCCACCGCATGTCGGCGCCGATCTCGGAGACGGGCGGGGAGGTGCCGGAAGACATTGCAGCGCGTGCCCGGCACCTCCTGGCACAGATTCCGCCCAGCCAGCGGGCCTCTGATCTGCAGGCCACGGCACCCGAAAAGCCATGGCGCGTCTCGTGGGGGGATGCGCCTTGGGCTCGCGAGCTTCTGCCGGCGTTGCGAGAGGAAGAAGCACGGCTGCACCTGGTGCAGCTTCTTCAGGAAGTGAGCGACGTCTGGGAGGGGGACCCCATCGCCGAGCAGGCGGCGGTTCGACTCGCGGAGGAGTTTGCCGCCGCCATCGACCTGGGCGACCTCAGGACCACGCTCCGCATTGCGCCTTTCCTGCTGGCCATACGAAACGCCAGGGGTCGTCACGCGGCCTTCGCAACCGCGGTGCCGGCGGCCGTGCGCGGTTTCTCGACTTTCGAGCGGGTGGATCACCCCGAGCTCACGCAGGTCCTGGTCTCACTCGGGGAAGGCGCGCTGCCCGTCATCCTGGACCAGCTCGCAAAGGCTAACAGCATGGTCGTCCGCAAGCGCCTGCTCGAGGCGGTCGCCAAACAAGGCGAGCGCGCCGTGCCCTACGTCCTGCCCATGCTCGATGACTCGCGCTGGTTCGTGGTCCGGAACGCGGCGTTCCTCCTGCGCAAGATGGGGCGAAGCGAGGTGGCGCCGCTGCTCAAGGCCCGCATGGCCGCCGCACAGCCGAAGCTGCTGGCGGAGATCCTCAAAGCGCTGGTCGAGCTGCAGGACCCGGAGTGGTTCGCGCTTCTCACCTGGTACCTGGATTCCGAGGATGAGTCCCGCCGCAGGGTGGCGCTGGAGGTTGCATCCCGCATCCGCCACCCCGAGGTGGTGCAGGCCCTTTACGAGCGCCTGCAGCTGCGTCTCGGCAACCGTCTCCGCGAACCCTTCAGCCTGGACCTCATCCGCACGCTCGGCAGGCTGGGGGACCCCGCCGCCCTCCCCGTGCTCCAGGAGATCCTGAACCTTCGCCAATGGCGCTTCCGCTCCTCCCTCGTGACCGTGCGCCGCGAAGCTGCCGCTGCAGTCGCTCGCCTCGAGGGTCAGGACGCCCGCCGGCTGGCGCTGCAGCTCGCCTCGGGGCGTGATAAGGGAACCGCCGAGGCAGCGAAGGAAGGCCTGCAGCGGAAGGATGAACCGGAGGAGGACGATTGATGCAGCCCGGTGACTGGGAGGCCCTGGCGCAGACGGCGGTTGCCGAGCTTGCAGCCGGTGCGACGGCCGTGCGGCTCTACGGGAGCCTGCACCCGCGCGCCGTGCTGGCCGTCGGCAGGCTCGCCACCCAGCTGGAGAAGATGCTCGCCACCGAGGCGGATGTCACACTCGTATTGCTGGGCGATGAGCTGTTCGTCCAGGGCAGACCCTTCACCAGACTTTCGCCCAATGCACCCGTGATCGCCCGCCGCTTTCGCAGGAGGGGCGTGGAGCATGCGATCTTCCGCCCCGGGGTCACCGAGGTCGAGCTGCGCCTCTTCCTCGAGGACCTCGCGGCGACCGGCGACTCGGTCGTGGAGTCGCGCCCCCACATTCAGGTCGGCAAGGTGGAGCTCTCCGAGCGCGAGCTTGGCGGACCGGACCAGGTGCACAGGGGGATGGGGCGGCACAAGCTTGCGACGATCAGGGACCGGGTTTCACTGATCCAGGAGTGTTTCGACGATTTCGTGCGGGGTGAAGCGCTCGCGGTGGGAGACCTCCAGGTCGTGGCCCGTGCGCTCATCGAGGGCATGGGTACGGAGCCGAACCCCTTGCGCCACCTGGCTCCCTGGGAAGGCGATGAGCGCTGGCACGCCGTGCACGCCCACAACGTCGCCGCCATCACCGTGGGGCTCGCCCGTCTTGCCGGGGCTGATGTTGCAAGCTGCCTTGACCTGGGCGTGGCGGCCCTGCTGCACGACATCGGCAAGCTCCTGTTCCCGCGCGATGTCCTGGCCCGGGAAGCGGAACTGGCCGGGGAGGAGATCGAGCTCATCCTCGACCACCCCAGGGTCGGCCTCGAAAAGCTCCTCGCCCACCCGCAAGTGGCTCCGCTGGCGTTGATCGCCGTCTGCGAGCACCACCTCCACTTCAACGGCACTGGCTACCCGCGCCTGCGAAGGCCCCGGCGACCGCACCCGGCGGCGCGCCTGCTGAGCGTTGCCGACACGTTCGACCAGCTTCACACCTACCGGGCAGGGCAGCGCATGGTCGACCAGCAGGCGCTGCTGGCGTGGATGGACAGCCGGCAGGGCACCGTCCTCGATCCGGGCTGGGTCACCGCGCTCCGGGAGCTTCTGGAGCACGGCGACGACACCCTCGAGACGTCGCCGCAGCCCCCAGCCCCGCCGGCGTAGGAGCCTGTCCCTAGTAAACGACGAAAGCGAGAATTCCGAGGGCGCCGGATGACAAGGAAGCCGAGCGAAAAGCCCGGAGGCGTAGAAAGAGTTCCGTCGAGGACTTTTCGCGACGGCTGACACAGCCAGCCGGATGCCATCGGGATTCGCAGCCGGAGTAGTAGTCGCACAGGCTCCTAGCTCCGCCTGCGGATACCTCAGCCGCCGGGGTAGTAGCCGGAGATCGTGCGCACCTCCAGCTTGGGCCGCTTCACCTTGACCGTCACCTTGCGGAAGACGTCCGGTGCCAGCTCAGAGGTCGACGTGTAGGCAATCACGTACTGGCTGCGCAGCTCGCGGTTGATGCGGTCGTACACCGGCTCCAGGGACGCCCCGCGGGCGAGAAAGAACGCCTCCCCCCCAGTCATACGGGCGAGGCGCGTGAGGTGGGAGCGCACGCCCACCCTGGTGATCGGAAGGTCGATCCCGATCGTATAGATCGTGACGCCGCTGCGCTTGGCGTAGTCGAGTGCTCGGTCGAAGTCCATCCTGGAGGCGTTGTCCTCGCCGTCGGTCAGGATGATCATGGCCTTTCGGCCGCGTACACCCGAGAACTGGAAGAGCCCGTAAACGGTCGCATCCCAAAGGGCGGTCTCGCCGTCGGAGCGCAGGGCGATCATCGCGCGCTCGAGCGCCCCGAAATCCGGTGTGAAGCCCTCGATGAGCACCGGGCGCTCGTTGAAGGCCTCCACGAAGGCGCGGTCCTTGGGGCGCAGCATCTTGCGGAGGAAGCCGACCACCACGCGTTGGACCTCCGGCAGGGTCTTTTCCATCGAGCCGGAGGTGTCGAGCACGATGCCGAGCCGGATGGGCAGTTCCTGCTGGAGGGCGAAGAACGAGACGGCCTGCTTGACGCCGTCCTCCGCCACCTCGAAGTCCGCCTCCTTGAGCCCCTCGACGGGTTTGGAGCCCGAATCGAGGACGGTCACGGGAAGCTCGACCGTGTGCACCTGGACACCGGTCAGGTACTGGGGCGCGTTGACGAACTGGACATCCTCCGCCTGCCCGCCGTCCTCCAGCACCGCGAGGGCGCGCAGGTAGCCGATCGAGCCGTCGTCCTTGACGGGCAGCCACGTGTCGAACGGGCGCTCGAAGAGCGTGGCCACCATGAGCTCGTTCCAGTAGAGCTCGACCCTCGAGAGCTTCCGGTCGGGGGGCACGTTCACCGTGACGGCCGCACGCACCTTTCCGCCCTTGCGGTCGGCGGCGCTCACGGGCTGCAGGCGGACCAGGAAGCGCTCCCTTCCCACGTTGACGTCGATCTGCCTTCTGTCGAGCTCCTTGCCCTTGGCGTCCTGGGCGACCGCGGTGACCGAGGCGAGGCGGGGCAACGGGCCCAGGTCGAGCTGAACGTCGAAGGGCGGTTTGTTCTTGGTCAGGACCAGGCGACCGTCGAGATAGAACTCCACCTTGGCGACCTTGGGTCCGACCATGGCGGTGAAGTGCTGAACACCGCTCACACCCTCTCCCTCCGGACCCGCGAGCGCGAGGCCCGGCTCCTGCGCCTCCGCCACGCGCTTGACCGCCTCGTCCCCCTTGACGTCTACGGGGAGCGCCGTCGGCACCGCCGGCACCGGCACGTCGAAGTCCGTCTCCTGGACCCCGGCGAAGTTGGAGTTGCTGTCCTGCACCTTCAGCCGGAGGTGGTACCTCCCGGGCCGCATCTCGCGCTCGATCAGCATGGGAAGGTCCGTGGCGCCCGCCGTCGGGAATGTGAAGGTGTAGCGGAAGCGGTCGACCATCTCCCCCTCGCGGGACACCTCACCCGTGACGTCGAACTGCACCACCTCGACGTCACCGACCTTGTTGGTTCCGAGGCCGGCCTTCGGGACCTTGGCCGTGAACGTCACGGCGATCCGTCCGCCGCTCCGGTCTCCCAGCGCGTGCGTGACCTCGAAGGCAAGGACCTTGGCACCCTTGGGAACAACGGTCGAGAACTGCAGAAACCGGGAGGAAGCGGACTCCCGGCCCGCCGACCCGGGCGGTGGGATTGCGTGCTCCATCGCCTGCCTCGTCCTGATGTCGCGCAGCCAGTACTCCGCCACGTCGAGCCACCTGAGGAGCTCCGGGTCGCACCGGTACTCGGGGCGCATGATCTGGCTCAAGGCTGCAGTGGGGCTCGCCTGCCACGCCTGCAGGGCGCTCGTACCCGACGGGTTGTAGAGCACCGAGCGTCCCTCGATCATCGGGTCCCACAGCTTGAAGCGGCCAAGACCATAGGGCTTGTAGAACAGGATGATCACGTTGTCCCCGACGCCCTCGAGCCTCCCCCAGAACCAGAACTCGAGCGGGTAGAAGACCGTGTCGCAGTCGATGGGTTTCCTGGCGTCGGGAAAGCCCTGCAGGAGCAGCGCGCGGGCGCGGTCCTCAAGGGTGTTGCCGAACTCGTTCTGGCAGGATTCGAGGCGGTCCTGGTACTCGCGTCGGAAGGCGGTGCCACCCATGCCGCGCTCGTTCCCCCACAGCGTCCACAATCGGTCTGCGAACTCCTTGCGCTCCACGTCGGTCTCGAGGGCAAGGAACGCCTTGCGCTGCTCCGAGCTGATGATCGGGTAGACCTCCTCCTCCAGCCACTTCCGCCACTCCTCCGGCAGCTGCGAGACCTTGACCGCCCACGCCGAGTTCGCGGAGCTCGCCAGGAGCACCGCCAGAGCGAGGAAATGCTTGGCCCTCACGCTCATCGTCCCTTCTACGCCTCGGCCGGTGGAGGCGTTGCAAGCTGCAGGTAGGCCTGCCATGCCCGGCCCCTGCCCTGTAACAACACCTTGAGGTCGGAACCCATGCCCGAGGGGACGAGCAGCCGCTTGGCCGCCGCCAGTTCCGCCCACTCCTGCGGCGAGAGCGGCTCGCCGCGTGCAACGGAGGGCGGCAGGAAGGACAGCGCACCGTGGAGGGCCAGGAACGACCCCAGCGGCCGAATCATCCCCCGCTCCCAGCCAGCGTCGGCCGCGGCGTTCTCCAGGTCATCGAAGTTGACGTGCGCGGTGATATCGATCCTTCCGGGATCGGCGAGCACGTTTTCGACCAGGGCGTGGGCGCGGTAGCCCACCAGGGAGCCCCGGCGGCGCGCACGCGCGTCGTAGAGCTTGCGGCCGGCGTGCCCGTAGTCCACCACCAAGGCCAGCGCGTCCAGCCCGCACCAGCGCAGGTGTTGGGCGTGGATCGAGCGGACGTGGGGCCTGATCTCGGCCACCTGCCCCTCCTCGATGGTCAGGCCGTGCTCGCCCAGGTACCGCATGATCTCCAGAGAGCTCGGTTCGCCCAGGACCCAGTGGAGGCGGCCCCTGGCGTCCGCCTCCACAAAGTACTCGGCCAGGGCGTAGGAACCCTTGAGCGCCTCGACAGTGACGCGGTGGACCGGGAGCGCGTCGTAGAGCTCCGACGCAAACAGCACGACCGGACCGTCCGGCCAGCTCGCCTCGGCGAGGGTCGCCGCCACCTCCACGCCCTTGCATCGCCTGGCGATCCTCCGGCGAGCCCACTCGGCAGTCTCCACCGCAACGACCCGGCGCAGGACCTCGGTGCGCTGGCCGGCAAGGTGCTCGAGCACCCCGGCCAGGAAAGCCCCCTCGCCGGCCCCGAGCTCCACCAACGTCAAGGGCCCGTCGAGGGCCCCGGCGAGCAGGCGGAGGAGCTCAGCGAGCGTGCGGGGGAAGATCGGCGAGGCCGTCGGGGCCGTCAGGAAGTCCCCGGTCCGCCCGGCGGGACCCGGACCGGACCGGCGGCGCATGTAGTAGCCCGCGCTGGGGTGGTAGAGGGCCAGCTCCATGAACTCGGCGAAGCTCACCCTTCCCCGCCGAGCCACCTCGGCGACGATCGCATTCATCGCTGCAAGCCTAGCACTGCCGGCGTTGGCGGGCCGAGGGTGGTGCGGGCCATTTGCTGCAGCCGACACCGCGGGCGGGGGTTGGGGCGCGCTCGATGGGACGGTGATCCTGGAAGCAGGGCTTACGGGCCGGGGGCGTTGTCCTCGACATCGCCGCGGCCGAAGTTCTCGGACAGCGATACGTCGTCGCCGAAGACCCTCACCTCGACCTGCCTCTGACCGAAGTCGAACTCGAGCATGCGGAACTGGTTCTTCCAGGAGAAGACCTGAACCTTGGCGGCGGACGGGTTTTGCGCACCCATCCGCTCCAGGCTGTCGGCGAGGGCCTTCACGAACTCGTCCGAGCGGAGCCCACTGAAGCCCGCGAGGGTCCTGTGGATGCGCGTCAGCTTGCCTGCTTCAAAGGTGAGCCAGGCGAGTGGATAGCGCCCCGCCACGGCGTGGGTGACCGAGTAGTGCCTCCCGTGGGACTCGTGGTACGTCACGCGCACGCGCCTACCGAATGCAAACGTCTCCTTTGGCACCTGCGATTCGAAGTCCTGCAGGACAAACCCTGCCGAAAGCGCCCCGCTGACCTCGGCCTCGCTCATGCCGAGCCTCACGACCTCCAAGACGTGCCGTCCCAGCGCCTCGTTCGCTTTGCCCTCCGGTTTCGCGCCGCATGCCGTGACCCAGACCACGAGAGCAGCGGTCGCCACGAGAACGGTGATTGTGCGCCGTGTCATTGCTGCCGCCTCGCTGGCAACGATGCCCAAAGCTCCGGCGCCGCCCTCCTCCCGACAGAATCTGATCCCAAGCTAGGCCCTCCGCCTCACGCTTTCAAGGGCGCCGACGGGGGAGGCTCACCTCTTGGGAGGGTTGAGGAACTCGTCCACGGCCCGGTTGAACATCCCCTGCTGGTCCACGAAGGTCATGTGGCCGCTCTTCGGGAGGATGACCAGCTTCGAGCCTGGGATCCGCGCGGCCATCTCCCGGGCGATCGAGGGGTCGCTCTCGTCGTGGTCGCCGACGGTGATCAGGGTGGGCACCTTGATCGTCCCCAGCCGGTCCGCGTACTCCACCGAGACGAGGTTTCCGTCCACGACGAACTCCCCGTGCGAGCCCCACATCTGGCGGTAGAGGTCCCACGACATGATGCCGTTGGCCACCGGGTCGTAGTTTGGGTCGGGCCGGTTCTGGTAGAGGTACGGAAAGTACCCCTCGCCCCAGGCGGCGATCATGTAGTCGTTGGTGTAGCGGTTCCTCTCGTAGTCCTTGCCGTGTCCGTACAGGCCCGCGGCCTCCGCCTTGTCGATCCGGGCGCGCAGCTCGGGAGGCATCTTGGCTTTCATTTGCCGGAAGATCTCGTTGAGCGCCTTCGTACTGTGGAAGGTACTGCAGAGCACCAGGTGCGAGAGGTTCGCCTGGTACTTGAAAGCGTACGCCTGGGCGAGAACGCCACCGTAGGAGTGCCCGAGCAGGTTGATCTTGCCGAGGCCGAGGGCCTTCCTGACCGCTTCCACGTCCTCGGCCATGGCCTCCACGGTGTACTTCGACACGTCCTCCAGCTTCTCGGACTTCCCCGAGCCGCGCTCGTCGATGAAGACCAGACGGTTGCTGCGAGCGAGCGGCAGCAGGTACGGCAGGAAGTAGTCGTGCGAGGCGCCGGGTCCCCCGTGGACGATCACGAGCGGTTCGCCCCTCCCGAACGACACCGTGTAGATCATCACGCCGCCGGCGTCCACGTACATCTCCTCGACCGGGTAGATGCCCACCGGCCCCGGCTTCTCGGCCGCCGACGAAGCGCTCGTGAAGATCCCGAAGGCAAGCAGGATAACCGCCGCCAAGCCCACGACCCGTGCTGTTCTCATGCGTTCTCCTCCCCGTCTGGTGCCCTATCGTACGCCCTCGATCTCCGACGCAGTCTCCCGGATCATTCGCCAGGCCTCTCGTACGTGACGCTCCTCGGTGTTGGTCTGGCCCACGCAAAACCTCAGGGTGAAGCGGCCGGCGAGACTCGTGTGGGTCAGGTAGAGCCTGCCGCTCCGGTTGAGGCGCTCGAGCAGCTCCCTGTTCACATCGTCGCCGCCCACGTGCCGGAAGCAGACCAGGTTGAGCGGCGGCCGCACGGCCAGCTCGAAGCCCTCGGACTCCTCGACCCAGCGCGCGAAGGCCTGAGCCAGCTCGACATGGCGACGGACGTGGTGCTGGAGGCCTTCGATACCGTAGTGCCTGATCACGAACCAGAGCTTGAGGACCCTGAAGCGCCTCCCTAGCGGGACGTGCCAGTCCCGGTAGTCGAACACAGCGCCGGACTCGGTGGCCTTGTTCTTCAGGTACTCGGGGAGGATGGAAAGCGTCCTGATGAGCGCGGCCCGGTCGGCCACCCAGAAGCAGTCGCAATCGAAGTTCGTGAACATCCACTTGTGGGGGTTGAAGCAGTAGCTGTCGGCGAGCTCGAGCCCGTCCTGGATGTGCCTGAACTCGGGGCAGAGGGCCGCGGTGCCGGACATCGCCCCGTCGACGTGGAACCACAGCCCCTCCGCGCGGCAGATGCGCCCGATCTCGCGGAGCGGGTCGACCGCGTTGGAGGAGGTCGTCCCCACGGTTGCGGAGACGAAGCACGGGAGGAGGCCGGCCCGGCGGTCCTTTCCGATCAGCTCGGCCAGCGCGGCGGGCCTCATGGCGAACGCCTCGTCCACGTCGACGAGGCGAAGGTTGGCGCGACCGAGGCCGGCGATCTTGACGGCCTTTTCGATCGACGAGTGCGCCTGGGTCGACGCGTAGGCCACGAGGCGGCCGTCGCACCCGCGCTCGTTCGACAGGTAACCCGTGGCACGCTCGCGGCCGGCCAGCAGCGCACAGAGCGAGGCGCTCGAGGCGCTGTCCTGGATGACGCCGCCGCCGCTCCCGTCCGACCTGAAGGCGGCGGGCAGGGCCAGCATGTCCACGAGCCAGTCCAGGACGTGGGTTTCGAGCTCCGTGCACGCCGGGCTCGTCATCCACAGCATCCCCTGCACGCCGAGGCCGGCGGAGAGCAGCTCGCCGAGGACTGCGGGGCCGGAGGCGTTGGCAGGGAAGAACGCGAAGAAGTTCGGAGACTGCCAGTGCGTCACGCCAGGCAGGATCAGCGAATCGACGTCGCGCAGGATGGCGTCGAAGCCCTCGCCGTACCGAGGCGGAGCTCCCGGCAGCGAGGCACGGATCTGTCCGGGTTGCACCTGCGAGAGCACCGGCAGCGACTCCACGCGCCGCTGGTAGTCGGCGATCCAGTCCACCACCGCGTGACCGGCCCTGCGGAACTCCTCGGGTGTCATGTGGAAGCTCTCGTGCTCTGCCATGCTCGCCTCCGCCGCCCGCGTCTACGGGGTGCTCCACGCTACCACTGATGGGGAGGGCTACCGCAGCAGGATCGTCAATCGCCGGCCGGCATCGGCGCCGCGGCCATGTCCAGCATGCGCTGCAACGGCTTCAGCGCCGCCAGGCGGACGCCCTCGGCCAGCTCGAGGCGGGGCGCGCCGTCGCGCAGGCAGGTGTACAGGTTGGCGAGCGTGTTGCGCCGCATGTGCGGGCAGACGTTGCAGCCGCACTCTCCCGAGCTGCCCGGGATCGAAATGAAGCGCTTGCCCGGGGCCAGCCTCTCCATCTGGTGGATGATCCCCGGTTCGGTGGCGATCAGGAACTCGGCCGCGGGGCTCTCCTGCACGTAGCGCAGGATCGACGACGTCGAGCCCACGTGGTCGGCGATCGCGAGGATCGGCTCGGGGCACTCCGGGTGCGCCGCCACCGCCGCAGCCGGGTGCTCGATCTTCAGCTCCACCAGGGCCTTGTGGGAGAACTGCTCGTGCACGATGCAGGTCCCCGGCCAAAGCACCATGTTCCGGCCGGTCCTGCGCATCAGGTAGCTCCCCAGGTGACGGTCGGGGGCGAACAGGATCGTCTCCCCGGGCGGTATCTGGCGGATGATCTTCTCCGCCGAGGACGATGTCACGATCACGTCGGAGAGCGCCTTGACCGCCGCGGAGCAGTTGATGTAGGTCAACGCGACGGCTCCCGGGTAGGCGGCGCGCCAGCGGGCGAACGCCTCCGGAGGGCAGGACTCTTCCAGCGAACAGCCCGCCTCCAGGTCGGGGATGAGGACCTCGGCCTCCGGGTTGAGGATCTTCGCGACCTCGGCCATGAAACGGACACCGCAGAAGGCGATCACCCCGGCCTTGGCGCGTTGCGCGGCGCGCGCCAGCTCAAGCGAGTCACCGACGAAGTCGGCGAGGTCCTGGATATCGGCCTCCTGGTAGTAGTGGGCGAGCAGGATTGCTCCCCGCTCCCGTTTCAGGCGCGCGATCTCCGCTACCAGCGTCTCGTGGTCGGTGGGAACGTCTCTGGGCGGCGCGGCAGCTGCACTCACTCTGACTCCCTTAAACCGTTATTCAGCCGTGGTTCTTCCTTCTGCGCAGGACCTACCGTCCGAGCATCGCCTCGACCGCCGCGGCATCGCGCGGGAGGGCGGCCGACAGGTTCTCGGCGCCGGTCTCGGTGATCAGGTAGTCGTCCTCGACGCGGATCCCGATCCCCTCGCGCGGCAGGTAGATGCCGGGCTCGACGGTCACGATCATTCCCGGCGCCAGCGTCGGCGACTCCCCTCCCGCATCGTGGGCCTCGAGCCCCAGGAAGTGACCAAGGCCGTGGATGAAGAAATGGCCGAGAGACCCTCCCTCGTCCCCTGTCAGCCCGCTGCCCTCCAGCGACCCGAAGGCCGCCTTGCGCGCCGCGGCGATCGTTGAGCCCGGGGCAAGGGTCGAAACCGCCGCGTCGTAGGCCGCGAGCACCGCGTCGTAGAGCTTGCGCTGCCGCGCTGAGAACCTCCCGTTCACCGGGAACGTCCTCGTCAGGTCGCCGCAGTAGTAGCCGTGGCGCGCCCCGATGTCCACCACCACGACCTCGCCATCCCCCAGGACACCGCGGTTGGCATCGTAGTGCAGGATGCAGCCGGCCTGCCCGGACCCGACGATGGGGGGAAACGCCCACCCTTCCGCGCCAATCGCCCGCAGCGCCGCGAATGCCGCGCCGTCCACCTCGGCCTCCCGCACGCCGGGTCGGACGCGCTGCGCGGCGGCGCGCATCGCCGCGACCGTCGCCGCGACCGCCCTGCGCATCAACGCCACCTCGCCGGGCTCCTTCCGCAGGCGCAACTCGGCCAGCACCGGCGACAGGTCCCGCACGGTGAAGCTGGCCAGCCGGTCGCGCAGGTTCTGTACGAACCTCTGGTCCGCCGTCAGCTCGCCCGTGCTCGCGCCAGGCAGGGGCACCCACAGCGTTCCGCCCTCCCTCAGCAGGTCGGCGACCCTGTCTGCGAGCGCCGGGACCGGCCGCCGCCTGGCATCCACGACCACCTCGCTGTAGTCGCGATCCAGCACCGCCTCGAAGCCGAGGGCCCGAGCGGTGTCCTCGCCGGGTCCGAACTTCGGGCCGGTCCACGCCTCGAGGGCGGGCCGGCGGGCCGGGAGGAGGAGAGCCTCGTGTTCCTTCTCGAGCAGCAGCGCAGCACCCGGCAGCTCCACACCGGTCAGGTAGAAGAACGAGGGGTCCTGTCTGAAGGTGCCGACGTCACCGTAGCCGCGAGCATCGGTGGCACCCATCAGCAGGGCCACGGCCCCCTTCTCCAAACGCTCCTGCACCCTGGCCCTGCGCGCTCGGTACACCTCGGATGCCTCGACCTCGGTGGCGTACTGCCCGCCGCGAAAGGCACGGTCCTCGATCATTTCTCGCCTCCCATGACCACTTCCAGCAATGCCTCCAGCCTCTCCTGGTCCAGCTCGCCCTGGCAGAGGATCTCACCGTTGACCTCGAACACCGGGAGCCGATCCCCGAAGCTCCGCATGAGGCGAGGAGACTTCGTCACCTCCACGACCCGCGCCTCCACGCCGCGCTTGTTGAGCAATGGCTCCAGCATGCCCTGGAAATCCCTGCACGCTGGTGAGTCCTTCCGCGTGTACAGCACGACAGTCGGTTTCTCCCCCTGGTAGAAGGAGCTCACACGGTACGCGCGGATCGCGTGCTTCATGACTACGCGCAACGCTGCCGCCACCGGCACCGCCACGATGATCCCCGGGATGCCGAAGAGCTCACCCCCGACAAGCAGCGAGACCAGGACCCAGACCGGGTGCAGCCCGACGCTTCTTCCCAGCAGCTTGGGCGTGAGAATCCACCCCTCGATGTTCTGGGCGACCACGAATACGACCAGCACCGCGAGCGGGTGCAGCAGGTCCTGGTAGTCGAAGAAGGAGAGCAGGAGCGCGCTGGTTGCGCCCACGATAAGGCCCAGGTAGGGCACGAGCGAGAGCAGCCCTGCGAGCGGCCCAATCACGAGTGCAAGCGGCGCCCGCACCAGGAGAAGCCCGGCCGTGTACATCACACCGAGCGCCAGGGAGACCAGGAGCTGGCCTCTCACGAACGCCGACAGCACGTTGTGGATGTCGCCCACCACGAGCTGCACGGTGGGGAGCACCGGTCTGGGCACGAGGCGCCGAGCCGAGGCGATGAAGTGGTTGAAGTCAACGGTGAGGTAGGCCGCGATGACCGGGATCAGGATCAGGGTGAGGACCGCGCTGGCGACGCCGAGCACCGATCCCAGGCTGTCCGCAAGGCGGGTCACCATGCGGTCGGCCATGCTGGGTACGGTGACCTGAAGCCAGCTGCTGATTCGGCTCTCCAGGAGCGCGTACGAACCAGGAAAGCGGGCCTCTAGGTCGGCAAGCAGCGGCGTGATGCGCTCCTGCATCACCTCCTGCCAGGACGGGAGCTTCTCGGCGACCACCACCAACTCGTTGAGCAACGCCGGCAGGAACAGCACGAAGATCACCACCAGCACCGCCGCGAAGGTCAGCAAGATGGCGAGGAAACCCAGGATCCGCGGCAGGTTGTGGCGCTCGAAGTAGGACGCGAGCGGATGAGTCAGGTACGCGAGCAGGAACCCGGCAAGGAGCGGGAACAGCGCGCTCGACCATGCGAACAGGACCCCTGCCGCAAGCACGGCGGCGCCAACCACCACCAGCATGCGCCAGAGGCTGGCGGACCTAAGAGTGTCGGCCATCGTGGATCGCCTCGAGGACCCCAGCGGCGCGGCGGATATAGTCAACCCCCGAGAGAACCGTGAAGAAGAGAGCCACGTAGAAGCACGTCAGCAGCAACGGCTCGGGCACGTGCGTGACGTTCGCGATCAAGACCATGGCCACCGTGATGACGTGGAACAGCGTGGTCGCCTTCCCCCAGAAGGAAGGCGGGAACTCGCGCACCCCGGCACCGAGGTAGAGCAGGAGCGCCATGAGCACGATCAGGAAGTCGCGCGACAGGGCCATCACGGTGAGCCAGAGGGGCACCGTCACCGCACCCGGCAGCGGCAGGGTGAGCGCGACGTAGGCCGTGACGAGCAGCATCTTGTCGGCGATTGGGTCCAGGTACGTCCCGAAACGTGAGCGCATGCCCAGGAGGCGTGCCAACAGGCCGTCCAGGGCGTCCGAGATGCCCGCCGCGATGAAGATGCCGAGCGCCAGGGAGTGCTTGCCCGACACCGTCGCCAACACGAAGAAGGGCGTGAGGGCCAGGCGCAGCAGGGTGATGCCGTTGGGTATCGTGAACGGCCGCAATGCCGCCCGCACTTCCTGCGCCGCGCGCTGTGCCACCGCTCCGGCGCGCGCGGTGCGCTCGCCGTTCGTCTCGCGCTGGAAGCCCTGGCCACCCGCCGCCGGTCGCTCGGCTGGCCGTGCGAGGCCTTCGCCCTTCAATCCTCCTCCCCGGAGAGCACCGACTCGCGCAGGTAGCTCATCTTGCCCTCGTTGACTACCAGCTCGCGTTGCTCGAGGTCGTTGATCAACCGCGTCACGGTCTCGCGCGAGGTGCCTATCGAGTTCGCGATGTCCTGGTGCGTGGGCCGGCGGACAGCGACCCAGCCGTTGCCGAGGATCTGGCCGTGCTGGCGGGCCAGACCTATGAAGTAGCGGGCCAGCCTCCCCACCACGTCCAGCGTCGCCAGGGACTCCATTTGTGCATTCGCCCGCCGCAGCCGCAGGGAGAGCTCGCGCAACAGCTTGCGCGCAATGCCGGGGTGATGTTCGAGGAGCCGGTTGAAGTCGTCTCGCCGTATGCGGTAAGCCACGGTCGGGAGCTGCGCGATGACGCTCGCGGAGCGCGGCTCGTTGTCGAGGAGCGCCATCTCGCCGAAGAACTGCTCGGGCCCCAGGGTCGCCAGGATCAGTTCCCGTCCCCCGGCGGACGACACACACACCTTGACCCGGCCCGTCGCGATCACGTAGAGCCCGTCGGCGGGCTCGTTGGCGGCGAAGATGACCTCGTCGCGGCCGAACTCGCGCCGCTCTCCGGTCTTTGCCAGGGCCTCGAGCTCCTTCTGTTCCAGCTCGGCAAAGAGCGGGGCGCGCGACAGCAGATTCGTCAGCGCTGCGGACACGGGTCACCTCCCCCACCGGCGACCTGGCGAGCCAACGCGGCGGCGACCTGGCCGTCCACCGCCTCGGGCAGCTGCAGGCAGCCGGCCTCTCCACCCCGACACCAGCGCGGCGCCGGCATGTCGAGGGTCTTCGCCAGGCGCTCGAGCGTGGCCGCCAGCTCGTGTGGCGAGACGGTCCGATCTGGGTTGAAACGGTGTGCAAAGGGGTCGCCGGGGATCACGCCGCTGCGCGCCACCGTGAGCACGTCGCCGCTCTCGGGGAGCTGTACCACGTCCTCGAACACCGGCACCGGGCCCTTGACGCGGTCGGCGAGGGCCGGCGCCTCCAGCACCACGATTGCCGCCAGGCCGCGGCGCTGCAGAGGACTGGCGACCAGCGCTTTCGTCAGGTACGGCGGTGCGTTGGTGAGCCGGAGGTTCCGGCGCGCCTTCTCCACCACCCTGCATCGGTCGGGGTAGCTCAAAGGCAAGCGGGTGTAGAGGTCGAGCGCCAGGTCCCACTGCCCGAGCGCCTCCGCAACCCGGCCCTTGAGAGCGAGGCCCTCGCTCGAGTCGGGCAGCCCCGGAACCATCTCGGCAGCCCCCTTGGTGTCGTGGAGCGCCAGCATCGCGCGGGCCGCCAGGTAGCGCGCGTCCACCGTGGTAGGCCTCAGCTCGAGGACCTGGCGTGCGCTCGTCAACGCCCCCGCTGCATCGCCGCGCAGAAGCAACGCGTTGCCCTCCGCGAGCAACGGAGCAATCTGAGCCTGCTCCAGCTCGGCGGCCACCCTGCCCCAGCCTGCGTCCGGCTGCAACTCCGCCGCGCGGGTGGCGTCGGCCAAAGCGGCGCGCAGGTCGCCCTCGTTCCGCGCCGCGACCGCCGCAAAGCCCCACGCCGAGCCGTAGCCGGAAAGGCTCACGGCAAAGATGCGCGCCTGTGCGGCGACCTTTTGTCCGCGCAAGAAGCGCAGCTCGAGTTCCGCAAGCTGGCGCACCGGGTGGCCGGGAGGAAGCGCACCGAGAGTCTTCTCGCCGGAGGCGAAGTCCCCGTTCTCCGCCTGGGCGACGGCGGCCCGCGCCGCATCGGCCTGCGCCGCCGTGAGCGGCTCGCCCACCAGCGGTGGGCGCGCGGGATCCGGCATCCGGCTGATCCGCGGCGGGGCCGCCGTCCGGCACGAGGCCAGCGTGACGGCCACCACGAGGGCCAGGCTACTCGCCGGCCTGGGCAAGGTGATCCCCGTCGCCCCGGGCCAGGCACACCGTCGCCACGGCGTGCTTGTAGATGAGGTGCTCAAGCCCGTGGCTCTCCACGATCAGGGCGTAGCGATCGAAGCGCCTGAGGACGCCCGTGACGCGCTTGCCGGTGAGGAGATAGACGTGGATGGGACGGCCGTCCCTCCGCATGGCGTAGAAGAAGCTGTCCTGTACGTTGACCCCGACCTTAGCCCGGTCCTGTCCCTGTTCCACCTCGCGCCTCCACACGTGCAATGGCCTGTGCCAGGAGATCGTCCCCATCCCCCGGGAGCCACTCCACGCCACTTTCTCCCCGCAGCCAGGTCATCTGCCGCTTCGCCAGCTGCCTTGTCGCCGCCGTGGCCTTTTCCACGGCTTCCGAGAGCGTGAGCGTCCCCTCCAGGACGCGGCAGGACTCCCGGTAGCCAATCGCCTTGAGGGCGTGCGCCTGCGGCGAGACACCTCCCGCGAGCAGTCCCTCCACTTCCCGCAGAAGCCCCGCGGCAAACATCCTTTCCACCCGCAGCGCAATCCTAGCATGAAGCGTTACCCTAGGCGGATTGAGACCAAGCATGACAAAGGAGTGGCGTGGGTCCTCGCGGGGGTGCTCGCGCCACAGTGCCGTCATGGGCCGCCCCGCCAACAGGCACACCTCCAGGGCCCGCAACGTGCGTTGCCGGTCGCTGGCCGGGATGCGCGACGCGGACTCGTGGTCGAGCTCCGCCAGCCGCGCATGCACGGCGGCCGGACCGACACGCCAGTCCAACTCGAGCTGCTGACGCAACCGCGAGTCCTTCGGGGGCTCCGGAAAGAGCCCATGGAGCAGCGCGCGGACGTAGAAATGCGTTCCCCCTACCACGACAGGGACGCGTCCGCGCCCGCGGATGTCCACGATCGCCGCGTCGGCGTCGCGCACGAACATGCCGGCCGAGTAGCGCTCGTGCGGGTCGGCGATGTCCACAAGGTGATGCCTGACGCGCGAGCGCAGGGCAAGGTCTGGCTTGGCCGTGCCTATGTCCATCCCACGGTAGACGGCGAACGCGTCGGCAGAGACCACCTCCCCGCCCAGGGGTTCAGCCAGCGCCGCCCCGAGCGCCGTCTTGCCCGAGGCCGTCGGGCCCACGACCACGATCAGCTCACTCGCCACCCGGCCCCCTTCGCCGCGACACCAGGACCGGCTCCGCCGTTCCCACCGTGAGACGCCCCTCGCTCTCCCATCCCACGATCACCACACCGCCGCCCTGCACGACAAGCACCGCCGGCACCTCCAGGGTGCGGCGCGCCACTGTCGGGTGAGGGTACGCGAAACGCGGCCGCACGCCGGTGGCGGCCAGAGCAATCACCGGCTGCACGGCCTCCAGAAACGCTTGGCTCGACGATGTCCGTGAGCCATGGTGCGGGAGCTGCAGTACCTCCGCCCGGAGCGGGAATCCGCAGGCGAGGATGGCGGCCTCACCGGGCGCCTCGAGGTCGCCCGTGATCAGGACCCTGACGCCGCCGAGACTGAGGCGCGCCGCGACGCTTGCGTCGTTGTCGATGCCCTCCATCGCGGGTGGCGGCCACAGGAGGTCGCACCGCACCCCGCCCAACACGATCCTCTGGCCGCGCACCAGGGGCACCTCTTGGACGCCCCGCAGGCGTGCCAGCCGCCGCAACGGCACGATCTCCGCGCGCTCCCCCAGTGCCTGTGGGTAGCAAAGCCTACGGACTGGCAGGCGCTCCAGCAACATGGCCGCGCCGCCTGTGTGGTCGGCATCCGGGTGAGTCACCACCAGGGCGTCGAGGCTGCGCACCCGTGCCCGTGCCAGCTCGCGCCACGCATCGAGCGGGGACCGGCCCGCGTCAACCAGCACTGCGCCCTTACCGCTCCGCACCAGCAGCGCCATTCCTTCCCCAACCCCGAGAACCCGCAGCTCGTGGGTCCACGAGGGACGCGGCGCAGGAGCAACCATCCAGGTGATCGTCGCCACCACCAGGACGAGTGCCGCGGCCCTCGAAAACCGGATCCGCGTCAGCGCAAGTAACCCGAGCCCGGCGAGGACAAGGGCGAGCAGCGCGGGAAGCGGCGCGAACGGCCAGCTCAGCCTGCCTCCGAGCGCGGAGGCGCCGTCCAGCAGCCACTGACCGAGCGCGACGGCGAGCAGCGCCAGGCCTCCCACGAAGGATGAGAGCGGCGCGACGACGAGCGCGAGGATGCTCGCGCCCACCAGGAGCAGCTCGAGCGGGGCGGCCAGCAGGTTGGCCACAACCCCGAGCGGCGGAACAACCGCGAAGTAGGCACCGACCATCGGGCTGGACGAGGCCTGCGCGACGAGTGCGACCGCTAGCGCCTGAGCCAGCCGCCGCGGCAGGACGTGCATCCACGCGGCCAGCGGAACGATCCAACGCACGAGCGCCAGGGTCACGAAGGCGGACAGCTCGAAGCCGGGCTGCAACAGCACCGCCGGCTCCAGCGCAGAGAGCCCCGCCACGATCGCCCAGACCGCGGGCAGCGCCTCCAGCGGCCGTCCGAGGTGGCGGGCCACCAGATACGCCACGCCCGCCGTGGCTGCCCGGCGCACGGGGGCGTTGCCCCCGGCCAGCAACGCGAACGCGACCAGCGCCAACGCCACGACCCACCGGCGCGTGGTGGGCCGCACCCCTGCCAGGCTGAGGGCGCCCCACGCCAGCACCCCGACCAGCCCCACGTGCAGGCCGGACACGGAGAGCAGGTGGACCAGGCCGGAGCGCCTCATGCTGGCCACCTCGCCCTCCAGGAGACTCTCGCGGCGCTCGAGCACGAGCGCCGACGCCAGGGCTGCGGCGTGCAGGCGCACAGGGTCCACGCCCGCGCTGGTGCGCAGCGACTGGACGCCGGCCTCCCGTAAGCGGTCCACGGCCGAACCCCCCGGCTTGGTGCGGAGCAGGAGGAGCGTCTTGACCCTCAGGTACCCCGCCTTGAGGGGGAGGCTTCCGTCGAAGACCAGCTCCCCGCTCCCCTCCCACCGGGTGCCCGGCCGCGGAAGCTTTGCCAGTCCCACGGGCGCCGTGACATAGAGATCCATCTCGCGCGGCCCGCGCAGAGGCCTCCCCGCAAGCTCGAGTCCGCTCACGCGTACCCGCGTTCCCAGCCCTCGCGCGCCGCTCATCCAGCCGTCCCGCACCGTGACGACAAAGCGGACCGGCACCGGAGCGCCGGCAAAGCCCCCGGGGGCACGTGGTGCGAAGGAGCAGGCGGCCAGGCCCACGAGCACACCACACGCCGACCACCACGCAAGACGCTGGCCCTCACCCACGAGTCCGCGCCACCCTGCGAGGAATGCCACGGCCAGCAGGGGGACACGCCAGACTGGATCGGGAGCCAGCAGGTTGCCCGCTAGCATCGCCACCACCGCACTCGCGGACAGGGTGACGAGCCTGGACCCGGCGGTCTCAGGGACCGGCGCGCCGGAGGTCCGCCAGGATTTCCACATGGTGCGAGCCGGCAAAGAGGTCCCACAGCTCGAGCGAGGCCAGCGTGTAGCCCCCGCGCAGCAGGATGCCCGCGTCCCGTCCAAAGCACGCGGCGTCGCACGCCAGCATCAGGATGCCGGCGGGCGCCCAGCGCAGGACGCCCTCCAGCGCGGATGCCGAGAGGCCCGCCCTCGGCGGGTCGAGGATCGCGAGGGTCCCGAGACCCTCGCCCGCCCCGCGCAAGTACTCCTCCGCGGAAACCGCCAGAACGAGGGCGCCGCTCAGGTTGGCCGCGGCGGCCTCGGCCGCCACCCGGCTGCCCTCCACGACGGTGATGGCCGTGGCGCCTACACGCCTGGCCGCGGCGGCGAAGAAGCCGACGCCGCCGTAGAGGTCCACCACGCGAGCGTGTCCATGGGCCCGCACCAGTTCGCCAACGCGATCGAAGAGGCGCGGGACCAGGTGACGGTTGCCCTGGAAGAATGCTCCCACCGGCACGCGCAGAGGGACCGGCAGCTCCATTACCATGCCGACCGCGCCCCACCCTCCCGAGAGCAGGGCACCTCCCTCGCCGATCGGATGCCACCCGGCGAGGCCTCGCACCGGCGGCTCGGGCGGGGTGCCGCGTCCCCGCCAGCCGGCGACGGCCGCGCTGGCTGCCAGGTTCTCCAACCACTCCACCTCGCCGTCGCCCAACCCGGCAGCCGCCAGCGCCCGTGCCATCCTCGGCAGCGCGTCGAGCAGGAGGCGGGAGATCACCCGGCAGGGGGAGATGTCCACGGTCGTGTGGGAGCGGGCACCGAGAAAGCCGAGCGTGCGCCCCGCCGCGTCCCAGTGCAGCCGGGCCCGCAATCGCCAGGCCATCTCCGAGACCACGACCGGCGCGGTCCGGACGGCCTCGGAGAGATCCGGCGGCGCGTGCCGGAACGCTCCGCGGGTCGCGTCTCGCAGGGCCTCGGCGGTCACCTCCCTCTTCACGTGGGCGAGGTCGCAGCCGCCGCAGGTGCCGGCGACGGGGCACGGGTCGCTCTCCCGCCACGGGCTCGCCTTCACGACCTCGGTGAGGCGTGCCTCCACCACCCCCGCCCGCTTTCGTTGCACCTCCGCCTCGACCACCTCGCCGGGAAGGGCCCCGGCGACGAACCACACCTTCCCGCCGCGGCGCGCGACGCCCCAGCCACCTCCACCCAGGCCCTCGATCTCAACCCGCACCGGCGGTCAGCTCCAGGCGCGGCATGCCGACGAGGCGACGTAGCTCCTTCACGAGCAGCGCTCGCCGCGTACGCGCGCGCACTTCCTCGGTCAGGGTCAGGGCGGCCAGCTCGCGGTCCACCCCGGCCTCGAGCGTCTCCTGCCGGTCGGAGGGCAGGGCGATCAGCAGTGCGTCCAGCGTGGTGAACTCGAGGTCGGCGAGGATCTCGTCGAGCGCCGCCGGCTGGGTGTCAGCGGGGAGCGACGCCACGGCGCGCCCGAGATCGCGGAGCACGGCGGCAACGTGCGGGACGTCCTCCTGCCACGCGTCGGCCGCTGCGTCCGCCCGCAGAGCCAGCAAGCGCAGCGAGGCGCCGATGTCGAGGTTCGCCCCCTCGCCTGCGGCACCCACACGCGCCGCCGCGAGGCGCTTGACCTGCCGCGCCACGGCGTGCCGGCAGTAGGACAGCGACGAGATCGGGTCCGCGTCTCTTTCCCGCCTCCGCTCCCAAGCCTCCCCGATCCCGGCCAGCACCGCCGCCAGAGGCGCACCTTCCCGCCACCACTTCCGGAGCAGCGCAAAGTCCTTCGGGGAGAACAGAAAGGGCGTGCCGCGCAGCGTCGCGAAGTGGTCCTCCACCGCGCGGTAGTAGGCGAGCTCGGCCTCGTCCGGCTCGGTCATCTCGCGCCCGCGCCCGTCACGCTCGGTTCGGCCGGTTGCGTTCCCAGAGCAGGAGCAACCCCTTGAGGGTGAGGTCGTCATCGACCGCCTGGAAGATCTCCGTGTAGCGCGCAATGACCGTCGCCAGGCCTCCGGTGGCGATCACCTTGCCTCCCCCCATCTCGTCCAGCACGCGCCGCGTAAGGCCCTCTACCAGGCCCACGTACCCGTAGATCAGCCCCGCCTGCATGGAATCCACCGTCCCCTTGCCGATCACGCGCGGCGGAGCAGCCAGCTCGATGCGGGGCAGCTTCGCCGCCCGCGAGAAGAGCGCCTCTGCCGCGATCTCCAATCCGGGCGCGATCACGCCCCCGAGGAACTCGCCCTTGGCTGAGACCACCTCCCAGGTGGTCGCCGTGCCGAAGTCCACCACCACGCATGGGCCGCCGTACTCGTCGAACGCCGCCACCGCGTTGCACAGCCGGTCCGCCCCGAGCTCGAGAGGCGTGTCGACCTTGAGCGGCATCCCCGAGCGGATGCCGGGCGCAACGAAGAGAGGCTCCGCCTGCAGGTAGGTGCTGACCGCCGCGCGCAGCGCCCCATCCACAGGGGGAACGACCGACCCGATCACCACCCCGTCGATGTCATCCGGCGAAATCTGCGACCACTCGCAAAGCTGACGCAGCAGAAGCCCCAGCTCGTCAACCGTGCGCTCGCGCACGGTGGTGAGTCGAAACCGGCGGAGTATCTCCTTCCCGCGGAAGACCCCGATGGTGGTGTGGGTGTTGCCGACGTCCAGGGCGAGAAGCATCTCAACCTCCCGGCTGGGTGTCCACCAGCAGCTCCCCGGACGGGAAGCGCCGCAGCTCACCGCCGACGCGAAGCTCGATTCGCCCGTCCTCGAGGACGCGAACAAAGCTGCCCTCCAGCACGCCCGTGTCGAGGCGAAGGCGCATGTGCTCGCCGGCGCGGTGCACGGTGCGATCCGCCCACGCGCGTCCCGTACCGAGCGGGTCGGCGAGCGCCGCGTGGATCCTGGCCAGGAACCCCGCCAGGAGCGACCGGATGGCTTGGCCTGCCGCGCTGGCGAAACCCATAGACCGCAACGAGACGGGCTTCGTCGGGTCGCCGGGCGCGAGCACAGGGTCGGACTCCACGTTGACGCCGAAGCCTGCCATGACCCAGGCAGCATCGCTGCCGCTGCGGCTCTCACACAGCACGCCTCCCAGCTTGCGGCCGTCCAGGAGGAGGTCGTTGGGCCACCTGAGCCCCACCCTCAGCCCGGGCACCAGATCCTCCACGGCCGCCACCAAACTCACGGCCACCGCCATGGGAAGCGTTGCGAGGACCGGCAGGGGGAGCCAGGCGAGCCAGGTGGCGTACAGCCCACCCGCCGGCGACTCCCACACGTGGTCGCCACGCCCGCGCCCCGCCGACTGCCGATCGGCCACGATGAGGGTCTCCGAGAGGCGCTCATCCTCGTTCGCGAGCCATTCTGCAACCAGGCGCTCGGCAACCGCGTTCGTTGAGTCCACCTCGTCGAGCCAGATCACGTTGGCCGGGGCGGGCTCGGGCAGCAGCCTCATCGGGTCTCCCGGCCCAGCGTCGCGGCCAAGAGCTGCGCCTTGTGCGTGAGCTCGGCGGCACGCTGGCGGCTCCCCGCGACGATGTCCTCGGGCGCGCGCGCCACAAAGCTTGCGTCCGCGAGGCGCGCGTTGACCCTTGCGAGCTCGGCGTGAATCTGGTCGAGCTCGGCCCCCAACCGCCCCCGCTCCGTCTCCCCCACCGCCCCCTCGGGCAACACGATCGCAACGTTCACGCCTCCGGCCAGGTCGCGGATGGCGCGGGCCGGAACAGTCGCGGGGTCGATCTCGAGCGCCGAGAGCCCGGCGAGTCGCCGCAGCTCGCTCGCGAGCCGGGTGAAGGCCTCATGCCACGCCGGTTCCAGGTTCAACAGGCAGAGCTGCAGGGCCGTGCCCGGCGGCAGCCCCACGAGGTGGCGGTAGGAGCGAGTCTCCTGCACGACCGCCTGGAAGGCGGCCATCAGGGCAAGGGCCTCGGGGTCGGCCTTCCGGCGCCCGGGCGCGGGGTACGGTGTCATGATGAGGAGGCCGGGCGCGCCGAGGTGCTGCGCGATCTCCTCCGTGATGAAGGGCATCACCGGGTGCAGCAGCTTGAGCGCCTCCAAGAGGACACCGCGTGCGACCGAGCGCACGTCCTCGCCGCGGCGGCCGTTCTCGCCGCCCTCCTGGAGCACGGGCTTGGCCATCTCCACGTACCAGTCGCAGTAGTCGTTCCACACGAACTGGTAGAGCTCGCGGCATCCCTCGTCGAAACGGTAGCTCTCCCAGGCACGGTTGACGGCCGCGGTCGTGCGCTCCAGCTCGGCCAGGATCCAGGCCTCCGGGAGGGCGAGCGTGGGCTGATCGACCTCGTCGAGGGCCCTCTCCTGCCCGGTAAGGTGCATCTGAACGAAGCGCGCCGCGTTCCACAGCTTGGTACCGAAGGCGCGGTAGCCCTCCATGCGCTTGACGTCGAGCGGGAGGTCGCGGCCGGGCGAGGCGAGCGCGGCGAGCGTGAAGCGCATCGCGTCGGCGCCGTACTCGTGCACCAGGTCGAGGGGATCCATCACGTTCCCCTTGGTCTTGGACATCTTCTGCCCGCGCGCGTCGCGCACCAACCCGGTCAGGTGCACCTCGGCAAACGGCGCCTTCCCCGTGAACTGGCAGCTCATCATGATCATGCGGGCCACCCAGAAGAAGAGGATGTCGAAGCCCGTGATCAACAGGCTGGTCGGGTAGAAGGCGCGCATGTCGGGCGTGTCCTCAGGCCAGCCCATGGTGGAGATCGGCCACAGCCCGGAGGAGAACCAGGTGTCGAGCACGTCGGGGTCCTGCTCCGCCGGCTTGCCGCACTTCGGGCACGTCGCGACGTGCTCCTCGGACACGGTCGTGTGGCCGTCCGCACAGTAGAACGCGGGGATGCGGTGGCCCCACCAGAGCTGGCGTGAGATGCACCAGTCGAGAATGTTCTCCAGCCAGTTCTCGTAGGTCGCGACCCAGAAGTCCGGGGTCAGCTTCACCTCGCCCGAACGGACGGCGGCGAGGGCACGCTCGGCCATCCCCTCATCGAGCAGAACCACTGCCTCGAGAGGTACGGCTCCACGACCGTGTCGCAACGCTGACAGTGCCCAACCGCGTGCCGGTGCGTCTTCTCCCCGCGTCGCAGGCCCTTCTCCGCCAGCGCCGCCAGCACAGTCTTGCGCGCGGTGAAACGGTCCTGTCCCGCGAAGGGCCCGCCGTTGGAGTTGATCGTGCCGTCCTCGTTGAGGATGTTGATCTTCTCGAGGTCGTGCCGCTCGCCGGTGGCGAAGTCGTTTGGGTCGTGGGCCGGCGTCACCTTCACCGCCCCGGTCCCGAACTTCGGATCTACCAATATCGCATCGGCGATCACGGGAAACGTGCGGTCCAGCAACGGGTGGCGGATGAGCTTCCCGACCAGGTGCCGGTACCGCTCGTCCTCGGGGTGGACCGCCACGGCGGTGTCGCCGAGCATTGTCTCCGGCCTGGTCGTGGAGACGACAACCTCCCCGCCTTCAACCAGCGGGTACGCGAAGTCCCACATCCCACCGTCGATCTCCTTGTGCACGACCTCCAGGTCCGAGAGAGCCGTAAGGCACCGGGGGCACCAGTTGATGAGCCGGTGCGCCCGATAGATCAGGCCATCCCGGTAGAGCGAGACGAAAGCTGTTTCACCGCGCGGGAGAGCATCTCGTCGAGCGTGAAACGCTCGCGACTCCAGTCGCAGGAGGCGCCCAGCGCCTTGGCCTGATAGGAGATGTTGTCCTTGTACTGCGCCTTCCACTCCCACATGCGCTCAAGGAACTTCTCGCGCCCGAGCTTCTGGCGGCTCGTCCCCTTTGGCCAGTTCCCGCTCCACCATCACCTGGGTGGCGATGCCGGCGTGGTCGGTGCCGGGCAGCCAGAGCGTGTTGTACCCCTGCATGCGGCCCAGCGGATGAGGAGGTCCTGGATGGTGAATGCAAGGCGTGGCCGATGTGGAGGCTGCCGGTGATGTTGGGGGGCGGGA
>CAVWFZ010000022.1:0-152639 GCA_963754345.1 Thermoanaerobaculaceae bacterium | reverse complement strand
GTACCCTTTGCCGTTGTCTATGCTTCACCCGGAGACCCAGCGATCCGAGGCGTTTTCGCCTCGATTCTGGACCTCCTTAGGAGCCGCCGTCGCCGCTTGGCTATTGTTCTCCACCACAGCACTCTTCCGAACATAATCTTCGGCGTTGCTTTCGCGGTAATGGTCTTTGCGCTTATAGAGAAGGAGTGGTTGACTGCGGTGACCAGCACGATTGTGTTCTTCCTCTCTTCGATGTGGGGCCTGCTTGTCACGATCGGCACCTCCAGCCGTTCCTGTGTCTTGCTTCCGCACGCCCGGGCGGCGCGTCCTGGGTTCTTTGTTCGGAAACGCGATGACATCTTGTTGGCCATCGTGTCGGCCCTGGTCGGGGCGTTGATCACGCTGCTCGTTTCCCATCTATGAGTGGGCAAACCTGACCAGGCGTTCAAGCTGGCACGGACGTTGGCCCGATAAAGTAGACACTCTGATGCCCGCGTCCTCATGCACATCCCGGAGCCGCGCCGCCACGTCATCCGCTATGACGGCGCGTACTCCAGCGTGGTGAGGGCCCGCCGCCGGCGTGAGGCGACCGTGACTGCAGGCGCACCGCGGGGAGAGGCGTCAGCGGCGCCGTCCCCGACGCGCCGACCGACCCTGAGCTGAGGGTGTCTCGCCGACGCTGAGCGGCGTTGATCCGTCGCATCTACGAAGTCGATCCTCTCGTCTGCCCCCGCTGCGCAGGGCCGATGCGCATCATCGCCTTCATCACCGAGCCGCCCGTGATCAAAAGGATCCTGCGCCACCTCGCCGCCACGGGCGTCGATGCGCGCAGCGCGCCCGACCCGAGGGAGCGCCCCCCCACCGCAGCTTGACCTCGCGGGGCCTGGCGCCGCTCCTCCCTTGACGTCCTCGACGCCATGGCGAAGCCCTGCCCGGCTTCGCTGCCGGGCAGGGCTTCGCCGCCTTCGCTGTCTCGTTCACCCCTCCACGTGGTCGCGCCCGCTCGCCGACCGCCCGCCGTGTGCCCTCCTGAGGCCTTGACGCCTCCCCTCACCGGGGTACGATCGGTCCAGGCGAGAAAGGAAATTCCTATTCATCATTCATCACGGCCGCCGCGGGATGCGCTTCGTGCGTGTGGTCGGCGTGCAACATCCATTCGCCGCCGTCCGCGCGCACGACGGCGAAGTCGGGATCGGAGTACACGACCTCGGCGCCGAGCACCTCGCGGTGAAAACGAAGCGCGCGATCCACGTCGTGCACGAGCAGGTGAACCGTCAGCGCCTTGAGCGAGCGGCCATACTCCGGCGCCGACATCCAGGGTTCACCGGTTCGTAGTTTCATTGGCTCGTGCCGGGGTGACGTGCGAAAAGGTCATACTCAAATGGTAGCGGGCCGGGCGCGGCAAGGCGCTCGGCCGGGAGAGGGGCGCTCGTTGGTGCGAGAGGTGCCGCACGTAGGTTCGAGCTACATTCGGGGTATGGACGTGTCGGAGTTCCGCGTCAACCATGGAGCACACAGCTGGCTTCCGCCGCGGAGCGACTGAGCGATGCCGAAACGCAGGGTGCGTCTCCGAACAGCCGAACTTCTCAAGCATCCGGCCGCGGAGATCCTGAAGCATCCGGGCGCCTTCGCGCTGCGGGTGCTGAAGGGCTTCAAGGCGAACCAGGGACTGCTGCTCGCCGGGGCCGTCGCGTACTACACGCTGCTCTCGCTGATTCCGCTCCTCATCCTCCTGCTCATCGTGCTGTCGCACGTGATCGACGAGGCGCGCCTGCTCTCGACGCTCAGCGAGTATCTCGAGTTCGTCGCGCCTGGCGCCGGCGCCGCGCTCGTCGCCAATCTGCGCACCGTGCTGGCCAACCGCGATGTGATCGGCGGCGTGGTGACCGTCACGATGATCCTCTCGAGCGCGTTGGCGTTTGCCGTGCTCGAGAACGCGGTGTCGGTGATCTTCTTCCATCGGGTCAAGATCCGTCGCCGGCGGTACATCGTGTCGGCGGTGCTCCCCTACACCTTCATCCTGTCGCTTGGCCTCGGCCTGCTCGTGATGACGATCGTGTCGGGGAGGCTCGCGGTGCTGGCCACGCACAACCTCCTGCTCTCCAACTATCTCCTGTACCTTATGGGCGTCGCCGGCGAGATTCTCGTGCTCACCGCGATCTATCACGTCATGCCGGTCGGGCGCCTGTCGTGGCGGCACGCGCTCATCGGCGGAGTGACGGCGACGGTCCTCTGGGAGATCTCGCGCCACCTGCTGTTATGGTACTACGCCTCGATCTCGCACATCCAGGAAGTCTACGGTTCGTTCACCACGGCCATCGCGGTGCTCGTCAGCGCTGAGATTGCCGCGATCGTGCTGCTGCTGGGGGCGCAGGTGATCGCCGAGTACGAGCGCGTGCTGCTGGAGCCGGTCGAGACGCCTCCGAAGCCGATGCGGACGGCGCCTCCAACCCCGGCGAGATGACCGTGCTGCAGTTCGCCGAGACCATCCGGAAGCTGGTCGGCAACAACGTCCCGATCGAGTTCCGGCCGCTGCCGGTGGACGACCCCAAAGTCCGCCAGCCGGACATCGGCGTTGCCAGGAGCCGCCTCGGCTGGGAGCCTCGCGTGCCCGTCGAGGAGGGGTTGCGCCGGACCATTGCCTACTTCCGCGACCTCCGCGAGCGCAAGGCCTGACCCCGTCAGGGAGAGGGCGTGGGCTGGGGTGGCCCGGTTGAACCGGAAGGCGGGTGGCGCCGGAGGTGATGCTCGCGGTGCACCCGGATGAGGCGCTTGAGCAGGAAGTACATCCCGAGCCCCACCAGGAGCGCGAAGACCGTGGCCCCGACGCTCCAGGCGAGCAGGACCGAGCGCAGCCACGGCGCGTTGTCGTGCCACATCGCAGCGCGCAGGATCTCGCTCGGGTTGTGCCTGACGAAGCGGGGGATGTGGACGCCGGTGATGCGCTTGCCCAGGAACACCGCGGCGGGGAAGTACGCGGGCAGCGTCCACGGGTTGATGACCAGCGTGCCGAGCAGGACGTCAACCTTGTTGAGCCGGAACAAGAGCGCGAGGACGAGCGCCAAGACGGTGTGGAGACCCATCAAGGGTGAGAGGCCGATCGCGATCCCGAGCGCCCAGGCGGCGGCCAGGCGCTCCGGGCTCTCGTGGACACCCACGACCTCGACGAGGCGGGCCTTCGCGCGGACCCAGATCCGTCTCACGAGGCGGCGGCCGCGGCCCTGGGGGCCGTCTCCACGAGCGCCAGTCGCAACACGTCCTCGGCGCGCGAGAGCAGGTGGCTGCGCAGCTTGGACCGCGCGGAAGCGGGCAGCTCGGCGAGGTCGCGCTGGTTCTCGCGCGGCAGGCAGACCTCCAGGATCCCCGCGCGCAGCGCGGCCAGCACCTTCTCCTTGATCCCGCCCACCGGCAGGATCTCGCCCCGCAACGTGATCTCCCCGGTCATGGCGAGGTCGCGCCGCACCGGCCGGCCAACCGCCGTCGAGGCGAGGGCGCACAGCATCGTGACGCCGGCGGAAGGGCCGTCCTTGGGGATCGCACCGGCCGGGACGTGCAGGTGGAAGGAATGCTCGTCAAAGAAGGTCGGAGCGATCCCGAACTGGGCGGCGTTGGCGCGCAGGTAGGAGAGCGCGGCCTGCGCCGACTCCTTCATGACCTCGCCCAGGTGGCCGGTGAGGCGAAGCTCGCCCTTGCCGGGGAGCGCGAGCGCCTCGACGTGGAGGATGTCGCCGCCCACCGGAGTCCACGCCAGGCCGGTGGCGACCCCGATACGATCCTGCGAGAGGCGCTCCTCGGGGAGGAAGCGCACCGGCCCGAGCAAGCGCTCGGCGGCTTTGGCCGTCACCGTGACCCGGCCGCTCTCACCCTCGGCGATGCGCACCGCAACCTTCCGGCACACCGAGCCGATCTCGCGCTCCAGGTTGCGCAGGCCGGCCTCGCGGGTGTAGCGGTCGATGATGAAGCGCAGCCCAGGCTCGACGAAGCGGACCTGGCCGGCCTTGAGACCGTTCTCACGTACCTGCTTGGGGACAAGGTGGCGGCGGGCGATCTGGAGCTTCTCCTCCTCGGTGTACCCGGAGAGCTGGATCACCTCCATGCGATCCAGGAACGCCGGGTGAATCGTCTCCGTGATGTTGGCGGTGGCGATGAACAGCACCTTGGAGAGGTCGTAGGCGACGTCTACGTAGTGGTCGCGGAAGGAGAAGTTCTGCTCGGGGTCGAGGACCTCGAGGAGCGCCGCCGAGGGGTCGCCGCGGTAGTCGGCGCCGATCTTGTCGATCTCGTCCATCATGAAGACCGGGTTGGAGGTCGCCGTCTGGTTGATCCCCTGGATGATGCGGCCCGGCAGCGCGCCCACGTAGGTGCGGCGGTGCCCGCGGATCTCCGCCTCGTCGTGGACGCCGCCCAGGGAGATGCGCACGAACTTGCGCTCGAGGGCGCGAGCGATCGAGCGCCCGAGCGAGGTCTTACCGACGCCCGGCGGTCCCACGAAGCAGAGGATCGGACCCCTGCTGTCGTCCTTCAGCTTGCGCACGGCGAGGAACTCCAGGATGCGCTGCTTGACCTTTTCGAGGTCGTAGTGGTCCGCGTCAAGCGTTGCGCGCGCGTGGGTGAGGTCGAGGTTGTCGGTGGAGTAGGTCTTCCACGGCAGCCCGGTCAACCAGTCGAGGTAGGTGCGGATCACCGAGGACTCGGCGGACTCCGGGTGAGTCGTGCGCAGGCGCTTCAGTTGCTTCTCGGCCTCGGCGCCAGCCTCCTCGGGGAGCTGCTTGGCCGTGATCAGCTCGCGGTAGCGCGAGATGTCCTGGTCCACGTCGTCGGTCTCGCCGAGCTCCTTCTGGATCGCCTTGAGCTGCTGGCGCAGGAGGTACTCGCGCTGCGACTTGTCCAGCTCGCCCTGGACCTGCGAGGTGATCTGGCGCTGGACCTCGAGCAGCGCGATCTCGTGCTCCAGGAACTCGTTGACGATCTTCAGGCGGTCCTTCAGGTCCATCGCCTCCAGGACCCGCTGCGCGTCCTCCGGCTTGAGGGTCAGGTTCGAGGCAACCAGGTCGGCGAGGCGGGCGCCATCCTCGAGTGAGGTTGCGATGAGCATGACCTCGGGGGAGACCGACTTCCCGAGCTCGACGACCTTTTCGAGGTTGGTGCGCACGGTGCGCAGGAACGCCTCGAGCTGGAGATCAACGGCGGACGCGGTGGGTTCCTCTAGCCGCGTGATGCGCGCCCGCAGGAACGGTTCCTCCTGCATGAAGTACTCGACGCGGGCGCGGGCCAGGCCCTGGACCAGGATGCGGATACGGTTGTCCGGCAGCTTGATCATGCGCATGATGCCGGCGACCGTCCCGACCTGGTGGAGGTCCTTCGCGGTGGGGTTCTCCTCGTTGGGGTCCCTCTGCGCGAGGAGGAGCAACAGGCGGTTCTCCGCCAGCGCCTGGTCCACCGCGGCCACCGACCGGTCCCGCCCGATCGAGAGCGGGACCATCACGAATGGGAAGAGCACCGCGTCCTTGAGCGCCATCGCCGGCAGGACGTCGGGTATCGCTACTGATTCCTCGCGAGCTTCCTGGGGGTTCTGGGTCGTCTCGTTCATGGCTCCTCGTCGGTCACGTTGATCGTGAAAACGGAATCACGCCGCTCCTTGACGCGGGGAAGGGTGATTTCCAGCACACCGGCGCGCATTGACGCGGTCGCGGCGGCCGCGCGCACCGGACCTGGCAACAACACCTCGACCGAGAAAGTTCCAAACCCCCTCTCCATGTGGTGGCAGTGACCCTTCCGGGCCGGCCTGCCGGCCGGAAGCTTGCGCCCCGAGATGCGCAGCTCGCGGTGCCGCAGGGTGACGGCGATGTCGCCCGCCGCGACGCCGGGCACGTCCACCTGGACCATGAATTGGTCCTCGTTCTGGCGGAGGTCCACGGCGGGCGAGAGCGCGGCCTCCCCCGCGCCGCGCGGCACGGCGAGGAGGCTCAGCAGCTCCTCGAGGTGGCGCTGGATCAGCTCCAGCTCCCAGCCGGCGGAGATGCGCCGCCTCACGCCTCGACCTCCCGTTCCTTGCGGAGCCTCTCCAGCTCGACGAGGAACTGCTCGATGTCCTCGAACCTCCGGTAGACGCTCGCGAAGCGGACGTACGCAACCTGGTCGAGGGCGCGCAGCCTGCCCATCAGGATCTGCCCGATCTCGTCCGAGGCGATCTCACGCTCGTCCTTGCGGTTGATCACGGCCTCCACGGCGTCGGCCATCGCCTCGAGCTGGCGGGACGTCACGGGGCGCTTCTCGCAGGCCCTGATCAGCCCTCCGAGGATCTTCGTCCGGTCGTACGGCTCGCGCTGGCCGTCACGCTTGACCACCAGCGCCGGCACCTCCTCGATGCGCTCGTAGGTGGTGTAGCGCTTGGTGCAGGAGAGGCACTCCCGCCTGCGGCGCACCTGGCCTCCGTCGCCCAGCTCACGGGAGTCCACCACGCGGTCCTCCGCGTGACCGCAGAACGGGCAGCGCATCTAGTCCGCCTCCGCGTCGGCGGCAGGCTCACCCCCGAGCGCGCGCACGCGGCCGAGCGAGAGGCCGACCGCGCCCAGGTAGGCGAGGCCGAGGACCGTGATGGGGAAGAAGCAGATCGCGTGGTGCAGAAGCGCGTAGGCGGTCGCGGTCGACACGTCCACCGTCATGAACTGCGTGAGCCCGACGCGGATCGCCCAGTGGAAGCCGCCGACGCCGGCGGGGGCGGGTACCGCAAGGCCGACGACGCTGATGGCCACGACCGCGAACGACTGGCCAAGGTTCATCGGGAACCCAAACGCCCGCGCGAGCAGCGTGAGCTGCCAGCCGATGACGAGCCAGAGCCCGAGGCTCCAGAGCGTGATCTCGAGCAGGCGAAGCGGGCTGCGGATCACCTCGAGCCCATCGAGGAGGTGGTTGAGGAAGCTCTCGGCGCGGGTGCGGAAGCGCTCCGGGGGGAGGGAAGCGAGGCGGTGCACGGTGCCGGCGCGGTGGCCGAGGAGGAACCAGACGAGGGCGATGGCGGCGACCAGTGCGACGCTCGTGAGCACGGCGGCGTTGCGCAGCAGGCCCAGGCTGCCGGGGCGGAAGTCGTCGCGCGCAAACACCACGCCGGCCGCGAACAGCACCAGCACCGAGGCTCCGTCCAAGAGCCGCTCGGTGAGGATCGACGCTAGCGTGGCGGCCGCGGGCATGCCGGTGCGGGCGGACAGCAGCAGCGGCCGCACGATCTCGCCCGCGCGCGCCGGCAGGACCGTGGAGGTCGCGAAGCCGGCCGCCGTGCAGCCGAGGAGATTGGCGGTGCCTGCCCGCCCGACCGGCCGCAGGATCAGGCCCCAGCGCAGTGCCCGCAGCGCATAGCTGGCGAGGGCGGCGAGCAGAGAGGCCACCACCCACCCGGGCCGGACGTGGGCGAGCGCCCTGCCGACCTCGCCGAGAGGCGCGGTCCAAAGGAAAACGGCGAAGAGCAGCACCGCAAGCGTGACGCTCGTCACAATTTTCCACGTGTGGCGGCCCTTTTCCCTCTGCACGGCGTAAGGTTAGTATTAAGAGAGGATGAGAGCAACAGCGCGAACCCACCTCTCCACGCACGACGAGTGCAGCGGTCACCAGCCGATGCCCGGCCACCCCGAGCGTCCAGAGCGCCTGCGCGCCGTCGTGGAGGGCGCGAGGTCCGCCGGTGCGGCGAGTCTTCCCGTGGTGGTCAGCGAGGAGAACGTCCTCGCTGCGGTGGAGCGCGTGCACGAACCCGGGTACGCGGAGCGGCTGCGCGAAGCGTGCGCAGGTGCACCGCGCATCTTCGACACCCCGGACAACCCGGTCAGCTCGGGGAGCTACCGCGCGGCGGTGGCTGCCGTGGCGTGCTCGCTCACCGCTGTGGACGCCGTGCTCGCGGGCGATGCCGATTGCGTCTTCGTCGCGGTCCGGCCGCCCGGTCACCACGCCCTGCACGCCAAGGCCATGGGGTACTGCTTCTTCAACAACGTCGCCGTGGCTGCTGAGGAGCTGCTGGCGCGCGGGTGCGGGCCGGTGGCCATCGTGGACTTCGATGTCCATCACGGCAACGGCACGCAGAAGCACTTCTGGGAGCGGGCCGACGCTTTCTTCCTTTCGGTACACCGCTACCCGTTCTACCCAGGGACCGGGGGAGCGGACGAGATCGGGTCCGGGCGCGGGCGCGGGTTCACGCGAAACTTCCCGCTCGCCGCCGGGGCCGACGATGAAACCTACACGGAGGCTGTCGCCGCGGGGCTCGAGGAGATACTCAAGACGGGCGAGCCGCGCGCGTGGCTCGTCTCGGCCGGGTTCGACGCGCATCGCGAGGATCCCCTGGGCGGCATGCAGGTGAGTGACGCAGGCTTCGGCGTCATCGGGAAGATGTTGGGGCAGGCGAGGCGGGGAAACCCGCTGGTTGCTGTCTTGGAGGGCGGCTACAGGCCGGAAGCGCTGCAGCGATCAGTGCGAGCGTTCCTCACAGAGGCCGGAGGGACTGCTAGCTCTTGACTTTTTCGTGAGCCACCACTATGTTTAACCATAGAAGTGTGACGTGAGGAGCCAACGGGAGGCCAGACGATGCGCAGGATACTAGGCAGAGCAGGTCTTCTTGCTTTGTGTTTGCTCGTGGCCAGCGCTGCATTTGCGGGTCATGTCACTCGGCGGGGCGCCGCCCAGCCCGCCTCGCAGACGATCTTCGGTATCGACACGCCTGCAGATGGAGCCACCGTTTTCGGCATCGTCGACGTGCAGGGGTTCGTGCTCGACCCGCGCGGTGTGTCCCGCATCACACTTCTGGTCGATGGTGCCGCGGTGCACGATGCGGATATCAACCAGCCGCGCTCGGACGTGCGTCGCAAGTATCCCAACTACCAGGGCGGCGAGTTCCCATACGAACCGGGCTTCGTGACCTCTTTCCTGGCCTCCAACTATCCTGCAGGCAACCACTCGATCTCCATCCGGGTGACCTACTCGAACAGCGATGTGGCCGAGCTGGGGTCGCGTGCCGTGACCGTGAACAACACCATCAACCAGGCCCCGATCGGTGCGCTGGACAACCCGCGCGACCCGTACGTGACCGGCACGCAGGACTACGTCTCCGGCGTGTACCCGATTGTCGGCTGGACCCTCGATGCGGAGGGCATCCGCACCACCACGGCGCCCGACGGCAGGATCCTGGCGGACATCGAGGTGATGGTGGACAACAGGGTGGTCGGCCAGGCGGTGTACCCGTTGCCGCGGCCCGACGTGGCAAACGCCCACCCGGACGTCTCGGGCGCCCTCAACTCCGGTTTCCAGATGAACCTGGACACCACGCGTTTCGCAATCGGCAACCATACGATCTCGGTGCGCGTCTGGGACACCCAGGGGATGAGCAGCATCATCGGCTCGCGCGACCTTTACTTCGACAACAACTACACCACCATCGCGCCGTTCGGCAGGATCGACTGGCCGATGTCGAACGCGCACCTGTTCGCGACCTCGTGCGTTCTCGGCGGACCCTCGGGACTGGAGTACCACTTCGGCAACCGCATCGAGTGGGTTTCGGGGTGGGTTCTTGACCAGAACGAGCAGCAGCGTTTCGAGGGTGTCAAGTACGTGGAGCTGCTCCTCGACGGTGTGATCCTGCATCGGACCACGACCGAATGCCGTTACCTGTCACAGTTCGGGATGGACGTCAACTGTTACGGCTACGAGCGTCCCGACATCCTCTACGAGTACCCGCAGTTCGCCGCCGACGCCAAGTACTCGGGGTTCTTCTTCGCCGTGGATGTCGACTACCTCCTCAACACCCTCGGGATTCACCCGGGCCTGCACTACCTCGCGATCCGCGCCGGCACGCAGGACGCCGTTCGCCCGGCGGTGATCGTCGACCAGATTCCGGTCATCCTCGAGTGCAACCATCTGGGCCAGGGGTTCTCGAGCTTCGGGGACCTGGAGAGCCCGCCTTCGATGCAGTCAACGAAGGGCATCCAGATATTGAAGGGTTGGGTCTACGACTTCGAGACCGTCGTGACGCTCAACGTCTATGTCGATGGCGTGCTCGACGGCAGCCTGGTCGGGAGCGATCCCAACCTGCACATTTACCGTCCCGACCTCCTGATCAAGTACCCCTTCTACCCGCGCAACATCCTGGAGAACTCCGGCTTCCAGTACAGTCTGGACACCACCAAGTACGTGGACGGAATCCATCAGATTGTCCTCGAGACGGTGGACATGGCGGGGCTGCACAACTACTGGGTCCAGCGCGCGCTCGTGTTCAACAACGCGAACTGAGCCTGCGTCGTCGAAAGAAAGCCGCCCCGGGGCGCCCCCCGGGGCGGTTCTTTTTGCGCCCGGCCTACGTTACGATCACGTCCGAGGGAGGGTCTCGATGCGCGCGCTCTTCTTCTCCGGCCACGGAGAAACCTCCGCGCTGGTCTCCGGCGAGCGGCCCACCCCGCGGCCAGGCCCGGGTGAGGTGCTGGTCGGCCTCCGCGCGGCGGCGCTCAACCACCTCGACCTCTTCGTCTTGCGGGGCCTGCCGGGCATCCCCGTGGAGCTTCCGCACATCGGGGGAGCCGACGGGGCCGGGACGGTGGCCGAGCTCGGCGAGGGGGTATCCGGCTGGCGGGCCGGTGACGATGTCGTCCTCAACCCCGGGCTGTGGTGCGGAACGTGCGAGTTCTGCCGCCGCGGCGAGGAGTCTCTGTGCGTGAAGTACGGCCTGGTTGGCGAGCACGTAGACGGGACCTTCGCCGAGTTCGTGAAGGTGCCGGCGAGCTCTCTGGCGCGGAAGCCTGCGCACCTCTCCTGGCAGGAGGCGGCCGGCTTCGGGCTGACGTTCCTCACCGCATGGCGGATGCTCATGACCCGCGCGCACCTCGACTCCGGTGAGACCGTTCTCATCCATGGGATCGGTGGCGGCGTGGCGCTGGCCGCGCTGGCGATCGCAAAACGGGCCGGCGCAACCGTGTTCGTGACCTCCGGGAACGCCGAGAAGCTCGCGCGGGCAAAGGAGTTGGGCGCCGACCACACGCTTGACTACACCGCCTGCGAGGTGGCGCGCGAGGTCCGCGGCCTGACGGGCAAGCGCGGCGTGGACGTGGTAGTGGAGACCGCCGGGCAGGCGACCTGGAACACGTCGCTGCGCTGCGCAGCAAGGGGTGGCCGGATCGTGACCTGCGGCGCCACCACCGGGCCCAACCCCAACGAACACGTGCCGCTCATTTTCTGGAACCAGCTCTCGATCCTCGGCTCCACGATGGGCAGCCGGGCCGACTGGGAGGCGATGGTGCGCGCCGTGGCGGAGTGGCAGCTTCACCCGGTAATCGACACAGTGTTTCCCCTGGAGCGCGGGCGGGAAGGGTACGAGCGCATGGCGAGGGGGGAGCAGTTCGGCAAGATCGTGCTGAGCGTGGCCGGGGAGCCCCCCGCCGGAAAGCGGGGCGCGTGAGCGAGCCAGCTGAGCTCCGGCAGGCGCCGCGCATCCTCGCGCGTCCGGAGCACTCGGTCTCGCGGGCGCAGTTCTCCCCGAACGCCCTCAAGGTGCTCAACCGGCTGCAGCGTGCGGGGTTCCTTGCCTACCTGGTGGGAGGGGCTGTGCGCGACCTGCTGCTGGGCCGCAAGCCCAAGGACTTCGACATCGGGACCAACGCCCGGCCCCAGCAGGTGCGCCAGCTCTTCCGAAACTCCAGGGTGATCGGGCGGCGCTTCCGCCTGGTGATGGTGAGGTTCTCCGACGAGATCGTGGAGGTTGCGACGTTCCGCCGGTCGCCCGAGCCTCCGGAGATCGAGGACGGGGAGACCGTGGACGTGCTGGCGCCCACCCCGGAGGCCGAGGAGTTCGGCACGCCTGAGGAGGACGCCTGGCGGCGCGACTTCACGGTCAACGCGCTCTTCTACAACATCGCCAACTTCTCCGTGATCGACTACGTCGGGGGCCTCGAGGACTTGCGGGCAGGGGTGATCCGCACCATCGGGCCCCCGCACCTGCGGTTCGCGGAGGACCCGGTGCGCATGATGCGGGCCGTGGAGTACGGCGCTCGCCTCGGCTTCCGGCTCGAGCCGGACGTGACCGAGGCGATCAGCGTCATGCACGGGGAGATCCGGCGCGCGGCCCCGGCACGCATCGCCTACGAGCTCATGGAGAGCCTGAAGGGAGGGCACGCGCTTGCGATCCTCCGGGGCCTCGACGGCGCGGGCCTGCTCGCCCACACGGTGCCCGAGGCCCACGCCTTCGCAGGAGAGCCCGACGCGCTCCTCTGGAGGCTCCTCGCGCTCGCCGACGAGCGGGTGAGGCACGGCGAGAAGATCTCGGAGGACACCCACCTGGCCATCCTCTTCCTGCCGGCGGTTCTCGACGGGCTCGGGGGCGGCCAGGAGAGGGCTCCTGCGCCGGGCGAGGTCGAGAGGCTCGTACGTGAGAGGCTGGACGCCGCGGCCCTGCGCCTGGCGCTGTCGAACTACCGGTCCCACGTCGTGCGCTCGTCTTTCCTGCTGCTCTCGAGGATCCTCGCGCCGCCCCGGTCAGCGAAGTTTGTCCTCCGCACCTTCAAGCACGAGGCGTTCCCCGTGGCGTGGCAGCTCGCCCACCTGCTGGGGGCTGCGGACGAGCGCCACCGCCTCCTGGTCAACCCGTGGGAGGAGGCGGTGGCGCGGGTGCAGGCGGGGCTGGCACCCGAGGAGGGACCGGCGAAGCGACGCACGCGGCGGCGGGGAGGTGCGCGGCGGCGGGGGCGCAGGCCGGAGGGGCAGGCATGAGGAAGGACCCCGGGGGACGGGTCGCGTGGCTGCGGCGTGAGATCCGGCGCCACGAGCACCTCTACTACGTGCTCGCCCGCCCGGAGATCACCGACTACGCCTTCGACAAGCTCATGGCCGAGCTGCGCGAGCTCGAAGACGCCCACCCGGAGCTGATCACCGCCGATTCCCCGACCCGGCGCGTCGGGGGGGAGCCGGTGGACGAGCTGCCGCAGGTCCGCCACGCCACGCCCATGCTCTCGCTCGACAACTCCTACAACGAGAGCGAGCTCGAGGAGTGGTACGCGCGCGCGACACGGGGCCTGGGGAGAGAGCCAGAGGGGCTCGTGGCGGAGCTAAAGATCGACGGGGTCTCGCTTGCCATCACCTTTGAACGCGGGGTGCTCGCCCGCGCGGTGACCCGGGGCAACGGGGAGGTGGGCGACGAGGTCACCGTCAACGCGCGCACCATCCGCGCGCTGCCGCTCGCGCTCCCTGAGGAGGTCCCGCTCGTGGAGGTGCGCGGCGAGGTGTACCTGCCGCGCGAGGTCTTCGCGACGCTCAACCGCGCGCGCCGCGAGGAGGGGGAGGAACCGTTCGCCAATCCGCGCAACGCGGCCGCCGGCTCGATCCGGCTCCTCGACCCGCGCGAGTGCGCAAAGCGGCGCCTCGCGTTCTTCGCGTACCAGGTCCCGCGGGCGGAGGGGGTTCCCTTCGAGCGCCACTCGCAGATCCTGGAGCGGCTGGCTGCATGGGGGTTCGCCGTCAACCCCGGCTGGCGGCGGTGCACTGACCTCTCCGGGGTGCACGCCTTCGTCTCCGAGTGGGGCGAGAAGCGCTCGAAGCTGCCCTTCGACATCGACGGCGTGGTGGTCAAGGTGGACGACCTCGAGGAGCAGCGCCGGCTCGGCACCACCGCCAAGTTCCCGCGCTGGGCCGTCGCCTACAAGTATCCCCCGGAGGGCGAGCGGACGAGGGTGCAGGGGATTGTGGTGCAGGTGGGCCGCACGGGGACGCTGACCCCGGTCGCGGAGCTAGAGCCGGTCTTCCTCGCCGGCAGCACGGTCTCCCGCGCAACGCTGCACAACGCCGACGAGGTGGCCCGCCTGGACGTTCGGGTCGGGGACCTGGTGTGGGTGGCGAAGGGCGGGGACGTGATCCCCAAGGTCGTCGCCGTGGACCCCTCTGCCAGACCGGCAGGCGCCAAGGCGTTCCGCATGCCCGAGAAGTGCCCCGAGTGCGCGAGCGCCGTCGTCCGGGAGCCGGGCGAGGTTGCGGTGCGCTGCCCCAACAGGGCGTGCCCCGGGGTGCAGCGCCAGCGGCTCTTCCATTTCGTCTCCCGCGCGGGGATGGACATCGAGGGGCTGGGCAGGCGTCTCATCGAGCAGCTGCTCTCGGCCGGTCTGATAAGCGATCCGGCCTCGCTCTGGGACCTCGACGCGGAAAGACTGGCCGAGCTTCCTGGCTGGGGCGAGAAGTCGGCGGCCAACCTGCTGGCCCAGCTCGGGGCGGCACGCAGCCGGCCGCTGTGGCGGCTGCTGGTGGCGCTCGGCATCCGCCACGTGGGGGAGAAGGCAGCCAAGGTGCTGGCCTCCCGCTTCGGCTCGCTGCAGGCGCTCGCGCGCGCCGGCGGGGAGGAGCTCGAGCAGGCAGCGGGGATCGGGCCTACCATTGCGGCCAGCGTGGTGGCGTTCTTTGTGGACGCGGAGAACGCCGCACTGGTGCGGCGCCTGCGCCAAAGGGGCGTGGACCCACGCGAGGAGGTCGTTGCCGCCGTCGGGGGGCGCCCGCTCGACGGGCTGACGTTCGTGCTCACCGGAACCCTTTCGAGGCCGCGGGAGCAGGTGGCGAGCCTCCTCGAGGGGGTGGGGGCGAAGGTGGCGGACAGCGTCTCGCGGCGCACGTCGTTCGTGGTGGCCGGGGCGGAGTCCGGTTCCAAGCTGGCAAAGGCAAAGGAGCTGCGCGTGAAGGTACTCGACGAGAAGGGCCTCAAGAGGCTGTTGGTGGAGAAGGGGGTCGCGTGGTGAACAAGGCGCGGATTGTTCTGGTGGATGACGACGACGGCTCGCGCTCGGCCATGGCCACCGGCCTGCGGCGCGTCGGGTACGAGATCTCCGAGTTCGACTCCGGCGAGACCGCGCTGGCGCCGTTCGAGGCGGGGGAGCCGGTGGATGTGCTGCTGACCGACGTGCGGATGCCGGGGATGGACGGCTACGAGCTCGTGCGCCGGGTGCGCGCCCTGCGGCCGGAGATCGCGGTCCTCATGGTCACGGCGTTCGGGGACGTGGATGGGGCCGTGCAGGCCCTCCAGGGGGGCGCGGACGACTACCTGACGAAGCCGGTCAACCTCGTCGAGCTGCGCAGGCGGGTGGAGCTGCAGCTCGAACGCACGAGCCTCACGCGCGACAAGCGCGAGCTGCAGGAGCGCCTGGAGAAGCTCGTCGGCTTCGAAAACATCATCGGACGGTCGCCCACCATGCAGCGGGTGTTCGAGCGGGTGCGCGTTGTCGCCCCCGCTCCCAGCACGGTGCTGATCGTCGGCGAGTCGGGCAGCGGCAAGGAGCTCATCGCCAACGCGATCCACGAGCACTCGCCGAGGGCGGCCGGGCGCTTTGTGGCCCTCAACTGCGGCGCGATCCCGGGCGAGATCCTGGAGGCCGAGCTCTTCGGCCACGAGAAGGGGGCTTTTACCGGCGCGCACCAGCGCCGCATCGGCAAGCTCGAGGCGGCGAGCGGCGGCACGCTCTTCCTCGACGAGATCTCCGAGCTGTCCACGGACCTGCAGGTGAAGCTGTTGCGCGTGCTCGAGGAGCGGCGCATCACCCGGGTCGGCGGCAACGAGGAGATCCCGGTGGACTTCCGCCTGGTCGCGGCCACCAACCGGGACCTCGAGAGCGAGGTTGCTTCCGGCAGGTTCAGAAAGGACCTCTACTACCGGCTGAAGGTCGTCACCGTTGCGCTGCCACCGCTGCGCGAGCGGGGGGAGGACATCCCGCTGCTGGTCGCCCACTTCATCGAGCGGTTCAACGTGCAGCTCGGACGCAACGTGAACCGGGTCACCCCGGGTTTGCTTGCGGTGCTTCGCACCCACCCGTGGCCGGGCAACGTGCGCGAGCTGCGGAACGCGGTCGAGAACATGGTCCTGTTCTGCCGCGGCGATGAGCTGACCCTGGGCGACCTCCCACCCGAGTACCGCGAGGCCCGCCCCGTGGAGAGGCCAGCGGCAGCCGGCGAGTGGGTGCCTCGCCCGATGGCGGACATCGAGAGGGAGGCAATCCTGCGCACGCTCGATCACACCAACGGGCACAGGGCCAGGGCGGCCCAGCTCCTGGACATCGGCCTGCGCACCCTGCAGCGCAAGCTCAAGGAGTACGGGGCGGTGCCGGCCGGCGAAGACGATGAGGAATAGGCCGGGTAGAATAAAAAGGTGAGGGGGCGACCATGGAACTTCCGAACAAGGTTTTGGTCTACAGCCAGATCCTGGGGCTGTCCGGAACCGCCGGGACGCTGGTGGACATCCGCCCGGAGGGATGCTACGAGCTGCGCCTCGTCAGCCAGGGGAAGCTCCACCTCGTCCTCCTGCCCGTTGCCCAGACCGGCCTCGTGTTCGCCGAGCCCGAGCCCGACGTCATGCCCGAGGACAACATCGAGCGGTAAAGGACAGGGCACAGGGCGCAGGAGACAGGGCTCAGGGCACAGAGCACAGGAAAGACATAACGTTACTCGGGTCGGGGGCGGGGGAACGGAGTCCGGAGCCCGGAGCCCGGATCTCGAGGGAGGGGGAAGAAGGCGTCGGCGAGCACGCGGGCGTGGTCGAAGGCAAGCTTGACGCCGGCAAGATCGGGGAACCACCTGGCCTCGCTGGCGTCGTCCCCGCCGCGTGCGTTTCCGCTCACGACCCTGCAGAGGTAGACGGGGGAAACGGTGTGGCCGCGAGGATCGCGGTCGGGGGCCGAGTAGACCCCGATCAGCTCCACCGGCTCCACCTCGAGGCCGGTCTCCTCGCAGGCCTCGCGGGCGCAGGCCGCCTCGCACGTCTCGCCGACCTCCACGAAACCTCCCGGCAGCGCCCAGCACCCCTCGAAAGGGGGGTGCTTGCGGCGGATGAGAAGGACGCCCCTGATCGGGTCCACGATGAGCGCGTCCACGGTGAGCAGCGGCGTGGTGGGGGTGGGCACGGCTAAACCTCCTGATCCGGCGCGGCGCAGGCACCGGCCAACTTGCCGAGCAGCGTCGACGTGGGCACGGCAGGTCTGGATGGGTCCTCCCAGCGCCAGCGAGGCCGCTGCTCGGCCACCCGGGCAGCCGTAAAGGTCGCTGCGAAGGGCATCACGAGGATGTCACGGTGTGTGATGGCGTGGCGTACCGGCGGCGCAGCCCGCAGCGGGCCGCGAAAGCCGGCCTCGCGGGCGAGCCCCCGGGCCACATCGGCCGGCACCCTGCCGTCCGAGACCTCCTCGAAGGGAGGCAGCCACATCCCTTCCAGGAGTCGGCCGTCGTCCACCCGGCGCAGGAGGACGCGCCCGTCATCGCGCGAGAGCCACAACGCGACCCAGGTCTGACCCTCGCGGGCGCGCTTTGGGCGTGGGAGGGGGAACCCCGCAGGTGCGCCGCTGGCAAGCGCCGCGCAGTCGTCGGCCAGGGGGCAGGACTCGCAGCGCGGGGAGGCCGGGGTGCACACGGTGGCGCCGAGCTCCATGAGCGCTTCCCAGACCTCCGGCGTCCCGATCTGGGCGTGAAGGGCACCCGCCAGCTCCCGGCCGGCCGCCAGAAGCGCCGGGCTGCCAAGGGGGAGCTCGATCGCGTGGAGCCGTGCGGTCACGCGCGCCACGTTGCCGTCCACGGGAGGCTCCTGGCCCCCGAAGGAGAATGCCGCCACCGCGGCGCTGGTGTAGGGGCCGAACCCGGGCAGCTTTGCCAGCTCCTGCGAGGTCTCCGGCCAGGCGCCCGCCTCCGCGATCGCCTTGGCTGCCCGGTGGAGCAGCTGAGCCCGGCGGTAGTAGCCGAGGCCGGAGAAGGCGTGGAGGACCTCCTCGGTCGGGGCGGCGGCGAGCGCCTCGAGCGTAGGGAAGCGCCTCAAGAAGCGGCGGTAGGCTTCGAGAACGCGGTCCACCTGGGTCTGCTGCAGCATGACCTCGGAGACCAGGACCGCATAGGGGTCCCGTGGGAATGGGCCTCGCCAGGGCAGGTCCCTGCGCGAGGCGCGAAACCAGCCGAGGAGCCGTTTGCCCGGTCGTGCCGACACGCCGGGAGTCTAGCGCACGGGAGCCCGGACTATTCACGAAGGTGTCTACTGCGAGCGCGGACCTGGCCGCCATGGCGGGCGTACTCGGGGCTCGGAGGGTGCCGCCGTACTGCACGAGGTCGGCTTCCCTCCTCGCCCCGGAGCGAGCGGGGCTCCGCCGCGCGAGCGTGGGAGACCGGGGGGCCGAGGCGCCGGCGGTGGACGGAGCGGCGCCGCGCCCCCCGCAGCGGAAGCTCACCCACCATGACAGCCACCTCCGCGCTCTCGCTACGAACCCTCATGAATAATCCGGGCTACAATCGGCCCGTGCTTACGAGCGTGGGGACCTGTCTGAACTGTGGCGGCACCGGCTTCACCATCGAGCAACGGGACGGAGTCGAGGTCGCGGTGCGCTGCGCCTGCCGGCGCGACCGCAAGGTCGAGGGCTTGCTGGCCGCAGCCCGCATTCCCGCTCGCTACAAGCACTGCACGGTCGAGAACTTCGAGGTCTGGAGCCAGGACAAAGCGAGCAACAACCTGCAGGCAAAAGCCAAGCGTCGCACGCGCGAGTTCATCGACTGTTACCCCAAGGTGGAGAGGGGCCTGCTCTACATGGGCAACGTCGGGACGGGCAAGACGCACCTGGCGGTGGCGGCCCTCCAGGAGCTGATCCTCACCAAGGGTGCGAAGGGGGTCTACTCGAACTTCCTGGAGCTCGTCCAGGAGCTCCAGATGTCGTTCGACGGCAGCGGCGCGAGCCGCGAGGAGATCCTGGGTCCCGTGACCGAGGCCGACGTCCTGGTGCTCGACGAGCTCGGCGCGGGCAGGCTGACCGAGTGGGTGCGCGACCTGCTGTACTACGTGATCAACTCGCGCTACATGGCGAACAGGGTGACGATCTTCACCACCAACTACCTGGACTTCCCCCAGCCTGCCCGGGGCGTCGCCAGGGGCGGGGATTCGTCCGCGTCCTACCAGCCCCAGGACGCGCCATCCGCAGAGCGGGGGCAGGAGACCCTTGCCGACCGGATCTCGGAGCGGCTGCGCTCGCGCCTGTTCGAAATGTGCGACGTCATCGAGCTGCGCGGCGAGGACTACCGCGCCCGCTCGAGCCAGCGTCTCGGAATGCGGTCTTGATCGTCGGTAGAAGCGCCGCCTTGAGGCTGGCGCTGCTGGCGGCCGTCGTTTTCGCAGTTGCCGGTTGTGCCGTCGGGCCGAGGGTCGTTCCGCCACCCACCCCCACGCCGGCCGTGACGCCGGCCCCCACGCCGCAGCCCACGCCCACCCCGCCGGCTGCGATCGCGGTCCCGGAGCGCGACGACGTGCGGCCGCCGCTGGTGCGCGTGCTGCTGCAGGCGGCGGCGGAGCCGGTCCTGCCCGACCCCGGGCGGCGTTACGCCGTCGTCACCGGCGAGAGCGCGTCGTTGCTGCGCGGACCCCTCTCCGCGAAGCTCGTTCCAGGGCGGGCGGCGATCCAGGTCGGGGCGTTCGCCCAGGAGGGAAGCGCCCAGGGAGCGCTGGTGCGATTGACCGGGTCGGGGTTCGAGGGGCGCATCGAAACGCAGGGCGACGGCCTGGAGCGGGTTGTGGCGGTCGCACGTGAGGGTGAGGGCCAGGACCAGCTCTCCCGCGCCCTCGCCCATGCAGGCTTTGTGGACCAGAAGAGAATCGGGGTGGGGTACGGCGGGGGGGTGGTCGTGGAGGGGGAGGGTGGGGTTTCGGTGCGAGCCGATAGAGTCCGCTTCGTGCCCCTCGAGCTCGAACCTGTTCGGGTGGGCGGAAAGTCGGTGCGCGGCGAGCTCGAGATGAGGGCCGGCCTCGAAGGGGTCGCGGTCATCAACGTGCTCAGCCTGGAGGAGTATCTGCGCGGGGTGCTGCCCGGCGAGATGGGGCCGCGCACGTTCCCGCTCCTTGACGCCCTCAAGGCGCAGGCGGTGGCGGCGCGGACCTACGCCGTGGCTCACCTGGGCGACCACGCCCAGGAGGGCTACGACCTGTGCGACTCCCCCTCCTGCCAGGTCTACGAGGGCGCCGGGGCGGAGCAGGCGCTCTCCGACAGGGCAGTGCACGAGACGGCGGGGGAGGTGATCGTCTTCCAGGGCCGGCCCATCGACGCGATGTACCACTCGACCTGCGCCGGGCACACCGAGGACGCGGCCGCGCTCTTCCCCCAGAGGGCGCAGCCGTACCTCAAGGGAGTCGTGTGCCGGGGCGAGCGCATGCTGGTGGCCGGCGACGGGGCCAAGGCCGGCCCCTGGCTCGGGCCCCAGGACCGCCTGGCCTCGGTGGGGGACGCGCTGGCGGGGGCCGTCGGCGCGCCGCGCGAGCCGCGTGCGCTGGCGGCTCGGCTGTCCGGCACCCATCCCGGTGCTGGGGTGACCGGTCTCGTCAAGGCCTTCGGGCTGGAGGGGGTCGCGGCGACGCTCGACGTGCCGGCGGTCCAGGGGACCGACGAGACCATCCTCGAGCTCCTGCGGACCTTCAGGCTGCCGCTTCCGCCCCCGCCCCGGTCTGGATCGCGTTCGGGCTGGGAAATCGCTCTCGTCGTGCGGCTCGGCCAGCTCGCCGGCAAGGTACAGGCGGTCCAGGGCCGTCTGGTCCCCGGCCCGCAGGGTGTGCGCCTCGTGAGCGACGGCGGCGAGAACCCGCGCGACCTGAGCGGCCGCGAGGCGGTGCTGGAGCGGCGCGGCGAGCGGTGGCGACGCAACACGCTCTCGTTCCCCTCCGGCTCATCAGCCACCGTGTGGTGCGCGGGCGAGACGTGCCCGCTGCTCGAGGTGGAGCCGCTCGAGGAGGCAGACGCCGGCTCGTCCTGGACGTGGTGGGTGCGGGAGTTCCCCCTGGAGGAGGTCGCCAGGCGCCTCGGCGTCCCCGGGACCCGCGAGGTCCGGGTAACCCGCCGAGGCGTCTCCGGACGGGCGCTCGCCGTCTCCGTCACAGGGAGCAACGGGGCGAAGGAGTTCCCCGGCATGGCGTTTCGCCGCGCGCTCGACCTGCCGGACACGCTGTTCGTCACGATGCGCTCGGGCACCCCAGCGCAGCCCGCCGTACGCTTTCTCGGGCGAGGGTGGGGCCACGGCGTGGGCCTGTGCCAGAACGGGGCCTACGGCCTGGCGCGCGGCGGCGCGAGCTACCAGGAGATCCTCAAGACCTACTACACTGGCGTTGACGTGGCTCGGGTGGAAGGGGGGAGGCCATGAGCGCAGGTACGGGAAACGTGGGTGAGATTCGCGAGCTCGTGCGGGACTTCGCGCGCGCGGAGCTTGAACCTCACGCACGCGAGTGGGACGAACGCTCGTTCTTCCCCAGGGAGGTCTGCCGCAAGCTCGGCGAGCTCGGCTTCCTGGGCGTCCTGGTCCCGGAGGAGTACGGTGGCGCCGCGCTCACCTACCGCGAGTACGTCGCGATCGTCGAGGAGCTTGCGGCGGTCGAGGCGGGGGTCGGGCTCACGGTGGCTGCCCACAACTCCCTGTGTACCAACCACATCTTCCTCTTCGGGGGCGAGGAGCAGAGGCGGCGCTGGCTGCCGCGCCTGGCGTCCGGGGAGATTCTGGGCGCCTGGGGGCTGACCGAGCCCGAGGCCGGGTCGGACGCCGGGGGCACCAAGACCGTCGCGAAGCGCGACGGTGCCGCCTGGGTGCTCTCGGGGAGCAAGAACTTCATCACCAACGCGTCCATCGGCGGGGTCGGGGTGATCATGGCCCGCACCGCGCCCGGGAAGGACCACCACGGGATCTCGGCGTTCATCGTTCCGCTCGACGCCCCGGGGGTGGCGGTGGGCAAGAAGGAGGACAAGCTCGGCATGCGCACCTCCGACACCGCCTCCCTGATCCTGGAGGAGTGCCGCCTGGGAGCGGACGCGCTCCTCGGGAAGGAGGGCGAGGGGTTCCTGCAGGCGATGCAGGTGCTGGACGGGGGCCGCATCTCGATCGCCGCCCTCGGCCTCGGGATCGCACAGGGCGCCCTCGACGCCGCGGTTGCCTACGCCAAGCAGAGGCGACAGTTCAACCGCCCGATCGCCGACTTCCAGGCGATCCGCCTCAAGCTCGCCGACATGGCCACGACCGTTGCCGCGGCGCGGCTGCTCACCGAGAGCGCGGCCGCGGCGAAGGACGCCGGCGAAACGGTCACGCTGCTCGCCTCGCAGGCCAAGCTCTACGCCTCCGAGGTCGCGGTGCGGGTGTGCGAGGAGGCGGTCCAGATCCACGGCGGGTACGGCTACATCAAGGACTACCCGGTGGAGAAGTACTGGCGCGACTCCAAGCTCTGCACGATCGGCGAGGGCACCAGCGAGATCCAGCGGCTCGTCATTGCCCGTGAGCTGCTCGGAGGGTAGGCTCGCCGCATGGTTGCCGTGGCCGAGGTGCTGGCGGGCGATGCCCGCGCCGTCGCCAAGGCGCTGAGCGTCGCGGAGCGCGGGGGCCCGGACGCGGAAGGGCTGCTCGCCGCCCTGCGCGGTCGCCTCGGCCATGCCCTCACCGTCGGTATCACCGGAGCGCCGGGGGTCGGCAAGAGCACGCTGGTGCAGGCCCTGGGCCTCTCCCTGCTGCGGCGCGGCTCGCGGGTGGCCGTGCTGGCGGTGGACCCCTCGAGCCCGTTCACCGGTGGTGCCCTCCTCGGTGACCGGGTCCGGATGCCCGAGTTCCTGGGCGAGGGGGGGTTCGTGCGCTCGATGGCGACGCGGGGCGCCCTCGGCGGCCTGGCCGTGGCCGCCTCGGACGCCCTCGACGTGCTGGACGCGGCCGGTTTCGAGTGGATCCTCCTGGAGACGGTGGGGGTCGGGCAGGACGAGGTTGACGTGGCCGGCGAGGTGGAGACCGTCGTGGTGGTGGCTGTGGCCGGCCTCGGCGACGACGTGCAGGCCGCAAAGGCCGGCGTGATGGAGATCGGCGACGTCTTCGTGGTCAACAAGGCTGACCAGCCGGGCGTGGAGGCCCAGGTGGCCGCCCTCGAGGGCATGCTGGCCCTGGCGCCCTCCGCCGCCTGGAAGCCGCCGGTGATCCCGACCGTCGCGACGGCCGGGGAGGGAGTCGAGCAGCTGGTGGCGGCGCTCTTGCGGCATCAGGCCTACCTGGACGGCGACGGTCGCCGGCAGCAGGCCCGCCGGCGCCGCGCGCGGCGGCGGGTGGAGCGCCTGCTCTCGGCGATGGTCAACGAGCGCATCCGGGGCGCCCAGAGCACGGCCTACGCGGCCACGCTCTCCGATGTGGGAGACGGCGCGGTGGATCCCTACACCGCCGCGCGGCGCCTGCTCGAGGGCTTCTGCAAGGGGGACGCGTGATCAGGGCGGTCGGTCACATCGGCATCGCCGTTCGCTCCATCGAGGAGAGGCTGGCCCTTTTCCGGACCCTCGGCCTCCGGGTCGAAAGGTCGGAAGACGTGCCCTCGGAAAAGGTCAGGGTCGCTTTCCTGCCCGTCGGGGAAACGCGGGTCGAGCTGCTGGAGCCGACGGCTCCCGACTCGCCGGTCGCGAGGTTCATCGAGAAGAGAGGCGAGGGGCTCCACCACATCTGCTTCGAGGTGGAGGACATCCGGACAACGATGGGCGAGCTCGCGGCGCTCGGCTTCGAGCTGCTCTCGCGAGAGCCGAGGCCGGGCGCGCACGGCTCCCTCGTGTGCTTCCTTCACCCGGGGTCGGCGGGCGGTGTGCTCATCGAGCTGTGCCAGCCGGGAGGGTAGGCGAGCATGGAGGCCGGCAGCCTGGTCGTGGTGAACTGCAGCGGACCGCGGGAGAAGTTCTGGGGTGTCCTGCTGGGGCTCAGCCCGACCGGCGCGACGATCCGCGGGGTGCCTCTGGAGGCGTTCGAGGACTGGGTACGCCAGCACGCGACCGGGGGACCGGTGATGATCGGAGCGGTCACGCTCTTCATCCCTGCCCACAGGCTGGAGCGCATCGAGCTGGACGAGAGCTCGGGGCCGGTCGAAGGGCTGGCCGACCGCTTCCGTCGCGTGGCCGGCGCGGATGCGCGCGAGGCGCTGCTGGGCGAGCACGGGCGGGCGCGGCGCCGGAGGCGGGTGCCGGGCCGCAGCAAGAAGGCGGTCACGAACTGAGGCTCCCGGACAGGTTCCGGCGTGTTTGTGAAACTATTCATATACAGCGCAGATGAGCGGTTCAGGGCTCGCGCGCCGTGCGCCTGGTCAGGTAGGTCACGTGCGCGGCGAGCGCGTGCAGGAGCGCGACCTCCCGCCGTGTCGGCACGGTGCGCCCGAACCAGCGCCGGAACTGGTCCGTGACCCTGGCCGGGTTGTGCGGGTCCAGGTACCCGGACGCGAGCAGGACCTCCTCGAGATGGGCGATCGCCGCCCTGAGTTCCTCGTGGTGCGCGGGGTGGTCCATCGGGTCGGCAGGGGCGGGGAGCGGGAGACCGTCCTCCTGCTGCAGGGCGGCGAGCACGATTCCCACCGCCTGTGCCAGGTTGAGCACGGGGAACGCTGGGTTGGTCGGCACCCCGAGGACCATGTGAGCCTCGGCCAGCTCCGGGCGGGCGAGGCCGGCGCGCTCGGGGCCGAAGACCAGGCCCACGAGTTCGGCCCCGGACTCGCGCAGCTTCTGCTTCGCCTCGGAGGGCGTGTGGATCCCGCGCCGGTCGCGGTGGCGGGTCGAGGTCGTGGCGATCACCAGCTGGCAGGGCGCCACCGCCTGGGCGAGAATGGGCAACTCGGTGAGCGCGAGCAGCTTCTCGCCGCCCATGGCCATGCGGATGAACTCGGGGTCGTCTTCGAGAGCGCAACCCGGCTCGACCAGCACGACCTCTGGGACGGCGAAGTTGGCGGCCACACGGACCACCGACCCGATGTTGCCCGGATAGCGGGGCCGCACGAGCACGACGCGTAGTCGCATGCCGGCATGATACGCGGCGGGCAGAATTGCCTGGTTGAACGGCGGAGGGGAGCCGAACTCGTTCAGGTCGGCGGCACCCTCCGAGTCCCGGGTGCGCCCGCTAGGGCGGCAATATCCGCCCTCGCAGCAGGCACCTTCGTGAATAGAGGCTAAGGGCGAGGGGCCGGAGCCGGATCGAGCGTCACGTTCTCCAGGAGGACCGGGCCTGCGTCGACGAGACGGGTCCCCCGCGACACGTTTCTGAAGACGCTGTCGCGGATCACGAGGCCGCCGACCGGCGAGCTCTCGAGCCCGACGATCGAGAGTGCAAATGCGGCCTTGTTCACCGTGAGGTGCTCGACGCGGACGTTGCGGATCACGGGGTTGAACTGGTGCGACGGATCCTCGTCCGCGGGCGAGTAGAGCATGTCGACGTCAATCGCGGAGCCCACCTCGCCGATCTGGGTGTCCCGCATGAAGACGTTCTCGACGACGCCTCCCCGCGCTGCGTTTGTCTTGATGCGGAGTCCTCGATCGAGGTCGGGGCTCGACATCGTGTTGCGCTCGGCGAAGACGTCGCGGACACCGCCGGTGACCTCGCTGCCGACCGTCACGCCCCCGTGGCCGGCCCGCATGCGGCAGTTGCGGATGACGATCCGCTCGGACGGCGCCGCGAGCCGGCGGCCGTCGGCGTTGCGCCCGGACTTGATCGCGATGCAGTCGTCCCCCGTGTCGAAGAGCGTGTCCTCGATGAGGACGTCCGTCGACGACTCGGGGTCGCAGCCGTCGTTGTTCGGGCCAAGGGAGAGCACCGAGACGCCGCGCACGGTGACGTTCGAGGAGAGGACCGGGTGGATCACCCAGAAGGGGGAGTTCCGGATCGTCACACCCTCGATCAGCACGCTCGTGCAGCGGTACACCTGCAGGAACGGGGGCCTGAGGTAGTGGCCGGCTCCGTAGATCCGCTGTTCGGGCGGGATGCCTTCCTGGGCCTGTCGAAACAGGCGATCGCGGTCCGGCTTCTGGCTCTCGGCCCCTGTCTTCGCCTTCCACGGCCACCAGTGCGTGGCATCCCCCTGACCGTCCAGCGTCCCGCTGCCGGTGACGGCCACGTTCTGCTGCCCGAAGGCGTAGACGAGCGGCGAGTAATTCATCAACTCCACGCCTTCCCAGCGGGTCAGGACGACGGGGAGATAGCGCGAGGGGTCCGTACTGAAGCGGAGCGTCGCCCCCGCGGCGAGGTGGAGATTCACGTTCGAGAGCAGGCGCACCGGTCCGGTCAGGAACTCGCCGGGCGGCACGATCACGCGTCCCCCACCCACCTTGTGACACGCCTCGATCGCCGCCTTCAGCGCACCGGTGGCATCGGTCGAACCGTCCCCGACGGCGCCGAAATCGGTGATCGGGAAATCGCGGGCCGGGAAAGCGGGCGGGTGGATTCGCGCCAGGATCCCGGGCAGCCGGGCCCAGGGGTCATCGGTGGCCGAACCCCCGCCCGCGGCCGCTGGCCGGACGCCCAGCACCGACAGCAGCAGGAGGACGGCAAGGGTGGCCGCGAAACGGTTCTTCCGTGTCATCGCCTCACCTCAACCGGCCGACATCGACGGCCTGCATGTCCTCGAACTCCTGGTTCTCGCCTCCCATGCTCCACACGAAGGCGTAGCGGCCGGTGGCCACGCCGAAGTGCATCGACCAGGAGGGCGCCAGGACGGCCTGCAGGTTGCGAACAACGATGTGCCGCGTCTTCTCGGGCGGCCCCATGACGTGCAGCGCGAAGGCGCTGGGGGCCAGATCGAAGTACAGGTAGATCTCGGTCCGTCTGTGATGGGCATGTGGCGGCACCGAGTTCCAGACGCTGCCCTCCTCGATGTCCGTCACGCCCATGACGAGCTGGCAGCTCGTGACGCCCCGAGGGTGAATGTAGCGGCGGAGGACCCGCACGCTCGCGCTGGCCTGGGAGCCGAGCCTCACCGTCTCGGCCTCGGCCGGCGACACCCGCGCGGACGGGAGGCTGGCGTGAGCAGGATGGCTCACGAGGTAGAAGAGGCCGGGCTCTTCCTCACGGCTGCTGGCAAAGACGATCTCGCGCGAGCCCTTGCCAACGTAGAGACCGTCACGCCGTCCGAGCTCGTGCGTCTGCCCGTCCACCGTGACGCTTCCGGGTCCGCCGAGATTCACCACGCCCAGCTCGCGGCGCGCCGCGAAGAACGGTGCCGCGAGCTCCGCCGGAGCATCGAGGGCGAGCGGACGGCGACGCGGCACGACGGAGCCGAGGATCGTGCGCTCCGCTTCCCAGTGGACTAGACGCACCTCGTCCGGCGCGAAGAGGTCCTCGACGAGGAAGGCCGCACGGAGCTCCTCCCCGGTCATCCGCTCGTAGTGGACGGGATCGACGAGACTGCGTGCCTGCATGTTCAGCTCCTTGGGATCGGGAGGACCTCGATTTTGAGCGGCGAGGAAAGACGCTGCGCCAGGTCCTCGACGAGGCCATCCCAGGCGGCGGGTCCGGAGACATCACCGCCCTTGTCCCACCCGGAGCCGGCATAGTACACCACGGGCCGTCCAGCCTTCGTCTGCCCGATCACGAGGACGTTGCCGTCGGCATCGGCGACGGAGGCGATGCGGGCCGGGTCCACTACGATGGCGCACCCGAGGCTTCCGTTCGGCTCCTTGAGCGCTTCCCACGTCCGCAGGCTCCCCCGGTCGCGCTGCACCTTGACGTCGGCCCCTTTGGCTTTCTTGATCCCGGCGGCCCACGCCACCTCCGCCGCACCGTCCACCGAGTAGACGCTCTCGAACCGGTTGAAGTGCGAGCCCGCGTCCAGGGTGACGCGCTTGGTCTCGGAGACCCGGGCTCTGCCGGCGTCCCATGGTTCGTACCGCAGCTCGAACACGAGACGAATCGGCCCGTTCGCCAGGACCCGGGATTCCCGGAAGTTCTTCGAGACGAAGAGGCGGCCGCTTTTCCAGATTCCGCTGCCGCCGCAGCCGCGGCTCGGGCCAACCGAATAGAAATCGCCGCCCTCACCGTGGTCCTCGTGGTAGTCGTCAATCATGTACCAGTCGTTGACGACGAGGGCCCGCGTCCTCTTCGCCCAGACGTCCACTCCGCTGCTCGTCAACGGCTCCTTCTGCCAGGTCTCCAGCGCCGGTCCATAAACCCGATGTGCCACCCGGTCGTTCTCCCAGGCAAAGTCGTCGAACCGCTCCCGCACGAACCGGCCATAGACGCGGAAGTCCTGTTTCTTCAGCGCTCGCTTGCCCCCCAGGGTGAGGACGAAGGTCTTCGTGGCTCGCGGGTCGAAGGAGGTCTGGAAGACGATCCGGTCGAAGGTACCGTCTCCGTCGTCATCGACGGCCTGCGCGAGGACCTCCCCCGCCGGGCCCGCTTCGGCAACGTGGACCCCGGCCAGATCCTCCGCGCGGAACGTGCCTTTCAACAGGGCGTAGGGAAGCTCCACCGTTTCGTTGGCCCTGGGCCGGTCGAGCCTGCTCGTCACCGTGACCCGAAGCGACGGTTCCTGGGCAAAGAGAAAGCTCGCGGCGGGGGTGAGCACCGCCGCGAGGACTGCGAGGGATCTCGATCGCATTTTTCTTCTCCGGGCTCACGCGGCGGAATCAAACCGCCGCGTGAGCCCTTCGGCCTGCTCGTCAGAAGGTCAGACGTCCTCCCAGCTGGATGTCACGAGGCATGTTGCGCGTGGTCGTGAAGGTACCAAAGGTCGCGTTGCGGGGGTTGAGGTCCGGCGACCACCACACGGTGTAGTTGAGCGCGTTGATCGCATCGGCGCGGATCTGCAGCCGAACCCCTGTGGAAAGCTCGAACGTCTTCGAGATACCGAAATCCAAGAGGTGGAGGCCCGGCATCCGCATGTTGGCGAGGATGGTCGGGAAGTAGCGTATGGTGTTGTTTCCGACGTTGATTCGCGAATCGGCCCGCTGCTTGGCGGGATCGTCCACGCCGTTGGTCTGCACCGTGGCGTCGTGGAAGTAGAAGCACGAGGTGTCCCAGGCGGGTACTTGGACGCCGATGATCTTGCCGTTGGCGTCCTTCGAGCCCACGGCCCGCATCTTGAGTTTGCTCCAGTCGCACGTGGGATCGAAGTAGACGTTCCCCCAGCCGATCGGGATGCCGTTGGTGGTCGCGTTCATGGGGAAACCTTCCTGGTACTGGTATGACGCGGAGAGGTTCCAGCCGCCGAAGATCGCCTGCATGACCGAGCCCCACTTGTCGCCCCACTTTCGGCCCTTGCCGACGGGGATCGGGACGGTCGCGCCGACCGTCGCGCGGTTGGGCCGGTCGTCCGGCGACGTGCGCTGCTCGAGTTGCGTGTCGAACGAGTTGAGATAGCTCACCTTCTCCGTCGACCGGGAGTGGGTGTACGAGGCGATGATGGACAGCCCTTTCTCAAATCGCTTGGTGACGGTGAGCTGGCCGGAGTCGTTGGCATCCGAGCCGGTGTACTCCATGATCGCCACGTTCAGGAACTCGGGGTACGGCCTGAGGAGCTGATACCTCGTCGTGGTGCTGCCGTTGAGGGTGGTGTTGGGGAGAAGCCCGGCGAAGGGGTTCGGCACGCTGGCCGAGAGGTACGACTCGTTCGCCGCGTTACGGTAGGGCGTGGACGACATGTATTGCTGAGGCAAGCCGTTGATATCTCGCCGCACGGGCAGGTTGCGCCCCCGCGACCCGATGTAGTCCAGCTGGACCATCCAGCCTGCGCCGAGGTCGCGCTGCGCCCCCAGTTGCCAGCGGGTGTAGAGGGGGGCCTTGCGGTCGTTTTGGTTCACCAACATGGCCGTGGTGCTGCTCACCAAGTCGCGCCCGGCAAACGTGGCCAGCCCCTGCAACGAGCCCGGCGGAACGCCGAGACCGTTGGGGAAGGGGTTGTTGAGGTCGGCGATGAACGTCTTGCCGCTGTCGGTGGTGGAGACGAGGAGCGTCGACTGCGAGAAACCGGGCTGGTTAATGGCATCGAAGAAGTAGGGGTAGGAGTAAAGGCCGATCCCGCCCCGCAGGACGGTGCGCTTGTCCAACAGGTACGAGACGGAGACGCGTGGCATGACGGTGACGAGCCGGTCGTAGATTGGATTGCCCGCGTAGAGGAGCCCACCGAGGACGTGGAACTGGTTGGCCGGAATTTCGGCCATTGGGTTCTTCGCGTAGGCGGCCGTCGCGGCAGGCTCCAGCGGATTGGGGGTTGTTTGGTCAAAACCGGTAGTGTTCCGGTTGTGCGCCTCGCGAAGACCGGTATCGATCTCGGTGCGCAGGCCGAGGTTCACGGTCAGGCCGGAGGTCGGCGACCACGTGTCCTGAGCGAACAGGGAGTGGACGGCCTTCGTGTATTCTCCGTACGTGTTCACGTCGACGTAGCTGTTCCCGCCCGATGTCGGGATGCCGAGGAGGAACTGGGCCAGTGACTGCCCGGTCTGGGTGGAGGCGCTGCTGCCTGCGCTCGTGTAGGCGCCCGTGAAGTTGTAGCGACCCCCCATATACCCGTTATCTGTCAACACCCACTTCTGGAAGCGCATGTCGTAGCCGCCGCGGATGGTGTGGTCGGTGAGCGCCCAGGTGACCGTGGGAGCGTAGGAGACGTTATAGAACGGCTGATTGGTCCCCTCTTCGTAGTTGGAACGTTGCGAGCCGAGTGTGGCATACGTTACCCCGCCGCTGGCGATGTCGAACCGGGGCAGGTAGGTGTAACCCTTGAAGAGTGCAACCGTGGCGGCGTTGAAGCCGAGGCTCGCGGGATCGAACTGTTGCGCGGGGGTCTGCCACGTACCCCACTTCGAGTAACTGGCGCGGAAGTCGCCGATGAGACTCGGCGTGAGCACGTTCGTGTAGGTCGCCGTGAAGCCTTGGTTGCTGCGGTAGTCGAAGCCCTGCGAAACCGCGAAGTCGTTCTGTACCCCCGCCCAGTTGTAGCGATCCTCTTGCCTCTTGTTCCAGTAGCCCGAGAAAGCCAGCTTCTGGTCAGGCGTGAACGTGTGGTCGAGCCGGAGCAGGGCCGCGTTGTACGTGTAGGGACGGCTCTGTTGCGAGAAGTAGTTGTTCGACCCGTCTGCGTTTCCCGCCTGATTCGCATGAGGGTAGTAGGAGAGGAGCTTGAGCGCGATCGGGTTGAGCCGATTGGTTGGGATGATGTTGCCCGGGAAGGCGGTGCGGTTCGTGCTTCCGCTGAGCGGGTCGTAGATCTTGATGTTGGACGCCAGCAGCTCGGAGAAGTCACCGGTGCGCATCTTGTCGGTCGGCACCGTGTAGTTCGCCGGCTCGGTTTGCACGTCTTTCAGGTACTCGTACGCCACCATGAAGAAGGTCTTGTCCCTGAAGATCGGCCCCGACACCGTCGCGCTGGCTCGGTCGTAGGTGCGGGGGCTGGCGGGTGTCCCCGAGAGGTTCTGGAGGATCGAGGTCCCCGAGCGGTCGCTCGAGCGGTTGAAGTACGAGGCCGTCCCGTGGAAATCGTTGCCACCGCTCTTCAAGGCCAAGTTCACGCTGGCGCCGGCGGTGTATCCCTGCTGCGCGTCGAAGTCGTTCGTGCTCACCCTGAACTCTGCGATCGCGTCGGCGGGAGGGGAGAAGCCAACGCGCGCCCCTCCATAGTTCACCTGCTGCCAGGACACGACGTTGGGGGCGCCGTCGATCGTGAAGTCGTTTCCACCCTTGGCGCCGTTCGTGACGAAGCCACCGAGGCCCGCGTTGTCCATCGGCCGAGCGAAGTGCAGGTCGGAGTTATCCACGACGCCCGGACTCAGACGGGTCAGCATGTAGGCCGTGCCGTCGCCGAGGGGCAGCTGCTGGATCTGCTGGCGGTCGATCACCTGACCCGTCGCGGTCTGGGTGACATCGAGGTACGCGGCGCTCGCGGTGATCTCCAGGACCTCGGTTGTCCGCCCGAGTTTGAGGACGAGGTCGATGGTCAGAGAGTCGCCGACGCGGACCTCGATCCCCTTCGTTTCGACCGTCTCGAAACCCTGAAGAGTGGCCGTCACCGAGTAGACCCCCGAGATCAGGTAGGGGACCTGGTAGCGGCCCCGCCCGTCGGTCGTGACCGTCGTGGCGATGTTCGTGCTGGTGTTGGTCACCTTCACCGTGGCACCGGGAAGCACGCCGCCCGACTCGTCCTTGATCGTGCCCCCGATCGCGCCGCGAAAGTCCTGCGCGGCCGCGCTCGGATAAAGGCCCACGACCAGCACCAGTGCGATCAAGACACGCAAAACGTTGCAGGTCCTCATGGCTCCTCCCTTTCAAATCCCTGCAGCCCGACCGTGATGTGACACTCGCGTAAAGATAATACCTCTGTCAACCCGCTGTCAAGGGTTGTCGTACCACTTTTTCGTCCGGGGGAAGCCAGACTCCGTCACATCGCCGGGCCAGCACCAGCAGGAGTGGCTTTCCAGGCGTATCGATGCCGTCTATGCAGCTCTTTGAGGAATGCAGAAAAGCCCGAGCGAACCGACCGCAAGACTTCAGGCGTGACGACTGGTCGGACCAATACACATCAAATGTCCTTCGTCCTGGGCGTCGTGGAAACCCGTGCCCTCTCATTCAGATAGGTCTCGAGGTTCGAAAGTCCGCTGCTCCCGAGGGTGGCGCCGTCGGCCGGATTCTGGGGGTCCAGGCCGTTCGCGGTCTCCCAGGCGTCCGGCATCCCGTCTCGATCCGAATCGATGGGCGGGGGCTCTGTCCGCAGACGCGGCCACCCCCCGACCTGCGTCTGAGAGTCGATGAGAGAGCCAGTCTTCGTCTCAACGGAACGGAGAACCGAGGAATCCACCGAGTCGCGGACGAGGGATGCACCTGCTTCCGCCAAGACCCTGCGGTAGGCGGTTCCGGCGTCATCGGTCTCGACTTCCGGGAACGGGAACCGCTCCTGGCGGACCCGGTACGCGCCGGTAAACAGCTCCCAGTCGCTCGGGACGGTCGCAGTTGCACCCTGGACGACCGCGTCGATCCGGTTGCCGCGCTCGTAGATCTCGGTCCGGTCGCTGCCGGTGGCAAAGGCCAGCTTCCGCTTTTCCGCGCGGGTGGACGGGCCGGCCACGAGCGTGTTCGCGACGTAGTTGAGGCGCGGGGAACCCTCGGACGCCGGGCCGCTGTACCCGGGCTCGCTTCCCCAGTCGTAGACGACGTTGTTGACGAAGTCGAGGCCCAGATCGTCTCCGAGCCGTGGGTTGCGGCTCGCGTGGTGCGCATACAGGTCGTGGTGAAAGGTGATGCCGCCATTCCCATAGCGGAGAAGCGAGCCGTAGCCGTGACGGCCCTTCTTGTGGCAGGCCGCGTTCAGGCTGTCGGCGATGATCGACCACTGCACGGTGACGCGATCCGAGTGCGTGACCGAGAGTGTCTCGTCGATGCTCCAGGACGCCGAGACGTGGTCGATGATCACGTCTTTCGACTCGAAGACGTTCAAGGCGTCGCCCTGGAAGGAGGGGCAGTTGATGTCGCCCGCCCGAAACCGCATGAATCGGACGATCACGTCGTGGGTGCCCGCGATGCTGGTGGTGAAGCCGGCGACGGTCACGCCGTCGCCGGGGGCCGTCTGCCCCGCGAGCGTGAGGAACGGCTTGTCTATGTTCAGCCCCGAACGAAGGAAGATCGTCCCTGAAAGGTCGAACACGATCGTGCGCGGGCCGCGGGCCGTCTGGACGCCGTACCGCAGGCTCCCCGGCCCTGCGTCCGAGAGGTTCTTCACGTGGTAGACATCGCCTCCGCGCCCTCCCGCGGCGAATGCTCCAAAACCCTCCGCTCCGGGAAAGGCTCGCGGCGGCCCGGGCGCGGCAAGCCGTCCCCGGTCGGCACCCTGTCTCGCGCGGGGCCACTCCATCGCGCTCGCGGCCAGGAGCATCCCGCACAACCCGTGCGGCGCGTTGGTCAGCCTCTTCCTGTCGAGGTAGCCCGCGAGGTCCTTCTGAACGCTCATCCCCTCCACGGTGCCCTCGATCACGGACCGCCCCTCCGCGTCCTCGGAGATACGGCTTGCGAGGCCGCTCCATCCCTTGCGGGCCGCCTCGGCCGCGGCGGGGCCGAGGAGGCCGTCATCGGCCCCGCGCTTGAGCGCGTAGACGAACATCGCGCTCGCGGAGGTCTCCAGCCAGTTCTCGGGCCGATCGCCCTTGTCCATGACCTGGTACCAGAGGCCGGTCTTCGGGTCCTGGGTCCGGAGGATGCCTCCCGCCGCCTCGCGGAAGAGGTCGCGCAGCTTCGGGTAGCCGGGGTGGTCTTTGGGGAGCTCGGCGAGGATCTCCACGAGCGCCATCGCGTACCAGCCCATCGCGCGGCCCCAGACCTCCGGCGAGACGCCCGTCGCCGGGTCGGCCCACGCCGCGTTCCGGTCTGCGTCCCAGGCGTGCCGGAAGAGCCCACCGCCGGCACGCGTCTTTTCGCCGACGAGCAGCGTCTGCGCCACGGCCGTGTCGAAACAGAACCCGGGTCCGGCGAACCTCCGCCCGTAGCGGACCAGGAAGGGCTCGGCCATGTAGATCCCGTCGAGCCACATCTCGTCCGGGTACTTCCGCTTGTGCCAGAAGCCGCCCGCGGAGTTCCGGGGGAAGGTGTCGAACCGTTCGCGAAGCCAGCGCGCGGCCCTGGCGTACCTCGGGTCCCCGGTCTCCTCATAGAGGAAGAGCACCAGGTTCCCCGGCTGGATCCGGTCCAGGTTGTGCTGGGCCGCATCGTCTCCGAGATCCACGCTTCCGTCGTTCCGCAGGTAGGGGTCCACCCAGGCTCGGATGTAGGCCAGGTAACGAGGATCCCGGGTGTGGCGGTACACCTCCGCGATCCCGCACAGGACGATGCCAGTCGTGTACTCGAAGCCTTTGTTGGCGATCGCGGCCGCATTCGGCCAACGCGACAGCACGCCATCGGCGAGACGGACCGCGAGCGGCTGCACCGGGGTGGCAGGGGCGGTCCCCGCGACCGCTCCCGCAACGCCGCTCGCGAGGCCGAGCACGAGTATGCCGGCGCGGATTCCATGACGAAGGCCTCTCCGAGGTTCCTGCATCGTGTTTCCTCCGACCGTGATCAACGGCCCATCCAGCCGCCATCGACGACGAGAACGTGCCCGTGCACGTAATCGGAGGCGCGGGAGGCGAGGAAGACGGCGGTGCCGACGAGATCCTCGGGCTCGCCCCAGCGGCCCGCCGGGATCCGTTCGAGGATCTGGCGGCTGCGCGCGGGGTCGGCGCGCAGGGCGGCGGTGTTGTTCGTGCGCATGTAGCCGGGCGCGATCGCGTTCACATTCACCCCCCGCTCTGCCCACTCGTTCGCGAGGGCCTTCGTGATCGCCGCCACCCCCGATTTCGCCGCGGCGTAGGCGGGGACGCGGATCCCACCCTGGAAGGAGAGGAGCGAGGCGATGTTGATGATCTTGCCGTGACCGGCCGCGAGCATGCCCCGGCCCGCCTCGCGGCAGAGCCGGAACACGCTTCCCAGATTGACGTCGAGAACGTGGTCCCAGTCCTCGTCGGAGGTCTCCTCGGCGGCGGCGCGCCGGATCGTTCCGGCGTTGTTGACGAGGATGTCGAGACCGCCGAGCGCCGCGACGGCCTCCGACACGAGCCTGGCGGGCGTCGTGGGATCGGTGAGGTCCCCGGCGATCGCCGCGGTCCGTACGGCGGCGGCGCGGATCGCAGCACAGGTCGCGTCGCAGTCGGCGGGACGAACCTCCCCGTGGACGGCGACGTCCGCGCCGGCCCTGGCCAGGCCGATCGCAATGGCGGCGCCGAGGCCGCCCGAAGCACCTGTGACGAGGGCCTTCCGACCGGCAAGTGAGAAGAGGTCGAGTCCGTTCGTTCCCATAGTGCCCTCACTCCGCGGGCTCGAGCCCGCCGCCGAGCGTGCCGAGCTCGAGCCCGAGGTACGCTTTTGCGTTGAAGAACGAAACCGCCTCGACGAGACGGCCGAGCATCGCCCTGTCATCCGGCACGAGCCCTCTCCTCACGTCGTGTCCCAGGAGGTTGCACACGAGACGGCGAAAGTAGTCGTGCCGTGGGTACGAGAGGAAGCTGCGGGAGTCGGTCACCATGCCGACGAACCGCGAGAAGAGGCCCATGCTCGAGAGCGCGCGAATCTGCGCTTCCATGCCGTCCAGCTGATCGAGGAACCACCACGCCGGGCCGTACTGGATCTTGCCCGGCACGGAGCCGTCCTGGAAGTTGCCGGCCATCGTCGCGAAGACCTCGTTGTCGGCCGGGTTCAGGTTGTACAGGACCGTCTTGGCGAGCTGGTCCGTGCTGTCCAGGCGGTCGAGAAAGCGCGCCAGCGACCGGGCCTGCGAGAAGTCTCCGATGGAGTCGAGCCCGCTATCGGCGCCGAGGGAGCGGCGCAGACGCGTGTTGTTGTCCCGGAGCGCGCCCAGGTGGAACTGCTGGACCCAGCCGCGAGCGTGGTCGAGCAGCGCGAGCCGATGGAGGAGGGCCGACCGGAAGCCGCGCGCCTCCCCGGCTTCGAGCGTCTTCCCGCTCCGCAGACGCTTGAATGCCGTCGAGGCTTCCTGATCCGTCCACGGCTGTGCGTCGATCTGCTCGAGCCCGTGGTCCGAGGCGCGACAGCCGGCCGCGTGGAAGAACGAGTGCCGCGACTCGAGCGCCTCGAGCAGAGCCCCAAAGGTGCCGATGGAGAGCCCCGCGGCCTCCCCCAGCCGGTCGACCCAGGCGTTCCACACCTGTGGATCGCCCGTCGCCAAGACGCGGTCGGGCCGGAACGTGGGAACCACACGCGTCTCCGGCTTCACCCGGGAGGCCAGCGCGGCGTGGTGCGCAAGCGAGTCGGTCGGGTCGTCAGTCGTGCAGACGACGGCAACCCGGAACTGCCGGAGGAGCCCCTGGGCCGAGAAGCCGGGCTCGGCGAGCCGCGCGTTGCACCGGTCGAAGATGTCGCGCGCGCTCAGCGCGTCGAGAAGCTCCACGATGCCGAAGGGGCGCCTGAGTTCCATGTGCGTCCAGTGGTAGAGCGGGTTGCGGAGGGTGAAAGGGACGGTCCGCGCCCACGCCTCGAACTTCTCCCAATCCGAGGCGTCCCCCGTGCAGAGCCGCTCCGGGGCCCCGTTGGCGCGCATCGCCCTCCACTTGTAGTGATCGCCCTCCAACCAGATCTCGGTGATCGAGCGGAAGCGGTGGTCTCCGGCGATCTGCGCGGCCGGCAGGTGACAGTGGAAGTCGATGATCGGCAGCTTCTCGGCGTGATCGTGATAAAGCTGGGCGGCTACGTCCGTTTCCAGCATGAAGTCGTCGTGAATGAAGGGCGTCATAGGTGTCGCTTCCCTGCCTCTCGGGAGGTGATCGGTTCCAGGCCCGGCTCACCGGCCTGCGCCTGGCGGGCCTTCTCGAGATGCTCGGCCATCTCGCGCTGGGTCCGCTCGACGTCGCGCGCCCGGATCGCCTGGTAGATGCGACGGTGCATCTCCGCCGATTCCCTTCGGTCCGTGGAGAGGGCCACGGTCTCCCGCCGGGATTCCCAGACGAGCTGCGAGAGCGTGTCGATGAGCGTGGCCAGAACCGGGTTCTGCGAGCCGGCCGCCACAGTGCGGTGGAACTTCACATCGTGGAGAAGGTACTCCTGCGGATCGTCGATTGACGCGAACATGCCCGCGACCTCGCCCGCCATGGCGGCCATCTGCTCGGGCTGGGCGTTTGCCGCGGCGAGGCGACACGCCCCGACCTCGAGCACGCTGCGTGCCTCGAACATCTCGTCATGGGTGAAGCCGTGGAGAGCCGCGAGAAAGCGGAGCGGCCCCTCCCCGAGCCGTGGAGGGCCCGCAACGATGTAGGTACCCGAGCCCTGGCGCGCCTGCATCACGCCCATCGCCTGGAGCGAACGGAGACCGGAGCGCAGGGAGGCCCGGCTCACCCCGACGCGATCGGCGAGGTCGCGTTCCGGTGGGAGCCGGTCCCCAGGCTTCAGGCGGCCCTCCTCGATCAGCTTGAGGACGTACTCGGCGACTCTGCCACCGGCCGTGGTGCCGGTCGTTTCGTCGCGAGAGGTCTTACCTGTCATCGTTGTGCCCTCGAAGTGGTCTGTGAATTGATACCACCCCGTTCCGATTCGTGTCAAGGCTGAGTCCACTCTAAACCAGGACTACTATTCACTTCCGCGGCTGTCCGGAGTAGAATCCCATCCTTCAATCTGCGTGGTATAGTGCCTCTCGAATGCACGAGTGGTCTACCACTTTTCGCTTCCAGGAAACCACGGAGCTGAGATGACACTCAAGCTCACAAACGAGTCGCAGTGCCGCTGGGACCTCATCAGCCTCGGCGAGGTGATGCTGAGGTTGGACCCCGGCCAGGGCCGCATTCATACGACGCGACGGTTCACCGTGTGCGAGGGAGGCGGCGAGTACAACGTCGCGCGCGGGCTGCGGCGCTGTTTCGGGAAGCGCACGGCCGTCCTCACGGCGCTCGCCGACAACCCCGTCGGGCGGCTCGTCGAGGACCTGATGCTCCAGGGCGGGGTGGACGTTTCCCTGGTGCGCTGGGTTCCCTACGATGGCGTCGGGCGAACGGCCCGCAACGGGCTGAACTTCACGGAACGGGGATTCGGACCGCGAGCCGCCGTGGGTTGCTCGGACCGGGGCCACACCGCCGTCTCGCAGCTGCGGCCCGGCGACTTCGACTGGGAAACCACCTTCGGGCGGTACGGCGCCCGCTGGCTGCACTCAGGCGGGATTTTCTGCGCGCTCGGCGAAACGACGCCCGATGTTGCCCGGAGCGCCTTCGATGCCGCCAGGAGGCACGGGACGATCGTTTCGTACGACCTGAACTACCGGGATTCGCTCTGGCGCTCGATCGGGGGCCAGGCCAGGGCGCAGGAAGTCAATCGAGGGTTGATGGGCTCGGTTGATGTCCTTTTCGGGAACGAGGAGGATTTCTCCGCCGCGCTCGGGTTTGCGGTCGAGGGGACCGATTCCGGCTTCGACAACCTCTCGACGGCCGGCTTCCGCCGGATGATTGCGAAGGTCATGGAAGCGTTCCCGAACATCACGGCCGTTGCCACGACGCTGCGCACCGCCAGGACCGCCAGCAGGAACGGCTGGGGAGCCCTCTGCTCCTTTGGGGGCGAGCTCGTCGAAGTCCAGCAAACCGACATCGACATCTACGACCGTGTAGGCGGAGGCGACTCCTTCGCCTCCGGCTTCATCTGCGGCCTACTTGAGGGCCGAGGTCCGGAGTGGGCGCTCCGATGCGGCGTGGCTCACGGCGCCCTCGCCATGTCGACCCCCGGCGACACCTCCATGGCCACGCGCACCGAAGTCGAGCGACGCATGAGCGGTTCGAGCGCGAGGATCGAGCGATGAGCCGGCAGAAAACCGTCGAGAGGATCGAGAGGCTCGGACTCGTCCCGGTCGTACGGGCGCCGTCGGCGGACGTGGCGCTGCGTGCGGCGCGGGCCGTCTACGCCGGAGGGATCGACGTCCTCGAGATCACCATGACGGTCCCCGGTGCTCTGGACGTTCTGCAACAGCTCGCCGCCGATCTGGGGGACCGCGTCGTTCTCGGCGCGGGCACCGTTCTCGATGCCGACACCGCCCGGGACTGCATCGCGGCCGGTGCCGAGTTCATCGTGGCGCCCGGGCTCGACCTCGAGACGGTCCGAGCGGCGCAGGAGCTCGACAGGCCGGTGATGCCGGGCGCGCTCACGCCGACCGAGGTCATCACGGCGTGGAAAGGCGGAGCCGACATGGTCAAGATCTTCCCCTGCTCGGCCGTCGGAGGAGCCGACTACCTGCGTGCCCTCAAGGCGCCCCTGCCCCAGGTGAAGTTGCTGCCGACCGGTGGCGTCGATCGGTACACGGCGGCGGACTACATTCGCGCCGGCGCCGCCGCTCTCGGGCTCGGCGCCGCGCTGGTCGACCTCAGGGTCTTGCAACAGCAGGGTGACGATGCGCTGTCGGCTCGCGCCCGCGAACTGGTCGAGATCGTGCGCGCCACGCGCGCGGAGCTCGAGGCAAAGTAGATGGTGCACCTGGAAACTCGCCGCCGTCTTGCTGGCCTTTTGTTCGCTGTGGGCCTTGTGCCGGCGTGCGCCGGAGGACGGGGCGCATTGGTCAGCCCCGGTGTTCCCGCGCACGGTCCCGACGAGAGGGCAGACCTCGTGGTCGCGCGCGACGGGAGCGGGGACTTCCGCACGATCCAGGAGGCTCTCGATGCCCTTCCGCCCGACGCGCCAGGCACCCGGATCATCCTCCTGCGCAACGGCACGTACAGGGAGAAGATCTTCATCACCAAGAGCAGGGTGGCCCTCGTCGGGGAGGACCGCGACCGGACGCGCATTATTTCTTCCGAGCTGCGATCCGAGTGGCGCAGGACCCATCCCGACGACTGGGGCGCGGCAGTGGTCAACGTTGGTGACGGCGTGGAAGACCTCGTTCTCGCGAACCTCACGATCCACAACGACTACGGGAGTCGCGGCGGGAGCCACGACCACCAGTTCGCCGTACGCAGCGGGAAGGGGACGACCCGCATCTCGGTTCTCCATGCCAATGTCATCGCGGACGGGGGGGACACGATCTCGCTCTGGAACAACGCCTCCGGAATGTACTACCACGCCAGCTCCAGCTTCGAGGGCTATGTGGACTTCTTCTGCCCGCGAGGGTGGAGCTACGTCACGGATAGCCGGTTCTTCGGCCATGGCACCAGCGCCAGCATCTGGCACGACGGGAGCACCGACGAGGACCAGAAGCTCGTGATCCAAAGCTCCCGTTTCGACGGCGTCCCTGGATTCGCCCTGGGGCGAATCACCCGTGACGGACAGTTCTACCTTCTCGACTGCACGTTTTCGGCCGCGATGGCCGATCGTCCGATCTACCTCGCGCGCGAGCCGGAGACCTTCCGGTGGGGCCTGCGTGCCTACTTCTGGAGCTGCCACCGCGATGGCGCCGAGTTCCCGTGGTTTGCCGACAACTTGCAGCAGGCCAATGGCGCCCCGCGCGCCGAGCAGATTGACGCGCGCTGGACGTTTGCGGGGCAGTGGGATCCCGAGGCAACGCTACCGGCGGTCCTTCCGTTCGCGAGCATCCCGGTGCCGCGGAATGGCGCCCGCGCCGTCCCCGCGGAGGGAAGCTCGCTGCGGTGGATCGGCGCACGCAAAGCGGGCGCCTACGACGTCCGCTTCGGTCGGACGGACCCGCCTCCGATCGTCGCTCGCGTCGAGGGAACCGCATACGAACCCGGTCCTTTGGTGCCGGGCACGACGTATTTCTGGCGCGTTGATGCGGTGACTCCGGCGGGATCCGTCAAGGGATTCGTCTGGCGGTTTGTGACCGGTGGGCCGGAGGGCGGGACCGGAAGCAACGCCTCAAAGGCGAATGGGTGAGGAACACGATCATGCCGAACGAAACGTTGGTAGAGCAACCTTCAAGACCGGACGCTGCGGAGAATGTAGTCGCCTTCGTCCGCGACCTGATCAGCAGCGGAGATCTCAAGCCCGGAGACCGGTTGCCTGCCGAGAGGGAGCTGGCCCTGCAGATTGGCGTCAGCCGGCCGAGCGTCCGCGCCGGGCTCCAGGCGTTGGCAGCGATGGGCGTCGTGGAGTCGCGCCGCGGCTCCGGGACCTACATCAGTACCGGACCCCCGGTCCTTTCCAGCGGTCCCCTTCAGCTCCTCGCGATCCTCCACGGCATCCCCCGGGCCGAGATCTTCGAGGCCCGTCGAATCCTCGAGGGCAGGACGGCGCGGCTTGCTGCCGAGCGGGCCGCGGGGGAATCGCTCGCTGAGGTCTCGGAGGAGGTTATGGGGATGTTCGCCTCCACCGATGACGCGCAGGCGTTCCTCCTCCACGACATCCAATTCCACCGGGCGGTGGCGCGGGCATCCGGCAATCTGGTTCTGTCGGCTCTGGTGGAGATGGTCTCGGCCATCTTCTACGAGCAGCGCAAGGAGACGGCAAACCGGGACCGCGACCTGCGAATCTCGGCCGAGCAGCATCGGCGCATCTACCAGGCGATCCGCGACCGGGATCCCGATGCCGCGGAGCGAGAGATGGACGCCCACCTCCAGGCCTCTCTTCAGAGGCAGGAGCTTGAGGACGGGAGTCTGGCGCCGCCTCCGCCGAAGGATCCCACCGCGAAACGGAAGAAGGGCGGCTGAGCGCTCCGGCGCGCCACGTATTCCATTGTGATGGGAGAGACGGTATGAGCGTGAAGAACTTCGGCCTCGTCGGCTTGGGCGTCATGGGGCGTAACCTGGCCCTCAACATCGCGCGGCACGGCTTCCCGATCGTGGGCTTCGACCTGGATGCGGAGAAACGCGCGAGTGCGAACGAGGCCCTCGCGACCGCCGGCTCCGCGGCCGTGGGCTCGCTCGCGGAGCTCGTCGCGGCATTGGAGCCGCCCCGTCGGATCATCCTGCTGGTCCCAGCGGGGTCACCGGTCGACCGGGTCGTCGACGAGCTCCAGCCGTTGCTCTCGCCGGGAGACGTCATCATCGATGGGGGGAACTCCTTCTTCCACGATACGCGCCGGCGGCAGGAGGCGCTGCAGCAGGTTGGCCTGCACTTCCTCGGGACGGGTGTCAGCGGCGGGGAGGCCGGCGCCCTCGCAGGACCGGCCATCATGCCGGGAGGCTCCAGGGAAGCCTATGCACTCGTCGAGAACGCCCTGACGGCCATTGCGGCCAGAAGCGACGAGGGACCGTGCTGCGCCTACATCGGGTCAGGCGCGTCGGGACACTTCGTCAAGATGGTTCACAACGGGATCGAGTACGCGATGATGCAGCTGATCGGCGAGGCCTATGCCCTCCTCGGCACGGCCGGTGGCCTGTCGGCTCCGGCGCAGGCTAAGGTCTTCGCTGCCTGGAACCAGAACGAGCTCGCCTCCTACCTCGTCGAGATTACGGCCACGGTTCTGGCCAGGGTGGACGACGAGACGGGTAAGCCCCTGGTCGACGTGATCCTTGACACCGCGGGCCAGAAGGGAACGGGCAAGTGGACATCGCAGACGGCCTCGGACCTAGGCATCGCGGTGCCGACGATCGACGCTGCGCTCCACGGAAGGATGCTCTCCGCGCTCAAGAGCGAGCGTGTAGCAGCCGCGGCAATCCTCGGTCGCGGAGGGCACACGGATCGGGCACGTCGTCAGCCGCAGGAGGTCCTGCTCGATCTCACCCGGGATGGCCTCCACCTTGCGTTCCTTGCCGCCTACGCGCAGGGGTTCGTACTCATGCGCGAGGGTTCGCGGGAGTACGGTTTCGGGCTCGACCTCGCCGAGATCGCCCGCGTTTGGAAAGGTGGCTGCATCATCCGCTCACGCCTGCTGAACGAGATTCGCGCCGCCTGCCTCGCCGACCCCCGGTTGGCGAATCTCCTGGTCGCAGCTTCGCTCGTGCCAGTGGTGCGGACGTTTGATGGCGCTCTGCGGGACGTCGTCATCGCGTGTATCCGCGCCGGAATCCCGTGTCCTGCGTTCTCGGCGACGCTCGCCTACATCGACTGCCTGCGCAGCGAGAGGATGCCGGCCAATCTTCTGCAGGCGCAGCGGGACTACTTCGGCGCCCACACGTACAAGCGGATCGACAAGCCGGCGGCGATGTCCTTCCACACCCATTGGTGATTGTTTGCCGATACCGCGGGTAGCCGGATGCGGGCTTGCGCGTCCCCACGCGCGGCGCCCGCATACTCCTGCACCCGCGACCGGACAGCGCGATCCGTGCCGGGGACCCCTCGCTGTTCGCGTGACGCTGCGCCAGCGACACCCCAGCGCGGCTCGCGCGTCCGGTGCCCGCGGGCTCCGGAGCAAAGGCCACCCGCGGCACCGGCGGATGGCATCCCCCCACCCGGATCGCTCGGGTCGCCCGGGATGACGGCAATGCTGTACGACTCATGCACCGACCTGCGTCGACACCGGCCCGGCTTCACATGGATATTGGCGCCACAGCAGCAAACGAAGGGAGGCGCAACTCTCATGCTTGGCGTCTTTGGGCGAGTGGGGGCCGGAGCCCGGGGCCCGGAGCCCGTTGTTTCTTTCTAGCGGATCGGGTCGAGCCAGCCGTGGGAGTGCATCCACTCCTCCAGCCGCTTCGGCCACTCCGACGTCGGACCGAGGCCGGGTTTGGTGCCGAAGCCGTGCGGCCCCTTCTCGTAGAGGTGCATCTCGGCCGGGACGCCTGCGCGCCGCAGCGCCTCGAAGAAGAGCAGGCTGTTCTCGAGCGGCACGGAGGTGTCCTCGGCCGTGTGGACGAGGAACGTGGGCGGCGTGTTCCGGCTCACCTGTGTCTCTACCGACAGGCGCTCGACGAGCGCCGGTGTGGGAGCCTCGCCGATCAGGTTCTTTCGCGACAGCGCGTGGGTGAACGGCGCGGTCATCGTGATCACCGGGTAGAGGAGCGCGAGAAAGTCGGGCCGGGCACTGACGGCGTCCAGGTCGGCTCCGGTCCGACCCTCGGGCGCGTCGAAGAGCGTGCCCGCACAGGCCGCCAGGTGGCCGCCGGCGGAGGACCCCAGCACCCCGATCCTGTCAGGTCGCACACCAAGCTCCTTCGCCCGCGAGCGGACGATCCGGATGGCGCGCAGCACGTCGCGGAGCGGCGCCGGGTGCCCGTACTCCACGAGGCGGTACTTGAGGACGAAGGCGGAGACTCCGAGCGCGTTGAACCGCTTGACCAGCTCGCTGCCTTCATTCGAGACCGCGAGGCGTCCGTAGCTCCCACCCGGACAGATGATGACGGCGGTTCCAACCGCCGTCCCGGCGGGCGCCGGGAAGACGGTGAGGGTGGGAACCTGGACGTTATAGATGCGGCCGTCCTCGATGCGCTCCATGCCGCCGTCGGGCCGCGCGTCCGGCACGCCCTCGGGCCAAAGAGGAAGGACTCTCGGTTCTTCGGCGAGGGTGGTCGAAGCCCAGAGCGCGGGCAGGAGAAAAAGGAACCCACATGAGCGTACGGGCCTTCGAACACACCCCCGCCACCACGCCTCCGTGCCGCACGCCTTCGTGATCGTGCTCTCCATGAGACCCCCTCAGCTCCTCGCCTGCTGATTCCCTTCCAGCGGTGTCAAGCTGCGGGGCGAGCAGGTGGTGGATCGCGAAGGCGATGAGGTAGGCCGAGGCGCAGATGGCGAACAGGATTCCGTACCCCTGGTTGGCCGGGAGGCGGTCGAGGAGCCAGCCGGAGAACCACGGGAACAGGATGCCCCCGATCGAGCCCGCCATGCCGCCGATGCCGACGATGGTCCCGACGTCCTTCTTCGCGAACATGTCGGACACGGTCGTGAACAGGTTCGCCGACCACGCCTGGTGCGCAGCGCCGGCGAGACCGATGAGGAGGACCGCCGGCCAGTCGCCGACGCTCGTGGCCCCGAGGATGGGCAGGACGCACAGGGCGTAGAGGAGCATCCCGGTCTTGCGGGCGCGCGTCACGCTCCAGCCCCGCTTGGTGAGAAAGCCGGTGAGCCACCCCCCGGCGATGCTGAGCACCGTCACGATCGCGTAGATCGTCACGAGGTGGACCCAGCTGTGCTTGATGTCGAGGCCACGGGTCTTCTTGAAGTAGTCGGGAAGCCAGATGAGGAAGAACCACCAGACCGGGTCGGTCATGAACTTCGCGACGATGAACGACCACGTCTGGCGGAGGCGCAGGGCCTTGCCCCACCCCATCGGCTCGCCCCCGGGTCCCGTCTCATCCCGGTCGCTCTGGATATGCGCCAGCTCGGCCTTGGAAACTCGTGCCTGCTTCTCGGGGACATCGTAGAACGGGATCCAGAGGAAGAGCCAAAGGAACCCGACGGCGCCCGCGAAGATGAAAGCCGCGCGCCAACCGAGGGCCAGCGCGATCGCCGGGATGACGGCCGGTGCGACGATCGCGCCCACGTTGGTCCCGGAGTTGAAGAGCGCAGTGGCGAAGGCACGCTCCCTCTTGGGGAACCAGAGCGCGACCGCCTTGATCGCCGACGGGAAGTTCCCTCCTTCGCTGAACCCGAGACCCATTCGGGCGACGAAGAATCCCCGCACCGATCCGACCGCTGCGTGGCTCATCGCCGCGAGGCTCCAGAGCGTGAGCGAGACGGCATAGCCGATCTTGGTCCCGTAGCGGTCGACGAACCAGCCGAACGCCATAAGCCCCACGGCGTAGGCGCCCTGGAACGCCGCGTTCACCATTCCGAACTGCTCGTTCGTCCAGCCCAGCTCCTGGTCGAGCAGCTCCTTGATGAGCGCAAGGATCTGCCGATCGATGTAGTTGATCGTCGTGGCGAGGAAGAGCAGCGAGCAGATGACCCAGCGATAGCGGCTCACCCAGGAACTGGCGTCCGTCGAGGTAGTTCCGGTGGACATCGAGATACCCCCTCCTTTCGATCCGGCCGGTTCAGGAAACGAGGTCCCGCTCGAAGGCGGCGTAATCCGCGACGGCCGCCAGCCGCTCCCGCGCCCTGGCCACCCGGACGGCGTCCGCCAGGCCCGTCGTCTCGGCGAGGACAAGGATGTAACCCGCGACGCCCCGGGCGTAGGAGAGCCGCGCCTCGTCGCTGATGGCGTAGAAGCGGGCCCTCTGCGCGTAGCCCTGCGGGCCGTGATCGCCGAGCCGCCGCGGGGAGCCATCCCCCGCCAGCACGTACAGGAAGTTGTATTCGAACCAGAACATGTGATTGGGCGAGCGCGGCAGCGCCGCCAGGGCCGACCGGAGCGCTTCGGGGCTTTCGAAGACTGCGGTGCCATCGCGCTTCTCGTGGGCCAGCGCATGCCGGATGAACTCGCGCGCCATCCGCTGCCGGGTCGCGTCCTCGGCGAACGCCCCTTCGATGGCCAGCTCTCGGGTGAAGTCGTACCAGTCGCGCCAAAGCTCCTGATCGCCCGGATCGTGCGACCGGGCCAGGGCGGCGCCCATCTCGTAGGTGTAGCGGCCCGACGTCTTGATCTCGAGGTTCTGCCTCGTCACGTCACCGACGACGCTGTAGTTCTCCGCCGATTTGCCGCTGCCCGAGTGGAACCCGATCGAGACGCCGAAGGCCCGCGCCACCCGGTAGAGAGCGTCCACCGTGCGTCGCAGCTCGTCGTTGTCGGGGTAGGGAAAGTTCTTCTGGAAACCGATCGCCGGCGCCACGTAATGGATCTCGACGCCCAGCGCCTCCGCCATCGCCAGGCAGAGCGCCAGCGTCTCGGGCGTCGTGCGCCCCGGCAGCTCGTCGATCGACAGCTCCCGGAAATACCGGCGGCCCACCTCCTCGGTGAACAGTTCCCGGCGGACCCGGGCGTACGCCTCGTCGCGCCTCACGAGCTTGCGCATCGCCGGCAGGAGGTAGGTGAACAGGCGCATGGACTGCGCCTCGTCGAGCGAGAGATCGAGGGACGCGAGCCGCGCCACGACACGCCGCAACAGCCCCGGCTCGCCGAGCGCCGTAAACGCTCGCTCGAGATCACGCGAGTCCTCGATCGGTGCGTGAAGCGCCAGCTCCGGCGAGAGATCGAACGTGATGTAGCTCGCGAAAGCGCAACCGCGCGCAAGCTCCTCCTCGATGGCGTCGAAACGGCCGCCGATCGGCTGGTGGTCGGCGTTGAACCCCCACGGGATCCGGTGCCGGTGGAAGCCGACCTTCATGAACGCGAGGACGCTCGCGTGGCTCATCCCCTCCACCGACTGCCCCTGGTGCCCCTCGGGCACCGATCCGCCGATGAACGGGAACGGCACCTGCGCGAGGCGGTCCTCGAGCATCGCGTCAACGTCGTAGACGAGCTCTCGCGGGATCGAGTTCTGGTTCGCCGTGAGCGAGAGGCCGAGCTTCTTCATCACCCAGGCCACCGCCGGCCAGTGGAGCGTCGTGAAGCGGGCGCCGATCCCCAGGCTCGATCGGATGAGGGTCCCCCGCGCCACCGGGAAGACGGTGCTGCCCGGGTCGTGCTTCTGGACGATGTTCTTGAGCGCGGGCAGCCCGTCCCATCGCAGCGGCAGGAGTTGCAGCTCCCCTCCGAGGGCGATCATGCCGGCGGCCGGCAGCGCATCGGTGCCGTCCACGATAAGACCGGCGTCGCCGCTCGCGCGGTCCTCGACCACGAAGAGGCGCCAGCTCCCGACGTCGAGCTCGGAGGCCGGGAAGAAGTCGAGGCCGCCCGCCGCCACCCGGATGCCCTCGTTCCGGGGTCTGCTCCGTGCTGTGCGAACGAGGTCCTTCAGAGCCGGTAACGCCGCCCGTGCGGCCTTCTCCAGCGCCGGCGGGTCGAGGCAGAGATCCGGAGAGATCGCCGGGTTGCTCCGAATCCGGATCCTGTTGGCGAGCAGGAAGTCGTTGATCGCACTCGTGTTTTTCATCTTCGCCCTTCCCTCGTCCCTGCGATCCGCCGTCCCAGGGCACCCGCGTGGCGGGAGCGCCGCCTCTTCCTGAAGACCAGTTGGTCGGTCCACTTTCGAATGTTCGGATCAACAGTCCTTACCACTTTCATCCTCGCACACCCGGCCTCGGCGGTTCGGAACGCCCAGCCGGCCCGATCAGATGCTCATCGCGTTGAAGCCGCCGTCGATGACGATCTCGGAACCGGTGATGAAGGACCCGGCCCGGTCGGAGGCAAGCAGGAGTGTCGCGCCAACCAGCTCCCGGGCCTCGCCGAAGCGCCCCATCGGCGTGTGCCCCATGATCGAGGCGACCCGTTCCGGGGTGAGGACCTTCCGGTTCTGCTCGGCCGGGAAGAAGCCCGGCACGAGGGCGTTCACGCGAATACCGAGCGATGCCCACTCCCGCGCCAGGTTTTTCGTGAGGTTGTGGACGGCGGCCTTCGAGATCGAGTAGGTGAACACCCGCGAGAGCGGCGTCAGGCCGGACATCGAGCCCATGTTGATGATGCTGGCGCCTACCCCTTCGCGCTTGGCCCGCTCGACGAAGTACCGTCCGAACACCTGGCAGGCGAGGAAGATCGTCTTGACGTTGACCGTCATGATCTGGTCGAACTCTTCCTCGGGGATCTCGAGGAACGGCCGGGCCGAGTTGATCCCGGCCCCGTTCACGAGGATGTCCACGCGCCCCTGTCTCCGCACGACCTCGTCGCGCAGCGTCTCGAGACTTTCCTTCTTGGTTGCCTCGCACACTACGAACGAGGCCGTTCCGCCTGCCTTCGCGATTCGCTCGACGCGGACTCGCCCCTTGTCCGCGTCACGATCGGCCAAAACGACGTTGGCGCCTGCCACGGCCAGCCCCTCGGCCATGGCGCCGCAGAGCTCCCCGGCGCCCCCCACCACGACGGCCACCTTGCCTTCAAGCCGGAATAGGTCGTTCATCGGCGCCGCTCCCCTCTGGACTCAGGTATCCACTTGCATCCAGGGCAATCAACTCATTCTCCCATCTTTTTCACACCACTGTCCACCCATCTCGACATTTGGTCTAGCCACCTGGTATGCTGTCTCCTCGAAGGGACAGCCGCGGAGCACCGTGGGAGCGCCGGATGTGGAGCCAGGGTGATGGTGATAGGAAGCGGGAATACTGATCGGTCGCTGTCGCCGAGCGAGGTCCGCGGGATCGTGGAGCGGTCCGTCGCGACGCTGGATCCGCGCTGGCGCCGCATCCTGGTGCTGATCCCGGATGGCACGCGCACCATGCCGCTCCCCCCCTCGTCGACCTGCTGGACGAGACGCTCGGCCGCCGGATCGATGCGCTCGACTACCTCGTCGCGCTCGGCACACACCGGCCGATGACCGACGAGCAGTTGGGGCGCCTGATCGGCCGACTGGTCGTCGGGGGGCGGGTGGGCTCGAGCCGAATTTTCAACCATTGCGGCTCCGATGCGCGGGAGCTGGTCCAGCTCGGGACCATCCCCGCGGCCGAGATCGCCTTGATAACCGGCGGGCTGCTGTCGGCAGATCTGCCCGTCAGGCTCAACCGTCTCGTCCTCGAATACGACGCGCTCCTCGTCTGCGGTCCGGTCTTTCCCCACGAGGTGGTCGGGTTCTCGGGCGGGAACAAGTACTTCTTCCCCGGCATCGCGGGGCCGGAGGTCATCAACCTCACCCACTGGGTCGGCGCGCTCATCAGCAGCTACGAGGTGATCGGCGCCGGGTACACGCCCGTACGTGCCGTGATCGACCGGGCGGCCTCCCTGATCGACCGTCCGAAGCTCTGCTTCGCCGCGGTGGTCACCCACGCCGGGCTCGCGGGCCTCTACTTCGGCGAGCCGCAGGAGGCGTGGCAGGCGGCCGCGGCACTCTCCGCGCAGGTGCACATCGTCTGGGTCGAGAAACCGTTCCGGCGCGTGCTCTCGGTCATGCCGGAGATGTACGAGGATCTCTGGACCGCAGCCAAGGGGATGTACAAGGTGGAGCCCGCCGTCGCCGATGGGGGAGAAGTGGTCATCTACGCACCGCACCTCACCGAGGTCAGCTACACGCATGGTCCGGCGATCGAGGCGATCGGCTACCACTGCCGGGACTACTTCCTGCCCCAGTGGGACCGCTTCGAGCACGTCCCGGGCGGCGTGCTGGCACACTCCACGCACCTCAAGGGCCTTGGCCGCTACGACGCCGGCACGGGTGTGGAGACCCCCCGCATCCGGGTCACGCTGGCCACGGGCATCCCCGAGGAGCGCTGCCGCCGGCTGAACCTCGGCTACCTCGAGCCGGCGCAGGTGGACGTCGAGCAGTGGAAGGGACGCGAGGACGAAGGCGTGCTCCTGGTGCCGCGCGCCGGGGAGATGCTGTACCGGGTGCGGCCGGCGCAGGCTGTATCTGCACCGGCCCCGGGCACCCGGCGGAAGGAAGAACGATGAGCCACGGATTGAAGATCTCCAAGACCGGTGCGCTCGACTTCGTGTCGCTCGGGGCGCTGGTCCACCGTCTGGATCCGGGCGTCGTCCCGTTCGGGAAGGCGACGAGCTGCCAGATCCACGTGAGCGGAGGCGAGTTCAACTGCGCGGCGAACCTCGCCAGCTGCTTCGGGCTCACGACGGGCATCGTTACCGCGATGGTCGACTACCCGATCGGGGATCTGATCGCCGAGCGAGTGAGGGCGATGGGCGTCACGCCGTTTTACAGGCGCTTCACCCACAACGGCGTTACCGGCCCGAACATGGCCACCGTCTACAGCGACCGTGGCTTCGGCGTGCGCGCGCCGGTCGTCTTCTACAACCGGTGCAACGAGGCGGCGGCGCAGCTTAGACCCGGCGACTTCGACTGGGCGAAGATCTTCGCCGGCGGCGTGCGCTGGTTCCACAGCGGCGGGATCTTTGCCGCGCTCTCACCCACCACGGTGGAGCTGATCGTGGAGGGGATGAAGGCCGCGAAGGCCGCCGGTGCGGTGGTGTCGTTCGACCTCAACTTCCGCGAGAAGCTCTGGAACGTCTCGGGCGGAGCGAAGCGGGCGATCGAGGTGATCGATCGGGTCGTCAAGAACGTGGACGTGCTCGTCGGCAATGAGGAGGATCTGCAGAGGGGGCTCAGCATTCCGGGGCCCGAGATCGCGGCCAAGTCCAAGCTTGATCCGAGCGCGTTCTTCCGCATGATCGACCGCGTGCTCGCCAAGCACCCGCAGGTCAAGATCGTCGCCACGACCCTGCGCGAGGTCCACTCGACCAGCCGCCACTCCTGGGGTGCCGTGGCCTGGGTGAACGGCAGCACGCTCGTTGCCCCCACCGTCGAGCTCGACGTTCTGGACCGGGTGGGCGGCGGCGACGGGTTCGCCTCCGGGTTCTTTTACGGCCTCCTCACGGGCGAGACGCCGGAGGAGGCGCTCAGGCTCGGCTGGGCTCACGGAGCGCTGCTGACGACATTCCCCGGCGACACCACGATGGCCACCCTCCAGCAGGTGCGCGCCTTTGCCAAGGGCGACTCCGCGCGCATCCAGCGCTGACCTCCATCCCGTGGAGGTTGCTCGGGCTGCCGGCCGAACGCTCTCAGGAGCGGGCCGAGGCGGCGGAGGGCCAGGTGTCCTGCTGCTCGAGCTTCTGCAGTGCCAGCAGGCGAGCATACCGCCCGCCGAGCGCCGCGAGCTCGGCCGGGGTGCCGGTCTCGAGCACCGAGCCGCGCTCCAGCACGCAAACCTTGTCGCAAAGCTCGGCGGCGGCGAGCCGGTGTGTTGCGAACAGCAGCGTGGTTTGCGGCAGCGCGTCCAGAATGATGCGCTCGGTCTTGGTGTCCACGGCCGAAAGACAGTCATCGAGGAGCAGGAGGCGAGGCTTCGTGAGCAGGGCGCGAGCGATGGCGACGCGCTGCCGTTGCCCGCCCGAGAGGGTAACACCACGCTCGCCGACCACCGTGTCGAGACCGTCGGGAAACCGTTCCAGGTCTTCCCCCAGGCCGGCATCCAGGGCCGCCGAAAGGACCGCCTCGTCGGTGGCCTCGGGGCAGGCGAGCGCGATGTTCTCGCGGAGCGAGGCAGAGAAGAGGAAGCTGCCTTGCGGCACCAGGGCCACTTCCCGGCGCAGCTGGCCGAGCGGGAGGGCACGGACGTCCGAGCCGTCGAGCAGCACGGTGCCGGGCGCGGGCTCCAGGAGCCGGGGGATGAGGGAGAGCAAGGTCGTCTTGCCGCTACCCACGCCGCCGACGATGGCCAGGCGCTCGCGCGGGCGCACGCCCAGCGAGATGCCGGAGACCACACGCTCCTTGGAGCCCGGGTAGGAGAAGCTCAGGTCCCGCAGTTCCAGGGCCGTCGGGCCCTTGCGGACCTCGGGCTCCTCGGTCACGGCGACGATCTCGGGGAGCGGCGCCTCGGCGAAGAGAGCCTCAATCCGCGACATCGAGGCTGACCCGCGCTGCACAAGATTCGCCACCCAGCCGACGGCTATCATCGGCCAGACGAGCCGCCCCAGGTAGAGGTTGAACTCCACGAACTGGCCGAGGGTAATCGCACCGAGCCGCACGGCGTTGCCACCCACGCCCAGGACGGCCACGAAACCGAGCCCGATGAGCGCCTGCAAGATGGGTTGAAAGGCGGCCGAAAGAGCGATGACGTGGGAGCTCGCGGCGACGTAGGCGCGGTTGCGCGAGGTCATCTCACTGTTCTCGGCGTCCTCGGACGTGTACGCCCGCAGCACCCGCAAGCCCACGAGGTGCTCCTGGAGGCGGGCGGTGTAGTGCGAGAGGGTCTCCTGGGCCTGGCCCCAGCGCGTGTGGATCCGGGTACCGAAGTACATCGTCGCGCCCGCAACCAACGGGAGCACGGCCAGGGAGAGCAAGGTGAGCGGGACGTGGATGCGCGCCATGAGCACCACGGAGACGACCAGGATCGTGGAGGTGTTGATGGTGTACATGAGGGCTGGTCCGACCGCCATGCGGACCGTGCCCACGTCGCTCACCGCCCGGGTCAGGAGGTCGCCGACCCGTTCGCGCATGTAGAACGCCGGCGGCAGACGGAGCAGGTGGTTGTAGAGGTCGGTCCGCAAGCGGTGTTCGAGGTGGCGCGAGACCGACACCAGCAGCTGCCGCTGCGCGAACATGAACACCCCGGAGACCAGCGCCACCACGATCAGCAGGACGGCGTACCCGAACACGGTCGCCAGCGGCGCGTGGGCGCTCAGGGCATCGATGACGCGCCGGACGATCCCGGGTGCCGCCAACCAGACGAAGCCTCCGACCACCGCGCTGGCAGCGCCAAGAAGCGCGGCCGCACGGTGCTCACGGTAGTAGGGCAGCACGCGGCGAAAGACTCTCAATGTCCGCATTGGTCCTCTTAGTTCGGTGGCAATTGCTTCGTCTTGCCGGAGTGCTGCATCAGTGCTGCATCCGGTTCCGAGAGCAGGCGCGCGATGCTGTAGGCGCCGTCCTCGCGTTGCTCGGCCAGGACCGAGACGTACACGTCCATCGTGAGTGAGGTCCGGGTGTGCCCCAGACGTTCCGAGAGCACCTGCACGGGCAACCCTGCCCGAAGTGCGAGCGTCGCGTAGGTGTGCCGCAGACCGTGCATCGTGATCCTGGGCACCTCGGCCGCGGTGACGAGGCGGTCCAGCTCGCGGGCGAGCGTGTCGGCGCTGAGCGGCGCGCCTGTTGGCCACGCGAAGACGAATTCTCCCGGATGCGGGCCGTTCGCGCGCCAGGCGGTGAGGATGTCGACAACGTCGGGGGACAAGGGCATCGAGCGCTTGCTCCGCGCCGTCTTCGGTTCGCCTAGCGCCTGGCCGTCCGGCCCTGGGCCCCAGGTATGGCGCACGCTGAGAATGGCCGCGTCGAGGTCCAGGTCGCTCCACTGCAGGCCGAGCAGCTCGCCGGCTCGCAGTCCCGTGGCGAGCGCGACGTAGAAGAGCGGGTAGAGGCGTGTATCGCGCGCGGCTGCGAGGAACGCAGAAACCTCGCCTCTCTCCCACGTCCATCTGGTGCCGGGCCGGCGCTTCGGGACCTCGAGACTGTCAGCCGGGGAGAGGGTGAGGAGCCGCTTGGCGACGGCGTAGCGGAACACCTGGCGGATCCGCTCGCGATAGGTCGCGCGCGCAGCGGGGCGGACCTTCGCGCGCTCGAGGTCACGCAGGTGAGCATCCAGGTCAAGGGGACGGATTGCTACCAGCGGACGCCTCCACAGGCCCGCGCCGTGCTTTTTCAACGTGCGCTCGTAGGCCTTACAGGTGCTCCACTTGAGGGCCTCCTTGCGGTTGGCGAGCCATTGCTCGGCGAGCTGGCCGAAGGTGAGGCGGCGGCTACCACCGACTCCGCCGTGCAGCTCGATCTTTGCAGCGTCGAGCTTCCGCAGGACCTCACCTTTCGTTTTTCCGTAGACGGTGCGCCGGCGGGCGTGGCCCTTGGCCCTCGCACCCGTGACGAGTTGGCCGACCCAACGGCCATCACGCCGCTTTGAAATGCTGCCTTCACCGGGAGAGCGACGCTTTGGCATTGCGTTCCTTCTTTCTAGGTTTCGCCCGCGGGCGGCCACGTTGTGCATCGCGCCACGCGGCCTTGATCCCGCAGTCAGGGCAGTAGTTCCGGCGATCCGCGCGCGGCCGACGCTGTGGTGCATAGGGCCCGCCACACGAGGAACAGATAGCCAGGCCAGCGGTGCGACTCACGGCCATCAGGAGCTGCACCGCGAGAGCACCGAAGAGCCCTGCACCTTGAAGAGTGACTTTCGAGTTTCGATTCTCGCCCCACCCCCACGTCAGCGCTGGGCGGACGTTCCCGATCAAGAGCCACTCGTTGACGCAGTCGGCCAGTTTTCTGCGTTCAAGGGCGAGGCCGGCGTCGTCACCGATGCTCTTCCACCAAGGCGTTGTGCGCCCTGCCTGCGTGTAGATCATTTGCCAGTCGCTCGCGTCGCCCAACTTGCCATTGTGCAGTTTGGCGGCGATGTTCAGGTGTGCCCGTGCCTGACCCGCGAAGAGGCGCCACGCGGCGAGCGGCTCCCAACCGTCGCCATCTTTCTTCCCGGCGCGGCGATTGTGGTAGCCCCTCCATCTGCACCACCACTGGTGCCCGTTGTAGCCCCCGAGTGCCAGGGGTGGAGGGTTGTGCGAATCGGGCAACCCGTGCTCGCAGATGTTCAGCGGCCCCCAGCTCGAGGCGAAGTTGCAGATGGGTTGTGGGGTGGCATTGGCCAGCCGAACGAACCGCAGGAGCAAGTCGGCTGGTGCGTCCACCTCTTCGCCCAAGGACTTCCCTACGGTCAGCCACCACACGAGTCGGTCTCCCTGGACCTCCACCCGAGGCCTCCGCACGAGCTGCGGGCTTCCCAGGATTGGCTTTGTCTCAAGGTGTGCAAGGTCCCAGGTTGGGGCGGGTGTCTTGCTCATACCAGGCTCATAGTGAAGCACTGGACACCATGGAGTCAAGGGGCGAAGATTCTTTCTGTAGAGTACGGAGGTGATGCATGGAAGCAGCCCCGGTAACCAAGAAAGAGCTGGAGCGGAAGGCCTTCAGGCCGCCCGAAGTCGCCAAGGCGACCGGACTGTCGAGGGCCTGCGTGTACCAGCTCGTGCAAGAGGGCCGCATCCGCAGCGTCCGCATCGGGCGCGCAATCCTCATCCCAGCGTCCGCGCTGGACGAACTGCTGGCTGGCGACCCCGCCGCATGACCCCGCTGCCGCATCGCGACGCGCCGTCCCTGGGGCTCGGGATTCCTGGACGTTTCGTGAGATTGGAGACCACCATGGCGGAACCGGTCACGTGGCTTGAGTTTCTCGACCTTCCGGCTGCGGAGCAGGCGCACCTCAAGGCTACGCGGCCCGAACTCCTGACTCGGCTGACGGAGGAGTATCAACGCTCCCTCGGTCCCGACGCGGACACAACGCTCGGGGTGTGCGATGTCATCTTGGACGTCGGCAAGAAGCCGTCGGATGACGAGGGAGGTGGCTCATGAGGCGCCTCGTCTGGGGCCAATTCCCGGCGCAGCAGGCCGACTTTTACTACCTCCGCATCTGTGGCTGGTCGACCATCGTGGACGGCCCTGGCAGCAACGGCGTCACCCAGACACTCTACAACGAGGCCGACATCCCGCTTGGCTATCGCGGCCAGAAGACGCTCATCAAGATTGACCTCTCCAAGATCCGCGCCCAGGTGGGGCACAGCCCAGTCCTGCTGGCCGCCTGTCTCTGGATCCACACGGTGATACCCAGCAATACCTACACCGGTTTCAACCTCGGCCTCTTCCGGCTGCTCACCGTGCCGGATTGGGCGGACGTCGACTACCGCTACAGAGACGTGTCAGCCGTGGCCGGGTGGGGCGGTGATGCGGCGATCTATTCCCCGGTGCCGGGACAGGACCACCAGCCGGTGCCCTTCAGCATCCTCGCGATACCTGGGAACCCATCCTTGCCGCCGCAATGGTTCGCCTTCGACATCACCAGCGAGCTGCGCTACAAGCTCGCCGCCAACGAGGACCTCGTCTGCATGGGTTACCAGTACCCGATCAGACCGGCAACGATTGGGAACAGTATCTCCATTCACTTGAAAACCGCCGAGTTCTACCCGTACCTCGAGCTGATCTACCTCTTGCCGGTGGAGTTTTTCGGCGCCAAGAACGACGCCAGCATCGACCTCACGAACTTCCTCATCAACGCTCTCGACATCGTGAACGGAAACCTCTACCTCGGCGCGGTCGAGCGCGGGCAGACCGGCTCCGCGGTCCCGTTCTTCGTGAAGAACCTCGGGACGCGCCCGCTCGCGCACCTCGAGGAATGGCTCGCGGCGCCCGAGTGGAGCGACCCGGTCGCGGATCCCGGCAACGCCGGCAGCGGCGCGCTGGCCCGGGTCAGCCTGGCAACCACGGCGGTCAGCCAGGAGTGGACGTTCAAATTCACCTCCGGCAGCGCGTTCACGGTCAAGGCCGTGGCCTATAAGGACAACCCGAACAACCTCAACCCGTCGTTCGGGGGCTCCGGGTGGACCGGCACCACGGGCAGCGACTGGACCGCGCCGAGCGGCGGTCTGACGGTCCCGGCCGCGGCGTGGTCGGGGACGCCGCAGGCGAACGACCTCTTCGTGGTTGACACGATCGGAGGCGTCCAGGATCCGCTGTGGCCGGCCGATTCCGGGAGCCAGATCCAGATCGCCGAGGATGACGCGGGCGCGCCCGACGCCGGCACCTGGCGGCCACTGGACGGCCAGCGGACCTATCTCACCAGCTCCGTCACCATCGACGCTACCACCAAGACGCTGGCCGTCCGCTACATCAACACGGCCCTCTGGCCGGACGACACCAAGATCTTCGTCGCCGACGGCACCAACATCGACCGCGGCTACATCTCGTCGAAGACCGAGACCAGCATCACCATCGTCTTCGCCTCGGCGACCGGGCACGTCTACGGCGTCGGCGCCAAGGTGTGCACAACGCTTCCCGTCCGCAACCTCGGCACGGCGCTCTGGGCGGCCTCGACCGGCGCTGCCGGTCCCCTGCAGAGCAACCCGGCGCAGATTCCTCTCACCAACGCGCAGACCAAGGGCTTCGGGGTCGGGCAGACGATCGCCATCCGGTCGATGGACGACACCACGATCGTCGAGGAGGGCACCATCCAGACGGTGGACAACGCCAAGATCGTCCTGACCGCCTATCTCACACACGACTACCCGACCGGCGCGCTGGTGATGGCCGCCGGATCCGGCGAGGCGCGCTCCTGGGCCAAGCCCGTCGCCACCCTGACGACCATCGAGGAGCTGAAGCGGCTGCGGATCAGCGTGAAGACCTAATGAAACCGAACGTTTGCACCGCCGGCGCGGCGCCCGCAGGGGGTGGCGCTTTGGTCTTGGCTCCAGAGCGCGCTTCCCACGCCCTGGTCCGCGCCGTCGGTGCTTTCAACTTTCATGTTCAAGGCTTCATCGCCATCCCCCACTCGCCACTGCGGCGGGCGGGGAGTGGCACCAGTGCTTTACGAGCTCGTACGCCGGGGCAGGCCCTGGCATGCGGGGCGCGCGTTGCTGTCTCGGGGGCAGGCCCTCGGGTCGAGGCGCGAGCGCATCGGTGCTGAAACGTTAACGCTGGAAGAACCGCAAGGGAGATACGATCATGGATCCACGCAAACTCCAGGAGCTGCGTGATCGCCGTAAGCAGCTCCTCGACCAAGCCGAGGCCATCCTCACGCAGGTGACCGATGGCTCCGGGAACTTCACCACCAACCAGCGCAGCACGTACGATCGCCTGATGGCCGACGCCAAGGCAGTCGGCGAGACGATCGCCAGCGCGGAAGGGTTGCGCGACGTCCGCTGGGGACTCGCCCAGCCCGCCGGGCGCGCTCTCACGCAGCCGGGCCCGGAGCCGCCAGCCGGCGACCCGCGACTCGGGCTCAGCCCGAGAGACCTCCGGCAGTACAGCCTCGTGCGCGCCATCCGCTCGCTGTCCGACCCCGACGCCTCGAAGCGAGGCCAGGAGGCGGCATTTGAGATGGAGTGCAGCAGGGCCGTCGCCCAGCGTCTCGGCAGGGACCCGAAGGGGTTCCTGGTGCCGTATGACGTGATGGCGTCGCCCATCGAGGTCCGCGCTTCCGACATGCTCAAGGGCACGGCGAGCGCCGGCGGCGACCTGATCGCCACCGAGCTCCTCTCGCAGTCCTTCATCCAGCTACTCCGCAACAAGATCGTGGTGCTTGCCGCCGGCGCCAAGATGTTAACCGGCCTCGTCGGCAACGTCGCCATCCCGTCTCAGACCGCCGCCAGCACCTTCTACTGGGTGGCGGAGGACGGCGCCCCGACGCACTCCGGCGCTTCCGTCGGCCAGGTGCCCATGTCGCCTCACACCGGTGGGGCGTTCACCGACATCAGCCGGAAGCTCCTCGTCCAGTCCTCGGTCGACGTCGAGGCGCTGATGCGCGACGACCTCGCGGCCGTCGTGGCGCTCGGCATCGACCTCGCGGGCCTGCACGGCAACGGCCAGTCAAACGCACCCTACGGTGTGGCCAGCACCACCGGCATCGGCTCCGTCGTGATGGGCACCTCCACCACAACCGGCGGTGTCCCGACCTGGGGGAAGATGCTCGAGTTCGAGACCGACATCGCCGTCGCCAACGCCGACATCGGAGCCCTCGCCTACATCACCAACCCCAAGGTGCGCGGGGTGCTCAAGCAGACGGCGAAGATCGGCACCACGTTCCCGACGTTCATCTGGGGCGATGGACCGACGCCGGTCAACGGCTACCCGGCCCTCGTCACCAATCAGGTCAAGAGCGACCTCACGAAGACGCAGACGGGCCTCTCCGCCATCTTCTTTGGCAACTGGGCGGACCTCATCATCGGCCTGTGGGGTGGGCTCGACATCCTGGTCGACCCCTACACCAACAGCACCACGGGCGCGGTGCGTGTCGTTGCCCTGCAGGACGTCGACATCTGCGTCCGGCACGTCGGCTCCTTCGCCTACTCCGCGGACGTGGCCCTGTCGTGAGCAACCGAGCTGTGAACCGGGACGGGGGCCGCAAGGCCCCCGCCTCATTACGCCAGCGTGGTGAGGTGACCGCATGACCGCCCGGCCGGCGCCAACGAACACCCGCGGGGTTCCCCAACCCCTCGGAGCCGAAGTGCACTACCTGGGGGCGCTTCTCGCTGACCCGGTGACGGTGACGGCAGAAACCGCACACCTAAACCTCAACCCCGAGGATCTCCCGCGGTTCGGCCCCGTCCTCGAGGCCGCGAGGAGGATCCTGGCGCGCGGCAGCACTGGTCTCGACCCCGAGGTCGTCACCGCTGAGCTCGAGGCCATGGGGGCCCTGAAAGCGGTGGGAGGCGCCGCTGCCGTGTCCGAGTTGTACGACGGTCTCCCGGACGTTCGGCGCGCCAGGGAGTGGTGCGGGGAATTGCGGAAGGCCCGCCTGCATGGCTTGGCCGTGGCGGTCGCGGCGGCCCTGCCAACGGATGCGGCCGCGCTTCACGAGCTGCGCCGCATCGCCGGCGAGTTGACCGCGCTCGAAACGCCGCGCGGCGCCGGCGTGCTGCTGGCCGACGTGAAGCCGGAGAGCGTGCGCTGGTTGTGGCCACGCCGGATCCCGCTTGCCAAGTTGACGGTCCTCGACGGCGATCCCGGTCAAGGCAAGAGCAGCATCCTTCTCGACCTCGCGGCGCGCGTGAGTACGGGGCGGGCCATGCCGGACGGCGCACTGGGGATTTCCGGAGGCGCTGTCATCCTCACCGCTGAGGACGGATTGGCGGACACGGTGGCGCCACGGCTTAAAGCCGCGGGAGGGGACCTGTCACGCATCGTCGCCCTGGTAGAGATCCCGGCGAGCGACGGGCCCCGCCCCGTGTCGCTGCCTGATGATGTCGAATTCGTCAAAACGGAGATCGCGCGCGTGGGTGCGGTCTTGGTTGTGGTGGATCCGTTGATGGGATTTCTGACCGGCAACGCGGACGCGCACCGGGACCAGGATGTACGGCGGGCACTCGTGCCGCTCGTGGCACTGGCTGAGGAGACCGGCGCCGCCGTGGTCCTCATCCGTCACCTGGTCAAGAGCGGCGGGGTTAACCCCCTGTACCGAGGCGGCGGGTCCATCGGCATCGTCGCCGCGTGCCGCTCGGGCCTACTGGTGATGCCAGACCCCGAGGTCGAGGGCATCCGAATCCTCACCTCGACCAAGAGCAACCTCAGCGCACCGCCGGCATCGCTCGCCTTTCGGCTCGAGGCCGCGAGCGACGTGCTCCGGGTTCGGTGGATGGGAGCAAGCGAGCACACGGCTGGGTCCCTACTTGCAGCCGGCGCCGACCAGGAGAACCGGGGCGCGACCAACGAGGCGAAGACGTTCCTCGAGGACCTCTTGCGCGACGGCGCGCGGGCTACCCGCGAGGTCAAGCGGGAGGTAGAGTCCGCCGGCCTGTCATGGCGCACTGTTGAACGCGCGAAGGTGGCGCTCGGAATCGTCGCCTGCAAGGCCGGGGATGGCGGCGGCTGGAGCTGGCAGTTGAAGACCGCCAACCCTGGTGGCAAGACCGCCAAGGACAAAAAGGATGGCGGCCTTGGCGGTCTTGGCGGTCTTATAGGTAGTAGTAGTGTTTCTCTCAATACCTCACGCGAGAGCGCACCCGAAGACCGCCAAGACCGCCAGTCCGCCAGTGTTGGCGGCCTTGATACCCTCACGGCCCTCCTTGATCGTCGCCTCGCTCACCTGCGGACCTGCGGCACCTGCTCGCGCGAGGTGTGGCTCGCTGGCCGCCCGCTCTGTCCCGAGGGTGAGGCGCTGCGCACCAGCCTCGCGGACCGCGGCGTCGGGGAGGCATCGGCGACGGGGAGCCTCCAGTGAGGCCGATAGGCACCAACGCGCGAGGCCGGCGCCGGCCTCCAACGCCGGACGGGCCCGCTGCGCTCGTGGGCCGCGACGTGACGGTCAACACCGTGGGCGGTGGCTTCGTGCGCGGCCGCCTGGTCGCGGCTGGATCTTGCTGGTAGAGGTACGGAGCGTGAGCATCCTGGGCGAGGAGGCGGCGCCTGTGCCCATCCTGCTGGCGCCGGAGCTGAGGCGATGATGGGAAACGAAACAGTAATTCCCGTGACTTTGCCCTGTAGACGAGCGGGGACCGCAGGATGAATCCAGCCACGGCGTACCTCGCCCGAATGGCTCTCAGCGCCAAGACAACGCAGCGCGGGGCACTCCGGCGGGCGGTCGTGATCCTGACGGGCGAGCCCGGGGACCCGGAGGAATTCACCTGGTCGAAACTGACCCACGCCGACGTGACGCGGTTGAGGGAGGAACTCGTCAAGACCCTGGCGCCCCGAACGGTCAACCGGCACCTCTCGGGCTTGAGGCAGGTACTCACCGAAGCGTGGGCGGCCGGCGAACTCGACGCCGATGCCCTTGGGCGCCTGCGGTACGTCCTCCGCAACGTGCGGGCGCGCCAGCTCGCTCGTGGTCGCGTGCTCTCCAGCCGCGAGATCGAGGACCTCTTTCGCGTCTGCATGAATGACGGCACCCCGGCCGGGCCCCGTGACGGCGCGCTGCTGGCGCTGTTGCTCGGCTGCGGGCTGCGTCGCCAAGAAGTCAGCGGGCTTAATGTTGGTGACATCCAACTCGACGCACAGCTCGTCAAGGTGTTGGGGAAGGGTCGGGCAGAGCGGATCGTGTCGCTGAACGCCAGCGTCGTTGTGTGGTTGGAGCGCTGGTTTGGTGTTCGGGGCCGCGAGGGCGACGCGCTCTTCCCGCCGATTCGTCAGCGCAAGGTTCGCGCAGGTAGGATCTCTCCCGCGGCGGTGTGGCACGCGCTCCGTAAGCGTGTCCGCCAAGCCGGTCTACCACGAACCGTAAGTCCCCATGATTGCCGCAGGACGCGAGCCACCCAGTTGCTGCAGCACGGTGCTGACGTCGGGATCGTCGGGCGCACGCTCGGCCACCAGAACGTGGGCACCACGTTGTTGTACGACTACAGGGGCCGGGCGGCGGAAGCACAAGCGGCGGACCTGGTCCCGCTCCCACTGCCAGATGATCTACTCGGAGGAACCCATGCGAGAACTGACGGATGCTGAACGGCTCATCGGCCGCCTCGAGTACGAGCCGGTGGTGATCCGGCGCCGCTGCGAGGGGCGATTCGTTCGGGGACGCGTCCTTGCCGTCGGTGGCCGTGGTGCCGCCGACAGACGGGACGGTGTGCTGTTCGTCCTCGTGGAAGTCCGAGCCGACGCGGCGGTCGAGGAGCCGCACCGCCAGGTGCAGCCACTGTCGAAGGAAGAGCTCGCCGAGGTCGCCCAAACGATGGCGTTGACGATCCCGATGCCCGAACCACCGAAGGGCGCGGCGAACTGATGACCTCCTGCCCCCCCGGATCCGCCAGGCCAGCCGAGGCGCAGCCGGCCCCGCCAGGGGGGGGCGGGGTCAAAAGTCTCTCTTCGATCCCGTGCAAAGCGGCGCGCTGCGACAAACCACACACACGGCAGCGGGGCCTTGGAAAAAGTGGGTATTTGGGGGAGAACCGATGACACCAAAGCCCCCGAAAGCGTTGCGCAAGCGTGGTCGCGACCTGTGGCGAATCGTCACGTCGAATTTTCCTCTCGAGGATCACCACCTCCCGCTACTGCGGACGGCTGCAGAAGCTCTCGACAGATACGAGCAGTGCCGGGCCCGGCTCGACCGTGAGGGCTTGGTGGTGAGGGATCGGTTCGGTCAGGCGAAACCTCACCCACTCATCACGGCAGAGCGCGATGCGCGGGCGCAGTTCTTGTCGGCGTTGAATCAGCTTGGTTTGGATGAGGCCGCCCTGCCGAGCAGCATGGCTGGCGAGGCGCGACCTGGCGGCCTCCGGGCCCTGCCGGGGGGAAAGCGAGGATAAGTATGGCGAAGGGTGCAAGGATCGGGCGGTTGCGGGGTCGCAGGGATCCTCTCACGGTGGATCGGTTGGGGTTGCTCAAACTGCTGATAAAGCGCCACCGCGGCGACGTCGAGACGTCTGCGGAGGACCTGGAGGCGATCTTCCGGGCATCCTTGCCGAGCTGGGAGGACCGAGAGCACATGCAGGAGTGGGACCTTGGTATGGGGCGCCGCTGCGGCTGCTCCCCGGAGGAAATCGCGGCGCTCGCCGGGTTGACCTGAGACCCGGGCGGATCCGCGGGCGGCCTGGTGGCGCGGTGGGATCTAGAATACGGTCCGGCAGACTGACTTCGCATGGATCAGAAGGCGAAAACGCATAGGGAGATGATCAGCCCAAGGCCACGCCTCAACCGTGACCGAAGAGCCCTTCGCGAGTGGAACCGCGTCGCCGCCACGCTGGCGGCGCGGGGGTTCCTGACCGAGGAGACCTTCGACGCCCTCGAGCGCTACTGTCTGGCGTGGGCTGAAGCCGATCGCTGGACACAGAGTATCAAGATGTGCCGGCGCCTCGGTCTTCCTGGGCGCGGCCGGCGAGCCCGTTATGGCTCATTGAAGACCCTCCGCATGGCCGTGGCCGACGCGGTCAAATGGGTGGAGGCCCTTAACCTCTACGTGTTCTCACGGTGGGCCTATTCGACGGTACCGCCGAGGTTGACCTGTGACGGAGATGGGCGGGTGGTCCTACCGCCGATGCCACACCTTATAGCGTAACGTTCTCGTCTGCGGTTGGTTGGCTCGTGGCCCTTGACAGGCGCTAACATCTGGCGTATATTGGTCGCGTGAGCCCACTCTGGAGAACGGTCAAGGTGATCCTGGAACTCGCGGCGCGACCAGGGGGAGTGACCGCGGCGGATCTCGTCGAGGCATATCCATGGGGGCGGGTTCCGCTCAGGACAGCTCAACGCAACCTCGCGGATCTTGCCTCCCTGGGGGACCTGGTCGCGCACGTGCCACCACGCAAAGGCCGGAAACGTGGAGATTGGCGAACTGTCTACCGGCTGCCGGGGAAGGGAGGCGCAACTAGGCGGCGACGGCCACGGAAATAGAGGCGCCCGCCCCGGGCTCCCCCCACGGGATACGGGGCGGGCAGGAACGCGACAGGCTGTGGGCCGGTGGCGCTCCACGGAGAGTGTAGCGCTACCACAGGCGGGAGGCCACATGGAGACGATGGCAGCGAAGACCAAGGACGGGACGTTCATCCTCGCAATCGAGCGCAACAAAGGAGGCGACGTGGGGGTGCTGGACCTGCACCTTTCCCTGATTCCCGACGATGAGACGGACTGGATCCGGGACATCGTGGCGAAACTCTCCGAGGTGCTGGGGGGTGCGGGCGAGCGGTACCTGATGGCGCGCCTGGGCGCCCTCGTCGATGAGCTGGAGCAGCAAGACGAGGGACGGAGGATACCGTCGGGCCCTCAAGCAGCGGGCACGGGCGCTCCCTCTCCGGTTCGAGGGGACCGCAAGGCGGCCCCAGGGCAGGCCTTCGACGTGATCCTCGAGGACGCCGGCGACAGGGAGATCCACGTCCTGAAGGCCGTGCGCGCGGTGACGAAGATGAGCCTCCAGGAGGCCAGGGAGTTGGTTGATGGTGTTCCCGCCACGGTGGTGGAGAGCATCTCGAAGCAGGCGGCCGAGAAGATCAGGAGGACGTTCACCGAAGCCGGCGCCAAGGTCAGGATCGAGTAGAACGAGGGAGAGAGGCGACCATGAAGAACGTACGGGAACGTGAAAGCGAGGCGATGGTCAAAGCCAGGGCCGAACTCCGGGGGATCGTCGAGGACTTCCGGGTTGCCAAGGTGCGGGCACTGGCGCTCGCACGTCGGCTCAAAGGGACCGCCAGGACGGCCACACCAGTGGCGATCGCCGCGGACGGGGAGGTTTTCACGGTCGAAAAATGGATGGGGGCGGAGATACAGGGATGGGCCGGGGAGGAACTGGCGGCCGCTGTCAAGTTCCTCGCGGACGTGGCGCGTTCGGACCGGCGGGCCGAGATCGAGGAGTGGGTGAGGGACTCCGACGAAGGGGAGCGGAAGCGGAGGGAACTCCAGACTCGCGTGCGCGCCCTGGTCGGCGAGATTGATCACCTCGAGGCGGACGGCAAGGACGCGGGGAGCGCGCGGGCGGAGTTTATGAGGCTGACGGAGGACGAGGTACCCATGCACGGCCGGCTGGTGAACCCGCGGCGTATCCACCTGGAGTACCTCGGGCTCACGAAGGACGAGTACTGCAGGCTCCGCAACGAGGCTGCGTGGGATCGCATGTCACCCATGCCAGCGATGTCGAAGACGATCGCCATGAATCTTGTGCGAGCGCTGCACTAGGGGATGGCAGCGCGGAGGACATTGCGGGGCGGCTTCGGCCGCCTCGTTCGTTTTCGTCCGCGCGCGAGGAGCGCCCTCTTCCCTCTGGCGCCGACTGGTAGGACAATCCACCCAGGACTCCGGAGGGGCTCATGGAAGTAGGCGTGTTCGTTGTGGGTGGAGTGATGGCCGTGCTTGGTCTTCTGGCGGTCTACGCGCTCGTGGAGATCGAGCGCGCCGTGAAGGCGGCGCTCGCCGAGGCCCAAAAGACCAACGCGGTTCTCTTCCTGGTGCACGACCTGGTCGAGGGCCCAACGGTGAAGGGCAAGCCCCGCATCGTGCGAGCGGCCGATCATCTGCGCGGCCCAGCGATCCCGTGAAGCCATCGCCTATGCTCCCCGTTGCGTAAGCGATCGCCGAGGCTGCCCTCGCGCCCGCATCGGTTATCCCTCGGAGGGGGGGTGGGTCAAAAGTCTAACGGGATGCCCCTGCAAAGCGGCGCGCTGGGCGAACTTCCGACGCCGCAGGTTGGAAGGGGGTACCCCCCCATGACCGGGCAGGAAACCAACCTCGGCCGCGCTTGAGGGGAGCCCCTTTGAGTGGCCCGCCCACGCACCAGGCGGGCGCAGGGCGGGCGCGAGGCGGGCGGGTGGGCCTGGACCACAGGGGACGGTTGAGAGAACGTCTCACATTCCAGGGGAAAAAGTGCTGCATCAGTGCTGCATCCGGGGTGCGTTTTGGTGTGATTCCATAGCACTCCCTGGAAACTCACCCCCTTGTAAGTGCTTGTTTTGTGGACTCTATAGCACGCCATGCTACAGAGTGGAGAAACGGCCAAAATAAGACTCTCAAACTCCGCACGCCGAGAGCCTACCACGGGTGGTGCCGACCTGCCTTGACTGCCAGCTACAATCTCCGTGTGGGAGAGCGCTCCTGGTACCTGGGCGGCAGGACCGTCGGGCTGCTGCTGCGGCTCTGGCGCACGACGATCCGCGTCGAGCACCGCAACAGCGAGGTCCGGAAGCCGCCCTACGTTCTCGCCCTCTGGCATGGGCGGGTGATCGGCAACATGATGGACAACTACGGCTGCGGGGCCGTCACGATGGCAAGCCGCTCCAACGACGGCGCTCTGGCCGCCGGCATCGTCGAGCAGCTCGGGCTCGTCGCCACGCGCGGCTCCACCTCACGCAGCGGCAAGGAAGCGCTGACCGAGATGGAGGAGAAGGTGCGCGGCGGCGAGGTGCCGTTCGCCGCACTCACGGTGGACGGCCCGCGCGGGCCATGGCGGAGGGTCAAGGTGGGGATCGTGTCCCTGGCCCGCCGCCTGGAGGTCCCCCTCATACCGATGACGTCCTCGTGCCGGAGGGCCTGGTTGCTCGACTCCTGGGACCACATGGTGCTGCCCAAGCCCTTCACCAAGGTGGTGGTGGCCTACGGCCAACCCTGGACCCCGGAACGCCTGGCCGGCCCTCTGCGAGAGGTTCTCTCCGGAATCGCGGCCGACATGAACGCTCTCACCGCGGCCCTCGACCGCGAGGTGGCCGGGAACGAGCTTTGGCCCCCGATGTAGGCGTGCGCCGCGGCTGCCTCGCCATCGCGTCGCTGCCTTTCCTCGCCGTCACGGCGCCCGTTGTCGCGTTGCGGCAGTACCGCGCCTTGCGCCGGCGCGGGGACCGCATGCTCGTCGCGTTCAGGCGCACGGCGTTCGGCGATCTCGGCCGCCTGCGATGCGAGCTTGACGTGCCTTCCCGCCGCCTGCCGGAGATCGTGGAGGTCCTCAGCGGTGTCGTGGCCGAGGCAGCCGCCACCGTCGGGCTCACGCTGGGCTGCGTCGGCGTCGTCGCGGATGAGGAGCCGGTTCTGGTCGCCCTCGCCCCGCAGCGCGATCTCGTGGCCGGCCGGGTCCGGTGGGCCCTCGGTGCCGGAGAGGCCCATCGCCACCCGCAGCTCTGGCTCACGCTGCGCCACGGGACCTACCTCGCCCAGGTCGTGGACCCATACCGGCCCTTAAAGGCCACCGAGGGCGCGATCCTGGCACTGCTGCGCGGGGAGCGCGTCGCTCACGCGCTGCTCACCGAGGTGGTTCCGGGCCCGGTCAGTACCCTGATCGCGCTCAGCCTCTACGCGCCCCGGCCCGTCCTCAGGGCACTCTTCACCATGGCGAGAAGCGCGCTGGGCGACCTCTCGGGGTGGAGCGCGGCCAGGTAGGCGGCTGCCGCGGCGCCCAGCACCGCCGAGAAGAGAAGTATCCAAAGGTGGCACGCGAAACCCGCGGCCAGTGCCTGCTGCGCGGGCACGCCCACCGCCGCGAGCGCCGCCGCCCACCCGGCCTCCTGGGTGCCGAAGTTCCCCACCGAGTTGACCGGTAGGCTCGACCCGAGCGCGGCACCGACGACCCCGAGCAGCACCGGGCCCGCCGGCCACTCCAGCAGCATCGCCTGCAGCAGGGCAACCGTCACGCCCCAGATCGCACCCCAGATCAGCAGCGACAGCGCCACGCTCCCCCAGGCACGCCGCGGGGACCGCGCCGCGAGTCTCAGCTCGTGCCGTACACGGAGCAGCTGCACCAGAACGCGCCGGCGCCAGTCGCGCCGGCGGCGCCAGCGCCCCGCGATGCGGCGCAGCCAGCGCAACCCCACCGCAGAGGCGAGGACGAGTGAAGGGACCAGGACGGCCAGCCCTGCGAGGGCGATGGTCGGGCTGCCGCCGATCAGCGCTCCGGCCACCAGCACCCAGACGAGGAGCGCAACGAGGTCGAGCACGCGTCCCACCACAAGTAGCGAGAGCCCCAGGATCGTGCCGGGCACACCCGCAACCTGGAGCAGGGGTACGAGCGCCAGCTCTCCCAACCGAAGAGGCAGCACCCCGCTGGCGAGCTGGGCGAGCGCAGCCACGCCGCTCGCACGCCCTACGGGCAGCCGAGCACCGGCGAGCAGGGCCAGCCGCATGCCGCGGATCACTGTCAGTATCAAGGTTCCGAGCAGGGCCAGCAGCAGCCCCGGCCAGCGCGCCCGCCAGATCAGCGCAAGCACGTTGGCAGGTTGGGCGACCAGCAACAGGCCCACGGCGAGCGTCGCGCCGAGCGCGACGAGCCACCAGGAGGCCCGCATGCGCCCCTTCACTTCTTCTCCCGCTCCAGGGCGCGCAGCTCGTCGAGCAGGCGCCGGTTGACCGCCGTGAGGTCGGCCAGCACGCCCAGGACGGCGAGCTGCACGCCTGTGAGGGCCAGCACCGCCGACGCGATCAGCGACTGCACGTGGCCGGCCGGCGAGATACCGGTGAGGAAGAAGTAGAGGAATCGTAGGGCGAGGACGGCCGCGGGCACCCAGAACACGCCCGCCAGCGTGAGCAGGCTGCGCAACGGGCGGTAGATGAAGACCAGCCGCACCAGCGTGGCCAGGGAGATCGCCACGTATCCCAGGTTGCTGCGAAACAGGCGCGAGGGGCGCCGCACCGGCCGCGTTGCCACCGGCACGGAGCGCACTACGAGCCCGGCCTGGCCCGCCTGAATCAGGGTCTCGAGCGTGTACGTGAAGGTCGTGTAGCAGTTGAGGTGGGCGGCTGCGCTGCGGGAGAAGGCGCGGAACCCGGTCGTGGCGTCGTGGAGCGGGATCCCGGAGAGCACCCGTACGACCCATGAACCCAGGCGCTGGAGCCAGCGCTTGCTGGGGGAGAAGTGAGACAGCGTTGCCACGCCTCTGTCCCCGAGCACGATGTCCGCCTCGCGGGCCAGGATGGGAGCGACCAGCTCCGGGATACCGGCCGGGTCATACTGGCCGTCTGCATCGGTGTTCACGATCACGTCGGCGCCCCGGCGTAGCGCGGTCTCGAGGCCCAGCGTGAAGGCGCGCGCGAGGCCACGGTGGATCGGAAGCCTGACGGCGGCGGCGCCGGCCTTGCGCGCCGCCTCGGACGTCCCGTCCTCCGAGCCGTCGTCAACGACGAGGATCTCCACCTCGTCAAAACCCGCCAGGTGGCGGGGGAGCTCGGCCAGGGACTTGGGGAGGGTTTCCGCTTCGTTCCACGCCGGGACCTGGATGATCAGCTTCATCGCTTCCTCCGGGGCAGGATCAGCGACCCCAGCGCCACGAGCCCGGCGCAGGCCACGAGCCAGATCGCAAGCGGTAGACGCGCACGCATCTGGACCCGGGAAGGTCCTGCGGGCAGCGGCACGCCGGTCCAGACGCCGTCCACGCGCTCGCACGCCGCCGGCACGCCGTTGACCGTCACCCGCCACAGCGCCGGACGGAACTTGACCTGCACGACGAGCAGGGAAGCCCGAGGGGCCTCGGCGAGCATCACCACGCTCGAAGGTGTGCTCGCTGCGACCTCCACCAAGCCGCTCGGACCGCCGCCGGTGAGCGGCTGTAGCGCTGCCAGCCTTCCGGGTGCGACCGTCACCACCTCCGGGTTAGCCGGCGTACCCGCCCCCTCCGCCTGAACCCCGGCGGCGAGGAAGGCCAGCGGGCGGGCCAGGTCCCACCGCCACACCCTCGTCCCGTGCTCCTCGCGCGAGAGACGCAGACCCGAGGTATCCCACGCGACCGGCAACCGGGCGCCATCCGCGCCCTGTCGGTCGGGCACTGCCAGCGTCGCAGCTCCCTCCGGCCAGCCGGGCGGCAGCGCGTACCAGCGCCAGGCGTCGCTCTCGGCGGCGAGCGCGCTGTCCGGCTCGAGCTGGGTGCGGTGGCCGGGGCGCTCCAGCCAGACCCCCGCCGTTGGCATGGCCGCACGCAGCCCCACACGGCACGCTCCGCGTGGCACCGAGGCAACGTAGCGATGAAGGCCATCCAGCGGCAGCTCGGCGCGCTGCTCGAGCTCCGATGGCTCGATCCGGCCGAACACTTCGCCCGAGACCACGCGCAGGTCGAGCGGCTCCAAGAGCCAGCGGGCGGAGAGGCGGGCGGTGCGTGGGTCGAGCGCTCGTGACACCGGCAGCTCACCCTGCTTGTCCGCGCCGAGGAGGGCGGCGTACCGGGGCTCGCGAGGGAAAGAGAGCGCCCTCACGTCCGCCAAGCCGAGGGTGGCGCCCACGTCGGGCGGCAGCATTCCGAGGATGCCGACGACCCGCGTCGGGCCGGCCCCGGGTGAGGGCGGCATCGGGGAGGTGAGCCTGGCTTCCTCCGCGGCGGCGAACGGAAGTCGGTGCGCCGCGGAAGGCGCCAGCGCCAGCACCACCAAGAGCCAGACCGCTAGGCCGATGAGCTGGCGCTGGTTCGCGGTCGGGAGCCTGTCGCAGAGAGCCTGGGTGCCGTGGGCTGCCAGCACCGCGGCCGCCAGCGCGAGAACGCCGAATGCGCGCTGGGAGATCCCTGCCCGGACCAGGGTCGGGCCCGGGAGCAGCGCGAGCGCCAGGCCTACGAAAAACACTCCCAGCCAGAACCCGCGTTCTCGGAAACCCAGCGCCGTGACACCCAGGGCTGCGAGAACCAGTGTTGCCGCCCCAAGGTACGCCGGAGGTGTTTCTGGAACGGCGCCGGGCTCTCCCTGGATCACCTGTGGAACTACGAGCGCCTTCAAACCGGACGGCGGGGGAGCTGGCTGAACGGCAGGAGGCGGTGCACCGGGCTCGCCGCCGCTGCGCCCTAGCCAGAGGGCCGGAAGGATCAGGGCGAGCACGATGATCGCGGCCAGCGCGGGTGCTCCCCAGCGGGCGGGTCGCCCCAGAAGAGGGCGCGAGACGATCATGACGGCCAGCGCCAACGCGACGAATTGCGCGGCCGGTTTCCCGCACGCGGCCAGCAGGGCGAGCACGGCCGCCCAGGCCGCGACGCGCTGCTGCCAACGAGGTGGGGTGGCGAGTACCGGGACGAGGGCGAGGGGTCCGAGGGCCAGCGCCGAGCCCTGCCAGTCGAGCCAATGCCCGGTCACCGGTCCGGACAGTGCGTAGGCCGCGCCGCCTACGGCCGCTGGCCAGCACTCCGACCCCAACAGACGCAGCATCCACCAAGCTCCCAGGAACGTGACCGAGATCTGGAGGGCGAGGAGCGCGGTCCACGCCCACCCGGGCCGCGCCAGCAACCCCGCGATGACCGCCAGGGGTGCGCCTCCTTCGGCAGGGGAGGAAAGCCAGCCGGGGCGCCCCCCTCCGATCAGCGGGTTCCAGAGAGCCACGCGTAGGCCGTCCCGTGCGATGCACGCGAGACGCGGGCCCAGGTGCGTGGCAGCCTCCGCGGCGACCGGGGACGGGTTCGGGTACGGGCCCCACTGCACCCGCCACGGGGGCTCGCTCTTGAGACTCGCCTCAGGCGCCAGACGGTTGTCGAGAAAAACCGCGGGGTAGACCATGACCAGGAGCAGCCCGATTACCACCAGAAGGGGAACCTTGGGCCCGCAGCTCCGCATGGGGCCATTGTAGGGTGGAAGGGCCGTGAATTCTCCTGCTAGACTTTGCGAGGGGGTGTGACGTGGTGACGGTGCCGCTCGAGGCTCTGGCGCATGGTCGTTCCGGCGACAAGGGCGACGCCTCGAACGTGGGCGTGATCGCCCGCAGTCCGGCGGTCTACGCCTGGCTCGTGGAGAACCTCACACCGGAGCTGGTCAAGCGCCTTTTGGGCGGCATCGTGAGGGGGAGGGTCGAACGCCTCGAGGTCCCCAACCTGCTCGCGCTCAACTTCATCCTGCAAGACTCGCTCGGCGGCGGCGGCACCGCGAGCCTCCTGACGGACGCGCAGGGGAAGACCCACGCTCAGGCCCTCCTTCGCAGCACTGTCGAGGTCCCCGACGAGCTGCTGAAGGGGCTGTAGCGGAGATCAATCGACCGAAATGACGTTGTTGACACTCCGGTGAGACCTCGGCATACTCTCCCGACCTGAGGTGCCCAGGTAGCTCAGTTGGTAGAGCACGTGACTGAAAATCACGGTGTCGACGGTTCAATTCCGCCCCTGGGCACCACAACCCCAACGCCCCGCTCGCGCGGGGTTTCGTGATTTTCAGGCACGTGCTCTGCGGGGTCCCGGGGGGCGGAGCCCCCCACCTGAGTTGAAAGGCGACGTCCCGAAGCGAAGCGGCCGCTGCGAAGCGGCGGATGCGGAGCAGAAGGGAAAATCACGGTGTCGACGGTTCAATTCCGCCCCTGGGCACCACCCCTCGGCGGCCGCACCCTGTGGGCGGAAGTGGTTCACGTCGGCGCGCCGAGCTGATCCTATTTCGTGGGGTTGTAGACGTACTTGCCATCGGTGCCGATGTAGCCGTACCGGCGCTCGAGCTTGACCCGCGCCAGCCCGCCAGCGAAATCCCACGCCTCGTCAAACTGGGGGTTGATGGAAAACCTGCCCTTGGAGTCAATGTACCCGACGCGGTCGCCCGTGGTGGCCCACGCCAGCCCCTCCTTGAAGTCTCCAGCCTTCTCGAAGGTGGGGTTGATGACGTACTTGCCTTTCCCGTCCACGAATCCGAAGCGGCTGCCGATCTTCACGCGCGCCAGCCTCTCGGAGAACGGCCACGCCTCATCGAACTGCGGGTTGATCTCGATCTTGCCTTTAGCGTTGACGAACCCCCAGCGGTTCGACAGGCGCACCGGGGCGAGCCCGTCACGGAAGTGGCCGGCACCCTCGAACTGCGGGTTAATGGCGATGCCGCCGTTCTTGTCCACATACCCCCAAGAGGCGCCCACCTTGACTGCAGCCAGGCCCTCAAAGAACTCGCCCGCCTCTTCGAACTGTGGGTTGATGACCAGCTTTCCGTCCCGATTGATGTACCCCCATCGGTCGCCCAGTCGGACCGCTGCGAGTCCTCCACGAAAGTCGGCGGCGCGCTCGAACTGGGGGTTGATCGCGATCCTTCCGCTGACGTCAACGTACCCTTTCCGGTTCCCGAGCTCGACCCAGGCGAGCCCTTCCGAGAAGTTTCCGACCGAGTCGAACTGAGGCGTGACGATGAGCCTGCCGTCGGCGCCGACGAAGCCGTACCTGTGCGACAGCTTCACCCACGCCAACTCGCCTGCAAAGGGGCCGCCCTCGTCGAACTGTGGCGTGGCGACCATCTGCCCGCCGCGGTCGATGTACCCGGTCTTGCCGTTCAGGATGACCGGAAAGAGGGCGGGTGCGCCAGCGTACCCTGCGCTGCCGGACGAGGATGCAGCCACACTGCCAATTGACGTTCTGCCAGAGCTCTCCCGGGGTGAGGCCGCAAGCGTACTCTGCGCGATCGCAGTCGCGACGAAGGCGGCGAGGGCAATAGCTGCCAGCGGGCTCCTCATGATCATTCCTCCTTTCACCGGCTGGGGGGAAGCCACGAACGGGCCGGAGGCTCAGCCAGGCTCGGACCCAGGGTTCAACCGACAAATCTGCTTGTTGAATTATAGCCCCGCCGGGGGGCGGGCACGTGAGCCGTGGAGGTCCCGCGGGCTGCAAAAGGGAGAGTGTCGGGGCTTGCCCGGCCTGGGGGCGGCTGGTAGGATGGCCGGGCCCGCTCTGCGGGCGCTATGGCTGCCCACGAAACGCTGTTAATCCTGGACTTCGGCGCCCAGTACACCCAGCTCATCGCGCGGCGTGTGCGCGAGCTGGGCGTGTTCAGCGAGATCCGCAGGGGCGACCTGCCCGCGGTCGAGGCCAAGACGTACCACCCCATCGGCATCGTGCTTTCGGGTGGTCCCGCCTCGATCTACGAGGAGGGCGCGATGCAGCCGGACCCCGGCGTGTTTGCGCTCGGCGTGCCGGTGCTCGGCCTCTGCTACGGCCACCAGGCGATGGCGCACCTGTTGGGCGGCCATGTCGAGGCCGCCGGTAGCCGCGAGTACGGCGCCGCCGAGCTGCACGCCGAGCTGTCGTGCCCGCTCTTCGCCGGGACGAAGGCCACCCAGAGGGTCTGGATGTCCCACGGCGACAGGGTGGAGCGGCTGCCGGAGGGATTCCGGGTGGTGGGGCGCACCGCCAACGCGCCGGTGGCGGCGATGGCGGATGAGGCGCGCCGCTTCTACGGTATCCAGTTCCACCCGGAGGTGCGGCACACCGAGATGGGCCGCCAGATCCTGGACAACTTCCTGAAGGCCTGCCGCGCGCGGCGCGACTGGACGCCGGCCTCGATCCGGTATGAGGCCGTCTCGCGCATCCGCGAGCGCGTACCGGAGGGTCGGATCATCGTGGCCCTCTCCGGCGGCGTGGACTCAAGCGTCACCGCGCTGCTGTGCCGCGAGGCTGTGGGTGAGCGCACGGTCCCGATCTTCGTGGATACCGGCCTGCTGCGCCTCGACGAGGGCGACCAGGTCCAGAAGCGCTTCGAGGGGTTCGGGCTGAAGGTGGACCGCGTGAACGCGGCCAGGCGCTTCTTCGCGCGCCTGGCCGGCATCGAGGACCCCGAGGAGAAGCGTCGCCGCATTGGGCACGAGTTCATCGCCGTGTTCGAGGAGGAGGCCAGGCGCTTCCCGGACGCCCGCTTCCTGGCGCAGGGCACGCTCTACCCGGACGTCATTGAGTCCACCTCGGTGCGTGGGCCCTCGGCCACGATCAAGACGCACCACAACGTGGGCGGGCTACCCGCGCGGCTGGGGCTCGCTCTCGTGGAGCCGCTGCGCGAGCTTTTCAAGGACGAGGTGCGCCGCCTGGGTGAGGAGCTCGGCTTGCCGGAGCAGTTCGTTTGGCGCCACCCGTTCCCCGGGCCGGGCCTCGCTGTGCGCATCCTGGGCGACGTGACCCCGGAGCGGGTCTCGCTGCTGCAGCACGCCGACGCCATCTTCATGGACGAGATCCGCACCGCCGGGCTGTACAGGGAGATCGCGCAGGCGGCCACGGTTCTCCTCCCGGTGCGCAGCGTGGGCGTCATGGGCGACCAGCGTACCTACGAGAACGTGGCCGCTCTGAGGGCCGTGACGACCGAGGACTTCATGACCGCGGACTGGTACCGGTTCCCGCCCGATGTGCTGGACCGGACCGCGCGGCGCATCGTCAACGAGGTACGAGGAATCAACCGGGTGGTCTACGACGTGACGTCCAAGCCTCCCGGCACGATTGAATGGGAGTAGGGGACAGGGGACAGGGGACGGCGGACCGGGACCAGGTCCCTGACCCCTGTGCCCTGAGCCCTGGTCCCTGTGAGCGATGCGAATGAAGCCGCCGGTTCAGCCATACCCGGCGGAGCCGCTCGGCTACGCCAGGCCGGGCCCCGGTGGTCGCAGCGGGAGTCGGACCGCCGGCACCTTAAGGAGGTGGGAAGTGGCGAAGCGCAAGGTCGTGATCATGGGAGCCGCCGGACGGGACTTCCACAACTTCAACTGCCTCTTCCGGAACAACCCGGAGGTGGAGGTGGTGGCCTTCACCGCCACACAGATCCCCGACATCGAGGGGCGGGTCTACCCGCCGTCCCTCGCGGGGCCGCTCTACCCGGCGGGGATCCCGATCTTCCCCGAGAGCGATCTGGAGAAGCTGATCAAGCAGCACGACGTGGACGACGTCTGGTTCTCCTACTCGGACGTTCCTCACCAGTACGTGATGGACAAGGGCAGCCACGTGATCGCGTGGGGCGCCAACTTCGGCATCTGCTCGGTGCAGCACACGATGCTGAAGTCCACCAAGCCGGTGATCGCGATCTGCGCGGTGCGCACCGGTGTCGGCAAGTCGCAGACCACCAGGTACGTCTCGCGCATCCTCAAGGGCCTCGGAAAGAAGGTCGTGGCCATCCGCCACCCGATGCCGTACGGCGACCTGGCAAAGCAGGCCTGCCAGCGCTTCGCGACCTACGAGGACCTCGACACGCACGAGTGCACCATCGAGGAGCGCGAGGAGTACGAGCCGCACATCGACAGTGGTTTCATCGTCTACGCAGGCGTCGACTACGAGATGATCCTGCGCGAAGCCGAGAAGGAGGCGGACATCATCCTCTGGGACGGGGGCAACAACGACACCTCGTTCTACAAGCCGGACCTGCTCATCACGCTGCTCGACCCGCACCGGCCCGGTCACGAGCTGACCTATTACCCGGGTGAGTCCAACTTCCTGATGGCGGACCTGCTCATCATCAACAAGGTCCAGACTGCCGACCCGATCAAGGTCGTCGAGGTGATGGACAACTGCATCAAGTACAACCCCAGAGCGAGGGTGATCAAGTGTGCCTCGACCATCACCGTGGACAAGCCCGAGCTGATCAAGGGGAAGCGGGCGCTGGTCGTGGAGGACGGCCCCACGCTCACTCACGGCGGAATGACCTATGGCGCGGGGTGGTTCGCGGCCAAGACCGCAGGGGCGGCGGAGATTGTGGATGCGAAGCCGTACGCCGTCGGGACGATCCTCGCGACCTACAAGAAGTACCCGAACTCCGGGCAGATCCTGCCGGCGATGGGGTACTCCGACCACCAAATCGCAGACCTCGAGGCGACCATCAACGCCACGCCGTGCGACGTGGTGGTGGAGGGAACGCCCATCGATCTCACCCGCGTGTTGAAGGTGAACAAGCCGATCGCCGAGGTGACGTACGAGCTGGAAGAGCTGGAACCCGGCGTCATCGAGGCCATGGTCAAGACGGTTGTGAGGTAGCGGCCGCCCGCCGGGCGGCCGTCGCGGCCGGAACCGAGGTCATCCTGAGGGGCGGGGGCGATCCCGCTCCTTTTTCTTTTTCCCTGCGGAGCTGCAATCGCAGTTGTCGGGCTCGCGCGCCGCGCGAGCGTCTTACCAGTCGATCGAGAAGCACGCTTGCGCGCCCGGCGGTCGCGCCCCACATTCATCCCAGGAATGCACACCGCTAGGGCTGCACCCTCACGACGACGAAGGTGATGTCGTCGGCCAGCTCGCGCTCGCGGCGCCACACAGCGACGGTCGCCACCAGACGATCGAGGACGTCGCGCGCCGCAAGCCCCGCTGCACCGCGCAGCGCTTCCGCGGCGCCATCGAAACCGAGCGGGTTGCCGGCAGGATCGAGCAACTCCGCGAACCCGTCGGTCGCGAAGAGCAGCGTGTCACCGGGGCTCAGCGAGGCGCTGACCTCCTCGTACGCCGGCGACAGACGGCCGCCAAGCGGCAGCCCCCCTGCGCCGAGCTCCTCAACCTTGCCGGTATTCGCGCGCCAGACCAGCACGGGGGGCATCGCGGCCGAGCCCACGGTGGCAGAACGCGGAGTGACGCGGGCGACGGTGAGGCACATGTGGAGATGCTTGATGTTCATCCCGCGCAGGACGCGATCGCACTCGGCAAGCATCGTCGAGAGGCTCGGCTCGCCTCCGACAGTCGCCAGCACGGCTTTGACCGCGGTGACCATGATGCCTGCGGCCACGCCGTGTCCGGTGGCGTCGCCGACCGCGACGACCAGGCTCCCGTCTGGGCTCACGCGGAAGTCGTAGTAGTCGCCGCCCACCTCGCTCGCGGTCGTCATCGCGACCGCGACCTCGAGCCCTTCGACCTCCGGCAGCGCGGGAGGGAGCATCGAGAGCTGCAGCGCCCGCCCCTCTTCCAGCTCACGGCTCTTGCGCTCGTTCTCGGCCGCGACGAGGCGCGCCTGCAGCTCGTTCGCGTACGCGCTGCGCTCCTGCTCAAGGAGCTGCCCCGAGAGCGCCTCCACCTCCACCAGGCGCCGCTCGAGGTGCAGGCTGGTTCGTGCGAGCGTGCGGGCGAGGAAGAGCGACATCCCCACCGCGAATGCCAGCATCCCGAAGACGTACACGCCGCTCACGCCCGCGATCGGTCCGACGAGACCGAGGTTGATGAGGAGCTGGAGCACGATGACGGCGAGCAGGACGGCCATGCCGGCGAAGAGCACCCCGGCCCCCTCCCGGTGCACCGTCCTGCCGCTCGCCTCGACCCTGACGATCTCCGTCACCATCAGGACAAAGTACGCGTACCAGCTCCACGGCGAGAAAATCGCGGGGCTGAAAAAGTTCGCGAGCACGAGCCCCGCACCCACGGTCGCGAAGACGATCCAGGTTCGGGGGAACGGCCTCGTGCGCACCGCGTAGTAGGTCAGGAGGGCGAAGAAGGTGACCGCGATGATGGAGGGGTTGGACAAGCGCAACAAGAGCAGCGCGGTCCCCAGGGAGGTGGTGAAGGCACGCTGGAAGTCGGTGTATACGATCCCTGCGAACGCCGCCATGCAGAACGCGTAGAAGAGGTTCTCCCGTGCCCTCGGATAGAAGGAGAAGAGCGCCAGGTGCAAGAGCGCCAGGAACAGCGGGACCGTGATGAACGTGGCTTCCATCACCGAGTTGCGGCGCAGCTGCGAGGTCAGGCTGGAGATGACCGTGTCCGCGGGGCCGAGCGAGAGCACGAAGCCGATCGGCATCCGGTACCAGAGAAACGTCGGTGCGGATGCGCACGAGTAGCGCACCGCCAGCACATGCTCCGGGCTGGCGGAAGAGGGCGTCACGGTCCAAGGGCCGGGGTTCTGGCCCTGCGTTTCCCGACTGGCGTTCGCGCCGACCTTGCCGGAGCGGAACAGGAGCTCGCCGTCGAGGTAGACCTCGGCCGCACCGGCCCCGACGAGGCGCAGGGCGAGAGGTACGCCCGAGAACGCCGGTTCTACACGGAGGTGTCGGCGGAACCAGCCGATCCCCGGCCACCCGCCGCGTGGGAGCCGGTCAAACGGCATGGTGGGCTCGGCCAGCTCCCACCCCGAGTCGTCCAGGGTCGGGCTTGCCCATCCGGGGTCGTCGCCGGGATGAAAGCGCCACGCCCGCGTGAGCTCGATGATGCCGAACCCCGCGACCGCCGCAGAGGTCAGCGTGGCGGGCGCGGGCTCCTGGCCGACTGCGACGCCGCCGACTGCGCCCAGCAGCAGGGCGAGGACCGGGATCCGGGGGGTGGACGCCTTCCGCATGGCCTTGACAAGAATCCTACGCGACGCGGCGAGCTTTGTTTCCCGGGTCGATGCCTCGTGTCGTCGACGTCTCGGGGCCGAGCCGTCCGGTGGAAAGTGAGGCGAAGGTGCTGGGCTGCGCCGGACTCGCTGCGATGTGTCACAATCCCGCGGACGATGGATTGCGAGATCCACCCCTTTTCCGCGGGAGAGGAAGATCGTCGTCGCTGCCGGCCGGCCCGGCACGCGCCGGCACATCATTCACGCCTTCTGCGGGGGCTCATCGAGACAGCGGCGGTGCTGGAAGATGGTGAAACAGGACGAGCATCTGGACGCGATCATGCCGCAGATTGACTACGACGGGATCGCAGAGCTCTATGACCTCTATGCGACGGCCGACTACGACATCCCGTTCTTCCTGTCGGAGGTCGGGAAGGTGCATGGGGCGGTGCTCGAGCTGATGGCCGGCACGGGGCGCGTGTCCATTCCGCTGCTCGAGGGCGGTACCAAGCTCACCTGCGTGGACGGCTCCAGGAACATGCTCGATGTCCTGAAGCGCAAGCTCGCGTCCAAGGGTTTGCACGCGGACGTCCGCTGCATGGACGTGCGCGAGCTTGACCTGCCCGCCTTCTTCGAGCTTGCAATCCTCCCGTTCCAGGCATTCATGGAGCTTGTCCGCGAAGAGGACCAGCGCGCCGCGCTGGCCGCCGTGTTTCGCTGTCTCTCGCCCGGCGGACGCTTCATTTGCACGCTTCACAACCCGGCGGTGCGCCGCGCGGCGGTGGACGGCGTGCTGCGCGCGCTCGGGCGGTTCCCCATGGGCGATGGCACGCTCGTCGTGTCGGGGTTTGAGCAGGGTGGGCGTCCCATCGTCGCACGAATGCAGTTCTTTGAATTCTTTGGGGCCGACGGGCGCCTGGCCTGGAAGCGGATGCTCCCGATGGAGTTCACCCTCATCGAGAAGGGCGACTTCGAGGCAATTGCACGAGGCGCCGGATTCCGAGTTGCCCAGCTCTGGGGGAGCTACGACCGAGCCCCGTTCGACCCGTCCGCCAGCCCTTTCATGATCTGGGTGTTGGAAAAAGGGGCGTCGGAGCTGACAAGGCATGGTCGGCCAGGCTGCTGACCTGCAGCCCAAATCCCTGCTAATCTCCCTGAATCCGGAGGAATCACGTTCATAACCGAGGTCGGACAGCCCGAAGCAATCGAGTACGCGCCTTTCTACGAGACCTACGTCAAGCTCGTGCGCGGCACCAACATCGTGGAGACCCTCGCGGAGCAGGCCGAGGCGGTGCGCTGGGCGCTGTCGGCCGTACCGGAAGGGCGGGCCGGTTTCCGGTACGCCGAGGGGAAGTGGAGCATCCGCGAGGTCGTGGGGCACTGCACCGATGCGGAGCGCGTCTTCGGCTACCGGGCGCTCGCCTTCGCGCGCGGCGAGAAGGCGCCGTTGCCCTCATTCGACGAGAACGAGTATGCCCGAACCGCGGGGCACGATGGGGTGCCGCTGGCGGACCTTCTGGAGGAGTTCGGGGCCGTTCGTGCAGGGACCCTCCACCTGGTCCGGCACTTTCCCGCCGAGGCGTGGCGGCGGATGGGGGTTGCCAGCGGGAAGACGATCTCGGTCCGCGCCATTGCATTCATCATGGCAGGGCACGTCGCGCACCACCTGGCGATCCTCCGCAACCGCTACGGCGTGCCCGCCGGAGGTTGAGATGGGAGGCGAAGTCGGTTGGGGTCCTTGGCCTGGGCTGTCGGACGCAGCGGCCGTGCCGGCCTGGAGCGGCGATGCCCATGCGTGAACGTGCGGGACGGGCGTTGAACCTCCCGAACGCGCTGAGCGTGTTCCGTCTGGCCGCGGCCCCGGGGTTGCTCTACCTCGCGTGGTGCGGCCGCCCGACGGCGTTCCTCGTCTTGTTCGCCGTCTCGCTTCTTTCGGACGGGCTGGACGGCCTGTTGGCCAGGACGCTCGATCAAGCCTCCGAGATCGGCACGAGGCTCGACAGTTGGGCAGACCTGGCTACCTATCTGAGCGCTCCGCTCGGTGCCTGGTGGCTGTGGCCGGAGCTCGCGCAGCGGGAGCTGACATTCATCGTCGTGGCGGCGGCCGGGTTCACGGCGCCGCTGCTCGCCGGTTTAATCAAGTTCGGGCGCCTCCCGAGCTATCACACCTGGATTTCCAAGGTATCGGCGGTGGTGATTGGCGTGACGGCTTTTGTGTTGATCGTCCTCGACATACCCCTCCCTTTCCGGATCGCCGTCGTCCTACAGGTGCTTGCCGCTTGCGAGGAGTTCGCCATCACCTTCGTATTGCCTGAGTGGCGGTCCAACATTCCGACTCTCTGGTACGCCCTGCGGGTCAGAAGGGGAGCTGGGACGCCGCCCGTGCTCTCGAAGGCCGCGGATCTCTCGGGCGCCCCGGGTGGCCCAGAATGAGGCATTGTGCGGCGCCTTTGCCGGGGGAGTCGGTTTCGGCTGCGTATCGCGGGCGGCGCATGTGAGGTGGATCATGATCACCGCTTCGTTTCTCGCAACGGTTCTGCTGGGCGCCATCGCCGCAGGTCAGAGCCCTCTCGTCGAGTGGCACGAGCAGGTCATCCCGGGTACGTGCATGCTGCGGTTCGCGGTGCCAGGGGGTTGGGACGTGCAGGCGCGCAGCCCCTCGGTGGGCGTGGTGAGCCTGACCCTCCAACCGGAGGCCGGCCCGCGGGCCAAGGTGCTCATCAGCGGGACGGCCGAGAAGGGCTCCTCCGAGCTCAAGAGCACGTCGGACATCAAGCGCGCGGTCAAGACGATGGGGGAGGCGCTCCTCTCGGGCACGGTCGAAAAGCGCCTGGAGCTGGTACGGGTCGACGGCAGGGCCGGAGCGGGGTTCTTCTACTCGCTCACGGACAAGCGCACCGAGCTCCCGGAGGGTGAGTTCCGCCACATGACCCAGGGGATCATGGCGGTGGGTTCGATGCGCCTCGCAGTGACGGTGCTGGCCGACCAGCCAGGCTCCCCGGCTCGGCAGATGACCCTCGACCTGCTGCGCACGGCGGATTGCGAGCCCCTGCCCGCGAAGTAGGCGCGAATCCGGGCCCCGCAGACGTCACCTCACCTCAGCGGGCGGGAGAACTCTTTCTCGGCGATCACCGCGAAGATGAGGGCAGGGAGCCCGAGGGACAGGAAGCGGAAGACCGAGGTGGCTACGCCCACGACCAGCAGCCACCACCGCTCGCCGCGCACGCCGGAGATGCCTCCAGCGATCGCCACGACACCCAGCGCGAGAATGAGAACTGCGAGAGGCACGAACTGCACGAGGGGCAGGAGCGGGAGCCCGTGCGGCGCCTCGGCTCGCCGCGCTACCCAGGACCGCGCTCCACCTCCCGCAGCCGCCGCGGTTCCCGTTTCACCCTGTTCCCCTTGAATGACGCCAGCGCAACGGCGAAGGCGGCAGGGTCGAGGCCTGTCTCGGTCAGTTTCAACCAACGCCCGGCGTGGCAGAAATTCGCCTCACGGTCCTCGAATAGGGCGCAGAGACCACGACGGGGCACTCCGTCAGCCTTCGCCTTGGGGGGCGGCGCCGCCCCCCAGGCCTTTCGCACCCCGTCCCGACCTTCAGCCGCGCCGCGGACGAAAATCAAAGTTACTATCCCTTATCCCTGACGCCAATTTGGTCCGTAACTCGTCACGGGCCGAGCCAGATCTCGATCAGAACCGGCTTGCTGTAGTCGATTCCCGAGTGGTTCGAGGCGCAGAAGATGGGGTAGGCGGCAGCGATGTGGTCGGCCGCCGCCTGGCCCGCGGCGGCGAAGACGAGCTGGTCCGGTGTCGACCGCGCGGTGTCGAGTGGAAGGTTTACCCAATGGATCCACGTTAAGTCGGCAGCCTCGTACTTGAAGAAGAGCAAGACCTTCCTGTCGGCGGAGATCTCGCCGGTGATCCGCACGCCCTGGACCTCGAAAACGAAGGTGTTCCCGGTCCAGGCGAGAGGCCCGATCCAGGTCGGCTTGGCTTCGGGGTCCCCCCCGATTCCGCACCACTCGCCTTCGCACGTCCCTACCGAGCAGAGGAACGTGTAGGTACTGTTTCCGAGCGAGAGCCGGGGGAAGCCGTACCCGGCTCGGACGCTGACGGTGACCACCTCCGTCGGCGAGGGGTTCAGGATCACCGCGAGGACCTTCGGAGCCCGCCCCGCCTCTCCGTACGCCACGGCTCCACCCACGGCTGCGGCCGCCCACTTCCCCGCCGAGGGGCTCGCCATCAGCTGTTCGGCGTCTCCCGCCCAGAGGGTCGCGTCGCCACCGTCCGGCGTCGTGGAGAGCCAGAGGGTCGAGATCATCCCCTTGGGCGGGGAGAGGACCCCGTCGACGACGAACGCCACCGCGCTCGCGGGGGGGATCGTTCCAGTGAACAGGGACCCGGCGCATTGCGCGTCGGGCAGGCAGTCGGGTGACGGGGCGATGTGGACGAGACCGTCGTCGGTCTGGAACCTGAACGTGGGCTCGTTCGAGTCGAGGAGCGAGATGTCGTCGTTCTTGACCGTCGCGAAGGCGTATTCGAGGAGCGCGTTCGCGAGCGTCGCCCTGTTCGCGTCGCCGAGCCCTCCTCCGAAGTCGCACTGCCACACGTTCGACTCGAGCCGTGCCCGGAAGTTGGCGACGCCGCGTGGGTCGCCCGCAACGTTTGCGTTGAGGACCTGGGGGATCGAGAAGCCCGAACACTTCGACTGGACCATCTTCCAGAAGGCGAATCGCGCATAGGCGCGGGTCCTTTCGTTCGCCTCGTTGGGCGCGGCGCCCACGCCCACCTCGAGGATCCGCTCGAGGGGCTGCTCCTCCTTGAGGACGTAGGTGTTGAGGGAGTCGAAGAGGTCGTCCTCGAACCAGCGGGCGAGCCCCTCGATCAGCCAGTCCCCCGCGTGGTTCGTGTCGATGAGGTTCGTCTTCCCAGCTTCTTTCGTCCGCGACTGGGCGTGGTGGAAGTACTCGTGGACGGCGGTCCCCTGGATCGCGTTTTTCGACTTCGGCGCCTTCGTGATGTGGAGGACGCGCCTGTCCTCGAGGTTCGCGGTGGTGACGAAACCGAGGGCTCCGGGGGCGTTCGCGGGCATCGGTCCGACCTCGGCCTCGAACGCCGCGTCGCAGGAGAGTCCGTAGCCGTCGAAGGCGAGGCGCGCCGCCCCGAGCCAGCCGACCAGCTCGTTCATCGTCGCGGCCGGGGTCAGGTGGAGGTCGCCGAAGTTCTTGACCGTCACCGTGAAGCTCTTCCCGGCGTCGTACCCCGCTGTGCAGACCTGCTGGTTGGCGTCGAACGTGCCGTTCGCGAGGGCCTTCGGCTGGCACGAGACGCTGACGGCCAGCACCCCGCGCCGCGTCTTCACCGCGGCCGTCTCCGGGCTCGACATCACCGACCCTACGGGAGCCTCGATGCCGATGAAGGAGAGGTCGCCGAGCCCCTGGAGCTTGATCGTCGGCTTTCCGTTCGCGAGGACGTTCAGGTCGTACCACGTCCGGAGCCAGGCCGGCCCGGAGATCGAGGCCCCCGCCTCGGCGTCCTCGGCGGCGTCCGTGTAGACGTAGAGCCTCAGATCCTTGGCCGAGCGTCCCGCGGGGAGCGCGGCGACGGGAAGTGTCAGCGTCACCATGCCGCCGCTCGCCACGACCGGCGAGACCCGGAAGAAGTCGGAGAGCCTCGTCACCTCGGGCGGTATCGCTGGGGCCTGGGATGACGCCACGCTCCAGACGGTGAAGCCCGCCGGAGGGGCCCCCGGGAAGGTGAAGCCGAGGTCCTTCAGCGTGCCGGCCTGCGTCACCGTGACGGTCGAGCCCGAGGTCGACGTCGTCACCGGGACGCCCCCGGCGGGTGGCGTTGGCGTTGGTGTCGGTGTTGGTGTCGGTGTTGGAGTTGGAGTGGTGGAGGAGCGTGGGAGGGTTTGGGCGGGGACGTACATGGGGTCGCCGGTGCGGTTGTCGACGATGGAGGCGTAGGCGAAGAAGCGGCCGCCGGCGGCGGTGGTGCGGATGACGGCGTAGCCGTCGGCGAGCGGGGCGGAGATGTAGGGGGAGAAGATGGCCTCGTACTGCTTGAACTCGTAGGGCTGGAGGGAGGGGGAGACGGTGCCGAGCAGAGCGCCGTTGGCGGCGTAGAGGTCGATGGTGAGGGGGAGCGTGGAGGCGGTGACGTTGAGGAGGCCGATGGCGGTGCGGTAGTTGGTCTTGGTTTCTTTGTTGGTGTGCGAGAGGTGGATGAGGCGGCCCTCGTCGGCGTAGGTGATGGCGGTGGTGTCGAGGAAGGCGGGGACGAAGTTGCCGAAGGTGGAGCCGTCGGGGAAGTTGTTGGTGTTGTCGGAGGAGAGACGGTTGTAGGTGTTGGAGGTGAAGAGGACGGAGCCCGAGGTGACGGTGACGCGCAGCGCGGCGGCACCGTAGAAGCCAAAGACCGAGTCGATGATGTCGGGGTAGCGGGTGGTGGTGCCGGGGGCGAGCGAGAAGGAAGCGGTGGTGGGGGAGGAGTTGTCGGTGTCGCGCTTGAGGAGCGCAAAGGTGTAGGAGGCCTGCGTGGAGCCCGGGTTGTGCACCGCCACGTCGGTGCGCCAGTTGGTCCCCAACGCCCCCGTCGAGTGCGCCCCGGTCGGAATGTAGAGCACCTGCCCCGCCGAGGCCGGCTCGGCGGCCGCGCTCGGCTTCACCGGACGCCCGTCGAGCGAGAAGGTGCCGGCGGCGGTCACGGTGTGTGCCGTGCGGCTCGCGGTCGCCTTGGCGGCCGGCTCCGGCGCAAGGAAGATGCTCGACCAGGTGTCAGTGAAGGAGCAGCTGTTGTCGGACTCATTCGTCTCGGGGATCAGGTTGTCGGGGTCTGCGACGACAGTCACGGTGTGTTGTCCCGCGGTGCTGATCGTCACGGTGAGAGGGTTGAAGACGACGTACCTGCTAGCCTCGAGGCCGGTGCTGTTGCTCCACGTGGGTGTCATGACGGTCACACCATCGACTTTGATGGCGAACTTGACGGGCCCTTGCAACGTCGAAGTGCCGACGTTGGCAAGTGTGAAGTTCACGTACGTTGTGCCATACGCCGCTGAATTGTATGGCGCGTCGGGTGGTGCCCATGTGGCGCGGTAGTCGCAGACCACGCAGTTGGGCCAGTCTGTTGGCTTATAGACGATCAGGTTGACGTTCCCGGAGGGCGGCTGCGTCGGGGTCGGTGTGGCTGGTGGGGTGGTGGGTGTTGGGGTGGGGGAGGTCGAGGAGCGTGGGAGGGTTTGGGCGGGGACGTACATGGGGTCGCCGGTGCGGTTGTCGACGATGGAGGCGTAGGCGAAGAAGCGGCCGCCGGCGGCGGTGGTGCGGATGACGGCGTAGCCGTCGGCGAGCGGGGCGGAGATGTAGGGGGAGAAGATGGCCTCGTACTGCTTGAACTCGTAGGGCTGGAGGGAGGGGGAGACGGTGCCGAGCAGAGCGCCGTTGGCGGCGTAGAGGTCGATGGTGAGGGGGAGCGTGGAGGCGGTGACGTTGAGGAGGCCGATGGCGGTGCGGTAGTTGGTCTTGGTTTCTTTGTTGGTGTGCGAGAGGTGGATGAGGCGGCCCTCGTCGGCGTAGGTGATGGCGGTGGTGTCGAGGAAGGCGGGGACGAAGTTGCCGAAGGTGGAGCCGTCGGGGAAGTTGTTGGTGTTGTCGGAGGAGAGACGGTTGTAGGTGTTGGAGGTGAAGAGGACGGAGCCCGAGGTGACGGTGACGCGCAGCGCGGCGGCACCGTAGAAGCCAAAGACCGAGTCGATGATGTCGGGGTAGCGGGTGGTGGTGCCGGGGGCGAGCGAGAAGGAAGCGGTGGTGGGGGAGGAGTTGTCGGTGTCGCGCTTGAGGAGCGCAAAGGTGTAGGAGGCCTGCGTGGAGCCCGGGTTGTGCACCGCCACGTCGGTGCGCCAGTTGGTCCCCAACGCCCCCGTCGAGTGCGCCCCGGTCGGAATGTAGAGCACCTGCCCCGCCGCGGCCGGGTAGGCGCCGCCAAGGCTCCTGGACGCCTTGCCCCGCGCGGTGCCGCCCGCCGGACGCTCGATCGCCGGCGCCAGCAGCACCAGCCCCACCACCCCGAGCAGCACCAGGGGAACGATTGCCGTGAGACTGCCCTGCTGCAGCCAACGGATTACACGCATCGTCATGTCGTCCTCCGTGGTGCTCCGAACGTCGGATGGTCCTTTGCTGCAAAGCCAGGAGAAAACAAATGCGGGACTGCAAATGAGACACAAATAACAAGATAATTGTTACATTATGTCTTGGAAGTGTCAAACAAGACTGACTTTGAAAACGACCGGGCCCCGGATCATGTCCGCAAGGTCCTGGTTATTCCGTGACCTTTCAAGGGTAAGGCGACGGACCGGAGCGTGACGCCCCGGCTCGCCTTCTCACGGTTGGGGCCCTGGAAGAGCCTTGCTCACTGCCCGCAGTGCCAGGTCGCCATGACCTCGCTGATCTGCTTGGTACAGCCGCTCATGGTCAGCGTCGCGTTCTCGATGCCCCCTTCGGCGAACGAACCGGTAAGGGTGAAACTGGGGCTCCCGCTGTAGCCGGTGTAGGTGTAGGTGAAGGGGACGTTCCAAATCCTTGGCCGGTCGTTGTAGGAGAAGTAGTTGGGGTTCGTTCGCACGGTTCCGCCGCCGCTCAGGCTGACGTTGGAGATGTGCTGCACCAAGGCCAACGAGACCGAGCCATCGGCGGTCACGGTGACCTTCCAGTCATCCAGGTAGACCGGGTCGCTTGTGCAGGTATCGATGTGGAAGAAGGACACCGGACAGCTTCCCGCCGGCCACTGGGACGCAGTCGGAATCCCACCCTCCTGGCGCCCGTAGGTCCCGTCGCAGGAAGCTGTGAAGGAGTAGGTGATGAGCTTGCCCAGCTCCTTTACGTAGATGTTCCCCGAGATCGGGTATTTGGAGCATCTGCCGGTATCGAAGGTCACTGTCCCCTTCGCCCCCAGGAGGCTCGGGTTGACCGCATCCGTGGCTTCCACGGTCGCGGTCCCCTTGGCCTGGTTCGCGCTCGTCAGGGTCGCGTTGGCCGTACCGGTGATCAAGCTGAACGGGAGCGCCTGCCCGTTCTTCGTGAAGCTCTTCGGGGTGACGGTGTACGAGCCGGAGATCGTGTTTCCGGAGGTCGTGACATTGCTGTAGGTAATGTCGATCGCCCCGGTGAACGTCCCCTTGGGGGAGGTGTAGCCGGTGCCGTAGTCCAGCTTCATGCCGTTCGAGATCTTTGTGATGGTCGCGGGATGGCTGCCGACCGCGATGTCGATCAGCGCCGGGATGCCGGTCGTGAGCGCGGTGGAGACCATGCTCGGCAGGCTCGGCGTGTTTCCAGTTCCGATCTTCGTGAGACCGCCGAAGATCCCCGTGGCGGTGTCTCCCGAGGTGATCGTACCTCCACCGGTCGGAGGAGTTGGCGTTGGTGTCGGTGTTGGTGTCGGTGTTGGAGTTGGAGTGGTGGAGGAGCGTGGGAGGGTTTGGGCGGGGATGTAGATGGGGTCGCCGGTGCGGTTGTCGATGACGCAGGCGTAGGCGAAGAAGCGGCCTGCTGAGGTGGAGGTGCGGACGATGGCGTAGCCGTCGGCCAACGGGGCGGAGAGGTAGGGGGCGAAGAGCGCGTCGTACTGCTTGAACTCGTAGGGCTGCAGCGAGCGGGACAGCGTGCCGAGCAGGGCGCCGGTGGCGGTGTACAGGTCGATGGTGAGGTCGAGCGTGGCCGAGGTGGCGTTGAGCACGCCGATGTTGGTGCGGTAGGCGGTTTTGGCGGCGGCGTCGGTGTGCGAGAGGTGGATCAGGCGGCCCTCGTCAGCCACGGTGACGGCGGTGCTGTCCAGGAAGGCGGGTACGAACTGGCCGAAGGTGGAGCCGTCGGGGAAGCCGTTGGGGTTGTCGGAGGAGAGGCGGTTGTAGGTGTTGGAGGTGAAGAGGACCGAGCCAGAGGTGACGGTGACGCGCAGCGCCGCGGCGCCGTAGAAGTGGAAGACGGAATCGATGATGTCGGTGTAGCGGGCGCAGGTACCGGGGGCGAGGGAGAAGGAGGCGGTGGCGGGGGAGGAGTTGTCGGCGTCGCGCCGCAACAACGCGAAGGTGTAGGACGCCTGGGTCGAGCCGGGGTTGTGCACCGCGACATCGGTCCGCCAGTTGGTCCCCAACGCACCCGTCGAGTGCGCCCCGGTCGGAATGTAAAGCATCTGAGCTGCCGCATACGAGGCCGAGCTGGTCGTCGCCGGGCGCCCGTCGAGCGGGAAGGTGCCGGTGGCGGTGACCGTGCCGGGCGTCCGCCCCGCTCGCTTGGCGGCCGGCTGCGGGGCGAAGACGATCGACGACCAAGTTGCCAATTCGAAGGAGCAGTTGTTGTTCGGACCCGGTTGGTCCGGTGATCTTGCTGTTGGGGTCCACCACGACCCGTACGGCGTGCTGGCCGGCGGGATATCGTGGGTGGTGTAGGTCAGTGTGAGCGTGATGCTAGTAGCCGCCTGGAGGCCGCTGCTGTTGCGCCACGTCCAGTGCCCTTGTAGACCCCGTCGATGGAGAGGGCAAGCTCGATCGCGCCGGTGAAGGTGGAGGAGCCGTTGTTGGCGACGTGAAGAAGACGTTGGTGTGTAGTATGTCGAGAGGAAAGGCGGGTCGAGCGGGGCCCAGCTGTCCTGGTAGTGGCAGACGACGCAGTCGGGCCAGCTGCTTGGGGTGTACAGGAGGAGGTCGACGTTCCCGGAGGGCGGCTGGGTGGGCGTCGCGGTCGGCGTCGCGGCCGGTGGTGGGTGTCGGGGTGGGGGTGGTGGAGGTACGGGGGCAGGTCTGGGCGGGGATGTAGATGGGGTCGCCGGTGCGGTTGTCGATGACGCAGGCGTAGGCGAAGAAGCGGCCTGCTGAGGTGGAGGTGCGGACGATGGCGTAGCCGTCGGCCAACGGGGCGGAGAGGTAGGGGGCGAAGAGCGCGTCGTACTGCTTGAACTCGTAGGGCTGCAGCGAGCGGGACAGCGTGCCGAGCAGGGCGCCGGTGGCGGTGTACAGGTCGATGGTGAGGTCGAGCGTGGCCGAGGTGGCGTTGAGCACGCCGATGTTGGTGCGGTAGGCGGTTTTGGCGGCGGCGTCGGTGTGCGAGAGGTGGATCAGGCGGCCCTCGTCAGCCACGGTGACGGCGGTGCTGTCCAGGAAGGCGGGTACGAACTGGCCGAAGGTGGAGCCGTCGGGGAAGCCGTTGGGGTTGTCGGAGGAGAGGCGGTTGTAGGTGTTGGAGGTGAAGAGGACCGAGCCCGAGGTGACGGTGACGCGCAGCGCCGCGGCGCCGTAGAAGTGGAAGACGGAATCGATGATGTCGGTGTAGCGGGCGCAGGTGCCGGGGGCGAGGGAGAAGGAGGCGGTGGCGGGGGAGGAGTTGTCGGCGTCGCGCCGCAACAACGCGAAGGTGTAGGACGCCTGGGTCGAGCCGGGGTTGTGCACCGCGACATCGGTGCGCCAGTTGGTCCCCAACGCACCCGTCGAGTGCGCCCCGGTCGGAATGTAGAGCGTCTGACCCGCTGCGGCTGGGTAGGAGTCGGGGGAGGTCCTGTGTACCTTCCCCGAGCGCACGGTGTCCTGCATCGTGGCAGGACGCTCCGTCGCCGGGGCGAGCAGCACAAGAGCCACCACCCCGAGCAGCACCAGGGGAACGATTGCCGTGAGACTGCCCTGCTGCAGCCAACGGATTACACGCATCGTCATGTCGTCCTCCGTGGTGCTCCGAACGTCGGATGGTCCTTTGCTGCAAAGCCAGGAGAAAAAGCAACTGCGGGACTACCGATCAAGCAACAACAACACGACAATTGTCACATTCTGTCGTGGAAGTGTCAATTGAGATGAATTTGGCGATGGGTCGGGGTGGCGCCCTCGCCGTCGGGTCAGCTGTGGGCGGCTGGCTGGCCTTGGTTCACAATGGTGCCGTCGCGCATCAGGACGAGGCGACCGGTGGCGCGCGCAATCGCGGGGTCATGGGTGACGAGCACCACGGAAGCACCGGTCGACTCGCTGCTTTCGAGCAGGATCCGGATGATGCGTTCGCCGGTGGCGGAGTCCACGCTTCCGGTCGGCTCATCGGCAAGGAGGAGCCGGGGCTCGCCGACCAGCGCGCGGGCCACGGCCGTGAGCTGGCGTTCTCCCCCCGAGAGTTGGGCCGCGAGGGCCCTCGCGCGGTGCGCGAGACCGAGGCGTTCGAGAATGTCCTGCGCACGAGACGCAATCTCGCTCCTGGCAAGTCGTTGTCCCACCAGCGGAAGCATGACGTTCTCCGCGGCCGTCAGGTGGGGCAGCAGGTGATGAAACTGGAAGACAATGCCCACGTTCCTGGCCCGCCAGTCCTCGGCGGGGTAAAAGCGGGTGGCGGGGGTGCTGTCAATGAGGATCTCGCCGTCGTCCGGGTCGTCCAGGAGGGCGAGCAGCGACAGGAGCGTGGACTTCCCACAACCGGTGGGGCCCATGACCGCGACACGCTCGCCGGGGGCAACGTCGAGGTCCACGCCTGCGAGAGCGGGGACGAGGCCCCGGTCAAAGGACTTGCGGAGGTTTCTCGCGACGAGTCCGATCCCGTGGACCATCAGTTGGATTCTACGACACGAGAATGGGCAGCGCGTCCCATCGCCCCGCCTATGTCGGCATGTGCAAGGCCTCGGCCGGGCGCAGGCGCAGCGCGCGCAGCAGCGGCGGGAGGGTGCCGAGGACGCCGGCGAGCACCGTCACGGCGAGTCCTTCGACGGCGGCGGAGAGCGGCAAGCGAAGCGGGATGAACCCGCCGGTCGTAACCGAGACGACGTACTCCGAGCCGAGGAGCCAGAACACGGCGGCGGCGAGGGGCGTGCCGCACAGGCCGCCGAGCACGGAGAGCGCTGCGCCCTCCCGCAGGACCAGGGCTGCGACGCGCACGCGGCGCCAGCCGATGGCGCGCAGGATCGCGAGCTCCTGGGTCCGCTCGCTCACCGCCATGTGCATCACGTTGGAGACCCCGAGTGCGGCGATGAGCACGGCAAGGATCGCCAGGAGGCGGGCGAAGGCAGCGACCAGCCCCATCTGTCCGAAAGCGAGAGTCCAGGATTCCCATGCTCTTGACTCAAGGTCGTGGAAACGCGCGGCGAGCGTGGCCAGGACCTGCGGCCGCCGCGCCGGGTCGTCGAGCTCGAGGAATACCAGGTTCACGTTCTCCCCGAGGTTGAAGAGACCCTGGACCAAGTGCAGGTCCAGAACGGCGCCGGCGTCGATGATGGGATGTCCGGTGCGAAAGACGCCGGCGATCAGCAGGCGCCTGCGCCGTAGCTCGAGTTCCCCCCGGGGGCAAGCGCCAGCCTGCGGGCCGCCAGCTCGCCAAGGAGGACATCCGAGGCCCCGGCGCGCAGCCTACGCCCCTTGACGATTTGCAGCCGCGGCGCAAGGGCCTCTGCGGGATCGACACCGAAGAGGAGGAAGTAGGGGCTGCCGAAGAGCTGCGTCTTTCCGAGCCCGAGCCGCGCGACGTTCTTCACGCCGGGCACACCAACGAGCGCGGTCACCTGCGCGGGGAGCAGGCCTGAACTCCACGGCGAGGTGGCGCCGGCCTGATGCACGACGATGTCGGCGCCGCAGAACCTCGCCAGCTCCCTGTACTGTCGAAGAAACCCCTGCGCGGCGCCGACGAGTGCCATGTAGGAGGCGGCCCCGAGCGAGAGCCCAACGAGGGTCAGGAGCGTGCGGCGCGGCCGCCGCTGCAGGTTGCGCGCCACGAGGCCCACATCAGCCTGTCTTCCCGGCCAAACCTGAAGTGCCGCGCTCGGCGGCAGAGCGCGTGCCCGGTTCGTCGGTAGCGGCCGTGTCCGCTCCAAGGTGGCGCCGCCAGGAGACCGGGACGAGCAGGGAAGCAAGGCCTCCGCAGAGGTTGGCAATCAGGTCCTGCATGTTGTTGTCGTACAGCCGGTCAAAATAGCCGCCCACGCCTGTGACGGGAAGCGTCCTGACCGCGAGGTATTCGACGAGCTCCCAGACGGTACCGAGGCCGAGGACGACCAGGACGATGCTGAATCCCTCGAGCGCGCCGAGTCTGATGCGAAAGGCGCGAAACAGCGCACCGACAGCCATGCAGCCGATGAGGGCGTTGGTGAAATGGACGATCTTGTCGAAGCGGAAGTCCACGTTCGGCAGGTCGACGAGCGGGATCTGGTAGAGGCGGAGGCCGTGGACGTGCAACAGTCCTCCGGCAAAGTGCAGCAGGACACCGACTTCGACCAGAACCAGCAGCATTGGTCGTGCGGGCAGCCGGCGCAGGCCGCGCCAGAGCGCCGCGAGAATGACCCCGGCCAGCACCGCGTAGAGCGCGAACTCGATGCCGTTGTCCTCACCGCGGAACCGCACGAAGCGCGTGTAATAGGAGAACACGCCCATCAGGGCGAGCAGGACGACGTTCAGCATCGCGAACCAGTCGAAGGGCCGCAGCGCCCTCAGAGCCTTCACGTTGAAGGCCCCTGCTCGTCGCGCCGAGGTGCGCTCTCCGGGTGGGCCGGGGAGGACGTGCCAGGAGCCTCACTCGGGGCGCTTCCGCTCGCGGTGGTTGGCTCAACAAAGGGGATCCCGGGGCCTTGCAGGTCCTCCTCCAAACGGGTGCTTCCCGAAGGATCGTTTCATTCCGGTGCCGGGCTGTCAACAAAGACCATCAGGACTGGTGCCCCGCCTGGTAGCGGCATGCGCGGCGGCTGCCGCTCGGCCGCGTCCATGTGCGCCTGGCTTCGGGCTGCCTATGCCGGCATGTGCAAGGCCTCCGCCGGCCGCACGCGCAACGCGCGCAGCAGCGGCGGAAGGGTGCCGAGGATGCCGGCGAGCATCGTTACGGCGACGCCTTCCAGGGCGGCGGAGAGCGGCAGGTGGAACGGGATGAAGCCGGCGGTGCCAAAGGAAATGACGAGCTTCGAGTCGAGCAGCCAGAAGACGGCTGCGGCGAGCGGCACCCCGCACAGTCCGCCGAGGAGCGAGAGCCCTGCGCCTTCCTGCAGGACCAGGGCTGCGACGCGCGCTCGGCGCCAGCCGATGGCGCGCAGGATGGCGAGCTCCTGGGTCCGCTCGCTCACGGCGATGTGCATGACGTTTGCGACTCCGGAGGCGGCGATCAGCACCGCGAGCAGGGCGATCAATCGCGCCATCGTCTCGACCAGCGTCATCTGACCGTAGGCGAGCACCCAGGACTGCCAGGCGTTCGCCTCGAGGGTGGGGAAACGCGCCGCAATGGCCGCGAGGACCTCGCCTCGCTGCGTCGGGTTGGCGAGCTCGAGGAACACCAGGTTCACGACCTCGAAGAGGTTGAACAGGGCCTGGAACGTGGGTATGTCGACCACCGCCCCGGCGTCAAAAACCTGGAAGCCGGCGCGGTAGACGCCCGCGATCACGAAGCTCCTGCCCCTGACCTGCACCGACTGGCCAACGGCGAGCTTGAGCTTGCGCGCCGTCACCTCCCCGACCAGGATGTTCTCGCCACCGGTCTGCAGCGGGCGCCCCTCCACTATCGGAATGCGTCGCGCGAGGGTCTCCGTGGGATCGGCGCCGAAAATCAGGAAGTAGGGGCTTCCGAACAGCCTCGCCCTCCCCAGCGCCAGCCGCGAGAGCCTGCTCACGCCGGGCAGGCCGGCGAGTGCGGTCACCTGAGCGGGGACGAGGTTCGAGCTCCACGGCGAGGCGGCGGCAACCTGGTGCACCACGATGTCCCCGCCGCAGAACCTCGCCAGCTCGCCGAACTGGAAGAGAAAGCCGTGCGCGGTGCCGACGAGCACCATGTAGGAGCCCGCCCCGAGGGCCAGCCCGGCGATGGTCAGAAGCGTCCGCCGCGGCCGCCTCTGCAGATTGCGAACGACGAGCCGCACCTCAGTACGACTCCCTGGTTCTTCCCTGCAGCCGGTGAGGCGTGAGGGCTGACAAGCTCTCCTCCAAGGGTCCGCTTCCGGTGGGATCGTTGCATTGTCTCAGCAGGGCGTCAACAAACCGCGGCGGGCGCGACCGTGCCCTCCCTTGCTATGGGGTCCTCGGTATTGGGGCGGCGCCGCCGCCTCGATCGATACGAGCGGAGCGCTGACGTATCATCGCCATATGCCTGTGCGGCCGGGCATGGCCCGCTCGGCGGCGCTTCTCGCTCTGGCCCTGGCAGCCTGTGCCGGGCCGCGGCCGCCGCAGGCGCTTCTTCCGCCTGGGACGTTGATCGCCCACGGGCTGGGCGGGATCGCCGGCGTGACCTACTCCAACTCTCGCGAGGCGTTCGAGCTCTGGTACGGACGCGGGCGGCGTTGGTTCGAGACGGACCTCACCCTGACGGCCGACCGCCAACTCGTCTGCTTTCACCCCGGCCTCGAGCCCCTGCTGGGCCTGGAAGGTGCCGTGGGCAACGCCACGCTCGAGCGGTTCCTGTCCTGGCGTGTGGCCGGCTCGTACACGCCGCTTTCGCTACGTGGGCTGCTGGAGCTCCTGCGCGACCGTCCGGACACCTTCGTCTTTGTCGACCCGGGGATGCTCACGCCGGCCATTGTCGAAGGGCTGCACGCGACGGTGGACGCAGTGGAACCGAAGTTGCGCCACCAGCTCCTCGTCGAGTTCTACGCGCCCGAACAGCTGGCAATGCTGCGCGAGTCCGAGATCCGGCGCGGCCGCTTCGGAGCGGTGGTCTTTGCGACGTACCAGTGGGCGTCCGCGGAGCGGGACGTGGTGCGACTCGTGGCCGCGGAAGGGATTCCCGTTGTCGTTCTCGGCAGCTCCTCTGCGTCGCGCGCCCTGGTGGAGCGCCTGCGCGGCGCCGGGGCCCGGGTCGTCGTCCATACCGTGAACGATCCCGCCCGGGCCCGTGACTGGCTGGCCGCCGGAGCCGACGGGCTGATGACAGACTTCCTCTCGACACCGGCGGTCGCAAATTGACGTGGGGCGGGCGCACCCCTAGACTCCCGCGGTTGTCGGGTTGTCGTAACAGGAGGGGACCCGTGGCGAGGTTTAAGAAAACGTTGGCGCTGGCGTGGGTGGTGCTTGCCCTGGCAGGGGAGGGCATGGCCCTCGGCCAGATCTCGATGCCGATCCATGTTGTTCCGGTCGTGGGCAACGTTGGCGGAGACAAGGTCGCGCCGTGGCGTACCGACCTCGAGGTCGTAAACCTCAGCGCGGCACCCTCGGTTGTTGGGCTGAGGTTCTTCCCGGAGCACACCGCCAACAGCTTCGACGGCACGTTCACCCAGACGCTGGCGCTTGCCCCCGGCGAGACGAAGAAGGTGACGGATGTTCTGTCGGCCCGTTTTCCGGAGCTGCGGTTGCGCCGCGGCTGGCTGCTGGTCGCCGACGCAACCCCGGTCGACTGCAAGGCCGCCGAGCGCCCGTACCCGGCGCTCCTGATGGTGTCATCACGGACCTACCGTGACGGCTCGAGAGGCGCTGGCGGCACCGTGCAACCGAGCTGGCTTGCCGTCAACGCGACGCAGTTTCCCTCCGTGCTCATGGCGAGCACTGCGTCAACCGCAGCCGCTGCCGCGCGCCGGACGATCTGCGTCGCGAACGTGTCCACCGCTGCGCTCAGGGTACGCATCCAGCAGCTCGGTCCCGACGGGCAGCCAAGGGGCGGCGCGGACCGTACGGTGCCCGCGCTTTCGCTCGGGATGTGGACGCTTGCCGAGCTGAAGCTCCCGCCGGCTCCAGGGGGCGGCCGGATCGAGGTCGCCCTCGCGGACGATCCCGCTCTCAATCCCTGCACGATGGCACAGGCGCCACGTCCGTGCGCGGATCCGTGTGACCTCAAGGTGTGTTCGCAGCGCTACCGCTTGCCGGCGGCGCCTGCGTTCTACGCCTTTTCCGTTGTTGTCGACCCGGCTTCGGGTGTGGTCGAGTTCACGGCCCCGAGCATCGACTACGTCGGGGCGATCCGCTACATCAACGAGTACCGCCAGAAACGTTGCCCAGATCTGGCCGGAGCCGAGACCATCGTGGACCTCGGCGCAAAACTCCTCTTCCTGCGCGACCCCGCAGCGTTGCGCAAGGTCGGGCCCTGACCCGGACTGCGAGGCAGGACAACGCCCTTGGAAGTACGCTGCAGCGTGCAGGTCAGGCAGGCGTGGGGGCGATGACCTCGAGAGCCCCTGGAAGCACCGAGAAGGTCATCCCCGGGGGCTCGACGTGCGAGGGGTTGCCGTCGAAGTGGCAGGGCAGGGGCACGTCCGTCCCGAGCTCCAGCCGAGTGAAGCGCAGCTCGTGCGCTCCCGGCTTCCTGACCAGCGTGCCTTTCACGGCCGAGAACAGGAGCGGGAACCGGGTCAGCACGCCGGTGCCCTCCACCAGGCAGGCGTCAAGGAAGCCGTCGTCCGGCACGGCTGCCGGCGTGAGGCGGAATCCGCCGCCGGTGGTGACGCCGTTGTGGACCGCAAGGATGGTCATGGGCCCGGCGTACTCGAAGCCATCCTGTGAGAGCCTGATCGACGGGCAGGAATAGGAGAATAGCGTCCCGGCCGCGGCGCCGAGGTACGCGGCGATGCCGCGCACGACCTTGATGCTCGCCGCGTTGACGTTGATGGCACCCAGCAGGCCGATTCCGATCGCGTTGAGGACGACCCGGTCACCGGCGAGCATGAGGTCCACCCTGCGGCTCCCACCCGCGAGCAGCGTCTGGGTCGCCGCCTCCAGGCGGAGCGGGATGCCGAGCGTGCGCGCGGCATCGTTTCCGGTGCCGAGCGGGAGAATCCCCAGCATGCCCGCGCCCGCGTCGTGCAGCCCCTGGACGACCTCGCAGATGGTGCCGTCCCCCCCGACCGCGACGACCGTGCGTTCGCCGCGCCTCACGGCCTCCGCCGCCAGCTCCGTGGCGTGGCCGGGGGCTTCGGTGAAGACGATCGGTTGGTCGAGACCGGCGGCACGCAGGCGCGGATGCAGCCGTGGCCAGTGCTTGCCAACACGTCCGCCTGCCGCCGCGGGGTTTACCACCAGGAGCATCCGCGGATTATAGACGGGTGCTGGGCCCGAAGCACCCCGCTTGCGCGCCATGCCGGTTGCCTCTGTTACAGGTTGATGGTCCTGCCCCCGTCCACCGTCAGCACCTGGCCCGTCATGGTGTCCGTGCCTTCCAGCAGGTAGCGGACGGCCCGGGCGATTTCGCTGCCGCCCGCCTCGCGCCGCAGCAGCGTGCGGGCGAGGAGCTTCTTCCTGGTGGCATCGTCGTAGCCGTCGGGGAAGATGGCGATACCGGGTGCCACGGCGTTAACCCTCACCTCGGGCGCCAACTCCACGGCGAGGCACCTGGTGGCCGCGATCAGCGCCGCCTTGGAGACCGAGTACGCCAGGTGGTCGCGCAAAGGGAAGGTGCCGTAGATGTCCACGATGTTCACGATCCCGCCGTGCCGAGCCTTCAGCAGGGGCGCACAAGCCTGGGCGAGGAACAGCGGCGCCTCCAGGTTGGTGCGCAGCACCTCGGCGAAGCGCGCCGCGGTGAGCTCATGGAATGGCGTTCGCGGGAAGATGGCTGCGTTGTTCACCAGGGCGTCCAAGCCTCCCAGCTCCTCCTGGATGCGCGTGACGAGCGCGGCCCGGGTGCCGCCCGGGTCGAGGTCGGCCTCGATTGCGACCGCGCGGCGGCCCCTGGCCTGAAGCTCGTCCACCAACTCGCGGGCGGGCTTGGCCGAGGCACGGTAGGTGAAGGCGACGTGCCAGCCCGCCTCGGCCAGCTCGGTGACGACGGACCTCCCGACCCGCACCGCGCCGCCGGTGACCAACGCGACCTTCGGCTGGCCGCTCATTCTGCCAGCTCCACGCCCAGAGGCCTCGGCGGACGGGGGTTCGCGCTCACCAGGTTCCTGGCCAGCTCCTTCATCGGCACGCCGAGCACGGGGTGGGGGAGGTCGGGCACGAGGTCGGCCAGCGGCACGGCCAAGAAGGAGTGACGCGCCAGCAGGGGCGAGGGGAGCTCCAGCTTCCCGAACGTCCCGCTGCGCCCGGGCACCAACACGAGATCGAGGTCAACGGTGCGAGGGCCATAGGGGCGCTGCGGGTCGCGGGTCCTCCCCAGGAGCTGCTCGACCTCGCGCAGCTCGCCCTGGATCTCCTCGGGCTCGCGATCGCTCTCGATCTCGGCGACAAGGTTCCAGAAGTCGGGCTGATCGGCGTCGCCGACCGGGGCGGTGAGGTAGACGGGGGACACCGCCAGGACCTGGAACCGGCGTTTCAGCGCGCACAGGGCCTTCGCCAGGTTCCGGCGCGGCTCGATGTTGGACCCCAGCGAGACGAACACGCGCATCAGTGGTGAGAACCCTCCCGGCTCCGCTGAATTTCAACGCCCACCGCTTCGGCGAAGCGCACCGCACCGGGCTTGGCGACGCGGACCGTGACCGACGAGGCGCCGGGGAAGTCCGCCAGGACGGCGCCTGCAATCCTCTCGGCCAGGGTTTCGACGAGCAGAAAGCTGGACCCCTCCACGAGCTGCTGCACCCGCTTGGACACCGCCTTGTAGTCCAGGGCCACGGCCGGGTCATCGGCCGCCGCTGCGGGCCGGCAGTCGGCGTCCATCGTCAGGTCGATGCGAACCTTCTGCATCACCTGCCGTTCCCAGGGTTGGAGCCCGATGATGCAGTAAAGCTCCAGCCCCTGCACGAAGACGCGGTCTGCCATCGGCCCTCCGCGGACAAGTCTACTACCGGCAAGCGATGGCGTACCCTGGCTGCGGAGGCTCCCGATGCCGTCGCGCTGGATCCCGCTTGCAGCCGAGGTCGAGTGGTACGAGGGGCACCGAGGCGCGGGAGCGCCCCGCGGCTGTGCGGGTCGAGGCCGGGAGGGTCGAGCTGACGGTTGAAGCGAGCTGGACCGTTGGCCCCGCGTTGCGGGCCGGCCGGAGCGCCGCACTTCCGGGCGCGCGCCGCCGACGGTCGCCGGCTACGGATCCGGCTCGACGAACACGGGCACGCAACCGTCGAGGCGGAGATCCCGGAGTAGCCCCAGCCTTCTGCTACCATGCCCGGCCATGGAGAGCCTGGTCGTCCGGCTTCCGCAGATCGTCATCCAGATACTCGCCTTTGCCGTGGCGCTCTCGGTCCACGAGTCGGCACACGGGTGGGTGGCGGAGAGGCTCGGTGACCCCACCGCCCGCTGGCTCGGCCGCATCACGCTCAACCCCATCAAGCACGTGGACCTGGTCGGGACGATCATCTTCCCGCTCATGCTGGCGGTGCTCGGCGCGCCGATCATCGGCTGGGCGAAGCCGGTGCCGTTCGTGGCACGGAACCTCCGGAACCAGAGACGCGATCCCGCTCTGGTCGCGCTGGCCGGGCCTGCGTCCAACCTGCTGCTGGCCGGCGCGGCCACGCTCCTGCTTCTCGTGGTCAAGCAGGCGATGCCCTCCTTCCGGCACCTCCTGGCGGCAATGATCCAGGTGGGCCCGCAAGGTGCCCCTGGGATCGCGGCCCCGCTCATCTTCCTGCTCTTCTCGCTGGCAGTGATCAACCTGGTGCTGGCCGTCTTCAACCTCATTCCGATCCCGCCCCTGGACGGCAGCCACGTCGTCGGCGCCTTGCTGCCCCCCCGCTTGCACTGGCGGTGGGTGCAGCTCGAGCGCTACGGGTTTCTGCTGCTGTTCGCCCTGTTGTGGACCGGTTTCCTCGGCCTCGTTCTGAGACCGTTCATGAACGTCCTGCTATGGATCCTGATCAGCTAGCGCCCGACCAGCCGCCCAGACCGTCAGTTGTCTTGGCGGTCTTCGAGGGGCCCCTCGACCTGCTCCTGCATCTGGTGCGCGAGGAGAAGGTCTCGATCTGGGACATCCCCATCGTCATGATCTGCGACCAGTACCACGAGGCGATCCGCCGCGATGGAGGAGCTGGACCTGGAGCTGGCGGGCGAGTACCTGGTGTACGCGGCGTGGCTGCTGCTGATCAAGTCCCGCATGCTGCTCCCCCGTCACGAGGGGGACGAGAAAGACCCCAGGCAGGAGCTGGTCGAACGCCTGGTCGAGTACGAGAAGGTCAAGAAGGCCGCCGCGGAGCTGGGCGGCCTGGCCGAGCTGCGGCGCGGGGTGGAGGTTGTACGCTTCGCCGCGCCCGCTGCCCCCGAAGAGCTGGAGCTCGACCTCGAAGACGTGGACGTGATGGCGCTGGCCCGGGCGCTGAGAGATGTGCTCGAGCGGCACCAGCGCGAGCACCCGGCTGCACTGCAGCTCGAGCCGATCCGCTTCTCGGTGCAGGAGAAGATCATCGAGCTCTTCGAGCTGGTCAGCCGTCAGCGCAGCTTCCCGCTGCTCTCGCACCTGCTGACCCGCCCCGACCGTCTGGAAAGCGTCACTCTGCTGATCGCCGCGCTGGAGCTGGTGCGGCTACGCACCGCCAACGCCCACCAGCGCCAGCCCTTTGCAGAGATCTACCTGACTCCGACTGGAGCTCCGCTGCCGATGGATGCCCTCGCCGATGTCTGAGATCAAGGAGCTCGCTGCCATGGTGGAGGCCGTGCTCGCGGTGGCCGGCGAGCCGGTGACCCTCGAGGCCCTGCAGGCGGTGGCGGGGCAGGGTGTGGAGCGTGCGCGACTCGAGGAGGCGGTGGAGGTCGTGCGGCAGCGCCACGAGCAGGAGGGGAGTGGCCTCCACCTGGAACACGTGGCGGGAGGCTGGCGGCTGGCCACGCGCCCGCAGCACGAGGGTGCCCTGCGGGAGTACCTGGGGTACCGCGCGCGGACACGCCTCTCCCAGGCGGCGCTCGAGATCCTGGCCATCGTGGCCTACCGCCAGCCGATCACCCTCCCCGAGATCAACTTCCTCCGCGCCGTGAGCTCCGCCGGCGTGGTCCGCACCCTGCTCGAGCGCAAGCTTGTCGTGGTCGCGGGCCGCAAACAGGTCGTCGGCACTCCACTCCTCTACCGTACCAGTAAGGAGTTCTTGGTACACTTCGGTCTGTCCGACCTCTCCGCGCTCCCCACCCCTGAAGAGGTCGAACAGGTTGCCGGGGAAGGTTCCAGTGAGCCTTGAGCGGCTTCAAAAACTCATCGCCCGCGCCGGCGTGTGCTCCCGGCGCGAGGCCGAAGAGCTGATCCGGGAAGGCAGGGTGACCGTCAACGGCCGCCGGGCGGAGCTCGGCGACCAGGCGGACCCGTCCGCGGACGCGATCAAGGTGGACGGCAAGCGCCTCAAGGCGGCCCAGAACCTGCGCTACATCCTGCTCCACAAGCCGCCGGGCTTCGTGACCACGACCGAGGACCCGGAGGGGCGCCCAACGGTGATGGACCTGCTGGGCGGCAGGGTCTCGGAGCGCATCTTCCCGGTGGGCCGCCTCGACTACCACTCGGAGGGGCTGGTCATCCTCACCAACGACGGGGACTTCGCGCTGCGGGTCGCGCACCCCCGCTACGGGGTGCTGCGGGAGTACCTCGCGAAGGTGAAGGGCGTGCCGGACGAGAGCGACCGCGCCAAGCTGGCCCGCGGCACGTTCATCGAAGGGCAGCGGGTGGTCCCGCACGGTTTCGAGCTGGTCCGGCCAACCGCCTCAGGGATGAACTCGTGGTGGCGTATCGTGGTCGGGGAGGGCAAGACCCACGAGGTCAGGGAGATGTTCCTGCGCATCGGCCATCCGGTGCAGAGGCTGATGCGCACGGCCATCGGGGAGCTGCGGGACTCCTCGTTGAGGCCCGGTCACTGGCGGGAGCTGACAGAGGGCGAGATCGAGGATCTACGCCGCGGGGGGCGGCAGGGCGGGAGGCAGAACGATGCGCGGACCAAAGGTGCCGGAGTACATCCGCAAGCTGGCAATCTACGTGCCGGGCAAGCCCATCGAGGAGGTTCAGCGGGAGCTGGGCGTGTCCGACATCGTGAAGCTGGCCTCGAACGAGAACCCCCTCGGCCCATCGCCCGTGGCGCTCGCCGCGATCAAGCAGGCGCTCCCGAGCCTGCACCGCTACCCGGACGGAAGCGGGTACGCCCTCCGCAAGGTCCTCGCCGCGCGCCACGGCGTTGAGATCGAGCAGATCATCCTCGGCGCCGGCTCCGTCGAGATCATCGAGATGCTGGCGCGCGCCTTCCTGGCGGACGGCGACGAGGCCGTGTTCTCGCAGCAGTCCTTCGTTTCCTACCAGCTCGCCGTGGACCAGGTCAACGGCCGTGCCGTGACCACCCCCGCGACGAGCCGGCGCGGCCACGACCTGCGGGCGATGGCGAAGGCGGTGACCGAGCGCACCAAGCTGGTCTACCTCGCCAACCCGTGCAACCCGACCGGCACCTACTTCACGCGCCGCGAGCTTGACCTCTTCCTCGCCGAGGTGGGCGACCGCGCTCTCGTCGTAGTGGACCAGGCATACTTCGAGTACGTTGAGCGCCCCGACTACCCGGACGCGCTGGACCACCTCAAGAGCGGGCGCCACGTGATCGTCTTGAGAACGTTCTCAAAGGTCTACGGCCTCGCCGGCCTGCGCGTCGGGTACGGCCTCGGCTCGAACGAGGTTATTTCCACCGTCAACCGCGTGCGCTCGCCCTTCAACACCTCCTCGCTCGCGCAGGTGGGCGCCATCGCGGCGCTCGAGGACCACGAGTGGGTGAGGAAATCCCGCGAGCACAACCTGCGCGAGCTCGCGTTCATGCACGGCGAGCTGGCACGGCGCGGGGTCCGGTTTGTGCCCTCGGTGACCAACTTCATGCTGGTTGAATTCGAAAGCGACGTGAAGGAACTCTTCGTGGAATTCCAGAAGCGCGGGGTGATCATCCGCCCCGTGGGCGGTCCGGGCCTGGTCAACTGCGCCCGCATCTCCATGGGGACGCGGAGCGAGAACGAGCAGTTCCTCGCCGCCCTCGACCAGCTCGTCACGAGCCGGGCCGGGGTCTGAGCACCGCGTCAGGCTCGCCCGGGCTTGCCGGGTCGCCGCGCGGAGCGGGTACAATCCTTTCGGAGGATGACCGATGGCACGCTTCACGGTGACCTGTCCGCACTGTCACGCGCTGCTCGAGCTGGACGGAGACGCCCAGCTCATCGTCGGCTCCAAGGTGCCGGAGAAGCCGCGCAGTACCGCCTCCCTGGAGGACCGCCTTCAGGCCCTGGGCAGGGAGAAGGCGGACGCCCGTGCCCGCATGGAGGAAGCGATGAGGGCGGAGAAGTCGGGTTCTGCGATACGGGAGGAGAAGTTCCGCAAGCTCCTTGAAGACGCCAAGGACCAACCCGTGACCAAGCCTGTCCGCGACGTGGACCTGGACTAGCCGGACCTCGTGGTGTCTCCCTCCCCATCGGGCGCGAGCACGACCACGGTGGCGCCCCACCCCCCGCGCTCGGGCGGCGCCTCGAAGGCCCGCACCACGCCAGGCAGCCGCGCCAGCAGCGCCTGCACGCGGGCCCTCTGGACGCCGCGACCGCGGCCGTGGATCAGTCTCACCTCGGCGAAGCCTGCGACGCGGGCGGCCCGCAGGTACTCCTCGACGACGGCGGGGACGTCCCGCGGCGCAAAGGAGTGGAGGTCGAGGGAGTCCTCGATGGGGACCTCGATGGGCGCGTCAGCGTCGTCCATCCCCGGACCTCTTCGCGTTGCGGTCGGACAGGGCCCAGAAGCCGTAAACGCCCTCGATCAGGAGCACTGCACGTACGAGCTGCTCACCGAAAGAGGCCGGCAGGCTCGCGAGGAGCAGGACCATCGCCAGCGCGACCATGGCCATGCCCGCCATCGTCCACGGGACCAGCGCGCCGAAAATGACGCGGCGCCGGCTGTCCCACCACAGCAGGCCCGCCATTCCCCACGCGAGCAGAAGCAGGAAGGGAAGCGAGAGCGGCCACCGCACGGGTTCACGTTAAACCCTTGGCGTGGGCGCGGCAAGCAGGCCGGGACCCCGGGAGGACAGCGATGGAGACCGTGAAAGTCTCGGTCGTCGTGCCGGTTTTCAACGAGGAAGGCACGGTCGGAAAGCTGCTTGACCGCGTGGCGACCGCGCCTTTCCCGGACGGGGTGGCCGAGGTCGAGATCGTGGCCGTGGACGATTGTTCCCGCGATGCAACCGCCGAACGGCTCGCCGCGTACCGGGTCCCCAAGGGAGCCGGAAAGCCGTGCCGTTTCGCCTTCTACCGGCACGAGCGCAACCGCGGCAAGGGCGCGGCGCTCCAGACGGGTTTCTCGCACGCGACCGGCGACGTGATCGTGGTCCAGGACGCCGACCTCGAGTACGACCCCAAGGACTACCCGGCGCTGCTGGCGCCCATTCTGGACGGCCACGCCGAGGTCGTCTACGGGAGCCGCTTCCTCTCGGGGCCACGCCGGGTCCTGTTCTTCTGGCACTCGGTGGGCAACAGGTTCCTCACGATGCTCTCCAACATGTTCACCGACCTCAACCTCTCCGACATGGAGACGTGCTACAAGGTGTTCACCGCCAAGGTGAAGGACCGCCTGCGCATCACCTCAGAGCGCTTCGGTTTCGAGCCCGAGTTCACCGCGAGGGTTGCCCGCATGGGCGTGCGTATCTACGAGGTGCCAGTCTCGTACCACGGCCGGACCTACGCCGAGGGCAAGAAGATCGGCTGGAGGGACGGGTTCGAAGCGATCTGGTGCATCCTCAAGTTCAACGTCTGGGACCGCTAGGAGCCTATCCGAGTAATACTCCGGCTGCGAATCCCGATGGCCTCCGGCTGGCTGTGTCAGCCGTCGCGAAAAGTCCTCGACGTAGCTCTGGCTACGCCTGCGGGCTTTTCGCTCGACTTCCTTGTCATCCGGCGCCCTCGGAATTCTCGCTTTCGTCGTTTACTAGGGACAGGCTCCTAGTCCGCACCGTCAGCTCCCAGGACTTGAGCCTCTCTGCGGCGTCGGGCGTGCCCTCGCGGGGGGCCCAGGGGGCGAAGTCCTTCTCGACCAGCGGCCGGTAGGGACCGGGCTTGACCTCGAACATGACCGTGTCGGCGGCAAGCGCGAAGATTGTGTGCCAGGCGCCCCCGGGGACCTCGACCCCCCAGTCCCCGCGCTCCCCCAGCACGGCCCATTCGCTGGGCCGGCCGGCGTCGTCGAAGATCACTGCGCCGGCCTCGCCGGTCAACCGGAGGAAGAGCTCGAAGCGCTCGGGATCGTGGCGGTGCGGCCGCACGTAGGAGCCCGGCTGGAAGATGTTGAGCATGCGCTGGATGGCGTCATCCAGGGTGGGGTGCACGTTGAAGTTGGCCCGCCGCCGGGCGCTCCCGCGGGAGGCGGTGAGCGCCTCCTCGAGCGAGGCGGCATGGAACAGGCGGAGCCGGTGCAAGGCCTAGCCCGGGTACTTCCCGGTGATGTAGTCCTCGAGCGCGCGGATGTGGAACTCCTGGTTGCGGCTGACCCACCGCACCAGGTCGCCGATCGAGATCATGCCGACAACCTTGCCTCCGGCGACCACCGGGAGGTGCCGGCAGCGGCGTTCCGTCATCACGGCCATGGCCTCCTCGGCGCGGGTCGAGGGCTCGACATAGACCACGTCCCTGGACATGACCTCCTCGATCCTGGTCTTCCCTGGGTCGCGACCGGCCAGGATCACGCGGGTCATGAGGTCACGCTCGGTGAACATGCCGATCGGCTTCCCCTCCTGGCACACCATGAGCGCGCCGACCCGCACGGCGCACATCATCTCCACCGCGCGCAGGACCGTGATGTCCGGCGCGGTGCGGTGTACGTCGCCCCCCTTGTCCTTGAGGATGTGCGAAATCGTGTCCATGGTTTCCCCCCGGTGGTGCGAGCTGTCCTGTGCAAAAGGTATCACGAACCGGGGCCGAGGGCGTCAAAGAAGCCCCGCACCTCGGACGCAGGGTCCTCCCGGTGAAGCGAGGCCGGGTCGCCCCCCGTCCAGTCGTGCGGCAGCAAGGAGGAGTAGGGCTCGGCGAGGAAGCGGCGGCAGACCAGGGCGATGACCCCGCGGTCCTCGGCCGAGCGGATGAGCCTGCCGGCGGCCTGGATCACACGCGTCATGCCCGGGATCAGGTAGGCGTACTCGAAGCCGCGCTCGTAGCGGTCCTGGAAGTAGTCCTTGAGCAGCTCGCGTTCGGTGCCGACCTGGGGGAGCGCCGGCGAGACCACGACCACCTCCGAGAGCATCTCGCCGGGGTAGTCCACCCCCTCGGCGAAGACTCCGCCCAGGACGGCAAGCAGCAGCACGGGTTCGTGGTTGGCCCGCAGGCGTGCCAGCATCTCGCTCCGCATCCTGTCCGAGTCGTTCCCCCGCTGAACCTCCACGCGGTGGCCGGGCGCCACCAGGCGCGTCGCCACCTCCTGCAGGAACGCGTAGGAGGGAAAGAGCACGAGGGCATTACGGTCCGCCGGTGCCAGCTCCGCGACCAGCTCGGCGATCCGGCCGTACCACCGCGCCCTGGCGCGGTAGGTCGTGTCCACCTCATCCACTGCCACGATCAGGCGGTTCTCGCGCGGGAACGGGGAGGGAAGCGAGAGCGTGTCGGTGCGGTCCGGGTCGAAACCCAGCAGCTCCTGGTAGAACTCGAACGGCTCGAGGGTCGCCGACATCGCCACGCACCCTGCGCTGCGTTCGAGCACGGCTCCAGTGAAGCGTGAGGCGTCCAGGCAGAAGATCCGCAACGCCTCGCCCTCGGCCCCGCCCGGTGCCCGCTCGGCCAGGGGCACCAGCTCCCGCCCGCCGTCCTCGAGCAGGTCGGTCACGCGGGCGAGGGAGAGCACGACGTCCAGCACGGGGTCGCGGGCGAGCCACAGCTCGGCGTTGCGTTTGAAGGTGAAGTAGGGCGCCACCTGCGCATCGAGGGCGATGCGGAACTCGGCGAGCGGGCCGTGCTCGAGCGTCACCTTGCGGCTGCCCTCGCGGGAGCCGAGGGCCTCGACAACCTGGCTCGCGATGAGCTGGTCGAGATCGCCGAAAAGGCCGTCGAGCTCGCGGCACACCTTCTGCCGGTGGCTCTCGACCACCCGCCGCGCCGCCTGCACCGCCGCGCGGGTCAGGCGCGGCGAGTAGTACTCGCGCGCCCGGTCTACCAGGTTGTGGGCCTCGTCGACGATCAGGAACGTGTCCTCGAGGGCGCCCTCCTCGGCGAGGCCGAGGAGGGCGATGGCGGGGTCGAAGACGTAGTTGTAGTCACAGACCATAGCGCTGGTCTCGCGCAGGAGCTCGAGCGACACCTCGAACGGGCAGACCTCGGCCGCATGGGCGACCTCGTAGATGCGGTCCGGGTCCAGGTGGCCGGGTCCCCCCAGGAGCGCCGGCAGGACCCCGCGCTCGGCCAGCTTGCTGCCGTACTCGCGGGCGTGGAGGCAGAACTCTTCGTGGCAGATGACCTCGCGGTTGGCACACATCTTGGCCTTGGCGCGGATCTGGATCGAGCGCCAACCCCCGCGCTGCATGGACTGGAGCGTCTGTACGGCGAGCTGCTGCTGCAGGGTCTTGGCGGTCAGGAAGGCGACGCGGCGGCCGGTGGCGAGAGCCAGCTTCACCGCCGGATAGAGAGCCGCGACGGTCTTGCCGACCCCGGTAGGGGCCGCTAGCAGCAGGTGCCTGCGGGACTCCAGTGCTGCCACAACCGCCCCCATCGCCTCGTCCTGGACCGGTCGCGGGGCCGGGTAGGGGAACGAAAGCTCCTCGGCGGCGGCGCGCCAGGCCGCCCGGGTGAGCTCGTGCCCCCTCTCTGCGGCCACCAGGGCGTGCAGGCGGGCACGCAGGTAGGTCTGGACCTCGCCCGGCGACCAGGGCACCTCCTCGATCCGGTGTGCCTCGCCGCCCAGGTCCACCAGAACCAGCCGCGCCGTGGCGTCCCCGCGTGGAAACAGGCAGCAGGCATAGATCCGGGCCTGCCAGCGGTAGCGCTCCAGGCGTTCATGGGCGAAGAGGTGGTGAAGCTCGCTGCGGAAGTGGAGGGTCTTGATCTCCTCCAGGATTGCCTGGCCCCCGGGGTCCCGGCTGATGCCGTCGACCCGACCCAGGATGCGCAGCTCCCAGCCGTCGATCGTGAAGCTGACGTCGACCGGGACCTCGCTCGTGTAGTGGCGGTCATCGGCGTGACGCTGGCCCTGCACGACGCGGTGGAGCTCGGCGCCCACCGAGAGGCGGGCGAGCCCCTCGCCGGGCACACCAAGCCCGCCGCGCAGCGTTTCCGGAAGGAGATCGTGCACGGAGCAGACGACCCGCCGCTTTTCGAGATCGATGCGAACCGCCACCGCCCGCCATTCTACGCGGGCGTCACCTCCCCTGGTCCTTCCCCGAACTGCCCGGAGGTGACGGGCCGTCTCCGGCAGGGTAAGATCGGCCAGCCGTGACATTGCCGTTGCGCTCCCGGTTCCGTGCCGGAGGACCGGAAGGGGACAGTCCAGAATGGATGATCGAAAGAAAAAGCATGAAGGAAGCGGCCTCTTCGACCTGAGGCCGGACCGGGACCGCCAGATGCTCGGGCAGCCGGCGGGCAAGAGGGCGGCGCTGATCCCGCAGCTCGAGAAGATTCAGCGTGAGTTCGAGGCCCTCAGTCGCCAGGCGGGGGAGGTCACTCACGGGATCACCGAGGACCAGTTCAACTGGCGGCCGTTCGACGACCGCTGGTCCATCGCCGAGTGCCTGGCGCACCTCAGCCTCCAGGGGTCCCACCTCCTCCCGGCCATTAAAGAGGCCGTCAACAAAACGCGCTCGCGGGGCCTCTTCTCCTGGGGTCCGTTCAAGGTCTCCTGGCTCGGCCGCTTGTACATCAAGAGCACCGAGCCGCCCGTCAGGATGCGGAGGCGTTCGCCCGAGCGTCACGTGCCGCCCCGGGGTCAGTCACTTAACGTCGTCCTCCCGGGTCTCCTGGACCTCCATCGGCGGATCGACGACCTGATGACCGAGGCCAACGGCCTTGACCTTTCCAAGATCAAGGTGACGCCCCCTCGGGTCCCGCTGATCAGCCTCAACCTCCTGGAGATGTTGATGTATCTGGCGGCGCACGAGCGGCGCCACATCGAGCAGGCCTGGCAGGTGCGGTACCACCACAACTTTCCGAAGAAGAAAACAGCGAAACACGCCCTTCAGACTCCCATCTAGGATTTCGAGACTCTCGTTGGGCACCGTGCCGCACGCCGCTGGGTTGGGCCCGGGGGAAGAACCGTATGGCAGGATCGGCTTCGCGACCAAGGTCCAGGGCGGCCCAGCCGACCCGCCTCCACGGTGAGGTGCAGGCGCCTCGTCGCAGCGCCTGGGAGGGCGTCTACGCCCTCGTTCGGGCCATTCCACGCGGACGGGTGATGACGTACGGGCAGATCGCCGGGCTCCTCGGCCACCTGCTCTCGCCCAAGGCCGTCGGCTGGGCAATGCACTCCTGCCCGGACGACGTTCCGTGGCATCGGGTGGTGAACGCCTCCGGCGGCTGCTCGACCGAGCGACGCGGCGACCTGCCTCTCGGGATGCAACGAGCACTCCTCGAGGCGGAGGGCGTTGAATTTTGCCTCAACGGCACGCTCGACCTCGCGCGCTACCGCTGGGAGCCGCCTTCCAGGCCGGTGAGCCCCAGCGGTACGCGAAGGCACGGGCGGGCGCGCAGGCGGAGCTAGCCCGGACTATTCACGAAGGAGCCTACTACGAGCGCGGATCTGGCCGCCCTGGCGGGCGTACTCGGGGCTCGGAGGGTGCCGCCGTACTGCACGAGTACGGCTCCCCTCCTCACCCCTCCGTGCGCCCACCATGACAGCCACCTCCGCGCTCTCGCTACGGCCCCTCATGAATAATCCGGGCTAGAATCCGCCGATGAGCAAGGCGGCACCGGCCACGGAGTTTTTCAAGCGCCTCCTGCCGGACTATCTCGCGACGCTTGTAGTGGAGCGCGGGCTTTCGTCGAACTCGGTGGACGCCTACCGGCGCGACCTGGAGAGCTTCGGCCGCTGGCTTGCGGCCCGGGAGATCCACGCGGCCGCGTGTGAGCGGGCGCACCTGCGGCGCTACATCACCGACCTGCGCGGGCGCGGCCTGGCCGCGCGCTCGGCGGCGCGCTCTCTGGCGGCGCTGCGGGGCCTGTTCAGGTACCTCCTCGAGCGGGGCGTCATCACGCAGGACCCGACCCTGGAGCTGGAGTCGCCCAAGCTGATGCGCGCTCTGCCACACTTCCTCTCCGCCGAGGAGGTGGACGCGCTCCTGGCGGCGCCCGACGTCGGGAAGCCGCTCGGGATCCGCGACCGGGCGATGCTGGAGACGCTGTACGCGACCGGGGTGCGGGTCTCCGAGCTTGTCTCCCTGACCGTCGGCCAGTTGCGCCTGGACCCCGGCTTCGTGAGGGTGTGGGGCAAGGGCGACAAGGAGCGCATCGTGCCCGTCGGCTCGCAGGCCAGGGCATGGCTGGCGCGTTACTTGGAGCACGTGCGCCCCACCCTGAACACAAGGCGGGACGAACACGTCTTCCTCACGGTCCGCGGGGGGGGCATGACCCGGCAGTCGTTCTGGCACCTGGTGAAGTCCTACGGTCGCAAGACCGGCATCACCGCCTCCGTCTCGCCGCATGTGCTGCGCCATTCCTTCGCGACGCACCTGCTGGAGCATGGGGCCGACCTGCGCGCGGTGCAGGCGATGCTCGGGCACGCCGACATCTCCACCACCGAGATCTACACGCACATCACCCGCGAGCGCCTGCGGCAGCTCTACGACAGTAAGCACCCCCGCGCATGAACCCCCGACCTGCGCTCGTGGGCCTCGCCCTCGCGGCTCTGGCGGTCGCGCGACCGCCTGTGGCCGGCGCGCAGTACGTGGCGGTGTTCGTGGATGGTCGCATCCTGCGCGTCTCCGGCGCGCGCCTCGTGGGCGACATGCAGATTCGGCTGGAGCTGCCCGGGGGCGGGGCGCTCGAGGTTCCGCTCTCGCGCGTGGATCGCGTGATCGAGGACGTTGTGGAGCTGGCGCCGAAGCCGATCCCCTCGCCGGCCTGCCCGCCCGGCTTCGCAGATCAGGCGCTGCCGTTCGGCACGCCCTACGCGGCCGAGATCCTGGAGGCCGGGCGGGCCGCAAACCTCAACCCCAAGCTGGTCGCGGCCGTCGTGGAAGTAGAGTCCGCGTTCAACGCGGTCGCGGTCTCGCGGGTGGGGGCGGGCGGTTTGATGCAGCTCATGCCGTCGGTGTGGCTCGCGCAGCGCGTCAACAACCCGTACGAGCCCGGGACGAACCTTCGCCTCGGCTGCACGCACCTGCGGGCCCTGCTGGACCGGTTCGGGGACCTGCCGCTGGCGCTGGCCGCCTACAACGCCGGGATTGCCACTGTCGAGAAGAGTGGAGGCATGCCCGCGTACCGCGAAACCCGGGAGTTCGTGAGGCGGGTGCTGACGAGGTTCTGCCCGGGCGGAAGCAGGGGCGGCGGTTGATTGTGAAAGTCTGTAGAATACGCATGTTTCATCAGGCGGGGGAACAACGGGCCGGTCATCTGCTGTTGTTGAGAGCGTGCAGGAGGGTGCTATGAGCAACCCGGAAGCGAGGCCGTCCCTGCCGGTGATCGGGGGGGCGAAACACGGGGGCGCGGCGTCCCGGCAGCCGGACGGCAGCCAGGTCTTCCTCACCACCAGGTTTGAGAAGCTCCTGGATGCGGCGCGCAAGAACAGCCTCTGGCCGTTCCCCTTCGGCACGGCGTGCTGCGCCATCGAGTTTATGTCCTTCATGATGTCGCACTACGACATCTCCCGCTTCGGCGCGGAGGTGGTGCGGTTCTCACCTCGCCAGTCGGACCTGCTCATCGTCGCCGGGACCGTGACGGACAAGATGGCCCCGGTGATGGTGCGGATCTACGAGCAGATGGCGGAACCCAAGTACGTTATCTCGATGGGCGTTTGCGCGTGCACGGGCGGCTTCTACCGCGCGTACCACGTGGTGCAGGGGATCGACGAGTTCATTCCGGTCGACGTGTACGTCCCGGGCTGCCCGCCCACGCCGGAGGCCCTGCTGCAGGGCGTGGTCAAGCTGCAGGAGATGATCGCAAAGGGCGAGACCCGGTACCAGCGAGCGGTGGCCGCCAAGAAGGCTGCCGCGAAGGCAGCCCGGACGGCGGGTGCGTGAGCGGGGGCGGGGGGAGCATGGCAAAGCGCGAAGCAAGGTTGGCTGCGATCCGGAGGACGTTCCCCGAGGGGAGCGGTGTGGTGGAGCTGCCGGGCGGTGACATGCAGACGTTCCGCGTGGACCGCAAGGTGTTGCCCGACTTCGCGCGGCAGCTCAAGCAGAACGCGGACCTGGACTTCAAGCTCCTGCTCGACGTCTGCGGGGCCGACTACCCGGGGCGAGAGGAGCGTTTCGAGGTCGTGTACCACCTGTCATCGCTCCAGCACGGGCACAGGATCCGTCTGAAGGTGCCGGTGCGCGAGGACGACGCGGTGGTGCCATCGGTCTACGGCGTATGGAAGGCGGCGGACTGGTTCGAGCGTGAGGCGTTCGACATGTTCGGCATCCGCTTCGAGGGCCACCCGAACCTCAAGAGGATCCTCTGCCACCCCTCGTTCCAGGGCCACCCGTTGCGCAAGGACTACGATCCCGGCCAGCGCTGGCTGCTCCGCGAGGGCGAGCAGGACGAGCCGTCGTGGGCGAGGGAGACGCAGGAGGACGAAGACCGCTTCGAGACCCAGGTGCTCAACTTCGGGCCCTCGCACCCCGCGACCCACGGCACGCTGCGCATCGTCGTGCGCTTGGACGGCGAGGTGATCACCAGGGCCGAGACCGAGATCGGCTACCTGCACCGCTGTTTCGAGAAGATGTCGGAGACCCACACGTGGAACCAGGTGATCCCGTACACCGACAGGCTAAACTACTGCTCGGCGATGATGAACGGCGTCGGCTACGCCCTCGCAGTCGAGCAGATGCTCGGCGTGGAGGCGCCCCCGCGCGCCCAGGTCATTCGCCTGATCCTGTCCGAGCTGTCGCGGATCATGGACCACATCGTGGACGTGGGCGCCAACCTGAACGACATCGGCGCCATGACGCCCTTCCTGTACATGTACGAGGCGCGCGAGGAGCTCTACTCCATCCTGGAGGCGTGCTGCGGAAGCCGGCTCACCATGTCCTACGTGCGCATCGGCGGCCTCTCCCACGACGTGCCGCCGGACTTCGTGGACTCGGTGCGGTACCTCCTCAAACGGATACCCAAGCTCATCGACGACATGGAGACGCTGATCACCGAGAACCGCATCTTCCGCGGGCGCACCGAAGGCGTCGGCGCTCTCAGCGCCGAGGACGCGGTGGACTGGGGGTGGACGGGCCCCTGCTTGCGCGCCTGCGGCGTGCCCTACGACGTCCGGAAGGCGTACCCGTACCTCGGTTACGAGACCTACGACTTCAAGGTGCCGATCTCGCACGCCGGCGACACGTACGCGCGCTACCTGGTGCGTGTCGAGGAGATGCGCCAGTCGCTGCGGATCGTCGAGCAGGCGCTGGAGCGTCTGGCGCCGGGCCCGGTCATCACCGACAACCACAACGTGGCGCTCCCTCCCAAGGACGAGGTCTACACCGAGATGGAGTCCCTGATCTGGCACTTCAAGCTGATCATGGAAGGCATGAAGGTGCCGGCCGGGGAGAAGTACGGCTACACCGAGGCCGCCAACGGGGAGCTGGGCTACTACCTCGTCTCGGACGGGGGCGGCAAGCCGTACCGCATCAAGGTGCGGCCGCCCTGCTTCGCGATCTTCCAGGCGTTCCCGCACATCCTGGAGGGGCACATGGTCGCCGACACCGTCGCCATCATGAGCAGCTTCAACGTCATCGCCGGGGAGCTCGACCGATGAACACGCAGGACGTGATGGTGTGCGATCCCAAGCCGCTGGGTTTCGTCCAGCGCTTCTACCTGGTCGAGATCGCCAAGGGTCTGGCGGTCACGCTGCGCCACTTCCTCGGCAACCTCTTCGCCCGCAAGTACACCGTCACCATCGAGTGGCCGGAGGTCAAGCGGGAGTACTCGGAGCGGCTGCGGGGGAGGCACATCCTGCTCGCCCGCGAGGACGGCTCGCCCCGTTGCGTCGCCTGCTACATGTGCGAGGAGGCGTGCCCGGCCGAGTGCATCTACATCGAGGCCGAGGACGACGCCGGCAGCCCGACGGTGGAGTACGAGAAGCGCCCGAAGGTCTTCACGATCGACCTGCTGCGCTGCGTCTACTGCGGCTTCTGCGTGGACGCCTGCCCCAAGGAAGCGATCGTGATGTCCCGCGTCCACGAGATGGCGTTCACGAGCCGCGAGGAGGCGGTGGTCGGGCTAGACACGCTCCTGCAGAAGGGCCCGTTCGAGAGGCTGGACCTGGGGTACCGGCCCTACTTCGGCGCGCCGCGCAGCCACATCGAGCTGCCGATCCCGGTGAAGCAGGCATCCGTTCCGGCGGCCCATTGAAGCTCAGGTCCACAGCTGACGGAGAAGCGGTTTAACCCGAAACGGAAAGGGCGGCGCGATGCGCCGCCCTTCCTGTCTAGTCCTCTTTGTCTCCTTAGACAGCGCGAACGTTGGCCGCCTGCAGGCCCTTCGGCCCGCGCACGATGTCGAACTCCACCCGGGCCCCTTCCTTCAGTGTCCGGAAGCCCTCGCCGGCGATGGCGGTGTAGTGGACGAACACGTCCTCTCCGCCCTCCTGCGTGATGAAGCCAAAGCCCTTGGTATCGTTGAACCACTTGACAGTTCCCTGCGCCATGCTGCTTCTCCTTGTTGCCGGCGGCATCCGAAGTCCGCCGTTCTTCATGTCGGGTGCGGCCCGACGATACGAAAAAGCCGCAAGGACGCTGCTCCTTGCGGCAGGTTGACCTCAACTCTTCGTTGATCCGCAACTGCTCGAACAGCCCACGTGCGTAAATTGCCACATTGTGCGCGGGTTGTCAACCCCCCGCCCGAAGGGTGCAGGGGCACGTGAGCCGCTCTGCATCTCGGGACCGGCGTACCCAACGGATCCGGGCACACGAGGAGGCGCGCCGCCGTTACCACCTGAGGTTCACGTGAGCACCGTCTGTCCCGCGGCGGGCGTTGCCCGCGATGCTCGTAATCCCCAGCAGCCTCCCGGCCTCGAGGAAGAAGCCTACCGCCACCTGCAGGTCGGCCTCCGTGTAGACGGGCGCACCGGAGAAGTGGAGGTCGGCGGCCCTGCGGTCGTCGCTGACCGTGACCCGCACGTCACCCTTGTTGTAGAACGTCTGGTAGTACGTGCCGGTCCCGTGGAGGAACTGCACGAAGTCCTTCCCGCGCGCAAAAGCCTTGTAGGTCGTCCGGAGGGCAAGGTTGGCCGAGAAGGAGCCGACATCCTGCAGCTTGGTGAGATCTCCTGCGAAGAACTCGTCAGCGATGGACCGGTTGAGGTCCTCGTAAACCGAGAACGGGTACCACCCGGTGTCGAGCAGCAGGGAGAGCTCCGGCCGCTCCTTGAACTTTTCCCGCAACCTCGCTTCGGCGGGTGCGCCGAACCGCTCCTTCACAAAGTCGAACTTGGACCGGATGGAGCTGCCCTTCACCTTGTAGTCGTCATCTTTCATGCCGTTCCCCGTGATTTCAGCAGCATTCACAGTCTCAACAAAGATAGCAGAAACCGGTTGCGCTGCCGAGCCGCATGGGAAACCGTATCGACAGGACGCGCGGTGATGCGACGAAGCAGTCCCAGGGGCCACTGTTAACCGCCCTTGCCCTTGACAGGACAAGGATCTTCGCTGAGTCTGGATTGGGATCAGAGGGAGGCGGTTGCTTGCGCGGACAGGTGGCTTTCGAGTACGACCCCGAGTTGAACACCGTTTTCACCGAGGATGACTGGCACGTCGAGACGCGGGAGGACGTGGAAGCCTTTTTTGCGGACTACAACAAGTACTTCTCGGCTCTGGGCAAGAAGGTCTACATGATTTCGCACATCGACAAGCTGCTCGTCCAGGCACAGGTGGCCGACTACTTCGGGGAGTTGGCACGGGCGCTCGTGTACAAGCACCTGCTGGGCTTCGCGCGCTACGGCACCGACAGCTGGGCGCGGATGACTGTGCGGACGACCTCGCACATCGCCAAGATGACGCCCAACATCTACACCACGCGGGCCGAGGCGGTCCGGGCCATCGACGAGATGAGGAAAGCGGGCCTGAAGCCCGAGCAGGCGCCGGAGAAAACCGGCCTCACCTGAGTTCGGCGCGGCAGTCCGGCCTTCGAGGCACCGGCCCGCGAGCAGCGCGGGCCGGGCCGGTGTCACGGGCAATCGGCTACTCTTCTTCCTCTTCCGTGGCGGCGCCGGCCGAGGCGGCGATGATCTTCTCCTGGATGTTCCTCGGCACCTCGTCGTAGTGCGCGTACTCCATGTGGAAGTCGCCGCGGCCCCCGGTGATCGAGCGCAGAGTCTGGGAGTAGGTGAGCATCTCCGCCAGGGGCACCGAGGCCTTCACGACGGTCTGGCCGTCACCCGGCTCCATCCCCTGGACGCGGCCGCGCCTGGAGTTGAGGTCGCCCATGATGTCGCCCAGGAACTCGTCCGGGGCGGCGATCTCCACCTGCATGATCGGCTCGAGGATCGTGGGGCCCGCGTGCGAGACCGCCTCGCGGAACGCCTTGCGCCCGCACGTGCGGAACGCCATGTCCGAGGAGTCCACCGCGTGCTCCTTGCCATCGAGGAGGGTCACGCGAAAGTCCACCACGGGGTGGCCGGAGACCGCTCCGCGCTCGGCCGAGTCCTGGACACCCTTGTCGACCGAGGGGCGGTAGTTGTGAGAGACCGAACCGCCGTAGATCTTGTCCACGAACTCGTAGCCGCTCCCCCGCGGCAACGGCTCCATCTTGATTTTGGCCTCGGCAAACTGCCCGTGGCCCCCGGTCTGCTTCTTGTGGCGGGCGGTGATCTCGACCGCCTTGGTGATGGTCTCGCGGTACGGAACCTTGGGGGGTTGCAGGGTGACGTCCACCTTGTAGCGCTTGCGCAGCCGGGCAACCGCGATCTCCACGTGGAGCTGGCCCGCGCCGGCCACGAGCTGCTCCTTCGTCTGGGGATCGCGGCCCAGGTGCAGCGTGGGGTCTTCGTCCTGGAGCTTGGCAAGGCCCTGGGCAATCTTGTCCTCGTCGCCCTTAGCCTTGGCGGCGATGGCGAACGAGATGGCCGCCTCCGGAATGGGGACGGGCGGGACCACTACGGCGCCGTCCTTGCTGGTGAGGGTCTCGCCGGTTCGCGTTTCCTTGAGCTTGGCCACCGCGCCAATGTCGCCGGCCACGAGCTTCTCGACCGGGAGCAGCTCCTTGCCCTGCATCCAGTTGACGGCCCCGAACCGCTCGGCGAGGTCGCGCTGGCGATTGAAATACGTGCCGTCGGAGGCCAGCGAGCCCGAGAACACACGCATCAGCGTGATGCGGCCGGCGTACGGGTCGGAGAAGGTCTTGAAAACGTACGCAATAGGCGTGTCATCCGGCTTGGGCGTGATCGTCAGCTCGTCGCCGGCGACGTTCTTCGCCGGCACCGGAACGCTCAAGGGGTTGGGTACCAGCTCGACGAGCGCGTCCATTAGTGGCTGGACCGCCTGGTTGCGGCCAGCGGCGCAGTAGAGAAGAGGGAAGATCCTGCGCGTCGCGACCGCATGCGTCAGGCCAGCGACCAGCTCGTCATCCGAGAGCGTGCCCTCGGCGAAGAACTTCTCGAGCAGCGCCTCGTCCTGCTCCGCGACCATCTCGATCACGGCGTTGCGCGCGGCCTCGGCCTCGTCCTTGAGCTCGGCCGGGATGCCCGTCGGCTCGGGGGTGCCGCTCTCGTCGGTGGGGAAGCGGTACGCCTTGGATCGGACCAGGTCCACCACGCCGGCGAACTTGCTCTCCTCGCCGATCGGAAGCTGCAGCGGGACCACCTCGCGCCCGAACTTCTTCTGCAGCTGCTGCAGCGTGCGCGAGGCCGAGGCGCGCTCGCGGTCCATCATGTTGACCGCGAAGAGCAGCGGTTTGCCCAGAGAAGCACACACTTTCCACATCTTCTCGGTCTGCACCTCGGGGCCGGCCACGGCGGAGACCAGCATCAGGGCGGCCTCCGTCACCTTGACGCCCTGCACGGCCTCGGTTGTGAAGATCGAGTAGCCGGGGGTGTCCACCAGGTTGAGCTTGCAGTCGCGCTGCCTGGCATAAGCAACCGCGGTGCCGATGGTGATCCTGCGCTCCACCGCCTCGTCGTCGAAATCGGTGATTGCGGTGCCCTTGTCCACCTTCCCCAGGCGATTGACCTCCTTGGAGTCGAAGAGCATTGCCGAGATGAGGGTGGTCTTGCCGGTGGAGGAGTGCCCTACCACCGCCACGTTTCGGACCTTGTCGCTTGGGAACGGCTTGGATGCCATGAGCAGGCGACCTCCCGTCGCTCAAAGTCCGGGAAGTATAGCAGGCAGAAGGCAACGGGCAAAAGGCAAAAAAGGACAGGCAACAGGCTGGAGACTACAAGCTGAGGGGACGGCCGGTGAGGCGGCGGTAGGCCTCCAGGTACAGCTCCTGGGTGCGGGAGACGACCTCGGCGGGCAGCGTGGGGGCGGGCGGCTGCTTGTTCCACCCCGAGCCGTCGAGCCAGTCCCGCACGTACTGTTTGTCGAACGAAGGCGGGTTGCTGCCGGGCCGGTAGCGGTCGGCGGGCCAGAAGCGCGAGGAGTCGGGCGTGAGAGCTTCGTCCGCCCAGACCAGGCGGTCCTCCTCGTCCAGCCCGAACTCGAATTTGGTGTCGGCGATGATGATGCCGCGCTCCTCGGCAAGCGCCGCCGCCCGCCGGTAAAGCTCGAGTGAGACGTCGCGCAGGCTCTCCGCCACCCCGCCGCCTGCCTGCCTCACCACCTCGTCGAACGGGATGTTCTCATCGTGACCGACCTCGGCCTTGGTGGACGGTGTGAAGATCGGGTGGGGCAGACGCTCGGCCTGCTTGAGCCCCGGCGGAAGCCGCACGCCCGAGACGCTTCCCTTCGCCTGGTACTCCTTCCAGCCGGAGCCCACGATGAAGCCCCTGACCACGCACTCCACGGGCACGATGCGGACCGTCCTCACGAGGCACGAGCGCCCCGCGAGCTCCGGTGAGGAGGCGAAGGGCTCCGGAAAGTCGGCGCGCTCGGTGGCCAAAACGTGGTGGGGCGTTGTTTCGGCGAGCGTCTCGAACCAGAAGTTCGACAGCTGCGTGAGGACGACCCCCTTGCCAGGGATGCCAGGATCGAGAACCACGTCGAACGCGCTGATGCGGTCGCTCGCCACGACCAGCAGACGGCCTGGCCCGGCGCGGTAGACGTCACGAACCTTGCCCCGTTTGAGGAGCCTGTCGGGGAAGAGAGGGACGGTCGGGAACGGTGCCGTCCCGCCCACAGCCTAGCCCTGCGCTTGCAGCACCGCGTTTGCCTGGGTCATCAGGCGGGACTTGGCACGCGAGGCGGTGTTCTTCTGAAAGACACCCTTGCGCACACCGCCGTCAATGACGGACACGGTCTGCGGCAGCAGCTCCTTCACCTTGGCGGCATCACCGCTGGTGATGGCCGCCCGGAGGTCCTTCATCGCGTTGCGAACGCGTGTGCGCACCGCGCGGTTCCGCCGGCGGCGGGTCTCGTTCTGACGACGACGCTTCAGTCCTGACTTGATCCTCTTTGCCATGCAATCTCCTTCGAATCGCTGACGGCTACTTGACCTTGACACCAAGGGAGGCAAGCTTGTTGCGTGCGAGCTCGGCCTCCTTGCTGCCCGGATGTTCGTAGAGCACGTACTGCAGGTTGATCACGGCCTGCGAGCGGTCACCCAGCTCGAGGTACGCGAGGCCTTTCTTGAGCAGCGCCGCGGCTGCCTTGTCGGAGGTCTTGTACGTGTTGAGGAGCTGCGTGAAGGTGTCGATCGCCTCCTTGTAGGTCTTCTTGGAGTAGTAACACTCGCCGATCCAGTAGAGCGCGTTGTCGGCGAGGTCGGTCGTCGGGTAGCGCTTCGCGTACTCCTGAAACCCCTGGATCGCGAGATCGAAGTTGCCGCGCAGGTAGTCCTCGTACGCCGTGTTGTAGAGTTGGGCCGGCTCGACCGTGCGGCCGGCCGCCGCTGGGGCACCCGCGGCAGCGGCCGCGGCCGGTGCCGCTCCCGGCCCGGACGGGGCAGCGCTCCCCGGCGAAGCCGGGACTCCACCAACGGGCGGCGGCGCCACGGCGCCCAAACGGTCGCGGGTGGCGGCCAGCTCGTTCGAGAGGGCCGCGAGGCGCTGGTTTGTGGCCTCGAGGTTGGCCTGCAGGGCCTGGATTTGCTCACGCACCTGCTTCAGCTCGAGCTGGATGTCCGCGTTGGACTTGAGTACCAGCCCGCTCTGGTCGGCCACCCTCCTTGTCACGTTGCCAAGCTCGTCCTTGCTCGGGGTCTTGCTGCTGAGGTTCTCCACCTGGCGGGACACATCGGTGATTTCGCGGTGGAGTAGCTCGACGTCTCCGCTCGAGACGCACCCGAGAGCGGCAACCGAGAGGGCCGGAAGGATCAACCACCGCATACGCCACCTCCTCATCGTGCCGTGATCACAAAGTGCGACCGGCGGTTCTGCGACCAGCAGGTCTCGTTGTGGCAGGTCGCGAACGGGCGCTCCTCGCCGTAGGAGATCGTCATGATCTGGTCGGCCGGGACTCCGAGCATCACGAGGTATGCCTTGGCGTTGTTGGCCCGGCGCCAGCCGAGCGCGAGGTTGTAGTCCTCGGTGTTGCGCTCGTCGCAGTGTCCTTCGACGAGGACCTTGACCGTCGGGTGCACCTTCAACCAGGCGGCGTCGGCGGCCAGGATGTCGCGCGCGTCCGGCCGGAGTTCCGACTTGTCGGTGTCGAAGAACGCGTCCTTCAGGTACCCGGCCTTGTTGAGCTCCGCGAGGCTGGCGGGCAGCTCGCTGGCCGTGACCTCGCTCTCGGGGTGCTCTGCGGCGCTGATCTTCGGTTCGGGCTGCACGACCGTCGTGCCGGCGGGCGGCGGTGGGGCCTGCGCCTGGCCGGCTTTCGACGGCTCGGGCGCCACCACGGCCTGCTTGTGGGCACACGCCAGGCCGAGCGCCACGACGGCGCACAACACCAGAGCTAAAGGTTTGTTGGTCCAGAGCCTAGACACAGCGCCTCCTTTTGCCGCGTTGACTTTACACCATGAGTTGCTGTCTCGACAAGCTGAGTCACTGGACCTGCGCCACCCATGCCGGCTGGACGTTGTTCCCATCGGTCGTGATCTGCTTGGGCCGGCCCGCCGGATCGGTGATGTAGATCTGCTTGGTGCCGGTGCGGGTGGACACGAACGCCAGCATCGTGCCGTCGGGTGACCAGCACGGCGACTCGTTGCTGCCCGGCCCCGCGATCACCGTCCGCGTGTTAGCCCGCAGGTCGAGGATCGCGATCTGGAACTGCTCGTCGACCAGGCTCGTGTACGCGATTCGCACCCCGTCGAGAGACCATGTGCCCTCGTCGGCGAACTTGTCCTCGAAGGTCACACGGCGCACGTTGCTGCCCTCGGCGTCCATCACGTAGAGCTGGGGCGAGCCGCCCAGGGTGGAAGTGAAGAGGATCTGACGGCCGCTCGGCGACCACGCGGGGCTCGTGCTGATGGTGCGCTCGTTGGTGAGCCGTTCAGGTTCGCCGCCTGCGGCCGGAACGACAAAGATGTCGGTTGCGCCTGCCTCTCCCGCGGCGAAGGCGATGAGCTTGCCGTCCGGCGAGAAGCTTGGGGACGAGTTGACGCCCGGCAGCGACGAAAGCGGTTTCAGGTAACCCTGGGTCGGGCGCAGGATGAAGAGCTGCGGAGCACCGCGCAGGAAGCTCGTGAACGCGAGCCACTGGCCGTCCGGGGACCAGGCGGGCGAGAGCGCGATCGACTTGTGCATTGTGAGCTGCTGGGCCTCGCTGCCGTCCCAGCGCATCACCCAGAGCTCTTTGTTGCCCGTGCGGTCAGAGACGAACGCGATGCGCGATAGGAAGGGGCCCGGCCTCCCTGTGAACAGGCGCACCAGCTCGTTCGCGAGCGTGTGCGCGATCGTCGGCGCGAGGTTCACCGTCCCCTGGAAGCGACGGGAGTAGGCGACCTCACCCGAGGTGAGGTCCCAAAGGCGGACCTCAACGACCAGCTGGTTCCCGGCGCCGGCGAAGCTGCCGTCGAGCAGGAACTGCGCCCCCACGGCGCGCCAGCGCTGGCGGGTGACGGGAAAGTTGTTCGGATCCACCTCCACGAGCTTGGCGTACTCCTCGGGGACGACCCCGACCACGGCGGTCTGGTCGAGGTCCTTCCGGAGGGTCGAGAGCAGGTTGCTTGCGGCGGCCGCGTCCGTGCCCGGGCGGGAGGGGAACACGGCCAGCGCGATCATCACCCGCGTGAGGCCTGGGCTCGTGACCTTGAGGTAGACCTCCTCCTGGGCACGCGCGGGCAGGGCCGCGGCGGCTGCGACGCAAAGGGCGAGGAACAGGCGGATTCCGATCTTCACGGGCCAAACTCCAGGTGCAGCGTGAGTGTGTTGCCGCCGAAGCCCTGGGGCAGCGGCGGGAAAGGCGCAGCAGCATACACCGCCCGGAGCGCGGCGCGGTCGAACGCGGGTGTGGGGCTCTCCTGCTCGAGGCCCGCCTCGACGAGCCGTCCGGAGCGGTCGATCACGCAGCGGACGCGGCAACGGCTGCCCTCCGTGGCCGGCGGCCTGAACCAGTTGCTTTCGATTAGGGCGAGCACGCGGTTCAGGTAATAGGAGAAGGGGAAGCTGTCCTCCCCGCCGGTGCCGCCGACCCCGAGGGCGATCCCGCCGGCCGAGGCTGCGGGCGTTCCGGTGCCTCCCGGCCCGGACGGCTGGGCCGACGAGGGCTCCTCGACCGGGGCGGGCGCAACCTCCTTGGGCGGCTTCTTGGCGGGCACCGCGTGCTTTGGGGGTGGCTCGACTGCCTTCCTCGCTGCGGCCTTTGGGGACGGCACGGATGCCGGCGGCCTGGTGGGTGCCACGGGAGCCGAAGCCCGCGCCGGGGCCGGGGCGGGGACGGGCATGGCGGTGATGCGCACCCGCACGCTCGGCAGGGAGAGCGCACGGGGGCGTTTCGAGGGCGCGAGCAGGAAGGTGCCGGCCACCGCGAGGTGGAGACCGATGGCGGCGAGGATGGCCCACCTCCAGGGCACGTCGAGGTGCTCGCGGCGCTCCAGCTCCTTGCTGACCGGGTCGATCATTCTTTCTCCGGCGGCGCGGTGATCATCCCGATCTCCTCGACGCCCATGCGGTTGAGGGTCGCCAGGATCTCGACGATGAAGCCGTACGGGAGCTGCTGGTCGCCCTTGAGGTAGACCGGGCGGGGCCCGCCTGCGAGCATCGGCCCGAGTCGCTGCGGCAGCAGCTTGGGGTGCACCGGCTGGTCGCCCAGGAGCACGATGCGGTCGCGCGTGAGCGTGAGCACGATCGGCTCGGTCCCTTTGCGGGCGAGGGGGCTCGCGGCCTGGCGGGGCAGCTCGACCTGCAGCCCTTGGACCAGCATGGGCGACGTGACGATGAAGATGATGAGCAGCACGAGCATCACGTCCACCAGCGGCGTGATGTTGATCTCGGCCAGGCTCTCGAACTCGGTGGAGGTCCGGAACGCCATGGTGTCATCCCCCGCCTACGTGAAGGTGCGCTCGGTGAGGTTCAGGAACTCGAGCAGGAAGTCCTCCATCAACCCACGCTGGCGCCGCAACGAACCGAGGAAGGCGTTGTAGGCGATGACCGCGGGGATGGCGGCTGCGAGCCCTCCGGCGGTGTTGATCAACGACTCGGCGATGCCGGGTGCGACCGTCACGATCGACGTGGACCCGCTCGCGGCGATGGCCGAGAAGGTGGTCATGATGCCCCACACCGTGCCGAACAGGCCGATGAAGGGCGTGGCTGAGGCGGTCGTCGCAAGAAAGGGCAGGAAGCGGTGCAGCCTCGCGCTCTCGATCCCGATGGCACGTTGCAGTGCTCGCTCGACCGCCGCCAGGCTCTTGATCTGACCCGCCGACTGGCCGCTACGCTGCAGCACCCTGACCTGCGCCTCGAGCTCCAGGTACCCGGCCCGGAACATCCCGGCGAGGGGCGCCGCCGGGTTCTTACTGGCGGCGGCCTGCACGTCGGCCAAGCGCGTGGCTTTGCGGAACTCGGCGACGAAGGAGCGGTTGTCGGAGTCTGCTCGACGGAGTTGACGCACCTTGAGAAGCATCAGGGTCCAGGAGATGACCGAGAACACCCCGAGGACGGCCAAGACCGTCTTGGCTACGAGTCCAGTGGCGCCGAACGCCTGCACGATTTCGTTCACGGGAGAGATTCTACGCGGAGCGGCCCTCACGACCAAGTGGGGCCGCGCGTCACCAGCGTGCCGGCCAGCAGGTCGTGGAGCGCCTTCCGGTCGCGTCGGAAGGGGACGAGGAGGTAGCCTCCTCCGAGGGTGAGCACCGTGACCAGCAGTGCCGCGAGACGGAGGAAGGCGCGCGGGTACCCGATGGGTGTTCGATGCCGCCAGTCGCGCAGGCACAGCCCGCACAGGCGCAGGCCCGGGGTGCCCCTGCGGCGGGCCCAGCAGTGGATGACGTAGAAGAACGCGAACAGCACCCAGAGTGCGGCGCTGACCCCGGAAAGCGCGGACCCTGCCTGCAGGCCCGCCGGCAACGCCTGCGGGGAGAGCAGGTAGCGCCCCGCCAGGAGCGGGCCGAGCGCGATCAGTGAGCCGGCAGAGAAGAGCACGAGATCGGCGAGGACCGCCAGGAGGCGCCAGCCCAGCCCCGCGGGCTTTCCGAGGATCGCCTCGTCCGCAGCCTCGCGCCGGGCGGCCGTGTCGCCCGGGCGCTTCGAAGGGTCGCTCACCTCCACCCTGCCGCGCAGGGACCCGAAGCGCACGTCGTCGCCCGCGACCACGGTGCGAGGTTCGAGCACCCGCTCGCCGTTGAGGAAGGTGCCGTTGGAGGAGCCCATGTCTTCGAGCACGAGGGCGTCCGCTCGCCAGACAAACGCCGCGTGGAGGCGGGAGACGGTGTCATCGCGGAGCCGGATGTCGCAGGAGCGGCTGCGCCCGATGATGAGCTTCTCGCCATCCAGCTGGAAGCTCACCTCGCCCAGGTGCAGGCGGAGGAGCCGGGCCTCAGAAGGGGGAGATTCCGCCACGCTCGTTGTGCACCAGCCACAAACCGGAGTAGACCCGCATCAGGCGGAATCGGCAGCGGTGCAGGCGCTCGAGGTACTCCGTGTCACCCCGGTAGAGCGCGTCCTCCACCAGCCAGGCAAGCCGGCGCTCCAGCTCCGAGACGCGCTGGAGCGACTGGGTCGAGCGCTGGAGCGCCTCGGGTAGCTGCTCGGAGCCGCGCTTGTGAAGGCGGAGGATCTCGCGCGCCTCGTCGTCCAGGCGGTTGCGTAGCGCCGCGCCCTGCAGCAGGACCTGGGCGCGCTCGCACGCGATGGAGCCCGGCAGCAGGTGGCTTCCCAGGAGGTCCCGGCAGGCTTCGATCTCGCAGGGCTCCAGCCGCAGGCTCGCCATCTCCCTGCTTGCCACGACCTCGGCCGCCGGCCGGTCGCCGCCTGCGAGGTCCAGCGCAAAGAGGATCTTGCCCAGGTGCTCGCGCAACAGCGGGTCGTTTGCCATGCCCGGGCCCAGGCGGTTGAGCCTTTCGGCTTTCAGCGAGGGCGGAACGTACTTGCTGGTCTCCCAGGGCGACGGCGCCGCTGGCTCCTCCGCAGCGACGGCCGGAGGCGCCTGCAGGCCGAGCTGGGTGATGTCGAATTGCTCCAGGATGTGGTTGAGGGTCATGCGAAGCTGGAGCGCGTCCTCGCGCCGGAGGTTTTCCGTCTGCCGGCCCTCCTCGAAGCGCCGCTGGGCCGTGGAGAAAACCTCGAACATCTCGCGCAGGTCCGCCGTCACCATCTCGGGGTTGCCGGCGAGTTGCCTCTGCAGCTCGCGGACCTTGTTGCTGTCGGCAAGGAGCGAAGTCTCCTCCTGCTCCCAGAGCTCCCGGAAGCGGTTCTTGACCGAGACTGTAGCCTCGAGGAGCGCGGGCAGCAAGCGCGGGTGCAACATGTCCTCACCCAGGCGGCGCTTGAGCGTGCGGAAGCGGTCGAGGGCGCCCCCGGCCGCCAGCTCCGTGAAACTCTGGCAGGCGAGCGCCTCGCTCTTGAGGTCGGTAATGGCGCCGAGCAGGATTCCGATCTCGGCGTCGGGGGTCCTGGAGGGCGGTCGCATCTGCATGAGCGGCAAGACGAGGCGCTCGACCTCGGCGCGCTCCCGTGCGACGCTCCCGCGGCTGTCACGGGGGATCTCGGCCAGACGGGTGAAGAGGATATCCAGCTTGTCGAGGGTGTCCTGGCCGGCGGTGCCGCCATCGAGATAGAACTTGATGATGGCGACGAGGACCTTCTCGTCCTGATTGCGCAGATGGTCGAAGAAGCGGCGCAGCAGGGAGGGTGCGATACGGCCATCCAACTCGAGCAGCCGGCGGCCCTGGGCGTCAAGCCGAGCGTCGATCTCGGTGATCGTGCCCTGGGTGCGGGCGGTGTCGGGGCTCGCCAGGCGCGGCGCCAGCGAGCGCAACTCACTGAACAGGCTCGGAAAGTCGATCTCGACGGGGCACGCCGAGTTGAACAGATGCTTGAACAGCCCCTGCAAGTACTGATAAAACGTCCACTGCGACCGGCTGCGGTCGGCCAGGCGGGCGTAGCGTTGATTGATCGCCGACGGGCCAGGTGAGCTCATTGCGAGGTTTCCGGGCCGAGTCTACACCAGGGGGCGAGTCGGCCGTGAAACGGAGGTGAAGGATGCTGAAGGAGAAGGTGCTCACCAGCGAGAAGGTCCAGCAGGTCATCGCTACGCTGGCCGAGGAGATCAACGCGGACCTCGAGGGGCGCGACCCTGTCTTCGTGTGCATCCTCAAGGGCGCCGTGTTCTTCTTCACGGCGCTGACCAAGCGCCTCAATCGCCCGGTCGTGATGGACTTCATCCAGGTCGCCTCGTACGGGGCCACCAGCGAGTCCTCCGGAACCGTCACGTTGGTCAAGGATGTCAGCGTGGACATCGCCGGCAAGGACGTCTACATCGTCGAGGACATCGTGGACACCGGCCTCACGCTTGCCGACGTCGTGATGCTTCTGAAGGCCCGCCACCCGCGCTCGGTCCAGGTCGTGGCCCTGCTCTCCAAGCCCTCGCGGAGGAAGATCGAGGTCCCGCTGGACTTCGTTGGCCTGGAGATCGAAGACCGTTTCGTGGTGGGTTTTGGCCTTGACTTTGCCGAGAGCTTCCGTAACCTTCCGGATATTTGGGAGTTTGTTCCTGACAAGGAGGACGCATGAAGGTCGAGGTCATCGAGACCGACGCCGCACCCAAGGCCATCGGGCCATACAGCCAGGCAATCGCGGTGGGGGATTGGGTGTTCGTGTCCGGCCAGATTCCCCTCGACCCCGCCACCGGCCTGCTGGTGGGCGGCGAGTTTGCCGCCCAGGCGAAGCGTGCGCTCGACAACCTCGACGGCGTCTTGCGGGCCGCCGGGTGTGACCGCTCGAGGGTGGCGAAGGTCACCGTGTACCTGGCCGATCTTGCACGCTTCTCCGAGTTCAACCAGATCTACGCGGACTTCTTCGGGGGTCATCGGCCCGCCCGGGCGGTCATCGGTGCCGCGTCGCTTCCACGCGGCGCCCAGGTGGAAGTCGAGGCAATGGCGGCACGCTGATGCAGCGCCTGCGCCGCGCACGCATCCTGATCCGGGGGGCCGGCGAGTTGGGTAGCGCCGTCGCCGTCCACCTGGCCCGCCAGGGCGTCGGGCGGATCCTGCTCGTTGAGCGGGCCTTTCCCAAGGCGGTCCGTCGCAACGTGTGCTTCTCGGAGGCGGTCTTCACGCGCGGGAAGACCGTGGACGGGGTCACGGCCCGGTTCGTGATGTTGCTCTCCGAGGTCGACATGCTCCATGAGCTCGGCGACCTCGCGGTGACAACGCAGCCGCTGCCGGAGGTGCTGGCGGCCTGGCCTCCCGACATCTACGTCGAGGCCGCGATGCTCCGCTCGAACTGGGGGCTGACCAAGGACATCGCGTCGCTCGTCGTCGCGCTCGGCGCCGGGTACCTGGCGGGCAGGGATTGCCACGCACTGGTGGAAACCGTGCGCGGCCCGCAGCTCGGCCGCGTGCTCTCGGGCGGGCAGTCGCTGCCGTCGGAGCCGCCGGCCGAGATCATGGGCTTCGCCCAGGAGCGCGTGATCAAAGCGCAGAGGCCAGGGATCTTCCGCACCAACCACGATATCGGGGATCGACTGGAGCAGGGGGAGAAGATCGGCGTGGTCGTGCTGCTGTTCGCCCGCGAGGACCTCTACAGGGGCGTGCCGGTGGACTCCGAGTACCCGGTCGTTACCCGCATCGCCGGGGTGATCCGCGGTCTGCTGCGCGACGGCGTGCCGGTGGAGGCGGGGGACAAGATCGGCGACATCGACCCGCGCGGCAAGACCGGCGACATCGAGCATGTCTCCGACAAGGCGCAGCGCGTCGCGGAAGGCGTCCTCGAGGCCATCGTGCTGCACAAGGACCGGGTGCGGCCACGCGAGAAGGCGCGCGCCTGATCCCCGCCTGACGTTTCTCGAACAGGCTCCTGCATGTTGCGGGCGTTGATTTTCTTTTTTTCGGTGCCCGGATCCCCGAGCCCGGACACCCGCCTTACCTCGGCGCCTCGTTGCCGGGCGCCGCAAAGGAGGGCATCACCCCGCCGAGCACGCGGACGGTGTCCCTGGCGATCACGCGCTCCTCGTTGGTGGGAACGATGGCCACCGCGACACGGGAGCCCGGGCGCGAGACGAGGACCTCCTTGCCGCGGTGCGCGCTGCGGTTGGCCTCCTGGTCGAGCTCGATGCCGAAGAAACCCATCCCGGAGAGCGCCGTCTGCCGCACCAGCGCGGAGTTCTCCCCGATGCCACCAGTGAAGGTGACCGCGTCGAAACCACCCATGGCCGCAGCGTAGGCGCCCACGTACTTGCGGATGCGGTAGCAGAAGATGTCGAAGGCGAGACAGGCGCGCTTGTTGCCGGTCGCGCACGCGGCCTCGATCTCGCGCATGTCGGAGGAGACGCCGGAGATGCCGTGGAGGCCCGAGTGCTTGTTGAGCATGGCGTTGAGCTGCGAGAGCGTCACCTCCTCCATCGTCATCACCCAGGGGAGGATGGCCGCATCCAGGTCGCCTGCGCGGGTGCCCATAAGCAAACCCTCGAGGGGCGTGAAGCCCATGGAGGTGTCCACCGATCGGCCGCGGTCGACCGCGGCCATGGAGCACCCGTTGCCGAGATGGCACGTCACGATACGCAGCTCCTCGAGCGGGCGGTCGAGCAACTTGGCGGTGCGGATCGAAACGAACCGGTGGGACGTGCCGTGGAACCCGTAGCGGCGGATGGCGTGGCGCGTGTAGAGCTGGTACGGGAGGCCGTAGATGAAGGCCTTGGGCGGCATGGACTGGTGGAACGCGGTGTCGAATACGGCGACATGGGGCACGCCCGAGAGCAGGGTCCGGGCGGCGGCGATGCCCCGCAGGTTGTGAGGGTTGTGGAGCGGAGCGAGGACCACGCACTCCTCGATCATCGCCTCGACCTCGGGTGTGATGAGCACCGAGGATGCAAACCTCTCACCGCCGTGCACCACTCGGTGGCCAACGGCCTCGATCTCCTTCACGTTCTTGAGGACGCCGTGCTCGGGGTGGACGAGCACCCTGAGCACGCGCTCGACGGCCGTCCGGTGCTCGAGGACCTCGGAGATCTCCTGGTAGGGCTTGCGGCCCTGCACCTCGATGGCCAGGCGGGAGTCTGAGAGACCGATCTTCTCCACCAGTCCCTTCGCGAGGGTCTCATCGGTGTTGGCTTCGATCATGTCCAGCGAGGTCTCGATGACCTGGAACTTCACGGAAGACGAGCCGCAGTTGAGGACCAGGACCTTCATCGTGTGCTCCCCTCGCAGGCTACAAACAGGCGCTCAGCTCAGCTTGGGCGTATCGTCGGGCAGGCGGTCAAGGCGGCTGCGCTCGCTGTCGTAAGTGAAGAAACCCTTGCCCACTCGCGCCCCGGTGTGGCCCGCGCGTACCAACTTCCGGATGATGGGACAGGGACGGAACTTCGCGTCGCCGGTCTCGTGGAACAGGTGCTCCAGCCAGTTGAGAATCCGGTGCAGGCCGACGCGGTCGGCCCACTCGAGCGGGCCGTGCCGGAAATCGTAGCCGAGCTTGATCGCCAGGTCGACCTCGGCGGCGCTCGCAACACCTTCCATCACCACGTGCGCCGCCTCGTTTACGAGCGGCATGATCACGCGCGTCGTCACGAAGCCGGGGGACTCGTACTCCTGAATCGGCACCTTGCCGAGGATGCGCACGAAGCGCCGCGCAGTCTCGAAGGCGTCCTCGCTGGTGACCTGGCCCTTGACGACCTCAACGACGCGGGTCGTCGTCACCGGGTAGAGGAAGTGCATGCCCAGGACGCGCTCGGGGTGGGCAAGCCCCTGCGCGAGCTCGCTGATGGAGAGCGTGGATGTGTTGATGATGATCGGTATCGTCGGCTCCAGGACGCCGTCGAGCTCTTCGATCAGGGCCTTCTTGGCCGTGAAGTCCTCGTAGATCGTCTCGATGAGCAGGTCGCAACCGGAAGTCTTCCTCAGGTCGGTCGTGAACTCGATGCGGGCGAGGATCGCTTTCTTCTCGGACTGCGTCAGCCCCCATCGCTCGATCTCGCGGTCCAGGTCCGTCTGCAGGAGGTCCCTGACCTGTCCGACGCGCTCGGCGGTTATCTCGCGCACCACCACGCCCAGGCCCGCCTGGGAAACGCGGGTCGCGATCGAGCGGCCCATCATTCCACTGCCGACGACGGCTATACGGTGCAGCTCGCGCTCGCTCATGGTTGTGAAAGGTAGCACAAGCAGGCCAGGGTGTCAACGGCGTGGTAGCATTCGACCGATGGGTAGATGGCTGCTCGGTTCGGTGTTTCTGGCATTCACGCTCGTGTCGTCTGCGGGCGCGGCAGACCCGCGACCTGCGTTTCCCGCGATCCAGGTGACCGATCTCAAAGGGCAGACGTACGAGCTCAAGGCCTTCCTCGGCGCCGTGACGGTGCTGAACTTTTGGGCAACGTGGTGCGGTCCGTGCCGCATGGAGTTGCCGGAGCTGCAGAAGCTGTACAACGAGCTGGGCGGGAAGGGTCTCGTCGTCCTGGCCGTGGACGTCGATGTTCCCGCTTCCGCGAACGAGGAGGGAGTGGCCCAGCAGCTCGAGTTGCTCAAGCCGCGTATTGACGTCTTTCTGGCTCGCATGGGGATCACGCTGCCGGTCTACCTCATCGATGGCAAGGCGCAGGCCGTCCTCGGTGTGGACCGCATTCCGTTTTCGGTTTTGCTCGATCGGGAGGGGAGTGTGGTGCGGATCTACCCCGGCTACTCGGCGGAGGCCATCAAGGACCTTCGCCAGCAGGTGCTCGGGGTCTTGGCCAAAAGGTCCGCGAAAGGAGGGAAGTGACATGCACAAGATCCTCGCAGCCGCCTGCCTGATGTTGGTTGCCCCTTGGGCCCTGGCGCAGGGCACTACGAACACGGTCGAGCTGACGCCCGTCGTCGGGTACTGGTTCGGCGATACCATCGCTCGCGGAGTTATCAGCAGCGTCAACTTCGACACCACGGTTGACGATGCCGCGTCGTATGGGGTCAGGGTCGGGTATCGGTTCAACCCACACTGGGCAATCGAAGGATTCCTGGCCCGGGAGAGGGCTGACCTCGTCACCGGGCACAGGGAGCTCTTCGGGGGCGTGACCAGGGTCGGCAGGATGGACATGACCACCGCCGAGGCCAACATGGAGGTCGCTTTCGGGCACAGCCGTTTCGTGCCTTTCCTGGCGGGCGGAATCGGCGCCATGCGTCTTTCCCCGACCCTCGAATTGGGGGCCGTTCCGGGGGCCGGTACCAACCTCTCGTCTGACACACGGTTCGTCGGGGATTTCGGGGGCGGGTTCAAGGTCTTCTTCTCCCCGCAGGTTGCGCTCCGCTTCGACTGGCGTGCGCACAGCGTCAATATCGACAACACGCGCAGCTGCGATAACTGGTGGGGCTATTGCAGCTATGACCGAAACTGGCTCACCTTCACGGAGCTGGGCCTGGGACTGACCTTCGTCTTTTAGGGCCTCATGCTGAGAGCGCGGTTGTCGCGTTGGCTGCTGCCGGCGGCGGGCGCGGCCCTGTTTGCCGTGCCGCCTGCACTCGGTGAGGAGCCTCCCGACAAGAAGGACGCCTTCAGCGCCACGGCCGAGGTCTCGTCGATCCTTGTCCCTGTCACGGTGCGGGATGGGCGCGGAAGGCTCGTTTCGACGCTCGAGGAGGATCGCTTCCACCTGTACGTGGACGACATCCAGTTCCCTATCAAGTCGTTCTGGCGCGAGGGCGGCCTCCCGATCTCCTACGCCTTCGTGGTGGACACCTCAGGCTCGATGAACGGCAGGCGGCTCGCCAAGACTCGCGAGGCCGTCCTCCAGTTCTTCGGGCAGCTCCGGTCCGACGACGAGGTCTGCCTGATCACGTTCGGGGCCGGGGAGGTCAAGAGGCGCCTGGCGTTCGGCACCGACCCGAGCCTCCTGGGGCGGATTCTGGAGTCGCTGCGGGGCTATGGCACGACGGCCCTCTACGACATGCTGATCGCCACGCCGGAGGCGATGGAAGGGGCCCACAACGTCCGCCGGGTCGTCCTCTTCTTCACCGACGGGGTCGACACCGCCTCGACGTTCACGCCGGGGGATGCCATGCGGATCCTCGAAAACCTCTCGGATCCGCTGTACGTGATGGGGATCGAGCCGCCCCCGGCCGAGGAGGGCCCCCCGGACAGCTACGAGGACCTGCTGGCCCGCTTCGCCACGGCCTCCGGCGGCCGCTACCTCAGGGTTGACAGGGCGTCCAAGCTGCCGCAGTTCGCACGCGATCTCCGGAAGGAGCTAACCATGCGCTACATCATCACGTTCGAGCAGTCGGGCATCGGCATGGTGAAGTGGCGCAGGATCGAGGTCAAGGTGAACGGGGATTACGGCGTGCTGGCGCGCCAGGGCTACAAGGGCACGCTGCCCTGAAACCGGCGTTCGGGGCTTGACACGCTAGCCTGAAGCTGTGGTATAAGATCCGTTGTTGCAGAGAGACCGAATCACGATGCCGGTAGACCGGGGGGCAAAAGGAGGATCCGTCATGAGAAAGTCGCTGTTGGGTGTTCTGGCGGTGGGGCTCGTCGTCACGCTCGGCGTGACCGGTTGCGCCACCAAGACGTACGTCCAAGAGCAGGTGGCCGCGGCTGAAAAGGCCCAGGACGCCAAGATCGGTGAGGTTCAGAAGCAGGTCGAAGCGACCCAGATGGACATCACCAACATCAAGAAGGTCGATGCCGAGCAGAGCGCGGCCATCGCCAAGCTCTCGGACACGGCCAAGGAGGCACTCGCCCGCGCGAACGAGGCGAACAAGCTCGCGAACCATTCCTTCCTGTTCGAGGTGACCCTCACCGACGACGCCGTGCATTTCGGGTTCAACAAGAGCGACCTGTCCACGGAGGCGAAGGCTGCCCTCGATGCATTCGCGCAGCGTGTCAAGGGCGAGAACAAGAACGTCTACATCGAGATCCAGGGCCACACCGACAGCGTCGGCTCCGACAAGGTCAACCTCGTCCTAGGCCAGTGGCGCGCCGAGACCGTGATGCGCTACCTGACGATGCAGCACGGGTTCCCGCTCGTCCGCATCAGCGCGATCTCGTACGGCAAGTTCAAGCCGGTCGCCGACAACAAGACGGCCGACGGCCGCGCAAAGAACCGCCGCGTGACGCTGGTCGTAATGAACTGAGCCACCGCAGAGACGTCCACATACCGCGCCCCGGGACTTCCCCGGGGCGCTTGCTTTTCGCGAGCGTTGGGGGCACAGAAGCCTGCGGCGGGCGCTGCAACGCCGGGTTCTAGCCTGGACTATTCATGAGGGGTCGTAGCGAGAGCGCGGAGGTGGCTGTCATGGTGGGCGAGCCTCCGTTGCGGGGGGCTCGGCGCCGCTCCATCCACTGCCGGCGCCTCAGCGCCCCGGTCCCCCACGCTCGCGCGGCGGAACCCCGCTCGCTCCGGGGCGAACAGAGGAGCCGTACTCGTGCAGTACGGCGGCACCCTCCGAGTCCCGAGTACGCCCGCCAGGACGGTCAGATCCGCGCTCGCAGTAGACATCTTCGTGAATAGTCCGGGCTAAGGGCGTTTCGCATGGTGCAAGTTGGCCTTGGGGTTTATCATGGTACGAAGGGTCCTGGAGGTGCAACGTGAGGAGACTGGTCACACTCGTCGCGGCGCTTGTGGTGGCAGCCGAGGCATCCGCCGCCATCGTCGTGCTGACCAACGGAAAGCGCCTCGTCGTCTCGAGCTACACGGTGAGCGGCAACTACGTGGTCGTGCAGTACGGGTCGTTGCGCCGGGAGTCCTACCCGCTGGCGACCGTTGACCTGGCAGCGACGAGACAGGCGAGCGGTGAGAAGGCACCGGCGGTGGCGACACCCCAGGCCGCTGGCCCACACAGCCCATTCCTCGGAGCGAGGTCGACGGGAGGGACCGGCGCGGTGGCAATCACCGACTCCGACGTGGCACACGTCGCACCGCGGGTGCCCGGCGAGGAGAAGAAGCAGGAGGCCGAGCCCGGCGGGCAGGTCGTGCTTGTCAGCTTCGACAGAAAGAAGGTATTGGAAGGGCAGTGGGACATCACCGCGACCGTCGCGAACCAGGGTGTCAACGCGGTTCAGGGGGTAAACGCGCGGGTCCGCGTCCTGGATTCAGACGGGAAGACCGTGGCGTCCGGCTCGGGCTCGCTCTCCGGGGGGCTCGCGCCCGGAAAACAGGGCGCGATTACGGCCCGGGTGGCGATGGAGGGAGAGCCGGTTCAGCTCGCCGTCGATCTTACCTGGCAGGAGATCCGCCCGGTCGAGAAGCCGCCCGGAACCCCGAAACCGGTCGCGACACCGAAGCCCCAGGGTGAGGGTTCGCAGGCGTCCGCGACGCCGCCGCCGGGTTGGTCGATACCCGCCGACGCCTCGCCCAACACGCTGCCCTCCAACTTGATGGCGCTCCCGCCGCCCAACAGCACGGGCACGGCCGCCCAGGTGCCTCGCGAGAAGCCGAAGTCCTAGCCGGTCGTCTTCTCGGTCGTGATCAGATTCAACGCCTACGCTGACACCCCCCGCACGGGCGGTCGGAGCCTGGTTTCACACTTTGCTCGTGGGGCTGCGAGCCGCATGGCCGCGATCGCGAAGCTTCGAGGCTCCAGCGCTGACGCTTCTGAACCAAAGCGTGACTACCCAACATCCGGCTTGGCGCGCCTCGAGTCGAACAGCATGTACGCCAGCAGGAATACGTAGAAGGGCAGCGCCAGCAACTCCGGGCCCTTACCTTCTGCGTAGTTGAAGAGGTTGACGCCCAGGTTCAGCTGTACGGGCCACCCAACCAGCGGGAGGATGAACCCCTGGCTCAAGAACTTGAGAAAGGCGGCCACCACGCCCATCACCGCCCCGCCCGCGATGAAGCCGGAGGCGATGAGCGTGCCCCGGTTGTTGCGGGCCTGCGCCAGCTTCTCGTCGCCCTTGGCCGAGGTGACGACAAAGTGCGCGACCAGGCCCCCGACCAGTAGCGGGGTCGTGAGCTGCTGTGGCAGGTACATCCCCAGGGCGAAGGGGAGCGCCGGCACCTTGACCATCTGCAGCACAAGGATGAGCAGCGCCCCGACGCCGTAGAGGAGCCACGGTACGGGCTCGTTGGACATCAGGGTCTTGATGACCGCGGCCATGGCGTTGGCCTGGGGTGCCTCGAGCGGGTTCGGCGTAGCGGGCGTCTGGACGAAGCCGTAGACCTTGTTGAGCAGCACGATCACAGAACCAACGGTGAGCGCCGCGGCCAGGCTCCCGAGCATCTTGGAACGCTCCTGCACGGCGGGCGTGGCGCCGATCCAGTAGCCGATTTTGAGATCGGTGACGAAGCCTCCCACGGTGGAGAGCGCGGTGCACACAACGCCCCCGATCAGGAGGGCGGCGATCATGCCGGCCCGCCCGGTCAGTCCAACGCTGACCAGGATCACCGAGGCCAGGATCAGTGTCATCAGCGTCATCCCCGAGACCGGGTTGGTGCCGACCGTAGCGATCGCCTGGGCGGAGACCGTGGTGAACAGGAAGGAGATCACCAGCACCACCAGGAGAGCAATGAGCGAAAGGCCCAGGAACCTCGGTTGATCGCGCAGCACGCCGAAGGTGAAGAACGCCAGGATCACGATTGCCATGACCAGGATCCCGCCAAGGACGGTCTTCATGGGCAGGTCGCGGTCGGTGCGCTCGACCTTGACGTGGACCGCTCCCTTCGTCGCGAACAACTCCTTGAACCCGAGGCCGAAGGCGGACGCGATGACCCGCCAGCTGCGCAGGATGCCGAGCAGGCCGGCGCACGCGATGCCGCCGATGCCGATCAGACGGACGTAGTTCCGGAAGATCTGATCGGCCGTCATCTGCAAGATCAGCGCACCGCCCGCCGGGCTACCGAGCGGCACGGCGAGGTGGTCGCCGACGTAGCCGAACAGCGGCACGAGCAGGAACCAGGAAACGAAAGACCCGGCGCAGATGACCGCCGAGTAACGCAGGCCGATAATGTAGCCGAGGCCCAGCACCGAGCTCAGCACGTCCAGCTTGAACACCAGCTTGGCCTTGTCGGCGAGTCCCGCGAGGAACGCCACGGAACGGGTCGTGAAGACCTCGGCGAACGCCGAGAAGTGGATCACCAGGAAGTCGAAGACCCCACCGATGATGGCGGCCACGGCCAGCACTTTGGCCTGCTGTCCCCCGGACTCCCCCGCCACCAGAACCTCGGTGGTCGCGGTGGCCTCGGGGAAGGGGAGCTCCCCGTGCATGTCCTTCACGAAGTAGCGCCGCAGCGGGATCAAGAGCAGGACGCCGAGGATCCCGCCGAAGAGCGCGACCAGGAAGAGCTTGAAGAGATCCACCGGAAGGTCGTTGATGAACAGCGCGGGCAACGTGAAGATCGAGCCGGCGACGATGAGCCCCGAGGCCGCGCCGATCGACTGGATGATGACGTTCTCGAGGATCGTCGAGCGCCGCTTGAAGGTCACGCCGAGGCCGACGGCAAGGATCGCGATCGGGATGGCGGCCTCGAAGACCTGGCCGACCTTGAAGCCCAGAAACGCCGCCGCGGCCGAGAAGACGACCGCCATCACCAGCCCCAGGATGACCGAGCGGGCAGTCCACTCCGGGACCTGCGACGCGGCGGGCACCAGGGGCACATAGGTCTCGCCGGGCTTGAGCTTGCGGTAGGCGTTTTCGGGAAGCGTGCGGCGGGTGGCGGTCTCCATGGCTCGTCTCCCTCCTCGCAGCCACGCGCGCGAGCTTAGGGGCGCCATTGCGCGAAATCAAGCGGGGCGCGGCCTCTTGTCGCAATCGGGCCGGCGGGAGATACTGGGCGCGGAGGCCGCAGCGAATGGCCACACCCAAGAGAATCCTCGTCGCCAAGCCGGGGCTCGACGGGCACGACCGGGGGGCCAAGGTAGTGGCGCGCGCCCTGCGCGACGCCGGCTTCGAGGTGATCTACTCCGGTCTGCGCCAGACGCCCGAGCAGATCGCTCTGGCTGCCGTGCAGGAGGACGTGGACGCGGTCGGGCTCTCGAGCCTCTCGGGGGCGCACAGGGAGCTCTTCCCCGCCGTGGTGCGGGCTCTCCGTGAGGCGGGGGCAGGGGACGTGCCTGTCTTCGGCGGTGGTGTGATTCCGCAGGAGGACATTCCCGTGCTTGAGGGGCTGGGGATCGAGCGCATCTTCCTGCCGGGCACGGGCACGCGCGAGATCATCGAGTTCCTTCGGCAGCGCCTCGGCGTGGAGCGAGGCTAGCCTAACGGGTCAGCACCCGCATCAAACGTTCGGTCAGCCGCTTACCGAGGCGCAGGTAGGCCGCGATTCCGGCCTGCGTGAGCCCCTCCGTGTGGACTCCCGCCGCGACGGCCACGGTGACGCCCAACCGCCTGGCGAGCGTCTCGGCGATCGGGCGCGCCAGCGATTCCTCGCGGTGCGGGGGAAAGCAGAGCACCGAGCTTGTCACGCTTGTGCGCTCGGGGTCGTCGGAGGCGGCGTGGGGCCGGGAGACCACCACGCAGCCGATGTGAGGGAGGTCCCCGTCGGTCACGGTCAGCGTCAGGTCCTCGCCGGCCCAGCATGCGACCGCGTCAAGGCGCAGGGCCCCGCTTCTCGCGGAAACGGCGACGGGGGACCTGCCGGAGTTGGTCACGCCCGGAATGATACAGTCGCTCCTCCGCTTATTGGACTGGGCTGGGTATGTGCCCGGCGGCAAGGAGGATCCTGACAATGCACGAACGCCACGGCTTTGTGACCTTCAAGGGAGTCCCGCTCACGTTGCTGGGCGCGACTCCACAAATCGGGGCGAAGGCCCCGGACTTCACCGCCCTGCGTGGCGACCTGACACCGTTTTCGCTCGGTCAGGCCGCAGGCAAGGTGGTGGTGATCAATTCCATCCCCTCCTTGGACACTCCCATCTGCGCGATGCAGACGCGGCGCTTCAACCAGGAGGCCGCCGGTCTCGGCGAGCGCGTCAAGGTACTGGTGGTCTCCATGGACCTCCCGTTCGCCCAGAAGCGGTTCTGCAGCACCGAGGGGATCGCCAACCTCGAGACCCTCTCCGACCACCGCGACGCGTCCTTCGGCACCAGCTACGGGCTGCTGATCAAGGAGCTGAGACTCCTCGGTCGGGCGGTGCTGGTGATCGACAAGGACGGCGTCCTGCGCTACCAGCAGCTCGTCCCCGAGGTGGGCCAGGAGCCGAACTACGACGAGGCGCTGGCCGAGATCAAGAAGCTCATCTAGCCCGGATTATCCATGAGGGGTCATAGCGAGAGCGGGGAGGTGGCTGTCATGGTGGGCGAGCTTCCGTTGCGGGGGGTCGGCGCCGCTCCATCCACCGCCGGCGCCTCAGTCCCCCGCTCCCCCGCGCTCGCGCGGCCAAGCCTCGCTCGCTCCGGGGCGAGGAGGGGAGCCAAGCTCGTGCAGTACGGCGGCACCCTCCGAGTCCCGAGTACGCCCGCCAGGGCGGCCAGATCCGCGCTCGCAGTAAACACCTTCGTGAATAGTCCGGGCTAGGGGGGCGCGGAGCCGGTAAGCCTGATCTGCCCTCTGCCGACGAGCTGCCCTTCGCCGGTCCAGACCTCGACCCGGTAGAGGCCAGGCTGGAGGCCGCTCCGCCCGCCTCCGAGCGCATCCCAGACGCGGAAGCCGCGCGAGTGGGCCGTCAGGCTCAGGGTCCGCGAGATCTTGAGCACGTCCCCGTCCCGGAGGATACGAAACAGGATGCGCACCGGGAGCTGTCCCGGCGAGAAGACCGTCGCGCGTACGCAGAGCGCGCCCCCGGCGAGCTCGCTGAGCGGAGCCGTTCCCTCGATCTCGTGTCCAAGCTCCAGCGTCTTGGGGTCGATCTTCGACGCGAAATTGAGCGCCCACAGGCGCAGCGGCACCGGCGGCAGCAGCACGCGCGCGACCTTGAGCACACCGACGATGGCCGCAAGCGAAAGAAAGACGAGGGCCAGCCTGCGCCCCTGGTTGAGCTCCTCCCAGGGGTATGCGACGGGCAGGGACGCGAAGAATGCCAGCCCCACCGCCAGGTACGCACCGTTGTGGATGGGCACGTGGAGCACGAGAGGCAGGAAGAACTGCAGGGCCGAGTAGGTCACGATGAAGAAGAAGGCGGCGGCGAAGGCGCGGCTCGTCCGTAGCAGGCGGTCGAAGAGCATGTCAAAGCAGGATAGGGCCGCCAGACCGGCGAGCACGACCACGTACGCACAGTTCCACGACGGGAACGTGGTCGAGTAGAAGTAGAACGGGAGCAGGAAGAAGAGCGTTTCCTGGTACATCACGCGCGTGAGGTAGGACACGAAGCCCTTGGCGAAACGGCTTCGGGGTGACTCCCTGCCGAGCGCGAAGCGCGAGAAGAATAGCGTGGAGGCCCAGGTCAGCGCGAGGGAAAGCACGACCCAGGGGAGGAACCCGTACCGGTTGTGGGCCAGCACGAGCACGAGCCCGCCGGTGATGAGCGCCCAGGTGGAATGGAACGCCCAGAAGAGCCTTGAGTAGCGCCTGTGGAGCTCCATACCCAACGCGACCGTGCGCTCACGGCGCGAACGCAGGCGGTCCTTCCAGTGCGGCTTAAGCCCCATGGTGCCGCATTCTAGCCGGACCGGACGGCGGGACGGCGATCCGGGCTACACTTCCGGGGTGACGAACGGTCCGTTCACAGGGTTGACCGCCTGGATCGAGGTCTCGCGCGGAGCGCTGGCCCGCAACGTCGCGCTCTTCCGGCGCCTGCTCCAACCCGGCACGGCGTTCCTGGCTGTCGTCAAGGCCAACGGCTACGGCCACGGCCTCCAGCAGGTGGCACGGGTATGCGTGGACGAGGGTGTGGAGATGCTCGGCGTGCACACCGCCGACGAGGTGGTGGCCCTTCGCCGCGCGGGTGTGGCGACGCCGATTCTCGTCATGGGATACCTCGCGCCGCGGCAGGTGGCCGAGGTCGTGGACCCGGGCGTGCACGTGCTCGTCTCCTCGCGCCAGGTCCTGGAGGCCCTGGCGGCGCACTCCAGGCGCCTCGGCGTCGCTCTGCCGGTCCACGTCAAGGTGGACACCGGAACACACCGGCAGGGCGTGACCCCGGAGGAAGCGCCCGACCTGGCGGCCGCCGCCCGGGCCGCCGGCCTCGCCGTGACCGGACTCGCCACGCACTTCGCTAACATCGAGGACACCACCGACCACAGCTATGCCTACCTTCAGCTCGAGCGCTTCCGAAGCGTGGCGGCCGCGGTCCGCGACCGCGTCGGCGCGGTGCCCGTCCTTCATGCGGCGTGCTCCGCCGCGGCGCTGCTCTTCCGGGAGGCCGACTTCAACATGGTGCGGGTGGGCATCTCGCTCTACGGGCACTGGCCCTCCAAGGAGACGCACCTCTCGTGGCTGCTCGAGCACGGAAGGGACGCCGTCAAGCTCGAGCCGGCGCTGGCCTGGCGGGCGCGCGTGGGGCAGGTGAAGGACGTTGCGGCGGGTGCGCCGATCGGGTACGGACTGACCCACCGGCCGACGCGAGCGAGCCGCATCGCGGTGCTCCCGGTCGGCTACGCGGAGGGGTACTCGCGCTCTCTCTCCAACCGCGGCCGCGTGCTCCTGCACGGGCGGGCCGCGCCGGTGGTGGGCCGCGTGTGCATGAACGTCTTGATGGTGGACGTGACCGACGCCGGCCGCGTCGAGGACGGCGACGTCGCCACCCTAATCGGCGCCGACGGGGACGAGCGCGTCACGGTCGAGGAGCTGGCCGAGAACGCCGGCACGATCAACTACGAGGTGCTGGCGCGCCTCTCGCCGACGCTGTCGCGCGTTCTTGTGGACTAGGTATCATTCCATCATGCAGGCCGACGCCATCCGTGATCTCCTGGAACGTGTCGCCAGGGGGGAGCTCACGCCTGCTGAGGCCGCGGAGGAGCTCGCCCACCTCCCGTTCCGTTTGGGGGAAGGCGTCATGGCGGATACCCACCGGGCCCTACGCACCGGGGAGTCGGAGGCCGTGTTCTGCGCCGGCAAGACGCCCCGGCAGGCCGCCGAGGCCTTCGCCGCGCTCGCCCTCGGGGGAGGGCCCGTGCTCGCCACGAGGGCCGGCGCTGACCACGCGCACGCCATCCTTGCGGCGGTGCCCGGGTCGGTCCACCACCCCGAGGCGCGCATGGTGGTGTTGCCCGGGGCGCCAGCGCCTCTCGGGGAGGTGGCCGTGGTGTGCGCCGGGACCTCGGACCTGCCGGTTGCGGAGGAGGCGGCGGTCACGGCGGAGGCGCTCGGGGCCGCGGTGACGCGGGTCCGGGACGTCGGGGTCGCTGGCCTGCACAGGCTGCTCGCGCACGCCGAGGAGCTGCGGCGCGCCAAGGTCATCATCGCGGTCGCCGGCATGGAAGGTGCACTGCCCTCGGTGATCGCCGGACTCGTCCAGGCACCGTTGGTGGCGGTTCCCACCTCGGTCGGGTATGGCGCCGCGTTCGGGGGACTGGCGCCCCTCCTGGCCATGCTCAACGCCTGTGCACCGGGCGTGGGCGTGGTCAACATCGACAACGGTTTCGGCGCCGCGATCCTGGCCGTTCGCATCATCCGGCGCCGGCGCGGGCAGGCATGACGACCATCGAGCTGACAGGCTGGGGCGAGACGGCTCCCTGCCACATCGGCGAGGGCCTTTTGAGAAGGGTGTCGGAGCTCCTGGCTCCGCACATCAAGGGCCGGCAGGCCTACGTGGTGAGCGACACCAACGTCGGCCCGCTCTACGCCGCCGCGATTGCCGAACGCCTGGATGCCAAGCTGCTCGAGCTGCCGGCCGGCGAGGAGCACAAGCAGTGGCCCAGCGTGGAACGGATCGTGCGCTGGCTGGTGGCCGAGGATGCCGAGCGGTCAGGGATCCTCGTCGCGGTCGGGGGCGGGGTCGTCACCGACATCGCGGGGTTCGCCGCCGCCGTCACCCTGCGGGGGATGCCCTGGGTCGCCGTTCCCACGACGCTCCTCGGGATGGTGGATGCGGCAGTCGGGGGCAAGACCGGCATCGACCTCGACGTTGGCAAGAACATGGTCGGCGCGTTCTGGCCGCCGCGCGCGGTGATCGCCGACCCGCTGGCGCTGGCCACGCTGGACCCCCGGCAGCTCCGGTCGGGGTTGGCGGAGGTCGTCAAGTCGGCGATGATCGCGCCCTCGACGCTCGAGCACGTGCTGGACGCCAACCTGGCCCCGGTTGCTGCCGGGGACCCGTTGCGCGCCCAGTCTCTGATCGTGGGCTGCGTGCGGGTGAAGGCGGATATCGTGGCCGCGGATGAAAGGGAGAGCGGCCCCCGCCGTGCGCTCAACCTCGGTCACACGCTCGCGCACGGCCTGGAGGCCGCCACCCGCTACCGGCGCTTTCTCCACGGTGAAGCGGTGGCCTGGGGTCTACTGGCAGAGCTACGCCTGGCCCGCGACCGCGGCCTGCTGTCGACCGCCGAGGCTCAGTCGTGGGCCGAGAGGATCCGCAATCTGGCTCCGCTTCCGGATCTCGAAGAGCTGCCGTGGGAAGCCGTCTCGCCCTTCGTTGCGCGCGACAAGAAGCGGCAGGGAGGCCGCGTGGGCTGGGTGCTGCCGCGGATGGGGGGCGTCGTCCTGGACGTCGCCATCGGTGACGAGGAGGCGGCCGCCGTCTACGCCAGCCTCGCGACGCTTCCGCCCGGGGGTCCCTTCAGCGGCCTGTTCTGATACGGGATAGGCACTGACGTCGCGGGAATCCGAGACAAGACAATTACACCACGCCTGGCCCCACACCGAGCGGCGCTTGCGTTCGGTCGCGATTCCGGCTGCTAGTGCTTGGTGATCAGGGTCCGTGCGCGTTCCTGCTGGTTGGGGAAGAGATCGATGGGGACCTTCTCGCGCCCGATGGCCTTGAAGACCATGAAGCGGGCGCAGGTGGAGAATTCGCCGCGGCAGTAGCCTTGCTTGAAGATCCCCGCTGTCGCGGGCGTGTTGGCCATCCGGTCGTTGAAGAACGCGCAGGTTGGAAGCAATTCGCAATCCATCGTTCCCTCCATGGCACAGTTCCCGTCTCAATTGTCAGCTGTGTGTACAAATTGTGTCAAGTCCAAGAATAATACTATTTACTTTCAAGCGGTAGCGAGAGGCGCACATGGAGGGGCACGACTCTTGGAATCGGACACGGGGTGGGCGCTGTCCGCTCCGCTCCGGCGAGGCGGCCTCGTCTTTTTGCCTGTTGCCTGTTGACTGTTGCCTGGGAAGCGACGCGGCGGGAATGCTAGACTCCGTGGTCACAAGGGTGCGCGGAGGGGTGCGTGAACCATCCGGAACAGCTGCCGACCCGTTTTGATCCCACCTCGTTCGAGGGAAAATGGTACGCGGCCTGGGAGGCCTCGGGGGCGTTCACCCCCGAGCTTCCGTCCGAGAAACCACCTTTCGTGATCCTGATCCCGCCCCCCAACGTCACCGGCAAGCTCCACATCGGCCACGCTTTGCAGTTCACCCTCCAGGATCTGGTGATCCGCTGGCGCCGCATGCAGGGGTACAACGCCCTCTGGCTGCCCGGCACCGACCACGCCGGCATCGCCACCCAGGTGATGGTGGAGCGGGAACTGGCCAAGGAGGGGACGAGCCGCCAGAAGCTCGGGCGCGAGAAGTTCCTTGAGCGCATGTGGGAGTGGAAGGCGCAGTACAAGGACAACATCTCCTATCAGGCCAAGGCGCTGGGCGCCTCCTGCGATTGGAGTCGCGAGCGCTTCACGCTCGACGAGATGCTCTCCCGCGCGGTGAAACAGGCTTTCGTCTCGCTCTACCGGGATGACCTGATCTACCGGGCGCACCGGCTCATCAACTGGTGCCCCCGGTGCCTTACGGCTCTCTCGGACCTGGAGGTCGTGCACAAGGAGATCGACGGTGGGATGTGGGACTTCGCGTACCCGCTGGTTGAAGGCGGGGAGGTTGTCGTCTCCACGACCAGGCCGGAGACAATGCTCGGCGACACCGCCGTGGCGGTCCACCCCGAGGACGAGCGGTACCGGCACCTGGTCGGGAAGCTCATCCGCCACCCGTTGCTGGACCGCACGTTTCCCGTGATCGCGGATGCGATATTGGTAGATCCGAAGTTCGGGACCGGGGCGGTGAAGGTGACGCCGGCCCACGACCCAAACGACCTCGCCACCGGCGACCGGCACGCCCTCGAGAAGATCAACATCCTCAACGAGGACGGCACGATCAACTCCAGCGGCGGACCCTTTGCGGGACAGGACCGTTTCACCGCGCGCAAGACTGTGCTGGCGGCCCTGGCGGAGAAGGGCCTGCGACGCGGGGAGAAGACGCACCGGCACGCGGTTGGGCACTGTCAGCGTTGCGACACGGTCGTGGAGCCGTACCTCTCGAGGCAGTGGTTCTGCTCGATGAGGGGGATGGCCGAGCGTGCCCTCGCCGCCGTCCGTTCGGGCGAGGTGAAGCTGACCCCGGACTTCTGGGTCGCGACCTACGAGAACTGGCTGGAGAACATCCTCGACTGGTGCATCTCACGCCAGCTCTGGTGGGGCCACCGCATCCCCGCGTTCTACTGTGCGGACGGTCACACGACCGTGTCCGAGGAGCACGTCGCGACGTGCCCGAAGTGCGGCAAGCCGGCGGAGCAGGACCCCGACGTGCTCGACACCTGGTTCTCCTCCGGGCTCTGGCCGATCTCCACCATGGGTTGGCCTGAGGACACGCCCGACATGCGCGCCTTCTACCCGACCAGCCTGTTGATCACGGGCTTCGACATCCTCTTCTTCTGGGTGGCCCGCATGATCATGATGAGCTGCCAGTTCACGGGGAAGGCGCCGTTTGCCGAGGTGCACCTGACCGGGTTGGTGCGCGACGCGCGCGGGCAGAAGATGTCCAAGACCAAGGGGAACGTGATGGATCCCCTCGACCTGGTGCACGAGTACGGCGCCGACGCGATGCGCTTCACGCTCGCCGCGCTCGCCTCGCCCGGCCGCGACCTCCCGCTCGACGTCAAGCGCATGGAGGGCTACCGCGCCTTCGGTACCAAGCTGTGGAACGCGGCGCGCTTCGTTCAGATGCACCTTACCGGGCAGGAGAGGGCCCTCGACGAGGTCGATCAGCCCACGCTCGCCCTCCCGGAGGCCTGGATCCTGGCCGAGCTGGAGCGCACGACCGCGGCCGTCAACCGTGCCTGGGAGAGCTACCGTTTCGACGAGGGATGCCGCGAGCTCTACCAGTTCGTGTGGAACGACTACTGCGACTGGTACGTGGAGATGGCCAAGCCCGTGCTCCAGGAGGGCGGCGAGAACGGCCGCCGCGGCGAGGACGTGCGCTCGGTCGCACGCGGTGTCCTCTTGGAGGCGCTCAAGCTGCTGCACCCGGTGATGCCCTTCATCACGGAGGAGATCGCGCAGCACCTCGGCGCGCCCGGCCTCCTCATCATGACACCGTACCCCGCGCCCGGGCGCCGGAAGGCCGACCCCGAGGCCCTTGCCCTGATGGCCGCCTTCCAGGCGGTCGTGCAGGAGACTCGCTCCTACCGCCACCTCGTGGGGCTGCCGCCGGGCACGGCCCTGCAGCTCTGCCTGTTGAACCTGGAACCGGCGTGGCATGAGGCCTTCACCCGGCTCGCGAGCGAGCTGCGGCGACTCGCCGGGCTCTCGGCGCTCGAGATCGACCCCGCGACTGTTCCGGCCCGCGCCATCCGCGACCTGGCCGGAGGCGTGAACGTTGCGATCGTGTTGCCCGAGGGGGCGGTGGGGGAGACGGAGCGGGGGCGGTTGGGGGCCGAGCTCGACCAGATTCACGCCGAGCTCGCAAGGGTCAACGCGCGCCTCGCGGACGCAAGCTTTGTGGCGCGCGCGCCCGAGGACATCGTCGCGGGGAGCCGCCAGCGTGCCGCCGAGCTCACGCACAAGGCGCAGCTCTTGGCCGCGACGCTGGGCCGGGAGACCCGATGAGGCTGCTGCCCGAGCCCGCCCCGGCCAACGTGATCTGGCTCGACGAGGTGGACTCAACGAACGCGGTTGCCGAGCGCCTGGTTGCAGAATGGCTCGCGAACGAGGATGAGCGCCTCTCGGAGACCCTCATCGTGGCCGATCGGCAGTCGGCGGGGCGCGGACGTGGCGACCACGTGTGGGAGTCGCCGGCGGGTGGGCTGTACGCCACCTGGCTCGCCTGGCTCCCCCTGCCGGTCCTCGCAACGCTTCCCATGGCGGTGGCCGTGAGTTTGGTGGCGGCCGTGGAGGATCTGGTGCCCGGGCTGAGGGTGGGGCTCAGGTGGCCCAACGACCTCCTCCTGGACGGCCGCAAGCTGGGAGGCGTGCTGTGTGAGAGCCGCAGCGGCAGCGATGCTGCCTGGGTCATGGCAGGCTTCGGCGTCAACGTGGAGTCCGACCCTGTGCTCGCGCCCGGCGACCCGACGAAGCCCGTCTCGTTGCGGTCTATGGGTTTCGCCAGCGCGGCAGGCCAAGCCATCCGGTCGCTCCTGGCGGGGTTCCTGGCCAGGATCCACGCGGCGCTCGCCGACCCGCTCGGTACGGGACGCGCGTGGGCGGATCGCACCGTGCACCGCGCCGGCGAGCACATGCGCCTTCGCCTCGACACGGGCGTGCTGGAGGGCAGCTTTGTTCGCGTCCTCGAGGACGGGCGAATCGAGCTTCGCGTCGGCGGTGAGCTGCGGCGCTTCCCGTCCGGGGAGCTGCTGGTGGACACCCAGCCGGGAGGTTGAGATGCTTCTCGCCCTGGACGTCGGCAACACCCACACCACCATCGGGGTCTTCCGCGGGAAGGAGATACTCCGCCGGTTTCGACTCACCACCGTGCGCGAGCGCACGGTTGACGAGCTGGGGCTTCTGCTGCGTCAGCTTTGCGAGTGGTCGCAGATTTCGCCGGATGACATCGACGGGGTGGTGATCGGGTCGGTCGTTCCCCCTGTGGATGGGGCGCTGCGCGCGGCGGTCAGCACCTACCTGCAGGCGGAGCCTCTCTTCGTTGCGCCCGGCATCCGCTCGGGGATGCCGCTCAAGGTCGACACGCCTCTCGAGCTCGGGGCGGACCGGCTGTGCAACGCGGTGGCGGCGTTCGACGAGTACGGCGGCCCATGCGTGGTGGTGGACTTCGGCACGGCGACCACCTGGGAGGTGGTCTCAGCCAAGGGCGAGTTCCTCGGGGGCGTGATCGCGCCCGGATTGGAGATCGCGGCAGAGGCGCTCTTCTCGCGGGCGGCCAAGCTGCCCCGCATCGAGCTGGCTGCTCCGCCGCGCGTGATCGGCAAGGGGACGGTGGATTCCATGCAGGCGGGGCTGATCTACGGGTACGTGGGCCTGGTAGAGGGCCTTACGCGGCGCGTGCTGGACGAGATGGGGGGAGGCAAGGTGATCGCCACCGGAGGCCTGGCGACGGTCATTGCGCGCTACACGGAGATCTTCCAGGCGGTCGATGACGACCTCACCCTCAAGGGGTTGCTCCTGCTCTGGGAACGCAACCGGCCGAACCGAGCGTGACGGGCGCGGGCGCGAGATGACCGAGCCGGACGAGGCCGAGCTCGCCTACTACCGCGCGGTGGAGGACCACTTCGCGACGCTGCGCGGCACGCCCTTTCTGTTCTCCCCGAAGGACTTTGCGCTGCTCCGGAAGTGGTGGCGGGAAGGTGCGCCTCTGGCGGCGGTGCTGGCCGGGATCGGGGAGGCTTGGGAGCGGAGGCGGGAAAGAGACGCGGACCCGATCTCGTCGCTGTCCTACTGCCGGCACGCCGTGGCGCGGCAGGTCAAGCGCCTCGCGGCGGCGCGTGTGGGTGCCGCAGGCGAGGGGGCGAACCTCGACATCGGCGCCTCGCTGCGCTTGCTGGCTCTGCGGGCGGACGCAGCGGCCGACGCGTGGCAGGAGGACGTCCCGCACGTTGCCGCCGTGCTCCGCGATCTCGGGCGCGCCGTGGCGTCGCTCCCCGCTGACACCCAGCCGGCGGCGCTCGACGAGATCCTCGCCGACCTCGAGTTCACCACGCTGGACGCACTGCTGATCGCCCTGCCCTCCGACCGGCAGGAGACGCTCGAGGCCGGGGTGGACCGCGAGCTGGCCGCCCTGACCCTGACCGAGGAAGTGCGCGCGCGTACGCGGCGAGCGCTGCTCGTGAAGGAGCTACGTCGCCTCGTCGGCATGCCGCGCCTGGAGCTGACCGCCGGTGCGGGTTGAGATCGAGGGCCTGGGTGGAGGTGGCTGGGGCGTCGCGCGCCGCGGCGGGAAGGTGTGGTTCGTCGCCGGGGCCCTTCCCGGCGAGGTGGTCGAGGCGGAGGTGCAACGAAAGCGGGCGGGGGTGGTGGAGGCACGCCTCACCGAGGTCGTGAAGGCGAGCCCGTGGCGGGAGAGCGACCCGTGCCCCGTCGCCGGCACCTGCGGCGGCTGCGACCTCGCCCACGTGAAGAGGGAGGTGACCGCCGAGGCCCTGCGAGACGCGACCCGCGGAGCGTTCCGGCACGCGCCGCCGGATCTCTCCGAGGCCGTCCGGACCGCGCCGGTCGTGGTCTCGGAGATGGCCTGGCGATTGCGGGCCCGGCTGCACTGGGACGCGGCGGGGCGCACGCTCGGCTTTCTCGGTGCCCGCTCCCACACGACCGTGGACATCTCCCCCTGCCGGGTGATCTCCCGCCTCCTGCTCGACGCGCTGCCGAGGATGGCACGGGCGCTGGCGGCTGCCGGGTTGGGCGACGGCGAGGTGGAGTGGTTGGAGAACCTGGCAGCCAGCGCGGCCGTCGCCGGCTGGCGGGGACGCGGCACCCCGCCCGAGCCGCCGGTGCGAGGCCTCGCCGGGTGGCATCCGATCGGCGAGGGAGGTGCCCTGCTCTCGGGAGGGTGGGGCGCGGTCGGCATGGTAATGGAGCTGCCGGTCCCTCTGCGCGTGCCGGTGGGAGCATTCTTCCAGGGCAACCGTCACCTGGTCCCGCGCCTCTTCGATCGCGTTGGCGAACTGGTGCGGGCCCATGGACACGCTCGCGTGGTGGACCTCTACGGCGGCGTCGGCTTCTTCGCCGCCGCGGCCAGGCGTGTAGGCGCCACGGCCATCACCGTCGTGGAGGGCAGCCGGGTGGCGGCCGAGGCCGCCGCGGCCAACCTGAGCGGCGCCCTCGTTCTGGCGGTTTCCGCGGAGGAGTACTTGCGCGGGGCGGGCGAGGGTCTCGGGACCCTCGCGATCCTCGACCCGCCGAGGGCGGGCCTCTCGGCATCCGCGCTGGAGGGCGTCCTGCGCTGGGCGCCCGCCGGCATCCTGATGCTGGCGTGCGACGCCGCGTGCTTTGGACGGGACGCGGGCATCCTGCTGCGCGGGGGCTACACGCTGGCCTCGCTCGAGCTGTGGGACCTCTTTGCCGGCTCGCACCATGTGGAAATCCTGGCGGACCTCCGGCGCGCCGGTCCCTGAGACCGCCGGGTCCAGGCTCGTCACCCTGTCCGCGAGTGCGGTGGTGGCGATGCTAGCGGGCAACCTGCTGGCTCCCGATCCAGTCTGGCGCGTCCCCCTGCTGGCCGTGGCATTCCTCGCAGGGTGGCGCGGACTCGTGGGTGAGGGCCAGCGTCTTGCGTGGTGGTCGGCGTGTGGTGTGCTCGTGGGCCTGGCCGCCTGCTCCTTCGCACCACGTGCCCCCGGGGGCTTTGCCGGCGCTCCGGTACCGGTCCGCTTTGTCGTCACGGTGCGGGACGGCTGGATGAGCGGCGCGCGAGGGCTGGGAACGCGGGTACGCGTGAGCGGACTCGAGCTTGCGGGGAGGCCTCTGCGCGGGCCGCGCGAGATGGATCTCTATGTCACGGCGCCCGTGGGACTGGCAAAGCTTCCGCGGCCGGGCACCCGGTGGGAGGGGAGCGGGGAGCTGGTCTTCGACGGAAGCCTCCCCCTCAAGGCGGGGTACCTGAGGGTCAAGACGCTCCTCCTGCTCCGCACCAAGCCGGGGGGTTCGGCCGTGGACCGCTTACGGGAGGCCGGCGTCCAGTCGCTGCGCACCAGCGCGGGCGTGGACCCTGTGCGCCTGCACGCCGCAGCCCTGGCGTCGGCGCTCGTGCTCGAGCGCCGCGAGAGTCTCCTGGAGGGCGAGGTGGCCAGCATGAGGCGCTCCGGCCTGGTCCACCTGCTCTCCGTGTCCGGCCTGCACGTGGGGCTGGTCGGGGTGCTGGCGTGGGGCGCCCTCAGCCTGGCAGGGGTGCGGCCCACCACGCGCCGGTGGGTCGTGGCGTTGGCGCTGGTCGCGTTCGCGTTGCTGGCCGGGGGCAACGCCCCCGTGCGCCGGGCAGCCACGGCGGGCGTGGCGTATCTGGTGGCCCGCCACCTCGGACGGCCGCTGGAGGCGCTGCCCGCGGTCTGGGCGATCGTGGCGGGGCTCTCTGCGCTGGAGCCGGCGGTGCTGTTGCAGCCCGGCTTCGAGCTGTCCGCCTTCGTGACCCTGGCGCTCGTGCGTTGGATCGTTCCGCTGGCCGCGTGGATGCACGTCCTGCCGCGGCGGCTGGCTCAGGCGCTAGCGGTCGCACTCGTCGCGCAGGCCTCGTCCAGCCCGATGGTCGGTGCCTACTTCGCGGTTGTTCCGCCGCTCGGGGTTGTGGCCAACCTGCTGGCCGCCCCGCTCGAGCTGCTCCTGGTGGGCGCGAGCATCCTCGCGCTCGTCGTCGCGCCGCTCTCATCCTTCGTGGGAGGCCTGGCGCTGCTCGCCGTCGCGCTCGGTCAGTGGCTGCTGGACGGCGCCTCCGCGCTCGGAGGCAGGCTGAGCTGGCCGTTCGCGCCGCTTCCCGCGCTGCTCGCCCTTGTCCTCGCCGGGCTCGGGTTACTTGCGCTGACGCGGATCCGGTTTTCGAGGGCCGCGGCACTCGTCCTGGTGGTGGCGACGATCACCTGGATGGTTGCTCCTGCGCCGCGTCCCTCGTGGACCCACGAGCTGCGGGTTCTCGGGGTTGGGGAAGGAATGGCGCTGCTGGTGCGGAGCGGTAAGGGCGCAGTGC
>CAVWFZ010000021.1:0-630777 GCA_963754345.1 Thermoanaerobaculaceae bacterium | reverse complement strand
ACGATTATATCCACGATCTCTTCAACCGGGTCTGTTGGGGAAACCACCCATTGGGCTACCCGGTTTTCGGAACCTCCGAGCTGGTTCAATCCTTCAGTCGGGATCAGATCTACCAATTTTCTAAAGAGAACTATCAACCCAACCGCATCGTCATTTGTGCTGCAGGGAACCTCCAGCATCAGGAGGTGGTCGACTGGATTGGAAAGACTTTTGGTCAGATTTCAAAGTCGGATCAGGTACGGGAAAGGGTGAGGCCGAATTCGATCTCTACAACGGATATCCGGAGGCGACAGTTGGAGCAGGTCCACTTCTGCCTCGGGACAAAGGCCTCCAATATAACCACTCCCTTCGGTTTGCATCGTACGTTTTGAACACCATTCTGGGGGGCGATATGAGCTCCCGGCTTTTCCAAGAAATCCGGGAGAATCGGGGTTTGGCTTACTCCGTTTATTCCTATCTACCTACCTATATCGATACCGGACTGGTTGTGGTTTACGCCGGGACAAATGAAGGCTCTTTTCAGGAGGTCATCGAACTCATCCTGAAGGAGTTCGTCCAACTCAAGAAGGAGCCTTTTAGGGATGGGGAACTCGAGACGGCCAAGGAACAATTGAAGGGAAATCTTCTGCTCAGCCTCGAAAGTTCAGACAATCTGATGACCCGCCTGGCGAAGAACGAAATCTATTTTGGGTCCTACCTTCCTGCCGAGAAGATTCTCAAAGGCATTGACGAAGTGGGGGAGGACGTGGTTCGAAGCTTGGCCAGCGATATTTTTGACGAGCGCTTCTTCTGCCTGACGGTTCTGGGACCGATGGGTGGGAACGGTTTTGAAAAAAGCCTGCTGAACCTGGATCGATGGAACAAGTAAAAGTTTTTATCAAACGCCTAAAGAAAGACCAACCCGCGCCCATGCCCCGATATATGACCGAAGGATCATCTGGAATGGATCTCTTCGCCTGTTTGGACAAGGATGTGATGTTGGAACCCGGGGAGAGGAAGCTCATCCCCACCGGAATTTCTGTGGCTATCCCTTCAGGGTTTGAAGGTCAAATCAGACCTCGCAGCGGCCTGGCCATTCAGAGGGGAATTGGTATTGTTAACGGACCGGGGACGATCGACTCCGACTATCGTGGAGAGATCGGTATCCTCCTGATCAATTTTGGCCACGAACCCTTCACCATCCGCAATGGAGAGAGAATTGCGCAGATGGTCATCTCCCAAGTTTCTCGAGCGAATCTGGAGGAGGTCGATGACCTCCCCCCCACCAGAAGGCAGGGGGGAGGATTTGGTCACACGGGCATCTGAGGAGGGGCCGGGACGATTGAGATCGTGATGAAAGCAGAGGTCGCCCTTCCTCTGCTTTTTATTTGGTTCACCCCGTTGTTGAAGGATACTGTGGATTGAACAGAATGGGTATTTCTGGACGGTGAGCTTCCAAAGGGGCGTATCCTCTAATCCTTTGACAGAGGGGGAGCCTTTCATCGCGGGGAATACGATGGATCAGATGTTGGACCAATTCCTCCATTATCTCATTGTAGAGAAGGGTCTTGCAAAGAATACGATCGAGGCGTACAGTCGTGATTTGAATCGATTCTTGGATCATTTGAAAGCGAAAGGGGTTCAGGATCCCCTCCATGTTGGGAAATTCGATGTCAGGGGTTTTCTTCTCGTTTTAAAGAGGCAAGGGCTTTCGACCAAGACCATTATGAGAAATTTGGTCGCCATTCGGACCTTCTTTCGATTTTTGGTTCAAGAGGGAATCCTGGAGGTGAATCCTGTTGAGGAGCTGGAATTTCCCAAGGTGGCGAAGACCTTACCGGACATTTTGACGTTGAAGGAAGTGGAGGAACTCCTTGAACAACCTGACATCCAGAGCCCCCTGGGGGTTAGAGATAGAGCGATGCTCGAGGTGCTCTATGCTACAGGCATGCGGGTTTCGGAGCTGACTCGGCTTCCGATGAACCACGTCAACCTGGAGGGTGGGTATGTCCTCGTGTACGGAAAGGGCTCAAAGGAAAGGGTTGTCCCTCTCGGCAGCGAAGCGATGAAATGGGTGGCCCTTTATTTGAAGACGGCTCGAGGGAGATTTGCCAAAGGGAAGGAGAGCAATTCCCTTTTCATTAGTCGCCTGGGTAAGGGGATGAGCCGCCAACGATTCTGGAGGAAACTTAAAGAGTATGGTCGAAGGGCTGGCATTCGGAAAAGAATCACCCCCCACCTTCTTCGTCACTCCTTCGCAAGTCATCTTTTGGAGAGAGGGGCTGACCTTCGATCCGTCCAGATCATGCTCGGCCATGTGGACATCTCCACCACTCAGATATACACCCACGTGTCCGGTGAAAGATTGAAGAAGATTCACCAGCGGTATCACCCGAGAGGCTGAAAATTGACAGTTGAGAATTTAGAGTTAAGAGTTTTGAGTTAACAGTTGCAGTTAGAGTTTAGAGTTTAGAGTTTAGAATTAAGAAAAGGCTCTTTTTAACTCATAACTCTTAATTCAATTTTATTATGGAAGTCATCACCACCCATATCAATGCCGACTTCGATTCCTTGGCCTCCATGTTGGCCGCCAAGAAACTCTATCCCAATGCGGTCCTGGTCTTTCCCGGCTCTCAGGAGAGGAGCCTGCGGGACTTCTTTATTCACTCCACCCTCTACGCTTTTGAAGTGGAACGAATTAAGAATATTGATCTCCGGGAGGTGAAACGATTGATTTTGGTGGATACTCGCCAGATCAGCCGTATTGGAAAGTTCTCGGAAATTGTCGCAAAGCCCGGTTTGGAAGTTCACATCTATGACCATCACCCTCCATCTTCTGATGACATACACGGCCATTCGGAAGTCATCTCTGAGGTGGGGGCGACCGTAACCCTCCTGCTCAATATTCTCAGGGAGAAGGGGATGCAGATCACACCGGATGAAGCGACGGTGATGATGCTCGGTATTTATGAGGATACGGGAAACCTTACCTTCCCTTCAACCAGAGAAGAGGATTTCCAAGCGGCGGGATACTTAGTTCGAAAGGGCGCCAATCTCAATATCCTTTCAAATGTGATCACAAAGGAGCTTACCGCCGAGCAGGTCTTCCTGCTCAACGATCTGATCCAATCCGCTACCCGTTATCACGTTCACGGGATCGATATCGTGATCGCCCAGGCTTCTGTCGATCGTTATATCGGGGATATCGCCGTTCTCGTCCACAAATTGAAAGACATGGAAAACTTGGATGTCCTGTTCGTCCTGGCCCGCATGGAAGACCGTGTCTACCTGATCGGGAGGAGCCGGCTCGAAGAGGTAAATGTCTCTGAAATCGCGAGCGAATTCGGAGGTGGGGGACACCCCACCGCCGCCTCGGCAACGATGAAAGGCATGACCCTGGTTGAGGCCCACGATCGATTGGTGAAGGCATTGAGGGAAATGGTCAGACCTAAAAAGCTTGCCAAGGATGTGATGATCTATCCGGTCAAGACGATTGAACCGGAGAAGACATTGGGAGAAGCCGGGGAAATCCTGACCCGATATAACCTGAATAGCCTTCCTGTCGTTCATGAGGATAAGGTGATCGGCCTGGTTTCCAAACAGGTCGTGGAAAAAGCCGTCCACCATGGACTAAAGGAGTCCCCTGTGAAAGAATATATGACAACAGAGTTCTCCGTCGTCTCTCCGGATACGCCCTTCTCTCGAATTCAGGAATTGACCATCGGACAGAACCAGCGCCTCCTCCCGGTCATCGAAAAGGATCGACTGGTGGGGACCATTTCACTTGGGGATGTGATGCGAGGCCCTCAAGAGGAAATGATGAAATCGGTCAAAGGGGTTTCTGGTCTTGAAAGCTCAACCCCTCTATGGGCGAAAGAAAATGATCTCCAATTGATGGAGGAGCGGTTCCCGAACGGATACGGAACCTGCTCATGGAGTTTGGTAAGGTGGGGGATGAATTGGGATATTCGGTCTACGCCGTGGGAGGATTTGTCAGGGATCTCTTGATGAGGGTCGAAAACTTCGATGTCGATATTGTTGTCGAGGGGGATGGGATCCGATCTGGCTGAGGAATTTGAAAAGAAGTTCACCTGCCGAATCCGAACTCACAAGAAATTTGGGACGGCCATCATTCTCTTCCCTGATGGCTTGAAGGTCGATGTCGCCACAGCCCGTCTGGAGGTCTATGACTCGCCGGCTGCGCTTCCCACCGTGGAAAAGGGTCCGATCAAGATGGATCTCTATCGGAGGGACTTTACGATCAATACGCTGGCGATCCAGCTCAATCCAAGGGCCTTCGGAGAGCTGATTGATTTTTTTGGCGGGGTGAAAGATATCAAAGAAAAGGTCATCCGAGTTCTCCACAATCTCTCCTTTGTCGAGGACCCCACCCGGGTCTTTCGGGCGATCCGTTTTGAACAAAGGTTGGGGTTTCAGATCGGGAAACATACCCAGAATCTGATGAAAAATGCGGTGAAGATGGGATTTATGGAACGCCTTTCAGGGGGACGGGTCCTTTCTGAATTTATCCTGATTCTGCAGGAGGACAATCCTATCCCTGCTCTAAGCGGATGAAAGATTTCGATCTCCTCCGTTTTCTCCATCCCCAACTCAAATTGGATGAAGAGATGGAGGGCCTTTTTGAACGGATCCATCATGTCATCTCCTGGTTCGACCTTCTCTTCCTGGAGGAGCGATATGAGCGCTGGCTCATCTACTTCTATGGCCTCATCGATTCTCTTAAGGAAGGAGAAGTTGAGGAAATTTGCCAGCGGTTGGCGATGAACAGTAAGGTCGAGAAGAAGGTCGTCGGATGGGAAACGACAGAGCAGACCAAGGCCTCCTCCAGATCTACTCGTGGATCAATGCAGATCTTCGAGCCGAAACGGTCGGAGATCTATACCGTTCTCGACCCCCTTTCCACCGAGGCAAAGCTCTTTATGATGGCCAAGACGACCCAGATGGCCACCCGCCGATATATCTCCCTCTACTTCACTCAATTGAAAGATACGAAACCCCTATTGAGAGGAACGGACTTGATTCAAATGGGAATCAAACCAGGCCCTTCTATTAGAGAAACCTTGACTGATTTACTTAAGGCCCGACTGGACGAACAGGTGATGACGCGACAGGATGAGATGGAATTTATCTCCAAGGCTTGCGGGGTGGAATGATGGCTGAAACCGATTCCCATCCAGAGGAAGGAGTCCCTTATACGGTTCGATTGGAGATGTTTGAAGGCCCTCTCGATCTTCTGCTCCATCTCATCAAGAAGAACGAATTGGACATCACGAACATCCCCATCGCCCTCATCACGGATCAGTATTTGGAGTATCTGAAATTGATGAAAGTTCTCAATCTGGATGTTGCCGGGGAGTATCTCCTGATGGCCTCCACGCTCCTTCATATCAAATCGAAGATCTGCTTCCTTCGCCATCGGAGGAAGAAGAGGAGGAGGGTGAGGATCCGAGAGCAGAGCTGGTACGAAGGCTTCTCGAATATCAGAAATATAAGAAGGCGGCGATCGAACTCGAAAGAAGGCCCCTATTAGATCGGGATGTCTTTATCCGGTTGATTCCATTGAATACCGAGGAGCCGGATGAGGAAGGAAGGATAGAGGTGAATCTCTTTGAGCTGCTGGAGGCTTTCCGTGGGGTTTTGGAGAGGGTCAAAGCGGAGATCTTTCATGAAGTAATTCTAGACCGCCTCACTGTTGAGGAGAAGGTCCAGGAAATACTTTCTCTTCTTCAGAGGGAGAATCGGAGCATCGCTTTCCATCTCCTCTTCTCCGAAAAGGCGTCACGCAGAGAGATCGTTATTACTTTTTTGGCAATCCTCGAACTGGTCAAGATGAAACTCATTCGCATTTTCCAGCCTGCTCCCTTCGAGACCATTCGGATATCGCCGTCTTGAGGGAGCGATAAATTGATTGTTGTGGATGCCACTTAGGTGTAGTATAGAGTGAAGAGGAGAATTTTCGGTATGCGCATAGCGCTCAGCGCATAGCGTCATTGAATAAGGAGGAGTGTATGAGGCGAAAACGAATCCTGGTGGGCTTGGGGGTGATTGCTGTGCTGATGATTTTCTTTTTTTTCGTCCTCTTTCTGACCGGGCGGAACATCAGGAAAACGGCTAGGCTCGCCTTTGGAGAAAAGATTGCCGTTGTGGAGATCAAGGGGGTGATCACCCAATCTTCCGGGATCATCGAGGAGATCCAGCAGTACGGGGAGGATGAAGGGGTGAAAGCGATCATTCTTAGGATTGATTCTCCCGGCGGGGGCGTAGGTCCGTCACAAGAGATCCATCGAGAGATTTTGAAGGTCAAGTCGAAAAAGAAAGTGGTCACCTCAATGGGATCCGTCGCAGCATCGGGAGGCTATTATGTTGCCTGCGCCTCCGACCTCATCGTCGCCAATCCTGGGACGATCACCGGATCGATTGGTGTGCTGATGGAATTCACCAACATCGAGGAACTCTTCAAAAAGATCGGAATCAAAGGGGTGGTGCTTAAGAGTGGGGAACACAAAGATATCGGATCCCCTTTCCGAGAGATGACCCCTGAGGAGAAGAAGATCATCCAGGGGGTCATCGATAATGTCCACCAGCAATTCATTCAGGCCGTGGCGCAGGGCAGAAGACTGGAGCTGGCAAAGGTGGCTGAGATCGCCGATGGTCGAATCCTGACAGGGGAGCAAGCCAAACAATTGGGGCTGGTCGATCAAATCGGAAATCTTCAGGATGCCATCGATACCGTCGCCAAGATGGTCGGAATCGAGGGGAAACCCACTGTCCTCTACCCGAAGAAGAGGTTTTCCCTTTGGGAACTTCTGGTGAAAGAAACGGCCTCCACCATTCTTGAGACCTTATATGAGAAGGGATTCGAATTGAACTATCGGCTGCTGTCGCCTGCAGGCTGAGCCGAATCTTCGTTCTCATCCAACCATCCGGAAATTTGCTTCATGTCCTCCCAGACTTCCCTCTTTCGGTCAGGATTCCTGAGCAGGTAGGCGGGGTGGTAGGTGGGAATGACTTTGATTCCTCCAAGGTCATAGCATCTTCCCCGGAGTGTTGAAATCTTGGTGTCGGTTTTGAGAAGGGTCTGGGCAGCAAATGTTCCGAGTGCACAGATGATTTTCGGTTGGATCGCCTCGATCTGCTTTAGGAGAAAGGGATGGCAGCTTTGGATCTCATCTGGCTCGGGATTCCGATTCTGTGGGGGGCGGCATTTGATGATATTCGTGATGTAAACCTCCTCCCTTCGAAGATCAATGGCCTGGAGGATCTTAGTCAAGAGCTGTCCAGCCTTTCCGACAAAAGGCCTTCCCTGAACATCTTCGTCATAACCAGGGCCTTCCCCGATGAGCATCAATTTCGCCTTCTTATTTCCCTCTCCAAAAACGAGTGTATGCCGGGTTCGATGGAGTTTACATCGCCGACAATCCCCTAACTCTTTTCGGACTTCTTCCAATGCTGAGGCCGTCAATGGAACCGGAGATGAGCTGCGAAAAGCCTCCGTGGATTTTTTTGGGGAGTCGGGTAGGCCGACAATTCCCATTCCCTTAAGATATTCGAGATAAGATTTCAGATCGAGGATGATCTCTTGAATTCGTTGATTCATTAGCTGGCAGCATGTCCTCCCTGCACGAGGAAGGATAACACAAAAACACCCTAGGCGAAAGGATGAGAAACGGGCGATCTTACGGCTTTTGACAGACCCTATGTGGCTTTTTCTCTCGGAGTGACGCCTCACACCTTACGCCTCATACCTCAGGATTGAGTGGATGCTTTAAGTCCCTTAACTCTGCCGATGGATGCTCATAATACAAACACTTCCCCTGCGATATCAAATCCGCCACATTGGCCGAATCCTTCCCATCATGCTTGTCCCACCGCCCATCCAACGACTCCCGGTTTCTCGCTACCGTTACCCCGGAGACCAACGCCACCATCCTCTCTAAGTTGATCAAATACTCTCCTCCCCGCGCAGCAGTGCCCCCTTGAACGAATGCAGGCGGCCACGACGCGTCTGCGACGGGTAGCGCTTGGACACGCCCACGAGGTGCAGGGCGCTCGACGTGCTCATACGGTCTCCGCGATTGTCTCGCGCAGGCGCCCGAAGATGAAGGCGCCAGCAAACCAGCAGGCAAGCGCCACCACTGTCGCCGCGAGCCACAACCGGAGGGAGGGCAGGCGCCCCAGCAACACCACATCCTGGTAGACGCGGATCAGCGGTGTGACCGGGTTGACCTTGACGATCTTGACGAGCAGGGGGATGGGAATCGCCTCCAGCGTGTAGATGATCGGGGTGAGGAAAAACACCAGGTTGAGGACGTTGTGCAGCAGGTCCTTGAGGTCGCGGAAGTGCACCGCCAGCGGCGCGACTGCAAGCGCGAGCCCTCCGACTGCCAGCACCCACAGGACCAGCACCACCGGCAGCAGCACCACCGTCCAGGGGAACCTCATGAGGCCCAGGGCGGCCGCCAGAGCCATGCCTGCCAGCAGCACGGGCAGCGCCAGCAGGTGATGAACGAGATGCGAGAGCACCGTCACCGCAGGGAACACCTCCGGCGCGGCCACGACCTTCTTGAGCAGCGGCCCGTTGTCGGGCAGCACCACCGCCGCATCGAGCAAGGTCCCCGAGACGAAGAGCCAGGGCAACAGCCCAGCGAAGAGGAAAAGTGGGTACGGCACCGGGAGCGTCGCCCGTGCGGGGATCACGAAGGTGAAGACCGCCGCGTAGACCCCGAGCAACAGCAACGGGTTGAGTAGCGACCACAGGTAGCCGAGGAACGTCCCGCGGTAGCGGGCCTTGAGCTCCCGCACCACCAGCACGCCCACCAGCCCGCGTTGGCGGTACAGCGACGCGAGGACACCAATCGGCCGCGAGGTGGCCTGGCTCACGTCGCACCGCCCGGAGTCGCGCGCTCCTTCTGCCGCTGCACAACCCCGTCATGGTCCTGGACCTTGCCGTTGTGGATCCAGTGCATGCGCAGGGAATGCCTCACGTTGCCGTCCTCGTCGAAGGCCAGGGGGCCCATCACGCCGTTCGCGCCCGAGAGCCTCCGCATTCGCTGCAGCACCGTGGCGCCCGAGCGAGGCGCGAGCTTTTGCACAGCGTAGATCGCCACGAGCGCGGCGTCGTACCCGTGTGCCGCGTAAATGTCAGGTTGCAGGTTGTAAACCTGTTCGTAGCGCCTGATGAATGAGCGGGCAGGCTCCTGCTCGGAGGCGAGGTCCAGGCTCGCGAGCGGGAAAAATACCCCTTCCGCCAGCGTTCCGGCACGTTGCAGGAGCGAGGCAGCGGAGAACGCCGAGGTCGTGCAGATGGTTCCCCTGAAGGCGGCGCTGCGCAGCAGCCTGAGTGCGTCGAGGATCGCATCGCCGTAGCCACACACGTACACCGCCTCCGGAGCATGAGGGCTCAGCGCCTCGCGGGCCTGTCCCTCCCACCCGCGCTCATCGAGCCTCACGGAGGCCATGACGCGGGCCCCGTGGCTTCTGAGCTCCCCCACAAACACCGGCAGCAGCCCGCGCGTGTAGTCGTTGTCCTCCTGCATGACCACCACGGCGCGCGCGTTTCGGTCTCGCACGAGGAAGTCGGCTGCCTTCACGCCCTCGAGCTCATCGGAGGGGTAGACGCGGAAAAAGTACCGGGAACGTGCGGTGAGCTCCGGTGCCGACGCCGAGGGGGAGAGCAGCGGCCGCTCCAAGCGGGTCGCCACCGGGATCATCGCCTTGGCCTCCGCCGAGGTTACACCGCCGACGACCAGCACGGCGCCGTCCTCGAACAGCGCCCCGGCCGCGCTCGCGGCCCTGGTGGGGTCCGAGCCGGAGTCGCGGTAGAGCACCTCAAGCCCCTGGGGTGCCCGGCCCGCGGCACGGTTGTCGTCGAAGGCGAGCTTCACGCCGGTCTTGATGGAGGCGCCGTAGACAGCGGCCGGACCGGTCTCGGGGATCACCACCCCGATCCGGATCGCAGGGTTGCAGCCGCTGGTGACCACGATCAGCGTCAGCGCGGCAGCGCTCCACCTCATCGACCCCCTCCCCGCAGCGTGTCCGCAGGCGCATCGGCCTGCGAACGGCGACGTGTCGCGAGGGTAGAGAGATACCTTGCCGCCGTCAACCTCGGGCTCTACCATCGCCGCGCATGTGCAGGCGCCGGTTCCCTTTCCGCGGGTTGCTCCTGCTCTTCGCCCTCGCCCTGCCCGCCTGCAGCCAGGAACCGTTCGACGCCGAGTGTGCACTCGTCGTCCTCAACGAGACGACGTGCAACCTGCAGGTCTACGTGGACGGCCGCGAGGCCCTCGCCGTGCGCTCCGGCACAGACCGCACACTGGCCGATATCGGGCCAGGTCGCCACGTGCTCGAGGCGCTTGATACCAACGGCAACCTGATCAAGCGCCGAACCATCGAGCTGGCCACCGGCGAGGACTTCTACTGGACCCTCGACCGTTGCTGAAGAGGCCGGGGCAAGCAACGAAGCGAGAGACAGGAGAGACGTCGGGAGGCAGTCGGTAGAGTCGGTCCGCCCCTCACCCCTCGGCCCTCACGCCTCCCGCTACAGGAGATCTTCGCGCCCCTCCTCACGCAGGCGCTCCACGAGTTCCTTGACACGCTGGGCCTGTTCCCTTGGCACCACCAGGACAGCGTCGCGGGTCGCCACCACGACCACATCCCGCACCCCCACCGCCGCGATCAGTGGCCCGTCCGAGATGAGCACCGAGCCTTCGGCGTCGAGGGCGAGCACGTCCCCCAGCGATGCACCTTCCGGTCGGGCGGGAAGCACCTCGGCAAGCCCCGCCCACGAGCCCACGTCCGACCAGGCGAAGTCCACGGCCACCGCCCAGACCGGCTTGGCTTTCTCCATGACGCCGAAGTCAATCGAGACCTTCGGCAGACCCGCATAGTGGCGGCGTAGCGCCTCCTCCTCGCCGAGCTTCTCGCTCGTGGCCATCAGCTCGTCCAGGCGCGCCGCGAGCTCTGGGAGGTGCTCCCGGATGGCACCCTGAATCGCCTCCACGGTCCAGGCGAACATCCCCGAGTTCCACCGGTACCCCGCCGCCACGAACTCCTCGACACGCTCGCGGCTGGGCTTTTCCACGAACCGCCGGACCACCTGGATCGTGCGCCCTCCCACCGTCCCCACGACCTCGCCCAGCTCCAGGTAGCCGTAGCCGGTCTCGGGGCGTGTGGCCCGCAGAGCCAGAGTGACCAGCCCGCCGCGCGCGCACGCCGTGGCGGCGGCAGCCGCAAGGGCCGCGCGCAGCGCCGCACCGTCCGGGATCAGGTGATCAGCGGGCACTACCACCATCACCGTCCCGGGCTTGGCCGATGCGAGCCGCCACGCGACCCACCCCACGCAGGCCGCGGTGTCGCGCCCGGTGGGCTCGGCCAGCACGTTGCCCGCGGGCAGTTGCGGCAGCTCTCGCCGCACGGCGGCGGCCACCTCGAACGATGTGACCACCAGCGTGCGCTCGGCCGGCACAAGCGGCGCCAGACGCTCCACGGTGGCGGCGAGCAGGGAGCGTCCACCAGCGAACGGCAGCAGCTGCTTGGGCCGCGCCCGCCGGGAGAGCGGCCAGAACCGCGTTCCCGAGCCTCCTGCCATCACCACCGCAACCAGCGGTGTTCCCTCAGCCAACCAGGTCATAAAGCCCCCGCAGGTCCTTCACCCGTACGTAGCCGTTGGCAAAGACCCCCGCGCGGTCCACCAGCACCGCGCGCATCCCGGCGCTCTCGGCGCCGCGGTAGTCGTCCAGCGGGGAGTCGCCTACGTGAAGGCATCCTTCCGGTGCAACATTCATCCGGGCGGCGGCTCGGTGGAAGATCTCGACCCCCGGCTTCTCGACACCCTCCAGGGCCGAGACCAGCACCGCGTCGAAGTGAACCGCCAAGCCCAGGCGGCCCAGCAGCGCCGGCAGGCGTGAGTCCCAGTTCGAGACCACGGCAAGGTGGTACCCCTTCTCGCGGAACCCTGCGAGGACGTCGCCCACCTCCGGGAACACGTGCCAGAGCGAGGGGTCCGCGAAGGCGTCGAAAAGCTCCCTCAACACAGGCTCCCAGGGGGCGGGGTGGCTCAGCCTCACGAGGACCCGCCGCAGGAACTCGCCCCACCACTCCCACTCGCCGCCCTTGAGGTGGTGGTAGCGATCGAGCCCGCGGGGGTGGAGCTGGGTCAGCTCGGTCCAGACCTCCTGGAAGACCGGGCCGACCTGCGAGGCATCCACCGCGACCCCCCAGCGCGAGAGCACGCGCGCGTAGACCTCGGGCGGGGCGGGACGCGACTCGATGAGCGTGCCGCCCACGTCGAAGAGCACCACCCGAGGGGAATCACCCCCGCTCACGTCAGGTTGCCTCCCACGTCGGCCCGACGCGCTATTCTACGCGCGACGGCCGGCCTTGGAGGACGCATGCGCATCACCTGTTTCCGCTGTGGCCGCGAGAGCGAGGCCATGGCCCAGCCGCCGATACCGACGGTGCTGGGCACCGAGGTCCACCAGCACGTTTGCCCGGAGTGCTGGCGCGAGTGGCTGCGCACCCAGGTCATTCTGATCAACGAAAACCGCCTCAACCTTATGGACCCCCAGGCGCGAGCCGCGCTGGAGGGTCAGATGCGCACCTTCTTGAACCTGACCCAAGCCGCACGGGAGTGACGCCCCTCGCCGACCTCGCCCGTTCCATGTTCGCCGCCGCCGTGGCGGCGGTTGCCCCAGATTCGCTCTTGCGGCGGTGCACCTTTCTTCCCGACGGCTTCGAGTTCGCCGAGCAGCGTTTCCGCCCGAGCGGGAAGATGCACCTCGTCGCGGCGGGCAAGGCCGCTCCGGGGCTCGCGGCGGCCTTCCTCCACCGCAGCCGACGGCCGCCGGACTCGGTTTTCGTGCTCGCCCCCGATGGGGTGCCGGTGCCCGGGTCGGTCGCGGCCTTCACGCGGCGCGCGAGGCACCCGCTGCCGGACGCACGCGGAGCGGAGGCCACCCGGGAGCTGCACGCCACCCTCGATGCGTGCGCGCCAGAGGACGGCGTTGTTCTCCTGCTTTCGGGCGGGAGCTCAGCGCTGCTCGCGCTGCCGCTCCCCGGCGTGGACCTGGCGACGCTCACCGGGCTGACGGCGGCGCTGCTCGCCGCGGGTATCTCCATCCGCGAACTCAACACGGTCCGCAAGCACCTCCTGGCCGTAGCGGGCGGCCGCCTCGCCCTCGTGTCCCCGGCACCGATCATGACCCTGGTCCTCTCCGACGTGCCGGGCGACGACCTGGCCTCAGTGGCCTCCGGTCCAACAGTGGCCGACCCGACGACGTTCGCAGACGCGGCCGAAGTTCTCGAGCGTCACGCCCTCGCACGCAGCTTCCCCGAAGCGGCGGCGTTCCTCGCCGCCGGCGCGCGGGGTGATCTGCCCGAGACCCCAAAGCCCGGCGACCCGCGCCTGGCGCACAGCAGCGCTCACCTGCTGGGCGGGAGCCGCGAGGCTCTTTGCGCCGCAGCATCGGTGGCACGAGAGGCCGGCTTCCGCTCCTGCGAGCTGACGCGCGCGCTGCGCGGAGAGGCGCGCAGCGTGGGCACCGCGCTGGCCGCCCTCGCTTCCACGCTGGCGCCGGGCGAGGCAACCGCGCTGCTGCTTGCCGGCGAGACCACCGTGAGCGTCCGTGGGGCAGGCCGTGGCGGACGCAACCTGGAGCTGGCGCTGGCGGCAGCGTGCGGCCTCGCCGACGTACCCGAGCGCTGCCTGCTCGCCGCCGGCACCGACGGGGTGGATGGTTCCTCGCCGGCGGCCGGCGCGGTGGTGGACGGCGAGACGGTCGCGCGAGGTACCGCTCTCGGCCGCGACGCCTCCGCCGCCCTTGAGGACAACGACGCCTGGGGGTTCTTCGACGGGCTCCCGGACATCATCGTCACCGGCCCCACCAGGACCAACGTGGCGGATCTCGTCTTCATCCTGGCCGCAGGCGCCGTGCCGGACTTCCTCCCAGCCACGCGCTCGCTCTCCCAACGCCTGCCGACGCATCGGCGCGACCTCCTTCCGCGTCGCGGGGGCCGCTCGAGGTGCCCGGCGGGAGCGTCCCGTGGCGGGCGGCCGCGGATTGGCTAAACTCCCGGCGATGATCCTCCACCCCACCGAGGACGGTTTCGTAGCCATCCCCCAGTCGGCTCATGCCTTGATGGCGTTCCAGATCGCTGAACACTGGGGGAACCGCTCCACGCCGCGGCCCTCGCCGCGGGCCGAGGTGCTGGCGGCGGTCCTCCTGCACGACGCCGGGTGGGACGGCCGGGAGGAGCCACCTCGTCTGGCGCCGAATGGGGTGCCGCTGGCCTTCGATACCGCCCCCGACGACGAGCGAGAGGAGTCGTGGACCTCGGCCGTGGAGAGGGCCCGTCTGAGCGGTCGCTACGTGGCCTATCTCGTCTCGCACCACGTCACCACCCTGGCCGCGTTCAACCAGGAGCACCGTTTCGACCCGTTCATGGCCGGGCAAGAGGCCTTGCGCCTCCGACTGCAGCAGGAGCTTAAAGGTGATGCACGCTATGCCACGGCCTTTTCCACCGGCGCGGACGAGGTGAACCGCGCTGTCGTTCGCCTGACGGACGGGATCGCCGTTCATCTCGCACGCGGCAACCGCCAGACCGCCGTCCTGGCGGGATTGCCGCGCCGCGGTGGCTCGGTCCCCCTCGTCCTCAAGCCGGCGGGCGAGCGCTCCTGCCGTCTGCGCCCCTGGCCGCTCGTCGGCAAGCGTCTGGCCGTCACCACCGAGGGGCGCCTGCTGCCCGGCGGACGATTCCCGGACGAGGCCGCCCTCGGGGAGGCCTGGCAGGCGGCGGCCACCGTGCGGCTGTCATGGATGCTGCTCTCCACCGGCACGCCCTCCGATTGACAGCAAAGCGCCACCGGTGTAGAAAGGTTCCCCCCTTTGCGGGGGTTGGAGTTACCGCTCCGCAGTAGCTCAATGGTAGAGCATCCGGCTGTTAACCGGAGGGTTGGGGGTTCGAGCCCCTCCTGCGGAGCCAGTCTAAGACATTATTCTACAACAGTTTCCTGCTGCAATCCTGAAGCCGCATGACTCCGTATTCTCGTTTAGGTACCAGGCGGGTACCACGCAGGAGAGATTTCAACCCTGGCGGAGCGAGGTCGAAGCTCTCTCGGTCGGACAGAGGTCAATCGGGCGATCCGGGCCAGATCTCGAGAGCCGATCTCCTGGCCGCTGCGGAAGGCGAACTCATAGTCAGGCCAACCGACACGTGAAACTTCCTTACGGAAGCCGTGGTCTTCTTTGATGGTCCACCCCAACCGCAGCAGAGCGGCCAGGTCTCACTCAGTGCCGCACCGCACCCCCGGACACCCGGTCTGACCCCCGCCGGGCTGGCAGGACTGGTGAGGGTGAGGTGTCTTGCCTCGTATTGCACTGGCCAAGGTGTGCTAACTCGTATGACGCTTGGTTCTCTTGGGGCCACTTCCCAGCGGTCCCCGCCACGCTGGTCAGATTCGTCCGTTCCCAGCCACCCATTGGGCCCGGCACACCGCCTCCCGTTGACGTTTCTGCGCCTATACTCTTCGACAAGAGGCGACCACGCGCGAGGATGTCGGTAGCAGGTGCGGAAGCTGAAGACGACCACGCATCAGCTTGCCATGAATGAAGCTCAGTTGGGGTCTGCCTAGCTCGGGGAGGCGGAAGACTGTGACCAAGGAAGACCATCGTTTCACCAAGCAAGCCGCTGCCCACCTCATAATCCTCGCAGCATTTCTTACGTTGGCCGCTTGTACAACGACAAGTGTCCGAACCTACCGCGATCCGTCACTGGCGGCCACGCCAATTACCAGCGTCGCTATCCTCCCTCTCCAGAATATGAGGTATGGCCCACAGATCGCGGTCAACCTGAATCGTGGGGTCGTGCAGGCCTTTGCGGCGCGAAACAAGGCGGTGAGAGTGGTCGGTCCAGCCGAAGCCCAAGAAACACTAGGGTCCGCTGGGCTGGTCGAGGTCTACTCGCAGTTCCTCCGTGACTACGGTACCTCTGGCCTGCTCAACAAGGGCGCCCTCAATCGCATCGCGGAAGCCCTCAAGGTCGATGCCATCCTCCACGGGTATATCGCCTCGGTCGAGCAGCAAGATGGCTATCCCTACCACCCTGCCTACACGAAGATCACGCTCACTTACTCCCTGATCGGCCTCCACAACGCCGTGCTCCTTTGGGACACCTCCGCGACCGCGAGAGTCGAAGGGAGCGCGTTCAGCAAGGCCCCCGAGGTCGAAGAGGTCATCCCCGTTGTCCAGAACATTGTTCTTGCCAACCTTCCGCAGCTCCGCCAATGACGCAGCCAGGTACGGCATCTAGGCAACGCTTGCAGCGGACGCCACCTCGCAGGCGCTTGGCCCGGCCGCTGAGGCGTGGCGCCAGGCGTCAGCTCCCATGCCGGCGCACTCCGATATGGCAGATCGGGAGAAGAGATGGACGATAAGTCGCGCCTAAGCGCAATTCTGGATGGGTACACGAGAACGCGGTCGCTGTACGAGGATTTTGCCCGCACCCTCGCTGCTCTGCTCGGAACGTTCCTGAACGAGGCTGGCATTAGGGTGCACTCGATAACGTGGCGTGCGAAGGCTCCGGACAGCCTCCTCCGAAAGCTGGAGTCAGCTCCCGGGAAGTATGCTGAGCTTACCGACGTCACTGATCTTGCAGGTGTACGAGTCATCACGTATTTCCCGGACGAGGTCGATCGGATCGGGACGATCGTGCGCAGGGAGTTCGATGTCGACTGGGGCCACTCCATCGATAAGCGTCAGCAGTTGGATCCAGACCGCTTTGGTTACCTGTCTCTTCACTACGTCGTCGCCCAGTCGTCATCACGTACCCTTCTGCCTGAGTACCGGCGGTTTGAGGGTTACCGGGCGGGGCTTCAACTGCGATCGGTTCTCCAGCACACCTGGGCAGAGATCGAGCACGACCTTGGATACAAGACGACCCGCTCGATACCTCGCGACCTTCGCCGTCGCTTTTCATGCCTGGCCGGTCTGCTGGAACTTGCCGATAATGAGTTCGCGGCAGTGCGCGAAGCGCTCCTGAGCTATGAACGTAAAGTAAGAGAACAGCTCGCGACCGAACCTTCGGCAATAATAGGCATCGATCAGGCGTCTCTTGGCGTTTTCGTCACGGACAGCCCCGACATGGCCGGCATGTATTCCTTTATCGTCGAAAATCGCGGGCAGGTCGGCCTCGAGCCATTTTCCGATTTCCTCAGCATGCTCGTTAATGGACTGCAGCTCCTTGGCATTACCACGATAGGAGAGCTGCGGGTCGCCATTGCGTCGCATCGTTCCACCACACTTAAGTTCATGCTGTCCATCTATCGAAGAGGAAGCTTCGAAGGCGTGACCTTCTACCCAGGCGCACCGTTACTGCATCTCTGCTATGTACTAGCAATTGAAGATGCCGGGCGAAGCGGCCTAGAGGAGTGGTTTGCCAAGATGCGAGGTGAACCTCAGGGCATGACGTTGGACGCGTACGTTGCGTGCTATCAACAGGCGGCTCTGCCGTGAGCTGCTAACCTTGCTCCTGTTGCTACCAGGAAAAACCTCATCTCTGTTCTGTGCGCCAGTAGTTGGCCGTCTCACGATCAACTGCGCACTGACAACTGAAGCCTTGATGCAATGTACCCTAAATGGATGCGATCCGGGCCTAACCCAGCGTTGCAGCCGACTCGCTACGCTTGCGTCCACACCGCGCCGCTTGGCAGCACCGCACCAAAAAGTGGTAGGAACATTTTGTGCAGGCCCCTAGTCGCAGGAAACCATGCCGGAGACTCCGGCTGCCGAGCGCCAGCGCCAGCCTGGACTGGCGATAAGCTTTGGGCAAGGTCCATCTCGCGCGCGAGGTTGGGCCGTAAACTGCGGCACGGACGGCAGACCTCGACATCGAGCGCCTGTTACGCCGTTGCACCAGCGAAGCTTGACAACCCTTGACTTTTGTGTTGAAAGCGGCCACCATAAGCGAAGGATGAGGTTCTTAACTGAAAGCAAAGTCAGCCGCATCAGGAACTTATCTGAGGAGGCGGCGATTCTTTGCGCTCCTGCCACTGAAGCCTGACCGCACCAAAAAGGAGGACGGGTGAAATGACCGCGAGACTCGACTACCAACCCGAGTTGGCACGCGCTTTTCACTATGGGATGCTGTCTTCCAGAGCCTCTGGCGCACTCAACGAGTACCTGACGACCGGCGAACTCTCCGAGGAGGCCACTTGCGTTATTCATGATGCCCACAGTTTGGTCGACGAAATCCTGAGTGCCCAGAGAATGTTTGGAAGAGAGGGAGTGGCAACCTCGCCAACGCGCAAGGCCATGGATGCCTTTGAGGTCGCTCTTCGCGTCATCGACTCCCACCAGGGCGACCTTGATATCAAAGGCGTCCCGGAGATTTTCACGCTTTTTGCCTTGCTCGACAACACCCTTGAGAAGCTCCTCCAACCAATCCCAGAGCCCAAGCCCGAGCCTCAAAACGTTGAGAAAGCCATGCGGTTTTTCCGCTACCTCGCCGGGCAGATGCTCGCGCACCTATCTGGTGTGCCTGAGCCATCTCCAGCGTTGTTTTAGCGCGCATCGATTGCCCCATGCAGACCGAGCGGCTCCTCACGCACCTCTTGGTGAAGTGCGCATTTGTTCGGAAGCTGGTCGGTCGGCTGCATGAACTGCGGTTTCCAACGAGGAGCGCCCTGCAGCTCGCGGACCTCATTGATCGACTTACCGAGGCGATCGAGGAAGAGGCCCTTAGGCGCTACCGCACCGCTGGCCGGCCGTCCGAGGACTTTGCCCAGGAGGTACGTTTCGCCGTAAGGGCGGTCGAGAGCCTTGTGGCCCACTTGCGCTTTGTGGAGCGCGCGACCTCGTCTCACAACCCTTGGAGCATTATTCGTCCTTTGGAGCGCCTCGCGGAACAACTCCACCCCAACGCGCGCTTTATCTTTCGACCCCAGTGGCACTACAACTACACGATCCTCGAGGTCGTTGGATTGTACCGCGACGCCTTCTCCAAATGGCTGTCACGCCTGGTTCCGGCAGGCCGCGTGGACGATCTCTTGCGACTCGGTGGCTCCACGACCAAAATATACGTTGTCTCCTTCCCGTACATGGAACGTCTCAACGTCTTCCAGCATTCTATCCTCGGCCACGAACTTGGCCACCCAGTTGCAGACAACTACGTGAGGTTAGAGAAAGAGGACGACTTCATGCCTGCAATCTTTCAGGCAGTGAGGGGGGTCCTAGGTCTGCCTGAGCAGCTCGAGAAGTCGGACATCTTCAAGTACGTTGAAATGGTTACAATGACACAAGCAGTACGCAGGCTGCGCGAGCGGGCGCTCACTGAGCTGCTCTGCGACTACGTATCGCTCCGTGTCTTTGGCCCCATTGCGCTTTTTGCGACCGAGGAGTACGCCCTTCCAAGGGAGCTCGATCAGTTTGTCAAGGATCCCGAGTCGCACTATCCACCGTGGCGTTACCGTCTACGGGAGATGGTGCAGGAGCTCGATCCCGCTAAGACTGAGGCGTTGCTACACAACGGCGGTTTCGCGGCGAAGGTGGCAGAGCCCCTTCGGGCGAGGATTCGCGCGATCCAGGACTTGGTCGCAGACGACAAGGACCGCAAGGAGATCGAGAAGGATCGTGAAGGCCGAATTGCGTATGAGCTGGTAAGCAGCACTCTTCCAAAGGCGCGACGGTCTGTTGACGCATATCTGACCAGTGTCGGCTTCTCACTCGACGGCAAACTCGAGAGCGCGGGACAGAGGCTGTTTGATCGACTGGCAGCTTGGGTGCCGCCAGATGCCTGGGTGGATGACCGCGGCGACGAGGTGGTTGCGAATCTCCACAGCATTCTTCTGATCGGATGGCTGCGATTCCTGGAGGGCTTCTCACAGATCGAGGAGAGAAAGCTTGGAGCAGCTGAGCGCGACCCGTACCTGCAGGACCTGGGAACTCTGCAACGGCTTGTCCTGAAGGCGGTTGAGTACGTGGAGTTACGGGCGTCCTGGGCGCGGAGAGGTGCCTAGGTGGAGGAGATTCCATGGCGGTACTCGGACGCGGCGCACTTGTACGACGGATTCACGGATATGCGGACGACCCAGACGAGCGGCTCACGGTGACCCCCCTCCTTGATGAAGGGCAACAGGTTGGCGAGTCCTCCATCGATATCAGGCTTGGCAGCGAGTTTATCATCCCCCGCCATACGAATTTCGCCGCGATCAACCCAGCGGAGAAGGAGAAGGAAGAGATCGAGAAGCGCATAGGACAGTATCAGCAACGAGTGACCGTGGGGTTTGGCGAGTCTTTCGTTCTCCAGCCCGGGCAGCACGTGCTCGGGAGTTCACTAGAGTACATCCGCTTACCAACGAGCCTGACCGCAATGGTTGAGGGGCGGTCGTCGTGGGGTAGGCTGGGTCTGTTTGTGGCCACGGCCTCCGCGGTTGCTCCGGGCTTCAAGGGCGTGATCACGCTAGAGCTAATCAACGGTGGCCAGGCCGCACTAGTGCTGTTCCCGGGAACCCGGATCGCCCAGCTCGTCATTCAAGAAGTCGTTGGAGGGGAAGCCTACGGGGGTCGCTACGACTGCCCAACGGGCCCTCAATTCAGTCGAATTCACAGGGACCCGGATATCCACTTCTGGGGTGATGCCGCAAATTTCTCGTGGTAGCAATGAAATCGAGCACCTACATGGCGACCCGCGGCTGAGGCGCAAACTTGCTAGGGCCCCTTCTTTTCTGACGGCGATACTCCTCCATCTCTATTACGGTCCCGTGGTCATTGCGGCGTATCCAGTAGACTTTGAAACTGTTGATCGATCTCTCGCGCTGAGTCGCGCTCCCCGCGCAGCTGACGCGAGGCCATCCCTCATCCGCAGGGCCGCTCGGACAGACATATGGATAGTGCTGATGGCCGCACAGGACAAGGCGCGCCTCGAGGGGATGCCGAAACAGCGCCATGACGTCCTCGGCATCTTGCAGCTCAAGCAATCGCCCTCCGAGACTATCTGGGTGGCCCTCCGGGAGGGCAGGATGGTGGTGAAGGACTCCAATGCGCACGGCAGATCCGAGGTCGAAGCCGTCTGGTCGTTTGGTAGAAGAGGTTCCGAATTGGTTGTAGTCGGCTTGGACCTGCCGAATTTGCGGCAATCCCACACGCCCCTGACCGAGCACGTTCCGACAATTTAGTGGATTGAAAGCCTGCACTTCGTTCGAGTCCAGTAGGAAGAAAAGGAAGCTTATCCCCCCTGCAACAAGTGGATAGACCAGTCGTTCGTATGTTCTCGCGAAGTACTGCCTGTACAGCGCCCGCCGGTCTGAGTACCTCCTCCACTGGGTAAAGAGGGGGCCGTAAAGCCAGGTATCGTGATTGCCGGGTACCACCAAAAGCCGCTCCTCCATGTGATACTGGTCCACTAATGCCAGTCCCACCTTGGTGCGATCGTTAACCCAGACCATGCCTCGCAGGTAAGTTGCGGCTATTTCGTAGGCCGGTGGCTCCGCGGCCGTGGTCAAATCCCCAGTCACCACCACAATGGTGCGCTCGTGCCACCGCTCCAGTAGCGGCCTGACGTGGGACTCAACCTCGAGAAGCAAGCCGAAGTCGTGGGGCCTGGCGAACTTGCTCCACTCGCCCTCGCCGTGCACATTCTGCAGGTAGCCTGAGAAGTGGAGATCCGACAGGTGAAGAACCACCGCATCGGGATTCCACGTCGGGGGCACGGCCTCATATCCTCGAAGCTAGGACCGCATGTAATAGGCGAAGGCGTCGGGCCTGAAAACCTTACGACCCTCGCGGATCTCGAAGGTGCCAAAACCATCCAGCCCTAACACTTCTTCATGAACCTGGGGACCGGCGAGGGTCTCGAGCGTGCCGACGGCGTCGTTTTGTCGCACCGCGTGAACTGGGGTTGTCTGTGAAGGGGTTCGCCGGTCTGGCATCAGGCCCGAGCGGAGGATGAGCTTCCCAAGCTTCTCAACAAAGCGCCTCACCTGCCACGCCGGGAGACCAGTGCTCGTAGTTGTGGCGGCTACCAGGTCGTCTTCGGGCACCAGGCCAAGCCAGAGGCCGCTTTGCTCGCTTTCAAGACTCAGGGCTACCTCGGCTGGATTGCTCGAGTGTTCCGCTATCTCCCGATCCAACGATGCCGAAAGTGCCGACAGGAATTGCTGAGCTTGCTCCGGCTCCAAGGCTCCTTCGCTCTCAGCCTCGTCGGTCAGGATCGCCTCCATTTGCTCGAGGGTTATATCTTGCATCCGAGCCTCCTGCACTCACAGCAAGCGACAAGTCGCCACCTATCCATATCCCTCCGTCACCCAGAGTCTAGTGCCTTAGGCGTGAAGCGTCAAAGCGCAGTCGACCGCAGAATTGAGTGGTGTCTAGCACGGCAGTCCTTAAGACGCTGCTGAAGAACGAGGTTAGCAAAGGGATCTTTTCGGGTGAGGCGTTGTGCAGAGGGGGTGGTGGGCGGCGATTGGAGGCCGCGGGGGGCGAAACGGGCCTTATTACGGAGGGCAGCCCAACCTTGGCGTAGAGTTCGTCAAGTCGCGGCGAGAGCCGCGCGAGCACCTCGCGGCACATTTCCCGTACCAGCCGCAACGGATGATTGCGGGGGATGCGTTCGTGCATCCTCATGTAGCTGAACAACCCTCGCGGTCGATGTTCTCGCCTCTCATGACTCCCCCTTAGCTCGATCCGGCCTGCATTCTAGCAGGATCGACTCACAAGCCAGAATTTTTCAGCAACGCCTTAGGGTCACCGCCTGCGCGAGCGCTCCCACTGCGCGAGTTCCTTCCAGGCGTTGTAGACGTAAGGCCTGGGATAGTGCCCGTTGCGGCAGTGCCTGAAGACGGCGGCCTTCGAGAGGCTAAACCGACGCGCCAACGCCAGGTAGCTGAGCCCTTCGGCGCGTGCGCGGGCTAGCTCGGCCGTGAGGATTTCGCCCCTGGCGCAGACAGAACACACGCGATGACGTGTTGGCAGCTTACGCATCCGACTCAAGCCTATGGTGTCGAAACCAGCGAACGACAGCGAGCCGTGGCAGTAGGTAAGTCTTCACGTCTCACCTACCCGGTCGGTCCCGCGTCGGTTGCCGCCCTGTGGCAGGATGCCCGCGTCCCCAGCGCGCGTTCTGCGTTTTTCCATCGAGGCAACGGTCCAACCTTGGCCAGGGTCGCAGTGGTTGAGTGCCAGCAAGGCCGCGACCATGGTTGGGGCGTCAGGGCCAGCCGCGGCCAACTTCAACAGCTCTGGCTAGGTGATGCGGGGCAGGGTGCTAACCTCGGGCGGTAGACCGACCGGCGCGGGAATGTCCCGCGTCACCAGCGGCAAGCGCCTGGCCTCTTTCGTCGTCCCGCCGCACTGCCGCGGGCGGGCTCGGAGCCTGGGCGGGCACTCCCTCTCTCACTCTCGCGGCCGAAGGCTCCGGGTTGTGGCTGACCTGCGTCGAGTCACGCCCGTAGACGGTGGCCAGGATGCGGGCGTAGCGACTGGGCATCGTCACCTCCCACCCCTGCGACATAAGCGACCGAAGCGACCAAAGCCGGTCATGGCCCCACCCTTTGGTCGCTTTTGTCGCTTTGGTCGCACGCCTCGCGAGTGGCAAACCACCGCTCTGCGCTTCTGCCGCCGGTGCCTTGCTTCTCCATTTGCGCCAGGCCGGAGGCATGGAGTAGGGCAAGGGCCTGACCGATCTGCGACGCCGAGCGGTGCCGGTTGAATAGGTCGCGGATATCGGTGCGCGTCAGTCCGGTAGGATTGGCTCGCAGCTCGGCCAACACCTCATCGCCGACGCGGTCACCCGTGAGATTGCCAAATAAGTACCAAGCGGAGTCTTCCGCATATCGCCAGAGTTCCAGCGCGCCTGCCAGGTGACGGGGCAGAATGGCTCTCGACTGGTCGAGCAACGCGAGGATGAGGCACAACCGCAGGACATGGGCGCGCCCTCGGTCGCGCACCGCGCCGTAGACGCCGGGTGTCGGACGGGTCAGCTCCGGGTAGACCTCATCCCAGTCCCGCTCGGCCTGCACCTCGAAGCGGACCTCTCCGCCGGCCTGAGCGCGGCGACGGGCAGCCTGCAAGGTCCTGGCAATCGTGTCCAGCCGGCGGGGGTCAACATGACCACCGCGTGGAAGCAGCCTCGCTCGCTTCGCCACCACCCACATGAAGCGGTTGCCCCAGCCGCTGCAAAGGTCGGTCACGCCGATCAAGCGGTGAAGTTCGATCCCAATGATGTGCCCGATGAGCGCGACGTGCACGCCAGTGGCGCGGAGCGGGTCCTTGCGCGTCATGACCCTGAGGTTCCCGGCGTCCCAGCTCTGCCGCAGGATCGCGCTCAAGGTGGCGTTCTCCCGCGCCATCACCTGGAGGACGCGGCCAAGCTCGGGCTCCTGGACGAGAAGCCGCTTGTCCGTCGTCGCTCTCGGCGACGTACCGTCTCCCTTGTCGTCATCTTCAACGGGATCAGCATCGCGCAGTTCATTGATCAGCCCCTCGCCCGTGCTGAGGCCGGAGACAATGTGCTCCGTGGTCCAGGCGGGGTCAACGGCCGCGATCACCCACCGCACATGGCCCCACGCCACGCCCTTGCCGGTCCCCGTGTCCTGCACGAGCGCGAGGAACTCGTTCGGGGTGTGCCGATCGGCCTCGACAGCGACGTAGGATTCCCGGCCGAGCAGACACCTGGCGCCGACGATGAACTGGAACGCAAGCGCCGCTTCGTCGGCCTCCGTGTTGGGCGCGACCGTCGCCAGGAAGTCACCGAGGATTCCGGCCCGCGTGTCGTCGTTGAGGGGCTCTGGCCACGACCTGTCAGGTTGCGCACTGAGTGCTAGGTCCGTGACCTCGCTTGCCGGTGCTGCCTCGCGGCCTGCGATGGGCGCCTGGCGTTGCCACGGCATCGGAATCGTCATGGCTGGTCCCCTTCTCTCTCACGACAAGACAACTCGGCTCGTGCTGCGCGGTATCGCTCCGAGACCCAAGGGTGCGGCCGGTCGGCGAAGACGAGCGCCAGCCTGGCGCGTTGAAACTCACGCCAGAGGCCTTCCGCGTCGAGGCGCGCCAGGTCGGTGTGCTCCCACCGCTCCCCCTCGGCAGACGAGGTGAACGGGTCCGGCACGGGGCACACGACCTCTGCCAGTTCCTCGCGGGTTACTCGCGGCGTGGGCTTTTCCTCGAAGACCCCGTGAGCAGCGGCGACGGTGTCGCGGGGCATCTCAGCGGCCAGCCCCTGCGGTTGCTTCGCTGGTGCTCCGGAAAGTGTGCTCGGCAAGCCAACGCTCAACGTCTGAGCGCCGGTAGAGCACACGATTTCCCAGCTTCACATAGGGGGGAGAGTCACCCCGCCAGCGCCGCTTTCGCCATGTCTGCGGGCGCGTCTTCGTCAGCGTCGCCAGGTCGTTGGTGTCAAGAAACTCGGTGTCAACGTGCGGTCCGTGAAGGTCCATCCTGAATACCTCCGCAGAAAGGATGGAGCCTAGGTGCGGTGGTGCCTATTGCCGAAACGCGGCGGGTTGTTACTACACCTTCGAATCAGATGGTGCTTCGCGAGCACTTGGCAAACCGCTGAAGTCCCGATGCTTCCGCCCGGCTCGCCAGGTTCGTATTAACCGGAGCATTCGGGCGCGGTCCACCGGGTAGTCCGGCGGGAAGGTCTCTCTGTTGGCCTTGATGTTTTCTTCGGCTAGGTCAAGGATCTCGTCCTGTTCTTCGCGGCTGAATGAGAGCCATCGGAGAATCTCGTATGCATGGCCCACCGCACGGTCCCCCACGTCGGCAAGCCCCCGCGCGACCGCACGCTGAAGCATCTCTTCGGCCTCCATTTCAGAGGCCGGTCGGCCGTGGCCTATTGTCTCGAGGCTTATGAGTTCATTGGGGTCAGCGGGATTCTCGACGTAGGTTCTTACGGTTTGTGCTATCTCTGCATTCAACTCCCGCGCCAGCCTTGTGTAGCTGGTGCCTCCCGCCTGTAACTGGCTCAGCCTCTCAAGAAAGGCTGACCGGCTAAGAGGCTTTGGCCCCTGGCGGGCGCGCAGCCAGTTCCTTACGGCCAGGGCACCTTGAATCTCGGCCCGAATCTCGGCATCCGTCGTATCGTCCCCCAGGACAATCGCCACGTGCTTTCTGAGACCCACATCCAGGACCGCCACTGACATGATGCCCTCATGGTGTGCTCCTGGATCGGGCATTGGCGTGGTGTGCTTGGGTTCCTCCAACGCACCCCGTGCGAAGAGAGCGGACGGGAACAGCCGGACACTAAGGTAGAGGGCCACGCCAAACGGGGGCTGTTCTGACTTTGAACGCTTCATTTGTCTGCCCACATTGACATCGGCTAGCCTCTCGTTCGCGCTTGCATCTTGAGTATCGTGCCCGTGCTCTCGGCCACCGAGTTCGCCACCGCTCGCAACTCCTCGACTCCCAACGGGGTGTCCACCCTACTCGTTATCGCGACGCTAGAATGCCGCAGGAGCTTGCTCGCGGCGAGGATGCCGGCCTCGCGGGCGACGTTTAGGCCGTAGGTGCGGCGCAGGTCGTGCACGGTCACGTCGGGCAGCTCGGCCTTTGCCTTCAACGCATCCCACAGGAAGCGGATTTCCGACCAGGGGCGGTCGGAGCGGCGAGGCGAGGGGAACACCCATCCCGACGTGCGCGGCAGCTCTTGGAGCCGTCGGAGTGTGACCGCGGCCAACGGTATAGACTGCACCTTGCCGGCCTTCGTGGTGCGAATCGTCCACACACCCGCGTCAAAATCAACATCCTCCCACCGCATCCGCAGGGCTTCGCTGCGCCTGCATCCGGTTTCGATTAGAAGCCGGAAGATGCCGCGCTCGATTGCGGGCAATGTCTCGACGGCCTTGCGGAGCCTGCCCATCTCCTCTGTGGTGAGGATTCGTTGCCGTGGCGGGTTCTCGGTGAACTTGCGGACGTAGCGTGCCGGATTCTCCCGAATAACCCCAGCCCGCACCGCCGTCTCGAAGCTTGCCCGCACCGCGGCGAACCAGCGGTTGGTTCCGATCTTCCCGCCAACGGCACGAGTTTGGGGCGAAGGCTTTCGCTTTGCCTTCGCCACATGGCCAGGCGCTTTGCCACGGCGATGGTTGGCCTGCACCTTGCGCCGCTCGGCCCGGTACTGCATCGCGGCCTCGATGTCGCGCTGCGTGATGCTGTCGAGCGGCCGGCCGTGCCACCGGTCGCTGGCCCAGGCGAAATACGACCGGTCGTTGGCCATTGACCTTCTGCGGCCTTCGATGTTGTGGAGGTACTCGGCAAACCATTGATCCGCAGTCGGCATCGCGCCCGCGAGAAGCCCCTCAGCGCGTTCGCGGGCCTTCTTGACCGTCAGGCCGGGGTACGGGCCGACATTGACTCGGCGCCGGCCAAACGGGCCGTGATAGCGCAGCACGAACATGCGCCGCCCGTTCGGGTAGATCACGAGCCCGAAGCCGCGAAGCTTGGAGTCCCACAGGTACTTTCGTTTGGCGCCGGGGCGTTCGGCGTCAACGGTGCGCTTGGTCAGCTTCTTTCGCATGGCCACCTCCGACCGTCTGATCTCGAATCAAGTGCCTGGCGCGGGTACCAGCGGGGTACCATTCAGGCAGCGGGTACCAGCCGGGTACCAGGTCGGGCGTCAACTCTGTGGAACCGGCTTTCAACTTGCATCAACAACAATATAGGCGCTTTATGGGCGAGCGTCAACGCCGAGGGTCAGGTGTTCAACGGGCCATCATCAGACTGTTAACCGGATGGTTGGGGGTTCGAGCCCCTCCTGCGGAGCCAGTCCTTCAGACCCTTCTCAACGTCTCCGACCTTCCCCCAACCGCCGCGAACAACCAAGGAACCTCGACGACCGCGCGATGGCTTACACTTTCGCCCGCTCGAGGTCTATCCTGCCCCGGACCCCCGCTACGGGCCCCGACGATGCTGTGGGCAGAGAGGAGTTGCCGTGATCGGTGAGACCCTCACCATGATCCCCGGACCCACCCCGGTCCACCCGCGAATCCTCGCGGCCCTCGCTCGGCCGACGGTGTCCCACCTGGCGCCCGCCTTCGTGGAGGCGTTCCGCACGGCGCTCGCCGATCTCCGGGCGCTGTGCCAGAGCTCCTCGGGCCAGCCGTTCATCGTCGCCGGCGGGGGCACCCTGGCGATGGAGATGGCGCTCGTCAACGTCGTTGCACCAGGGGAAACCGTGCTCGTGATCTCGCAGGGGTACTTCGGTGACCGCTACGCCGAGCTGGCAACCGCGTTCGGCTTCAGTTGCGAGGTCCTGCGTTCCGAATGGGGTCACGCCGTGCCCGTGGAGGAGGTTGAGCGGCGTCTCGCGGGCGGCACCTTCGCCGCAGTCACCATGACCCATGTCGACACCTCGACCGGGACCGCTGCACCCGCTGCGGCGTACTGCGAGCTGCTCCAGGGGCGGGAGGAACTGGTGATCCTGGACGGCGTGTGCGCCACGGGTGGCATCGACGAGCCCTGCGACGCTTGGGGGGTTGACGTCCTGCTCACTGCACCGCAGAAAGCGATCGGCGCGCCCCCTGGGCTGGCGCTCTGCCTGTTCTCGCCGCGGGCGATGCAGCGCCGTCGCTCGCGCACCTCGGTTCCCGCCTACTACGCCGACGTGATGCGCTGGCTCCCGATCATGGAGGACCCGGGGCGCTACTACTCGACGCCGTGCGTCAACGAGATCTTCGCCCTCGCCGAGGCGCTGCGCATGGTGCACGAGGAGGGGCTTCCCGCCCGCTTCGCACGACACGAACGGATCGCACGCGCCTTTCGGGCGGGCCTCCAGGAGCTCGGCCTCGCGATGTTCACGGCGCCAGACTGTCGCGCCGATACCCTTTCGGTGGCCCTCCACCCACCCGCCGTGGACGACGCTGCCTTCCGTCGCGAGCTTGCCACACGTGGCGTGGTGGTGGCCGGGGGGCTCGGGCCGATCGCCGGAAAGGCTTTCCGGCTCGGCCACATGGGCAACATCGGCCCCGGTGAGGTGGTGACCACCCTCGGCGCGATCGAGGGCAGCCTGCGCACGCTCGGCGTCGCCGTCGACGTGGGCGCCGCCGTGGCCGCAGCGGCGCCTCACCTGTCCGCGGGGCAGCAGCTATAGACCCGTTCGAGAGCCTCCGGATCCGTGCGGCCCCCGGCGCACGACCGGCGAGCAGGCCGGTCAGCGCAGCAGGACCAGCAACGCCGTGACGGCGGACCCGACCAGCAACCCGGCAAGAAACCAGGCGGCGCGGGAGGGCCACGGGTTCGCGGGAGGCGGCGGCGCCACCACCGCGATGACATCGCTGAGGACAAAGGCGACGTCGTACGCCGTCTGAAACCTCCGGGCGGGATCCTTCTCCAGGCAACGCCGGACCACGCGCACGGCGGCAGGGGGTACCGCGTTTGCGCCCGTGGGGATGGGAGGGGGCTCCTCACTCAGAATGGCGTCCATGGTCATGCTGACGGTTGCGCGCCCGAAGGGCTTGTCCCCAGTGAGCATCTCGTGCAGCACCACGCCGAGGGCGAAGATGTCGGTGCGGGCATCGGTGGGCTGGTCCACGATCTGCTCGGGCGCCATGTAGGCCGCGGTACCCACCAGGTTCTCATCCTCGAAATGGTGTGCCGGGCCCGAGACGGCGCGCGCGAGGCCGAAGTCGAGCACCTTCACACCCCCGTCGGCGAGTAGGAAGATGTTCTCCGGCTTGAGATCGCGGTGGACGATCCCGCCCGCGTGGGCCGCCGCCAAGCCCTTGGCCGCGCCGATGGCGATCGCCACCGCGGTGCGCCAGGGCAGCGCGCGCCCAGCCATGCGCTCGCGCAGGTTCTGGCCCGTAAGCAGCTCCGTGACCGCATAGCGGAACCCGCCCTCCTCGCCGAAATCAAAGATGTTCAGGACGTTCGGGTGCGAGAGCGAGGCCAGGGTGCGGGCCTCCCGGTCGAAGCGCGCGTGCTCCTTGGCGTCCTCCGCGAGGCCTCGGGCGACCACCTTGACCGCGACGTCGCGCCCGAGGCGCTCGTCCCGCGCCGTGTACACCTCGCCCATCCCGCCTTTGGCGAGCAGGCCGGTGATCCGGTAGGCGCCCAGCCGCGTTCCCCGCTCAAGCGGCATGCGGATCGTTCCTGCCGGCACGACGGTGCTCGGTTCGTCTCACGACCAGAAGCATAACCTGCCCGCGCCGTCCATCCGGCGTGCCGCGATCCGCTACCATGCCCCCGCAGGGAGGTGACCATGCTGGACCTGAACGGCAAGGTCGCGGTGGTGACCGGCGCCACCAAGGGGATAGGTCTCGCCACGGTGCGGATGCTGGCGGAGTGCGGCGCTGCGGTCGTGGTCGCGGCGCGCAACGCGGGTGACGTGGAGCGAGTGGCGGCCGAGCTCGGGAAGGGCAATGGGGGCCGTGCGCTCGGGGCGCGCTGCGACGTGCGCCGGGCCGAAGACTGCGAGAGCCTCATCGCGAGAGCGGTCGAGGGGTTCGGTCGGCTCGACATCCTCGTCAACAACGCCGGCCTCGGGGTGTTTGCGCCCGTGGACACTTTGAGCCTGGAGGACTGGCACCGGCAGATGGAAACCAATCTGGACGGGGTGTTCTACTGCTGCCGCGCCGCGCTGCCCCACCTCAAGCGCCACGGGGGCTGGATCATCAACATCGGGAGTCTGGCCGGCAAGAACCCGTTCGCCGGTGGTGCCGCCTACAACGCCACCAAGTTCGGCCTCCTCGGCTTCTCCGAGGCGCTCATGCTGGAGGTGCGCCACGTCGGCGTCCGCGTCTCCTGCGTGATGCCGGGCAGCGTCGCGACCGAGTTCTCCGGGGACGAGACGCACGGCGCCGACTGGAAGCTCCACCCCGAGGACGTCGCCCAGGTAGTGCGCGACCTGCTGGCGTTCCCCGCACGGGCGCTGCCCAGCCGGGTGGAGGTCCGGCCCTCGCGCCCGCCCCAGAAGGGATAGACGAGCGCCTCATGACCGCCGCCACCCCCCCGGCGCACGCAGCGAGGTCGAGGCTCCCGGCCACGGTCGTCGCGCTCGGGGTGGTGAGCCTGCTCACCGACCTCTCCAGCGAGATGATCTACCCGCTGCTCCCTGTCTTCCTCACCACCGTGCTGGCGGCAGGGCCCCAGGCGCTCGGGCTCATCGAGGGGGTCGCCGAATCTACGGCCTCCCTCTTCAAGGTGGCCTCCGGCGTCTGGTCCGATCGCGTCCGGCACCGGAGGCCGCTGGTGGTGGCCGGGTACTCCCTGGCGGGCGCGGTGCGACCGCTTATCGGGCTGGCCACCGCCTGGCCGATGGTTCTCGGGCTCCGCTTCGTGGACCGGGTGGGGAAGGGCTTGCGGACCTCGCCGCGCGACGCCCTCGTCGCGGACGCCACACCGCCGGCCCGGCGCGGCGAGGCGTTCGGGCTGCAGCGCGCGATGGACCACGCCGGTGCGGTGGCGGGGCCACTCGTAGCCGCGGCGCTGCTCGGCCTCGGCGGTGTCCCGCTACGCGTCGTGTTCCTGCTGGCGGTGATCCCTGCCATCGCGGTGGTCGTTGTGCTGCTCGCCTGGGTCAAGGAGGGGCCACGCCACATCCAACCTAGCAGGGGGCGAATTTTCACGACGTGGCGCGATCTCGGCCGCCCGCTCCACGTCGTGCTTGCAGCGCTTCTGCTCTTCACGCTCGGCAACTCGACCGACGCCTTCCTGCTCCTCCGCCTCTCGCAGGCCGGAGTCAGCATCGCCGCCGTGGCCGTCGTGTGGTCGGCGTTCCACGTCGTGAAGATGACCTCCGCGTACGCCTGCGGACGGATCTCCAATCGCTTGGGGCGCCGGCCGATGGTGATCGCCGGGTGGGCGTTCTACGCGGCCGTTTACCTCGCCTTCGGCGTTGCCCAGTCACGCAACGCCGTGATTGCGATCTTCCTCCTCTACGGCCTGTACTACGGCCTGACGGAGCCGGTGGAGCGGGCCTGGGTGGCCGACCTGGTGCCGGAGCGCCTGCGCGGCACGGCGTTCGGGCTCTACCACGGCGTCATCGGCCTTGCAGCCCTGCCGGCCAGCCTGCTCTTCGGCGCGCTGTGGCAACACTTCGGCGCTTCCGTGGCGTTCTTCAGCGGCGCGGCGCTGGCCGCCGCCGCGTCGGTGCTGCTGTTCCTGGCGCCTGAGCAGGACCGGAGTGGAGCGAACGGGGAAGAGCGTGGCCACGGAAGCCGTTGAACATCAGTGTTGGGGCGGCCGTGAAGCCGCCGTCACCGGGCCGCGTGTCCTGACACCGGCGGCCCGCGGTTCGTCTGTGCCCTGACGCGCGCGGCGAGGCCCGCCAACATGGGGGCCGAACGGAGAGGTGGAATGAACGACGTGCTCTTCAAACAGCAGCTCTACGACATCGATCCCCAGGAGACCGCCGAGTGGATCGAGTCGCTGGACCACGTGCTCGAGACCGAAGGGCCCGAGCGCGCCAAGTTCCTCCTGCGCAAGGTGCTCAAGCGCGCCCGCATGCAGCACCTCGGGATAGAGGTCGTCCAGACCCCTTACATCAACACGATTTCTCCGGAGCAGGAGCCGGCGTTCCCCGGCGACGAGGAGATGGAGAAGCGGATCCGCCGCATCGTGCGCTGGAACGCGATGGCGATGGTCACGCGCGCCAACCACCGCTACCCGGGGATCGGCGGGCACCTCTCAACATACGCGTCGGCAGCCGCTCTCTATGAGGTCGGCTTCAACCACTTCTTCCGCGGCCGGACGGGCGGCGGTGGGGACCAGATCTTCTACCAGGGGCATGCGGCCCCGGGGATTTACGCACGTGCGTTTGTGGAAGGACGCCTCGGCGAGGAGCACCTCGATGCGTTCCGTCGTGAGACCACCGGTCACGGGCTGCCGTCCTACCCGCACCCGCGCAACATGCCCGATTTCTGGGAGTTCCCGACGGTTTCGATGGGGCTCGGTCCCCTCAACGCGATCTACCAGGCACGCTTCAACCGCTACCTGCACAACCGGGGGCTCAAGGACACCACGGGCTCGCGGGTGTGGGCGTTCTTGGGTGACGGTGAAACGGACGAGCCCGAGGCCCTCGGCGCGCTCCACGTCGCCGCGGACGAGGGGCTGGATAACCTCGTCTTCGTCGTGAACTGCAACCTGCAGCGGCTTGACGGCCCGGTGCGGGGCAACGGCAAGATCATCCAGGAGCTGGAGGCCGTCTTCCGCGGCTCGGGGTGGAACGTGATCAAGGTCATCCTTGGCCGCGAGTGGGACGACCTGCTCGCCCGCGACGCCTCGGGTGTGCTGCTCGAGCGGCTCAACACGGTGGTCGACGGGTGGTGGCAGCGCTACCACGTCGAGGGCGGCGCGTTCATGCGGCAGCACTTCTTCGGCGCCGACCCCCGCCTCGCGAAGCTCGTGGAACACCTCTCCGACTTCGAGATCTGGAACCTAAAGTTTGGTGGGCATGACTACCGCAAGGTGTACGCGGCGTACAAGCTTGCCACCGAGTCCACCGGGCGGCCCACCGCGTTGCTCATCAAGACCGTCAAGGGGTGGGCCCTGGGGAAGGACTTCGAGGGCCGCTACACGACGCACCAGCTCAAGAAACTCAACGCCGCGCAGCTGAGGGCGTTCCGCGACGTCGTCCACCTCCCGATCCCCGACGCCGACCTGGTCGAGGATCCGCCCTACTACCACCCCGGCATGGACAGCCCCGAGGTGGAGTACCTGCTCGAGCGCCGACGCGCCCTCGGCGGCACGCTGCCGCTGCGCCGCACCCAGGTGAGCGTGCCGGTACTTCCGGAGCCGGAGGTCTACGAGGAGTTCTACGAGGGGACCCCGGAGGGCCGCGAGGTCTCCACGACCATGGCGTTCGTTCAGTTGGTGCGGAAGCTCCTCCGCCAGAGCGGGCTGGGGCCGCGCATCGTGCCCATCATCCCGGACGAGGCGCGCACCTTCGGGATGGAGTCGCTCTTCAAGGAGCACGGTATCTACGCCGCCGGTGGGCAGCTCTACGAGCCGGTGGACCACAACATGATCCTGCGCTACCAGGAGGCGAGGGACGGCCAGATCCTGGAGGAGGGGATCACCGAGGCGGGCGCTATGGCCTCGTTCACCGCGGCCGGCACCGCATACGCCACCCATGGCCTGGCCATGGTGCCCTTCTACATCTTTTACTCCATGTTCGGGTTCCAGCGCGTGGGGGACCTCGTATGGGCGTTCGGCGACGCGCGCGGGCGCGGGTTCCTCTTCGGCGCCACCGCCGGCCGCACCACGTTGCAGGGTGAGGGGCTGCAGCACGACGACGGCCACAGCCACGTGCTCTTCTCCGTGGTCCCCAACGTGCGCGCCTACGATCCCGCCTTCGCGTACGAGCTGGCAGTGATCATCAAGGACGGCCTCAAGCGGATTGTGCAGCTCGGGCAGGACGTCTTCTACTACGTCACGCTCTACAACGAGAACTACCGGATGCCCGCCATGCCCGAGGGGATCGAGGATGGGATCGTTCGCGGCGCCTACCAGCTGCGCCGCGCCGCCGGCGAGCTCCCCCTGCGCGCGCAGCTGCTCGGCAGCGGCACCACCATACGGGAGGTGCTGCGCGCCGCCGACATCCTGGCCGAACGCTTCGGCGTTGGCGCCGACGTGTGGAGCGTCACCAGCTACCAGCAGCTGCGCGCCGACGCGCTCGAGACCGAGCGCTGGAACCGGCTGCACCCCACGGAGCCGCCGCGCCAACCGTACGTGACACGGCTGCTCGCCGGTGCGCTTGGGCCCGTCGTGGCGGCCAGCGAGTACCTCAAGCTGGTACCGGACATGATCGCGCGCTTCGTCCCCCAGGGGCTGACCCCTCTCGGCACCGACGGCTACGGGCTCTCCGACACCCGCGCAGCGCTGCGCCGTCACTTCGAGGTGGACGCCGAGAACATCGTCGTGACGACCCTCGCGGCCCTCGCCCGCACCGGCGCCATGCCCGCGGATGCCGTAGCCTCGGCAATCACCGGGTTTGGCCTCGACCCCGAGCACCCTGATCCCGCCAGCCGCTAGCCTCCAGGGCGAGCTTTGGTCCTGCCTTCTGCACCCCCGGGCAGTGAGGGCGGGGGTCCGAATCCGCCCCGTGGGTGCCCATGGCCATTCCTCCGGAGGCTGCGGGCCACCGAGCGGGCGACCAACGGCGGGGATACGCTGCTCCCGCGCAGCGGGAGACAGCGAGAGGCCCAGCCGCGGGGCGCCCATGCTCGGTCGCAGCCGGAGGAGTCTCTGCCCGCAGAGCGCGGGGGCGCGCAAAGGCCGAGAGGCCGGGCACCCACGGGGCAAAAAGGGTCAGTGGATGCGGGGCAGGACCTTGAGGAAGATCGCTTTGCCGTCCCCCGGCGCGTAGAAGTCCGCGAGCTCAGCGGCGATCTCGTACCCGCAGCGCAGGTAGAACTCCCGGGTGGGTACGTACTGGGGCCGCGTGGAGGTCTCCAGGTACACGCGCGTGCGCCCCTCGCGCGCCATCCAGGTTTCCGCCGCCTCCAGCAGCACCTTGCCCAGGCCCTTCCCCTGCCGGGCGGGGTGCACCGCGATCCAGTACAGATCGGCGGAGGCCAGGGTGCCGTGGATGAGCCCCCAGCACGCGTAGCCCACCACTGCACCCTCGTCCTCGAGGATCAGGAAGCGGTAGTGGCTCTTGGACCCGTGGGCCAGGCGGTCGTCCACCAGCTCGAGGGCAACCTCGAGCTCCTGTCGGTTGAAGAAGCCGGTTTCGCGCAGGAGCTGCTCCAGCGGCGCGCGATCCTCCGGGCGCAGGTCAGTGCGAATGTTCACTCGTCCTCCCGAGACCACCCTGACCGCCGCAAGCCTAGCACCGATCAGGGCAGGCTCAGCGCCGCACGGCAGATTCCACGATGCGGCGCACCACGTCGCCGGGCGAGAGCCCCGCCTGGCTGGCCGCGGCCATGAAACCGGCGCCCTTCGACAGGCACGGGTTGGTGTTCACCTCGAGGATGACCGGGAGCCCGGCCTCGTCCAGGCGCAGGTCCACGCGGCCGTACCCGGAGAGGCCGCACACCTCCCATGCAGCCACTGCCAGCGGCCGCATGCGCGTCAGGAGGGCGGCGTCCTCGGAACCGGGGAAGCGCCGGACCGTGTGGGTTTCCTCGAACGATCCGGTCAGCCACTTCGCCTCGTACCCCACGAGCGCGGGTACGCCTGGCGGGAAGTCCACGAACGCGATCTCCGCCACCGGCAGTGTTTCCACGCCACCCTCGCCGGCGAGCATCGAGACGTTGAACTCGCGCCCCGGGAGGAAGTGCTCGAGCAGCACCGGTTGGCCGGGAAAGCGCGTAGCGAGCGAGCGGGCGCGCTCGAGCGCCTGCGCAGCGTCGCTGCACACTGGGTCGCCGTCCAGACCGACCGAGGCGTCCTCCCAGGCAGGCTTGAGGATCCACGGCGGAGGCACGTGCGCAAGCAACGCGGGCTCGTCGGGATCGAGACGCCCGCCCGCGGCGACCGGCAGGCCGCGGTCCGCAAGCAGCGCACGCGTGGCCAGCTTGTCGGTGGTCAGCCAGAGCGCCGCCGCCGAGGAACCGGTGAACCGAACGCCCAGCAGACCGAGCGCGGCGGTCGCCGCCGCGTTCAGCTGCGGACGCCCCGGCGGCGCCTCCAGCAGGTTGCACACCACGCACCCGGCGAACTGTGCCGCGTGCTCCCACACCCGGCCGTCGACAACCGCCACCACGCTGAACGGGATGCCGAGCGCGGCGAGCCCTTCCCGGAACAGCTCTACCTGGTCCAGGACGTCGGCGGTCGATGGGTCCGCGGCGGGGTCCACCGCGGTGTGGGCGATGACGGTCCGCTCCGGTCTCACGCCTGATGCCCCGTGCCTTTCCTAAAGACCGTACCTCGACCTCGCGGACGCCACGATCTCACCGATGAGCTGCTGGTACGGGATCCCGGCCAGCCGCGCCATGATCGGCAGGTCGGAGCGCACGTGGTTGATCCCCGGCAGCGGGTTCACCTCGAGGAACCGCAGGCGGCCCTCGGCGTCGCAGCGCAGGTCCACGCGGCCGGCATCGCGGCAGCCGAGGACCCCGAAGATCGCCAGGGCGAGCTCGCGGGCCGGCGCCGCCAGCGGGTCGTCGGTCAGGAGACTGTAGGAGACGCGCTCCAGGTACTCCTCCTTGTTGAGCGCGGTGTACGCGGCCGCCTCCGAGTGGGCGGTGAACGAGACCTCCATTACCCCCACCGCGCGGGCGCCGGGACCGTGGCCCACGATCCCGACCGTCACCTCGCGCCCCGGCAGGAACGCCTCCACGAGCACGGGCTGGCGGTACTGGTCGAGCATGGCGCGGCAGGCCGGGGCCAGCTCGCGCCGCTCGCGCACCAGGGAGCGGCCGCTCACGCCCTTCGAGCTGCCCTCCGCCAGCGGCTTGAGGAAGAGCGGGAGCGGGAGCTTCACGCTCGCGACATCCTCGGGCGTGCTCACCACCGCGAACTCGGCCGTGGGCAGACCGTGATCGCGCACGACGCGCTTGGCCAGCGCCTTGTCGAGCGTCAGCGCGCACGTGAGCGGGTCCGCGAAGGTGCAGGGCTGGTCGAAGAGCTCGCACAGCGCCGGCACCTGCGCCTCCCGCGAGCGTCCCCGGACGCCCTCGCAGATGTTGAAGACCAGGTCCCAGCGCTCACCACCGACCAATCGCCGCGCGAGCTCGCGGCCGCGGCCGACCCGCTCCACGCGATGGCCGAGGGAGGCCAGCGCCTGCTCGAGCCCGAGGACGGTGTCTTCGCTGTCGAACTCGAGGACGTCCTCGGGGACGAAGCCGGCCGAGAGATAGTCCTCCTTCAGGTCGTAGCAGAGCCCGACGGAGAGGCCCATGCGCTCAGGCGTGCTCGGCCGGGTCCACGTAGGAGTAGATCTCGCCGGCCCAGTTGCGCAGACGCACCTGGCCGTTGTCGTACTCCACGATGGTCTGGGCCTGGATCGGCACCTTGCCGCCGCCGCCCGGGGCATCGATCACGTAGGTCGGCACCGCGTACCCCGTGGTGTGCCCGCGCAGGCCGCTCATCAGCTCGATGCCGGCCTGCACGCTGGTCCGCAGGTGCCCGGTTCCGACCACCGGGTCGCACTGGTAGAGGTAGTACGGCCGCACGCGGATCTTCAGCAGGGCGTGGAAGAGATCCTTGAGGACCTGCACGTCGTCGTTCACGCCCTTCAGGAGAACGGTCTGCGACCCGAGCGGGATGCCGCCGTCCGCAAGCATGTCGCACGCCTGCTGCACCTCGGGCGTGATCTCCCGGGCGTGCGAGAAGTGCAGGGACAGCCACACGCGGTGCTTGCGCAGCACCGCCACCAGCTCCGGGGTGATGCGCTGCGGCAGGAAGCCGGGCACGCGCGACCCGATGCGCACGAACTCGATGTGCGGGATTGCGCGGATGCGCCCGAGCAGGTCGTCCAGGCGGTCCTCGGACATCAGCAGCGGGTCGCCGCCCGAGAGGAGCACGTCGCGCACCTCGGTGTGCTCCGAGAGGTACTCGATGATCGCGTCCATCCGCCGGGCCAGCGGGTCGAGCTCGCCCTGGCTCACGAGGCGCGAGCGCGTGCAGTAGCGGCAGTAGGCGGCGCAGGTGTCGAGCGCCAGCAGCAGCACGCGGTCAGGGTAGCGGTGGACGAGGCCCGGCACCGGCGAGTCGTGATCCTCCCCGCACGGGTCGGTCATGTCACCCGGGCCGACCAGCAGCTCCTCCTCGCGCGGCACGACCTGCAGGCGAATGGGGCAGCCGGGGTCGTCGGGGTCGATCAGCTCCGCAAAGTGCGGGGTCACCGCCACCGCGAACTTCTCCTGCGTCATGGCGAGGCCCCGCCGCTCGGCGGGGGTCAGCCGCAGCAGCTTCTCGAACTGCTCCGGCTTGATGAGGCGGTGGCGCATCTGCCACCGCCAGTCGTTCCAGCGCGCGCGGTCGTAGGACTCGCCGAAGATCCGGCAGATCTCCTCACGCCGCGCGCTACCTATCAGTGGGTCCGTGGCAAGGTTGCTGTCTTTCATGGTCTCCTGCCTCCAGGAAGGGAGGGCTGTGCGTTTTCCACAGGAAAATCGGGTAGAAAGGGACGCAGACTCTCTATAGCTTTTTGGTCTGTGGGCCACCCGGTCCGGGCCCGGCGAGTTCGCCCCAGGGGCGGCGGGAGCATGGCTCTCGTCCCCTTAGGCTAGGGTCCCGCCGGAGTTCCGCCGCGGGAGAGTGGTGGCGCAGAACGCCGCCGTGGCGGGCGTTTCCGTGGTGGGAGAAACAACCGCGGCCCCGCGTGGGGATACCTCGGGCGGGGCCGCGCAGAAAAGGCTGTCGCGGTCGATGCTACTTGGAGGTTGGTCGGGCGAGACGTCCGTATCCATCTCCATTCAAAGATAGGGCACAAATCATAGTTGTCAAGGGGGGTGGCGCCGCTGACCATTCCGGCGCCAGACTATCCGGCGCGCACCCACAACCAGGCGGCGGCCATGGCAAGGGTGAGTAACGTCACCGGCACGCCGACCAAGGCGTGGCGACGCCAGTCGATGCGCACATCCAGAAGGCGGGCCTGCTCGACCACGATGATGTTGGCGATGCTGCCCACGATGAGGAGGTTACCGGCAAGGGTCGACGCAAGCGCAAGGACGGGGCCGGCGAGCGGGTGGGACGCTTGCGGAAGCAGCAGCATCACCGCCGGAACGTTGGAGACCAGGTTCGAGAGCACCACGGCGACCGGGAAGAGGAGAACCGGGTTCGTGAGGCGCCCGCCGAGCGCCCCGGTCACCCGGGCGAGATCACCGGAGTCCGCGAAGGCGCGGTTGACCACGAACAGCCCCACAAAGAGCACCAGCAGGTGCCAGTCCACCATGCCGAGGATGTCGCGGGAGGCCATGCGACGGCTGGTGAGCAGGACGGCCGCCGCGGCCAGCGCCATCACCTCCCGGGGCACCGGCAGAAACAGGAAACCCACCAGCAGCAGCCCGAGGACGACCATGCCCTTCTGCGTTTGCCAGCGGTCCAGGGGCGGTGCTTCCACCCGTGGGATCGGGGTATGCCTGCGCCACGCGCCCCTCACCGAAAGGCGGATCACGGCCCACACTACCGCCAGACCGACCAGCGCCGGCAGCGCCGCGTCCCAGAGGTAGCCGGTGAACGAGAGGTGCAAGGTCTGTCCTATGAGCATGTTTTGCGGGTTGCCAATGAGCGTGGCGGCGGAGCCGACGTTGGCCGCACAGGCGAGGCCGAGGAGGAACGGCACCGGATCGAGGCCGCGCCGCGCACATCCCTCTACCAGCAGCGGCGCAACCGCGAGACAGACGATGTCGTTGGCGAGCAACGCCGACAGCAGGCCGGTGACCCCGACAAGCAGCGCGAGCAGACCATCCGGGGAGGTCTGTGCCCCCGCGAGCTTCCTCGTGACCCAGGCGTAGAACCCGGACAGCCGGAACTGGGCGGAGACGACCATGAGTCCGAAGAGCAACGCCAAAGTGGGGACGTCCACCGCCTTCCAGGCCGCCTCCGGGGTCATCCGCTCCGAGGCAATGAGGACCAGCGCACCAAGCAGTGCCACGCCCGTGCGGTCGAGGGCCAACCCGGGGATCTCCCCGAGAACCATCCCGAGGTAGACGAAGCCGAAGACCAGAAGAACCCAGGTGTCCACGGCGGAACGTTACCACCGGCCCGCCCCGTGCTCCGCGCGACCCCGGGACCCCGTACCGAGCTTCGATGGGCGCGCCTCTGTCGTGCCATCGTCCGCACGCCGCCTCGAGCAGCAGCCGATCTCTCGGAGCACCGACCACGGTGCACGGATCACTCGTATGCACCCGTACCCACGTTGCCTGCCTGCTGTGCGATCCTTCGTACGTGCCGATGACAATGATCATCTACGCCGACGAGCGGCTGGTTGCACTCAACAAACCCGCCGGCGTCAGCCTCGCCACCAGGCGCACCGAACCGGGCGCCGCGGTCACGCGCCTGCTGGCCGCGCTGGCGGAGGAGGAACGCGCCGCCTACGGCCTCGCCGCCGAGGATCTCTACCTCGTGCACCGCCTCGACGTCGGCACCTCCGGGCTGGTGCTCCTGGCGCGCGACGCCGACGCCCACCGGGACCTCGCCCGTGCCTTCGGGCGGCGCACCGTCGTCAAGATCTACCTGGCGCTCGCCTGGGGGCACCCCGCGCCGGCCTCGGGGACCTTCGAGCTGCCCCTCGGCCCGGACCGTCGCGACCGCCGCCGCATGCGCGCGGACGCCGCGGGTCGCGCGGCCGTCACCGGCTACCGGGTGCTTGCCCGTGCCCCCCACGTGGCGCTGATGCGCCTCGAGCCGGCCACCGGCCGCACACACCAGCTGCGCGTCCACCTCGCGCACGCGGGCCACCCGATCGTCGGCGACGACCTCTACGGGGGGCCGCGCCACCGCGGCCTGCGCGACGCTCGGCTGCGCCAGCTCCTGGCGCCGGATCACACCTTCCTGCACGCCTGGCGCCTCCATCTGCCCGCCACGGCCTCGACACCCGAGCTGATCCTGACAGCCCCGCTTCCCGCGGATTTCGCGACCGTGCTCGACGCCCTCGGTCTGGCCGTCGCTCCCGCATAGTCGAAGGACATTCTCGTCAGCCAAAATGGCGCTAGAATCCTCGCGCTGGAGGAGACGGCCATGATCGAGACCATTCGCAAGCATCTCTCCGACAAGGCATCGTTGCTCGACTACCAGTGCCAGGGGATCCCGAAGGTGATGCTGCACCTGCCGGGGCCCGACTTCGTGGACAGGGTGGTGGCTCCCTCGGACCGCCCGATCAACGTCCTGCGCAGCCTCTCCTGGCTGTTCGACACCGGCAGGCTCGCCGGCACGGGTTACGTCTCGATCCTGCCGGTGGACCAGGGGATCGAGCACTCGGGCGCGGCGTCGTTCGCGCCCAACCCCGCGTACTTCGACCCCGAGAACATCGTGAAGCTCGCCCTCGAGGGCGGGTGCAACGCGGTGGCGTCGACGCTCGGCGCGCTTGGCTCCGTGGCGCGGCGCTACGCTCACAGGATCCCGTTCATCCTCAAGATCAACCACAACGAGACGCTCACCTACCCGCTCACCTACGACCAGACGCTCTACGCCAACGTGGATCAGGCGTTCGACATGGGCGCCTCCGCGGTGGGTGCCACGGTCTACTTCGGATCCTCGGAGTCGCGGCGGCAGATCCAGGAGGTCTCCGAGGCGTTCGCACACGCCCACGAGCTCGGCATGTTCACGGTGCTGTGGTGCTACCTGCGCAACGCAGCGTTCAAGAAGGACGGCGTCGACTACAACACCGCCGCCGACCTGACCGGTCAGGCCAACCACATCGGCGTCACGATCGAGGCCGACATCATCAAGCAGAAGCTGCCCGACGGCAACAACGGTTTTGGCGCCATCAAGTTCGGCCACACCAACCCGCTCGTCTACGAGAAGCTTGCCACCGACAACCCAATCGAGTGGACGCGCTGGCAGGTGGTCAACTGCTTCATGGGGCGCTCGCCGCTCATCAACTCCGGCGGCGCCTCGGGCAAGAACGACCTGGCGCAGGCGGTGCTCACCGCCGTGATCAACAAGCGCGCGGGCGGTACCGGCCTGATCACCGGCCGGAAGGCGTTCCAGAAGCCGATGGCGCAGGGCGTCGAGTTCCTGCACGCCGTCCAGGACGTCTACCTCTGCAAGGAGGTCACGGTCGCGTAGGGACAGGGCGCCGGGCTCAGGGCACAGGGCTCACGAAAAACCAAGGAGACAGCGACCCGCCGCTCGGTCGCCGTTCCACCGCTCCCCGACCTCGGGTTGGGGGGCAGGTACGATTGTGCTAGTTTTCACGTGCCTTGCCGGGCCGCGCGGTACACCCGGCCGGCGACGGGAGGAGGAAACCCATGCTGCGCAAGCCCGTCGTGCTCATCACCGGCGCGTCCGGCGAGATCGGCCACGGCCTGATCACCCGCTTCGCCGAGGACACGGATCACCCGGTGATCACACTCGACGTGAAGCCGCTCGAGGCCGAACTCGGAAAGCTCGTCCATCAGCAGTTCATCGGCTCGATCCTCGACACCGACCTGCTCGAGCGGGTCCTCTCGGAGTACGAGGTCGACCACGTGTTCCACCTCGCCGCGCTCCTCTCCACGCGCTCCGAGTTCACGCCGATGACGGCGCACCACGTCAACGTCGAGGGCACCATGGACCTGCTCGAGTTCGCGCAGAAGCAGGGTGAGTCCCACGGTCGCCCGGTCGTGTTCATGTACCCCTCCTCGATCGCCGCCTACGGCCTGCCCGACCTCGAGACCAAGACGCGCGTCGGCAAGGTCACCGAGAACGAGTGGACCAAGCCGACCACGATGTACGGGTGCAACAAGCTGTACTGCGAGCACATGGGGCGCTACTACGCGAAGCGCTACAAGCAGCTCGCCGCCGAGCCGCTCGCCGGCAAGGTGGACTTCCGCAGCCTGCGCTTCCCCGGCCTCATCTCGGCGGTCACCGTGCCGTCGGGCGGCACCTCCGACTACGCCCCCGAGATGATCCACGCCGCCGCCCAGGGCACGCCGTACGCCTGCTTCGTGCGCCCCGACACGCGCATCCCGTTCATGGCGATGCCGGACGGGGTGGAGGCCCTGCTGAAGCTGGCGGCCGCCCCCAGGGGCAGCCTCGACCACACCGTCTACAACGTCGGCGCCTTCAACCCTTCCGCCGAGGAAATCCGGAAGATCGTGCTCAAGGCGTTCCCGGGCGCGGAGATCACGTACAAGGTGGACGTCAAGCGCCAGGGGATCGTGGACGCATGGCCGGCAGACGTCGATGACACCGCGGCGCGCAACGACTGGGGGTACGCGCCGCAGTACGACCTCGAGCGCGCATTCTCCGGCTATCTGATCCCGACTATCCGCACGCGCTACCAGTAGAACCGGGGTCAGCCGGCGGGCGGGACCGGGGTGAGGTTCCATACCTCGCGGACGTACTGCCGCACCGCCCGGTCCGAGGAGAACGCGCCCATGCACGCCACGTTGCGGATCGCCTTCGCGGCCCAGGTCCGCCGGTCGGCGAAAAGCGCCCCCGCCCGAGCCTGGGCGGCCGCGTACGACCGGAAGTCCGCCAGGTGCATGAACCGGTCGCCGTGTTCCACCAGCGAGGACCAGATCTCGCGCAGCATCGCCGCGTCGCCGTTGGCGAACGTCCCGTCACGTAGCGCCTCGACGACCCCGGCCAGCTCGGCGTCGTTGCGCATGAGCTCCCACGGGTTGTAGCGGCCCGGTTGCCGCAGCTCTGCCACCTGCTCCGCGGTGTGCCCGAAGATGAAGATGTTGTCCTCGCCCACCGCGTCCTTGATCTCGATGTTGGCGCCGTCGAGGGTGCCGACGGTGAGCGCGCCGTTGAGCGCGAGCTTCATGTTGCCGGTCCCGGAAGCCTCCATCCCGGCGGTGGAAATCTGCTCGGAGAGGTCGGCCGCAGGGATCACGACGCCCGCGATGGTCACGCGGTAGTCGGGGAGGAATACCACCTTCAGCTTGCCGCTCACCTCCGGGTCGGCGTTGATCACCTCCGCGAGCCCGTTGATGAGCCGGATGATAAGCTTGGCCATCCGGTAGGCAGGCGCGGCCTTCGCGCCGAAGATGAACGTCCGAGGCGTGCCATCGGCGCCCGGGTCGGCCTTCAAGCGTCGGTATAGCGCGATGATGTGCATGGCGTTCAGCAGCTGCCGCTTGTACTCGTGCATCCGCTTGACCTGGACGTCGTAGAGCGAGTCGGGGTCGATCGTCACGCCGCACAGCTCGCGCACGACCGGGACGAGGCCGACCTTGTTGGCGCGCTTGATCGCGAGGAACTCGTCCTGGAACGCCCGATCCCCGGCAAAGGGGAGCAGATCGCGCAAGCGTTCCAGGTCGCAGATCCATGCGTCGCCGATCCTTGCGGTCACTGCAGCGGCGAGGCGCGGGTTGCAGGCCAGCAGCCACCGACGCGGCGTGATCCCATTGGTGATCGAGACGAACCGCTCCGGCCACATCTGGGCAAAATCCCTGAAGACCTGGGTCCTGAGCAGGTCGGTGTGGAGTCGTGCCACACCGTTGACCCGGTGGCTCCCGACGATCGCGAGGTGCGCCATGCGGAAGCGCCGCTCGCCGTCCTCCTGCACGAGGGAGACCCGCCGCAGTCGCTCGGCGCTCCCCGGATAGAGCGTGCCGACCTCCTCGAGGAAGCGCTTGTTGATGTCGAAGATGATCTGCACGTGGCGCGGGATGAGGCGGTTCGCCAGGTTGACCGGCCAGGTCTCGAGCGCCTCGGCGAGCACCGTGTGCTGGGTATAGCCGCAGGTCGCGCGGGTGAGGGTCCAGGCCCGCTCCCAGGGCAGCCCCACCTCGTCGAGGAAGAAGCGCATCAGCTCCGCGATCGCCAGTGCGGGGTGCGTGTCGTTGAGCTGGAGGGCGACCTTCTCCGGGAACAGCTCCCAGCGCGTGCCGTGCCGCTCGCGAAAGCGGCGCACCACATCGGCCACCGAGCACGCCACGAGGAAGTACTCCTGGGTGAGGCGCAGCTCGCGCCCCGCCTCCGCCTCGTCGGAGGGGTAGAGCAGCTTGGTGACCGCCTCGGCCCTCTCGCGCCCCTCCACCGCGGCAAGGAAGTCACCCTTGGAGAAGACGTCGTAGTCGAACTCGTCGGGGGCCTCGGCCTTCCAAAGCCTCAGGATCGAGACGGTCTCGGTGCCGTACCCCGCCACCAGCACGTCGTGTGGCACACCGTAGAGGACCCGCGAGACGGACCAGACCGTCTTGGGTTCCCCGTCCTCGCCGGCAACGGTCGAGAGCGTGCCGCCGAGGTGCACCGCGACGGTCAGGTCCGGGCGGGCGATCTCCCACGCGTAGCCGCCCTTGAGCCAGGTGTCCGGGCGCTCGCGCTGCCACCCGTCAACGAACTCCTGCCGGAAAATGCCGAAGTCGTAGCGCAGCCCGTAGCCGAGCGCCGGGTAATCCAGCGTCGCCAGGGACTCCAGGAAGCAGGCTGCGAGCCGGCCGAGGCCGCCGTTGCCGAGGCCCGGGTCGGGCTCTTCCTCCACGATGCGATCGAGCTCGAGGCCCAGCCCGGCCATCGCCTCTCTGGCCACCTCGCGCAGCCCCGTGGCGATCAGGTTGTTGTCCACCAGCCTGCCCAGCAGGTATTCGAGGGAGAGGTAGTAGACGGTCTTGGGCTCGCGCTCGGCCTGGGCGCGCTGCGTAGCCACCGCGCGGTCGATGAGCACCTCCCGGATGGTCAGCTGCAGGGCGGCGAGGTGATCGGCCGGCTGCGCCTCGGCGAGCTCCAGCCCGCGGACGTAGCGCAGGTAGTAGGTGAAGCGGTCCCGGAACGCCTGTGATGAAAGGGCCGGGCCCGCAGCAGTCGTCGCCAAAAGCAGCCTCCAGGGTCGCTGAACGGCCCGGTAGCGGGCACCGAGTCGTGACGGAGGATTGTAGCTCAACGGTTCGAGAGCGGCGGTCGCGGGTTCCTCAGCGGACGGTTCCGGCGGCACCGGGGCCACGCACGTCCGCGGCGGCCTCGAAGCCGCCGCCGCGCCAGCGGACCGCATGCACCTCACCGAGGTGGTCGACCCGTCGCAACGTGTGGCCGCGGCGGACGAGCTCCGCGCGGGCTTCCTCGGAGAGCGCGGTGTCCTCGAACACCAGCTCGTCGGGCAGCCACTGATGGTGCACCCGTGGCCGGTCTACCGCCGCCTGGAGGGTGTCGTGATCCACCAGCACGTCGAGCAGCACCTGAGAAGTCGCGGTCGGGATCCGGGAACCTCCCGGCGAGCCCAGTGCCAGCACCTCCGAGCCTCGCCACGCCACCGTGGGGCTCATCGAGGAGAGCATGCGCTTGCCGGGCCCCACCGCGTTGGCCTCACCCTGCACCAGCCCGTAGAGGTTCGGCCTGCCGGGGGCCACCGCGAAGTCGTCCATCTCGTCGTTGAGGAGGATCTCGAGCTCCGGGACCAGCAGGCCGCACCCGAAGCTGTCGTTCAGTGTGGTGGTGAGGCTCACCGCGTTGCCGTCGCCGTCGATCACCGAGAGGTGCGTCGTCTCGGACGACTCCCGTCCGGCCGCGGGAGACCACGGCTTCACGAGCGCGGATGGTGTGGCCCGGGTGCGGTCGATCGATGACGCCCGGCGCGCCAGCCACGCCGGTGCGAGCAGCTGCGCGGGCCCCGCCCGGGTCGTGGCAGGGTCGCCGAGCAGAAAACGGTCCGCGTACGCGCGCCGCCAGCTCTCCGCCAGCAGGTGGGTACGCTCGACCGAGCCGCGCGGCAGCTTCGCCCACCCAAGACGCCCTAGGATCCCGAAGCTCTCGGCCAAGATGATCCCCCCCGACGAGGGCAGCGGCATCGAGGCGACCTCCCAGCCGAACGCCGAGAACAGTACGGGGTCTCGCCACACCGGCCGGTACCCGGCGAGGTCCGCCTCGGTGAGGATGCCGCCGTGCTTGCGTGCCGTCGCGACGATGGCCACCGCCGCCGTGCCGGTCATGAGCGCGGCGGGTCCGCGGTCGGCGTACGCCTGAAGAGCGGCCGCGAGCTTGGGCAGCTTCACCGTGCTGCCGGCCTCCGGCACCTTCCCTCCCGACAGCCATACGGCGGCGGTCTCCGGGAAGCGGGCGAGCAGCCCGCGCGCGGCTTTCAAACTCCCCGCGAGCCTGGGCGTGACCACAAAGCCGTCCCGCGCGAGGCGGAGTGCCGGCGCCACTACCTGCGACCAGGGCAACCGTCCAAGGCGGCGGTGCAGCTCGAACAGCCCGGCCGGTGAACCCGGTACGCCCGCAGCGAGCGGTCCGACAAGCGACGCGTCCGGCACCGGGCGCCCGTCGGTGCCCAGGTACATCCCGGGGGTGGCGGCCGCCGGGCCGGTCTCGCGGAAGTCGAGCGCCGAGACGTGCCCTCCGATCCGGGCGACGGCGAACCCTCCCCCGGCGAGGTTCCCAGCCGCAGGGTGCACGACCGCGAGCGCCAGCGCGGTAGCCACCGCCGCGTCGGCGGCGTTTCCGCCTGCGCGCAGGATCGTGAGCCCGGCGTCGGTAGCCGCCGGCGCCGCCGATGCCACTGCACCGCCCGTGGCCGCGGAAGCGGCGGGTGCACCACCACCCAGGAGGAACGCAGTGGCGACGACCGCGACGGTCAGCCGCAGCCAGTGGACCGCACCGGGGCGCAAGCTTCGCATGCGCGGGAGTGTAGCCCGTCTGCCGGGCGCCTACGCCGCCGGCCAGTTGGCCGGGAACGAGGTGCCGAGGCCTCGGGCCACAGTCACCAGCTCCTTGGCCGCCGCCACCTGCGGGAACAGCGACGCCACGCTGCCCTTGGTGAGCTCGAGTGCGCCGTTCATCACCGCGAACATCGGGTCGAGGACGCCCCGCAGCACCTGCACCCAGGTCTCGGCGCTGGCCGTGATCACGAAGCGCGCCGCCTCGACATCGGCGGGCCCCGCCACCCGTGCCCCGCGGCAGGCGCCGTGCCAGAGGTCCAGGAACACGGCCCCCCCGAGTACGCCACGCGCGGCGTCGGGGCGCACCGCGATCACCACGGCACCCTCCCAGGACGCCGCGGCCTGTTTGTAGCGCTCGCTGGCGTTGAGGGCGTCGGACCACGCCTTCGCCCACGCTTCGGTGAGGATCTCCGCCATCTCTTGCTCCCCTCGTTCTGGGGAATGGTACCCCTGATTCAGCGGGCCGGCACTTTTTCCTACAGCGCTCGCCTCATGCAGACGGCGGTGCCACAACAGTCGGCCTTGAACTCCCAGGAGTCGCGCAGCGCAGCCGGCACCCCATCGCGCGCGACCGGCACGAACCCCAGGCGTGCCGCCATGTCCTGCACGGTCGCGGTCAGCAGCACCGCCTCCCGGGCGCCACGGCGGCGCGCGTGCTCGATGATCGCCCCGGCAAGCCGCTCCCCAAAACCGTGCCCCCGGGCCTCGGGAACAACCGCCAGTGAGCGCAGCAGCGCAGTCTGGCCGAAGAACTCTGCACCCACGCAACCGACCACCCGTTCGCCCGCACGGGCCACCAGGAAGTCGGCGATGTGCTCGCGGATGTTGGCCGCCGGCAGCCCCACTCGCGCGAGGAGCTCCTCGATCGCGGTCGCGTCGTCCTCGCGTGCCGACCCGACGGCGGTCGGCACCTCAGGAGTCTGCGCTTTCCCGGCCGACACGCCCGGCTTGCGCCCCACGATCCTGGCGCTCCACACCTTTCCCGCCACGCTCGCGGCGAGCTCGCCCAGGAAACTTTCGAGCCGCCCAGCTCCGCCCAGGTGCTGGCCAGCCTCTTCGGCGAACGCCCGGAGCGCGTCCTCCCCGTAGGCGACCCTCCCGGTGACTGCGACGTCGGAAAGCCCCGCCTCGCGCATCGCGGCCAGGTACTCCGACTCGCGGATCGCGCCCGCCACGCACGCCACGTACAGCTCGGGGTCGGCCTTGAGCGCGTCGGGCAGCTCGGGCACGTCGTCGGCGAAGACGATGTCGGAGATGGCGACGCGCCCTCCGGAGCGGAGCACCCGCGCCACCTCGCGGAACACCTTTCTCTTGTCGGGGGCGAGGTTGATCACGCAGTTTGAGATCACCCAGTCCACGCTCGCGTCGTCCACCGGCATCCCCTCGGCGTCGCCGAGGCGGAACTCCACGTTGGAAAGTCCGGCGGCACGCGCGTTCTCGCGCGCCCTCTCGATCATCGCCGGCGTCATGTCGAGGCCGATCACGCGGCCCGAGGGACCCACGGCCCGGGCGGCGATCAGGCAGTCGATCCCCGCCCCCGAGCCCACGTCCAGCACCACCTGGCCCTCCCTCACGTCGCTGAACGCCGCCGGGTTGCCGCACCCGAACGAGCTGCCCACCGCCCCCTGGGGGAGGCCCTCGATCTGGGCGCGCGAGTACCCGAGGTTCGCGACCGGGTCGCCGCACGCGCACGCCGATGCGGCCGCCGTCTGCGGCCCGCAGCAGGAGCCGCCCTTGATCCGTTCCGTGTACCCCTTGCGCACCGCGTCCTTGAGACGCTCATCTGTCAGTTGGCTAGGCATTGCAGCGCCCTCCCTTCGTCCCACCACCGTCTCGCCACGCATCCACAGCCCGCGACAGCTCCTCGAGCGCCGAGATCACCGACCCGCGGTTCTCCGCCGGGATCCGCGACAGGATCGCCCGCTCGCTGGCCAGCAGCTCGCCGGAGATCCTCGCCAGCAGCTCACGCCCCCTCGAGGTCGGCTCCACGCAGCACACGCGCCGGTCGTTCTCGTCGTAGCAGCGCCCGACCAGGCCGTGTTCCACGAGCTGGTCCACCACCCGCGTCATCGTGCTCACCGAGAGGTGCATGTGCCCCGCCAGCGCGCCCATGCTGAGATGACCCTCCTGGCCGATCTCTTCCAGCGCGTAGCACTGTGAGACCGAGATCCCGAAGCAGCAGATCTCGTTGCGGTCCCGGAACTGGTACTTGCGGACGAGGTCGCTCACCGCGCGGTGCAGGCGCTGGGCCTGCCGGTTCAGCGTGGGGGCTGTTGTTGTGGCTTGCGATATTTGCATATTACACATATAGGACCCCTCGGCACCGCTGTCAAGAGGTGGAGGCCGCCCCGGTCCCACGACCGCGGTCAGGACCGTCGGGCGATCTCCGGCACCAGCCGGGCCCGGATGTCGTCCCGCACCGCGCGGTAGACCGCCAGGCGCTCCTCCTCGGTCCCCGTGGCCAGTACGGGGTCGGGAAACGACACGTGGATCTGCTCGACGGCCGTGGGAAACAGCGGGCAGCTCTCGCGCGCCGAGTCGCACACCGTCACCACCAGGTCCCAGGCCTGGTCCAGGAACGGTCCCCAGTGCTTGGGCTGGGCAGCCGAGATGTCCACCCCGGCCTCGGCCATCACTCGCACCGCCAGCGGGTGCACGGCGCCGGCCGGGTGGGTTCCTGCCGAAGTCGCCTCCCAGCGGTCGCCGAGGTCGTGCCTCACCCACCCCTCGGCTATCTGCGACCGGCAGGAGTTGCCGGTGCACAGGATCAGGACCCGCCTCTTAGCCATCGTCTCCATTGTCGCCTCCGACGCCACCACCCCTTGACAATGCCCGACAATGATACGATATTTCGCGAGATGACGAAATGAGTACGCCGACCCTTGCCCCGCTGGTTGACACCTACAAGGCCCTGGCCCACCCGGCCCGGTTGCGCATCCTCGCGATGCTGCGCGGCGGCGAGCTGTGCGTGTGCCAGCTCAACGCCGTCATCGGCGTGGCCCCGTCCACGATCTCGGCCCACCTCGCCGCGCTTCGGGAAGCGGGGCTCGTGGCCGAGCGCAAGACCGGGCGCTGGGTGCACTACCGCCTCGCTTCCGAAGGCGCCGCCGAGGCCACCTTGGCCACGCTGTGGCTGGTCCTGCAGGAGGACCCGCAAATTGCTGACGACGGCAGGGTGCTCGAACGCGTCACCACGCTGCCCGTGGAGGCGATCTGTCGCCCGGACTTCGACGCTGCGGCGCTGCGGGAAGTTTGCTGCCCGACAGCGACCAAAAAACGGAAGACATCCGCATGACCGAGCACGTTGCCTCCAAGCTCTCGTTTCTCGACCGCTGGCTGACGGCTTGGATCTTCGCTACCATGGCTGTCGGCGTCAGTCTTGGGTACTTCGTCCCCGGCGTGGTCGGATTCTGGAACCGCTTCCAGGTCGGCACGACCAACATCCCGATCGCGGTCGGTCTGATCCTGATGATGTACCCGCCCCTGGCCAAGGTGCGCTACGAGGAGATGGGCGACGTCTTCCGCAACTGGAAGGTGCTCGCGCTCTCGCTCGTGCAGAACTGGGTGATCGGGCCGATCCTCATGTTCGTCCTGGCGGTTGTCTTCCTGCGCGGTCACCCGGAGTACATGGTCGGGCTAATCATGATTGGCCTCGCCCGGTGTATCGCCATGGTGATCGTGTGGAACGAGCTCGCGAAGGGCGACAGCGAGTACGCCGCCGGCCTGGTGGCATTCAACTCGATGTTCCAGGTGCTGTTCTACTCGGTGTACGCCTGGGTGTTCATCACCAAGCTGCCGCCGCTGCTGGGCCTGTCCGGCGCGATCGTCGACGTGACGATCGGGCAAATCGCCAAGAGCGTGTTTGTCTACCTGGGGATTCCCTTCATCGCCGGGATGCTGACGCGCCTGGTCCTGGTGAAGGCGAAGGGCAAAGAGTGGTACCACCGGGTGTTCATCCCGAAGATCTCCCCCATCACGCTCATCGCGCTGCTTTTCACGATCGTCGTGATGTTCTCACTGAAGGGCGAGCTGATCGTCCGAATCCCGCTCGACGTGCTGCGCATCGCGGTGCCGCTACTGATCTACTTCGTGGTCATGTTCCTCGTCAGCTTCTGGATGGGCAAGGTCATCGGCGCGGACTACTCCAAGACCGCGACGCTGTCGTTCACGGCGGCGTCGAACAACTTCGAGCTGGCGATCGCGGTCGCAGTCGCGGTGTTCGGGATCAACTCGGGCGCGGCGTTCGCGGCGGTCATCGGGCCGCTCGTCGAGGTGCCCGCGCTCATCGGCCTCGTCAACGTTGCGCTCTACTTCCAGCGACGGCTATTTGCCGGAACGGCTGCGCGTCCGATGGTAGCGCAGTAACGAATCTGCCCGTGGCAGCCCTGCCGCTCGGGGCGCAGAGCCTGGCGCAGTGGAGGGAACGATGGCCGACCAGTTCGACCAGGGGAAAAAGAAAACGGTGTTGTTCCTTTGCACCGGAAACTCGTGCCGATCCCAGATGGCGGAGGTGTTCCTTCGCCACATGGCAGGGGAGCGCTTTGAGGTTCTGAGCGCAGGCCTCGACCCCGCCCCCGAGATTCATCCGGTCGCAGTCAAGGTGATGGCGGAACGAGGCCTCGACTTGTCCGGCCAACGTCCGAAGAGCGCCAAGGAGTACCTCGGGCGGCGAACCGCGCACGTCGTCATCACCGTGTGCGATCGGGCCGCCCAACGTTGCCCGACCACGTGGCCCGGAGCGCTCGTCCGCCTGCACTGGCCCTTTGAGGACCCTGCCGCCTTCGATGGCGACGAGACTTCACGGCTCGCCAAGTTCCGCGAGGTCCGCGACCAGATTGAACGCCGCATCCGAGGCTGGCTCGACGTCGGGGGAACCGGCGCAGCGGGCTAGGCATGAGGCGAGATTTCCCCGAGCCGTGCTGTGGAGCCGCGGAACCGCCCTCAACGCCGCCACGGTCGAAGATCAGCCGGCTGGCTGTCGGTGGGATCGCCCTGCTGCCGCTTTGGTTCGCGCTCTACCTGAGCCTCGCTCCAATCTCGCGCTGGATGACGTACGGCGCCCTCCGGCTGCGCGTCAGGACGCCGCTGGCATCCGCAGTGGAGTTCTTCGTCTTCGAGACGCCGAAGGTGCTCCTCCTGCTCACCGTCGTCGTCTTCGCAGTCGGCATCGTGCGCTCCTTCTTCACGCCGGAGCGCACCCGGCGCATCCTCGCCGGCCAGCGCGAGAGCCGTCGGCAACGTGCTGGCCGCCCTCCTCGGGGTCGTGACGCCGTTCTGCTCCTGCTCGGCGGTGCCCGCTGTTCATCGGGTTTGTCACCACGGGCGTTCCCCTCGGAGTCACGTTCTCCTTCCTCATCTCGGCGCCGATGGTCAACGAGATCGCGCTGGTGCTGCTCTTCTCGCTTGTTCGGCTGGAAGGTGGCGGCGGTGTACATGGGAACCGGCCTCGCCATCGCCATGACCTCAGGGTGGGTGATCGGCCGGCTGAAGATGGAGCGGCACGTCGAGGCGTGGGTGTACGACGTCAAGGGAGGCGGAGCCGGCGTCGACGGGAATCCGACGGACTGGCCGGGCCGCGTGCGGTACGGCGCCGACGCGGTGCGCGACATCGTCGGCAAGGTCTGGCCGTACGTGCTGGCGGGGATCGCGGTTGGCGCCGGCATCCACGGCTGGGTCCCGACGAACTTCATGGCCTCGTTCATGGGCAAGGGCGCCTGGTGGGCCGTCCCGCTGGCCGTCGTGATCGGCATCCCGATGTACTCGAACGCCGCCGGCATCATCCCGATCGTCGAGGCGCTGCTCGAGAAGGGCGCCGCGCTCGGCACCGTGCTGGCGTTCATGATGGCGGTGATCGGCCTCTCGCTGCCGGAGACGATCATCCTGCGCAAGGTTCTTCGGCCTCGCCTGATCGCGACGTTCGTCGGTGTTGTCGGGGTGGGCATCCTGATTGTGGGCTACCTCTTCAACATGCTCTTCTGACGGAAGGACGGAACCGATGAAACGTGGCATCCCTCTCACTGTGCTCCCGCTGCTGCTTGCGGCTTCCACCCTTCCAGCACCCCCAACCTCGCCTCCGGCAAAGCCCGTGCCTCGCCCGGCGGTGCAGGCGCTTGCCCCGGCAGAACTCGACGTTGCAATCAAGGCTGGAACGTGGCTGATCGTCGAGTTCGGTGGCGAGCACTGCATCCCGTGCATGCAGATGCAGCCCGTGCTGCAGGACCTCCGCGAAGCCCTCGAAGGCAAGGCCATCATCCACAACTTCTGGATCCAGCAGCACCCTAAGATCGCGCGCCACCTCAGGATCATCGCCATGCCCACCCAGGTCATCTTCAACCCGAAAGGCGAGGAGGTCTTCCGTCACATGGGCTACTTCCCGCCCGACGAGTTCCACCAGACCCTGCGACAGCTCGGCATCCTCTGATGGAGTAGCTTCTCCCGCGTCTCGCTGGCGCAGAGCGCGGTTGCCGCGCCACCGGTTGTGATGCTGCTGCTCGTTTTCCTGGGCGGGGTGATCTCGTCGGCCAGCCCCTGCGTCCTGGCCGCTGTGCCGCTCGTCGTCGCGACGGTCGGCGGGACCGCAACCTCCCGGGGCCGCGCCGTGCTGCTGTCAGTGTCGTTCGTGCTGGGGCTGGCTCTCTGCTTCACGGCGCTCGGCGCCGCTGCGGCGCTCACGGGCCGCCTCATCGGTGACATCGGCCCGTGGTGGAAGGTTATCCTCGGCGTCATCCTCGTCGTGATGGGGCTGCACCTGTCGGGGCTGGTGCGACTGCCGCTGCCGACGTTCGACGGGAAGCGCTTTCGCGGGGCAGGCCTGGCCGGGGCGTTCGGCCTCGGCGCGCTGACGGGCACGCTGTCCTCACCCTGTGCAACGCCGATCCTGGTTGTGGTGCTGTCGCTCGTCGCGTTCGAGCGCAAGCTGCTGTGGGGAACGACGCTACTGGCAGCCTACTCGCTCGGCCACGTCGTGCTGCTCTTCGCGGCCGGCGCCGCCAGCGGCTTTGCGGCGGCGTACCTCGGGAGCCGGGCCGCGGTGTGGGCGCAGTGGGTTCAACAGGGCCTTGGTGGTGTCATGGCTGGCATCGGCGCGTGGGTGCTCGTACCGATGGCGATCGACGCGCTCGCGAAGTGAGTGCTTGAAAGGAGAGGTGGACGAATGGACACGAATGTCAAGAAGATCGAGGTCCTCGGACCGGGATGCGCACGGTGCAAGGAGACGTTTCGCGTTGTGCAGCACGTTGTCGAGTCGGCTGGTCTGACCTGCCCCGTTGTGAAGAACGAGTCGATACAGCGGATGATCGAGCTCGGCATCATGGCTTCCCCGGCCATCGTCATCGATGGCGGCGTCGTGCTCAGCGGTCGCATCCCGAAGGCCGACGAGGTCAGGCAACTCCTCGGCATCGCCTGAAGGAGCACGCCATGGAGGCGCTCACCGTCGGTTTTGTCGGTGGCGGGCGGATGGTCCGTATCCAGGTCGGTGGTTGCAAGCGCGCGGCTGTGGCGCTGCCTGACCTCTGCGTTTCAAAGCCGCATGCCGCGGCGCTGCGGCCGAGTCCGGGCCGGTGAGGGACTGGAGAGGAGCAAGACACCATGCAAAAAGCCACGTTGTGCACAGCCGGCTTCGCTTTGTTCACCGCACTTGCGGTCGCGGGCAGTAGTGGCGCGCCGCCCATGCTCCGCGAGAGCCCGGTCGAGATGAAAGCGCGCGGGGTTTGCCCGCCCTTCCCTCTGCGCGACGAGCAAGGCCAGATTATCGATCCGACCAAGGGGATCAATGCGATCGTTGCCTACTCCCCGCGCCAGACCTGCGCGGCTCCCGGGTGCCACGACTACGACACCATCACTCGCGGTTTTCACTTCACCCAGGGAAAAGGTGAGGCAGTCCCACGGGCGATGGCCGAGCGCTATCAGTGGGTGTCGAGCCCGGGAAATTACGGCGGCAACTGGTGCTCGCCGGCGCCGCTCTACCGCCAGCTCGCGCCCGAGCACAACACGTCCGCCCGCACCATCGACATGACCTCCTTCGAGTTCGTCACGGCGACGTGCGGCAATTGCCACCCGGGTGGTGGACCGCTCGAGTTGGACCGACAAGGCCGACGGTACGATCGCTTCATGGCAGACCCGGCGTCGGGTCTCTCACCGGGCGGCGACAATGGGCTCTCTGGCGACTACTACAAGGCGCGATGGTCGGAAACTGGCGTGATCGAGGCGGACTGCCTGCTCTGTCACATGCCCGAGTACGACCTCAAGGTTCGCAACGCGCAGCTCGCGAGTCTCAACTTTCGCTGGGCTGCAACTGCTGGGGCGGGCTTCGGCACGGTTACCGGCCAGGTTGCTACTGGCGAGACGCCAGCGATCAGCTACCGGCGCGATCGTTTCGACGAGCAGGGCAACGTGATCGTGCACATCGCGCCCGAACCGCGCAACGAGACGTGCCTCGGCTGCCACTTCAAGCCCGACTGGAAGAAGCGAGGCGCGGGGTACTCGTCGCGCACCGACGTCCACCTCAAGGCTGGCCTGCGCTGCGTCGACTGTCACCCGGCCGGGAACCGCGCTGTCGACCCGCGCATCCGCGGGTGGGAAGAGCACCAGTTTGGAAAGGGCGACGATCCGTCGGGTTGGGTGCGCAACGACCTCGACAACACCGCCCGCACCTGTGAGAACTGCCATCTGAACGGATGGTTCGCCGCGCCGCGCGCATCCCATGCGTGGCTGCCACCGCTGCACCTCGAGAAGATCTCGTGCCAGGCGTGCCACATCCCGCAGCGCGCAGTGAAGAGTGCCTTGGTGCAAGCCTCGGACACATACAACGACGCACCGCGCATCACCCCGCCAGGCAAACACATCTGGACCTTCTACGACCAGGACATGCGGTTCTGGAACCACTATGGCGAGCTCGACCTGTTCACCGGCAAGGACGAGCCGACTGACTTCAGCCGTCCGACGCTGATCCGCTACAAGGGCAAGATCTACCCCGCCAACCGCGTCCACTCCACGTGGGTCGGCATCGAGGAGCCGGGGAAGCCCGGCTTGGACCAGCTCTTCATGAAGGACTTCTTCACCATGTGGCAGCAGCACAGGAAGGACCCGGAGCACGTCTGGCCGCAGCTTGCCGCCATCCACGATGACAATGGCGACGGCAAGCTCGAGGTCAACCGCCCCCAGGAGATCGACGCGCTCCTTGCCGCGACGCGGCGTACCTCGACTCCACTGGCTTTCCCCTGACAGGGCGGCGGCTCGTGTTCGTGAGCGACGATCGCGTCTACACGTCAGGGCGGGAGAGCCGCTTGCTGCCGCACGAGTCGTACGAGGCGACGCCGTACGCCTCCGTGTACAAGTTCTCCCACGATGTCGTTCCGGCACGGGCCGCCCTCGGCGCCGGCGGATGCACGGATTGCCACGCTCGCAAGGCGTCGGTCTTCGCTGGCCGCGTGCTTGGGGAGCCATTCAGTGGCGCAGGCGCGGCGCCGCGTTGGATCACGAACGCGAGCATTCTCGGTATCTCTCCCGTCGTGGTGCGGCTCGGCGCGCTCCGCGAGGAGTGGGGCAAGCCGTTGCTATACGCCCTGTGCGGGCTGTGGGCGCTGGCGCTCGCGGGATGGGGCGTCAGACTCGGGGCCCGCTCGTGGACCCAGGTTGGAGACGACGCGGCACGCTGGGCAGGGGCGCTGGTGTTCCTGGCCGGGACTGCCGTCTTCGTTGTCACGGGCGCCTCACCTGGTTTGCTCGAATACATGACGGCGCGGCGCTTCGTCCTCGATGCCAACCACTTCCTGCTGGCTGCAGCCATCCTGGCGGCGGCCGCGTTGATCGGCGCTGGCGGCTGGCGAGACTGGCGGGCGAGCCATCTGGGGCGTTGGGCATCGACGGCTCTCGCCGGGGCCTGGCTGCTTGCTGCCGCAACAGGGCTCGCCATGGTCACGGGGCTGGCCTCGGTCGGGATGCTTGGCCGACTTGCGTACACGGGGTTTGACGGTGCGTTGCTGGTGGTCGCCGCGGCGGCGCTGGCGCTCTCGCTCGTCGCAGTCCTCACTCGTCGGCACACCCGGAAGGCCTGAGGACCGTGTCCCCACTCTTCCGCTCGAGAGCTCGGGGGCTCGGGGTCCTCACGCTGCTGGCGGCGGCATCGGCAGGTGCCGCTGAGTTCGGCCTGGGGTCGTACACCTTGACGTTGTCCGGGCAACTGCGCGTGCGAGTGGAATCCGACGACAATCTGGATCTGCGTGCGTACCGTCCCGACTTCAGCAATACATTCGCGCTCTCGCGTCTGATTCTGGAGGCGGATGCTCAGGCAGAAGGCCGGCCGCGCTTCCACGTGCAGCTTCGCGATGCGCGCGCCTTCGGTTCCAAACTCGGCGACTCCGACTTCCCGGCCAGCAACCCGATCCATGATCCGCTCGATGTGCGCGAGGCGTTTGTGGAATGGCGCCGCATCGGTGGCACGGCGCTCGGGTTCACGATCGGGCGACAGCGGATCGCCTACGGCGATGAACGCGTTTTCGGGCCCGGCGAGTGGGGAAACACCGGACGCTGGACCTGGGACGCGGCGCGTGGGCACTACGAGCGAGGAGCACTCTGGGCCGATGCCTGGGTAGGTCGCGCCGTCGTCAACCGCCCGGACCGTTGGCCGAACAGCTCGGCGGACGGCGTACGCGCCGCCGTGCTGTACGGGGGTGTCCGTCGCGGTGAAGACCGGCTGGACCTCTTCGCCGGCGAGAAGCGCGACGATACGGTCCGGCGCGGCGAGCGTGGAACTGGCTCGCTCCGTTGCCGCTTCGTCGGGCTTCGACCGACGCCACCCTCGTCGGGCCGTGGCGCTGGGGCGTGACCGCGGTACACGAAACAGGCGATGCCGCGGGGGACTCCATCGACGCCTTCGGCGCCTCCGCCTGGGTTGCCGTCAGGCTCGGCGGCCCGTGGAAGACCATTGCGACCGTTTCATCGACGTACGGCTCCGGGGACCGCGATCCCCGTGACGGGGTCCATGGCGCCTTCGACGGGGTGTTCGGGGGCGCCGACATCCGCTTCTACGGCTACCTCAACCTATTCTTCTGGGCGAACCTCTGGGACCACGAGGCACGCCTGGAGATGCGCCCGGTCCGGGGAGTCGCGGTGCGGGTGGAGGGGCATCGCTTCTGGCTCGCCCAGGCGCGGGACGCATGGTACTCGACGGGGTTGCAGGCGGTTCGGCGAGACCCCAGCGGCGCGGCTGGCCGCGATCTCGGCTGGGAGCTGGACGCACGCGCCACATGGTCGCCGCAGCCTTCATGGGAGTTCGCCGCTGGCGGCGGGTGGTTCACACCCGGATCGTTCGTCGAGCGCACCGGTGCGTCGCCGCGAGCTTATTGGGGGTTCGTGCAGGTGACCTGGCGCTTCTGACTTGGCTGGGCAACGCAGACGTTCGTCAAGAGCAAGGAGGGAACGATGAGTGAGAGCGGCAGGACACCGATGGACTCGCTACGGGAAGTATCGCCGGTCTCAACCGGCTGGGGGTGCGCATGAGATGGCTGACGGTGATACTCGCTGCTGTGGTGCTGGCTGGAGCCAGTACGGATTCGCTCACGATCGAGGAAGCCACGACGCGGGCGCTGGCCGCCAACCCGAAGCTCCAGGCCGCCAAGCTGGCGGCACTCGCCGCGCAGCAGCGGACGCAGGAGGCGACCGGACGCCGGTACGGCGAAGTGGACCTCGTCGGCTCGTACAACCACTACGAGAGTGACCGCTTGGTGCGGCCGATCTCGATCGATCTGTTCAAGGATCCCAAGCTCGGCTTCTACCAGCTCCCCTGGGACCGCAACCAGCTGCACTACGGGATCACCTACGAGATCCCGCTGCTGGCCGGCGGCGGACTGCACGAGGGGCGGCTGATCGCCGAGCTCTCGCAGCGCGCCAGCGAGGACCTCGCCCTCTACGGCGTGGACGAGGTGCGTTACAACGTGCGCGCGGCGTTCCGGAACGCGCTCACGCTGACGCACACCCTGGCCGCGGTCACCGTGTACGAGCAGGCGTTGGAGAGCGACGCCAAGGACGCGGACCTCAAGGTGAAGGTTGGGACCTGGGCCAGCGTGGACGGCGCCAAGATCCACTTTGCGCTCGAGAGCGCCCGGGCGCAGCGCGAGGCCGTGGAGGCGCAGATCGGCTCCCTTGGCGCGCTGCTCGCGGCCCTCATGGGGGAAGACCCGCCGCCTGACGGCTACGCCCTCGCCGACGCGCCCGAGGTGCCCGCCCCCCCCACCGGCAACCTCCACGACAACGCCGAGGCGGCGCTCGGCGGCCGGCGCGACCTCGCGGCCACGAAGGCCACGGTCGCGATCGCCGAGCGGAAGAAGCTGCTGGCCAAGGAAGCGTTTGGCCCGCAGGTCATGGTGGCGGGCAACTTCCTGACCAACACGGCACCGGGAGTCGAGGACCGGCTCGGCACCCACGAGTTCGGCCTCTACCTGAAACTGCCGCTGTTCAAGGGCCTGCAAAGGGTCCACGCGCTGCACGCTGCCGACTTCGATCTCCAGGCCGCCGAGCGGCAGCAGCGGGCCAAGGAGCTGGAGGTGATGGCGCAGGTACAGGACGCCCTGGGACGGGTGCAGGCGGCGCGCGCCCAGCTCGCGGCCGGCAAGGCGCAGAGGTCGCTCGGCACCGAGGTCGCGCGCGTGGAGCACCTCAAGCTCGAGCAGGGCACCGGCAAGATGGAGGACTACCTCGCCGCACGGGTGCAGGAGATGCAGGGTGAAACGAGCTACTGGCAGGGCCTGTACGCCCTTCGGAGCGCTGTCGACTACCTCGACTTCGTATCGGCCCAGGGAGGCCAGCATGACTAAGAGACTCCTTACCGTTGGATTCGCCGTTATCGTCGTGGTTCTCCTTGCCGTGGCAGTGGTGCACAAGAAGCAGCAACTCGCCCACCTCCCGCTTCCATCCAACCCGCCCACGCCGGTGCGCACGGCGGCGGTGCGCGACGGGCAGGCGAGCAACAGCGTGGAGACCGTGGCGCTCATCGAGTCGGAAACGGCCGCGACGGTGGCCGCGCAGGTCCCCGGGGCGATCCTCCAGATGCGCTGGCGCGAGGGGGACCGGGTCACGAAGGGCCAGGTCATGGCGCTCATCGATCCCCGCACCCTCGAGGACGCCGTGCAGGCGGCGCAGGCGCGCCTGGCCGCCGCCGATGAGGACTACGGCAAGCAAAAGGCGATCTTCGCCCGCGACAAGGCGCTGCTGGAAGGGGGCGCGATCGCCCCGCAGGCGTTCGACATCTCCAAGGCCCAGCTCGCCGGCGCCGAGGCGGCCCGGGTCGGCGCCGAGAAGGCGCTGCAATCCGCCAAGGTGGTGCGCTCCTACGCCTCGGCGTCCGCCCCCTACGCGGGCGTGGTCACGGCCAGGCTCGCCGAGCCCGGCGATCTCGCCTTCCTCGGCAAGCCGCTGTACACGATCCAGATCCCCGGCCCGGTCAAGCTGCTCTCGAAGCTGGCCCAGGACCAGCTCGGGCAACTGCGGGTCGGCGACCAGGTGACGTTCGGCAGCGGCGCCGCCACCGTGGTGGGGAAGACCAGCCGCATCTATCCCGCACTCGACGCCGCCCACCTCGGCTCGGTGGAGACGGCCCTGCCACAGGCGCCGTTCGACCTGCCGACGGGCGCCACCGTGAGCGCCCGGTACGCCGCCGCGCCCGCCCAGGGGCTCGTCGTGCCCAACGAGGCGGTCTTGCAAGGCATCGAGAGGACGCTGGTGGTCAAGGTCGAGAACGACACAGCCCGTCCCGTCCCGGTCACGGTCCTTCGCCGCGGCGATGATGGCGCGGTCGTCGCGCCGCAGGCTGGCGCGCTGAAGGCGGGCGACATCGTCGTCGTGGGCCTGCCGAGCGAGCTGATGGCCCTCACGGCGGGCACGCCCGTTGCCGCGCAGAGCGGAGGCGCGTCATGAACTTCGTCGCCGCGTACGTGAAGAAGCCGCACCTGTTGCTCTCCGTCGTGCTGTTGCTGGCGGTGGTGGGACTCGTCGGGTTCTTCAAGATGCCGGTGAACCTCTTCCCCGACAGCGAGCGGCCGCAGATCGCCGTGGTCACGGTGTGGCCCGGCGCCTCGGCCGGCGACGTGGCGGGTGACGTGAGCCGCGTGATCGAGAAGGAACTCAAGACGATCGAGCTGGTCCGCCGCGTGACGTCCACCGCCAACGACGAGGTTTCGGTGGTGACGGCGGACTTCGAGTACAAGAAGGGCCTGGATTCGGCGGCCACGGATGTTTCTAATTCGCTCAACAAGATCCGCCCGCTCCTGCCGCCCGACATCCGCCCTTTCCAGGTCTACAAGGTTTCTTCGGCCACGCCCGCCGTGCTGACCCTCGCCGTCACGCCGAAGGAGGGATCGCACCTGGACTTGGCCCAGGTCCGGAGGCTCGCCGAGAACCCCATCAAGGAAACTCTGCTGCGCTTGCCGAACGTGGAGAACGTCGAGGTGTTCGGCGGCTACCAGAGCGTGGTGCAGGTGGATCTCGATCCTAACCGGCTGCAGGCGTTTCACCTGAGCCCGGGGCAGGTGGTCGAGGCGCTCAACAGCTGGAACCGCAACACCCCCGAGGGCCTCGTGCTCTCGCAGGGGAGCCAGATCCTGCTCAAGAGCCAGGGCGAGTTCATCCGGCCCGAGCAGGTGAGCGGCATCGTCGTCAGCGCCGCGCCTGGGCCGCCCGTCTACCTCAGGGACGTGGCCCACGTCCACGTCGGCATCCAGGAGCGCCTGTCGGCGTTCCACGGCAACGGCAAGGCTGCCATCGGCATCAACATCCAGCGTGCCCTCTCCGGCTACGCCATGCCCACGATCGAGTCCGTGCTCGGCAATCTGCCGAAGCTGGAGAAGCAGTACCCCGGCCTCGAGTTCACCATCGCCGACACCCAGGGCGAGCTGATCTCCACCAGCGTGTCCAACATGGTGGACGCGCTGCGCGACGCCATCATCATGACCGTCATCGTCATCTTCCTGTTCCTCGCGGACACCCGCGGCATGCTGCTGGCGGGGATTTCGATCCCCTTCACCTACCTCATCACCTTCGCGTTCATGTGGCTGTTCGGCTTCGAGTTCGACATGGTGACGCTAACCGGCGTGATCCTCGGCGTCGGCATGCTGCTGGACGACGCGATCGTGGTGCTGGAGAACATCGAGCGCCACTACCACAAGCTCGGGCAGAAGCTCGAAGACGCCGTCGTCGGAGGAACGCAGGAGGTGATGCTCGCGATCCTCTCGGGCACCTACGCCACGGTGGTGGTGCTGGTGCCGATCATCTGGATTGGCGGCTTCGTGCAGACCGTACTGCGGCCCCTGAGCCTGACCCTCTCGATCGCGCTGATCGCGTCGTACCTGGTGTCGGTCACGATCCTGCCGATCCTGGCGCCGTTCATCCTGCGCCTCGGCGGCAGGATGGAGCGCTTCCGCTGGGAGCTCTCACTCGACCGCGTCGTCCAGGGCAAGGTGCTCCACCCGATCCAGGAGTTCTTCGTCAAGACGGTGGGCGTGGCGCTGCGCCACAAGTGGGCGTTCATCGTTCCCGCGGTCGTGCTGCTCGGCTTCTCCAGCCGCGTCGTGGTCCCCCTGATCGGCCGCGACCTCATGCCGCCGATGGACACGGGGATCTTCCGCGTCACCTTCGAGAGCTACCCCAACACGTCGCTGGGGCAGACCGAGGCCCTGCTCACCGCGGCCGAAAAGGCCATCCGCCAGCAGCCCGGGATCACCATGACCTCGGCCACGCTGGGCTCCGAGCCGGGCGTGCTCTCGTTCGGTTCCGGGCGCAACCCACAGCAGGCGTTCGTGACGGTCCACCTCGTCAACCGTTTCCAGCGCAAGGAGACGATGTGGGCGATCGAGGGGAAGGTCCTCGGGGAGTTGCAGAAGATGCCGGGGATCCGCTTTCCGGCCGTCTTCGACTACGGCGCGACGCCGCTTTCCACCATCCGCTCGACGGTGGACCTGATGATCTCCGGGCCGGACCCGCTGGTGCTCGACACCCTGCGAAAGCAGGTGCAGCAGCGGCTGATGACCGCCGGTGGCATCACCGCGGTGGTTCCCACCTGGACGCTGGACCGCGTCGAGTATCGCTTCCTCCCCGACCCCGAGCGGCTCGCCATCTACGGCGTCAACGCCGCCACGGTGGCGGCCCAGGTCAGCGGCCAGGTGCGCGGGTTCCCGGCGACGCTGTTCCGCGTGCCCAACCAGGATTCCTTTGCGGTGTGGGTGCAGGCCGAAGCCGCCCGCCGAGACAGCCCGACCCGCCTGGAGACGCTCCCCATCCTCACGCCGCGCGGGACCGTGCCGCTCGCCAGCCTGGGCCGCATCGAGACCGCGACCGTGCCGACGCTGTACACCCACCAGGACATCGCGCCGACGGTCGATCTCCTCGGCTACCGCAATGTCCAGGCCGTGACCCACATCAACGCCAAAGTCGACGAAACGATGGCCGGGTTGAAGCTTCCGCCCGGATACACGATCACCGAGGAGGGGGAACGCAAGACCATGGATGAAGCGTTCTCCGCTCTGATGGCGGCGCTCGTGCTCGGGCTCATCCTGCTCTATTTTTCGCTGATCCCGGCGTTCAAGTCGTTCCTGCACCCGCTCACGATCATGGTGGCCATCCCGCTGGGAATGATCGGCGCCACCTGGTCGATGCTGCTGGTCGGCAAACACCAATGCATGCCCGCGTTCATGGGGATGATCTTGCTTGCCGGCATCGTGGTGAAGAACTCCATCCTCCTGATCGACTTCATCGAGGAGGCGCGGGGCCGGGGCGAGAGCTTGGAGGATGCGCTCACCGGCTCCGTCCGGGTAAGGACGCGACCGATCTTGATGACCGCCGTCGGCACCGCGGTCGGGATGCTGCCGATCGCGCTGCAGTGGGCGATCGGCCTCGAACGCCTCTCACCGCTGGCCGTGGTCGCGATCGGCGGCCTGATGGTCTCGACGTTCCTGACGCTGATCTACGTGCCGGTGTTCTACGACATGTTCGAGAAGGCAAGAATTTGGCTCACCGCGGGTCGCAGGGTCACGCGGGCGACCGAGGAAACACCCGCCGGCTAGCGGCTTGTCTGCCGCCTGGCCGATGACGAAAGGGAGAAGAACGGCATGGCGAAGGATCTCAGCACAACGTTGTGGCACGGCGTGCCGCGCCGTGAGATTCCCTGGTACCCCACGATCGACGCCGAGGCGTGCATCGGCTGTCAGCTCTGCTACGTCACCTGCGGTCGCGAGGTGTTCCATATGACGCCGGACATGCCGCCCCGCGCAGAGGTCACTCGTCAGTACAACTGCATGGTCGGCTGCTCGACCTGCGCGATGGTCTGCCCCACCGATGCCATCTCGTTCCCGGACAAGGATCTGGTCCGCCGCGCCGAGCGCGAGCACAAGATCTTCAAGATCGTCCGCCAGGAGTCGAAGGAGAAAATGGCCAAGCAGCAGGCGCTGGCAGCGCGCGCCGCTGCCGAAGAGATCGTTGCAAAGCTGACCACCAGCGCGCGCATGGAGGTGGCCGGGGAGTTTGGCGAGAAGCGCTTCCTGGTCAAAATCCAGGAGTTGGTCAAGGGCCGCCCCTATGACATCGTCAATCTCCAGCTCCACGTTCCCACGGTACAGGGGTCGATGGAGAAGACCCCGTCGTTCATGGCGTTCGAGGTAACCTCCACCGAGCAAGAGGACATCCAGGCGTTCCTGCCCGAACTGCGCACCTTGGTCCGAGAGCACGAACTGGTTCTGGTGAGTGAGACGAAAGGCTAACAGGCAGCAGCTCGGCGACGGACCTCGAGGTCCGGCCCGCGACACTGCCAACAAACGCAAAGGAAAGGAGCGACACCGATGTCACAAGCCAGCAACCTATACGTTCCGCCTGACTGGGCCTTCACCTTCCACGGCCACAGGTGCCCCTTCATGCCGCTCGGCTATCGGATGGGCCTGCTGGCCCTCGCGAAGCTCCGCGTAGAACGGGAAAAGGACCACACGTTGCACGTCATCGCCGAGCTGGGGGAAGGACACCCGCAGACGTGCCTGATGGATGGCATCCAGGCCGCCACCGGTGCCACCTTCGGCAAGACCCTGATGGAGAAGACGCACTGGGGCAAGCTAGCCGCCACTTTCTGGTTCCCCAGCAAGACGGCTGTCCGCTACGCGCTCAAGCAGACGTTCCTCGATGAGTTTGGCCGCTTCGAGTTCTTTGCCTACCGCAAGCGGGGCGTGGAGCCTTCCGCCATCCCTCCGAAGATCACTCAGGAGGTGATTGACTGGACGCTTTCCCAGCCCGATGCAGCCATTTACGCCGTCAGCGAGCGGCCCGACTTCCACTATCAGCCGCCCAAGGGCTCGTTCAACAAGTCTCTTTGCTCGAAGTGCGAGGAGTACGTTTTCGAGCGTTATGTCCGCTTCCAGGATGGCAAGCCCGTCTGTATCCCCTGCTCGGGCTACGCGCGGTAGACGAGCATGGACCACGACCACAGCCACGGCCCCATCCCGGAAGGCGCCATGGACCGGAGACTCTGGGCCAGCGCCACCCTCAACTTCGCGATCACCGTAGCCGAGCTCTTCGGTGGCTTGCTGTCGGGCAGCCTCGCGTTGCTCTCGGATGCGGCGCACAACCTGAGCGACGTGGCGGCCGTCGTGCTGGCGCTGTGGGCGCGGTTGCTCGGCCGCCGTCCACCCACGGTCCGCCACACCTTTGGCTTCAAGCGCGCGGAGGTACTGGCCGCCCTCATCAACGCCGTGGTGCTCATCGCCATCACGGTTCTCATCGCGCGAGAGGCTTTCGTGCGTCTCGTCCACCCCCAACCCGTGGCCCAGGGGCTCATGCTCGCTGTGGCACTCGTCGCTTTCCTGGCCAACGTAGGCTCGGTGCTGCTCCTCAGGCGCCACGAGAAGGGCGACGTGAGCGTGCGCAGTGCCTTTCTCCACATGGCGCAGGACGCCCTGGCCTCCCTGGCCGTGGTGGGGGCGGCGCTTCTTGCCAAGACGGCGGCGGGGCCCTACGTGGATCCGGTTGCCGCGCTTGTGGTTGGCTTCGCCGTCCTTCGGAGTGCCCTCGTTCTAGTTTGGGAGACCATCTCTACGCTTATGGAAGGGGTACCCGAGGGCGTGGACGTCGAGGCGCTCGCGGCCGGCGTGGCCGAGGCGTTTCCGTCGGTTCGGTTCCACCATGTGCACCTCTGGCAAAACGGGCCCGGCCAGCGCCTGCTCACCGCTCACGCCGCCTTGGAGGAGAATTTCGATGGCCACGCCATCGAGGCGCTCTTCACCGACATCAAGGTATTTCTGCACCAGCGTTGGGAGATCACTCACGCGACGCTGGAGCCGGAAGTGGCGGGCTGCGACGAGAATGCTCTTCTTGGACAATGGAAGCACAAGGAGCAGTCTCTGGGATTACGAAACGGTGCTTCGGCCTAGCGCCGGTCGCGTGCCTTAAAGGGAGGCCTCAGGGTTCGGGAGGAGAGTGGGATGACCGCCTTGTTCGCTGGCCTCGTCACCTTCGCCTTCACGACCATCCTGACCGTGGCTGGTGTTGGTGCTGCCTTCATCCTTATCCCCGTCTTCTTGGCTCTCGGGATCGAGGTGCATACCGCCATGGCCACTGCGCTGCTGCTCAACGCGGTGGCGATGAGCGTGGCCTCGGTGCGCTTCATCCGAAATCGGCTGGTCGTCTGGCCGGTGGCGGTGCCGGTCCTGTTGGTGGCCTCGGCCCTCTCTCCAGTTGGGGCATGGGTAAGCCAAGGCCTTAACCGCGCCGTGCTGCTCTGGGCCTTCGTTGGCTTTCTCCTCTTTGCCGCGGGGATGATGCTACTTTTTCGCCCCCGCTCCCGGGTTCAGGAGGCGGCGATAGGGCTCCTTGTGGGCGTGGGGGTGGTCGTCGGCGGCGCCGCTGGGTTCATTGGGGGGCTCCTGGGCGTGGGCGGGGGGAACATCGTTGTCCCCGCCTTGGTGGCCTTGGGGTTCGAGCCCAAAAAGGCCTCGGCGACCACCTCATTCGTGGTGATTTTTCCTTCGCTCACGGGCTTTCTGGCCCATGCCTCTCTTACCGGCATTCAGCTTCCCCTGCTGGCTTGGACCGTGACGGGTTCGGCGGCGGGGGCCCTGCTGGGATCGTGGCTGATGACCGATCGGCTGCGGGCGCCGCAGGTGAAAACGATTATCGGCCTGGTGCTGCTGGGGATCGCGGCCACGATGGCGTGGGGACTTCTGTTCCGCTGAAGGAACGGGTGCATCAGCGATGAGGGGAACAAGTCGTGACCCATGGTGCGTCGAAGTCGCAAGGCAGAAGCCTGTGTTCAAACGTGGCTCCACGTCGGCTCTCCCGCTGTTCGGTGCTACCTTTGCCAGCGCGCAGGAGCGCTCTGTCTCGTCGGCCCGTCCACCGACGCCGGCGTCAAGGCGGCCTGCTCCGAAAACAGCCCCAAGACGCGGTCCCACCAGCGCATTCACGGCGTACGTCGGGAGCCGGGCCCCGGCGGATCGCGACGTTCATCGGTGTGGTGGCCGCCGGGATCCTGGCCGTCGACTACCTCCTCAACGCGCTGTTCTGACTGCAAGGGAGGCCGGAGTGGAAACCCCCATCAAACGCATCGATGTCCTCGGACCGGGATGCGCACGCTGCAAGGAGACGTTTCGCGTTGTGCAGCACGTTGTCGAGTCGGCTGGTCTGACCTGCCCCGTTGTGAAGAACGAGTCGATCCAGCGGATGATCGAGCTCGGCGTCATGGCGACCCCGGCGATCGCCCTTGACGGCACCGTCGTCCTTGCAGGCCGAATCCCGCGAGCCGACGAGGTGAAGCAACTCCTCGGCATCGCCTGAAGAAGCACGCCATGGAGGCGCTCACCGTCGGTTTCGTCGGTGGCGGGCGGATTGTCCGTATCCTGGTCGGCGGTTGCAAGCGCGCGGCTGTGGCGCTGCCTGATCTCTGCGTTTTCGAGCCGAATGCCGCGACGTGCTTATGGTGTCGCTCGCACCGAAGGTACGGATGGCGGCGCTGCATCCGGTCGGAGGACGTTCCTTCAGCGGGAGGAGCGGCCGGCCGCGGCGTGCGGCATGAGGATGGCGACGCCGCCGGATGGCGTCTCCACGCGGCGGCAGGCGGTCCGCATGGGACAGCCGGCGCAGGCACTGGCGCAGGTCGAGGGAGGAGGGGCGAGGCAGCCCTGGCGCTGCAGCTCGGCGAGCATCGCATCCACCAGCTCGCGGCTCACGCCGAGCGATCCGGCCAGCTCGGCCGTCGTGTGCAGGCGGCCCTCGGCGATCAAGGCGAGCAGGCGGGCCAGCATCACATTCTCGAGAACGCCTGGTAGGCGATGGTTCCGATCCCGAGCGAGAGGACGAGGAACAGGACCACGCCGGCCAGCGCCCACTTCCAGCCGGCCTCCTGCCTGGTGACGGCGACGGTCGCCACACAGGGGACGAACAGCATCTGCACGACCAGGAGCGCCAGCGCCGCGGGCGGGGAGAGCGCGGCGGCGACACGCTTCGCAAGCCCCACGCCGCCTTCTCCGGCGCTGAAGAGGACGCCGAGGGTGGCGATGGTGTTCTCCTTGGCCACGAAGCTGGTGAGGAGAGCGACGATGAAACGCCAGTCATCGAGGCCCATCCAGGCGCCGACCGGCATGAGCATCCGGCCGAGGCCCGCGAGGACGCTGTGTTCCATGCCGTGACCGGGCCAGTGGCTCAACACCCAGACGCCCGCGGAGACGACCACGATCACCGTGCTCGCCTTCTTGAGGAACGCCGCAACGTTGTTCCAGACGAACAGGCCGATGGTGCGGAGGTTGGGGGCGTGGTAGAGCGGCATCTCCATGATGAACGCCGTCTTGGCGCCCTTGAACGCGAGCCGGTTGAGCGCCACGCCTGCGGCGACGAGGACGAGTAGGTTGAGGCACACGAGCCCCACCATCACCAGGGTCGCCAGCTCTCCGAAGAAGGCCGGCGCCAGGAAGGTGACAACCGCAAGCCGCGCCGTACACGGGACGAGCGGTGCCAGCAGCAGCGTCAGCAAACGAGCCCGACGGTCCTCGATGATTCGCGTCCCCAGCACCGCCGGGATGTTGCAGCCAAAGCCGAGAAAGAGTGGAAGGGACGACTTGCCGTGCAAGCCCAGGCGGTGCATGAAGCGGTCCATTACGTACGCCATGCGGGCCATGTAGCCGACGTCCTCCAAAACCCCCATGAACGCAAAGAAGAAGACGAGGATCGGCAGGAACGAGAGGACCATGCCTGCGCCGCCGATGAGACCGTCCGCCACGAATGCCGAAAGCCACGCCGGTGCCGCTGAAAGAGCGGAGCGCGCCGTGCCCGCCACCGATCCGCTGACCGTCTTGCCGAGGAGGTTCACGAGCGGGGACGCGGCGGTGTAGGTCAGCCAGAACACCGTCGCCAGCACGCCGAGGAGGAGCGCCAGCCCCAACAGCGGATGCGTCGCCACCTTGTCGATGCGGTCGGTCACCGTGATGACCCCTGCTCGGGGACGGGCGACCGCGGCGCGGACCATGCGGGCGATCCACTCGTAGCGTCCGCCCGCGATATCGAGGTACGCGTCCTCGTGCTGCAGCAGCACCGGGTGGATGCCCTCCCACGCCTCGGGCGCTGTCTCGCGCACGAGGGATGCGATCTCCGTATCCCCCTCCAACAGCTTGAGCGCGGCCCACTCCGTGGGGTAGGGCGGCGGCAGCTTCCCGGCGAGCCTCGCCGTGATCGCGGCGAGGATCGGACGGTGCGGCGGCCGGATCTCTGGCCGCGCCGGCGCGAAGGCGCCGGGGTTGGCCGCGAGGCGCAACGCCGCGTCCACCAGGCGGAGAAGCCCTTGGTTCCTGGATGCGATCATGGGGATGACCGGCACCTTGAGGGCGGCCTCGAGGACCTCCGGCTCGACGTGCACACCGTGGCTGGCGGCCACGTCCATCATGTTGAGCCCGATCACGACGGGGCTCGGCAGCACGAGCAGTTCTGCGACGAGGTACAGGTTGCGCTCCAGCGCCGCCGCGTTCACGATCGCCACCACCACGTCTGGGCGCTCACGCAGGATGTAGTTCCGCGCGATGCGTTCCTCTTCGGAGTTGGCGGTGAGGCCGTAGGTGCCCGGGAGGTCCACGAGGCGGATGGCTGTGCCCTGGTGCACCATCTCGCCGGTTCTCTGCTCCACCGTCTTGCCCGGCCAGTTGCCGACATGTTGGTTCAGGCCGGTGAGGCGGTTGAAGACCGTCGATTTCCCCACGTTGGGCTGCCCGGCCAAGGCGATGGTCACGGGCCTCGGGGGCTGCCCCGTCACGGTTCGCCTTCGCGGGTCTCCACCAGCACGCGGGCCGCCTGGCCCAATCCGAGCGCGACCCTCGTCTCCATGACCGACACCGTCAGCGGCCCGCGGCCATAGTTGTGCACCACCACCACCAGCGCTCCCGGCGCCAACCCCAACCCCGCGAGCCGCGCGGCCAGCCGCCGCCCGCCCTGAAGCTCCCGCACGATGCCACGCTCGCCTGACTTGAGGTCGCTCAACGGTTTCAACACGAGACGCTTCCTTCCGGTTAAGGTCCCGCGTGGGAGCTCCGCGGGCGGGCCGAGGCCCGGGCGGAGCTGTGCCCCTGTGCCCTCGCCCCGGCCCGCTCGCGCTCCGGACACTCAAACCCAATGCCGTCCACCCACTTCGCGAGGCGGCGCGGACAGCCGTGGATGAAGGCCGCGAAGGCGCAGAAGCGGTCGATCACGGCAGGCGCGAGGATGTGTTCCATACGGCACGCGGCGGCGTTAGCTTCCAGTTCCGGCAACGCGAGGACCTCGGTGAGAAAGTCCTTCAGGACGCGGTGACGCCGCGCTACCTCGCCTGCGACCCTCCGGCCCGCCGGGGTGAGGGTCGCAGGGGCGTACGGTTCGTACTGCACCAGCCCCTTCGCCTTGAGAACGCGCAGCGCGCCGGTCACCGAGGGCTTGGAGACACCAACACGTGCCGCGATGTCACGCACCCTTGCCGTCCCGGCGTCGTGTTCAAGGGCGAGGATGATCTCGACGTAATCCTCCAAACTCTCGCCGAGCCCCCGGCGGCTCTTGGGAGTCATACCCCCTCCAGATAGTTAGGATATCCTAAAAGAGTTCGCCGTGCCTAACAACCAAAAGAGGAGGCCTGCCGGAGCGGGCCCCACCTGCGTCGGGCCTGGAGATGAAGGATGACTGGTTACGCCATGCTCCACCGGGAGCAGCTCCTACAGGCGCTGGAGGCGTTCGCCAAGAACTGGCTGGCCCACGACGGCTCGTGGTTCCTCGCGGCGGAAGAGCGCTTTGGCGTGGACACCGCGATCAAACTGGGCGCCACCGCCGGACGGCGCCTCGCGTCATAGGCCGCATTTACGGAGGTCGCCCGGCGGCCTGGGGCCACCGGGGACTGATGCACACGTTTCCCTCGAAACCACGAGGCCCAGCAAAGAGATTCTCTTTCAGGCCTTCTCGTGGCAGAACCGCGCGATTGGTGGCGCCCACGGGTTCTCGACAAGGTCACCGTGAGCGCCTGTACGGGCCTCGTCACTTCTACTCGTGCGGCTTCCAGACCTTCCAGACGTTACCCACCAGGTCCGGCCCGGGCTTGAGGACTGGCTCTCCCGGCATCCAGCCCGCTGGGGTCGCCTCGGTTCCCTTGCTCGCACGGACGAGCTGGTACGCCTGGACCTGTCGCACCGTCTCGGCGAACTTGCGCCCCACGGGCGGCGTCAGCACCTCCATGGCCTGGATGACGCCGTCCGGGTCGATGATGAACCGGCCGCGCAGCTCGATCCCCATCCCCTCGTCGTACACGCCGTACGCTCTGCCGATGTTGCCAGCCTGGTCGGAGAGCATGTGGAACGGGACGCCACCTTCGACCATCTTCGAGAGCTCGTAGTCGTTCCACATCTTGTGGACGAAGTGGCTGTCAACGCTGACGGAGAAGACCTCGACGCCGAGTTTCTGCAGCTCGCTGTATTTGTCGGCGACCGCCGACACTTCGGTCGCTCAAACGAAGGTGAAGTCGCCGGGGTAGAAGCAGAGCAGGATCCACTTCCCGAAGTGGGTCGAGAGCTGGACGTTGGTGAAAGATCCCTTGAAATAGGCCGGCGCGTTGAAGTCCGGCGCCTTCTGGCCGACGCGAGCGGTCATCGCTACCTCTTTTCCGGTCGTTTGCGGCGCCTCCGGAGGTCCGGGAGTCGCGGGTGGCGGCGCTCCGAGCACGGCGCCGGTGACACGCGCACATCCCTGTGGCTTGTCTACCATGACGCCTCCCTTTTCTTGTGCTCAATCATACCCTCCTCCCCGGCTGCAACGAGACAACCCCTTGGCCGGCGGGACTCCCATCCCCGGTTGAAGGCCTCGCACGCCGGGTTGGCAACCCGACGCGCGCCCGGCCTTTGGCGCTCCAGACAAGCCCATGTTCGGATGGTTGCGCCGCAGCCCCCAACTCAGTACTCACTCCTCAAGAGTGAACTCCCAGGTGCAGGCGCCGCCCGCGTTGGGCTCCGGTGGGCAGTGGAGGTAGCGGGTCGCAATGCGGGGATCAATGGTGTGAGCGAAGGTGGTGAACTCGACCTCCCCCACGGCGCGGCAGGGGAAGGGAGGCAGGCCCTTGCCAGCGCGGGCCTGCTGCACCCGGCAGCGGTCCATGACGAAACGAAGGGCGCTGCCATCCTCGAACCACTCCACGTGCTGCTCGTTGACCAGGGCGTACATGCGCAGCGCGAGCGCACGTTCCAGGGCCTCGAGGCCCCCGTGTGGGGGGATTCCGAACGTCTCCATGATCCGCCGCGCCTCCACGGCGGCGAAGTGCTCCCAGGCGGCGGCGTCCAGCGCCATGGCCGTCTCGATGCCCAGCCGCTGCTCGGCGGCGAGGAACCAGCAGCCGTCGTGGGTCAGCCAGCTCTTGGCGAAGGACTCCAGGGCGCGCAGCAGCTCCTCGCGGGAGAGCGCCGCAAACGCGGACGGGGCGGTTATCTGCTCCCCCGGGTGACCATCAAGTCGAGGTCTTCCTTCAGGCTCTGCAGGTCCTCCTCGTGCTCCACCTCCTGCTCGAGGATGGTGAGCGCCAGGTTGTACGTCACCATGTCCTTGTCCTTGGTGACGTCCATGAGCTGCTTGTAGGCGCCGATTGCGCACTGCTCCCCGGCGATATTCTGGTCGAGGATCACGGCGACGTAGTGATCGTTGGGAGCGTCGTAGGCGCACGGGCTCTGGCCGAACCACTGTCTTGGGTCGGTGACCGGCGTGCCGCCCAGCTGGATGATGCGCCCGACCAGCAGTGTGGCGTGATTGAGCTCCTCGGTGGCGTGCAGCGTCAGCTCTGCAGCCACGGCGTCCTTCATCGGACCCTTGATGAGCTTGGCGCCGAGCCAGTACTGGTAGTAGGCGAGCCACTCGCTGGCGTACGCCGCGTTGAGCAGGCGCAGCAACTCGTCCACGTCCATCCCGATGATTTGCCGTCCCTTGGTTCCCATCGTCCCCTCCTTGGCTGCCGAAGGGGCAGGCTATCACCCCTTCCGATACCAGGCCACGCGCTGCAAGTGCCTCACCGTTTCTCCGCCCATCACCCAACCTGCCACCGCCAGGATCGCCTGCGCCGTGCCCATCGTGACGTCGCTTCGCGGGTGCTGCCCGCCCTCCCGCTGGTGCACACGGGCGACGAGCGCGAATCCCTCTTCGGTGAAGTCGGCCAGCACGATCCAGCCGCCCGGTCTGACCAGGCGTGCCATCTGGGTGAGTACTGGCGTGGCGTCCTTGAGATGGTGAAGAACGCCCATCATCACGGCGCACCCGAAATGCCCGTCCGGAAAGGGAAGCGCCGCAGCATCGCGGTGCAGAAACCGGATCCGATCCGCAAGGCCTGCCCTTGTGGCCAGTCTTGCAGCCAACTCCTGGTCCTCCGCACTGACATCCACGGAGACCACATCCAGCCCCCGCTCCGCCAGGGCCATGGCCAGAAGGCCTCTGCCCGTCCCAACATCGAGGGCCGGCCCCTCCAGAGGCCCAGCAGCACCGGCAACGAAGGCCGCCGCCGCGAAGCGGTCGTGGCCCTCACGAAGGTACTGGTCGGTCCGGACCCGGAAAGCTTTTTCCCGCAGGCTTATGTCCACGCGACGCCCCCCTCGGTTCAGCTCGGCAGCAGCAGATGTATCTGGTGCCCCGCGTTGCTTCACCCGACACTAGCCCTGCAACGCCTGCTCAAGGTCCTCGATCAGATCCTCGATGTCCTCAATACCGACCGAGTAGCGCACCAGTCCGTCCGTGATGCCTGCCTTCTCCCTCTCGTCCCGTGAAATGCCGGCGTGGGTCATGGAGGCGGGGTGCTCGATGAGGGTCTCCACGCCCCCGAGGGAGACGGCCAAGGTGGCCAGCCTCACCCGATCCATCAGGCGCCGGCCCGCGTCCAGCCCGCCCTTGAGCTCGAAGCTGATCATGGCGCCGAAGCCTCGCATCTGCTTCTTGGCCAGCTCGTGCTGGGGGTGGGAGGGCAGTCCGACATAGCGGACCCATGCCACCTCGGGCCTCTCCTCGAGCCAGGCCGCGATGCGGTGGGCCGAAACCTGGGCGCGGTCCAGGCGCAGGGCGAGCGTCTTGAGACCGCGGTGAACGAGAAAGGCCTGATGCGGGTCCATGTTGCAGCCGGTGGCGATCATGACCGACCGTAGCCGCTGAACCATGGGCTCCTCCTTCGCCACCAGGACGCCCCCCACCACGTCGGCATGGCCGTTGATGAACTTGGTGACCGAGTGGAGCACCACGTCGGCGCCGAGGACCAGCGGCTTCTGCAGGTACGGTGAGGCAAAGGTGTTGTCCACCACAAGGAGGGCGCCGTGCGCGTGGGCGATGCGTGCGGCGGCTTCAATGTCGGTGACCTGCATGCAGGGGTTCGAGGGAGTCTCCACGTACACCAGGCGCGTCTCGGGTCGCACCGCGGTCTCGATGTTGCGGACGTCCGAGGTGTCGACGTACGTCGCCGACACGCCGAACCGGGAAAAATGCACCTCCATCAGGCCGCGCGAGGGCCCATACACGGACGCCGTGCTCACCACGTGGCTTCCCTGCTGCAATAAGGCCATGTAGACCGTGTTGACGGCTCCCATGCCGGAGCTGGTCGCGACGCCGTCGCACCCGTCCTCCAGCTGGGCCACGCAGTGTTCAAGGCTCCGAATGGTAGGGTTGCCGAGACGCGTGTAGATGTACCCATCGGCCTTTCCCGCGAAGCGGTCGGCGCCCTCCTGCGCATTGTGAAAGGCGAAAGTGGAGGTCTGATAGATGGGCGTCACGGCGCTCCCAAGCGGGTCGTGCATGGCCCCTGCGTGAACAAGCTTGGTGTGAAATCCAGCGTTCTTCGTGTTCATGCATCCCTCTCTTTCTGGCGTGGCCTCCGCGGTCTTGCAGCGGTTGAGCATGACTGTGACCGGCCAGGCGAAGAGCGCGGGGATCTCTCGCCACACGTGCCACGGAGCGTTGCGGTAGGTCCCGAGCCCAGGTACCGCCTGGTCTGGATACCCGAAGCCGCCACGCCGTCGGTCTGGATCCTCACGGCGTTTTCCCTTGCTTCTCCTGCTTCCTGATATAGGCGAGGTGATGCTCCGAGCCCTCCCGCACCATCGCTTTGCCACACTTCGGGCAGCGCTCCTCCCGGCACGGTATGCCGGGTGAGTGGGGCTTCGTGAAATTGCACCCCAGGCACACACAGGCACCTTGCGATCCCATGCCACGGCGGTCTTGCATGGCTTCCTCCTTTCAGTCTGAATCAGTCCCAAGGACAGTCAAGGCGACAGGCTCCTGCTCCAGGGTGATGCTGCGCTCGTCCAACACCACCCTTGCTGAACAGCATCATGATCGTGTGCCGCACGTACCTGAGACGCGGCTGAAGATCCTGCTGTCCCGCGTGATTCTGCGCCCTGTGGCCTTGTTTGGTCTGAACGGCAGATTCCGTTTTCTCCTCCTAAGGTTCAACTGCCCCCAAACCCGCCGAACATGCTCGGCTTCTGCGGCCCCGGTTTTCACCACCACCCGCCCTTCCATCCGGGCCACCGTCAAGTTGCACTCATGGCGGATGCGGCCAGCGATGCAAGCATTTGCCTTGCGAGCCTTCTGTTCGATGCGCTCTGCCATGGCGGTGTTGATGCCCCACTTGTTCACGCAGACGGCCGCCGGAATCCGGAAGTGTCGCGCCTCCCTCGGCCGGCGTTCAGTCAGTTGTACGTTTCCATCACTTCCCGGCTTTCGTCGAGGAGTCCACCGGCAATTTCCCCCATGTGCGCCCTTTCCCAGAAGGGAAGCTTGAGGTGCGCTTCCAGGTACTTGAGTGGGACGGGATGGGTACCCACGACGACGGGAATCCCAAAGCGGGTCTCGATAAGCGCCGTGAAATCCCGGATGTAAGGACAGGGGGGATACCCCACCACCAATCCTGTCGCCAGGTGAATGACCTGAGCGCCGTTCTTTTTCATCTCCTCGGGCACGCTCTCGACGTTGCCGCCCGGGCAGCCGCCGCAGGTCGAGTAGCCGACAACCTCGACCGGCTCTTCCGCCGGGTAGCGCGAGAAAGCGCCGCGGCGCTCGGCCAGGGCGCGAAAGCACTTCCCGCCGCCGCACGTGCTGTACCGGTCACAGATGATGATGCCGATCTTGGTCATCTAGGTCGCTCCTTGGGGGACAAACTTCCTCTCATCCACGTCGGGTCGCCACCAGACGCGGCGCCCGCGGTACGAAGGGGCATGCTGGACGTTCGCTCCAACCACTACTGAGCATCCTGGCGAATGCACTATGGCCCGCCGTGCCGATCGCAGTCGTGGAAGCCATGGTCGTTGCACGACTCGCCCGAGGCCACGAGACGGCCCTCGATGAAGTTCCTGACGAGCACTTCGGGTTCGCCGCTGCCCTGGATGCCGACCACGGTCTGGATGCCGAAGTTCTCCAGCATGGTGACGGCCCGGGGACCCATGCCTCCCGCCAGGATGATGTGGCAACCCTGCTCCTTGAGCCAGGTCGGGAAGCTCCCCTGTTCGTGGGGCGGCGGCGCGGCGCTGGTCGAAGACACGATGCGGCGCGCCTGCTCATCAACCTCGAAGATGGCGAAGCGCTCCGCGCCGCCGAAATGGGCCGAAAACAGCCCGCCTTGCGTGGGAACGGCAATCTTGAGCATGTTGGAACTCCTTGAACTGCTGGTACCCATCTCGTTCACCGCGGCACGGTTCTCGGCGCGCACCCAGACCACGAGGTCACGCCCCGCCCGTGCATGGAGTTGATTGAGAGAGGAGCGGCTCACGACGCCCCCAGCTGACTGAAGCAAGCCGCTGACCCACCTTGAAAAGCATCGCAGCAACGCGGGCAAGGACGTAGATGCCATCGCACATCAGCCGTTACCATCCCGCCGCCATCAGCGCGCCGCCCAGGACGAGTCCGGCCAGAACATTTACCGCCTTGACCCTGGCAAACTCCCTGGGCGACTCGGCCAGGAGCGGCAGCATGCCGTGGCCGTCCTGCACCACCGAGGAGGCGACCAGGACGGAAAAGGGCAGCGCGCCCTGGGCAAAGAGCGTGACAAAGACCAGGTGCGGCCCAGATTCGGGGATTACGCCCACGAGCACGGCGGCCACTAGCGCCCAGCCACGATGGTCCTTGATCCAGCTTGCCAGGGGGATGTCCGCAGACTGCAGCCAGGCCAGCCCGAGCAGGACGCCGAGCACCCACGCAAAGATCCTGGGGACGTGCCTTTTCGCGACGTGTGCCCACAGGTGCTCGACGAGAAAGTGCTCCGTCACCGTGAAAACCACGAAGAGCGCGAGCAACGCAGCGAGAAGCAGCGTCCACCGCACCCAGTTCCAGGTATCCGGTCCGACCCACCCGAGCGCAACGCCGACGACAAAGAACGTCAGGGTCACGGAAAGGCTCGCGCGCTGCAGGCTCAGGTCGCCAAACGAGGACCTCCATAGTGTGTGGCCGCCTGAGAGTTCGGCGCCGTGGAGCACGATTCCGTCAGGGCAGCATTTCCCGCGGTACAGGCGGATGCCGAGCGCCCGGTCGACCAGGAGGGCGACGAGCAGGCCGTACGCGAAGAGCAGACCGAAGAGCAGTAGAGCTTTGCCCGGGAACAGCGCGAGCATGACAAACGCCTCGTCGCCGCTGGCGGCGATCATCGCCCCGGCGATGGCCCCGAAGCTGATCATGCCGTGGGTGTAGAGGGTCACGTCGGTGAACGCCCCGAGACAGCCGGGCGCGGTGCCCACCATGGCCACCGCTGCGGTGCGGAAGATGCCGCCCCGTTGCAGCCAGCGGCCGAGCACGCCCGCTGTGGCAACCTGGGCGTACTCCACCAGCAGCATCATCGCGAAGACGAAGCCGGTGATCATCAGCGAATCGGCGAGGACGGACCGCAGGTTCACGGTGTGGCGCTCCGAACGGCGCGTGATCCGCCGTGTCGCTTCGCTTGGTAGAAGACCCGGCCGCCCCGTAGGCGTTCGCTAACCTGCCCCTCCCGCACCAGCACTTCGAGGACCTTGAGCGTGCCCGGCGCCACAGTGCCCAGACCGCTGCACACGTCCTGCAGGGTGCAGGGACGGCGGCCCAGAAGGCCCAGGATTCTCTCGGCGTCCGCACAGGAGGGTTGCGCCTTCTTCGCCTCGGCCGGGTCCTCCGCGACGACTTTCGCCTCTGGCTCGAACCACTCGCAGAAAGATGCCAGCCGGTCGTGGGCCACGGGCCGGACGAAGTCGAAGGTGGCGGGACGGACCGGTGTGTTGAGCTGAATCGAGTCGGCTCGGATGCGCCGTGCCCGCTCAGCGATTGCGTGAAGCTGCTGCGGCAGCTCCGTGAAGCCCTGCAGGATCATGATCTCGAGCCAGATGCCCCCACGGTAGACCTCCCGGAAGCGCACAAGGCCCTCGGTCACCTCATCCAGGGTGAGACCCTCGACAGGGCGATTGACCCACTGGAAGAACTCCTCGTCGCCCGCGTCAAGGCTGGGGAGCACGAGGTCCGCCAGCGCTGCCTCCCGACAAACCTCAGGGTCGCGAAACAGGGCGCCGTTGGTCAGCAGGGCCACGGGGACCTCAGTGGCGACCTTGATGGCCTCGATCAGATCACCCAGGCCGGTGTTGAGGGTCGGCTCCCCCGACCCGGCCACGGTGATGACGTCCGGCCGAGAAGTCTGCACCTTGTCCAGGACGTCTGCGGCGACGGCCTGGGCCGGGAAGAAGGCGGCGCGCTCGGCGGTGTGGCGGGTCGTGGGCCCGAGTTGGCAGTAGACACAGTTGTACGGGCACGTCTTGAAGGGAACCAGGTCGACGCCGAGGCTGCGGCCAAGGCGGCGGCTGGGCACTGGCCCGTACACCCGGGAGGGCGCCAGTTGGCGCTGGCGAGCCTCCCGGCTACCGCGTTGTCCGCTGTGCACGGCGTCCTACCCCTCCAGACCCTACGGTGCATCCGGTGTTGGCGAGGGCTCGTGGCCGGCGGGCTGACCCTCGAGCCGCTGCTCCAAGACCTCCACCTTGCGGCGCAGCTCCTCGACGAGTCGCCACGGGGTGGTCTCGGCGGCGCTCCTGCCTTCATCCGTCACGCCGTGGCCGCCGCCCCAGCACCGGCCACGCCCACCACCCCACGGCACGCCATTAAAACCCACGCCGTGATCGCCCCAGCGGCACCAGCCGCGCCAGCCGCCCCGAACCACCTCGTTGGCCTCGAGCAAGATCGGTCCACCGTGCCGGAAGCGGCCGCCACCGCCCCAGTCCCTGTGCTCACTTCTCCTGTCGTTCATGGTTTCCTCCTTCGGGAGGCTCGAACCTCCCGCCGTCAACGTCCCGGTCCACCGGGCTGGCAGCCGCTTACCGGCCCCGGCATCGGCAACCGCGGCCACGCCGCCGCCCGCCCCAGTGGACCGGGCACGGTAGCTCCTCCGGCTCTCCCTCGACCACCGGTCCTCCACCCATCCGCAGCGCCTTGCCTTCCAGCAGCGCCTCCGCCACCCGAGCGTGCGCCGCGGTGAGGATCCTGCCGAAGGTCGCTCGCGACACGCCCATCTGCTCGGCCGCCGCGTCTTGATAGAGCCCTTCGAGGTCGGCTAGGCGCAGGGCTTCGAGCCCGTCGAGGTCGAGCCGCACCACCGGCAACTCTCGCATCGGCGTTCCGGCGGGCTTGAAAACCCGGGTCTCGAAGCCGAGGCCGACGCGTCTGGGGTTTGGTGGCCGGGCCATCAAATGAGCATATGTTCGAAATAATCCGATGTCAAGAGGCTCGTTTTTCGCCGTCTCCCGCAAGCCGGGGGGTAGATGCCAGGAAGCGGCACTTCTGCTCCGGGCCGGGATGCGCTCGCCCTGCTGCCGGATCACTCATGACCGGTGATCATGGCCCTCGTCAGGCTCAGCGGCGTCTTCCCGGTTGTGGTAAGGCAGAGATGGACAACGAAGAACGCCACGAAAAGGTACGCGCCCAGCGTGTACGCCGGGGCCAGGACGGAAAGGCCGCCGAGCCCGTCCACCGACGCCGGCCTCAAAGCGGGGCTGCTCGGAAAATAGGGGCAAAACGCGGCGCCGCCGGTGGCTTTGCGGCGGCATACCTGACCCCTTGCGCGCCGGACCACAAGCCCGTAGAGTGGCGTAAGGACATCTGCCAGTCGGCGAAAAGGGGGATCCATGAACCGCAAAATGCTCGTTTGTGTTGCGCTCCTCGTTCTGGCTGCACCGCTGGCGGCGATGGAACTCGCCGGGGTGACGCTGCCCGACACCATCACGGTGGGCGGGACGACCCTCAAGCTCAACGGCATGGGAGTGCGCACCAAGACGTTTCTCAAGGTCAAGGTCTACGTGGCTGGTCTCTACCTTCCGACGCCCAACCACGATGCGGCGGCGATCATCGCGGCCGACGAAGCCAAGCAGGTCCTCATGCACTTCCTCTACAGCAAGGTCGAGAAGGAGAAGCTCACCGAGGCGTGGCGGGAGGGGTTCGCCAACAACTCGGCCGCCGCCCTGCCCGCCCTCAAGGCACGCCTGGACCAGTTCTGCGCGTTCTGGCCGGACATGGTCAGCAGCCAGCGTGCCGTGATCACGTACGTCCCAGGCACCGGCACGAGGCTCGAGATCAACGGCAAGGAGGCCGGGGTGATTGCGGGCAAGGACTTCGCGGACGCGATGTTCGCTGTCTGGCTCGGCGCCAAGCCCGCCGACTCCGGCCTGAAGGCAGGCATGCTCGGAAAGTGACGGGAGGGCTACCAAAGCCCGCAGGCCGCCTTCCAATGGCCGGCGGGACCCGCTGAGCGCGTACCCCACGAGCGGCCTTGCGTATGGGCCGGCTAGACTGCACCCATGGTATGGATATGTGTGCTCCTCGGCCTGGTGGTCCTCTACCAGGCCGCCGTGCTGCTGGCCATGCTGGTGGCCTGGCGGAACGCCCGCGTCGCGCCGCGGCGCACGCCGGCAGCCCTGGGCGTCGCCTACGAAGAGATCTGGATCCCGACGGCCAATGCGAAGCGGCTCCACGGTTGGTGGATCCCGGGCGGCGGCGGGCGGCGGCCCGCGGTCGTGCTCGTCCACGGGTGGGGGCGCAACGCCGAGCGGATGCTGCCGTACGTGCAGATCCTCCACCCGGCGGGGTACCACCTCCTGGCGTTCGACGCCCGCCACCACGGCGCCTCGGACCCCGACGGCCACGCCTCGATGAAGAAGTTCTCGGAGGACATCCGCGCCGCGGTGTCCTGGCTCGCGGCCCGCCCCGAGGTGGACGCGGGCAGGCTGGCCGTGGTCGGCCTCTCGATCGGCGGCAGCGCGGCCATCCACGCGGCCGCCCACGATCCCAGGATCCGCGCGGTGGTCACGGTCGGCTCGTTCGCCCACCCCCGCGACGCCATGCTGCAAATGGGGCTCGGCTCGAGGCTGCTCGCGCCCGCGATGCCGCTGGCGTTCCGGGTCATCGAGTGGCGGATCGGTGCGACGTTTGACCAGCTGGCGCCCGAGCGCCAGGCCGGCCGCGTCGCGGGGCGGATGCTCCTCGTCCACGGCGAGGAGGACGCGATCGTGCCGGTCGCCAACCTCGAGAGGCTTCACCGTGCCGCCGGCGGGCGGGCCGAGGCGTGGCGCATCGCCGGTCGCGGTCACTCCGACCCTCACATCGAGCCCGGCTTCAGTGAGCGTCTCACGCGCTTCCTGTCGGCCACCTTCGAAGTGTCCTGAAGCTGAGGCATGCTTCCGGCCGGGCGCCATTGCCGCCCCTCGCACGCGTGGTCATGTCTCCGGATGCCCCCGGCACCAAGCGCTCGAGCGGATGTTCTTCTTATGGGTGGGGGCGAGTCCCGCCCCTCGTGCACTGCCGCGATCGCGCTGGAGCGCGCGGGCACCGAGCGGTCAGACGAATGCTGTCTCTGGGCGGGGGGGATTGCCGCCCCTCGTGCGAGTGGCCATGCCTCCGGAGGCCGCGGGTCCCGAGCGGCCACACGTAGGTTGCGTTCGGGCGGGGGCGATTGCCGCCCCTCGTGCGCTGCCGCGATCGCGCTGGAGCGCGCGGGCACCGAGCGGTCAGACTGGCGCGTGGAGACGCTGGCCCCAAGCGCAGCGAGGGGAACAGCGAGGGTCCGCGCGCCGGGCTGCGCCTGCTCGGTCGCGCGCGGAAGCGTCTTCGCGAACGCCGCGCGGGGGCGTGGCGCCGCGAAGGGCGGCAAGCACGCGGGGCTACCTAGCTACACCCGTGGACGGTGCCGCAGTTCCCGCACTTGTAGCAGGCCCCGCTGCGCACCATCATCATCCCGCAGGTCGGGCACGGCGGCGCATCGGCCTGGTTGACGAAGAGCTGCGCCCCTTCCGAGAGATCGAGGCCGGGGAGCGAGGGTTGCCTGGGGGCGGGCAACGCCGGCGTCTTGCCCCCCTCGGCGGCGATGGGCTGCACACCCACCGCGGCCTGCTCCTCGGGCGCCAGGAACTTGGAGGCCAGCCAGCGGAAGATGTAATCGATGATCGATTTCGCGTAGGGGATCTGCGGGTTGTTGGTCCACCCCGCCGGCTCGAAGCGCACGTGCGAGAACTTGTTGACCAGGAACTCGAGCGGCACCCCGTACTGCAGCGTCAGGGAGATCGCCGTGGCAAAAGCATCCATCACGCCCGAGAGGGTGGAGCCCTCCTTGGCCATGGTGATGAAAAGCTCGCCTGGCTTCCCGTCCTCGTACAGCCCGACCGTGACGTACCCCTCCTGCCCCTCGACAGAGAATTTATGGGTCATCGCGACCCGCTCGTCGGGCAACTTGCGCCGCACCGGCTGGAACGCCGGGGGCGCGCTCTGCTGGCTCGCGGCGGCGAGCGGCTGCGAGCCCTTGCAATTGTCCCGGTACACCGCCACCGATTTCAGGCCCAGCTTCCAGCCTTCGACGTAGAGCTTCTCGATCTCTTCCGGCGCGGTGCGCTCCGGAACGTTGACGGTCTTCGAGATCGCGCCGGAGAGGAACGGCTGCACCGCACCCATCATCCGCAGGTGCCCGAGTGGTGCGATGAAGCGCGTGCCCGAGACCGCCTTGAACGCGCAGTCGAAGACCGGCAGGTGCTCGTCCTTGAGGCCGGGCGCGCCCTCGATCGTTCCGGTCGACTCCAGGTGCTTGAGGATCGCCGTCCGGGTCTCTTCGTCGTAGCCGGCCTTGGCGAGCGCACGGGGCACCGTCTGGTTCACGATCCTGATCGTGCCGCCGCCCACCAGGCGCTTGACCTTGACGAGCGCGAGGTCGGGCTCGATGCCGGTGGTGTCGCAGTCCATCATGAAACCGATCGTGCCGGTGGGCGCCAGCACAGTGACCTGCGCATTGCGGTAGCCGAACTGCTTGCCGTGATCCAAGGCGGCGTCCCACGCCTCGGTCGCCGCCCGGCGCAGCTCGAGGGGCACGCCTCGCGTGGGCACGCGGTGCGCGGCCTCGCGGTGCATGCCAATGACCTCGAGCATCGGCTCCCTGTTGCTCGCGTAGCCCGGGAAGGGTCCGAGCCCCTCGGCGATACGCGCCGACTGGAGGCAGGCCTGCCCGCACATCAGCGCGGTGACGGCGGCGGCGAACGCACGCCCCTCGGGCGAGTCGTAGGGGATACCTTCGGCCATCAGCAGCGCACCGAGGTTGGCGTAGCCCAGTCCCAGCGGCCGGTAGTCGTGCGAGTTGGCGGCGATCCTCGGGGTCGGGTAGTGCGCAAAGTCGACCAGGATCTCCTGCGCGAGGATCATCACGTCCACGGCGTGGCGGAACTCCTCGACCTTGTAGTTCCCCTTCTCGTCGGCGAAACGCATGAGGTTCAACGAGGAGAGGTTGCAGGCGGTGTCGTCGAGAAACATGTACTCGGAACAGGGATTACTGGCGTTGATGCGTGAGGTGTTCTTGCAGGTGTGCCACCGGTTGATGGTGGTGTCGTACTGAATCCCCGGATCGCCACACACCCAGGCGGCCTCCGCCATCATCTTCATCACTTCGCGTGCCCGGTAGCGCCCGCCGACCTCGCCGGTGGTGACCATACGGGTCTCCCACCAACCGTCGTCCTCCACCGCGCGCATGAAGTCGTCGGTCACCCGCACCGAGTGGTTGGCGTTCTGATACTGGATCGAGTCGTAGGCGCCGCCCTCCTGGTCGAAGCTGGAGGGATAGCCGGCGGAGATGAGCACGTGCGCCTTCTTCTCCTCCTCGGCCTTGCAGCGGACGAAATGCACGATGTCCGGGTGATCCACGTTGAGGATCACCATCTTCGCGGCACGGCGGGTCTTACCGCCGGACTTGATGACGCCGGCAAAGGAGTCAAACCCGCGCATGAAAGAGACTGGACCCGAGGCGGTGCCGCCACCCGCCAGCGCCTCGCGCGAGGAGCGAAGTACCGAGAGGTTCGACCCGGTGCCCGATCCGTACTTGAACAGCATCCCCTCGGTCTTCGCGAGGTCGAGAATAGAGTCCATCGAGTCGCGCACCGAGTTGATGAAGCACGCCGAACACTGCGGACGCGTCTCGATGCCGACGTTGAACCACACCGGCGAGTTGAACGACGTCATCTGGTGCAGCAGCAGGTAGCAGAGCTCGTGCTCGAACGCGCGCTCGGACGCCTCGTTGGCGAAGTAGCCGCCGATGCGTCCCCACTCGACGATCGTGGCCACGACGCGCCCGATCAGCTGGCGTACCGAGCTCTCTCGCTCCGGTGTGCCGAGTCGTCCATGAAAGTACTTTTGAGCGACGATGTTGGTGGCCGTCTGCGACCAGAAGTCAGGGACCTCCACGTCGGTCTGCTCGAAGACGACGCTGCCGTCGCTGCCGGAGATGCGGGCCGTGCGCAGCTCCCAGCGCACGAGATCGAAGGGATGGTGTTCCCCGTCCGTGAAGAGGCGACGCACCGAGATACCATGGGCGTCGGGGCGGCGACTTGCGGCGACGGCTAGAGACGATGGTTCCGCAGACATCCCAGATCCCCCTTCAAAACAAGAGTTCAAGTACTACTTGAACTTTTCGAATTGAATCTAGAGCGCCGACGAAAGCTTGTCAAGAGGGTCACCGCAACATATTGCGCTGTGCCCGGCAACCCCCCACTAGATCTTGTGTTTACCGCAGAATCTCAACTTCGTCGCACAGTCGGCGGGTCGGGGGTAACCTGAGAGTCGGTCTCGATGTCCTTCATGCCTCGTGGCTCGGCGGCCGCCTACGCGGATTCGGGAGAAAAGTCAAGAGGGGTCTGCGGGTCGCACCCGGGGAGGGCACTCGCAAGCAAACGCGAAAAAAGAGGAAAAGCAACAAGGGCGCGGTCCCCCGCGCCCCGACATCGTCCGGAAAGGGCGAGATGCTACTTGCCAACCTTCTCCTTGAGGGTCTTGCCCACCTTGAACGCCGGATAGGAACGGCCCGGGATCTTGATCGTCGCGCCGGTGGCGGGGTTGCGCCCCTGGCGAGGGCCGCGCTTGCGGACCGTGAAGCCACCGAAGCCGGGGAGCGTGACCCTGCGCCCGGCCGCCAGCTCCACCGCGATCAGTCCCTTCGAGGCGTTGAAGAGCGCATCGACCGCTTCCGCGGCCTTGGCCTGAGTCATGCCCGTCTTCTTCGCCACCTTCGTAATCATCTCCGTCTTGTTCATCGTCCCTCCTCCGCGCCCTGGCCTACTTAGCCAGCTTCTCCTTGAGCGTCTTGCCCGCCTTGAACGTGGCGTACTTGCGCGCGGAGATCGTGATCGTCTTGCCGGTGGCGGGGTTGCGCCCCTGCCGCGCCGCGCGCTTCCGGGTCGCGAAGGTGCCAAAGCCGGGGACGGTCACCTTCCGCCCGCCGGTCAGCTCGACCGCGACGATGCCCTTGTGGGCGTTGAAGATCGCGTCCACGACTTCCGCCGACTTGGCGTGGGTGAGACCGACCTTCTTCGCGAGTTTGACGGCCAGTTCTGACTTGTTCATTCCCCGTCCTCCTTTATGGATCGGTTCTTACGCTATTATTCGGGCCATGAGCCGAGTTTGTCAAGGGCCTTACGGCGTTTTCGCCCTATCCCTGGCCGTTTCGCTCGGTGCGACCGTCGTGGCTGCGGTCGAGCCGACCCCGCAGGCCGCTCCCGTCGGCATTCCCATCCACGTGACCGCCTGGGCCGCGCGCCCGTTTCCGGAGGTCGTCCTCACCACCCCGGAGCTCGCGTCATGCTTCCTGATCTCGCCCGGGTGGTGGAACTCCGCCGGCACGCCGCAGTCCCTGCCCGAGCAGCCAGCGCTCTCGAAAGCAGTCGGAGCGCAGCTCCGCGGCCTCCTGGATCTTGCCGCGGTGCCGCGCCTCGAGGTGGTGATCGCCTCGACCGAGAGCACGACCATCGCCGCGGTGGCGCACGGGGACACTGTGCTGGTGCTCGTGCCCAAGGCAGAACCGTCGGGCACGCCCGACATCGCGCGCGCCGTGGCACAGGCCTTGCTCGTCGCCGGTGCGCAGCCTGCCCCTCCCGACGCGCGCTGCGGGGAGCCTCTGGAGATGACCGGCCAGGCCATCGCGATGGCCGGTTCGCTCACCCTCGCCGCGCTCCCGCCTGAGCTGCGCCCGGTGCGGGACTGGCTCGAGGCCAAGGACGCCTCCCCGCCGCTCGAGGCCCTCACGAACGAGATCTTCGACCCCGAGGTCCGCTGGAACACCCGGAGGGCCAAGCTGGCGAGGATGGGCCGCGTGGACGGAGCCAACCCGCCACAGGCGGCAGCGGCAGCGCTCGTGGTCGAAACCTACGGGGATGCTGCGCGGGCGCGCCGACAACCGTTCGATCTCCTCCTTGCCTGGCAGAAGGGGAGCGGCAAGGAGTACCCGACCATGCCCCGCGCGCTGCGCAACGCCCTCGAGAAACCGCTCGAGGCCGGCCTGCCAAAGGCCAAGGAGGCCGGCGACCGCGCCGAGGTGGAAAGGGACGGCCTCGCACGTCGCCTCGCAGCCGGCGGCGTGCCGGTTGCCGAGATTCCGTCGTCCGCGGCACTGCCGGCGCGCCTCCTCGCCGCCGCCCAGCTGCGCGCCCGCGGTGGGCCCGGGCTATGCGAGTGGCTGACCGCCGCGCCGCTGCCACCGATGCGCACCGGCTGTCGGGCCGAGGGCGAGGATGGCGGCGTCGTCTTTGCCCGTCCCACTGCTTCCGGCTCCCAGGTGGTGTGGCGCTCACCTGCCGGGGAGGAAGCCGTGCTCCTCGTGTGGCCCCGCTGGGTCCTGTTCCCGGTCGTTGTCGCGTCCACGGGGGACCTGTGGTTTGTCGACGCGAGCGGCGTCTGGTGTTTGCCCCTCGACGCGCACGCCCCGCCGCGCCTCGCCGCGCCTGGTTCCTTCCGCCACCTCGCGGTCTCACCTGACGGGAAGCAGGTCGCCACGGCGCGCTGGCCCTCCGGCAAGACGCTCCTGATCGGCCCTTCCCTCACGAGGGAGCTCCCCGTCGACGGCCGCGGCGGGATCGCGTGGCTCGAAAACGATGTGCTGGTGGCGAGCGACGGCGAGAACTTCTCGTTGGCCTCCGTCCAGGGCCAGGCGCAGTCGAGCGTGGCGCCGCTGCCGTGCTGCCGTTCCGTGGTCGTGGTGCGGGGTGCGCTGGTGGGCGCCGTGAGCGCACCGTGCGACCCGGGCCTCGTCCGGATCCTGCTCGCCGAGAAAACCATCACATCCATCCTCAGGCTCGGGGAGGGGCCTCTCGGCCTGGTCGCCCTCCCGGGCGGCGCCTACGTGTTCGGAGGCGCGGACGGGCTGTGGCGGTGGAAGGGGGAAGGCGCGCCGGAGCGCAGCACGGACGGTCTCACGCCCGGACCCGGCTAGCTCGGCTGGTTCTCTTCCAACTCCTGACGAAGCTTGAGGAACGAGGTGTAGCGTCGCACCGAGAGCGTGCCTGCCTCGACCGCGCTGCGCACGGCGCAGTTGGCCTCCCCCGCATGGCTGCAGTCCCCGAAGGCACATCCCACGGCCGTCTTTGCGACCTCCGGGAAGCACACCTGGAGCTCTGACACCTCGAGGTCCCACAGGCCGAACTCCCGCAGGCCCGGCGTGTCCACGACGAAACCCGAACCCGGGAGTGGGAGGAGCTGCGCGGTGGTCGTCGTATGGCGGCCCTTGCCAGTGGCCTCGGAGATCGAGCCCTCGCGCAGGCGGTAGCCCGGATGGATGGCGTTCAACAGCGCCGACTTCCCCACCCCGGACGGGCCGCAGAACAGCGTCGTCCGGCCGGTCACCCTGCGGGTCAGGCACCCCACGCCGCGCGAGGTGCGGGCGGACACCATCAAGATCTCGTACCCAGCGTCCTGGTAGTCCCCGATCCAGGCGTCGATGGCCGAGGTCCCCTGGTCGACCTTGTTGAAACAGACCACAGGCTCGATGCCTGCGTGGTGGCACGCCACGAGGAAGCGGTCCAGCAGGCGCGGGTTCGGTTCCGGAGAAGCGGCCGCCATCACCACCACGGCTTGGTCTACGTTGGACGCGATCACGCGCGGGCGTTTCTCCCCAGGCGAGCGGCGCGTGAGTTTTGTCCTCCGCGGGCTGACCTCGGCGACCACCAGGTCGGGCGCCTTGCCCTCCAGCACGACGCGGTCGCCCACCACCAACCTGCGGTCCTCGCTCTCCGCAAGCCAGCGCAGCTTGCGCCGGAACGGCACCACCAGTGGCTGGGCCCCCACCTGCACCCGCACGAGGGGACCGAACACCGCGGTCACCACGCCGGCGACACGCTCGGTCACGTCGCCGAGTATAGCCTAGGGAACAAGCGGGAACGGCAGCTGATAGGCGAACGGGCCGCGCTGGATGACGAGCAGGACCGAGGACCGGGTATGCTCGCGGGCCACGATGCTGTTCACCTCCGCGACCGTCCCCACGCGCTCGCCGTTCACCTGCAGCAGGACATCGCCGCCGGCCAGGCCCGCCTGCTCCGCGGGGCTGCCGCCCGCCACCCGGCTCACGAGCACGCGCCCCCCGCGCTCCACGAGCTTGATGCCCACGAAGCGCACCAGCACCTGCTCGCCCAGGTCCTCGGGCGGTCGCGTCGTGCACAGGGAAACCTCGCGGGTCTCCGGGCCCTCGCTGACACGCAGACTGACGCGATCGCCCGGCGCCAGCTGCGCGAGCAGCGTGGCGTAGTCGTCGCGGCTGGTCAGAGGCCTTCCACCGCCCTCGAGCAGGACGGCCCCGCGCTGCAGTCCCGCCGCGGCCGCCGGCGAGGCGGGGAAGACATCCACCACCTCGATGCCCCGGCCCGTTCCCCGCGCGCCCCGCCGCCCCTCGCCGCGGGTCCTCACGAAAACCCCGAGCCACGCGGCCTGCACCTGCCCGTAGCGCAGCAGGTCGTTGACGACCCGCCGCACGCGCTTGGCGGGGATGGCGAAGCCGATGCCCTGGGCCTCCCCGATGATCGCGGTATTGATCCCGATCAGGCGCCCATCCAGGTCCACGAGCGCCCCGCCCGAGTTGCCGGGGTTGATGGAGGCGTCGGTTTGGAGGAAGTCGGTGTAGACCCGCCGTGTGCTCGGCGACATGACGGTGCGGTCGCGCGCGGAGAGCACGCCCACCGTGACGGTGCTCTCGAGGCCCAGCGGGTTGCCGATCGCGATCACCGTCTCCCCGATCATCGAGTCGTCCTGCTCGGCAAGCGGCAGGTGCGGTCTCCCCTTCCCCGGCACGCGCAGCAGCGCAAGGTCGGCGTCGGCGTCCGAACCGATCGCCTCCGCGTCCACCTCCTTGCCGTCGGCGAAGCGAACCTTGATCTCGGCCGCACCCTCGATGACGTGCTCGTTGGTGACGATCAGCCCTTCGGGAGAGATCGTCACGCCGCTCCCCAACGACTGCGCGGGGACACGCTCGGCGGGGGGCGCGAACTGCAGGAAGAGATCGTCGAAGAGCGAGCGCGGGCGCGCCGTCACCACCTGTCGGGCGGTCAAATTGACCACCGCCGGCCGCACCCGCTCCACGACCTGAACCACCGGGGTACGTCGCAGGCTCTGCGCCACGCCTGGGACGGCCGCCACCAGCAGGAGCGGCAGTGCGAGACCGCGCCTCACGCTTTCCTCCCGACCCGCCATGGCGGGTCCCGCATAGCCTACAACGCCGGCTCCCCACCGGCGCCTTGACGGGGCTAGGGGCGCTTCCTTGGAAAGCGCAGGTGGGAGGCCTAGAATTGCGGGTGGGGTGCCGCCTGGTTGAGTAGGTGAGACGAGTCTCAACACCTGACATAGGCGGCTCCCCGGAACGGGGTGCGCAGGTGGACGTGCCGGTTCGCGAGGTACTTCGTCCGGCCAGCCTCTCGGAAGCCCTGGCGGTGCTCGCCCAGCGCCCCGATGCGAGGGCCATCGCCGGCGGCACGGACCTGATGGTCCAGTTGCGCGACGGCCGCAGGCACGCCGCGGCGCTGGTGGATCTCGGCCGCCTCGGCCTCGACGGGGTGCACGAGACCGAGGCAGGGATCGAGCTCGGGGCCGCCACGCGGATGGACCGCATTGCCGCCGAGCCGCGCATCCGCTCCCTGTTCCCGGCGCTCGCCGCGGCCGCCGCCCGGGTTGGCGCCTGGCCGATCCAGTGCCGCGCGACCCTCGGAGGCAACCTCGCAAACGCCTCCCCCGCCGCCGACACCGCGCCGGCGCTGCTGGTCGAGGGTGCCGCGCTCCAGGTGGCCTCCAGCGCGGGGGCGCGGCAGGTGGCCATCGAGGAGTTCTTCCTGGCGCCCGGGCGCAGCGCCCTCGCTCCCGGTGAGCTGATCCTCTCGGTGCTGCTCCCCTACCCGCAGACGGACGCGGGCGCCCGCGTGGTGGAGCGCTTCGCAAAGGTGGGCCCGCGACGCGAACAGATCATCGCGGTGGTGAGCCTCGCCGGCCGCGCCGTCGTGCGCGCCGACGGGACGTTATCGGATGTGCGCCTGGCGCTCGGCTCGGTCGCCCCGACGCCCGTGCGGGCGAGCCACGCCGAGCGGACACTGGTCGGCCGTGCCCTTGAGCCGTTCGTCCGCCGCGAGGCGGTGCGGGCGCTGCAGGAGGACATTGCCCCCATCGACGACGTCCGCGCTCCGGCGCGCTACCGGCGCCTCGCGGCCGCAGTCCTCCTCGACCGCTTCCTGGAGGAGGCCGCCCGTGCCTGAGCCGGTGCGCGTCGCGTTCACGCTCAACGGCGCGCGCCGCACCTTCCACGTGCCCCCCGGGCGGCGCCTGCTCGACCTCCTGCGCGAGGATGCGGGCCTGCCCGGCACCAAGGAGGGGTGCGGGGCCGGCGAGTGTGGGACCTGCACGGTGCTGCTCGATGGTTCGCCGGTGACCTCCTGCCTGGTGCTCGCCGCCTCCGTGGACGGCCACGACGTCGTCACGGTCGAGGGGCTGGCGCGCGCCGGCCGGCTGCACCCGTTCCAGGAAGCCCTCGTTACCCGGGGCGGGATCCAGTGCGGCTATTGCACGCCCGGGATCGCGGTCACCGGCGCTGCCGTGCTCGCCCGTCACGTGAGTGACCCGGCCGAGCATGCGCGCCTGCTCTCCGGCAATCTCTGCCGGTGCACCGGCTACACCAAGATCCTCGAGGCCCTCCAGCAGGCGTCCGCAGAGCATGCCCATGCCGAGTCCTGACCGCACTCGTGCGGGCCGTCGTTCGGACCCCGAAGCCCGGACCCCGGTCCCCGGTCCTCTGGGCGGCCGTCACGAGCGCCCCGACGCGCGCGCCAAGGTCGCCGGCAGCACGCGCTACGTCGCGGATCTCACGTTCCCGGGGATGCTGCACGCGGCAGCGGCGGTGGCTCCGGTGGCCTCCGCCCGGGTCGCCGGCCTGGAGCTGACCGCAGCCCGCGCCGTCGAGGGCGTAGAGGCGGTGCTCACCGCGGCGGACATCCCGGGGAAGAACCTCGTAGGTGTGATCTTCGAAGACCAGCCGCTGCTGGTGGAAGACCGCGTCCGCATGGTGGGCGACCGTCTGGCCCTGGTGGCGGCGCGCAGCCCCGAGGCGGCGTGGGAAGCGGCGCACCTCGTCCAGGTGCGCCTGGACGCGCTGCCCGCGGTGCACGATCTGGCGCGGGCGCTGGAGCCCAGCGCGCCCAGCGTCCACGACGCCGGCAACCTGGTCCGCACCTTCCGGGTGGTGCGCGGGGATCTTGCCCGTGCGCGTGCCCGCGCCGCCGTGGTCGTGGAGGCCGAGTACCAGATCGGGGGACAGGAGCACGCCTACCTGGAGCCGCAGGGGTGCCTGGCCATCCCCGAGGGGCGCGACCGCATCACGATCGTCGCCTCCTGCCAGTGCCCGTTCTACGTCCAGCAGGCCGTCGCCCGCGTCCTCGGTCTGCCACTGGCCGCGGTGCGGGTAGAGCAGGCCCCTACCGGCGGCGGGTTCGGCGGCAAGGAGGACTATCCCTCCGAACCGGCGGCGTGCGCGGCACTGCTTGCATGGACCACCGGCCGCCCGGTGCGCTTTGTCCTCCCGCGCGGGCTCGACATGCAGGCCTCCTCGAAGCGCCACGTGGTGGTGGTGCGCCACCGCTGGGGTGCCGGCCGCGACGGCAAGCTGCGCTTCGCCGAGGTGGAGACGCTCATGGACGCGGGCGCCTACATCGGGCTCTCCACCGTGGTGGCGGAGCGCGCCAACGTTTCCTCCATCGGGCCCTACCACGTGAGCGCGGTGCGGGTCGCCACGCACGTCGTCTACACCAACAACCTCTTCGGGGGTGCGTTCCGCGGTTTCGGCGCGCCGCAGGTCACCTGGGCCGCCGAGGCCACGATGGACAAGCTCGCTCGCGCTCTCGCCCTGGACCCGGTCGAGTTCCGGCGGCGTAACGTGCTGGACGACCGCCGCCGCAGGATGTGCACCGGCCAGCTGCTCCCGAAGCCGGTGCTGGCGCGCGAGTGCCTGGAACGTGCGGCCGAGCTGGCCGGGTGGGACGATTTTCACGCCCGCCCGCGCGCGGCCTCCGGAGCGGCACGCGAGGGGATGGGGATCGGCCTGGTGCTCTACGGCTGCAGCCTGCACCACGGCGGCCAGCGCCTCGACCGCTCGTCGGCGGTGGTGATCCTGCAGGCCGACGGCTCGGTGGTGGTACGCGTTGGTCTCACCGAGATGGGGCAGGGGAACCTGGCGGCCTGCCAGACGATCGCCGCGCAGGCCCTCGGCGTGGACCCTGCGGTTGTCCAGGTCTGGCAGCCGGACACCACGACCGTCGCCGATTCGGGGCCCACCGTTGCCTCGCGGGGCGCGCACATGTCGGGGCTCGCGATCCTCGATGCGGTCGCCCGCCTGCGCACCAGGCTCGACCCGGTGGCCGCGGAATTGCTGGGCTGCAGGCCCGAGCAGGTCGAGCTGGCCGGCGGTTTCGCCTCGGTGGGCTCCGAGCCCGACCGCCGTGTGCCCGTCGCGCGCGTCGCCGGCGAGATGGCGGCGCGCCGAATCGAGGCGATCGCCACCGGCTGGCACCGCAGCAAGTCGCGGCGTTTTGACGTCGAGACCGGCACGGGGGCGCCCTACGAGTTCTACGCCGTAGCCTGCCAGGTCGCCAGGGTGAGCGTGGACGTGGAGCTGGGCCTCGTACGGGTGCAGGAGGTCTCGGCGGCCCACGACGTGGGGCGGGTGATCCATCGCGACGCGCTCGAGGGTCAGATCGAGGGCGGCATCGTGCAGGGTATGGGCTGGGGCACGAGCGAGGAGCTCAAGCTCGAAGCCGGCCGGCTCGTCAACCCCAACTTTACCGACTATCTCATCCCCACCGCGGCCGATGCGCCGAAGATCAGGATCGCGGTCGTCGAGAGCGAGGGGGCGGGCGGGCCTTTCGGCTCGAAGGGCGTCGGCGAGCCCTCGCTGATCCCGACCGCCGTCGCGGTGCGAAACGCGGTATGCGAGGCCCTCGACGTGGAAATCGACCGCCTCCCGCTCTCGCCGCCGACGGTCGTGGAGGCGCTCGGGGAACGCCACCCCTTCGCGTGGGTCGCCGCCGGGCAGCAGGAGGAGGAACATGCGGGTCTTGCGACGGCTGATCGAGAGCGTTGACGCGGGCGACACCTGTGTCCTCGCCACGGTGGTGACGGTGAAGGGGTCGGCGCCGCGTCGCCAGGGTGCCCGCCTCCTGCTCCGCGCCAGCGGCACCCAGGAGGGGACCGTGGGCGGCGGCGAGGTTGAGGCCGAGACGCTCGCCACCGCTCGCACGATGCTCGCCGGGGGCGAGGCTGCCCGCACCCTGGAGATAGATACGAATTGCGGAGGCACGGTCACGGTGACGCTTGAGAAGTTCGGTCCGCAGCGGCGGCTGCTGGTGATTGGCGCCGGGCACGTGGGGGCGGCGCTGGCCGCAGCGGGCGCCCGGACCGGCTTCCGGGTCACGGTGGCGTCGCAGGGCACCACCGAGAGGGTGCACGGCCTGCCGGGCGTGGACGTGCTCTCGGCCGCGGGGCCCGCGATGCTCGCAGGCTTCGAGCACCCCGAGGTCACGCAGGTGATCGTGGCGACCGGCGACGCCGAGGCCGACGGTGCCTGGGCGACCGCCGCGCTCGCCCGTCCCTTCGCCGGCGTCGGTGTCGTGGGCTCACGCACCAAGGCGGCGGCGATTCGCCGCACGGCTGCCGCGGCCGGGGTTCCCCCTGAGCGCGTCCACACCCTGCGCTGCCCCGTCGGTCTCGACCTCGGCGCGGTGACGCCGGAGGAGATCGCGGTGTCCATCGTCGCCGAGCTCATCATGCTCGACCGCACCGGCGAGGTCCCCGAGGGATGGCGGCGCGCTTCGCGGGGTTGATCCTCGCCGGTGGCGCCGGCGAGCGCTACGGCTCACCCAAGGCCTTCGCGCGCCTGCCGGACGGCAGGCCGTTCCTGGCCGCATGTGCCGAGCTGCTCGCCGCGGCGGGCGCCGCACCGGTCCTCGCCATGCTCCCGGTCGGAACACCTGCGATGCAGGCGCCCGGCCTCGAGTGCCTTCCCCTCCCCGCACCCGGCCTCGCGATGTTCGACTCCCTCCGGCTTGGCCTGCAGCACCTTGTAGGCGACGCGACCTGGGACGCCGTCATCGTGCTGCCGGTGGACCATCCGCTCGTCGCGCCCGCGACCGTGCAAGCGCTCGCCGCAGTACAGGCCGCGGCCGCAATCCCGTCCCACAGGGGCAAGCACGGCCACCCTGTGATGCTCTCGCGCCCGGTCGCCGAACGGGTCGCGAGCGGTGCGCACGCCGGGCCGACGATGCGCGAGGTGCTGCGCGCGGTTGCCACGACGAGCCTCCTCGTCGAGGACCCCGGCGTCAACGCCAACTGCAACACCCCTGAGGCGCTGGCCGCGGCGCTCACCCAGCTCCAGCGGTAGCAACTCGCACGGCAGCTTGACCCCAGTCAAGGCGCGGTTCCTGCTCATCTCCTACGGTTGCGACGAAAGGCCGGGGGGGAGATTCACGGCGATGGTTCGCGAGATCATCAGGATCAACGAGGCGAGGTGCGATGGGTGCGGGTTGTGCGTGCCGGCGTGCGCCGAGGGCGCCATCGCGATCATCGACAAAAAGGCGAGGCTCGTGAGCGATGCCTTGTGCGACGGCATGGACGCCTGCCCGGGGCACTGCCCCCAGGGCGTCATCACCGTCGAGCGGGTCGAGGCCGCGCCGTTCGACGAGGCCGCGGTGGCGCGCCACCTGGGGCACGCGCCTGCGGTCGCCAACCATGCCTTCTCGGCCTGCCCCGGCTCGAAGACCATGAGCTTCGAGGCGCCGCGGGCGCACCCCGGTGCGGACGACACCAGCCGGCGGTCGACACTCCGCCAGTGGCCCGTGCAGCTCCACCTGGTCTCCCCCGTGGCACTGACCTTCCGCGGCGCCGACGTTCTCCTGGCCGCCGACTGCGTGGCCTACGCAGTCGGCGACTTTCACCGCGACCACCTGGCGGGGCGCGCGCTCGCCATCGCCTGCCCAAAGCTCGACACCCATCAGGAGATTCACCTGGAGAAACTGGTCGCCCTGATCGATCACGCCGGGATCGCTTCGCTCACCGTGATGATCATGGAGGTGCCGTGCTGCGGCGGGCTGCTGCAGCTCGCCCGGACCGCTGCGGAACGGTCGGCGCACAAGGTCCCGCTGCGCTCGATCGTGGTGGGCGTCCGGGGCGAGATCCTGCCCGAGAGGAATGCCCCCACGAACCCGCAGTGGCCCACAGCTTTCCGCCTCCCGGTGCGGTGACCAACAGGAGGGGCGCGAGGCCGCACCGGCCGTCGCGATTCCTGGTAGATTCATGCCCACGAAGGAAGGACCCAGCCGCCCCCCCCGGAGCCGCGGCCCGGCTCAAATCCGCGCATGCCGCGGGAGGGCATGAGGAGGTGACACAATGTTCATCCGTAACCGTCAGTCTTCCCTTCCACGCGTTGGACTGCTCGTCGCGGCGCTGCTCGTAGCCGCCACCGCCACGGCGGTCCCGGTCTTCTACACCAAGCTTTCCGACGAGAGCGCGGTCTGCAACGAATGCCACAAGCAGCAGTCCCTCGCCATCGTCCAGCAGTGGGGTGACAGCAAGCACTACCGCGGCAACGTCGGTTGCTTCGAGTGCCATGGCTCGAAGGCAGGAGCGCCCGGCGCCTTTGAGCACAACGGCGCCGTCATCCATACCGTCGTGACCCCAGCCGACTGTGCCCGCTGCCACGAGCGGGAGGCCGGCGAGTTCCAGGGCAGCCGCCACGCCAAGGGTGCGGAGATCCTGGGGTCGTTAGACAACACCCTCGCCGAGGTCGTTGAGGGCAACAAGGCGTTCTTCGGCGGCTCGGCGCTGCTGGTGAGCGGCTGCCAGCAGTGCCACGGCTCCGCGGTGAAGGTCGCCAACGGAAGGCCCACGCCCGACACCTGGCCCAACACAGGCATCGGCCGCATCAACCTGGACGGCTCGCGCGGCTCCTGCTCCGCCTGCCACCAGCGCCACACGTTCTCGGCGGCGCAAGCGCGCGTTCCAGACACCTGCGGCAAGTGCCACCTCGGGCCCGACCACCCGCAGAAGGAGATCTACGAGGAGTCCAAGCACGGCATCTCGTACGCGGCCAACGCCCACCGCATCAACATCGACCGCCCCAAGTGGGTGGTGGGCGAGGACTACGGCGTGGGCCCCACCTGCGCGAGCTGCCACATGAGCGCGACGCCCAGCCAGGGTGTGACCCACAACGTCGGCGACCGCATCTCCTGGAACAACCGCCCCGAGATCTCCATCCGCAGCGATGCCGCAGACATCAAGCTGGGCCTGAAAAACGCGGTCCGGTGGGAGAAGCGACGCGCGTTGATGAAGGAGGTGTGCGCCAACTGCCACGCCCCCGCATTCGCCGACAACTTCTACACCCAGTACGACGGGCTGGTGGCTCTCTACAACGAGAAGTTCGGCAAGCCCGGGAAGGCGATCATCGACGCCCTCAAGAAGGGCGGCCTGGTCGGCGACACCCCGTTCGCCCAGAAGATCGACTGGACCTGGTTCGAGCTCTGGCACCACGAGGGGCGGCGGGCCCGTCACGGCGCCTCGATGCAGGGACCCGACTACACCCACTGGCACGGCCTCTACGAGGTGGCCAAGGTGTTCTACAGCGAGTTCATCCCAGAGGCCCGGGAAGCCGTCGCAAGGGGCAGGGCGGCCGGCGGTACCAGGGCCAAGGCTGCCAGGGAGGTCGGCAAGCTGATCGACGCCACGCTCGCGAGCGAGGACCACCGCTGGTTCCTCGGGCAGATGACGCAGGAAGAAAAGGCACAACGCGCGAAGCAGCGCGAGGAGTTCAGCAAGCGTTACGTTACACAGCAGGACGCCAGGCCGTAGCTCCCTCGCGCTGGGGCACGGCAGCGGGTCACACCCGCAGGTAGTCGCCTTGCCAGTTGCGCACCAGCCTCTTGATCGCGGTGCGGTCGGCGATCCCCTCGGCGAGCACCTTGCGCACGAGCTCCGGAAGCTCCTCGTCGCTCGCGAAGCGTAGGCCGATCAACTGGCTAACCGTGAGCTCGCCGATACGCTGTGCGAGGTCTGCGGGCAGGACCTTCGCCAGCCGCAGTCGCATCTCGAGGCGGATCAGGCGGTCCTGCATCGTGAGGGCGAACTGCCTTGCATAAAAGAACAGAATCAGGAACCCAAGCGCGATCAGCAGCGCCACCGCAGCGTCCGCCGAAGGGTGGCGGATGATCCTGACGACCGACCACACCAGGTTGATCATCAGGATCCCGAACAGCACGAAGTGGTAGAGCGGGACGTACCGCGCGTGGTTCTCGAAGCTCTGAACCGCGTTCTTCGCCATCGGTGCGTTCTCCTTCGCTGGAGAGAGTACACCGCCCGGCGGCCGACTCAAACCCGGAGGGTCACCAGCTCGATTCGGCCGGAATCGCCGACGCCGAGGCCCCTGCGGGCGGCCGTCTCGATGTGGCGGCTCTGGCGGGTCTTGTCGGACAGGCCCTTGTCGGCGCGCTTGGCCATGATGACCTTGCGGCAGACCACGTCGAGGGCCACCGGGTCGGTGGCCACGTAGATCGCGTTTTCCCGCCAGAGGCGGCTGCGGTCGGCCGGGCGCGGGCCGTCGTCGAAGCACGCCTCGGTGGCGTCCATCACGATCAGCGGCACCCTGGTGTTGGCGGCGAAGTGCTCGCACGCCTCGGCGATGAACGGGTCGCAGCCGTCGTCGTGGGCGCCGTGGTGGTGGTCGTAGCAGCCGAAGGCGATGTTCTTGAGGGCGAGCGTCACGCCCGAGACGCCGTGGTCCTTGAGAACCGGGAGGTTGACCGTGACGTCGGTGCGATCCACGGCGATCCTGTCGATCGGGCACAGCCCCCCCGAGGCCTTGAGCGCCCGAGCCCTGTCGTAGCTGCCCCCGTGCTCGATGCTCTCGCCCATCCTGCCGCGCCCGAACTTGTACCTCGTGGGACCGAAGTGGTCCTTCCAGCGGTCCCAGACGATGACGTTCTCGGGCTTCACGCCGGCCAGGAGGGCGCCCGCCGCCACCGCGTCCGTCAGCTCGGGGGCGGTGTAGACCAGGGGCCGGCCCAGGAGGTTGATCTTGAGGCCGACCCGCATCCCCGGCTTGATGAAGTGACGCCACGCCGCCTCCGGCGTGGGTTCACCCGTCAAGGCCATCAGGCCCCGGCCGACCATGAGGGCAATCACCCGGGGGTCGCGCGCATCACCACTCCACACGCGGGGCGACTCGACCCTCACCACACGGGCCGTTTCGATTGCCGCGATCGCGAGCCGCTTCCCAAACACCGCCGCAGCCGCGCCGCCGGCGATCCCCGTCAGCAGCCCGCGCCTGGTGAGCCCGTCATCCGGTCCCGGCATCACGCCCCCCAGTAACGAAACGGGGTCCGCCGAAACGGGCCCGGTCTCGCCAGCGAGTGTAGTACGTCCCGGCGGATGCCGGGTTGGCCGGTGCGCGGCGAGGTGTGTCTAGCGCGACGGGCCCGCCCCGCGGCCACGCGGCGCCGCCGGGGCATCCCTCATGGGCAGCTGCGTGCGGTGGATACCGTCGAACGCCGCGAGGGCACCGGCCACCGCTGCCGCCGTGGGGACGAGGCCGATCTCGCCCACCCCCTTGGAACCGTAGCCGCCAACCGGGTCCGGGACCTCCACCAGGATCACGTCCACCTCGGGCATCTCGCCAGCCTTCAGGATGCCGAGGTCGCGCAGCAGCAGCGAGTCGGGGCGGCCTTCGGTGCAGGGCAGCTCCTCCGAGAGCGCGTAGCCGAGGCCCATGTGCACCGCTCCCTCGATCTGCTGCACGCAGGCGAGTGGGTTGATGGCGCGGCCGACGTCGTGGGCCGCCACGACCTTCGTGATCCTTCCGTCGTCGCCCAGGATGACGACCTGGGTCGCGTAGCCGAAGGTCACGTGGGTGACCGGGTTGTCCACCGGCATGCCGGGCGCCACGGTGAAGTCGCACACGTACTCGCCGTGGTATTCGCCGCCGGCAAGATCGGGCAGCGACCTCGCCCGGAGGTCCTGCGCCAGGGCGCGCGCGGCCCGTTGGCCCGCCATCGAGGCGAGGGCGGTGGCGCGTGAGGCGGTGGTCATCCCGCACTCCACCGCCAGCTCGCTCCTGGTCGCCACGTCCATCGCCTCGGGCGGGATCCCGGTCTCCTCGTGCACCACCTGACGGAGGATCGTGAACAGCCCCTGGCCCATCTCGGTGTAGCCGGTGACGATCTCGAGGCGGCCGCCGGGGAGCACGCGGACGGCCACCCGCCCGATGTCCTTCATCCCGTTCCCGATCCCGGTGTTCTTGATGCCGCACGCGATGCCGGCGTGCCGCGCGTTGGCCTTGTAGACCTCGCGCACCGCCGCCAGCGTCTGCCGGATGCCGCACGAGGAGGTCATGATCTGGCCGGTGGCGAAGCGGTCCCCGGGGTCGAGCACGTTGCGTTCGCGGATGTCGTAGCCGTCGAGGGCGAGCTCGCCCGCCAAAACGTTGAGAATCGTCTCAATTGCAAATGCGGCTTGCGGCACTCCGAACCCGCGCATCGCACCCGATGGCGGGTTGTTGGTGTAGACGGTCCTCGCCTCCACGTCCACGTTGGGCACCCGGTACGGCCCGCACGAGTGCCCGGCGGCGCGCTCCAGCACCTTCGTCCCCACCGACGCGTACGCCCCGGTGTCGCCCACGATGCGGGCACGGACGGCCGTCAGACGCCCGGCCGCGTCGCACCCCACCGTGTAGTCGAGCGTGAGCGGGTGGCGCTTGGGGTGCAGCCGGATGGACTGCTCGCGCGTCAGGACCGTGCGCACCGGTCGGCCGAGCAGCGCGGCGGCGAGCGCGGTCTGCGCCTGAACCGAGAGGTCTTCCTTGCCGCCGAAGGCGCCGCCGTTGGAGACAAGCTCCACCTCCACCCGCTCGCGCGCAACGCCGAGCACCGAGGCGATCTGGAGCTGGTCGTCGTGCACGCCCTGCCCCTGCGAGTAGACCTTGAGCGTGTCGCCACCAGGCACGGCGAGACACGCCTCGGGCTCGAGAAAGGCATGCTCGATGCGCTGGGTGGTGAAGCTCCGGCTCACCACGTGCGTGGAGGCGGCCAGAGCCGCCTCCACGTCGCCGCGCGAGAACGCGCACACCTCCAGAAGGTTGCCGCCGGGGTGGATGGCCGGCGCGCCGGGGGCGAGCGCCTCCTCCGGAGTGGTGACGGGCTTTTGCACCTCGTACTCCACGTGCACACCGCCCGCCGCCCGCCGGGCGCGGAACTGCGTGTCGGCGACCACGAGCGCGAGCACGTCGCCCACGCAGCGCGTGGTCTCGCCCACCGCCACGAACACCGGCCAGTCGCGCACGACCAGCCCGACGTTCCTTTCCCCCGGGACATCGGCCGCGGTGAGCACCCGCACCACGCCGGGCATCGCCAGTGCGGGCACGGCATCGATCGCGAGGACACGGGCACGCGGGTGCTCGGCCAGCACGACCGCACCGTGCAGCATCCCGGGCACGCGCATGTCCGCCACGTATGGCTTGGTGCCCAGTGCGTGCTCGGGCCCGCGGTAGCGGCCGGGCGAGGCGCCCACGCCACCGGTGCTCGCCGCCGGTGCGGTCCGCGCGAGGCCGTAGCGCTCGCCGAAAAAGTCAGCCCGCCGCGGATGTTCGCTCGCGAAGCAGCCGCCCGCCTCCCACGCCTCACCCGCGGTGCGGATGGCATCGAAGATGCGCTGGTACCCGGTGCAGCGGCACAGGTGGCCCGAGAGCGCACGCGCGACGGCCTCGCGGTCCGCGGTCTTGCCGCGCGCCAGCAGCGATGCCGCGCGCACGACGATGCCGGGCGTGCAGTAGCCGCACTGGATCGCACCCTCCTGCACGAAGGCGCGCGCCAGCACTGCCCGCTGCGCCTGTGGGATCCCCTCGAGTGTTACCACCTCATGCCCGGCCAACTCCGCGGGCTTCTTCAAGCAGGCGAGGGCGGGGCGGCCATCCACGAGGATCGTGCAGCAGCCGCAGGTCCCTTGCGGCGAGCATCCGTCCTTCGGCGAGGTGACCCCGCACTCCTCCCGCAGCACCTCGAGAAAGTGCATCCCCTCTTCGTAGCTCGCGGTGGTCTCGCGGCCGTTGAGCGTGAAGGTGACCGTCGGCATTCCGAGGCTCCCGCGGCGACTGCGGCCGCGGCCGACCTTCATTCTAGCTCGACGAGGGGGGAGGACAGGCGCCAGCGCCGCCAGCAGCGCCGCGACCGGGTCGCACTCCTCCTCCACGTTGACGATCACCGCCGACGGCACGGCGAACTCGGCGAGCAGGCTGGGGATGAGGGCCGGGCGCACGGTGACGAGTGCCGCCACTGGGCCCGACCTCGCAAGGGCGCTCCGCACCGCGGGCATATGGCCGGCGCCGCGCAGCTCCACCGGCCCCAGCTCGTCGACGATCAGCACGAAGCCGGGCCGCGCGCTCTCGAGGGCGCGCCGGGCGAAGTCGAGGCCGGCCGGCTCGAAGCGGAACGGCGTGCCGTGCTCTCCGTGCTCCGAACCCACCTTGGTGGCGAGCGCGCTCTCCTCGCCGCTGGCCACGTCGAGCACCACGTAGCCGCCCTTGGCGCCCGCCTCCCAGACGGGGACCTGAACGAAACCCGCCACCCCCACGCCGCGCTGCCGAAGCGCATGCGCGACCCCTCGCATCGCCGGGGTCTTGCCCGCCCCCGGCCGACCGGTGACCACCACCACGAACGGGCGCGGGGGCAGGGGTGGCAGCGGCCGCACCAACGACCGATGCCCCCGCAGCGCGGCCGCCGCCGCGGCCTCGTCCGCGACCCGCCCGGTGTGGGCGAGCAGCGTCTCGGCGAACCTCGGCAGGTCCGTCACGCGTGGGTGCGAGCGCCGGCCACGCACCGCGAGGGCCGTCCAGGCGTCGCGCGCCGCCTCGCCGAGGTGGGGCAGAGCGTTAAGGGCAAGGCCGAGTGCGAGCCCGAGCCTGTTCATGCCCAGCCGTGCGGTCGCGCGCTGCACCGCCTCGGCGTCCACGTGCCGCGAGGCGAGCGCCGTCAGCAGGAGCAGCACGAGGAAACGGAGCAGCACCGCGCCCCCAACGGCGAGTCCCTGCCGTGGTGCCGACGTCCAGGCCATCATGCCCGCCGCGAGCCCGGCCGCGACGAGCACCAGGAGGAGGACGCGGGGCGACCAGGCCCGCCGCAGCGCGGCCGGTTCCAGCAGCATGGCGCCGGCCACCGCCGCCAGCAGCGCCAGGGCAGGCGCCAGCGGGTGCGCCAGGAAGGCCAGCCCCACGGCCACGAGAGCGAGGAGCCAGCCCAACGGTCTCACGGCGAAGCTCCGAGCCTGCGCGCCACGCGCCCGGCAACTCGCCAGGAGGCGCCGCCCACAAGCGCGCCTAACAGTGCGGCAAGCGTCGCCACGGCTCCCACCACCGCGGCGGGTGAGGCCGCCGGGAACGAGACTCCCGAGGCAAGCCTCTGCGCCACCCGTGCCAGGGCCGCCGCCGCCTGCGGACCGGTGATCACCAGTACGGTAAAGACCATCTGGAGCGGCGCCTCGGCGAAGGCCAGCGCCCCGCCGATGACCGCGCCAAACGCCGAGCCGCGCGTCGTGGTCATGGCGAGCTCGACGAGCGCGGCTTCAGTAAGGATCCCGGCCACCGGCCCGACGATCAGGGTCCCCAGAGAGAACACCTTGAGAAACGCCGCGACCGCGCCAGCAGCGAGGCAGACACCGGCGCTCGGCTGGAGGCGGCGGGCGGTGAGCAGGCAGAGCACGCCGATGCCCGCCATGACCAGGCCCGAGAGCGGCACCTGGGTGGCCTTGAGGACCGTCCCGACGGTCACCTCCGCGGCCCCCCACAGGCCGCCAAAGAGTGCCGCGTGGGTCCATGCACGTGCGTCCCTCATCGCGCGGCCTCAACCAGCTCACCTTCCGAGATGACGAGGTGGCGGTGAGCGAACGCTGTCAGCTCCCGCCGGTGCGACGCGATCAGGTAGGCACGCCCGTCCCCGGCGCGCTCTCGCATCAGCTGCGTCAGCTCCACGAGGTCCTGGGAATCCAGCCCCTGGCCCGGCTCGTCCACGACCATCACGCGCGGCCGCAGCACGTCCAGCGCGGCGTGGACCAGGCGCTGGCGCTCCCCCCGCGAGAGCGTCCAGGGCGCCCGGCCCGACAGATGGTCGAGGCGGTGCGCGTGCAGGACCCGCGCGGTCGTTTCCAGCTCTCCGCGAGCCAGCGCCAGCTCACCGGCCACCGAGTCCGCGAACAGCTGCACGTTCGCCTCCGGCAGCAGGAGCGCCAGATCATTCGGCCGGCGGACCGTCCCGGCCACCACCGTGAGCCCGCCGCCGGCGGCGGCCATGTGACCAGCCAGCGCTCGCGTGAGCGAGGACTTCCCTGCACCGTTGGACCCGGAGAGCAGCACCACCTCCCCGGCGTGTAGAGAGAGATTCGCACCTTCAAGCAGCGTGCGGCCGCCGCGCACGAGCCTCAGCCCGCTCGCCTCCAACACCACGTCTCCGCGACCCGGCGGCGGCGGGGCGACCGTCGGCGCCTCGGGGGCGGAGCACGGGGCGAGCGTGCCGTCCTTCAGCTCGAGCCACCGGTCCACGCCGCCCGCGAGCCGCCATCCGGCCTGTTCGGTCAGAAGCACCATGCCGCCGTGAGCACGAACGTCGGCAACGACACGCAGGAGGGAGGCGACCCCTTCCTCGTCGAGGTGCACCGTGGGCTCGTCCAGGAGGACCGGACGGGGGGCGGCCGCCAGGGACACGGCGAGGGCCACCCGCTGCCGCTCGCCGGAGGACAGCTCGGTAATGCGCCGGTCCGCCAGCGGCTCGAGCCCAAGGGCGCCAGCGATCTTGGCAACCAGTGGCGTCCGGCCGTGCAGCCTTCTCACCGCCGCGAGCTCCTGCTGAGGCGTGGCGAGGAAGAGCTGGGCGTCCGGTCGGTCCAGACAGGTAGCGAGCAGGTGGGCGCGCTGGCCGGGGTCGAGGTCACCGATCTCCTCGCCGTTCAGCACGACTTTTCCTTCCACGGCTGCGGGGCGCGCCCAGGGGAGCAGGCCGGCCAGGACGTGCAGCAGCGTGGACTTGCCCGAACCCGAGCGCCCGCATACCCCGACCACCTCGCCCGGTCGCAGCTCGAGGCTCACGCCCGAGAGCAGCGGCGCCGTCTGACCCCGTAGCCGGACAGTGACGCCCTCCGCGCGCAGGCCTGCAGTGCTCATCCGCGCCCCGACCGCCGGCCGACCCCCCTCATGGCGCCCGATCATAGCCCCAGGTCGGAGGAAAGTGGCGGCGGGCCGAGCCTCGCCGCCGATCAAGCACCTTTGCACGGCATCAGGCGGTGGCGACCGATTCCTTCTGCGGGGCGAGCGTCAGCGCGTTGTCCTTCACGCCGAGGCGGACGGTGTCGCCGTCGGCGACCTCGCCTGCCAGCACCATGTGCGCCAGCGGATCCTGGATCAGGCGCTGGATGGTCCGCTTGAGGGGGCGCGCCCCGAAGTCCGGGTCGTACCCTTCCCGGGCGAGGAAATCGAGGGCTTCGTCATCGGCTTCCACGCGGATGCTGCGGTCGGTCAGCAGCTCGTTGAGGCGCCCGAGCTGGATGCTCACGATCGCGCGTATGTGCTCGGGCTGCAGCCGATGGAAAACCAACACCTCGTCCACCCGGTTGAGGAACTCGGGACGGAAGTGCGCCTTGAGCTCGCGCTGGACCTCTTCGAGCATGCCTTCACGCTGGGCCTCGGTGAAGTTGGCGATCACGTCCGAGGCGATGTTGGAGGTCATGATCACCACGGTGTTCCGGAAGTCCACCGTGCGGCCCTTGCCGTCCGTGAGGCGGCCGTCGTCCAGGATCTGCAGCAGCACGTTGAAGACGTCCGCGTGGGCCTTCTCGACCTCGTCCAGCAGCACCACCGAGTAGGGCCGGCGGCGCACCGCCTCGGTGAGCTGCCCGCCCTCCTCGTAGCCGACATAGCCGGGAGGGGCACCGATCATGCGGGCCACGGCGTGTTTCTCCATGTACTCCGACATGTCGAGGCGGATCATCGCCCGCTCGTCGTCGAACAGGAACTCGGCGAGCGCCCGCGCCAGCTCTGTCTTCCCCACACCCGTGGGGCCGAGGAAGAGGAACGAGCCGACCGGGCGGTTGGGGTCCTTCAGGCCCGCCCGCGCCCGCCGCACCGCGGTGGCCACCGCGACCACCGCCTCGTCCTGACCGACCACACGCTCGCTGAGGCGATCCTCCATGCGCAGGAGCTTGGCCTTTTCCCCCTCCAGGAGTTTGCTCACCGGGATGCCGGTCCAACGCCCCACCACCTCGGCGATGGCCTCTTCGGTGACCTCCTCGGCTAGGAGAGAGCCGTGCGCCGTCTGGTGCTCCTTGAGCGCCGAGGTGGCCCGCTCCAGCTCCTTTTCCAGACGCACCTGCTCGCCGTAGCGCAGCTGGGCGGCGCGCTCCAGGTCGCCGTCGCGCTGGGCGCGCTCGGCGGCTTCCTTGGTGGCCTCGACCTCTTCCTTGGCCTTCCGGATGCGCGCGATCAGCTCCTTCTCACGCTGCCAGGAGGCCTTCATCGTGTCGATGCGCTCCTTGAGCTCGGCGAGATCCTTTTCGATCTCCACGAGGCGCTCCTGCGAGGCGCGGTCCTTCTCCTTGGCCAGTGCGCGCTTCTCGATCTCGAGCCTGAGGGCGCTGCGCTCCAGCTCGTCGATCTCGGTGGGCAGCGAGTCGATCTCGATGCGCAGGCGGGACGCCGCCTCGTCCACCAGGTCGATCGCCTTGTCGGGCAGGAAGCGGTCGGTGATGTACCGGTTCGACAGCGTCGCGGCGGCCACGATCGCCGCGTCGGTGATGCGCACGCCGTGGTGCACCTCGTAGCGTTCCTTGAGCCCGCGCAGGATCGCGATGGTCTCCTCGACCGAGGGCTCTCCCACGAGGACGGGCTGGAAACGCCGCTCCAGGGCAGCGTCCTTCTCGATGTGCTTGCGGTACTCCGAGAGCGTCGTGGCGCCGATGGCGTGCAGCTCGCCGCGCGCGAGGGCGGGCTTCAGCAGGTTGGCCGCGTCCATCGCACCTTCCGCAGCGCCCGCCCCCACCAGGGTATGGATCTCGTCGATGAAGAGGATCACCTCGCCCTCGGAGTCCACGACCTCCTTGATCACGGCCTTCAGGCGGTCCTCGAACTCGCCGCGGTACTTGGTGCCGGCGATGAGCGCACCGAGGTCGAGCGCCACGATGCGGCGCTTCTTAAGCAGCTCGGGCACGTCCCCGCTCGCGATGCGGCTCGCCATCCCCTCGGCGACGGCGGTCTTGCCCACTCCCGGCTCGCCGATCAGCACCGGGTTGTTCTTGGTGCGGCGGGTGAGCACCTGCATGACCCGGCGGATCTCGTCGTCGCGCCCGATCACGGGGTCGAGCTTCCCCGCGCGGGCCAGCTCCGTTAGGTCGCGGCCGTACTTCTTGAGCGCCTCGAACTTCCCCTCGGGGTTCTCGTCCGTTACGCGGTGCGAGCCGCGCAGCTCCTGGATGGCGGAAAGCAAGGCATCGCGGTCGACGCCGTAGCGCCCAAGAAGCTGCGCCGCCGTGCTGCCCGCCACCGAGGCGATCGCCAGCAGCAGGTGCTCGACCGAGACGTACTCGTCCTGGAACTGAGGCGCGAGCTTGGAGGCCGCCTCCAGGACCTTGCGCAGATCGCGGGACGGTTGCGCCTCGGCCCCGCCTTGGGCGGACGGCAGGCGGTCCAAAGCCTCGGCCAGGTCGGCCTGGAGGCGACCGACCGGCACCCCGACCTTGTCCAGCAGCCTGGGGGCCAGCCCCTCCTGCTGCTGGAGCAGGGCCTGCAGCAGATGTGCGGGGGTGGCCTCGGGGTTCCCCCGCTCGCTCGCCAGCCGGAGCGCTCCCTGGAGCGCCTCGCCGGCCTTGATCGTGAAGTTACTGTTGGAAGCCATGTTAGCACCTCATCTCGAGCGGTCCGACGTTCGCGGTCCTTCTCAAGATAGGATCTTAGCGCCTCATTGTCAAGTCGATCCGAGAGAAATCTTAGTTACTTTCTATAAGACTTCAAGAGGACACGAAAGGCGTGGTTCGTCGATGACGTCGTGCTGGCCCTCCGCGCGGCCCGTTTCCAGCGGGTGGGATGCGAGAGGTGACCGTGTAGAATGCGCCAACTGCCCCCGCATCACCGCCTCGACCGGCGATGAGCGGCGTATCGACGGAGGAGACGACGCCATGAGCCAACAGCGCCACACCCCCTACGTGCCCGCCGAAACCACGACAACCGAGTTCACCCTGCGGGCACTCATCATCGGCCTCTTCATGTGCGTGATCCTGGGCGCCGCCAACGCCTACCTCGGCCTGCGGGCCGGGATGACGATCGCCGCGACGTACCCCGCGGCGGTGATCGGGATGGCCGTGCTGCGGGTGATGAAGGGTTCGCTGCTCGAGGAGAACTTCGCCCGGACCGTCGGCTCCATCGGCGAGTCGGTGGCGGCGGGCGCGATTTTCACGATCCCCGCATTCGTGATCCTCAACCTCTGGACGTTCAAGACGTTCACCGACTACCTCACGGCCACCGCCCTGATGATCCTGGGCGGGATCCTGGGGATCATGTTCGTCACGATGCTGCGCCGGGTCATGGTCGAGGACCCGGAGCTTCCGTTCCCGGAATCGGTCGCGGCGTCGGAGATCCACAAGGCCGGCCAGCGCGGGGCGGAAGCGGCAATCCAGCTCTTCAAGGCCATGGGGGTGGGCGCGTCCGTCCGGCTGCTGGACGCCTTCGGGGTCTTCTCCTCCTCCAACACGTTCACGGTGGCGGTGGGCAAGCTCAAGGAGGGCTTGGTCCGTCTCGGCCTTACCAAGGACGCCCGCACTCTCACCGCGGGCGGGGTCTCCAGCTTCTCGGCCCCGGCGATCAGCCCGGCGTACATCGGCGTCGGGTTCATCATCGGACCGGAGCTCGGCGCGCTCAACTTCGCGGGCGGCCTGCTGGCGTGGGGGCTGTTCGTCCCCCTGCTCGTCTTCTTCCTCGGCCCGGGCATGATCGGCCAGTACCTCCCTGCCGCGGGCGGCGACCAGGCTGCGGCGTGGGGCAAGATCGTCAGCGACATCTACTGTTTCGTCGTACGGCCGATCGCCGTGGGCGGGATGCTGGTGGGCGCCTGCTACACGCTGTGGAGGATGCGCAAGAACCTGATCGCCGGCTTCGGGCGGGCCGTTTCTGATCTCAAGAAGTCCGCCGAGGCCCACGCGACGACCAGCCGCGTCGATCGCGACATCAACTTCAAGACCGTCGTCGTCGGGATCGTCTTCGTGCTGGCGGCGATGATTGCCGTCTACTCCGTGTTCACCAAGGCGATCGGCCCCGCGATCGTGGCTGCCGTGGTGATGCTGATCACGGGCTTCTTCTTCGCGGCGGTCTCGGGAAACCTGGTCGGGATGATCGGCTCGTCCAACAACCCGATCTCGGGGCTGACGCTCGCGACGACGATCGTCGCCGCTCTCACGTTGGTCCTCGTCGGTGCGAAGGGTCCTGGAGGGGTGGCCGCGGCGCTCGGCGTGGCGGCGATCGGCTGCGTTTCCGCCGCGGTGGCGGGCGAGATGCTGCAGGACCTCAAGGTCGGGCACATCCTGGGCGGCACACCGTGGAAGATGCAGGCCGGCGACCTGATCGGCGTGGTGCTCGCCGGTGCCGTCATGTTCTTCCCGCTGTACGTCCTGCACTTCGCGGACATCAAGCAGTTCGGCGCCGGCGGCGGCTTCGGCAGCCCGCGCCTGCCCGCCCCGCAGGCCGGCCTGATGGCGGCGCTCGCGCAGGGGATCGTAGGCGGTGAGATGGCGTGGCCTCTGGTGATGGTCGGGATCGCGATGGGTATCTCGCTGATCCTCATTCGCATCAAGAGCCCGATGCTATTCGCGGTTGGCATGTACCTGCCCCTCGAGACCACCTTCGCGATCTTCGTGGGGGGGATCATCCGCGCGATCGTGGACCGCACCGCGGCCAAACGCGGATACAACCCAGCCCAGAAGGCCCGGGTCGAGAACGCCGGCGTGCTCACGGCTTCCGGCCTGATCGCGGGCGAGGCGCTCATGGGGTTGGTGGTGGCGGCTGTCGTGTTCTTCCGAACCAAGGGTTTCCCGTCCATCACTTGGGCGTTGGCGCAGCCGATAGCGATCCCGATCGCTGTCGTTCTGATCGCCTACCTGATCTGGATGCCGCTCGCCAAGGCAGGGGCTCCAGACGAGCCGGCGCCGCCGACGGCAGTGATGTGATGGCGAGGCGCAGCGGAGGGCATCGCGGTCACCCTGCAGATGGCGCAGGGTCCCGTTGTGCCGGCCGGCGGAAACAGCCAGAAACTTGTTAGGGTCTGCGGCAATGGAGCACCTCACCATCGTCCAGCTGCTGGAGAAAACCGCTTTCGCCACCGGCTCGGTGGTGCAGATGTTCGAGGCGGCGAAGGGTCTGGCGGCGCGCGGCCACACGGTGCTGGTCGTCACGCGCCCCAGCCCCGAGATGGCCGAGCGCTGCGCCCAGGCCGGGATCGAGCACGTGACGCTCCCGCTCCGAAACGAGTTCGACCTCGCCTCGATGCGCCGGTTCGCCCGCCTGGCCCGCGACCGAAAGGTCGACGTGGTCCACGTGCACAAGGGGATCGCCCACGCGGTGGCGTGGGGGGCGACGCTCTTCGGCGCCCGCTACGCCCTGGTGGTCAATCGCGGCGTCTCCTTCCCGATCGACTTCGTGTCCAGCTTCAAGTACAGCTCGCGCAAGGTCAGTCGCATCGTGTGCGTCGCCGAGAGCATCCGCCAGGTGGTGATCCGCACCCGCAGGATCCCGGCGCACAAGGTCGGGGTGATCTACGCCGGCGTGGACCTCGACCGCTTCGACCCCGCGAAAGTTCACCCGGAGGCGATTCGGCAGGAGCTCGGCATCCCGGCCGAGACACGCGTCATCGGGCACGTCGGCATGCGGGACTGGAAGGGCTGGAAGGAGCTCCTCAAGGCGTTCCCCGCCGTGCGCGCCGACCACCCGCACGCGCACCTCCTGCTCGTGGCCTGCACGACCCAGGCGCAACGCAACGGCGTGCTCGAGCTCGTGCGCGAGATGGGCCTGGCCGGTGCGGTGACCGCCACTATGGAGCGGCGCGACATGCCCGACGTGCTCGCCGCGTGCGACGTGGTGGTCGACCCCTCGTGGGCGGGGACCGGAATCACCGGCACGATTCGCGAGGCGATGGCACTGGGCACGCCGGTGGTGGCGACCTCGATTGCCGGGAACCCCGAGCTCGTCGAGGACGGCGTCTCGGGGATCCTCGTGCCCGCGCGCGACGTGCCGATGCTGGCGGCCGCTATCTCTCGGCTGTTGCGCGACCCCGAGCTGGCGCATCACCTGGGCGCAGCGGGTCAGGAGCGGGTGCGCCAGAACTTCTCCACCGCGGCCCGCATCGCCCGCCTCGAGGCGCTCTACCTGAGGGTCGCCCACGAAACGCGGACTGGTACCGCTTAGCCGCCCACGCAGGTAATCCAGAGTTCCCGCCGCCGCGGCCCATCGAGTTCTAACAGGTAGACGGCCTGCCAGCGCCCGAGCGACAGCTCACGCTCGCTGATCGGGATGGTCACCGAGTGCCCGACAAGCGTGCTCAGGAAGTGAGCGTCGGAGTTGCCCTCGCTGTGCCGCCAGGCGACCGCCGGCAGCATCGCGGCAAGGGCGCTCAAGATGTCCTCCCCCACGGCGGGGTCCGCGTTCTCGTTCAAAAGCACTGCGGCCGTGGTGTGCGGGACAGCTACGTGGCAAAGGCCGTCGCCAACCCCGGAGGCCGCCACCGCCTCTTGCACGAAGGTCGTCACGTCCACGAGCTGGCGCCGACGCTGCGAGGAGACCTCGATCACATCCATGGGTACGCCCTCCCATCCGGCCAGTACAGGATTCGATAGCCTTCCGCCAACAGCACGACCCTGTGCACGTAGTCCCAGGTCTCGGGGATTTCCAGCGACTCGACGAAGTCAGGACTGTCGCGGCGCCCGCTCGCCTCCCACACCTCGCGCACCCTCTTCTCCCCGGAGTTGTAGGCTGCCAGCGCGGCCGTCCAAGAGCCTGCAAAGGCGCGCCTCCAGTGCGAGAGCAGTGCCGCACCCAGCGTGAGGTTGCGGGCGGGCTCCAGCACGTCCCCGCTCGGCGAAAAGCGCGGCAGCTCTCTCGCCATTTCTCTTGCAGAGCCCGCCAGCACCTGTGCCAGACCGAGCGCACCCGCGGTGGAGCGCGCCCGCAGGTTCCACGCCGACTCCTGGCGCACGAGGCCGGCCAGCAGCCAGGGAGGCACGCCGCCCCGCTGCGCCGCGGCCTCCAGCTCGCCCCGCCACGGCAGCGGCAGGTAACGCTCCAGTAGCGTGCGGGGAACGCCCTCCCACGGTCCGGAGAGCAGCCTCGGGTCACCGCGCACCAGGAGGGGAATCGCCTCGAGGGGGGGCATGTCCGCGAGGGTCAGGAGGCCCAGCCACCCCGCTCCGTTGTTGCCCGACGCTTCGAGATCGGTCCGCCAGGCGAGGACCACGTCGGCCACCCGCCCGGCCGCAAGCAGGTCTGCCGCCCAGGCCGGAGGGGGTACGGCCGGAGGAGCTCCTGCGGAGGGTGCCACAACCACACCTCCCCGCCCGAGCTCCTCGGTGGCCCACTGGGCGGGAAGGTCGGGAAAACCGCTCCTGGCGAGGGCCTCGAGCCCTGACCGGTCACCTTCTCGGGAGAGGATGCGCGCGCGCCAGTACTCCGCAAGGCGCCTGCCCCGGGTGCTCTTCCCCAGCGCGGGTGGCAGCCCTGGTGCCGGGGGTTTCCGCCGCGCCTCCAGAAAGACCAAGCGACGGCACACCCACTCCCAGCGCGGCTGTGTCTGCACGCTCTCGGCGGTCAGGTGCGGCAGCGCCTCCGAGAAGCGTCCGAGCTCCACGAGAGGCTCGGCCAGGAGGATCTCCACCCATCCATCCAGAGGACCTTGCGGCGGCACGAGCTTGCGCCCTCGCTGTGCCGCCCGCAGCATCTCGCCGAACCCGGCCGCCCGCGTGCCAGCGGCTGCGCCCCAGGCGAGCTGGCGGTAGCCCTCGGCCCGCTCCAGCCAGCACTCGGCGCAGCGCTCGCCCCCGCGCGTGGCCCAGACCAGCGCCGCGCTCGGACGGTGCAGCCTTAGGGCCGCCCGTGCCCCGACGAGGAACGCGTCGCTCCCCGCGTGGGAAGCTGCCCGCAGCGCGTCCTCGGGTCGGCCGGCGTCCAGCCAGGCCTGCCCGTGGGCGGCCCACTCGCCTCGCGTGAACGTTCCCTGCGCGCGACTCAGGGTCTCGCCAGGAAACGAACTCGTGAAGGTGAGGGGAAACTCGACCGCCAGCCGGTGCCTCGCCGAGTCGGCTGCGGGGCCGTCCGAAGACGCGAGTACCGCCAGGGCGCGGCCCAGATCCTCGTGGCGCAACGTCGAGAGATCGGGGAGAAGGCCCGTCGCGGACGCCGTCTCTCCGCGCGAGGCGAGCACCTCCGCTCCCCGCAGCCGCAGCCACATGCGGTCCTCGGCGGACAGCCACTGGGCGGCGACCGCGGCCCGCCACGCCGCCGCCGTGGAGCGCGAGGCCTCGAGCGCCTCCTCCAGGCGGCGCGCGGCCAGATGCGCCACACCGGCCTGAGGGCGGGCCAGATTGAAGCCCGTCAGGGCCCCCACCGGCGCGTGGGCATCGCAGGCGTACAGGCCCCAGAGCAACCCTGCCCTCGCCCGCTCAGTGGCCGTTCCTCCGACCGTCACCCGCATGAATGTCTTGGCGCGGGTGCCTGCGGCGCCCCTGACGGCGAGCGCCTGGGCGAGGGTCGGACCGGGCGGGGTCCGACAGGAGAGGATGACCGGCAGGAGGAGGGTGATCGCCGCCCGGAGCCAGGCCCGCCTACATGCCGAGGGCGTCCGGCTCTCCATCCGCGAGGATGCGCACCATCTCGTCCCGGAAGTAGTTGCTGGTGGCCCGCACGTCGGCCGACACGCGCTGCTCGTACATCTCACGGGAGCGGTCGATATCGTCCTTGAGGCGATGGTAGATGTCGCGCGCGATCTTGCCCGCCTGGACGGCCTGCTCGTTGTAGAGCCTGATCTCGGACACCAGCAGGCGCGCGAAGCGCTTCGCCTCCTCGTGCTTGCGCTCCTCCTCGGGAGAGCGCGCAGGCGCCGGCGGCGGCACGGCCAGGGCGGGCGCCGGGGGAGGAGGGGGAGGAGGAGGGGCCGGCGCCAGTGGGACCTTGAGGTGGACAGTGGCCGAGGCGTCGGTCACCGGCGAGGCGATCTCCGGAGGCGCGGGCCGTGGGGCTGCCTGCGGCGGCACGGGCGGCGGGGCAGGTGCCGCAGGTTCGGCCTCGAGCTCGAAGAGGTCGGGCGCCGGTGCGGGCTCTGCGGCGGGTGCCGGGGCTAACACGCCCGTCATGTCCTCGGGGTCGAGCAGAGCAGCCGTCGGCACGACGGTTCGCCCGCTCAGAGTCTCCAGCATGAGGCCCACCGTGTAGGTGAGCTGCTGCACGACAACGGTGTCGAGCCCGGCCTCACCCTCGAGGGCGAGCAGAAGCCCGACCACCTTGCCGCGCAGAGACATGGGGACCAGCAGCACCTTCTGCACGCTGCCGGCGAACCACCCGCCGAGCACCTTGTCCGCGCGCGGACGGGCGACCACCGGCTTCCCCTCGGCGGCCCTCGAGATCACGGGCGAGTCGGCCAGATTGCCCCTCCAGCCGCGCGCGGGGTCCCCTTGTGGGAACCCGGCGCTTGCCCACCCCTGAACCACGGCATCGCGGAGCACCACGATCGCCCGCGGACCGCACCAGGGGCCGACCTGTCGCAGCAGCTCCTGGAGCACCTCCGACTGGGCCCGACCGGCATCCAGGCGCCGCATGACGTCGAGGCCGACTGCAGGGGCCGCAACCGGGGTCGCGAGCTCCTTCAGCCGCTCCGAGAGACCTGCGACCGGGAAGAGCACCTCGGGATCGGTCGGGACAACGCCGCCCAGCTCCCCTACAGCCCGGCCCACCAGCTCCTGGACCTGGCCGGCCGTCTCCTTGAGATGTCCGGCCACAGCATCCAGCCTGGCGCGCATCTGCGCCACCGCACTTTCCCGCAGTTGCTCAAGTTCGGCGAGAATCGCTTCGTGCTTCTCCATGGCGCCTCCGTGCTGACCGATCAAGCAAGCATTATCGGGGTGGCGCGCAAACCGTGTCAAGAAAACGTCGTGTTTGCCGCGGCTAGGCGCCTCTGCTAGCTTTCCACCCCCAAGGAGGACTATGAGCAAGATTCTGCGCCGCCTGGTGATTTCCGGTACGCTCGTCTTCGGCCTCGCGTGCGGCGCAAAGCCGCCGAGCGACGGGCGCACGCCGGAGGCGCAGGCGGGGTTCGCCAGGGTCAAGGCGGCGCGGGCCGATCTCGTTGCCGCCCGCCAGGCGCTCGACCGGACGCACGCCGAGATCGCGGGCGGAGCAGGCGACGCCAGCGTGCTGCGACAGGCGCAGGCGGCGTTCGAGACAGCCTACACCAGGGACCAGAAGCTGCTGGCGGCGTTCCTGAACGTGGCTCTCAACGACAGTCCTGACAGCCCCGAGACGCGCGAGGCGCTGGCGCTCTACGCGGAGAGCGCCGTTGAGAACGCACGTTTCTTCCTCCACCAGGCCAGGGACGGCCACAAGGCGGTGCAGGCCCTCGAGCCCGCCGAGCGCTGCTACCGGGTCCTCGGGCTTCCGGTGCCCGGCGACCTGGCCGCCACCCTCGCGGAGGCCCGCGGCTTCCAGGCCAGCCCCCCGACCCCTCCGCCGACGGCCGCGCCCCGGGCCGCCCGGCGTCCCCGCCGGTGAGGTCGGCCGGGGTTTGACGGAACGGAGCGCTCTTGCTAGACTTACCCTTCCCTTTTGACTCGCGCGCTCGCGCCCACGGTCCGCGGCGCGGCAAGACCAGCGCAGAGGGGGGGTGAGATCGCGCGATGCCGACGATGGTTCATGTTCGTGACAACGAGTCGTTCGAGCAGGCTCTGCGCCGCTTCAAGCGGAAGTGCGAGAAGGCCGGAATCCTGTCCGAGATCAAGAAGCGCCAGCATTACGAGAAGCCGAGCGTGAGGCGCAAGCGCAAGCTTATCCAGGCGCGCAAGAAGCTCCTCCGCAAGCTGGCTCAGCAGCGCAAGGCGGGTCTGCTCTAGGGCCCGCTGGATGGACCTTGAGCTTCGTTTCGCTGGAGTTTGACCGCGTACTCGAGTTGGTCGCCACCTTCGCACGCAGCGAACGGGGGCAGCAGGCAGTGACCGCGACCCTTCCCCGCTTTACGGCCGGGGAAGGGTCGCTGGCTTTTCGCCTCTCCTGCGAGATGCGGACGCTTCTGGTCGGAAGCGGCGCGCTCTCCTTCGACGGTCTCGACGCGGCGGACCTGCTGGAGAACGCGACCGTCAGTCCCGCCCAGGGGGCCGACCTCGCCCGTCTCGTCACGCTGGTGCGGCGCGTCGTCGAGGTCCGCGCGAGGCTGGCGGCGGCCGGGACCGGCCCCGAGCTCTCCCGCTACCTGGCCGCGCTACCCCAGCTCGAGGCCTTCCTCTCGTTTTGCGAGATCCGCCTCGGGCCCACCGGCGAGATCCTCGACAGCGCGTCCGCTGCGCTGGCGCAGGCGCGCGCCTCGCGCGACCGCCACCGTGCAGCCATCGTGGCGGCCATGGAACAGGTCCGCCGCCAGCACCGAAACCTCTCGGGGCCGTTCACCATCCGGCGCGAGCGCTACTGCGTCCCCGTTCCCTCGGGGGACCGCCAGACCGTGCCCGGCCTCGTGCTCGACGTCTCCTCCTCAGGTGCCACGATCTTCATCGAGCCGTTCTCGGTTGTGGAGCCGAACAACGCTCTCGCCGAGGCCACGGCCCTGGCGCGCGCCGAGGAGGAGCGCGTGCTCGCCGAGCTGGCCGCGGCGTTCCACCGGCACCACGACGAGCTGCTGCACGCCACGACACTGCTGGCTGAGCTGGACGCCCTTCAGGCGCGCGTGCTCTTCGGGCAGGCGAGCGGGGGCACGCTGCTCGAGCCCGGCGCCGGAAAAACACCCAGGTTGATGGGCGCCCGCCACCCGTTGCTCGACCCCACGTTGGCGCCGCTGCGCCAGGAGGCGCTCGGGGAGACCGGCAGCACCAGACCTGTGGTGCCGCTCGATCTCGAGTTCCCGGAAGGTGCCAGGCTCGTGCTTCTATCGGGGCCCAACGCGGGCGGCAAGACCGTCGCTCTCAAGACCGTGGGGCTCGTCGCCCTCATGGCCCAGGCCGGAATCCCGGTGCTGGCGGAGGAGGGCAGCGCGCTGCCGGCGTTCACCCGTCTGTGGTGTCACCTGGGGGACGAGCAGAACCTCTTCTCCGATCTTTCGACCTTCACCGGGGCAATGCGTGCCACGGCCTCCCTGCTCGCCGAGGCGGACGCGGATACCCTCGTCCTCTACGACGAGCTCGGCTCCGGCACCGACCCCGAGGAGGGTGCGGCCCTCGCCGCCGCCCTGCTCGAGGATCTCGCGCGCCGTCGCTGCTGGACCATGGCGACCGCCCACCTCATCACGGTTGCGGCCCACCTGGAGAGCGTGCAAGGGGCGATCAACGCGGCCATGGGCTTCGACGAGAACAGCGGTCGTCCCACCTTCAAGCTCCACCTCGGGGTGCCAGGCCGCTCCCGCGGCCTCGCGATCGCGAGCTCGTGCGGGGTTCCTCCACCCGTGCTCGCGCGCGCCCGGGAGATGCTGTCGCAGGCGTTCCTGGCGATCGACGGCTACCTCGCGGCGCTCCAGCAGGAGCGCGAGCGCTTCCAGCAGGAGCGGGAAGCGCTGGCCGGAGCCGAGCGCGAGGCCGAGGAATCACGCAAGCTGGCCGAGGAGGAACGACAACGGCTGGCGTCGGAGCATGAGAAGGTGCGCCAGCGCCTGGCCGAGGAGCGCGAGGCGTTGCGCACGCGAGCCAGGGAGCGCCTCGCGGAGGCGCTGGCCGAGCTCGAACAGGCGCGGGCGCGCGGCGAGTTCCCCGGCAAGCGCCGCCTGGCGACCGTGCGCAGTGCCGCCCTGGACCTCGAGCAGGAGAACGACACTGCATCCACACCCACACAACCGCTGGCGGTGGGGGCGACGGTGCGCGTGCGCGGCGCCGGCGCGTCGGGCCTGGTCACCCGTAAGGTCGGTGACCGCGTCGAGCTGCTGGTCGGGGACAAGCGCCTGTGGGTGGATGCCTCCGGCTGCGAGCCGCTCGCTCCGGCGCCGGCCCGCGCGATGGGCGAGGTGGAGATCGTGACCGGCGAGGCCCCGCCCGCCGAGCTCAAGCTGATCGGCCTCACCCAGGACGAGGCCCGGGAAGAGCTGGAGCGCTTCCTCGAACGTGCCGCTCTCTCCGGCATCAGCCGCGTGCGGGTGGTGCACGGGCACGGTACCGGAACGCTGCGCCGCATGGTCCGCGATGTGCTCGCCCACCACCCGGCGGTTGCGCGCTTCTCCCACCCGCCGCAGTTCAGGGGCGGAACCGGCGTCACCGAGGCGGAGCTGGAATGATAAAGATCGGGGTGAGGGGTCCGGGGTCCGGGGTCCGGCACACACACCGCGTGATACGGGAGTCCGGATCTGCCTTTGTCGTCCCGGTTCCCGGTCCCCGGTGCCCGGCCCCCGGGGCGGGAGGGAGGGAATGAGCGACTACGACCTCTCCCGACGGGTGCTCGATCAGGTGCGGGAAGCCACCGATATCGTGGCGGTGATCGGCGAGCACCTGACCCTGCGCAAGACGGGCCGCAACTACGTCGGGCTGTGTCCGTTCCACGGCGAGAAGACCCCCTCCTTCAACGTCTCCCGCGAGAAGGGCACGTACTACTGCTTTGGCTGCAAGCGCGGCGGCGACACCATCGACTTCGTGATGGAGCTGGACAGGGTCTCCTTCGCGGAGGCCGTGGAGCGCCTGGCCGAGCGCTTCGGCGTGCATCTGCCCCCCGCCACCCCGGAGGCGCGCCGACGCAAGGACGAGCAGGACCAGCTCACCGAGGTGATGGAAGTCGCCCAGGCGGCATTCGTGCGCCACGTGGGTGAGGACCGCCCGCGCGCGTTCCTCGAGCGGCGCGGCGTCTCCCTCGAGCAGGCCGCCGAGTTCGGCCTCGGGTATGCCAAGGGGGAGTGGCGGGCGCTCTACGACGAGTTGCGCCGGCGCTTCCCGGAGCGCACGCTGGTTGCCGCCGGCCTCGTGGTGGAGGGGGACAGCGGCCGGGTATGGGACCGCTTCCGCGACCGGGTCACGATCCCCATCCGCAACACGCGCGGCAGGGTCATCGCCTTCGGCGGGCGGGCCTTAGGGGACGACCCGGCGAAGTACCTCAACTCCCCCGAGACCAGCCTTTTCTCCAAGAGCCATGTGCTGTTCGCGCTCGACCGCGCCGTCCACGCCTTCGCCCAGTCCAACCGCGCCATCGTCGTGGAGGGCTATTTCGACTGCCTGGCCCTGCACCACGCGGGGTTCACCGAGACGGTGGCCACGCTGGGCACCGCGCTCTCCGAACACCACGCCAAGGAATTGGGCCGCCGGGTACCGCAGGTGGTCGTGTGCTTCGATGGCGACGCCGCCGGGCGCCAGGCTGCGGTTGCCGCCCTGCGCACGCTCTTGATGGCGGCCCTCGAGGTGCGCGTTCTCCTGCTCCCCCACGGCCAGGACCCCGACGACGCGGTGCGCCAGGAGGGCCCCGACGCGTTCCGCCAGCGTGTGGACGGGGCGCTGACGGGCACCGACTTCCTGCTTGAGACAATCGGGCCGACCCGCCAGGAGCGCAGGCGCAAGCTTTTGGATACGTTGGAGATTGTTGACGTCTGCCCGGACCCGGTGCGGCGCTTTTCCATGCGTGAGGCGCTCGCGCGGGGTGCCGGCGTCCCTCTGGACCAGCTGGGAGGTTCGGCCTCGGCCCGCGTCGTCGCACGAACGGTCCAGACGGCCGAGTTGCCTTCTCCGGGCGAACTGGCGTTGCTGCGCTCGCTACTCGTGGACGTCCAGGTGGAAAGGCGGGCTGAGTTGCTGCGGGAGGTGCCAGTGGAGGCGGTGGATCACCCGGCTACGCGCAGGATCCTCAACACGATGTTGCAGATGGCGGATTGCGGTGAGACCCTTGAAATTTCCGGCATCACGTCCGACATTGACGATCGTGAGGTGCGGCGGGTGCTGGCGGCTCTTGACCACGAGGTGCCGCAAACCGACGAAGAACGCCTCAGACTCGTCATACTGAGGGAACTTTGCGACAAACACCTAAAAGCAAAGCTCGCGGATCTCAGTCTCGAGATCGCGCGCGCCGAACAACAGGGAAACAAAGAAAAGCTCGCGCAACTCCAGCGCGAGAAGCACGCTCTCATAAGGAAAAAGAGCGTTCTCTGAGACTTAAGCCCGGTGCGCGAGCAAGAGACACGCGCTCAGGCGGGAAGAAGGATCGCCCTCTGAAGAGAAAGCCAGCCCCCCCAACGCGGGACAAACGTCCGTCCACCAAGACACGAAGCCTCTCGAAGAAGAAGCCGCCGGCGCCGCCGGCGCGAAAGAGCCGCTCGGCTGCGAAGAAGGCTCGCCCTCTCAAGAAGAGCCCGGCCGCGCAAGCGCCCGCAAAACGTCCGATTCGAACGCAGGACCACGCCTTCAAGAGGAGGCCAGGCGGCGCAGGACCGGCAAAGCGCACGGCCGGGAAGAAGGAGCGGCCCTCGAAGAAAGTGGCAGCCAAGGCGGTGCGCGACAGGCGCCCGCCGAAGAAGACGGTGAGCCCGGTGAAGAAGACTCCGGCCGCAACCGGGCGGGACGTGCGCCCACCCTCGAAGAAAGAGAGCCTCTTGAAGAAGATACCGACCGCACCACCACGCAACGAGCGTGCCAGCGTCAACACCGATCGCCTCCTGAAGGCCGTACTGGCCTCACCGGCGCGGGACGAACGCCTGCCGGCCAAGATGCTGAGCCTTTTGAAGGGTCTCCAGGCTTTACCGGCGCGAGAGAAAAACCCTCAAAGGAAGAGAGACCGTTCCGCGCGGGTCGCGCTGGCCACGACGACGCCGCGGGACCGTGAGGCCCTGGCGCTGACCGTCGAGGAGAAGTACGTCGAGCTCGGAAGGCTGCTCGGCCTTGGGCGGGAGCGCGGCTACGTCCTCGTGGACGAGATCCTCGAGGTCCTCCCCGAGGAGGTTGCGTCCACTGCCGAGGAGCTCGACGAGATCTACCTGCGGTTCACCGAGAACGACATCGAGATCGTCGAGAGCGTCGAGAAGCTGGCCGCCCTCGAGGAAGAGGCAACTCCTGGAGAGAGACCCGAGACCCCCGAGGTGGTCCCGGGCGCCACCCTGGTGGACCCCGCGCTACTCGAGAAGACCAACGACCCGGTCCGCATGTACCTGCGGGAGATGGGCACCGTCAAGCTGCTGGACCGGGACGGCGAGGTCTCGATCGCGATGCGTATCGAGTCAGGGGAGGCGCAGGTCTTCGCGGCGCTGGCCTCCAGCTCCCACGTGCGCGAGCTCTTCCTGCGGGCCAACGAGATGGCGCGCCGCGACCGCCGCATGATGCGGGACATCCTCTCGGGCCTCAACGGCGACCTGGACGAGCGCGGGCTGCTGAGGGTGGCGGAGACGATGAAGCTCTTCGACCGCATCTTCGAGCTGGACAAACAGTCCAAGCAGCTCAAGGAGAGGCTCCGCCGCTGCAAGCGGGGCACCCGCCGGGCCGACGAGCTCCTCCGGAGGATTGACGCCCTCGCGGGGGACACCTCCGTGCTGGTGCGCTCCACCGACTTCACCACCACCACCCGCAACCGCCTGGTCCGGTTCCTGACCGAGGTCGAGCGCCAGTTCTCCATACCCATCAACACGATCCGCAGGGACGATGCGCGCCTCAAGACCGAGCGCAACGCCGAGCGCCGCGCGTTCTATAAGGACCGGATGAAGCGCTACCGGGCCGAGCTGCGCTCCCTCGAGCACCGCTTCGGCGTGCCCTACGAAGAGCTCAAGCGGGTGGTGGCCGAGGTCCGGCAGGGCGAGCACGAGACCGACGGCGCCAAGCAGGAGCTCATCGTCGCCAACCTCCGCCTGGTGGTCTCGATCGCGAAGAAGTACACCAACCGCGGCCTGCAGTTCCTCGACCTCATCCAGGAGGGGAACATCGGCCTCATGAAGGCGGTGGACAAGTTCGAGTACCGCCGTGGCTACAAGTTCTCCACCTACGCGACCTGGTGGATCCGCCAGGCCATCACGCGCGCGATCGCCGACCAGGCCCGCACCATCCGCATCCCGGTGCACATGATCGAGACGATCAACAAGCTGACGCGCACCCAGCGCCAGCTCGTCCAGGAGCTGGGGCGCGAGCCCACCGCCGAGGAAGTCGCCGTGAAGATGGAGATCCCGGTGACTAAGGTCCGCAAGATCATGAAGATAGCCCAGGAGCCCATCTCCCTCGAAACGCCTATCGGGGAGGAGGAGGACTCCCACCTTGGCGACTTCGTGGAGGACCGCTCGGCGGTGTCCCCGATCGACGCGGTGATCGCGGCCAGCCTCAAGACCCAGGCCGAGGGTGTGCTGCGGACCCTCACCCCGCGCGAGGCGGAGGTGCTGCGCCGCCGCTTCGGGATCGGCGACGGCACCGAGCACACGCTCGAAGAGGTGGGGAAGGCGTTCAACGTGACCCGCGAGCGCATCCGTCAGATCGAATCAAAAGCCCTTCGCAAGCTGCGCCACCCCACCCGCGCCAAGCTCCTCAAGCCCTACCTGGACATGATCGGCTGAACGGCCAGGGTCCGGGCACCGGGCTCCGCGCTCCGTTCCCCCACCCCCGAACCGAGCAGTGTTGTGGCTTTCCTGAGCCCTGTGCCCTGAGCCCGGTCCTCTGTGCCCTGCACCCTGTGCCCCGCCTGAACGCTTGCCAGTTGTGTCCGTGAAACTTACAATGCCCACTCGCTGGGTCCATAGCTCAGCGGTCAGAGCTGCCGGCTCATAACCGGTTGGTCCCAGGTTCGAATCCTGGTGGACCCACCAAGCACGGGAGGGACTCGCGGCCTGGCGCGGATAGCCAGGCTGGGGTTCGTGGTGTGCATCGATGCGGGAGGCGCGTTGAAGGTCCGGGAACAGCTTGCCGGGTACATAGCGCTCCAGCGACTGCTGGACCGCCGGACCGTCCGGAAGCGGGAGCGCGACACCCCGCCGGAAGAGCTCACCGCGTTGCGAACCCAGTTCGCGGAGCGCCACGACAAGCTGGACGCCGCACGCAAGCGCCGTGAGGCCCTGTTGGCCGAGCAGGGTACGCTCCAGAAAGACGTCGAGGTGCTGCGGGAGGAGCGCGAGCACTTTCGCAAGCAGAAGAGCCAGGTCACCAACATGAAGCAGCTCTCCGCGGTGGTCAGCGAGCTGGACCACGTCGAGAGCCAGCTCAAAGGGAAGGAAGACCGCCTGCTCGCGATCTGGCAGGAGCTCGAGGGCGTCGAGGCCGACGTCTCTTCCCTCGGTGAGGAGAGCGACGAGGAAAAGGCGCTGCGGGAGAAGGCGGAGGCCGCCTGGGACGAGCGCCGCACGACGGCCGAGGCGGAGCTCTCCGACATCGAGCGCGAGCTGCGCATCGTCCAGCACCAGCTCGGCGAGGCAGCGATGAACCGTTTCAAGAAGCTGTGGGCCTCGCGCAAGCCGAACGCCGTGGTCCCTGTCGAAGGGACCGCGTGCTCCGCCTGTCACGCGGAGCTGCGCCCCTCGCTCGTGCAGCTGGTGCGCACCAACGAGGATCTCCAGTTCTGCGACCACTGCCGGCGCCTCCTCTACGACCCCGAGCAGTTTTCGAAGCCGGCATGAAGCCGGCACGCACCGGCCGCGCCGCCATCGACGGGGGCGCCCGAGGCAACCCCGGCGAGGCCGGGTGCGGCCTCGTTCTGGAGGCCGGCGGGCACCGCGAGGAGCACGCCCTCTACCTCGGCACCGCGACAAACAACATCGCCGAGTACGCCGCGTTGCTGGCGGTTTTGGAACGGGCGCATGCGCTCGGGCTCGAGGAGCTGGCGGTGCGCTCGGACTCCCAGCTCCTCGTCGAGCAGATGAACGGCGGCTACCGCGTCAAGGCGCGCCACCTCAAGCCGCTGTGGCTGCGGGCGCGCACGCTCGCGGCGGCGCTTCGCCGCTTCTCCATCCAGCACGTGCCGCGCGAGGACAACCGCGCGGCCGACGCGCTCGCCAACCGCGCTATCGACACCCGGTCCTCGACGCTGCCGCGGCCGGAGGGTTTATGAAGACCGGGGACCGGGGTCCGGGGTCCGGGGTCCGGGAAAACAAGGCGTGAGCGTCGCGGAGAACCTCACGCTGGTGCGGGAGCGAATTGCGGCTGCCTGCGCCCGTTGCAGGCGAGACGTCACCGAGGTGCGAATCGTGGCGGTGAGCAAGACGCACCCCGCAGCGGCCGTCACGGAGGCGATCGCCGCGCGTGTCAATGCGATCGGCGAAAACCGCGTCCAGGAGGCGGCCGCCAAGCGCCTCTCCGTGACCGGCGCCGTGCCCTGGCACCTCGTCGGCCCTCTGCAGCGCAACAAGGCAAAGCAGGCGCTCGAACTCTTCGACCTCGTCGAGACCGTGGATCGGCCTGAGCTCGGCAGCCGGTTCGAGAGCCTGCTGGCCCCGCTCAACCGCGTGCTGCCGGTTTTCATCGAGGTCAACATCGGCGGTGAGCCCCAGAAGAGCGGCGTGATGCCCGCGTCCACCCCGGCCCTGGTCGAGCACCTGCTGGCCGAGTGCCGACACCTGCGGATCGAGGGCCTCATGACGGTGCCGCCGTACGAGGCGGATCCGGAGCGCTCGCGCCCGCACTTCGCCGGCCTGCGCCGGCTGGCAGCGGATCTCGTGGCCCGCTTCGACGTGGGACCCCTCGCGCTCTCCATGGGCATGAGTGACGACTTCGAGGTTGCCGTCGAGGAAGGGGCCACCTGGATCCGTCTCGGCCGCGTGCTGTTCGGAGAGCGCCGCACCCCGGCGTGAGCCTTGCCACAACCATGCGTCGCGATGTAGGTTAAGCTTGTCCTAGCGGGAGGCTTACGCTATGAACCGGCTCACGCCACTCGAGATCCAACGCGCCACGTTCGCGCGCAAGATGCGCGGGCTCGACCCCGAGGCCGTCCGTGAGTTCCTCGGACAGATCGCCGAGCAGCTGGAGGAGGAGGCGCGCTCCCGCGGAGAGCTGCGCACGCAGGTCGCACGCCTCACCCAGGAGGTCGAGGAGTACCGGCAGCGTGCCGACGCCCTCAACGAGGTGATGGTGGCGGCGCAGCGCACCGCCGAGGCGACCGTCGCGCAGGCCGAGGCCGAGGCCCAGCGTATCGTCGCCGAGGCCGAGGCGCTGGCCGACCGCGTCGTGGACGACGCCGCCCGCCGCGCGGAAAACGTCGAGCTCGTGATCGGCCACCTACGCGGCCGGCGGCGCACCGCCCGTTCCGACCTCAAGCGCATCGTGGAGCTCCTCCAGGGCACCGTGCGCGATGACGAGACCGCCGAGCAGCGCGAGAGCGAGGCGCCCTCCGTGAGCTTCCTGCGCCGCCGTCACTCCGACGCCAAGGGCGAGCGGTGAGCCTCGCCAGTCCCGCCGCAAGCTGGACGAAGCGTTCCCGAAGCACTCGTAACACCGTCCGGAGCTCAGCACTTTGAGCCTCCTGATCACGGGCGCCGCGGTCGTGGCCACGCCGCACGGCACCACCGCGCTGGCGGGGCCGCGCCAGGGCGCGCTCGAACTGCAGCCCGAAGCGGTGGTCCGCTGCAAGGGGCGTGAGATCGTCTTTGTGGGCGAACGTCGCGAGCATGACCGGCGCTTCGGCCGACCCGCGGCGATCTTGGACGCTTCGGGCGCCACGGTCATCCCGGGTTTCGTGGACCCCCACACCCACCTGCCCTTCGCCGGCTATCGCGAGGACGAGTTCGATCGCCGCCTGGCGGGCGCGAGCTACAGCCAGATCGCCGCCTCCGGCGGCGGGATCGTGGCCACCGTCGCGGCCACCCGCAAAGCGCCCTTCGACGAGCTGCTCGCGCTCACGCTCCAGCGTCTCGACCGCCAGCTGCTGAACGGGACCACGACCACCGAGGCGAAGTCAGGCTACGGCCTGGAGCTCGAAGCGGAGCTCAAGCAGCTGCGCGTGCTCCGTGAGGCGAGGCGCCGCCACCCGGTCGAGATATCCGCCACCGCCATGCCCGCCCACGAGATCCCACCCGAGTGGCGGCGCGACCCTGACGGTTACGTGGAGCTGGTCGTCGGCCAGATACACCCGGCCATCGCGCAGCAGGGGCTCGCCGAAGGCGTCGATGTTTTCTGCGAGCGCGGCGTGTTCTCTCCGCACCAGACCCGCCGCCTGCTCGCCGACGTGCATCGATACGGCTGGCGCATCCATCTGCACGCGGACGAGCTTTCCGACCTCGGCGGCGCCAGGCTGGCCGCCGAGCTCGGCGCTGCCTCGGCCTCGCATCTCCTGCACGCCTCCGACGAGGGTATCGCGGCCCTCGCCAAACGGGGCGTCGTCGGGGTAGTCCTGCCGGGCGTTTCGTTCTTCCTACGCGAGCGTTATGCGCCCGTCCGCAAGCTCGTCGCGGCTGGCGTGCCGCTCGCCCTGGCCACCGACTGCAACCCGGGCTCCTCACACACCGAGTCCATGCCGGCCGTCCTCGCCCTCGCCTGCCTGGGCGCCGGCCTTTCGACCGAGGAGGCGCTCGTGGCCGCGACGCTGAACGCCGCCGCGGCTCTCGGCCGCGCCGATCGCATTGGCAGCCTGGAGCCCGGCAAGCAGGCCGACATCGTCGTGCTCGCCGCGCCCTCACCCAGGCATCTCGTCTACCACTTCGGCGTGAACCTGGTTCGCCACGTCGTGAAGGCGGGGCGTGTCGTGGTGCGCGACGGCCATCGCGAGCAAACCTGACACTCCCTGGCACGACCATTCGTGCGGTACATTTCGGGCATGACGACGAGGTTCTCCGAGGAGCCGGTCCTCTTCGCGAGCGTGGTTAAGTGGTTCGTGCTCGCCACGGCCGCGTCGCGGTCGATTTGTGTCGACCTTGGCAAAGGGATCGAGGGGGCAGAAGCGAGGCCCATCCACATCGCAAGGAGTGGATCGCCACGCGGCGGGCAGCGGTGAGCTCCATCCGCGAGCGTCTCCGGCGTCGCCTGCCTGAAACCTGAAGACCGGCCGGAGTCCCCGACGTTGGGTCCGGGCTAGGCGAAGGAGATCACCGCCAGGACCACGCCTGCGACGGCGATCACGATCCAGATGATCTTCATGGTGCGGCCGGTGGTCTTCTTCTCCGTATCGCCAAGGGGTTCGAACATGTCACCCTCCGGACAATCGCCGCCGGGAACCCGCCGGAGGTGGATCCGCGGCTCCCGGTACGGTCCCGGCTCCACGGCCCGACCGCGGCGCCGGCGATCAACCGGATGGCGGCCCGACCATCCGAGGTTTTCCTCCGTCGGCACGATGCCGCCGGACCCTTGCGAGGCCCCGCTCCCGAGCCCATGCGGTCGGGAGGCTGGAGCCTCAATATCAATCTACGTCTGCGCCGCCCGGCGGTCAATGCGAGCCCGCCGCCGGGATTTTCAAGTTGGTCTCAGGAGCAAGACGAGGATGGCGGGGGCGTGCCCGCCGGCGTTGACACCCGTCCAGCGAATGCTGCCGATCTCAGACGCGCTCGAGCTTGGCCAGCGAGGGAATGAGCGTCTTGCGGCCGGCGCGGTCGAAGAACACCACCAGGCGGGTCTGCGCATCCGTCCCGTGCACCTGCAGGACCACCCCCGAGCCGAAGGTGGCGTGACGTACCTTCAGGCCGGGCCGCCAGCCGTCGGGGTGGGGGGTGCGCTGCTGCCGGCCGATGCGCGTTTCCGCCCTTGGCGGCGGGGCCGGCCTGGACGGGCGTGGAAGGTGGGTGCGGAAGGGATCCCGGCGCGCAAACGTGGTGCGCTCCTCCACGACTTCCCGCGGGACCTCCAGGAGGAACGGCGAGGGGCGGCCGGAGAGCAGCTGTCCGTTGACCCGCCGCACCCGCGCCGTGGTCAGGAAGAGCCTGCGGCGCGCCCTCGTCATCCCCACGTAGGCCAGGCGCCGCTCCTCCTCCTCGTCGGTCTCGCCGCTGCCCTCGCGGCGCAACGGCAGCAGCCCGTCCTCCATGCCCACGAGGAACACGACGTCGAACTCGAGGCCCTTGGCGGCGTGCAGGGTCGACAGCTGCACCGCCTCCCCTTCGCGGCGCACGTCGGCATCGGTGAGCAGCGCCACCTCGTCCAGGAAGCCGGCCAAGTCGAGGCCGCGCTCGCCCGCCTCCGCCGCGGCCGCGACGAGCTGGTCGAGGTTGGCGCGGCGCGCCCGGTCTTCCTCGTCCTCCGAGGCGTACTGCGCCGCCAGGCCCGAGCGCTCCAGCAGCTGGTGCACCACCTCGGCGGCGGATGCGCCGCCGGCAAGCGTCCGCAGCTGGCCGAGGAGCGTGAAGAACTCTCCCACCGCCAGGCGGGCCCGCGGCGTCAGCTCCTCCGGCAGCCGGCGCGCCGCCTCGGGCAAAGATACGTCCCAGGTGGCTGCGGCGCTCTCCAGGTGGTCCATCGCCACCTGCCCGATGCCCCGGGCCGGCACGTGGATGGCACGCCGGAAGGCCAGCACGTCGTCGGGCGCGACGAGCAGCCGCAGGTAAGCGAGCGCGTCGCGCACCTCCTTGCGCTCCCAGAACCGCGTGCCCGCCACCACCGCGTACGGGATCGCCCGCCGCACGAGCTCCGTCTCGAAGCTGCGCGACTGCGCGTTGACTCGGAACAGCACGGCCACCCCGCCCGGTTGCACGGCGCCGCGCAGGCGCTCGATCTCGTCCGCCACGAAGCGCGCCTCGTCGGCCTCGTCCACCGCCAGGTACACGGTGACGGGCACGCCCTCGCCGACCTCGGAGGACAGCCGCTTGGGCCGGCGGCGCGCATTGTGCTCGATCACCGCCGCCGCGGCGCGCAGGATCGGTTCGGTCGAACGGTAGTTGCGCCCAAGCGTCACGACCCGCGCCCCCGGATAGGTGTGCTCAAAGTTTAGAATGTTCTCGATTTCTGCACCCCTCCAGCGGTAGATGGACTGGTCCTCGTCCCCGACCGCGGTCAGGTTGGGCCGCGTGCCACCCAGCAGCCAGACCAGGCGCGCCTGCGCCAGGTTGGTGTCCTGGTACTCGTCCACCAGAACCCAACGGAAGCGGCCGGCGAGGCCCTTGCGCAGGGCGTCCTCGCGCTCCAGCAGGCCGACGGCGCCGAGCAGCATGTCGTCGAAGTCCACCGCCCCGGACGCCCGCAGCTCCGACTCGTACGCCTCGTACACCTCGACGAGCAGCCGCTCCTCGCCGCCGCGCGCCCGCGCGGCCAGGTTCTCGGGCCTTAGCATGGCGTTCTTGGCCGCCGAGACGCGCGAGCGCGCCGTTCGCACCGACAGCCGCGTCGTGGGGACATCGAGCCTCTTGAGCACCCTCTCGAAGACCGCGCGCTGCTCGTCCTCGTCGGCGATCGCGAAGCGGCTCGGCAGTCCGGCCTCGCGCGGGTGGTTGCGCAGGAGCTGCAGGGCAAAGCGGTGGAACGTCCCCACGAAACCGCCCGACAGCCTGCCGCCCACCAACGTCTCGACCCTCTCGGCCATTTCGCGCGCCGCCTTGTTGGTGAAGGTCACCGCCAGGACCTCGTGCGAGCTTGCCATGCCCTTCGCCAGCAGCCAGGCGACCCGGTAGGTGAGCACCCGTGTCTTGCCGGAGCCCGCCCCCGCGACGACCAGAAGCGGCCCCTCGCCGTGCGTCACGGCCTGCGTTTGGTCGTCATCGAGCTCGGCGAGCAGCTGTGTGCGCGGTCCAACGCCCCTCCACGAACGGGTGATTGTACCCCGCGCGTGGAACGTGGGGGACTTGGCTTCTGAGCCTGAGATGCGTCGACCGGCGGTCGCAGAAATGCTCGGCACCTCCGGGCCTCATGCCAGCCGCTGCGCTGAGAGTTCGGCCAAGCCGTACACTGGCCACGTTTGGTTGAAACCCCGTTTAGCGGTCGGCTTCGAAGCACGAACACCTTGTCTTCCAGAAGCATCTAGCAAAGTAAGAGGAGGCGGTTGTGAGACCAGGCGAGCGCTTGCTGGTGTGGCGACTCAAGAGAAGCGATCGCGACGCCTGCTCCGAGCTGATTCATCGCCACCACCGCAGCGTCTACGGATACCTGCGTCGGCTGGGGGCGGACACGCATCTCGCCGAGGACCTGACGCAGGAGACCTACGCCAAAGCCTGGGCCAACGTCGCTGGCCTGCGGGAGGCAGCCTCCCTCGGTCCTGCCTCTTACGATCGCCCGCAACGAACCTATGCACTGGGTGCGCCGCAGGCGGCCGCGATCTGGCCGACGCCATAGCTCTGCCGGACCTGCAAGACCCGGCTGAATCCGTAGACGAGACGCTGGCCCTTGAGCAACGCAACCACGGCCTGCGTCAGGCCGTCGCGCGTCTCGAGCCGACGCTCCAAGAAATCATCGCTCTACATTACTTCCATGAGCTGAGCCTACGCGAGGTCGCGGCGGTGATAGGGGTCGCGTCCGGCACCGTCAAATCGCGTCTGAACCGGGCTCTCGAGACGCTGCGACACCTGCTGCGAAACAAGGAGGCAGACAATGAAACACCAAGATCTCGTCAAACAACTGAGGCACGTGTCGGAGCCGACCCCCACAGTGGATCTGGCTACCCGCATTGATGCGGCAATCCCCGAGCGTTTCCAACGACGCCCGCTTGCCCGAGCACGCGGTATGGCGGTGGCTGCTGGCGCCTTCGTGCTGATCGTCCTCGTCTGCCTCGCCCTCGCGTTTCTGCCTGGACACGCCACAACCGCCCTGGCTGCCACGCTCGCACCGGTGGCCAACGCAACTGCCAACGTGAACGCGGTGCACGTCGCTTTGCTCATGCGCACACGCGAGGGTGAGGACTTCTCTTACGTGAACCTCGACGGGGAGCTCAAGAAGGTGGAGGCATGGGTGCAGGCACCAGCGGCGCTCGGCGACCACGGACGTATGCGGCTCGAAAAGCCCGACCGTATCTACTGCTTCGATGGCCACGAAACGATCGCCTACCACCCAATGCGAAACGAGGCCTATCGCTTCAAAGGAGGGGGCTACACCCTCGAGATGTTGTGGCCCGCTACGTGGGTTCGGCAGATTCGGAAGCTTCCGCTGGATGGCGTCGAGATCCTGGTGAACGATGAACAGAATGGGACCGGAAGGCTCGTCTTCCGACAGAAAGGTGCTCAAACAAGTTCAGTGCCCCCACCATTTCTTGAGGACTTCGACCGCGAGACCGAAATCGAATGGGACCTCACGACGAAGAAGGTGGTCGGCCTGCGGCGCTGGGTTCTTTACCGAGGGGAGAGAACGCTTTTCTCGGAGTTGAGCGCGATCGAGTACCTGCCACACATCGACGACGAGGTGTTCAAGCCTGCGCTTCCGAGCGACGTGCGGTGGGGTGGCGTGTCTCCCGGAGGCGAAGGCGTAGAGAACGTCGGTCCCCGAGAAGTGGCCGAGGGCCTCTTGCGGGCAGGCGCGCGCCAGGATTCACAGTTCCTGGAGCTGTACTGCCCGGGTCCTGGGATGCGTAGGTATCTGCTTGACCACCCAGAGATGAAGGTCGTGCACGTCGGGGAACCTTTCCGCAGCGGAACCTACCCTGGCGTGTACGTGCCCTACCAAGTGCGATTGGACGGTCAGATTAAGCAAGGGAACCTGGCCCTCCGCAACGACAATGAGTACAACCGCTGGGTATTCGACGGCGGATTCTAACGTTCCCACAGACGCGCAAGGAACAACGAGGGCGGGCCGCTCACCGGCCCGCCCCGGTCTTCACGCTCCCTTGCGGCCTGATCGCCTTGCCCGCGACAGTGGAACCGCCCCAACCTTGTTGTCCGATCGCAGCTCACCAGTTCGTCGCGTTCGCCGGGAGGTCGCGCCGCCGTATCGACCGTTGGCCGTGGTCCGAGAACCGCTGGGCTATTGCGAATGAACCGTCTAGGCAAAGCGACAGCGAACGGCGTGTAGCCCGCGCCGCCAAGAGTGGGCCAGATGCAAGGCGCGCGAGCCGGTCGCACCGGAGCATAGCCGGAGGCTATGTGAGGACGCGAACCGGCGAGCGCAACGCCGCAGATGGTCCGATATTGGCGGCGCCCAGTTACTCTACCGTGACCGACTTGGCGAGGTTGCGCGGCTGGTCGACATCGCAGCCGCGGCGCACCGCCACCTCGTAGGCCAGCAGCTGCAGCGGCACCGCCGCCGCAATGGCAAGTAGCGGCCAGGGCAGCTCGGGAAGCGGCACCACGGCGCGGGCGAGCTCGGCGAGGCGGGCGTCCGAGGCATCTCCGAAGGCGTAGACGGGCGCCTTGCGGGCGCGCACCTCCTCGATGTTGGAGCGCACCTTGTCGGCGAGCTCCCCCGCGGGGCACAGCGCGATGACCGGAAAGCTCTCATCGAGAAGCGCGATCGGCCCGTGCTTCATCTCGCCCGCCGGGTACCCCTCCGCGTGCAGGTAGGAGATCTCCTTGAGCTTGAGGGCACCCTCCAGGGCGAGGGGGTAGAGCACGCCGCGCCCGAGGTAGAGGGCGTTTGAGGCATGCTCCAGCTCGGCCGCGATCGCCGCCACCTCGGGGGCGCGCGCGAGCATGCCGTCGAGGTCGTACGGCAGCGCCCAGGCACGCTCGAGCAGGGCGCCGGTCTCGTCGCCGGGAAGCCCCTTGGCATCGCGCCACGCCAGGGCGAGGGCGAGCAGCGCCACGAGCTGGGTCGTGAACGCCTTGGTGGATGCCACACCGATCTCCGGCCCCGCGTGGGTCGCCAGGCGCCACGAGGCAAGCCGCTCGGCGAGGGCGCCCCGCACGTTGCACACTGCGGCCAGCCCCGCGCCGGCCTCGGTGGCGAGGCGCATGGCGGCGATCGTGTCGGCGGTCTCCCCCGACTGCGTGATGCCGACCACCAGGGTGTCACTACCCAGAAGCGGCTCGCGGTAGCGGAACTCCGAACCGTAGTCCACCTCGCAGTGCACCCTGGCCAGGCGCTCAAGGTAGAACTTCCCCACCAGCCCGGCGTGCCACGAGGTCCCGCACGCCACCAGGCGCACGCTCGAGAAGCGCTGCAGAGTTGCGGCATCGAGCCCGAGGTGCGCGAGTGAAGGCGTGGAGGTGTCGGGGAAGAGCGCGTGCAGCGTCTCGGAGATCGCCCCGGGCTGCTCGTTGATTTCCTTGAGCATGAAGTGGCGGAAGCCGCCACGCTCCACCTCGCCGGGCTCCCAGTCCAGGGTCACGACCGCGCGCTCTACCTGCCGCCCCTTGCTGTCGAGGACCCTGACCTCGCCTGCCCGGACCACCGCCACGTCGCCGTCCTCCAGGTGCACGCACCGCCTGGTCATGGCGATCACGGCAGCGGGGTCGGAGGCCACCACGTTCTCGCCCTCCCCGAGCCCGACGACCAGCGGCGGGCCGTTGCGGAAGGCGACGATGGTCTCGGGGTCGGCAAGCGCGATCACGGCCACCGCGTACTGCCCGCGCAACTTGCCGCGCACCGCAAGCGCTGCCGCGACCAGGTCGCCGCCGCCCCGGGCAAGCAGGTGGGCGATCACCTCCGAGTCCGTGTCGGAGGAGAAGTGGGCGCCCTGCGCCTGAAGCTCGGCCCTCAGCTCGCGGAAGTTCTCGATGATGCCGTTGTGGACGACGGCGACGCGCCCCTGCCCGTCGGTGTGCGGGTGGGCGTTGCGCTCGATCGGGGCGCCGTGCGTCGCCCAGCGCGTGTGGCCCAGCGTCAGGTGCCCGTGCAGCCCCGCGGCGTACGCCTTCTCCGCCAGGTTGATGAGCTTGCCAGGAGCGCGCAGCACGGCCAGGCGATCGCCGCAGTGCACGGCAACGCCCGCGGAGTCGTAGCCGCGGTACTCGAGGTGGCGCAGCGCCTCGAGCACCACGGGCACGCCCTCACGTGGACCCACGTAACCGACGATGCCGCACATTCCACCCTCCCGGTTCAGGGGTCCGGGGACAGGGACCCGGGTTCCGGCGCAATCCCACCTGGAACCGAACTGCAAGCGAGACGCGTGCCCAATTCTAGCTCCACCTCACGCGGGCGTCGCTCCCCGAGCCGTGGCGCCCGCGCCACACGATGTGACTGCACCGCGTCAGGCCGTCGACCGCGACGTTGTCTTCGTGGGCGTCTCGCTACGCTCCTGATGATTCGTCGCGCACGGTGGCGGATTGTCCCGGCGACCAGGCGCCGATCGGTGGAGCTCTGCGCTGAGATCCCTCGTGGCGCCGGAGGCGCCACTCGGGATGATCCCGCCTGCGGCGGGATCACTTTCTCGAGAGCTCGAGCAGGACCTGCTTGGCCACGGCCTTGAGGGTTTCGAACACCCCGATGCCCTTGGGTGCGACCGCCTCGAAGGTGGCCTCGCCCTTGATGTTGAGCGTGCGGTACATGATGTCGTAGGCGACTGCGGAGGAGAGGTCCCGCTTGTTGAACTGCGCGGCGTACGGGATCACGGCGAGGTCGAAGCCGTTCTCCTTGAGGTTGATCTTGAGGTTTTCGAGGGACTCCATGTTGGCGTCCATACGCGCCTCCTGGGAGTCCGCGACGAAGATGACCCCATCGACACCCTTCAGGATCAGCCGCCGCGAGGCGTCGTAGAACACCTGCCCGGGCACGGTGTAGAGGTGGAAGCGGGTGCGGAAACCCCGCACGCTCCCCAGGTCGAGCGGGAGAAAGTCGAAGAACAGGGTGCGGTCGGTCTCGGTTGCGAGAGAGATGAGCTGTCCCTTGTTCTGGGGGTTGGTGCGCTCGTAAATGAACTGCAGGTTCGTCGTCTTGCCACCCAGGCCGGGGCCGTAGTAGACGATCTTGCAGTTGATCTCGCGGGAGGCGTAGTTGATGAAGCTCATTCGGTGAACAGGGCGTCGATGTCTTCGTCGGTGATCTCGGCAAACGGTGAGGCGGGAGCCCGACCCTGCTCGGCCGCCTTGGTCGCCATCTGGTTGAGCACCTCTTCGAGGTCCCCGGCCGCCTTGCGGACTCGCAGACGTACGAGCCCCAGCGAAGAGCGCTCATCGAAGATGACGACCAGGATGAGGCGCTGGCCCACGATGGAGATGTGGATGTTATCCCGTTCCCCTTCGTGGAACAGGATCGAGAACTCTTTCTCCCCGATGAGGCGGGCGAGGCCGTCGGTGGCGGCCACGTTCCCCGCGGTGAGTGAGGCGAGCGATGTGGCATCCACCTTGTCCAGGTCGCCCTTCGCGGCGATTTGCTGGCCGTTCTTGTCCACCAGGAACACGATCTTGGCGTTGGAATCCGTCCACAGGCGTGCGAGGACGCCGTTGATGCGGTCGAACTCGTCCTCGTACATCACCAGATTGGGCCCAAGCATCGTCATCGCCGCCGGCCTCCGACCCTCAAACTGTGAGTATAGCCGACATTACGCGTCAATCCATCCCCCGCCGACCAGCAAGCGCCCTTGTGAGCGTCACCTGATCTGCATAGGAGATCTCTCCACCAGCCGGAAGGCCAAAAGCGATGCGCGTCACGGAGGGACCCGTGGCGCGCAAGGCACGGGCCAGGTAGTGCGCGGTGGCCTCCCCCTCGACGGTCGGGTTGGTCGCCACGATGATCTCCCGCACCGAACCCTCTCTTACCCTGGCGAGGAGCGCGGAAATCGTGAGCTCCTCGGGGCCGATCCCGTGCAGGGGATCCAGCGTGCCGCCCAGGACGTGGAACACACCCCGAAACTCGCCGGTGCCCTCGACCGCCCATGCGTTGAGCGGGTCCTCGACCACGCAGATGAGGCCCCGGTCGCGCCCCGTATCGCGGCACAGAAGGCAGGGGTCCTCCTCGGTAAGCAGGAAGCAGACGCTGCAGTGGCGCACCGCGTCGGCCGCCCGCGCGAGGGCCTGCGACAGGAGGCGCGCCCCATCGGGGTTGCGGACGAGGTACTGCACGAGGCGCGTGGCGGTGCGAGGACCGACCCCCGGGAGCTGTTCGAGCTGCTCCAGCAGCTCGCGGACCGCCGGTGGTCGCAGCTCCATCAGAACAGGCCCGGAACCCCGGCCGGCAGCCCGAGGCGGGCGAGCACCTCACGGGACCGCTCCTCGACCAGGCGCGCGGCTTCCTGCCACGCCGCCACCACAAGGTCCTCCACCAGGCCCGGTTCCTCGCTGGCCAGCGCCCTGGTGTCGATCGTCACGCCCTTGAGCTCCTTGAGGCCGTTGAGACGGACGCACACCAGGCCCCCGCCCGCGGAGCCCTCGACCTCCAGCTCACCCAACATCTTCTGCATCTGCTCCTGGGCGCGCTGTGCCTGTTGCAGCAGCTTTGCGACGTTCATGACTTCTCCTCGACGCTCTCGACGCGTCCCCCAAACACCTCGAGCACCCTGCGCACGCCCTGGTCGGTCTCCACCTTCTGTCGCAGGCCGGGGTCATTGGTATCGGCGGTGGCAGGGCCGTCCTCCTCCACCCGCACGTTGCCCGGGAGGCCCGCCTGCCGCGCGGCGCCGGCGAGCTGCTCGACGGCGTCCCGCAAAGACTTTCTGGTGGCAGGCGGCAGCCCTGCCGCGCGCAGCACCAGCGCATCACCGCTGACGACCACCTCCCGCACCGAGCCCACCCGCCCCGCGAGCAGATGTGCCCCCATGCCCTCAAGCGCCGCCATGAGACGGGCAGTCGGAGAGGTGGCCGGCACCGGAACAACCGCCGCACCTGCTTCTGCAGGCCTCGCCGGCAAGGGTGTTGCCGGCTCGCCCCCCAGCAGCGCTTCGACCCGCTGCAGGCGCGGCCAGAGCGTGAGGCGGCCGATCGCCACGGCGACGGCCACGCCCGGCCTGTCGGCACTCGCAACCAGGTCCTTGCCTTCGAGTGCGAGGGCGAGCAGCCGGACGAGCAGCGGCGAGCCCAGCCTGGCGGCACTCGCCTGCAGCGCTGCGCGGTGGGCCTCGGGAAACGGGGCCGGGGCCTTGGGATCGTTGGCCAGGAGCAGCACTGTATGCACGAGCTGGAGGAGCTGCTCGTAGAGCGCTGCGGGTTCGCGCCCAACCTGCTCCTCGGCCCGCACGAGGCCGAGGGCGGACGCCACGTTCCCGCTCTCGAGCGCCTGCCAGAGCGCGAGCACGGTCTCGAAAGGCGGCAGCCCGATGACGTCGGCCACGGCGTTCTCGTCCACCGGACCCTCGGCAAATGCGCGCACGCGGTCCAGCAGCGAGAGCGCGTCCCGCAGGCTCCCCTCGGTGGCACGGGCGATCAGCTGCGCGGCGCCGGAGGTCAGCTGGAATCCCTCCTTCTCCGCCACCTCGGCCAGACGGGCGACCACCAGCTCGCTGGGGATCGGGCGGAAGTCCACCTGCAGGCAGCGGGAGAGGATGGTCGCGGGAAACTTGTCCTTCTCCGTGGAGGCCAGGATGAACACCACGTGCGCCGGGGGCTCCTCAAGTATCTTGAGCAGGGCACCGAAGGCATCCTTGGTGAGCTGGTGCGCCTCGTCCACGATAAAGACGCGGTAGCGGTCCCGCACCGGCAGCACACGCGCGACCTCCCGCAGGTCGCGCACATCGTCGATGCCCCGGTTGGAGGCGGCATCCATTTCCAGAACGTCCATCGAGGACCCGAGGGCGATGTCCTGGCAGGGGATGCACTCACCGCACGGGTTGGGGGTGGGACCCCTGTCGCAGTTCAGCGCCTTCGCCAGCAGACGGGCCACCGTGGTCTTGCCCACTCCACGCAGACCGGAAAACAGGTACGCGTGGGCGATCTGTTTGCGCTCGAGAGCGTTGCGCAGGGTGCGCACGGCGACATCCTGGCCCACCAGGTCTTCGAACCGCTGCGGACGAAAGCGGCGCGCCAACACCTGGTAGGACGTCACGCCCACCCTCCCGTGCGGGCTCCGGGGTCAGGGCTCGGGGGTCCGAGAAGCAAAAAAACTGGTCTATACCGGGGCTCCGCGCGGCCGGAACCGCCGTCGCATTCGGAACCCGGGTCCCGGACCCCGCGCCCCGGTCTCACACCTGCGTGGCGAAGCAAGGAGCTCGGGGGGACCGCGGCGCCCGGTGCGTTCCCCTTATCGCTGCTCCCTTCCGGGCCTGACGAGGTTCGGGGGGCACCGTCGCGCGGGACCCGAGCTCCTTGCTTCCCACGATGGTCGAGCTGGCCGCCATCGCCGAAGGACATGGCGGAGAGGGCGGGATTGCGGGAGCACCAGTCTGCCCGGCCGCAGCGCACATGACACTTTCCGCCCCGCCGCCTCGCTGCGCGGTCGCACGCACCCCAGCCCGCGTCTCGCTCACCACCCACCCAACCCCCGCGAGGTCGAACCCGCCCCACCCCGAAGCACCCACCCCACCACCCTGCGCGGGTTCTCACCAGCCCTCTCCACTGGGCGTCACACACGCAGGCACCAGTGCGGACTCTCGGCATCCCACTGCGACCGATGGCGGAGAGGGCGGGATTCGAACCCGCGGTACGGTTACCCGTACACACGCTTTCCAAGCGTGCTCTTTCGGCCACTCAGACACCTCTCCGCGTGGTCAACCACACCTTGCCAGTTTCTCCCGGCGGCCCCGCCTCACTGCGCTCGATGGCGGAGAGGGTGGGATTGCGGGAGCATCACCCTGCCCGGTCCCAGCGTACACGACACCTCCCGCCCTGCCACCTCGCAGCGCCGCCGCTCGCGTTGCAGCCCGCGTCTCGCTCACCGCCTACCCAACTCCCGCGAGGTCGAACCCACCCCACCCTTATGCGACCACCGACCACCCCGCGTGGCTTCTCACCCACTCTCTCCACGGGTCTTGGTCGTCGCTACCACCAGCGCAAACCGACGGCACCCCCGTGCGACGTTTGGCGGAGAGGGTGGGATTCGAACCCACGGACCCCCGTAAGGGGGTCAACGGTTTTCGAGACCGTCCCGTTCGACCACTCCGGCACCTCTCCGCGCCGGGGGTGAGAGTCTACCCGCCGCTGCGCAACTTTGCAAAGAAGCCCTCCAGCAGCTCCCTGCCCTGGTCGGCGAGCAGCCCGCCGCGCCACGCCACCCGATGGTTGAGCCTCGGGTCGTCCAGCAGGTTGGCCAGAGACCCGGCGAACCCCGCCTTGGGGTCGGGTGCGCCCCAGGTCACACAGGCGAGACGGGCAAGCACAGCCGCCGCGGCGCACATCGCGCACGGCTCCAGGGTCACGTAGAGGGTGCAGCCGTCCAGGCGCCAGCTCCCGAGGACGCGGGCCGCGGCGCGAAGAGCGACGATCTCGGCGTGTGCCGTCGGGTCGTGGTCGCCCTCGCGCCGGTTGTGCGCACGCGCCAGCTCCGACCCCTCGGGCGACACCACCACGGCCCCCACAGGCACCTCGCCGGCCGCCGCCGCCGCGTGCGCTTCTTCGAGTGCCGCCGCCATTGCGCTGCGGTCGGCCTCCGAGAACACCCAGACAGGAGTCAGCTCAACCACGATAGCTCGCGAGTCAAGGCGATGCGGAAAGGTACAGGGTCACTCGATCCGGAACGGAAAACCTACCGAAGCCTTCCCCTGCTGGCACTCGAGCAGGTACACCCCCACCGGCAGCGAGCTGGTGAAGCGCACCTTGGACATCTCCTTCTCGCCCTTCATCGGCCCGACGGTGATGGCGTTCGACGCCGAACCCTTGGACGAGTCCTGCTCGTAGTAGCCGCTCCGGTTCTTGTATGCGTTCAGGGCGTACGGCTTGTATTCGCCGTTGAGGATGATGTAGTCACCCGTCCGCACCGTCGCGCCCGGTTCGCCGTTGAAGTAGTTGAGGGCGAACCCCTCAGCCGTGAACGCGGTTTCCAGGGTGACGGCGGGAAGCTCGATGAGCTTCTCGTTCTGAACGAGGAAGCAGCCCTTCTTGTCGGGCTTGATCTCCTTGTTGCACGACGCGAGCACCAAGCAGACTGCGGCCGCCGCCGCGGCGGTGAGGGATTGCTTGCGCATGCCAGGCTCCTTTCGACTACGACCTCACGTGGCCCCGACGCCGGGATTATAACAAGCGGCTACGCGTCGATCTTGCCGTTCTGCCAGACCGGAGCGTGCAGGAGCAGGGCCTGCGTGGCAGCCCGGTCCACCGGCCTGGAGAACCAGAACCCCTGGGCGTGGCTGCAGCCGATCTCCCGCAGGCGCTCGAACTGCAGGGCGGTCTCCACGCCCTCCGCGACCACGTTGATCTTGAGCATGTTGGCGAGAGCGACGATGGTCTGCACGATCGCGGAGGCGTCGCCCTTGCTCTCCATCTCGGAAATGAACGAGCGGTCGATCTTGAGTGTGTCGTACGAGAACCGCTGCAGGTAGGAGAGCGACGAATACCCCGTGCCGAAGTCGTCCACGGAGAACTGCACCCCGAGGGTGTGGAACTGCGCGAGCTTCGCGAGCGCGATGTCGCCGTGGTCCATGATCACGTTCTCGGTGATTTCCAATCGCAGGCTCGTGGGCGGCAGGCCGGTCTCCTCGAGGATCCCCATCACGCGGTCGAACATGTCCGGTTGCATGACGACCTTGCCGGAGATGTTCACGCTCACGTACAGCGGTGGATCCGAGGGGAAGAGCTGCTGCCACTCCCTGGCGTGCCGGCACGACTGGCGCAGCACCCACCACCCGAGGGGCACGATCAGGCCGGTTTCCTCGGCCACCGCTATGAACTGATCCGGGTTCACGATTCCCCGCTCCGGGTGCTTCCACCGCACCAGGCCCTCAAAGCCCACGATGCGCCCGTTCTCCAACGACACGATGGGCTGATAGTGCATGAGGAACTGCTTGAGCTCCACCGCCCGGCGCAGCTCCGTCTCGAGCTTGAGGAGCGCCACGGCGCTGCGGTGCATGGCCTGGTCGAATACCTGGTAGCAGCTGCGTCCGGCGGCCTTCGCGCGGTACATCGCGGTGTCCGCGTCGCGCAGGATCTCCTCGGGGTGCTTGTAGGTCGGGGAACTGAGGGCGACTCCCACACTGGCGCTGGTGAAGACTTCCCGCCCGGCGACAACGATCTTCTCCCTGATCAGCTCCTGGAGACGCTCGGCGACGCGCGTGGCGTCACTCGCTCCATGCACGTCGTTGAGGAGGATTGCGAACTCGTCCCCGCCCAGGCGAGCCACCGTGTCACCCGGCCGCAGGAAGTGCGTCAGGCGGCGGGCCAACTGAATGAGCAGCTCGTCGCCGACGGAGTGCCCGAGGCTGTCGTTGACGTTCTTGAATCGGTCCAGGTCCACGAACAGCACCGCAAGCATCGAGTTCTTCCTCCGGCGTGCCTGGTCCATGGCCAGGCCGAGGTGGTCGAGGAAGAGAACGCGGTTCGGGAGCTGTGTGAGGGCGTCGTAGAGGGCGTCGTGGAGGAGCTGCTCCTCCGCCCTCTTGCGCGCAGAGATGTCGGTGAGGGAGCCCGCCATGCGGGTGGGCTTGCCCTCCGCGTTGCGCACCACCACCCCCCGCGTCAGTACCCAGATTGAGGAGTTGTCCTTGCACGACATGCGGTGCTCGTGCTCGAAGTGGGGCTCCTGGCCCGCGAGGTGGGCATCGAGGGCTTTCTTCAGACCCGCGCTGTCGTCGGGATGAACGCGGGAGAACCACTCCTCGATGCTGTCGCCAATCTCGTGGTCCCGGTACCCGAGGATCGCCTTCCAGCGTGGGGAGAAAAAGGTGGTGGTGGCGGCGAGGTTCCAGTCCCAGATACCATCATTGGCGCCGCCGACGGCCAGGGCGTAGCGCTCCTCGCTCTCCCAGAGGGCCCGCTCCGCGTGCCTGCGCTCGATCGCATACGTGATGGAGCGCAGAAGCAGCTCGTTGTTGACCTTCCGCTTCACGAGGTAGTCCTGGGCACCCTCCCGCACCGCCCGCAGCGCCATCTCGTCGTCGTCCAGGTTGGTGAGGATGACGATCGGCACACCAGGTGCGACCTCGCGCGCCCTCTCGAAGGAGGCGAGCCCGCTGCTGTCGGGCAGCGAGAAGTCCAGCAGCACGATGTCGAAAGTGCCGGTCTGCAAGCGCTGCAGGCCCTCCTGGAGCCGGACCACGTGCTCGACGTGTACGGTGTCCCGGCGAGACTTGGACAGCATCGCCCGGATGAGGTCGGCCTCCTCTGGGCTGTCCTCGATCAGGAGCACCTTCAGTGGCCTTGGCGCGCCGTTCATCCCGTCATTCCTTTGCCTCCTGGGCACTCCCCCAGGAAGCCCGACCCAGATTCCTCGGCATGGTAAAGCAGAACGTGGAGCCCTGCCCGGGCTGCGACACGGCCCAGATCCGCCCGCCGTGACGCTCGACGATCCTCTTGCAGATGGCAAGGCCAATGCCCGTTCCCGGATACTCGGCCGTCGTGTGCAGCCGCTGGAACATGCCGAAGATGCGGTCAAGCTGCTCGGACGCGATGCCGATGCCGTTATCCGCCACCGCAAAGGTGCAACGGTCCCCGTCTTCCACTGCGAAAATCCGGATGAGGGGCGCCTCCCTGCGGAACTTGATGGCGTTTCCGATCAGGTTCTGGAAGAGCTGCACCACCTGGGACCCGTCGGCGGCCAGCACGGGCAGCCGCTCCCAGGTCACCTGGGCGCCGTTCTCCTCGACGGTCGCGTTTAGGTTGGCGAGCGCCTTCTTGACGGCCTCGGCGAAGTCCACGGGTGCAAACGGATTCGCCTGGGTGTCCACACGCGCGTAGGTGAGCACGTCGTCGATCATGGCCTGCATGCGGTCGGTGCACTGGATCAGGCTTGCCAGGTGGCGCTTGGCCTCCTCGTCGCTCATCGTGCCGCCATGCTCCGCCAGCAGGCGGGCGTAGCGGGTGATGAGTTGCAGCGGCTCCTGGAGATCGTGCGAGATCACGTACGCGAACTGCTGCAGCTCGACGTTGGAGCGACCCAGCGCCGCAGCGCGCTCCGCCAGCTCGCGCTCCGCCTGCCGGCGCCCGGAGACGTCCTCCATCGCGCCCTCGTAGGCGATTCCACCCGTGCCCGGGTCCACCACCGGCCAGACCGTGAGGCACGCCCAGGTGAGGTCACCACCGGGGCGCCGCAGCCCTGCCTCGAGATCGCGTACGGCCCGGCCCCTGGCCATGCTGGCGAGCACCTGCGCCTGCACCGCCTCGTCCGAGAGGAAGTCGGCGAGGCTCTGCCCGAGCAGGGCTTCCGGGCTCTTGGCCCCGAGAATGCGGGCCATGGCAGGGTTGACCCGTGTCAGCCGTCCCTCGGAGGACGCGGCAAACGTGCCGAGGGCAAGCTCCTCGGTGAGCCTGTGGTAGGAGGCAGAGGCCTCGCGCGAGGTCTGCAGCTCCCTCGCGCGCTCGACCGCCAGGCGGACGGTGGCTGGCAGCTTCAGGTAGCCCACGCTCCCCTTGGCGAGGTATCCCGCAAGACCTTTCCGCAGGCCCTCGGCCGCGACCGACTCGCTCCCCGCCGATGCAAACAGCACGACCGGGCAGTCCGGGCAGACGCTCTTGACCGACTCCAGCACCTGCAGGCCGTCGCCCCAGGCAAGCCGGTACTCGGTCACCACCGCGGCGTAGTCGCCGCGCGGCAGGCGCGCCGCGAGGACCATCGGATCGCTGATCTCCTCGATGTCGACGCCCGGCAGCTCGCGCCGGAGCACAAGCGCGGCAAGTCCCCGATCGTTGGGGTCGCTGTCGACCAGCAGGATGCGGAGGCCTGCGCTCATCGTGCGGGGAGTGTGGTGCCCGGAAGCAGATGATAGCCCATAAGGTTATGGCCCCGGGGGCTCGACCGGCACCCCGGAGCGCTCCTCAGCCCCATCCTTCCTCTCCCCCGCTCCCAATAAGCCTTTTTTATCTTAGCACGGCGTCACAGGAGGCGGGAGCGCCGCGAACCCTGCTTGCGCGGTTGCACGCGCACACACCTGGTCCCCAAGTCTTGCCCGTGCAGGTGTTTGGAAAACGCCTTGAGAGAGGGGATGGACTGGCGCGCCGAGAGGGACTCGAACCCCCAACCTTCTGATCCGTAGTCAGATGCTCTATCCAATTGAGCTATCAGCGCGCCCTGCGCCGCGCGAATTATAGCGACTTCCGGCGGCGATGCAAGGCACATGCGAGTCGGTCGCCGGCCTCGAATCTCCGCCGCTCTCGGTTTCGGGCCCCAGTGGCATGAGGGGTTTACACGAGTTCTGCCTACGTGGTAGGCTGCGCCCCCGCGGTCGGCCCGTTCGTCTAGTGGTTAGGACGCTGGCCTCTCACGCCGGAAGCAGGGGTTCGATTCCCCTACGGGCCGCCACCTTGTTTTTGCTCTGCGCTTCTCCGGATACTCCTGCCACGCGAGTTTCCCCTAGACTTCCCCCATGCCGACCTACCGCCTGCTGATCGAGTACGACGGCACCCGCTTCGCCGGCTGGCAGGTCCAGTCCTCTGGGCGTACGGTTCAGGGCGTCCTGCTGCAGACGCTGCGCGAGCTCACCGGTGAGCGGGAGCTGGACCTGCAGGGTGCCGGCCGCACGGATACCGGCGTCCACGCCCTCGGCCAGGTAGCCTCCCTGCGCTGCCGAACCCCTCTCGACCCGGCCCGCCTGAGGCGGGATCTCGAACAGCACCTCCCCCCCGACGTTGCGGTGCTGGAGGTGCGCGCGGCGCCGCGAGGCTTTCACGCTCGCCACGACGCGCTCGCCCGGGCCTACCGCTACCAGATCGCGCGTCGCCGCTCAGCCTTCGGCAAGCGCACGACCTGGTGGGTGCAGGGCGAGCTGGACGTGGAGGCGATGGCCAGCGCCGCCGCAACGTTCGTGGGGCTTCACGACTTCCGCGCGCTGGCCAAGCGCGGCGGGGAGGGTGCGAGCACGCTCGTCGAGGTGGAGGCCTGCGAGACGTGCGCGGCGAGCGAGTTCGTGCTGGTACGCCTGGTGGCCAGCCACTTCCTCTGGAACCAGGTGCGGCGCATGGTGGGCGTGCTCGTCGCGATCGGCCGCCACGACGCGATGCCCGACGATGTGTCACGCTGGCTTGCCGGCACGGCGCAGCCCCCACTCCTGGCGGCACCCGCCGCGGGACTTTTCCTCGAGGCGGTCCGCTACCCTGGCCAGCCGTGGGAGCTGCCGCAACTCGCGCCCGTCGGCGTCCCCTGTCTGTCCCGAAACGCCCCAGGATGCTAGGCTAGGCGCTCACGGAGGGTGGATGGCGTTTGACCTGATCAAGCTCCTCACTGACGTGTTCGACCCCAAGGCAGGCGAGGTCGCGATCGTCGCCTGCGACGTGCCGCGCACGCCCGAGGACGACACCCCGGCCTGGCGGGAGCGCCGACAGATGGCGCTCGAGTGGCACAGGGCCTTCGCGGCGCTCGGCCGCGGTCGCAACTTCACGACCAACCCCCTGCTCACGTATCCAGCGACCGGCGCCAACGGCGCCGAACTGCCCGCTCGGGGCCAGATGGGGGGTCAGGACGTGCCGTTGACCGAGACGCTGCTCGGCAGCACGCTTGCGGTCTTCCTCACCCAGTACTCGGCCACCGCCGCCCTCGACGGGATCTGCGACGCGAAGGAAGACTTCCGCGCCGCCTCGATGCCCGGCATCGAGAAGCGCATGGAGCAGACCGGTCTGACCGCCGACTACCGCGAGGTCGCGCGCCGATGCCAGATCATCGAGAGGATCCTGCGCGGCGCAACCGCGCTCGAGGTGACCTTTTCCACCGGGAACGAGTGCACCTTCGACCTGCGCTTCCGCGAGCCGTTCGTAGACGACGGGATCCTGCCCCGCTTCAAGGAGGGCGACCGGGTGATCAACCTCCCCTCGGGCGAGACGTTCATCGTGCCCTACGAGGGCGAGCGGCCACGCACGCCCTCCAACACAAGAGGGATGATCCCTCTGCGCGACAAGGATGAGCTCGTGTTCTTGCAGGTGGAGATCAACCGCATCGTCAACGTCGAGGGAGGCGGCCCGATGGCGACCAGGCTCCGAGCCGTCTTCGAGGAGGACCCGGCACGCACGAACATCGCCGAGGTGGCCTTCGGCTGCAACGAGTGGGCGCAGGTCACCGGCAACGTGCTGGAGGACGAGAAGGCCGGCTTTCACTGGGCCTACGGCCGCTCCAACCACCTCGGCGGGAAGATCGGCCCCGGCGATTTCCTCCACCCCGACAACGTCCTCCACCAGGACGTGGTCTACGCCAAGGGCAACCCGATCCAGATCGCCGACGCCACGGCGGTGCGCCCCGAGGGGAAGACGCGCATCATCCGCAACGGCGCCTACGTGGTGTTCTGAAACACCACGCCACACGCCGCATCAGCCCGCGTCGCCCGCCCGTGCCCGACGAAGCGCCGACCGGCGCTGCCCGTAGAGGAAGTACACCGAGAGGCCGATCGCCATCCAGACCACGAAGCGCCACCAAGTGACGTTGGGCAGACCCAGCGCGAGCCAGAAACAGGAGAGGATGGCAACCGGAGCGAGCACCCAGACGAGCGGCATGCGGAACCTCCGCTGCGCCTCGGGCCGCCGCAGCCGCAGCACCATGACGCCGGCGCACACGATCGCGAACGCGAAGAGCGTGCCGATGTTCGTGAGCTCCACGACCTCGTCGATGTTGCCGAGGGCCGCCGGTACCGCAACGATCACGCCGGTCAGGATCGTGGCGTTGCCGGGCGTCTTGTGGCGGGGATGGACCTTGGCGAACCACGGTCCCAGGAGCCCGTCCCGGCTCATGCTCATGAAGATGCGCGGCTGACCGACCTGGTAGACGAGGAGGGCGGCCGTGGTGGCAATCACCGCGCCAAAACTTATCAACCCCGCGATGCCGCTCATGCCGTGCTGCTCGAAGATGTACGCCAGCGGATCGGCTTTCCCGGCGAGGTCGGTGTAGCGCGCCATGCCCGTCACCACCACGGCCACGGCGACGTAGATCACCGTGCAGATGGCGAGCGACAGCAGGATGCCGCGGGGCAGGTTCTTCCCCGGGTCACGGCACTCCTCCGCGGTCGTGCTCACCGCATCGAACCCGATGAACGCGAAGAAGATGATGGCGGCTCCTGCCTGGATCCCGCGCCACCCGGCCGGGGCGAACGGCACCCAGTTGTCGGCCGAGATGAAGCGCAGGCCCAGCACCACCACCGCGAGCAGGATGCCGACCTTCACCACGACCATGATCGCGTTGGCCCGCGAGCTCTCCCTGATGCCGATGTAGACGACCCAGGTGACGAGGACCGTGATCACGACCGCCAGCAGGTTCACCGTGACCGGGAAGCCGAAGACCGTCGGCGCGTCCTTGAGCACGCTCCAGTTGACGAAGCTGGCGGCGCCGTCGAGCGCCCCGGTTTTCCCTTGCGCAACGGCGTGGAGCTTCTCCGCGATCCCCATCACCGGGGCGCCGTCAACCAGGCGGAGGGCGGAGCGGGGGTCCATCGCCAGCCAGCCCGGAATGTGGATGTGCAGCACGTTGGCCAGGAAGCTGCGCGCGTAGTCACCCCACGAGATCGCGACCGCGACGTTGCTGACCGCATATTCGAGCAGCAGGTCCCAGCCAATGATCCAGGCGAAGAGCTCGCCGAGCGTTGCGTAGGCGTACGTGTAGGCGGAGCCGGCGACGGGGATCATCGAGGCGAACTCGCCGTAGGCGAGGCCGGTGAAGCCGCAGGCCACGGCCACGAGCAGGATGCTGACCACGAGCGCCGGGCCGGCCGGCCAGCGGCCGTCCGCGAGGTTCCCGGCAGCGGCCGTGCCGATGCTCGAGAAGATCCCGGCGCCGATGATCGCGCCGATCCCGAACATCGTGAGGTCGAATGTCCCGAGGTCCCGGCGCAGGCGGTGCTCGGGAACCTCCGCGTTTGCACGCAGCTGCTCGAGGGTCTTCGTCCGGAAGAGTGCCTTCAGGCCGGCAATCATGCCGGGCAGGCTAGCGGGCGAGCAGACGATCCGCAAGCGCGGCGAACTTTGGAGGCATCAGGCCGCCCGCCGTCACGGCCTGCGCTGGCCGGCGGGCGGATCGTCCACTGCGGCCACCGTCTCAGCTGCAACCGCGCCCGGGCCAGCCAGGAGCGCGGCATGCCTGAGCGCCAGCGCACTGTGGAAGCGCCCGTAGCCGAAGTAGATCACGAAGCCGACGGCCAACCAGACGAACAGCCGCAGCCAGTTCTGCGCCGGCAGCGAGAACATCAAGAGCAGGCAAAACGCAATGCCGAGGATGGGGACCACGTTGCCGAACGGTGCGCGGAAAGGCCGGTGCGCCTTCGGGTTGGTGTAGCGCATGATGAGCACCGAGATGCACACCATCACGAAAGCGAGCAAGGTGCCGATGTTCGTGAGCTCGGCCAGGATGCGCAGCGGCAGAAAAGCACCCAGCGTCGCCACCACGATGCCGGTGAGGATTGTGGACTTCCACGGCGTCCGGAACTTCTCGTGGACGGCGCCAAAGAAGCTGGTGGGAAGCAGGCCGTCGCGGGCGATGGCCAGCAGCACGCGCGGCTGAGACAGCATCATCACCAGCAGCACCGAGGTGATGCCGGTGAGCGCCCCGAGGGAGACCAGGAACTGCGCCCATGGCAGCCCGACCTGCTTGAAGGCGTCGGAAACCGGGGCGTTGATGTCAATGTGGTCGTACCGGACCATTCCGGTGAGAACGGCTGAAACCACGATGTACAGGATGGTGCACACGAACAGCGAAGTGACGATCCCTATCGGCACGTCCTTGTGCGGATGGCGCGCCTCCTCGGCGTGCGTGGAGACGGAGTCGAACCCGATGTAGGCGAAGAAGATGATCGCGGCTCCCGCCAGCATGCCGAGGGGCTGCCCGCCGGCGTCGGTCTGCCCCATGACCGTCTTGCCGAAGAAGCTGATCCCCGTGTAGCCGAACGGGGCGAACGGGTGCCAGTTGGCGGGGTTCACGTAGAAGGCGCCGACGGCGATCACGAAGAGGACAATGACGAGCTTGATCCCGACCATCGTCGCGTTGAACGAGGCGCTCTCGCGGATCCCCTTCACCAGAATCGCCGTGAGGATCAGGGTGATCACGATCGCGGGTAGGTCCAGGATCGTTCCGGTGGAGACGATCCTCCCGAGGTGCGGGTCGTAGTCGAACGGCGCGGTGTGAAGCGTCGCGGGGATCTTGTGCCCGAAGATGCCTATGAAGTCCTGGAAGTATGCGGACCACCCGTGCGCCACGGTCGCCGAGACCACCGTGTACTCGAGCACGAGGTCCCACCCGATGATCCACGCGAACAGCTCGCCCATGGTCGCGTACGCGTAGGTGTACGCGGAGCCGGCCACCGGGACCATCGACGCGAACTCGGCGTAGCACAGAGCGGCGAACACGCAGGCGATGCCGGAGACCACGAACGATAGGATGAGCGCGGGTCCCGCGTTGTCATGGGCCGCCTTCCCGGTGAGCACGAAGATTCCGGTGCCGATGATCGCGCCGACGCCCAGGCTCGTGAGCTGGATGGGCCCGAGGATCCGGCGGAGGCGGTTCTCACCCTTCATCTCCTCCAGTAGCAGTGCCAACGGTTTCGTCGCCAGCAGCTGACGCATCATGCGAGACCCCCTCGCCGTCCTCACCGGCCCAACATCACGTTCTGGAACCAGAGAAAACCAAGGGGCCCGCCGGGGCCCCAAAGCGCTAGAACAGCGTCCTCTCGACCTTGTGCTCCACGTCCCAGTCGTACTTGTACACCAGCAGGTCCAGCACCACCCGGTACCTCACCTCGATGTGCACCTGGCCGGTGTCCCGCCAGACCTTGATGTTCTCCTTGTGCACGGGCAGTCGCTCCTCCATCGCCTTCTGGAAGACCGCCTGGGCCATCTTGTCGTCCGTGTTGCGCGGCATCGACGCCCGCTCCGCCTCCTTCTCGCAGAAGTCCTGCAGCTCGGCGACCGCGATCCTGACCGGGACGACGTTTACCCCGATCACGATCACCACCGCCACCAGCGCGAGACCGAGGATACAGCCGAGGTTGCCGGCCCCCCTTTCGCGCCACCTTGCCATCCGCACCTCCCGGTAGTTCCTGCCCAAGCATTGTAGCCCGGGACCGGCCCAGGGCATGAACCCCGAGGTCTGGAGACGCCGGCCGGCCACCACCCGCCAAGGAGGCCGCGGACGCGGAGGATGCCGCGACCGTCCGCCGAGCGGCCGTCTCCTCCCTCGTGCAGTGGTCAGCTAATGCACGAGCTCGAACGAGCGCTCCCACCGTGTGCGCGTGACGAAGTGGACCGCAACCGAGGCCAGCTGTTGCAGGCGGTCCCACCATCCCCGCCACTCCTGTGAGTTGGGCTGGGCCTCGTACGACCAGTAGATAATCACCGCGCGGCCCTTGAAGTAGCTGCGTGCCACCGGTCCCCAGAAACGGGAGTCGTAGGAGTTGTCGCGGTTGTCGCCCATGCAGAAGACGAAGTCGTTCGGCACGCGGAACGGCCCGAAGTGGTCGCGGTTGCGTACCGAGGGCGGCAGCGCCGGCGAGTCGGGGAACACCTGCGGGTCCTTGTGCACGACGAGCGGGTTGACCTCGCGGCTGCCGTTGACGATGAGCTCTTTGCCCTGGACCTCGAGGGTGTCGCCGCCGAGAGCCACCGCGCGCTTGATGAAGTCCCGCTCGGGGTCCTGCGGGTATTTGAACACGACGACGTCGCCGCGCCGGATGTCGCGGTAAGGGAGGAGCCGGTGCAGGGGGGTGTTCCAGTGCGGGGCGAAGATGAACTTGTTGACGAACAGGTGGTCGCCAACGAGGAGGTTGTCCTCCATCGAGCCGGTGGGGATCTTGAACGCCTGCGCCACGAAGGTGCGAGCGAACAGCGTGAAGATCACCGCCACCAGGATGGCCTCGTAGTACTCCCGAAAAACGTGGTGTCTGCTCATGTCTCCACCTTGAGAATCGCGAGGAACGCCTCCTGCGGGATCTCCACCTTGCCCAGCCGCTTGAGGCGCCTCTTCCCTTCCTTCTGCCGCTCGAGGAGCTTCCGCTTGCGCGTGATGTCGCCGCCGTAGCACTTCGCGAGCACGTTCTTGCGCAGCGGCCTGACCACCTCCCGAGCGATCACGCGGTTGTGAATCGCGGCCTGGATCACGACCTCGAAGAGCTGGCGCGGGATCATCTCCCGAAGTGTGCTCGCCAGGGCACGCGCCTTGAGGTACGCGCTCGAACGGTGGACGATCAGCGCGAGCGCGTCGATCGGCTCACCGTTCACCACGAGGTCGAGCTTGACCAGGTCGCCTTCGCGGTAGCCGGCGAAGTGGTAGTCGAGGGAAGCGTAGCCTCGCGACACGGACTTCAACTTATCATAAAAGTCCAGAACGACTTCCGCGAGCGGCAGGCGGTACTCGAGCAGTACCCGGGCGCCCCCAAGGTACTCGAGCTTGACCTGCTCGCCGCGCCGCTCCTGGACGAGCTTGAGGATCCCACCGAGGTAGCTGTCAGGGGTGAGGATCGTGGCGTGGATGAGAGGCTCCTCGATCGCTTCGATGACTCCCGGGTCCGGGAGCTGCGAGGGGTTTTCCACCTCCACCACCTCGCCCCCCGTCGTCAGCACCCGGTAGGCGACGCCCGGAGCGGTCGTGATCAGCTCGAGGTTGAACTCGCGCTCCAGGCGTTCCTGCACGATCTCCATGTGCAAGAGGCCGAGGAACCCGCAGCGAAAGCCGAAACCGAGCGCCTGCGAGGTGTCGGGCGCGAAGGTGAACGCCGAGTCGTTGAGCGAGAGCTTGTCGAGCGCCTCGCGCAGCTCCCCGAACGCGGAGGAGTCCGCAGGGTACAACCCGGCGAACACCATCGGCTTGGCCTCGGCAAAGCCAGGCAGCAGCCCCGCCGCCGGCCGGGCGCTCGCGGTGACCGTGTCGCCGACGCGCACCAGGCGCAGCTCCTTGAGGCCCGCGAAGAGGTAGCCGACCTCCCCGGGTCCCAGGCGCTCCACCGGCTCGGCGCGCGGTGTGAAGATCCCCAGTTCCTCCGCAGTAGCCTCGCGCCCCACGCCCATGAAGCGGATCGCCTGCCCGGTGGTGAGGCTGCCGTCCACCACCCGGACCAGGCAGCGCACGCCCTTGTAGGGGTCGTAGGAGGCGTCGAAGACGAGTGCCCGCAGCGGAGCGTCGGGGGCGCCGTGCGGAGGGGGCACGCGCTCCACGAGCGCCTCGAGCACCTCGGGGACGTTGAGGCCGGTCTTGGCCGAGATCCCCAGGCTCTCCCTAGCGTCCAAGCCGACGACGTGCTCGATCTGCTCGCGCACCCGCTCGGGCTCGGCGGCCGGGAGGTCCACCTTGTTGAGCACCGGGATGAGCTCCAGCCCCTGCTCCGAGGCGAGGTAGGCGTTGGCCAGGGTCTGGGCCTCCACGCCCTGTGAGGCGTCCACCACCAGTAGCGCCCCCTCGCAGGCGGCCAGGGAGCGTGAGACCTCGTAGGAGAAGTCCACGTGCCCGGGGGTATCGATGAGGTTGAGGACGTACTCCTGGGTGTCGCGCGCCCGGTAGTGAAGCGTCACGGTGTGGGCCTTGATGGTGATCCCGCGCTCGCGCTCCAGGTCCATCGAGTCCAGGACCTGCGCCTGCATCTCGCGCGCCGAGAGCGCCCCGGTCAGCTCGAGCAGGCGGTCGGCCAGCGTCGACTTGCCGTGGTCGATGTGGGCGATGATGCAGAAGTTGCGGATGTGCTGCTGGTCCACCTGGCTCCCCGGGGTCTCGCGCTGCCGCGAGAACTGCAAATTGTACACGAAGCTCGGCTTCGGATCACGGTCCCGGGGTTCGCTGGTGAACCGCCACGGATCGCTACAGCTTTGGGAAGGCGGGCTTGCCCCCCGGGCCCGCCGCCGTCTTCCAGGCGGCCCGCGGGTAGGCCCTGAGGTTGCGCGGGTCGTCCAGCTCGCCGCGGGCGGCACGTAGCTGGCCGGCGCGCGCGATCATGGCGGCGTTGTCGGTGGTCAGCGCCACCGGCGGCAGGAGCACCTCGACCCCGGTGCGCCCGCCCCACGCCGTGAGGCGCGCGCGCAGCTCGCGGTTGCCCGCCACGCCCCCCGACGCCGCCACCACACGGGGCTGGTGTCGCGCCACCAGCTCGTCCAGCGGCGCCAGCAGCCAGTCCACCACGGTGCGCCGGAACGAGGCCAGCAGGTCGAGCACCGGCTGCGGCGGGTGCGAGGGGTCCGGCAACGGCAGCGCAGTCACCTCCTGGGCGGTGCGGATCACGGTCGTCTTGAGGCCGGAGAAAGAGAAATCGAGCGCGCCTTCCGGGTCCTTGATGCGCGGCGCGGTGAAGGCGAACCGCAACGGGTTCCCCTGCTCGGCGAGCCGGTCCACCACGGGCCCCCCGGGGTAGCCGAGGCCGAGCGCGGCGGCCACCTTGTCGAATACCTCCCCCGCGGCATCGTCGCGGGTGCGGTTGAGCGGCCGCGCCTTCCCCGCGTCGAGCAGGAAGTACGAGGAGTGCCCGCCCGAGATCACCAGGGTGAGCGCCGGCTCGGCGGTCGGCCGGGCGGGGGTACCGTCAAGGCGCAGGAAGGGCGACACCAGGTGCCCTTCCAGGTGGTCCACACCGACCACCGGCAGCATGCGCGCCCATGCGTACGCCGAGGCGAAGCAGGTGCCCACCAGCAGGGAGCCGATCAGCCCGGGGCCCCGCGTGACCGCCACCAGCTCGATGCCGGCCAGACCCACCCGGCGTTCGGCCTCGGCCAGGAGGCGCGGCAGCGACTCCAAGTGGTGGCGGGCTGCCAGCTCCGGCACCACCCCGAGGTAGGGCGCGTGGGCTGCCGCCTGCGACGAAATGAGGTTGAAACGCACGCTCCCGTCGGAGTCCAGGACGGCCACCGCGGTCTCGTCGCACGAGGTCTCGATGCCGAGCGTCCTCATGCGGCGATCTCCCGGACCGTAGCCGCGTTGACCGGACTCGCCACGCCCCGCTCGCTCACGATCGCCGTCACCAGCTCCGCGGGGGTGATGTCGAACGCGGGGTTGTAGACCGCCACGCCCTCCGGGGCGACGCGCCTGCGGCCGACCCGCCGCACCTCCTCCCCGTCCCGCTGCTCGATCGGGATCGCGGCACCGTCCGGGCAGCCGAGATCGAAGGTGGTCGTGGGCGCCGCCACCACGAACCGGACGCCGTGCCGCGCTGCCACGACCGCCAGGGCGTACGTCCCCACCTTGTTGGCGACCGAACCGTCGGCGGCGATGCGGTCGGCGCCCACGACCACACCGTGCACGGCGCCGCTCGCCAGCAAGCAGGCCGCAGCCGCGTCGGCGAGCAGCGTGACCGGGATCCCGTCCTGCATCGCTTCCCACGCGGTGAGCCGGGCGCCCTGGAGCACCGGGCGTGCCTCGCACGCCCAGAGGTTCGCGAGGCGCCCCTGGGCGTGGACAGTCCGCACGATCCCGAGCGCGCTCCCGATCCCGCCGGTGGCCAACGCGCCGGCGTTGCAGTGTGTCAGGAGCGCGATCGCTTCGCCCGGAAAGAGCGCCGCGCCGTACTCACCCATGGCCAGGCAGGCGGCGGCGTCTGCGGCGTGCTGCCGCTCGGCGTCCGCGAGCGCACGGGCGAACCGCTGCTCGGGACCGGCGCCCTCGACCGCGCGCAGGACCTTCCCGACCGCCTGCGCGAGGTTGGCCGCGGTGGGCCGCGCCGCCGCGAGGCGGCGCGCGGCGCGCCGCAGGTGGGGGAGGTCGGGGTTACGGCGGGCCTCGGCGGCCAGGGCGTACGCGGCGGCCAGGCCGATGGCGGGCGCCCCGCGCACAGCCAGGGCGCGGATCGCGCGCACCGCCTCTGCCGCGCCGGCCACGGGGAACCAGCGCACGCGCCCCGGCAGGAGCCGCTGGTCGACGAGCTCGAGGCCGTCGCGCCAGCGCAGCGCCGCCGCAACCGTGCGTATCTCGCGCATCGCCCCGGATGGTACCTCACGGCGTTGCCGCTCATGGAGCTGCTCGCTATACTCCGTGGACCGAAGGGAGGACGTATGCCTCTGCGCGTCGCCATCAACGGGTTTGGCCGCATCGGCCGCTTGATCTTCAGACAGGCGTTTGCCAACAAGGAGTATGAGTTTGTGGCGGTGAACGACATCACCGACGCCCCCACGCTGGCGCACCTCCTCAAGTACGACTCGATCCACGGCCGGATGGACGCCAAGGTCGCGGCCACCGCCGACGGTTTCTCGGTCAACGGGAAGACCGTCAAGGTCCTGGCCGAGAAGGAGCCCTCCAAGCTCCCGTGGAAGGCGCTCGGCATCGACCTCGTCTTCGAGGGCACCGGGAAGTTCACCAAGGGCGAGCAGGCCAAGGCCCACCTGGACGCGGGCGCGAAGTGGGTGGTCATCACCGCCCCGGCCAAGGGTGTGGACCTCACTGTGGTCTACGGCGTCAACGAGAAGACCCTCGACCGCGCCAAGCATCGCATCGTGTCCAACGGCTCCTGCACCACCAACTGCCTGGCGCCGGTGGTGAAGGTGCTGCTCGAGCAGTTCGGGATCGCCCACGGCCTGCTCACCACCATCCACGCCTACACCAACGACCAGCGCATCCTTGACCTGCCCCACAAGGACCTCCGCCGGGCGCGCGCCGCGGGCGTGTCCATGATCCCCACCTCCACGGGGGCCGCCAAGGCAATGGCCGAGGTCTTCCCTCAGCTCAAGGGGAAGCTCGACGGCCTGGCGGTCCGCGTGCCGACCACCGATGTCTCGCTGGTGGATTTCACCTTCACCGCCGAGAAGCCGGTCACGGTGGACGCCCTCAACGGGGCTTTCCGTGCCGCCGCCGCCGGCCCTTTGAAGGGGATCCTGGAGGTCTGCGAGGATCCGCTGGTCTCCATCGACTTCCGCGGCACCACCGCGTCGTCCATCGTGGACGCGCTCTCCACCATCGTGATCGGCGAGAAAACCGGCAAGATCTTCTCCTGGTACGACAACGAGTACGCCTACGCGGCGCGCTGCGTGGACGTGGCGAAGCTGTACCTCAGGTGAGGAGGCGGCCATGGCGCTGCGCTCGATGGACACGTTGAACGTCCGGGGGCGCCGGGTGCTCCTGCGCCTGGACCTGAACGTCCCGCTCAAGGAAGGCAAGGTGCTGGACGACACGCGGGTGCGCGAGGCCGCACCCACGGTCCGCGCTCTCGCCGAGCGCGGAGCGATCGTGATCGCCTGCTCTCACCTCGGCCGCGCCAAGGGCAAGCCCGACCCGGCGCTCTCCCTCGCGCCGGTGGCGCCGGTCCTCGCGAAGCACACGGGCCGGCCAGTGCGCTTCGTGCCGGACGTCGCCGGCAAGGCCGCCAGGCAGGCGGTCGCCGCGGCCAAGCCCGGCGAGGTTCTGTTGCTGGAGAACCTGCGCTTCGAGGCCGGCGAGGAGAAGAACGACCCCGCCTTCTGCAGCACGCTGGCCGCCCTCGCCGACGTCTACGTCAACGACGCCTTCGGGACCGCCCACCGCGCCCACGCCTCGACGGCGGGCGTGGCCGCGCGCTTCACCGAGCGGGCAGCCGGCCCACTGATGGCGCGCGAGATCGCGGCGCTCACCCGGGTGCGCGACAACCCCGAGCGGCCGTTCGTGGCGGTGGTGGGCGGAGCCAAGATCTCGGGCAAGCTGGAGACGTTGACCTCCCTCGCCCGGCGCGCCGACACGGTCGTGCTGGTCGGCGGGATGGCCAACACCTTCCTGCTCGCGCACGGGGTCGAGGTCGGGAAGTCCCTCGTGGAGGCGGATCTCGTGGGTACCGCCAAGGAGATCCTCGCCGCGGCCGCGAGCCGGGGTGTTGCGGTCATCCTGCCGAGCGACGTGGTGGTCGCCCCGTCCTCGGACGCCCCCGGCCGCATCGTCGGGGTCGGCGCGGTACCGGCTGGCGAGATGATCCTGGACATCGGGCCGGTTACCAGGCAGCGCATCGCACAGGTCGTGGCACAGGCGCGAACGGTGTTCTGGAACGGACCGGCAGGCGTGTTCGAGAAGCCGGCGTTCGCCGCCGGCACGCTCGCCATCGCGAAGGCGCTGGCGGACAGCAAGGCGTTCACCGCCGTGGGCGGCGGGGAGAGTGTGGCCGCCGTGCAGCAGGCCGGGGTGGCCGGGAAGCTCTCGCACGTCTCCACCGGGGGCGGCGCCGCTCTCGAGTTCCTGGCCGGGGACACCCTGCCCGGCGTTGCGGTGCTCGAGGAGGGAGCCACGTGAGACGTTGTCTCATTTCTGCGAATTGGAAGATGCACGGCACCGCGGCATCGGTGCAGAGTTACCTCGAGAAGCTCGTCGAGCGCATCGGCCCTGACGGGCCCGAGGTGGTCATCTGTCCGCCGTTCACCCTGCTCCCCACCGCGCTGCTGATCGCCAGCGGGTCGGAGGTGGCGATCGGCGCCCAGAACTGCCATTGGGAGGCAAAGGGCGCTTTCACGGGCGAGATCGCCCCCGCCATGCTCGCCGAGCTGGGCGTGCGCTGGGTGATCGTCGGCCACTCGGAGCGCCGCCAGTACTTCGGCGAGACCGACGCCAGCGCGGCAGCGCGCGCCAAGGCGGCGCAGCAGGCGGGGCTGGCGGTCATCTTCTGCCTGGGGGAAACCCTCGAGCAGAGGGACGCGGGCGAGACGCTCGCCGTGTTGGAGCGGCAGAGCGCGGCCCTTGCCGGCCTGGAGCCCAGGTTACTGGCGGTGGCCTACGAGCCGATCTGGGCGATCGGGACAGGGAAAAACGCCACCCCAGCCCAGGCGCAGGAGGCCCACGCCGCCCTCCGCCGCCGGGCGGGCGAGCTCCTCGGGGAGGCGGCCGCCCGCGAGCTGCACATCCTCTACGGCGGCAGCGTCAAGGCCGACAACGCCGCCGAGCTGCTGGCCCAGCCGGACGTGGACGGCGCCCTCGTCGGAGGGGCAAGCCTTGACGTGGAAGGGTTTTGCGCTATCATCCACGCTGCTCCCGGCAACCGCCGAGGGGCGTGAGGAGCCAACGTCGTGTACACCCTCTTGGTCGTCCTTTTCATCGTTGTCTGCCTTTTCCTGATCATGGTCGTGCTACTGCAGCAGGGAAAGGGGGCGGACGTGGCGGCGGCGTTCGGGGGCGCCAGCTCCCAGGCCTCGTTCGGCCCGCGCGGCACCACCACGCTCATGCACCGGCTCACGACCGGCTCGTTCGTACTGTTCGTCGCACTGTGCCTCGGGTTGTCGGTGCTGACCGCGCGCCGCGGGCGCTCGGTCACCACGGGCGTCAAGGGCAAGGCCCCGGTTTCGGCGCCGGCGCAGCCAACCCCGGCAAAGTCGGCCGGTCAGGCGCCGGCCCAGGGTGCACCTACGGTACCGGCACCGCAGCCGAAGTGACCCGCAGGGAGTACAACGAATGGCACGTGCCGAAGTGGCGGAATTGGTAGACGCGCACGTTTGAGGGGCGTGTGGCGCAAGCCATGCCGGTTCGAGTCCGGCCTTCGGCACCATCTTTACGGGGGGTCCTCGGGACCCCCCACCCAGTCACCCGTCCCGACTCACCCCCAAGCCCTCCCGTCTATCCTTTGCGGGGGGGTCCAGCGGCCCCCCGACCTTTTCCCCCGCCGCTGGTTTCCCCCCCGAGCCCCCCGCGCTCCAGCCAAGTGAATCGGCCTCCGCTTTGCCTTCTGCCACCGCCGTGCACAACACCCCCAGGCTCCTGGCGGTCCACGCGTTGTGCGGCGAATCGGACCTTCCCCCCACCGGCCCACTGCCTCCGGAACGGTCGGCATTTGTAGCTACTGAGTCGCGATGTCCATTGACGACGCTGGCGAATGTGACGCAGGTCAACTTTTCCCAAGGCCGCCCGTTTCTACAATGGCAGGGTTGCAGGGCGGTCGGGCCCGCTACCCGTCTGCTAGACTACGCAACGTCAGGGGGACGCTATGCGAAAGACACTTGTGACAGCCTTCCTGCTGCTGCTGGCTGGAAGTGCGTTTGCGATTGTTCCGGGGACGGATCTGTACGTGCCCGCGGTCGGCCACGGGCTCGGCCAAACCGTCAACGGCATCCAGGCGTGGTGGCGCGCGGACGTGTGGATCTTCAACCCGTCCTCCACGCAGGGCGCCACCGTCAGCATCTTCCTGCTCCTGCGCAACCAGGGCAACCCCAACCCTGATGTCCGCACCATCACCCTCGCCCCCGGCGAGACGCGCTACCTCAAGGACATCGTCGGCCCGCCCCCCGGCTTGTTCAACCTCGACAACACCTACGGCGGCCTGCGCATCACATCGACGATCCCGGTCGTGGTCTCCGGCCGCAGCTACGACGCCAACGTGACCGTCACCGGCAAGGGCCAGGGCACCGCCGGCCAGTTCTTCTCCGGTGTCCCCGCCAGCCTCGCCATCGGCCCCGGCGACTCCACCGACATCATCGGCCTCGACCAGGACGGCACCACGACCACCGGCAACTGGCGCTCCAACCTCGCCTTCGTCGAGACCACCGGCAACCCCGTCGACCTCAGCATCTACCGCGTGGACTCCAACGGCACCGTGCTCAACAGCACCCCCTACACCTATCACCTCGACGGCCACCAGGTCAGCCAGATCAACTACGTCCTCACCGCCATCGTCAACACCACCGGCACCAACCAGCGCGTCCGTGTCGCCGTCACCGGCGGCACCGGCCGCGTCATCGTCAACGCCTCCAGACTCGACAACACCACCGGCGACCCCTCGACGATCGAGTCTGTGATGGTGCCCACCGCGGGCCGTTTCGAGGGGCTCGTACTGGATGCCTCCACCGGTTCGCGGGTGGACGGCGGGCTCCAGCTCCAGATCGGCGGCGGGGCCCTGACCTCCTACGCCGGGGTGGCGGGGATCCCGTGCGGCAGCGACAGCTACACGCTGGACTTCTCGCCGTCGAGCGGTACCGTCGCCATCAACGCCGACGGCACCTTCACGACCTCGGTGAGCATCGACTACAGCGACGGCATCAGCAAACTGTTCACCACAAACTGGACGCTCGCCGGGGCCCGCGCGGCCGACGGCACCTGGAGCGGGACGCTGAAGACCGACACCTCGGGCGGCACGGGCACATGGGCGTCGTGCAACGCTCTCAACATCGTGCGCCAGTGGCGCGCCGCCCAGACCGGCAACTAGGACGTCCGGCGAGGCGGGCTCGCCCCGTGCACGGCCCGACCCCACGACTCGCAACCAGCCCGCCTGGTCATCGCCCAGGCGGGCTCTTCTGTGCCGTTGGTACCGGCGGTGCGCCACCGGTGCCGGGAGGAAACCGATGAAGCATCTGCTCGCAGCGCTGTTGGCCGTCCTGGTCGCCTCGAGTGCGCTCGCGACTACACCCGGGACGGACCTGTACGTACCGGCCGTCGGGCACGGCGTGGGGGCCGTGGTCAACGGCATCCAGGCGTGGTGGCGTTCGGACGTGTGGATCTTCAACCCGTCCACCACGCAGGCCGCCACGGTGGACATCTCCCTGCTCCTGCGCAAGCAGGCCAACCCCAACCCCGCGGTGCGGCGCATCACCGTCAACGCCGGCGAGACCCGCTACCTGCAGGACATCGTGGGCCCGACCCCCGGCTTGTTCAACCTCGACAACACCTACGGCGGCCTGCGCATCGTGTCGACCATCCCGGTCGCGGTCTCCGGCCGCAGCTACGACGCCAACGTGACCGTCACCGGCAAGGGGCAGGGCACCGCCGGCCAGTTCTTCTCCGGCGTCCCCGCCTCCCTGGCCATCGGCCCCGGCGACTCCACCGACGTCTTCGGCCTCGACCAGGATGGCTTCCAGACCACCGGCAACTGGCGCTCCAACCTCGCCTTCGTCGAGACCACCGGCAACCCGGTGGAGCTCACCATCCAGCGGATCGACTCCGACGGCACGGTCCTCGGCAGCATCCCCTTCGACCTCCTGGGCCGCCAGGTAGACCAGATCAACTACGTCGTGACCGCCATCGCGTCCTCCTACGGTGCCAACCAGCGCATCCGCGTCACCGTCACCGGCGGCACCGGCCGCGCGATCGTGAACGCCTCGAGGTTGGACAACCGCACCGGGGATCCGACCACGATCGAGATGGTGGGCGAGGGGCGCGCGGGCACGTACGTCTGCAAGCAGGAGAAGGCCGTCTACGAAACACCGATTACCCTGACGGTCGCGAATGGCGCGATCACGGCGATCGACGCCACAATCGTGTTCACCGACGAGGACGTCACTACATGCGGGGACGCCGCCGAGCTGCTCCGCCTCTCGGGACCGCTGCCCCAGCCGGTCTTCTACGACGGGAACGGGAGCTTCTCGTTCGTGCTGAGCAATCCAAACGTCGGGGGGGTCGGGGTCAGCTTGCAGGTCAACGGAACCATCAGCGTGACCGGCCAGGTGAGCGGCACCGCCACGACCACCCTCTCCGGTGCGGACCTGTGCAGCGGCACCAAGACGTGGCCACTCGTCGGGGCCAAGCTGCGGTAGTCGGGACGCCGGCCGAAAAGCCAGGGGAGGCCGTCGCCGGCCTCCCCTTCCCGTGTGGCGCCGGATTCGACTGCTTCAGGCGGGGGGCAAAACCCTCCGCTACTCGTTCACCTCGATGACCTTGGTCCCTGCGAACTTGTCGCCCATGCGCCGACCTTCGGCATCGGTGAGCACAAGCACCACCTCGATGATCGCCACGACCAGGCCCGTGATGCCGGCCAGGATGGCGATGATCCAGCCCAGGATCGGAATCACCCAGAAGATCGCCCCCACGGCGCCGATCACCAGCGGCAAGTTGCGCTTCACGGAGGTGCCGACATCCATGGGCTGCCCGTCGAGGCGGACCGGCCGCACCTTGAGGAGCTTCTTGCCGATCGAGCGTCGGTCCATGAAGTCGAGCTCGAGCCCATCGCGCAGGAGGATATACACACCCCCGACGATCCCTCCGATGAACGGAATGAGGCTCACACCCCCCGCCAGCAGCCCGTCGATGAGCGCTGCGATGAACCGTTTCGAAAGATCCGCCTTTCCCGGCGCCGGAGCCGGAGCGGGCACCGCACTGCCTGGAGTTGCCATCGTCTCCTCCTTCTTCTGTCCCCCCAACAGAGAACAGTCTCGTTTCTATTGCCGAAAGCCTAGCTGACCACGGCAAGCTTTGCAACCGCTTGCGTCCTCCGCTGGAACCCGGGCGTCAACGGGCAAGCAGGCGGCGGTAGAGTGCCTCGTAGCGGTCCACCACGCGTGCGGTGCCGAAGTGCTCGGCGGCCCGCACCCGCGCCAGCTCGCGCTGGCGCTCGAGCTCCCGTGGGTCGGAGAGCAAGGCCACGACGCGCTCCGCCATGGCCGCCGTGTCCCCCACCGGAAACGTGTAGCCGCCCTGCCCGTCCGCGACCAGCTCGGGCAGGCCGCCGGCGTTGGAGACCACCACCGGCACCCCGCAGGCCATCGCCTCCAGAGCGGCCAGGCCGAACGACTCCTCCGAGGAGGGCAACAGAAAGACGTCGCCCGCGCCGATCACCCCCTCGATGGGCGTCACGTTGCCGAGGAACTCCACCCGGTGGGCGAGGCCGGCATCGCGGGCGTAGCGCTCGGCGGCCGGACGGTCTGGGCCGTCGCCCACCATCGCGAGGTGGCAGGGGATGCGCGCGTGCACCAGCCGGAAGACCTCCAGGACGTCCATGATCCGCTTCACGGGGCGGAAGTTCGAGGCGTGCACCAAGAGCGGCGCGCCGTCGGGTGATAGGCGGCGGCGGTGCGCGGCCGCAAAGTCGCGGTCACAGCGGTTGGGGTCCACGAAGTTCGGGATGACCTCGATCTCGCGTGTCACCCCGAGCCGCTCGTGGGTCTCGTCGGCAAGCGACTGTGAGACCGCGGTAACCGCGTCGGCGCGCTCGATCCCGAGCCGCACGATGGGCAGGAACGAGGGGTCGGCCCCCACCACCGTGATGTCGGTGCCGTGCAGGGTGACCACTAACTTGGGCCCGCCACCAAGGATCTCCCGCGCCAGGTGTGCGGAGATCGCGTGGGGGATCGCATAGTGCACGTGGAGGAGCTCGAGCTCGTGGGTGCGTACCGCCTCGGCCATCTGCGAGGCAAGCGCCAACGCGTACGGCGGGTACTGGAAGAGCGGGTACGTCGGCACCGTCACCTCGTGGAAGGTGACCCCGGGCGGAACCCGCCCCAACCGGTATGGGAGGGCGTAGCAGATGAAGTGCACCTCGTGTCCCCGCCGTGCGATCGCGAGGCCCAGCTCCGTGGCCACCGTCCCCGAACCGCCCACGGTGGGATAGCAGGTCACGCCGATCTTCATGGCACCTCCCACCCCCCACCCAGGCTTGCGGCCTGAGGCTTGAGGCTTGAAGCAACCCCTCTCACCGGGAGCCTCCGAGCAACCAGGCGAGCTCGTCGGCGGGGAGTGCACCAAGGGCGCCGAAACCCTCGCCGATCTCATATCCGACGATGTTCCCACAAGCCCGATCACGCCCCTCCACGGCGGCCAGGAAATAGCCGCTCGACAGGTGGGTCGCCACGCCGGCGGCCGGCTGGAACTGGGAAGCGTGGGCCGCAAGCGCCTCCCGTTTGGCGCCGTACCAGGCACCCACGTCCACGACCACGGCCGCCTGCAGCACCTGCCGCGGGCCGGGGTACGCTAGCAGGAGGCGCGGCCGGTGCGGTCCCCCAAGCCGAGACTCCCAGCGCGACAGGCCCGCGAAGAAGCTCGCCCGCATCAGGAGAGCCAGCGCGGCGCCATGGTCGGGGTGGGGGTCTTCCCGGTGCGGAAGCAGCAGGGCACGGGGCTGGGCCGCGCGCAGGGTGCCCACCACTGCGGCGCCCTGGGACGGGTCGTCACCATTCAAACCCCCGTCTGGCAGCTCCAGACAGATGCGCCACGCCACGCCGAGGGCGTGGGCGGCAGCCTCCGCCTCACGCGCTCGCACCGCTGCATCCCCGCGGGTGGCGAGCTCCCCGGCGGTGAGATCCAGGATGCCCACGCGTCTCCCGCTCGCGGCGAGGCGCGCCAGCGTTCCACCACACCCGAGCTCGACGTCGTCAGGGTGGGCCCCGACCGCCAGGACATCGCAGCGCTCTACCACGGCCCGCCCTCCTCCCAGTACAGGAGCTGCATGCCGGCGTGCGTGGGGTCCAGGCTGGCCGCGAGTTGGCCGGGCCACGCCATGCCCAGACGCAGCAGCGGCGCCAGCACCGAAAGGTGCCGCTCCTGCGGCTTGCCATCCGGGCGGAGGAACGCCCGCAGCCGGCGCCAGCGCCCGACCTCCACCTCGGCGTCGCGGGTGGCCGCAGCCACCATGCGCCCCTCCAACCACGACAGCGTCGCGGCCAGCTTCTTGGACGTTGCATCCACGTCCCCGGCAAGGGCGGGCAGCTCCTCGCGCGCCGCCCCGGCCACGTCCTGGACCTTCGTCTCGAGGGTTGTGCGTAGGCGCTCGAGGCGGCGTCTCGTGACCCTGCCGGGGAGGGCGTGAAAGGGCGGCTGCGACCGCAGGAGCTGCTCCGGCCCGACCCGGAGCTGGCCCGCGAGCCTGCGCTCCGCCGAGGTGACGACCGTGACGTGGGGACGCAGCCGCCACTCGGGGCGGCCGATCCCCGCCACGGCCCGCACCCCGGCGCTCTGCACGTGGTACGCGAGCTCGGCCCCGCCCAGGAAGACGACGGTGGATCCGAGGGCGGCGTCCTGAACCAGCGGACGCAACCAGGCGTTGGGCAGGAAGCGCTCGGGGTGTGCTGCCACCTCGTCCAGCACCGCCGGCGGACACCCACCGCGGCTGCTGGGAACCGACTCCCGCCGGTCGCCGTGCCGCCGGAAGACCGGCAGCTTATGCGAGGAGATCCGCAGCGGCAGCGGCCAGCTCCGTGCCCGGAAGCGCTCTGCGCTCGCGTCGAGCGCTTCCCAGCAGCCCGGCAGCTCGGCGAGCGCCTTTGTGACCACGGGAGCTCCGGCACGGGCGAGCTCAGGCTCGAGGGCATCCACCATCACGACACCGGTGTCGGCGAGCAACCGTGCGAGGAAGCGGGCGGTCGCCTCGCCCAGCGAGGCGCCGGCCGAATAGCACGATGCCGCCAGCTCAGCCGCCTCCTGGGCGTGGCCGCCCGGAAGGCGCGCCCGCAGGCCCTCGAGGAACGAGGCACAGGCGTCGCTCAGCTGTGCACTGCCGCCCAGCTGGCCACCCCGCTCCCACCCGCTCTCCCGGACCTCGGCGAGCTCCTCACCGACGGCCACCCGGGCCCAGCCCATTTCGGGGAGATCATCGTCCCCGGTGGCCAGCCAGAGAAAACCCACCGCCCGCCGGCCTGCGGCCCGCTGGCGCCTCACCTCGGCGGCCACTGCGGCGGCCTTGACGAGCGTGAGCAAGGGACCGCCCAGCAGGCCGGGCTGCTGCCCGGTCACGACGACCTCCCCACCACCGAGCCAGGTGGAAAGTTCCTCGTCCACCGGGTTACCCCAGGCACGGTTGGCGCGCGCCAGGGCCTCGGCGAGAGCCGCCGACCGCGGTAGAGCGCTGCGTCCGGCCGGAGGCAGGTCGATCTCACCGCGCGAGACAGCCGCCGCGGCCGGGTGCACCGGGGCCCAGCTCTCGAGCGGCACCGTGGTCGCGGACGCGACTCGATCTGCCATCGCTCGCGAGGGTAGCGCGCCCGCGGAGCGAACGCCAGTCGTTGACGGAGTTGGGGATTCTGGTACTCTCGGCCGGTCACAGGGTGGCTATGCAACGGGGGGAGTCAGCGGTTGGGTGTGTGCCGTCGGTGGCGGCTGCCCCGGCTTCAGCCGCGTAAGTGCCGTTATGAAAATCCTCCTCACCTCGGTTTTCGGCCCGTACGGCGTCGACGACGCCTATGGGCGCGCGAGCTTGCGGATGGAGCTCTTCCACAACCAGGTCACGCGCGAGCAGGGGGTCTTCTCGATACGCTTCTTCCACGAGAGCTTCGGGCTCCACTTCCTGGCTTCCAACGTGACACCGCCCACCATGGTCCTGGACTTTCCCAGCGAGGCGCGTTTCGTCGAGGAGCTGGGCGGCGGCTATGACCTCGTGGGCATTTCCTTCATCGTCGCCAACTTCCTCAAGGCCAAGAGGATGGCCGAGTTGGTGCGCCACCACGCCCCGCAGGCGAAGATCCTGCTGGGTGGACACGGCGTGCAACTCCCCGAGGCAAAGGCCGAGATCCCCCATGATTACCTGTGCACCGGGGAAGGGGTGCGCTGGCTGCGCAGGCTCCTGGACGACGACCCTGCGCGCCCGATCAGCCATCCGATCATGCGCGCCTCCTTCGGCGGGAAGATCCTGGGGGTCCCGGTACACGACCGCTGCGGTCACCTCACCCCTGGCCTCGGCTGCGCCACCGGATGCCGCTTCTGCTCGACCAGCCACTTCTTCGAGAGGCAGTACATCCCCTATCTCGCCACGGGCAAAGAGGTGTTCGATCAATGCGTGGCCACTGAGAACGCCCTCGACGTCCGCGAGTTCTTCGTGATGGACGAGAACTTCCTCCAGTATCCGGAGCGCGCCCGGGAGCTGGTTGAGCTCATGGAGAAGAACAGGAAGGCGTACCGCTTCAACATCTTCAGCTCGGCCCAGAACATCGCGAAGGTGGGGATCGACTTCCTCGTGCGGCTCGGCGTGGTCAGCCTCTGGTTGGGGGTCGAGTCCAAGTTCGAGATCTACGACAAGAACCGAGGCGTAGACTTCAGGACCCTCATCCGCGACCTCCGCGATCACGGGATCTCGGTGCTTGCTTCTGCGATCCTCTTCCTGGACCAACACGACCACGAGACGATCTGGGAGGACATCCGCTTCACGGTTGGCCTGGAGCCCGACCTGATCCAGTTCATGCAGCTCGGGCCGTTCCCGGTTGCACCGGTTTACCGCGGGCTTGAGGCCAGCGGTCGTATCATGAAAGACGTGCCACGCCACGAGTGGCATGGCCAGGGGAAGATCTGGTTTCACCATTCCAACTTCACATGTGAGGAGTCCGAGCACCTTCTGAATGAATCGTTCCGTTACGACTACGACACCCTCGGTCCCTCCCTCATCCGCATGTGCGACACCTACCTCCGCGGCTACCGAACGCTCGCTTCCTCGCGTGACCCGTTCATCCAGGCGCGGCGCGAGGCGATCAAACGGCGCGCGGCCAAGTTCCGCCCCTTCCTCGCGGCGGCACGCGCCCATGCCCACAACGAGCACGCACTCGAACTCGTCGATCGGGTGACGGCCGAGTACCGGGAGTCCTTCGGCCGTATGAGCCTCAAGGAGCTCGCACTCTCCCAGGTCGTACGGGCCTACGCCGCAAGGGAAAGCCATCGCGTGGCCACCGGCCAGAACGTCTACCAGCCGCAGACCATCGTCACCCGCTACAGGATGTGAGGTGCTTCCGCGAGGAACGCGACGCGCGCCTGCGCCCGCTAGCGCGCCGGGGCGGCGCTCACAAACTTGACGATGCGCTTCACGGCGATGCCCCGCTGGCCCACTCCGCTCAGGAGGTGATCGGCACCCTGGATGGGCTCGATCCGGCACAGTTTTCCGACTCCGTACGCCCGCACGATGTCGTCGAGAACGCCAAGCTTGCAGACGGCGTCCTCGGTCCCCGCCACGAACAGCGTCGGGAAGACAATTCCCTTGAAGAAGGCGCAGCGGGCGATGTCACCCTGGGCGCGCGCCGGAAACCCTAGGCACACACAGGCCGGGGTCTTGCCATCGCGCACGCACGCCTGAAGGCCCACCATCGCGCCGAAGGAGTAGCCCACCACCGACACACGCGCGGGGTCGACACCGGGCTGCCGCCGCAGGAACTCCAGGGCGCCCAGGCAGTCGCTCACCTCGCCGAATCCGCTATCGAAGGCACCCCTGGAGCGGCCGACCCCGCGGAAGTTGAACCGCAGCGTGGCAAAGCCGGCCTTCGCGAAGGCCGCTTGCAAATCCTTGACGATGAAGTTATCCATGTTCCCGCCGGCCATCGGGTTCGGGTGGCAGATCACCACCGCGGGGCCGGGCTTCCCGCCCGGGATCTGCAGCCGGCCCTCGAGCGTGACCGTGTCCACACCCTGCGCCAGGAACGCGACCGCCCTTTCGGCACTGCCTGCCGCCGCCGGTGGCGCCCCCGTGAGCCCCGCACCGGCAAGGGCGATCGCCGCCACCAGGGCCGACCGGACTCGTTTCATGCGCCTCTACCGCCGGGCGGCAACGGAAATGCGGGTGACCGCGGCCTCGAGGTGGGCCCTCTGGTGCTCGAACTCCTTGCCGGCGGCGCTGCGCATCGCGGCCTCGGCGGCCTGCTTCTCCGCACGCGCCGCCTCCACATCGATCTCGGAGGGAAGCTCCGCCACGTCCGCAAGCACCGTCACGACATCGGCAGCAACTTCTGCAAAGCCGCGCTGCACCGCGAGGTAGTGGTCCCTCGTGGCGATGCGGTACGAGAGCTCCCCGATGCCGAGCGCCGTCAGCAGCGGGGCGTGGCCGGGGAGGATGCCGAGGGCGCCGACCACGCCGGGCAGCGTCGCCTCGTCGACCTCGGTGTCCACCACCACACGCAACGGCGTGGCGACCTTCAGCCGCAAGCGGCCACTCACGCCGCCCCCTCAGCCTTGAGCTTGTCGGCCTTCTCGCTCACCTCATCGATGCCGCCCACCATGTAAAACGCCTGCTCAGGCAGGTGGTCGAGCTCGCCCTGCGCGATCATGCGGAAGCCCCGGATGGTCTCGCCGATCTGCACGTAGCGCCCCTTCAGGCCGGTGAACTGCTCCGCCACGTGGAACGGCTGCGAGAGGAACTTCTGGATCTTGCGCGCCCGCGCAACCACCAGCTTGTCGTCCTCGGAGAGCTCATCGATCCCGAGGATCGCGATGATGTCCTGGAGGTCCTTGTACTTTTGCAGGATGCGCTGGACCTCTCGGGCCACCTTGTAGTGCTCCTCGCCGACGATCTTCGGGTCGAGGATGCGCGAGGTCGAGGCCAGGGGATCCACCGCCGGGTAGATGCCCATGTCCACGATCTGGCGCGAGAGCACGGTGGTGGCGTCGAGGTGCGCGAAGGTCGTCGCCGGCGCCGGGTCGGTGAGGTCGTCGGCGGGCACGTAGATCGCCTGCACGGAGGTGATCGACCCGCGCTTGGTGGAGGTGATGCGCTCCTGCAGCTCGCCCATCTCGGTGGCCAGGTTGGGCTGGTAGCCCACCGCCGAGGGCATGCGGCCGAGCAGAGCGGAGACCTCGGAGCCGGCCTGGGTGAAGCGGAAGATGTTGTCGATGAACAGCAGCACGTCCTGCTCTTCCACGTCGCGGAAGTACTCGGCGACCGTGAGGCCGGAGAGCGCCACCCGCAACCGCGCGCCGGGCGGCTCGGTCATCTGCCCGTAGATCAGCGCGGCCTTGGACTTCTTCCAGTCGGAGGGGTCGATGACGCCCGACTCCTGCATCTCCAGCCACAGGTCGTTGCCCTCACGGGTGCGCTCGCCGACCCCGGAGAAGACCGAGAAGCCGCCGTGCTGCAGCGCCACGTTGTTGATGAGCTCCATGATGATGACGGTCTTGCCCACGCCGGCGCCGCCGAACAGGCCCGTCTTGCCGCCCTTGGTGTAGGGCTCCAGCAGGTCCACGACCTTGATGCCCGTCTCGAACATCTCCACCTGCGTGGACTGCTCCTCGAACGACGGGGAGTCACGGTGGATTGGCCAGCGCTCCTTGGTCTCGCACGGGCCCTTCTCGTCCACCGGCCTCCCGATCACCGAGAGCACGCGGCCGAGGGTTTCGCGTCCCACCGGCATCGTGATCGCGCTGCCGGTATCGATCGCCCTCATCCCACGGACCATGCCGTCGGTCGGCTCCATGGCGATGCAACGCACCCGGTTCTCCCCCAGGTGCTGCGCGACCTCCAGAACCACGTCCATCTCGCCCTTCTCGCTGCGGTCACGCACCTCGACGGCGTTGTAGATGGCGGGGAGCTGGCCCTCGGGAAATTCCACGTCCACCGCAGGACCGATGACCTGGACGACGCGACCTTCCGTCTTTTGCGCGGTACCTGTCATGTCGGACTCCTACCTCTCGGCCAGCGCCTGGGCACCGGATACGATCTCGATGAGCTCTTTGGTGATCGAGGCCTGGCGCGCCCGGTTGTACGTCAGGGTGAGCCTGTCGATCATCTCCCCGGCGTTCTTGGAGGCCGCGTCCATGGCCGTCATGCGCGAGGCGTGCTCCGCCGCCTGCGAGTCGAGCAGCACCCGCAACATCTGGAATTCCACATGGCGGGGCAGCATCTGCCCCAGCAACGCCTGCGGGCTCGGTTCGAAGATGTAGGCGGCCGGACGCTCGCCGGCCACGATCCTGGTCCGCTCGATGGGCAGCAGGCGCTCAAGGGCCACCTCCTGCTTCATGATCGAGCGAAAATGGTTGTGGAGAAGGTAGATCGCGTCGGTCTGCCCGGACGCGAAGCGCTCCGCCAGCCCCCTCGCCACCCTGAAGGTCGCCTGCGGCGTGATGGTGTGCATGAGCTCGGGGTAGGTCGCAAGCGTGGGGCAGGTGTGGCGGCGGAAGTAGTCGATCCCCCGCCGGCCAACCAGCACCAGCTCCACCTTCTCCCAGCGCCCGCTCTGCAACAGGGAGGTCGCCTCGCGCAGCACGTTGGCGTTGAAGGCGCCGCACAGCCCTTTGTCGGAGGTCACCACCACGAGGGTGACGGTGTGCTCCGGGCGTTCCTGCAGCAGCTTGTGCCGGTGCTCACCCACCCGCGCGGCGAGCGAGCGCAACACGGCCTCGAGGGCGGCGGCGTACGGTCTCGCCTCGAGGATGCGGGTCTGGGCGCGGCGCAGCTTGGCCGCAGCGACCATCTTCATGGCCTTGGTGATCTGCTCGGTGGAGCGCACCGAACGGATGCGCCGCCTCAGGTCCTGCTTACTGGGCAAGCGCAGCCTCCGGGCTCTCCCTGAGGAAGCCGTCGAGGGCCGCCTGGCAGCCCGTCGTCAGCTCCTGCTCCATGGCACCTTCGAGGTTGCCTGTGGTCACGATGGCCTCGAGCACCGCACCGTGGTACGTCTTGAGGTACTCGTGCAGGAAGCGCTCGAACGGGAGCACCGCCTCCACCTTGAGCTTGTCGAGGAAGCCGCGGGTCCCCGCGAACACCGAGGCGATCTGCAGCTCCACCGGCATCGGCTGGTACTGGCCCTGCTTGAGCATCTCCACCAGCCGCTCGCCGCGCGATAACTGCCGCTGCGTGGCCTTGTCGAGGTCCGAGCCGAACTGGGCGAACGCCGCCAGCTCACGGTACTGGGCGAGGTCCATCCGCAGCGTGCCCGCCACCTTCTTCATCGCCTTGATCTGGGCGTTGCCTCCAACGCGCGAGACCGAGATGCCCACGTTCACCGCCGGGCGCACGCCCGAGAAGAAGAGGTCCGACTCCAAGAAGATCTGGCCGTCGGTGATCGAAATCACGTTGGTCGGAATGTAGGCGGAGACGTCTCCCGCCTGGGTCTCGATCACGGGGATCGCGGTGAGCGACCCGCCACCCAGATCCTCGCGCATCTTGGCGGCGCGCTCGAGCAGGCGCGAGTGAAGGTAGAAGACGTCGCCTGGGTAGGCCTCGCGGCCCGGAGGCCGCCGCAGCAGCAGCGAGATCTCACGGTAGGCGGCGGCGTGCTTGGAGAGGTCGTCGTAGAACACGACCGCATGGCCGCCGCTGTAGAGGAAGTACTCGCCCATCGCGCAGCCTGCGTACGGTGCCAGGTACAGCAGCGGAGCGGGGTCGGAGGCGGTGGCGGCCACCACGATCGTGTGGTCCATCGCGCCGTGGTCCTCGAGGATCTTGACCACCTGCGCGACGGTTGAGCGCTTCTGGCCGATCGCCACGTAGATGCAGACGGTCCCCTTCCCCTTCTGGTTGATGATCGCGTCGGTCACGATCGCGGTCTTGCCGGTCTGCCGGTCGCCGATGATCAACTCGCGCTGGCCGCGGCCGATCGGGATCATCGAGTCGATCGCCTTCACGCCCGTCTGCACCGGCTCCTTCACCTTCTGGCGGCGGACCACCCCGGGAGCGATGCGCTCGATGGGATAGGTGTCGGCCGCGGTGATCGGGCCTTTCCCGTCGATGGGCTGCCCGAGCGCGTTCACGACCCGGCCCACCATCGCGGGGCCCACCGGTACCTGGAGGATGCGGCCGGTGCGCCGGACCTCGTCCCCCTCGCGGATCGCCTGCGACTCGCCCATCAGCACGCAGCCCACCCCGTCCTCCTCTAGGTTGAGGGCGAGGCCGAAGACGTCGTGCGGGAACGCCACCATCTCGCCCGCCATGACACGGTCGAGGCCGAACACACGGGCGATGCCGTCGCCGACCGAAACCACCGTACCCACCTCGGCCATCTCAACGGATGTGTCCAGACCCTGGATCTGGCGCCGCAGGATGTCCGTGATCTCGTCCACCTTGATGCGCATGCCCCTCCCCCTACTCGCCCGCCGCCGATGAGGCGAACCGCCGCACCTGCGCGAGCAGCGAGCCGTCGAAGACGCGGCTGCCCACGCGCACCACAAAACCCGCCAGCAGCTCCTGGCGGAGCTTAAAGTCCAGCTCCACCCGCGTGCCGAGGAGCTCCGCCAGAGCCTTCGCGAGGGCGACGACCTGCTCCTGGCTCGCCGGGACCGGCAGCTCCACGCGGCCGCGCACGACCCCCTCCTTGCGGTCCACCAGCTCGCGGAAGAACGCCACGACCTCGTCGAGGTGGCGCAGCCGCACGTGGTGCTCGAGAGCCACCAACATCCGCTGCGCCTCACGCCTCAACACCAGCGTCGTTGCGATCGTGTTGACAAGGCCGAGCTTGGTGGCCGGCAACACGGACGGCACCTCGAAGACCCGAACGAGCTCGGGCAGGAGCCGGAAGAGCTCGGCGACCCCGGCCAGCTGCTCCTCGATCTCACGCAGGGCCGCGACACCCTCCTTCTGCGTCACCTGGAAGAGCGCCGTTGCATAGGGACGAGCCACGCGCCGGCTCACCGCACACCCTCCTCGCCGCGCGCGCTCAGGCGCTCCAGGGTCGTGCGGAAGATCCGCTCGCGGTCCTCCGGCGTCAGCTCGCGTTGCAGCAGCTCGAGGGCGAGCTGCGCCGCCACCTCCGCCGCGTCGGCGGCCAGCTCGCGGCGTGCCGCCTCGACCCGACGTCCGGCTTCCTGGTCGATCTGCGCCACCAGGCGCGCCGCCTCTGCGTCGCCCTGGCGCTCGAGCGCCTCGCGCTCGCGCTCGCCCTCGCATCGCATCCGATCCTTGAGCGCCACAATCTCACCCGAGAGCGCCGCGAGCCGATGCTCCATCTCCGAGCGCAGGCGCTCGGCCTCCTGCTGCTGGTGGACCAGCTCCTTCATCTGGGCGTCGATCTGGGACCGGCGGGTGTGGAAGAACTTGGACAGCGGGCGCACCAGAAGGTAGAAGAGCAGGCCGAAGAAGAGGATGAAGTTGGCGCTCTTCCAGAACAGAGGCGACAGGCCGAGGAACCGCTCGCCGGCTTCCTCCGCCGCCCAGGCGGGAAGCGCGGTGCAGCAGATCACCACCGCGACGAAGAGCCTCTTCACGCCACGCTCCGTCCCAGGAGCTGGCTGGCAAGCTCGCGCGCCAGGTAAGCGCTACGCTCACGCAGGGTCGCGCGAGCACCCTGTGAGGCTTCGTCGAGCTCGCCCGAAAGTCGCATCAGGCGCTGTTGCACCTCGGCGCGAGCCGCCTCGAGCTTGCTCCTCCGCGCTGCCTCTCCGGAGGCGCGCAACGACGCCCGCTCCCGCTGCCCCTCGGACGCCGCGCCCGCCACCTCCCGCTCGCACCGGGAGACTGCCTCCGCCAGCGCCTGCTGTGAGCGGTCGTACCCTTCGCGCGCCCCCTTGATGCGCGCCTCCCTCTCGTCCAGCACGCGCCCCAGCGGCTTCACGAGCTGGGTGTACACGAGCAGGTACACCAGCCAGAAGCAGGCCATGATCAGCAGCAGAGAGTAGTTTGGCGGCGCCATCGTCAAGACCTCCCGCCGACGCCAACGGATGAGGCGACGTAAAGGCCCCGGCGGCGAGGGCTTACCTTAGCAAAGGAGACCTTACCGGTCAACGGTTTTTGAGAGCGTTCGCTGCCCGGCCGGGCAGGGTGCGGGCGGCCCGCCAGGGCAAGCCTACCGTCGCGGCTTCTCGACGAGGATCAGCTGCGGGAAGCGTTCGTTGAGAGCATGAAAGAGCTGCAGGACCTGCGCCTCGCCGCCGCCGGCCCAGTCCAGCTCCCGGTAGGCGACGTCGTCCCCCGCCGTCGTGCGGACGCACAGCTCCGAGACCGTGCCCTGCCCGCCGCGTGGTTGGCTGCGAAGCCAGACGGCCCTGATCCCACTCACCGGGAGTGAGAAGCTCAGCGCCGGCGACTGGGCGTCCTGCCACTCGAGGCGGTCGCCCCCGACGGCGAGGCTCCCGGTGCTGGTCTTCCTGAACACGCCGGCCATTCGCACGAGCGGCCCAAAGGTCGTTTGCGCGGCCGCCGTGGCTGTCCGCACCGGCGCGGCTGCAGGCGCGGGCGCGACTGTCGGCGCCGGCGTGGGCGGCATGTTGCTCTCCAACACCGCGATGATGACGGCGTCCGGGACGCCGCTCTGTTTGAGGTAGACTAGATCGTTAACGGTCGGCGTGTAGCGCTGCCCGGAGCGGCGCACCTGCTCGACGATCGACTCGCCGGAGAGCCCCGAGCCGACCAGTCGGACCATGTCCGCCAGCCGTGGGTCGTCGGGCCGGACGGGTGCTGCGGTCGGGGTGGGTGCGGTGCGCGCCGCCATCGCCCGGATCACGCCCTCCGAAACACCAGCCGCGCGCAGCCTGGCCAGGTCGGTGGGCGTGAGCGTCGCCACCGTGGGGGCCTCGCGGATGAGCCTGAGGATCCACTCCTCCGGGACGCCCGCGCGGTGTGCGGCTATGACCTCGCCCACCGTCAGCTCCTGCGCCAGCGTCACACCGGCGGAGAGCAGCAGAACGAAAGCCGCGAGCACGCGCATCGCAACCTCTCGGGATGACCGCGAGCTCAGTGTAGCAACGTCTCCAGCCCGATCATGACCCGCCGTCCCGGGGCCGGGTAGCCGCGCACCTCCTCGTAGCTGCGGTCGGCGAGGTTTTCCACCCGCACGTGCGCCGAGAGCGCTCCCGCCACCCGCACGCCGGCGGCCACGTTGGCAGTGACGAAGCCGCTTTCCCGCACCCGCGCGAACGTCACCGGATCCACATCGGGACGGCTCCCCACCCAGACGAGCGAGGCGGCGCCCTGGAACGGCCCGGCCAACGGCCCGTCAAGGGTCAGTGCTCCCGTCCACGTCGGGCGCCTCAGAAGAGGCTGCCCGTCGCCGTCGCGTGCATCGAGCCAGGTCAACGCCGCCTGCACGTGGCCGTGATTGCCGAGCATCGCCGTCCACGAGGACTCCACCCCCTCCTGGCGCGCCCCCGCGATGTTGGCGAAGCGGAAGCTCGCCAGGTCGAAGTCGATGAGGTTGCGCTCGTGGTTCGAGAAGGCCGCCACCTGGAGGACCGAGTGCCCTCCCTCGAGCGGCAACGACACGCCCACCTCGGCGGAGCGTGAGCGCTCGGGCCGAAGCTCGGGGTTGCCGGAGAACGGGTAGTACAGCTCTCCGAGACCGGGGGCGCGGAACGCCTTCCCGAAGGAGACCCACGTCCGGACCGCCTGCCCCTCCCAGCTCACCGTGAGCCTGGGCGAGAGCTCGCTTCCCCAGGGGTCGGCCTCGTCCCAGCGCAGCCCCGCCAGCACGCCGATTCCGCTGCCTGCAGCCCAGTTGTCCTGAGCGAACAGCGAGCGGGTGCGCAGCCGGCGGTCGTCCAGGGTTGTGCCGAAGCTCGACGCGTCGGTCACGGTGTCCTCCCGCCACTCACCACCCACCGCGAGGTGGTGCGCCCCCAACCGCTGCCGGAACGTGAGGTTCGCATCGTTCGAGTCCGCAGCGGTGTCGGAGCTCACGAAGCCTGAGGGGTCGTCCGGGTCGCGGAACTGAAGGCTGCGCTCCACCCGCGAGACGGTCAGCTCGAGCTCGCCGCCGATGCCGGTTTTCCAGTGCAGGGGCACCGCGGCGAGGTTCTGCTCCGCGGCGGTGAAGCGGTGCGGCGTGATCTGTGCACCCGAAAATGGGATCTCGGTGCGGCCTGTGGTGCGCTGGAAAAGGAACCCGATGCGACCGTCGGAGCCCAGCGCCGTGCCCAGGTTGATCATGCCGGCGCGTGAGGAGAACGCGTCGTTGGGAAGTGAGCCCTCCCCCGCCCGGCTGGCAGCGCTCACATACGCATCCCACGACCCGGCGGCGAGGCCGGCTTCCAGCTCTCCACGCTGCCACCCGTTGCTGCCGCCCTCGACGAGGACCCGCAGCCGGTTCCCGGCCGCGTGCGCCGGCATGAGCTGCACAACACCGCCGATGGCGTCACCCCCGTAGAGGGCGGAGTAGGGGCCGCGCACCACCTCAACGCGGTCGAGACCGGCACTGAGCGGGAGGCTCCAGTCATACCCTCCGAAGAACGGAGAGTTGAGCCGCACCCCGTCGAACATGACGAGTGTGTGCGTGGAGGAGGTGCCGCGCACGAACGTCGATGTGACACCGGCGTCCAGCCCCGAGCGGAGCACCGTCACGCCGGGCACCCAGCGCAGGGCATCCGCCACCGCCGTCACGCCCTCGGCCTTCAGGAGAGCGGCGGGGATCACCGTCGAGGCCGCGGCCACCTGGTCGGCCGGCTGCTCCTCACCGGTGGCGGTGACGACCACGGTGTCCTTGAAGACCGGGGGCTGCTGGGCGTGTGCCGGCGGTAGGACCAGCGGAAAGACCAAAAGGAGAAAAACGCAGTGACGGACCATGGAAACCTCCCGTTTCCTTCGCGGGATGGCAGGTCTCCTGGCTCCCGGATCACCCGGAACCGCTCGCCTTCCCAGGCGTCAGGCCTCGCGACCCGCGCGCCCAGTGGCAGTCTGAGCGGTCCGTCCCCGGTCACAGTGGCGGGGGCCGCGCCGGATTTGCACCGGCTTCCCTCGACACCACCCTGGACAACTCTGGCCGACACTCTACCGACCGGCCGGAAAAAAGCAAGCGGCCCGGGGCAACCCGGGCCGCTCGGATCCCACCGCGCGCGGCTTACTGTACGATCGCCTGCACGGGAACGTCGATGAGCTTGCGCATCGGGTCGGAGGTCGTGATCTTGACCGTGGCCTTCTGGGCCCCCTTTGGCGCACCTGCCTTCATGCTCACCGCCACCTGGTAGCGCTGCCCGGCCTGCAGCGGGATCACCTCGGTGGTGAAGTTGGGGTTGTCCACCTTCACCTCGGTGAGCTGAAGCTCGGACCCCTGGCGGTTGTTGATGATCAGGACGTTGTGCCCCACAAGGGCGTCCCCGGCCACCGCACCGAAGTTGACCTCAGGCGGGATCACCTGCACGACCGGCCGCACCGCACCGGTCACGTTGATGGTGACCTCGGGCGCCTTGGGCGAGGAGGTTTTCACCACGATCTTCTGGTTGAGCATCCCCTCGGACGCATTGGCCGGTACGGTCACGGTCAGTTCCCACTGGGAGCCCTTTCGGTCGGGGATGCGCTCCTTCTCACCAAGCTCCCGGTAGGCGATCTGGTAGGTCCCTCCGCTGGCGGCGGCGCTCTCGACCTTGAAGTCGGAGCCGTCCGCCGAGCTCAAGGTCAGCTTCTCGGTCGCCGGCTCACCCTGGAGGACGTTGCGGAAGATGATCAGCGGCCTAGGCAGCACCTCGATGAACGCCCGCACCTCGGCCTTGATCACGAGATTCACCTGGGGGTTGCCGGGGTCGTTGGAGAACACCAGCACCGCCTTGGAGATCGGGCCGGTGAAACCGGCGGTGTCCACCTCGGCCTCGACCTTGCCGGTGCCCCCGGGCGGAATCGTGTGGTCGAAGTTGGCCACCGTGCACCCGCAGGTGGGCCGGACCTGCTGGATCTCCAGGGGGGCCTTGCCGGTGTTCTTCACCTTGAAGGTGGCCTTGAGCTTCTCGCCCTTGGGCACCATGCCGAAGTCCTTGATCTTCTCGTCAATGTCGATCACCGGCTGGGGTGTCTCCGGGGCCTTCTGGGTGGCCGGTGCCGCCGGCGCTGGGGCCTGCTTGGGCGCCGGCGCGGCCGGTTGCTGGGCCCACGCCGCCGTAGCGACGATCAATACCGCGAACGACCAGAGTGTCTTGCGCGTCATGTTTGGGACCTCCTCTCGCTGCTCGACGTCCGGCTCCGCCGGAGGTGATAGAGTACACTGCCGCGCGCGAGCGCGCCACAGTCTATGCAGGAAGCTTGCCATTACTACCTCCTCCCCATCGGCGGCACCGCGACGGCGGCTCTCGCGGGGTTGCTCCACGAGGCCGGAGAGAGGGTGTCGGGGGTGGATACCGCGCTCTACCCCCCGACCTCCGAGCTGCTGGCCGAGCTGGGTGTGCCGGTACGGCTCGGCTTCGACCCCGCCGGCATCCCGGCCGACCTGGACGAGGTGATTATCGGCAACGCCTTGCCTCGCAGCAACGTGGAGGTGCAGGCGGTGCTCGAGCGCGGCTTGCCCTACACCTCGCAGGCGGCGGCCTTCGGCGAGCGCTTCTGCCGCTCCGCCCGCACCGCCGTGGTGGCCGGCACCCACGGTAAGACCACAACCACCGCGCTGCTGGCCCACCTCCTGACGGCGGGAGGCCTCGACCCCACGGCGCTGATTGGCGGTGTGCCGCGCGGCGGCCGGCCCTGGCGGCTCGGGGGCGGCGGCTGGACCGTCGTGGAGGGGGACGAGTACAACACCGCCTTTTTCGACCGCGGCCCCAAGTTCCTCCACTACCACCCGCACATTTTCCTGGTAGGCAACGTGGAGTTCGACCACGGCGACATCTACCCCGACCTGGATGCCATCCTGGCAGCGTTTGGTGCCGGAGTGGCACTGGTGGGCGGTGACGGGTACGTGGCGGCCAACTTGGGAGACGGCGGCGCCCGCACCGTGGCGGCCCGCCACCCGCGCACGGTGTGGTACGGCCTCGATGCGGGCGCCGACCTCACCTGCCCGGAGTGGGGCCACGTGAACGGACGGCTCCACGCAACGCTGCGCTGGCAGGCCCGCACCTTCGAGGTGGAGGTGCCCCTGGTGGGGGGGCACAACCTCGACAACCTCCTCGCGGCTTCCCTGTGCGCGCTGCTCGCCGGCCTGAGTCCGGAAGCGGTCGCCGCGGCTGCGGCCACCTTCCCGGGGGTGCGGCGCCGCCTCGAGCTGGTGGGCGAGGCGGCGGGGGTTGCGGTGGTGGATGACTTCGCCCACCACCCTACCGCCGTGCGGCTCACCCTGGACGGTGCCCGCCATCGTTTTCCCGGGCGCCGCTTGGTCGCGGTGTTCGAGCCCCGCTCCCTCACCGCGGGGCGGCAGATCTTCGCAGCGGCCTACCGCGAGGCCCTGGCCAGGGCCGACGTGGCACTCGTCGCGCCCGTCTTCCACCGGACTCGCCTGCGCACCGAGCAGGCCCTCGACCGTGACTCGCTGGTTGAGGCTTTGCGCTCGCGGGGTGTCCAGGCGGAGGCGCTTCCCGAGGATGCCGACCTGGCGGCCGTGGTCCGCTCCCAGCTCTGCGAGGGGGACGTGGTGCTGTGCATGTCCTCGGGGGATTTCGGCGGTCTGCCGCGCAGGTTGCTGGCCCTGCTCCGGGAGCCGCGGTGAGAGGCGGGCTCGCACGCGCCCTCGCCACGGTGGGCGGGCTGGGCGACCTGCTCCCCGCCCCCGGTACCACCGTGGGCTCGCTCGCAGGCGTGCTTCTCTACTGGGGCACGGCGTGCCTCGTCCCGCAGCCGCCGTGGGTCGTCGCGCTCGGCGGCCTCGTGGTCCTTCTGCCCCTCTCGATCTGGGCGTGCGGCGCGGAGGCCGCGCGGCGCGGCCAGGCCGACCCGGGCCCGGTGGTGCTGGACGAGGTTGTCGGGCAGTGGCTCGCCCTCGCGGTCATCGCCGTCGGGCAGTCGAGGCCTCCCGGCCTGCACGAGTTGGTCGCGGCGTTCGTCCTCTTCCGCATCTTCGACATCGCGAAGCCGTGGCCGATCCGCAAGCTCGAGCGCCTCCCCGGCGGTTGGGGGATCGTGACCGACGACCTCGCCGCCGCCCTCGCGGCCGGGCTGCTCGCCCTCGGGGTCCTCGGGCTCCTGTAGCCCGGGCTATTCATGAGGGGTCGTAGCGAGAGCGCGGAGGTGGCCGTCATGGTGGGCGCACGTAGGGGCGAGGAGGGGAGCCGTACTCGTGCAGTACGGCGGCACCCTCCGAGCCCCGAGTACGCCCGCCAGGGCGGCCAGATCTGCGCTCGCAGTAGACACCTTCGTGAATAGTCCAGGCTAAGCGGTCGGCGCCCTGTGCTCCACGACCAGGACCGTGAGGTCGTCGGCCAGGGGCTGGCCGGCCAGATGGCGCTCCAGCTCGGCGAGGAGGATTCCGACCAGGGCCCGGGCCGGAACCTCCCGGTTTGCCAGGAGCGTGTCGCGCAGCCCCTCGTGGCCAAACGGGACGCCCTCGGCGTTGCGCCCCTCCACGAGGCCGTCGGAGTAGAGCACCAGGCGGCTGCCGGGGCCGAACGGAAGGGTCTTCGTGGGCGGCGGGTCGGGCCAGCGGTGACCGAGCGGCAACGAGGAGAGCAGTACCTCCTCCACCCCGCCGTCGGCGGCGAGCAACACGCCCGGCTGGTGGCCGGCGCTCGAGATTTTCACCTCCCGCCGCTCGGTGTCGATCTCGGCGAGGGCGAAGGAGACCATCTTCTGCTTGAGGCTCTGGCCGAGCAACAGGTGGTTGAGCCTGAGCAGCAACTCGCCCCCGTGGTACCCCTCCTCGACCAGTGTCGCCACCGCCGACTTGACCATCGCCATCAGGAGACCCGTCGGGAGCCCGTGACCGGCCACGTCCCCGATGGCGACCGAGAGATGCCCCGGCGTGAGGGGAAAGAGGTCGAAGTAGTCGCCGCCCACCTCTGCGGCTGGCCGGAAGTGCGCCCACACCGAGAGCGGCCCGCTCACAAGCTCCGAGGGCGGCAGCAGGCTTGACTGGATCTCGCGTGCCAGCTCCATCTCGCGCGCCATGCGCTCCTTCTCGGCCACCTGGACCAGCATGGTCTTGACCGACTCCGTCATGGCGTTGAATGAGACCGCCAGGTCGCCGAGCTGGTCGGGCCTCTTCACCGGGATGCGGTGGTTGAGGTCGCCCCGGGTCACCGCGCGGGCTCCGCGCGTGAGCCGGGCCGTGGCGCGCGTGATCGCCAGGATCATCACCACGGCAAAGCCCACCGCCACCAGGTAAATGGACCCGAACACGATGCCCAGCACGCGGAAGAACGTCGTGACCTCGGACCCGAGGGTCTTCGGCGAGCCGAAGAAGTCGTCCATCGCCCCGGCCACCCGGACCTTGATCAGGACGATGAGGTGCCGCCCGGTGTCCACGGTCCCGTCCTGCAATAGGTGGGGGGTCTCCGCAAACCACACCCAGGGGAACTGCACCCTCTGCCATCGGGTGGCACCTTCCGCCTTGCGGGTCATCCAGTCCGGCTCCACCTGATCCGCGGGCAACACATGCCCCGCGACCCGCAGCGTGGTCGGGGCTGCCGGCGTGTCCTTGTGGATGGAGACTTGCACATTGCCGCCCTTCGAAGCGCCGGCGCCCCGCGTGCTCGACAACCACCGCACGTCGAACCACTGGCCCTGCGCGAACGCCCTTGCGTTCGCGAGGTTCATCGGGAGAAGTAGCGCCACTAGGCGGGCGCCCTGGCGCCTGATCACCGCGTCGTACGCCACATCACCGGCGACCACGAACCCCTGCCAACCACCCTCTCTCGCCCAGCGCGGGACCGCGAGACCGCCGGCGCCGGCGCTGCGCCACTCTCTCGCCCCGTCGGCCAGCACCCACTCGGGGGCGAGCGCCTGTCCTGCTGGCGATGACCTCAGATGGGCGACGGCGGCCTCGGGCCCGTTGCTGACCAGCTCGCGAAGGGTGTCGACCGCCGTGCTCGCGAAACGCTCGTTCTGGAGGGCCAACCGGTGGCGGACGGTTACCGTGCCGTACTGCCCGACCAGGAGGTACCCGACCAGCAACGCCAGGCAGGCGAAGAGCGCGACCGGTGTCAGACCGATCAGGAGGTAGGAGATGAAGAGCCTCACCCCGACCCGGTAGGTGAGCTTGCGCCAGAGCCAGCGCACCGACCAGAACGCGAGCGGCAGCGCCGCCAGGCAGGTGAAGACCAGCAGGAGCTGGGCGGCTTCCGAGCGCCGCGCGGTCAATCCCACGACGAGCGCGGCGACGGCGAGCGCGCCGAGGACCACGAGGTAGCCGGTGCGGACCGGATGTCGCCTGGACGCGCGCCGGGTGGCGCCGGGGTCTGCCATTCCGCTCCTTCCTACGCCTACGATAGCGGAAAGGTTGTGAGGCAATCAGAAGAGCAGACAGGGCGCGCCCCGACCCCTGTACCCGGACCGCGGTCCCCTGTCCCTCAGTGCACGCGCTTGCGGCGGTTCTTCACGTAGTCGGCCAGGATGAACTCCCCCAGGTTGTAGGGGTTGGAGAAGTACGCCCGGCCGCGGTTGATGCGGGTAAGCTTCTCCACGAAGTCCTGCAGCATCGGGTCGGTGGCGATCATGAACGTCGTGATCACCACCTTCTGGCGCCGGCACTGGTCGGCCTGCTCCAGGGTGCGGTTGACGATCTTCATGTCAAGGCCGATGGGGTTCTTGTAGATCCGGTGTCCCTCGGTGATCGCCGAGGGCTTGCCGTCGGTGATCAGGAAGATCTGCTTGTTCGGGTGTGCGCGGCTCGCCAGCATCCCGCGCGCCACCTCGAGCGCCTCGCAGGTGTTGGTGTGGAAGGGGCCGGCCTGGATGCCCGGGATGTCGGCGAGCTCGATACGGGAAGCGCGGTCGCCGAACACGATCACACCAAGCCAGTCCTTCGGGTACTTGGAGGTGATCAGCTCGGTGAGGGCGAGCGCGACGGTCTTGGCCGGGGTGATGCGGTCCTCGCCGTAGAGCACCATCGAGTGCGAGATGTCGATCGCCACCACCGTCGCGCACGAGGTCTGGTGCTCGGTCTCGGAGATCTCGAGGTCCTCCTCGGCGAGCTCCAGCTTGCCGTGCGTGCGCTTGAGCGCGTTCTGCGTCGAGCGGATCCCGTCGATCGCGTGCAGCTCGTCACCAAATTCGTAGGGCCGTGTCTCCGGCAGACGCTCCGCCCCCTCGCCGGCGGCCGGGGTCGGGTGGTAGCCGGGGCCGGCCTTCTTGAGGCTCGAGAAGATCTCCTCGAAGGCGCTCCGGCGCAGCTGGCGCACACCGGAGGTGGTGAGCTGCAGAGCCCCCTGGCTGTCCCGGCCCAGCAACCCCTGCTCCTCGAGCTGCGCGAAGAACGCCTCGAGGTCCACGGCTTCGTCGATGTATCCGCGTGCCTGCAGGTCCCGCAGCCACTCTTTGGCCTGCTCGGCGTCCCCGCCGGCGGCGAGCAGCAGCTGGTTGAACAGCCGCAGCAGATCGAGGCTCGCCAGCAGGCCCTTGATCAGCTCGGGGTCGAGGTAGAGGTAGCGGTGCCTCATCGCCCCCACCCGCCCGACCCAGGGCACAGGGCACAGCGCACAGGGCACAGAGATGAGCGGACCGGAGCGCGACGCCGTTCCTGTCCCCTACGCCCTGTGCCCTGACCCCTGTCAGTTGGCATCGGAGTGGCCCTCACCGCGGGCCACCCGGCGCATGAGCTGGAACTTGAGCATTTCCTTGTAGCTCACGGTGCTGTCCAAGTCCTCGCGGGCGAGCTTGAGGTGCTGGTGCAGCCCGTCCAGCACCACCTCCGCCGCGAACGCGCGCTCTTGCGCCGTTTTTCCGCGCTTCTCGACCAGCTTCGCAAGGCCAGGCACGCGGGCAAGCTCCGCCTCGTAGGCCGCGAACGGCTGCTCGTCGGAGAGGCTCACCGAGTTGCCGGCGGCAAACCAGGCGACGATCGGCGCGTAGGGACCCTTGTCCTCGGGCGAGCCAACCTCGCGGCCGACGGGCGGGAACGTCGCCGCGAAGCGCTTCTTCACCGCGGTCCCGATGAGGGTCCGCGCCACCACCTCGGCCCCTTTCTGCTCGCCCTCGTAGACCATCTCCACCTTGCCGGTGATGGCCGGCAGCAGCATGTGGACGTCCACGAGCCTCGGGTAGACGGGGTCCTCGCCGGTGGCGAGCGCGCGCCGCTCCAGGTTGGAGACCAGCAGCTCGAGCGCTGCGATCGGCACACGCGCGCTCACCCCAGAGCTCTGGTCCACGAGCTCGCTCTCACGCGCGGCGAACGCGATCTCCTCGATGAGAAGCTCGACCTCCTCGGGGACCTCCACGCGCGGACCGCTGCGGTCGCGCCATGCCTCCTGGCGCGTGATGGTCACCGCGGTCTCCGCGTCCTTCGGGTAGTGGGTGAGGATCTGCGAGGAGATGCGGTCCTTCAGCGGCGTGATGATGTTGCCGCGGCTCGTGTAGTCCTCCGGGTTGGCGGAGAACACCATCAGGATGTCGAGGGGGATGCGGATCGGGAAACCGCGGATCTGGATGTCGCGCTCCTCCAGGATGTTCAGGAGGCCGACCTGGATGCGCGGTGCGAGGTCCGGGAGCTCGTTGATGGCGAAGATGCCGCGGTTGGTGCGCGGGACGATGCCGAAGTGGATGACCTCCGGGTCGGCATAGGTCAGCCGCTTCGTGGCCGCCTTGATGGGGTCGACGTCGCCGATGAGGTCGGCGATGGTCACGTCGGGCGTGGCGAGCTTCTCGTTGTAGCGGGCCTCCCGAGGGAGCCACTCGATGGGGGTGTCGTCGCCTGCCTCCTCCACGACACGGCGGGCACGGGAGGAGGTCGGCCGGTAGGGGTCGTCGTTGAGCTCGCTCCCCGCGATGATGGGGATCTCGTCGTCCAGCAGTGAGATAAGGGCGCGCAGGATGCGCGTTTTGGCCTGGCCGCGCAGCCCCAGGAGGATGAAGTCGTGCTGCGCCAGCAGGGCGTTCACGATCCCTGGAACCACCGTACGCTCGTACCCGACCACCCCGGGGAAGAGCTTCTCGCCGCCCGAAACCCTGGCGAGGAGGTTCTCCCGCACCTCCTGCTTGACGGGCCGGGTGAGAACGTGCGCGGCCCTCAGGGCCCCCAGGGTGGACGGTTTGCGGGAGCTCATACGCCACCGCCAGTTGCAGCCTCGAAAGGGTTTTCCATTCGCATCAGCGAATAGAACAATCGCCCGCCGCGTTTGTTTCCACCGTGTGGACAGTCGTCCACCGCGATGCTAGGCTCGGACTCCATAGGGAGTCGCTGTATCAAGCCGCGCCGTGAAGCAGCGCGGCGTCTCCGCCAGCGGCGGCGGGCCAGCGGGGAATGAATGAAGGGAGGATCCGGATGATCAGCAAAGCAATGGAGCAGTCGCTCAACAAGCACCTCAAGGAAGAGGCGTACTCGTTCTACCTGTACCTCGCGATGTCGGCCTACCTCGAGCAGCTCAACTTCAGAGGCATGGCGAAGTGGATGCGCGTGCAGGCGCAGGAGGAGATGACCCACGCGATGAAGTTCTTCGACCACCTGCACGAGCGCGGTGGGGCGGTCAAGCTGCTCGCCATCGACCAGCCGAAGGCCACCTGGCCCTCGATCGCGGCGGCGTTCCAGGCGGCGATTGAGCACGAGCGTTCCATCACCAAGAAGATCAACGCGCTCGTGGACAAGGCGGCGGCGGAGAACGACCACGCGACGGCCAACTTCCTGCAATGGTTCGTCAAGGAGCAGGTCGAGGAGGAGGCCACCCTCGACCCGATCGTCAAGCAGCTCGAGGCGATCGGTGACCACGTGGGCGCGCTCTACCACCTGGATCACCAGCTCGGCAAGCGCGGATCGGCGCATAGGGTTCGCCCGCATCGGACGTGCGCCGCGGCGGCTTGACGCCGGCGCACGCCCGGCACGCGCCCCGTGCGATTACGCCGCCGTGGGCTCCACCCGGTGCACCCTCCCGCAATGGGGGCAGGCGATTTCGCGTCCCACGTACGCCGGCGGCACCTTGAGAGTGGTCCCGCACGCGCAGGCGATGAACGCGTAATTGTTGAGCCGCCAGAGCATGTCCGTGGTCTGCCCGCACGCGCTCCAGGCGGCTGGTGGCGTCCGGGGCCGTGGCGGCCTTGGCCGGCGCCGCTTGAGCCGCCGCGAGCGACCCGAACGGGACCACGCCCACCGCCCTCCCGGTGATCTTCCGGAACGCCTCGTCGTAGCTCTTCAGGCCAGCGCCCCCGCCCATCGAGCGCAGGATGCGGATGCGCTCCGAGGTCGGCGGGTGCGTGCTGGTCAGGTCGGCGAGCCCGCGCTCGGTCACCGAGAGCGGGTTGACGATGTACATCGGCGCGCTTGCCCGGTTCGCCGTCGCGAGCTTTGCAGTCGAGTGCGAGATCTTCTCGAGGGCGCTGGCCAGCCCTTCGGGATAGCGCGTGTAGAGCGCCGAGGAGGCGTCGGCCAGGTACTCGCGGCGACGTGAGATCGCCAGGTAGATGAGCTGGGCGATGATCGGCGCCACGATCATGAGAGCGATTGCGACGATCACGACGATGAGCTGGCCCTGGCCGCCCGAGCGTGAGGAGGTGCGCCTCCGCCCCCCTCCGTAGAAGAACATGCGCGCGCCAACGTCCGCGAGCATGACGATCGTGCCCATCATGATCCCGACCATCATCATGTAGAGCACGTCGCGATTGGCGACGTGGCCGAGCTCGTGGGCGATCACACCCTGCAGCTCGTCGCGGTTCAAGGTCTCGAGGAGACCGGCGGTGACCGCCACCGCCGCGTGCTGGGGGTCGCGCCCGGTGGCGAACGCGTTCGGTGCTGCCTCGTCCATGACGTAGATGTCGGGCACCTTGGGCAGACCGGACGCGATCGTCATCTCCTCGACGACGTTGAAGAGGACCGGGTTGTCCTTCTTCTCGATCCGGCGCGCCCCGGCCAGCGCAAGAAAGATGGAGTCACCCTGGTAGTAGCTCACGAGGGAGAGTGCGACCCAGATAACGAACGCGATGAACAGGCCGCCGGTCCCTCCGCCCGGGGCGAGCGCCTCCCCCAGCACGAAGCCGACCACGAAGAGCAGGCCCGCCATCAACACCACCAGGATGGCGGCGCGGCGTTGGTTGGCGCGGACCAGCTCCCACATCGGCGGGCGAGCCCGGTTAGAACTTCACCTGCGGGACCTGGCGGTCCTCCGGCGCCTCGACCTCGAAGAACTTTTCCATCTGGAAACTGAACATGCCGGCGAGGATGTTCGACGGGAACATCTGGATGCGGTTGTTGAGGCGCAGCACCGCATCGTTGTAGTACTGCCGCGCGAAGGAGATCTTGTTCTCGGTCGAGGTCAGCTCCTCCTGGAGCGCCAGGAAGTTCTGGTTGGCCTTGAGGTCGGGATAGGCCTCGGCCACCGCGAACAGGGATCGCAGCGTCTGCGAGAGCGCGTTTTCGACCTTGGCGCGCTCCTCCACGCCGCCGGTGACGTCGATCGCCTGCTGGCGGGCCTTGGTCACCGCCTCCAACGTGCCACGCTCATGCCCCATGTAGCCCTTGACGGTCTCCACCAGGTTGGGGATGAGGTCGTGCCTTCGCTTCAGCTGCACTTCGATCTGGCTCCACGAGTTCTTCACCTCGTTGCGGGAGCCCACCAGGCTGTTGTACATCCCCATCACCCACAGCGCCGCGACCACGATCAGCATCAGGACGACAAGGCCGAACATCATCTCTCCACCTCCCCTGGACCACGCACTACCTCGTTTTCAGACGGCGCCGGCGGCGCCGGCGCAGAGAAGTTCTCACCCATGAACTGAAGGACCGCCTCGGCGTGCGAGCCGGGATTCTCGGCGAGCTGGCCGATGAGCGTCCCGAGCTCCCCGTGGTCGAACCACAGCCCGTGCCCCGCGCAACGGTCGAGCAGCACCATCGGCGACGCGCCGGCGACCACCTTCTCCATTGCCTTGTCGCAGCGCGGGCAGGGCCTCGTCTTCTCGGGCGTCGCGGCCTTCTCGAGGGCCCCTTCCTTCACGTTTAGGTTCCGGCCGAGCTTCTCCGAGAGCAGCTCGAGTTCGCCCGCGTCGAACCAGAGCCCGTGGCACCACAGGCAGACATCGAGCTCGATGCCCCCACGCTCAGCAACGATGAGCGGCTCACGGCAGGTCGGGCAGTCCACGTGCCTCCCCAGTGCCGGCGCAATGCACCGGCGGCGCCGATGCGCTCTGCACGGCCGGGCTCTCCTGCGATTATACGGTCGGTCTGCGGGAGAGTTGCCTAGTCAAGTCTCTGGGTGCTCTCGCGGAACACCACGCCCCGCGCGCGCCAGATCCCGCATCACGAACTCGTAGCAGCCGGGTTCGCGGCCGATGAACTCGGGCGGCGAGATCCCCGGGCCGCCGGTAAAGCCCCTGCGAGAGCAGCCGCACGACCGCGGTGCACGTGTACCCGGTCGTGCGGGCCATGGAGGTGGTCCCGCTCGCCCGGTCGAAGCGGTCGAGCAGCTCGAAGCTCCGCCGCATGCGTCTGCCACCCACGCCACCCTCGACGGTCACCCGCATGGCCGTAAAATCCTCCTCGCCCTCGGCGAGCTGCCACGAGCGGAAAGAGCAACCTCGAGGTGAGGTCGAGCGGTCGCACCTGCGCACCGCCCACCTCCAACAGTTCGGTGGCAAAGAAGCCGCTCTCGCGCAGCATCCGGATCCTCTCCGCGTGTCCCGGGTATCGCATCGTCTTCTCGACCATGAACGGGACTTTGACGGTGGCAAGCAGCGAGCGCAGGCCATCGGTGTTGAAGGCCTCGAGCGTGCCGACGCCGGGGAACTCAACGAGCTCCGCCTCCGAGAGCGCGGGCATGGTGACGAGCCGCCCGCCCGCGACGTAGCGGGCAGGACGTGTGTACTCCTCGAGGACGTCGCTCGGCGAGAACGGCGCCTTGTACTCCCACGGCCACGTGCGCACGGCGGGCAGTCCCCCGACGTAGCACGTGAAGGCTTCGAGCGCGTCGAATTCCCGCTCCATGCGCCCGAGGATGAGGTTGGAGCAGCCCGGCGCAATGCCGCAGTCCACCACGGCACACACACCGTGCTCGCAGGCCAGCGCGTCGAGCGAGAGGGCATCCTCGGGGAAGAACGAGATGTCCACCACCGGCCTGCCGCATCCGAGAACGGTGCGCAGCGTGGCAAAACCCATGCTGCCCGGAACCGCGCCCACCGCGAGGTCCTGGCCTTCGATTGCCTTCCGCAGCGCCTCGCTGTCCGCAAGATCCGCCCGCCTGGTCTCGACCCCGGAGACACCGCCCAGGTGCGCCAGCGCACCCTCGGCCATGTCCACGACTGTCACCTCGAACTCGCCGTCCTTCGCCAGGTCCTTGGCGATGGCGCCGCCGACCAGGCCTGCCCCGAGCACCACCACCTTCATCCAAACCTCCCGCGCACGACGGGCAACTATAGCGTGCCACGGCTACACTGGAAGCAGGGCGCCAGACCCGCGACTCATCTCAAAAAAAAGGAGGAAGCGTGCGCCTGTATCTCATCCGTCATGGCAAGGCCGTCAGCGCTGACCTCGGGGTCGGAGACGGTGAGCGGCCCCTCGCTCCGGAAGGCCGCATGGGGATGGCGCGGGTGGCAAGGCGCCTGAATGTTCTCGGCGTGCGGTGGCGGTTGATCTTGACGAGCCCTCTCGTGCGTGCGCGGGAGACGGCGGAGATCCTGCGCAAGGCCGGCCTTGCACCATCGGTCGAGGAGGTCGGGGAACTCGCGCCGGGCGGCGAGCTCGCCGCGTGGCTGCCATTCCTCGTGGGCTGGCACGCGGAAAAGTGTGGCGACCTCGCGGTCGTTGGCCACCTTCCCAGCCTCGCTCTCTGGGCCGAGTCGCTCGTCTGGGGTGAGGAGAGGCAGAGGTTCGTGCTCAAAGCCGGGGGGATCATCGGCCTCGAGCTGCCCGATGGCGGGCCCCTTCTCGGCACGTGCTCGCTGTTCTGGTTGACGTCGCCCAAGCTGCTCCCCTGAGCCGGGTACGGCCGAACCGCAAACCTTTTCCGCCGCCGATACGTCTAATGACCCGGAGAACGGCTCGCAAGGGCCGGGAGGAGAATTGCGACGAGCTGGTCTGGCCGCCGCGGCCCTTGCCGCGTTCGCCTTGGCGCCATGGGCGACCGCCCGCACCCAGGAGAAGCCGCCGCCGAGCCCCAGACGGTACCGCATCCCGCGCGCCACCTCCCCCATCCGGGTGGACGGGGTCCTCGACGAGCAGGCCTGGAACGACGCCCTCAGGGTCGAGCTCAACTACGAGGTGCAGCCCGCGGAGAACGTCCCGGCGCCGGTGCGCACCGAGGCCCTCGTCACCTACGACGACCGCAACTTCTACGTGGCCTTTCGCGCCTTTGACCCCGAGCCGGCCAAGATCCGCGTCCACGTCAAAGACCGTGACCAGGCCTTCCGCGACGACTTCGTCGGCATCATCCTGGACACCTTCAACGACAAGCGCCGCGGCTACGAGTTCTTCGTCAACCCGGTGGGCTCCCAGGGCGACCTCTCCCGCAACGAGGTGACCAGCGGCAACAGCGAGGACGAGACCTGGGACGGCATCTGGGAGTCTGCCGGGAAGATCACCTCCGAGGGGTACGTGACGGAGATGGCCATCCCGTTCAGCTCCCTGCGCTTCCCCGGCACGGACGGCGAGCAGACGTGGAGGATCGCGTTCTTCCGTGCCTATCCCCGCGGCGTCCGTCACCAGATCTTCCAGGTTCCCCTGGACCGCAACAACAACTGCTTCTTCTGCCAGGTCCCGGAGTTCACCGGCATGTCCGGCATCAAACCTGGCCGCAACATCGAGCTCGTCCCCACCGTGACCTCGGAGCGCACCGGCGTCCTCGAGAACGAGGACGACCTCGCGAGCCCGTTCCGGCAGCGCTCCTTCGACACGCAGCTCGGGCTCTCCGCCCGCTGGGGGATCACACCCAACCTCTCCCTGAACGCCGCTCTCAATCCGGATTTTTCGCAGGTCGAGGCGGACGCCGCGCAGCTCTCGACCAACACCCGCTTCGCCCTCTTCTACCCCGAGAAGCGTCCCTTCTTCCTGGAATCCGCCGACCTGTTCACGACCCCGATCAAGGCCGTCTACACGCGCACCGTGACCGACCCCACCTGGGGGCTCAAGCTCTCCGGCAAGGAGGGTGACCAGGGGCTCGGCGTCTTCGTGGCGAAGGATACCGTCACCAACCTCATCTTTCCGGCCAACCAGGGCTCCGACTCGACAACGCTCGAGCAGGGCAACACCGCCGCGGTCGTCCGCTACCGCCGGGACGTGGGGGAGTCATCGACGCTCGGCTTTCTCGCTACTGGACGAGCGGGCGATGGCTACTCCAACGGCGTCGTCGGCCTCGACAGCCACTTCCGCCTGACCAGGAACGACACCGTGCTGCTCCAGGCGCTCGCCTCCCGGACGAGTTACCCGAGGGAGGTCGCGAAAGACTACGACCAGCCGGCGGCGAGCTTCGATGGATCGGCGTTCCAGTTCATCTACAGCCACGACACCAGGAACTGGGGGGCGTGGCTGTTCTACGAGGACCTCGCCAAGGGGTTCCGGGCGGACTCCGGTTTCCTGCCCCGGGTGGACACGCGCACCATCAACCCAGGTGTGGGACGCGCTTTCTACGGCAACCCAGGCGACTGGTACACGAGGATCAACGTCGACCTCGAGGGCGTCCGGATCACCGACCACACCGGGCTGCTGACCGACGAGAGCGTCATCCTCACCGGCCGCTTCGAGGGGCCGCTGCAGTCCTCGGGGAGGCTCAGCCTGTCCAGGGGCAAGGAGTACTACGAGGGCGTCACCTACGACCTCACGAAGGAGGAGTTCTTCTTCAACGTGCGGCCGACCGGGGACTTCACCTGCTCCCTCGGCGGTCGCTTCGGTGACGCCGTCGATTACGCCAACGGACGCCCCGCCCGCATCATCCGCCTCATCCCGGGCCTGACCTACGACATCGGCCGCCACCTGTACGTTCAGTTCGACGACACGTTCGAGCAACTGGATGAGGCAGGAGGCCGACTCTATCGCGCCAACCTCGCGGAGCTGCGCCTGGTCTACCAGTTCAACCTGCGGACGTTCGTGCGCGCGATCGTTCAGCACCTCGATCTCAAGCGGAACCTCGACCTCTACATCGACTCGCAGACCTCTCCGTCGCAGCAGCTCTTCACCCAGTACCTCTTCTCCTACAAGATCAACCCCCAGACGGTCTTCTTCCTCGGTTACTCCAACACGAACGCCGGCACCGAGAGCATCCCCGTGACCACCACAAACCGCACGGTGTTCGTCAAGCTGGGTTACGCCTGGCTGCTCTGATCCCGATTCGACGCCAATCGTAGAGGAGTCGCGACTGGCAAGGCGAGGCGGCGCTGCAGCGGGCAGGTGCTACCATCCCGGTATGATTAAGGTTGCCGTTGCCGTTTGGGTTTCCCTCGCCCTCTCCTTGCCGCTGGCCGCTGCGGAGAAGCCGGCCACGCTTGATGCCGCGGCCGCACAGCGCTTCGCCGACCTGGCCCTCGCCTGCGTCCACAAGGAGTACCCAAACAAGATCTCGCACGTGCTCGCGGGCGACGCCGACGTCAAGCCGCCGCGCGAGCTGACACCCGCGTTCTGCGGCTGTTTCGACTGGCACTCGGCCGTGCACGGCCACTGGTTGCTGGTACGCTTGGTGCGTACCTTCCCCGGCGCACCGTTCGTCCCCAAGGCGCGCGCGGCGCTCGCCGAGAGCCTCACTCCCGAGCACGTCGAGGCCGAGATGCGCTACCTGCAGGAGGCGGGTCGCTCGGACTTCGAGCGGCCGTACGGCCTGGCGTGGCTTCTGCAGCTCGCCTCCGAGCTGCGCGAGTGGAACGACCCGCAGGCTCAAGCGTGGGCGCACTCCCTTGCGCCCCTCGAGCGTGCCTCGGCCGCACGGATCAAGGCCTGGCTGCCGAAGCTCTCGTACCCGATCCGCGTAGGCGAGCACAGCCAGACCGCCTTCGCGTTCGGGCTCGTGCTGGACTGGGCGCGCTCCACCGGTGACACGGAGATGGCGACGCTGCTCGAGATGCGTACCCGTACCTACTACCTTGCCGACCGCGATTGTCCGATGGCCTACGAGCCTTCGGGGCAGGACTTCCTCTCGCCGTGCCTCGCCGAGGCGGACCTGATGCGCCGTGTGCTCCCGCCAGCGACGTTTGCCGCCTGGCTTGGAGGCTTCCTGCCGCGACTGCCCCTGGACGGCTCGGCGGGCTGGCTCGTGCCCGCGGTAGTTACCGACCCGGCCGACGGCAAGCTCGCGCACCTGGACGGTCTCAACCTCTCGCGGGCCTGGATGCTGGAGGGTATCGCCGCCGGTCTGCCGAAAGACGACCCGAGGATCCCGTCACTGCGCGCCGCCGCTGCGGCCCACCGCGAGTCCGGGCTTGCATCGGTCACCGGCGAGCACTACGAGGGCGGTCACTGGCTCGGCAGTTTCGCGGTGTACCTCGCCACGGGGCGTGGTCTCTCGCGCTAGCCTCTCTTCTCCTGCCTCCTGCCCCATGCCAGGGCGGGGCGTGGGGGTACTATTGCCAGCGGAAGAGCCGCAGGGCGATGACGAAGCTGACCGCTCCCCACAGCGCCATGACGACGAGTGCGGGCCAGCGTGCGAAGAGAGGAACCCCGTCGTTGATCACCGCCCGCAGGGTGTCATTGAGAGCGGTCAAGGGGAGCGCCCGGATGGCGGGCTGCACCGCCGCGGGAAAGCGTTCGTAGGAGAAGAACGTCCCGGAGAACAGCCACATCGGGAGCTGGACGAAGTTCATCCATCCCGAGACCCCCTCGATCGTGCGCGGGCGCGCCGCGACCAGCAGACCCAGCCCGGCGAAGGTGAGCGCCCCGAGCAGTGACACCACCGCCAGGTCGAGGAGCGATCCGCGCACGGCCACGCCGAAGAGCAACCAGCCGAAGCCGACCACCACCGCCACCTCGAGCACAAGCCCCACGAGGCGCGAGAGCATGAACGAAAGGAGGTAGTGGGAGCGGCGCATCGGTGTCGCCGCGAAGCGCTTGAGGAGCTTGCGCGTCCTCGCCTGCACCACGGCAAACCCGATGCCCCACATACCGCTGCCCATCAGGTTGAGGCCGACCAGGCCGGGGATGAGGAAGTCGATATACCGGTTTCCCGGCTGCGCCGCCCGCTCCTCCCGCACCTTCAGCAGGTCGGGGCGGCCGAGTGCCCGCTGCAGCGCATCGTCCACCGCGAGGCGTGCCGCCCGACCCTCGGCCCTGGTCGTGTCGTACCGGTAGGTCACACCCAGAAGGCCGTCCTTGCCGGCCCCGGCGGCGGGCGTCCCCTCGACTACAAGATCCACCTTGCCGGTGCGCAGGGCCTGCGCTGCCTCACTAGGAGCCAGATCGACCACCGTGAGATCGGGGGAGGAGCGCAGCATCTCTACGAGCCTGGCCTCACCCGGGGCGCCCCGCTCCACGGCGGCGCGCAGCTTCTCGGGGGGCTTTGCCCGGAACGCGATGCCGAGGGCGAGAGCCAATAGGACGGGAAAGATGAACACCCAGAAGACCGCCTCGGGCTCGCGCATGAACTCCAGCAGGCGCGCGCGGGTGAGCTCCACCAGCGGGTGGGGCCGCGAGCCCCGCGGGTCCGATCGCGCCTCACTCATCGCGCAGCGCCCTCCCGGTGAGGTGAACGAAAACGTCTTCCAGCGTGGCCTGGTGGGTGGTGAGGCTGTCCAGCGCCGCGCTCTGACGCTCCAGCTCCCCCAGGAGCGCCGGCATCGCGTCCCCGATGCGGCGCACGCTCAACCGGTACGCGGTGTCCTTGCGAGCCACGCTGCTCACCCCGGGCAAAGAGGCGAGGGCGGCGTCGGAGAAAGGCCCGCGCACCCGGAATTCCAAGATCTGCTCGGCGCCCAGAGAGGCGACGAGCGCGGCAGGACGGTCCAGGGCCAGCATCCTGCCGTGGTCCATGATCGCCACCCGATCGCACAGCCGCGCGGCCTCCTCCATGTAGTGGGTCGTGAGAAGCACCGTGCCGCCCCGGCCCTTGAAACCCTCGACGATCTCCCACACCTTGAGGCGGGCCTGGGGGTCGAGGCCGGTGGTCGGCTCGTCCAGGAAGAGCAGCTCCGGGTCGCTCACCAGGGCACAGGCAAGGGCCAGGCGCTGCTTCTGGCCCCCCGAGAGGTTGCCGACACGTGCCCCCCGCTTGTCATCGAGCCCGACCATGGCGATGACCTCGGCGGGCCGGCGGGGGCGGGCGAAGAAGCTGGCGAAAAGCCGGATCGTTTCCCCGACCGTGAGCTTCTCGGCAAGCTGGGTCTCCTGGAGCTGCACCCCAAGCCGCTCGCGCAGCTCGCGGTCATGCCCCGCCCCCCACCGCAGGCCGAGGACCTCTACCGCGCCATCGTCGGGCACGGTCAGACCCTCGAGGATCTCCACCGTGGTGGTCTTGCCGGCGCCGTTGGGCCCGAGAAGGCCGAAGCACTCCCCATTCCGCACCGCGAGGTCGAGCCCGTCCACGGCGACCACGTCCTCGTAGCGCTTGACCAGACCGGTACAGCGGGCGGCCTCGCCCTGATCCCCCGCAGGCGGCGCTGTCCGTAACCCGTTCACCATGGCAGGCACCCGGGGCGGCTGCCCGGCGCTCAAGAAGGGCGTGGGGCAGTTGAACTCCCGGCTGGGGAAGCATACCCGAGAAGACGCCGGCCGTCCGCGGAACGCTAATGTAAGCTGCATCACCCGCGCGACGCGGTTGAAGCCCGAACCCCTCCCGGAGGGGTTGCGGGTCCGTATACTGTCAGGTGAGCCGGCCGGGTTGTCCGAGGTGCGAGGCGAGGACGCCGCCGCCCGGGAGCCCGGAAGGAGGACAAGATGGTCACGTCCAAAGCCGTGTGGGCCTCGTTGATCGCAGCCCTTGCAGTCCTGGTCGTGTGCGCTACAACGGCGGCCGCCGACACCCTGACGATTACCGCCAGCATGAACCCGGCACCCGCCGGCGTTTCCATCACGTTCACCTTCAGCCCGGGCGTCAGGAGCGAGGGCGACACGGTCACCTTCGACTTCGGGGACGGTAGCTCTGCAAAGATCGACTACTCTGTGGACTGCGCGCTTTTGGGAGGCTGCAGCTCCATCCAGCACGCCTACGCTGGCCCGGGCGCCTTCACCGGCACCGGGACCGGGAAGATCGGCGGTGCGACCGTGAGCGGCAGCTTCATGATCACGATCACGTCCAGCACCGCCGACCAGGACATCTTCGTTGCCACCGGCGCCCACCTGAAAGGCTTCAACAACGTGAACTGGCGGACCGATCTCGAGGCCCACAACCCCAACACGAGGCGCGTCAGCTACGAGATCGCCCTGCTCCTGCGCGACCAGGACAACACCGCCCCGGTCTTCAGGAGCGTCTTCTTCCTCGAATCCGAACGGAGCGCCCGCTACAACGACCTGCTGTACGCCACCTTCGGCTTCACGGGCGCGGCCGCAATCCGCATCACGCCCATCGACGGCTCGATCCTCCTCACCAGCCGGACGTACAACCAACTCGACTCGGGCACCTACGGGCAATCGGTGCCAGCCGTGCCGCGCGGCCGGGCAATCGCCTTTGGGCAGGATGCACGGCTGATCGGGCTTTCACACGACCCTTCCCTCGCGTCCGGGTACCGTACCAACCTCGGGTTCCTCAACGAGAGCCCGGCGGGCATCAGGGTCGAGGCCGAGTTCTACCTTGAAACCGGAGCGTTCCTGGGGCGAGTATCCCTCGACCTCCTGCCGTACGAGTTCCGCCAGCTCGACAAGGTCTACGAGCAGGTCACGCCGAGCACGGTTGACGACGGTTATATCGTGGTGCGCACCACAACGGCCGGGGCCAAGTTCCTCGCGTATTGCGTTCTGGTGGACAACGTGACCGGCGACCCCACGTACGTGAGCGCGCAGATCCCCGAGTAGTGGCTCAGTCGCTCGGCAGAGGGATCGCGAGCGCGTCCAGACGGTCCATGAACCGGCGGTTGACGGTGCGCGCCTCGGCCAGCACCGCATCCCCCTCCTGCCGGTTCCCCGAGGCCGTGAGCGCCAGCGCCAGCACGTGGCGGTTGAAGAGCTTGAAAACCCCGTTGCCGAGCTCGCGGTAGGACGTCCCCTCGTCGGCGAAGCGGAAGCGCTCCGCAGCCTCAGCCGCCTTGCCCTGCGCCAGGAAGAGGGCGCCCTCCAGGTGCGCGAGGACTGATTCCGCGTACCGCCGTCCGGGCGCCGACGCCGGCATCTTGGCCAGCTCCTCCCGCACCTTCGCCACGGCGGCCTCGGCGTCGGTTCTCCGCCCAGTGGCAAGGGCGGCCCACAGGGCGAGCACCGGGTCCCTCACGCTCTCGTCGCCACAGAGGGTCTGCTCGTCGTTCCACACACCCGGCCAATCCCTCGCCACCAACGACGACCACACCGCGAGCTGGCAGCGCAGCGTCTTCACCGTGAACGCGGGACACGCCCCGGCCTTCTCGGCGCGCGCGATCGCCTCCTTGGCATCCTCAAGACGCCCGTCCATCAGCCCAATCATGACCAGGTGCTGGTAGGCGGGGCAGAAGTCCAGCCGCACCTTGAGCGCCTCGTCCAGCTCACGCTTGGCGTCGTCATATCGCCCGTTGAGGATGAACAGCTCGGCGAGGGAATCGTGCGGGTTGGCCTGGTCGGGGGCGATGTACTTGTAGGTCTGGAACAGCTTTTCGGCCTCCTCGAACCGCCCGAGCCCCATCTCGAGATAACCGAGCTGGTTGTAGGCGACCACTCGGTTGGGCGCGACCTCGATGAGGTGCGACAGCAACTGCCTCGACTCCGGCCAGTCCTGACGGGCCGCCGCCACATTGGCCATCGGCTCGATGCTGAACGGGTCGTCCGGGTAGCGCGCGGCATAGTCGTGGAGGATCTGCAGCGCCTTGGCCGTGTCCTTGGCGTGGTCGGCAAGGCTCAGCGTGACGAGGAAGGCCTCCCTGGGCGTGAGCTTGGAGAGGTCGGCCTTTTCAAGCTCGGCGTACAGCTTCTTGACCTCCGGGTCGCTGGACGGGCGCTGCATGGTCGCAAGCAGGAAGCGCTTGGCGATCACGAAGCCGGGGTCGAGCTCCGCGGCCTTCTCGAAGTGCTTATACGCCTCGTTGTAGTAGAGCTTCTGGAGGGAATCGAGGCCCTTCTGGAGCTCGTCAAGCGCCTGGGGGGACCTGGTGGTCCACTCCGCCTGTCGGCCCGAGCGCGCCACGACCACGACCGCGACCACCCCGAGGACGATCACGGCCAGGGCGATAATGAGGATCTTTCCCTTCACGGCGCCTCCCGGGCACGCACGCCTCCCGCCCCATCCGGGGCCAGACGGCGGTGACACACGTCCCCCTCCCCCATGGTACGGAAAACGACCGGTGCGGTTTCATCCCCTCTCACCTGAAGGAGCCGGCCAGCAGCAGCCGCGGGAACGGCGAGGAGCGCAGGACCGGGAGCTCAAGACTCGATGGGTGGTCGGGTCCAAGGAGCAGCACAGGACGCGCGATCCTCCCCGCCGTCGTCTGGTTCAAGTCCTTGCCATCGTTTGGGTTGACCTCGAAACGGGGAGCGTTGGAGCCAGCCACGTCGATGCGGATCCTATGCCCGGCATTGAAGACGAGGGCGGTCGACCACAGGTCCACCACGAGCTCCACCGACACGCCGGGTGTCAGGAAACACTCCCGGTCGTCCCCGCAGCGCATGCGGGCGCGCTGGATCCCGTCGGTGACCAGCATGGAACGGCCATCCGGGTAGATGTCGGCGAGGCGCACCGTGAGGTCGAGGTCGGGGGTGTCCGGGCGCACCCAGAGCCGGCAGCGCACCCGCCCGACGACGGTCAACGGCGAGACGAGCACCGCGGTTGTGAAGCTCGCCACGTCGGACCGCACCTCGATCGGCCGCTGATCGTTGGGGCCGGCCTGACCGCTGAGCTCCTGGCCGCCGAGAGTTGGCACCGGGTCGGACGGCCTCGCCACCAGCTCCAGCTCGCCCGCAGACGGCGGAGCCGCCGCCAGCCCGTGGCCGGCGTCCAGGTAGTAGGGCACCGTCCAGGCCGGGGGAGGCCAGTCTCCCAGATCCAGCCACGTGTTCCCCGGCGCCCCGCGCTCGCCGATGGCGCCCATCAGGTAGACCTGCACGGCGGGCCAGCGGGCCACACCGGGCTTCCCCCCTCTCAGCCAGAAGTCGAACCAGTCGCGGACGGTGGCGAAGATGTCGTCCGCAAAGATGGCGTTCGCGGGGTACGTGAACTCCCCGGCCGTGTTCTGGAACGTGCCGTAGTGGGTCCAGGGGCCGATGATGAGTTTCTGGTTCCCGAGAGCACCGGGCCCGCCCGAGTGCTGGAAGCTCGTGAATGCGTCCAGGCTGCCCTGCAGGAAGATGTCGAACCACCCGCCGAGGTGCAGCGCCGGCACGTTGACCGTCGTGACCTTCGGCAGGACCGAGAACGCCTCCCACCACCCGCCCCACAGGCGGTGCGCCTTGAGCTGGTCGAAGACGTCTAGTGCGTCCTCGGTCTCGAGCCAGCCGTGGGTCAAGGCGTAGCGCAGCGCGCCCCCTTGGTAGACCGCGTAGTGGTAGAAGTCTGGGGTCGCCACGATCGGCACCATGCACTTGAGGACGGAAGGCGCACCGGGGGAGAGCGCGTACTGCGCCATCCCCAATGCCGAGGCTCCGAACGTGCCGACCTTGCCGTTGCACCACCACTGCCGCGACATCCACTCGAGGGTGGCGCGGCCGTCCGCCCCCTCGTCCACATAGCCGGTGTAGTGCCCGCCGGAGCCGCCTTTCCCGCGCTCGTCCTGGCCGACGCACGCGTACCCCCAGAGGTTGAAGAGGAGGCAGGAATCCTTCACGGTGTTGGCGCTCCGCCCGTAGGGGGTGCGCTGGAGGATCACCGGCCAGGGGCCCCAGCCCGCGCCGATCGGAAGATAGACGTCGGTGGCAAGGGGAATGCCGTCCGGGGCGGAAACCGTCGCGGTGAAGGTCTGCGCCGGGGCAACCGCCGGAGCCCACACCCCCACCAGGGCCAAGATCACGAAAATGCAGCGCGGAGTTCGTGGGGCCACCCAGCACCCCCCGAGGATGATGTTAGCCGATCACGGTCCCGCCGCCGCTTCTTGGGGATCGAAGCTTCACACCGGCCTCGGCCGGGGGGACAATCCCAGCTTCGGGAGGGCACACCAATGATTCGCACGATCGCCGACTTCGAGAGAATCTGGAAGAACGAGAGCGAGACCACCGCGCACGTCCTGGCGGCGCTGACGGACGCCTCGCTCGCCCAGCGCGTCACCCCCAAGGACCGCACCCTGGGGGATATGGCGTGGCACATCGCCACCTCGGTCGCGATGATGCGGAGAGCGGGGCTCGCGGTGGCCGGCCCGGACGAGCACGCCCAGGCCCCCGCCTCGCCGATGGCCATCCACGACGCCTACGTGCAGGCAGCACGCTCGGTGTTGGAGCAGGTGCGGCGCACGTGGACCGACGAGACGCTCCTGGTGGAGGACGAGATGTACGGCGAGCGCTGGCCACGGGGGGGCACTCTGCTGGCCCTGGTCGTCCACGAGGCCCATCACCGCGGGGCGATGAGCGTGCTCATGCGCCAGGCCGGCCTGGCCGTTCCCAGCATTTACGGCCCGAACCGCGAGGAAACCGACACGATGCACCCGCACTGAGCGTCGGAGTCGCCGGCAGGTTAGGTCCGCAGGCCGTTCTAGCGCGAGCGGGCGTAGCGGGCCAGGTTGCGCCAGAATTGCAGGTTGGCCGGCTGGTCACCGCCGTTGCCGAGGATCCCAAGGTCGGCCAGGACCAGGACCTTCCCACCCGAACCCCCGAAATCCACCAGTGCCACCGCCGGTTGGGAGCCGACTTGCGCGAGCACCTGCCCGGCCCGCAGCGTGAACGGGATGCCGTTCCCAGGCGCCATCTGCAACGTCGAGACGCCCTGGATGAGGGCGTGGCTCCCGCTCGTGCGCACCGATGCGCCGGACAGCGTGCCGCTGCCGAAGGTGACCCCTAACGGGGAGGCCACCGCGTTGGCATTGCCGCGGAGCGGGTTGGGCTCCAGCACCTGGTTGGCGTACTTGAGTCGGTTCGCGCTGTTGGTCAGCACGAGCAGGCCGCCGCCGGCCGCGTACCCCTGCAACGCCGCGACCTCCTGCGCGCTCCACGCCTCCTCCGCGGGCGTGACGTCCCCCGGCGCGCTCGGGTATGCCGCCACGGGGAGCACCACCACGAGGCCTGCCCCCGACAGGTCCGCAGCCGACACCGCACGCCCGTAGGGAACGGTGTCCATGTCGAACCCATCCCAGGCGAGCGCCATCCCGAGGTCGGTCAGGCCGGCGGGGGTCATGTGCGGGGGTTCGGTGTGGCTCCCCACGAAGACGGCGCGCCGGTCCGGCCTGGGCGTCAGGCGCAGGGGGGGGTCGTCCCGGCCCGCCCTCAGCGCGGCGGTCAGCGCGACCCGCACCATCGCCTCCAGCGTGTCCGCCTGTTCGAGGGCAAGCTCGACGGTGTCGTAGGGGTCGTGCAGGTGGCCGTCGTAGTGCACCTCGTCCATCTCGAACGGGTTCATGAAGACCAGGTTGGCGTTCGGCACGTCGTAGGGGGCGAAGCTCGCGTTGTCCGAGGCGATCCCGTAGAAGGGGAGAGGCACGGTCTCGGCGCCGCGGTCGCGGGCGGCCTGGGTCAGGTACTCCGGCCACGTCAGGCGCGGGTCCCCGAAGCGCCCGAACGGCCAGGTCTCCAGGCAGAGGTCGGCACGGATGCCGTCCAGCGGACGGGTCAGGCAGTCCACCTGCAGCATGGCAAGGGCGCGGTCCAGCAGGTCCTGGTGGGTGGTGACGAAGTTGGTCGAGCCGTACAGCCCGCGCTCGTGGCTCCCGAACCAGGCCAGCACGAGGTCCACCGGCGGCCGGAGGCGCGCCGCATCGAGCAGGCGCGCGACCTCCAGCAGGGTGACCGTCCCGCTGCCGTTGTCCATCGCGCCTGGGGTGTTGGCCGAGTCCGCGTGGGCGCCGAGGATCACGGCGCGCGAACGGTCTGCCCCGGGAATCGTGGCGATCACGTTGGAGGAGGACCCCGGCGAGAAGACGTCTGCGTCCCAGACGAGGTACGCCGCCTCGACGCGACCGAGTTCCTCGAGGTTGCGGATCCCCGCGGCCGCGAGGTCCTCCAGCCTGCTGTAGACGGTGGGCACGGCCGGGACGGTCCCAAGGGAGACCAGCACGCTCAGGTCCCCCACGAACGAGCCGTGGCTCTCGCCGCGGGTGTTGGACAACGAGGTCACCAGGACGAGCCCCGCCGGCTCCTTGGCCAGCAGCGCCGTCGCGATGTCGCTCGCCGCCCGGAACGTCATGATGCTGCGGTCGATCACGCCGTAGTCCAGGAAGGCGACACGGCCGGCCAGGCTCGCCGACTCCAGGGCCGTGACCTCCTCGGCGGAGCGGATGACGACGGCCGGCCCTTGCACAACCACCGGGTTGCGGGTCGCGTCGTTGACGGCACCGTCGGAGTCGAAGCGCAGCGCCAGCGCCAGGTCCTCGCGGCTGCCCGAGAGGGCGTGGGCGGGGACCTCGACCCGCTGCCCGCCCACCGTCAGCTCGAGGCGTGAGGCCCAGACCTCGGTGGCGAGATACGTCCGGAAGCGCTGCCTCTCCACCTCCAGGCCTGCAGCCCGCAAGAACGAAAGCTCACCGAGGTGCGCCGTGATGAGGTCCAGCGCCTCGGCCTCTCCCCCGCTTGCCGAGGTGCGCCAGAGAGAGGACGTACCGATGCAGGTCAGCTCGCGCAGCGTTGCGAAGAGACGCTCGCGCGAGATCAGCGCGAACGGGTCGACCGCCAGGTGCCTGCGGACGTCGTGCCGCGCGTCGGGGGCCGCCGGGCCGGCCCCGGACAGCACGGGCGCACCCGGCGCAAGGGAGAGCACCACTGCCAGGAACGGCCCGAATAGCCGAGACGACTGGTTCTGCATGGCTCTCACTCCTGCTTTACGTGCGCCCGCGCCTCTAGTTTGCACCTGAATCGCGGGCGTGCGCAGGGCAACCCCCGGCGTGTGGTACTTTTCACATGCCTGGAGGTGCGTCGATGCGCGAGGCCGTGCGCACGCTGTGGCCCGAACTGGAGTGGATCGCGGACACCAGCCTGCGGGAGAAAGTCACCGACACCTGGGTCAAGGCTTTCGAGCTCTCTCCGCTCACGCCGGAGGACCTCGGCAGGATCCCGTTCACGCTCCTGGTGCCGGAGTGCCCGGTGTCGTTCCTGGCGCACAAGCGGTGTGTGGTCCACATCGCGCGCCAGGCGGCTGAGACAATGCGGGAGTTCTTGGGGAACGCGCTTGCCGTGGACATGGACACCGTGATCGCCGGGGCGATCCTGGCCGACGTCGGAAAGCTCCTCGAGTACGAGAGGGTGGGCGGCAAAGCCGTGCAGTCGGAGCGCGGCAAGCTCCTGCGCCACCCGTTTACCGGCGTGGCGCTCGCGATGGCGGCCGGCGTGCCGGACCGCGTCTGCCACATCATCGCCGCCCATGCGGACGAGGGGGACCTGGTCAGGCGCTCCACCGAGGCGTTCATCGTGCACCACGCCGATTTCATGAGCTTCCTGCCGTTCAAGGCCATGGCAAAATGACAGGGGTCCGGGGTCAGGGATTAGGGGCCCACCCCACCCACCCGTACCAACAGCCCCCGCCCGTTCCGAGGTGAAGATCATGACTCGAACCGAATGCGTCACAGCAACGATGTCGCGGTGGGCGGCGAAGCTGCAGTTCGAGGACCTGTCACCCGAGGCGGTGCACGAGGCCAAGCGCTTCCTGCTCGACTCCCTCGGGTGCGCCCTCGGCGGCTTTCTGCAGCACGACGTGAGGATCGTGCTCGAGGTGCTGGGCGAGACCGCCGGCCGCGGCCCGGCCACCGTGATCGGCACCTGCGCAAGGCTCGACGTGGTCTCCGCCTCCCTCGCCAACGCCCTCATGGTGCGGGTGATGGACTACAACGACATCTACTGGAAGCAGGACCCTTCGCACCCCTCCGACATCATCCCTGCGGCGCTTGCCTGCTGCGAGCGCCAGGGTTCCGACGGGCGCGAGCTGATCGTGGGCATCGTGCTCGGGCACGAGTTCGAGCAGCGCCTCTGCGAGGCCGCCGTCCCCGGTATCCGCGAGCGCGGCTGGCACCACGCCACGCTTACCGCTTTCGTCTCGCCGATCGTGGCCGGCCGCGCGCTCGGCCTCCCCTGGGAGCAGATCCAGCACGCCATCGGGATCTCCGCCAGCCACCACGCGACGCTGGGCGCAGTCACCGCCGGCACGCTCACGATGATGAAGAACACCGTGGACCCGATGGCCACCCAGGCCGGGGTACTCGCGGCCCTGCTCGCCGAACGCGGGTACACGGGCCCGGAGCACGTCATCGACGGCAAGGAAGGTCTCGTCCGCTGCTTCGGTCCCGAGTGGAGGCTCCCGGTGCTCACGGAAGGTCTCGGCGCCTCGTGGCGGATCACGCAGTGCGGCATGAAGGCTTTCCCGACCGAGGCGCTCACCCACACACCGATCTCGGCGGTGCTCGACCTCGTGCGGGAGAACGACCTCACCCCGGCGCAGATCATGAAGGTGCACATCCGCTCGCTGGCCCGCGCCGCCGACATCTTGGCCGATCCCTCCAAGTACGACCCGCGCAGCAAGGAGACCGCCGACCACTCGCTGCCCTACGTGATCGCGGCCGCAATTGTGGATCGCCAGGTGACCCCGGCGCAGTTCACGGACACGAAGATCAACGACCCCGAAATCCGGGCGCAACTCCGCAAGGTCGAGGTGGTCGCCGGGCCCGAGATCGAGAGGGTTTTCCCAGCGATGCAAAGGGCGCTTGTGACAATATTCACAAGTGATGGGCGCGAGCTGACCAGACAGCTCGACTACCCCAAGGGCGATCCCCGCAATCCCCTCTCCGACCGCGAGATCGAGGAGAAGTTCGACGCGCTCGCCGGGCCGGTGCTGTCGCTCCCCGCGCGAGGCAAGGTGAAGGATGCAGTCTGGAACCTGGAGGCGCTCGCCTCTGTTACCGATTTGATGGGGCTGCTGAAGGCAAGGAAGGCATAGTAGGGGCGCCGCCACCCGCAAGGGTCGCTGGTATCGGACCCCGGACCCTGGTCCCCGGGGCCCGGGAGGGAGGTCGGGCATGGGTCAAACGTTCGTTGAGAAGATCGCCCAGGCGCACATGGCGGAGGGGCCCCCGCGGCCCCTGCGGACCGGCGACTTCCTCTCCATCCGGCCGCACCACGTGATGACGCACGACAACACCTCGGCGGTGATGTCCAAGTTCAAGGGGATCGGGGCCAAGAGGCTGTTCGACCCAGAGCAGCCGGTGTTCGCGCTCGACCACGACATCCAGAACACCACCGAGGAGAACCTCGCCAAGTACCGCACGATTGAGGCTTTCGCAAAGGAACACGGGGTGGACTTCTACCCCGCCGGCACCGGCATCGGGCACCAGATCATGGTGGAGCAGGCGTACGTCGTGCCCGGCTCGTTCGTGGTGGCCTCGGACTCCCACTCCAACATGTACGGCGCCCTGGGAGCCGTGGGCACCCCGGTCGTGCGCACCGACGCGGCGGCGATCTGGGCGACCGGTGAGTTCTGGTGGCAGATCCCGCGGACCGTCCAGGCGGTGCTCACCGGAAAGCTGCGGCCCGGGGTCACCGGAAAGGACGTGATCATCACCCTGTGCGGCCTCTACAACAAGGAAGAGGTCCTCAACGCCGCGGTGGAGTTTTCCGGACCCGGCGTGGCCAGCCTCTCGATGGAAGCGCGGTTGGCCATCGCCAACATGTCCACCGAGTGGGGCGCGCTCGTCGGCTGGTTCCCGGTGGACGAGGTGACGCTCACCTGGCTCAACGCCCGCCGCCAGCACCTTGCCTCCCGCGGCGTCGAGCGCTTCGGCGCTGAGGACCTCAAGCGCTGGGCTGCGCACCCGCCGGGGCCCGACCCCGACGCGCTGTACGCAGGCCGAATCGAGCTGGACCTTTCCGAGGTTACACCGCACGTCTCCGGCCCCGACACCGTGTTCGTCATGCAATCGCTCGCCGAGATCACCCCAAGAAAGCTCGCCGTGCACAAGGCATACCTGCTCTCCTGCGTCAACTCGCGCCTCGAGGACCTCGCGGAGGCCGCCGCGGTCCTGAAGGGGAAGAAGGTCGCACCCACGGTGAAGCTCTACCTGGCCGCCGCGAGCGCGGAGGTCCAGGCCGAGGCCGAGCGGCGCGGGATCTGGAAGACGCTCCTCGAAGCGGGCGCCATTGCACTGCCGCCCGGGTGCGGGGCGTGCATCGGCCTCGGCATCGGACTGCTCGGCCCCGGCGAGGTGGGGATCTCGGCGACCAACCGCAACTTCAAGGGGCGGATGGGCTCCAGGGACGCCAAGTGCTACCTGGCAAGCCCCGCGGTGGTGGCAGCTTCGGCCGTGGCGGGTTTCATCAGCGCGCCGCAGGTGTGGCCGGCGGGCCAGCCAGCACGGCGCTGGACCGAGCTGGCCGCACCGGCGCCCGCCGCCGAGAGGGTCGCCATCCTCGCGGGGTTCCCCGAGAGGCTCTCGGGCCGCCTGGTCTTCCTCCCCCAGGACAACCTCAACACCGATGGGATCTACGGCAAGGACTACACCTACAGGGAGCTCGCCCGGGAGGAGATGGCCCGGGTGGTGATGGAGAACTACGACCCCGCGTTTGCAGGACGCATCCGCGCGGGGGACGTCGTGGTCGGGGGTTGGAACTTCGGCACCGGCTCCTCGCGCGAACAGGCGGTGACCGCGCTGCAGGCCAAGGGGATCCCGCTCGTGATCGCCGGCAGCTTCTCGCAGACCTACCTGCGGAACGCCTTCAATAACGGCTTGGTGTGCATCGAGACGCCGGCGTTCGTGCGGCGCCTGCGAGAACTCTTCGCAGGCGAGATCACGGCCAGCGAGCGCACGCTCATCCCCGGTGAGGAGATCGCGATTGACTTCACCACCGGCACGCTCGTCTTCCGCGGCGAGAGCTTCACGTTCCCGGCGCTCGGAAGCGTTCCGCAGTCGCTGGTCGTCGCGGGTGGGGTCGAGAACCTCGTCCGGCGGCGCATCGCCGCACCGTAGCACGCGGCCGTTGCCACGCGCTCAGTCGGTGAGGGCTTCCTTCACCACCTTGGAGGGGTGAGCCGAGCCGAACTCCCCCTCCCAGCGCGCGATCACGACCGTGGCCAGGCAGTTGCCCAGCACGTTTGTCGAGGTGCGCGCCATGTCCATCAGCTCGTCGATCCCCAGGATGATGAAGATCGGCTCCACCGGCAGGTTGAACGAGGCCGCCGTGGCGAGCAGGATCACGAGCGAGGCGCGTGGCACACCCGCCACGCCCTTGCTGGTGAGCATGAGCGTGAACACCATGACGAGCTGCTGCCCGAAGCTCAGGTGGATCCCCGCCGCCTGCGCCACGAACACCGTCGCAAGCGAGAGGTAGAGCGTAGTGCCATCGAGGTTGAAGCTGTACCCGGTGGGAATCACGAACGCCACGATCCTGCGCGGCACCCCGATCGCCTCCATCGCCTCCATCGCGCGCGGCAGCGCCGCCTCCGAGGACGTCGTGGCGAACGCCAGCGAGACCGGCTCGGCGACCGCCGAGACGAACTTCTTGAGCGGCACCCGGGCGATGAGTGCCACCGGCAGCAGCACCAGAAGGATGAACACGGACAACGCCGCGTAGAGCGTCACCAGGAGCATGCCGAGGTTCTTCAGGATGCCCAGGCCCATGTGGCCAACGGTGTACGCGATGGCCGCGCCCACCCCCACGGGGGCGAAGAGCATCACGATGTTGGTGAACTTGAACATCGTCTCGGCCAAGCTTTCTGCGAAGGAGAGCATCGGCCGGCGCTTGCCCTCCGGCAGCATCGCGAGCGCCACGCCGAACAGCAGGGAGAAGATCACCACCTGCAGGACCTGCCCCTCGGCGATCGACTTGGCGATGTTCTCAGGGAAGACATGGATGATCACCTCGGCGGGGGTCTGCTTGACGACCTCGAGCTGCTCGGTCTTGGGCGCCGGAGGAAGCTTGATCCCCTTCCCCGCCTGCGAGAGGTTGATCGCTGCGAGCCCGATGAAGAGCGCAATGGTGGTTACGACCTCGAAGTAGACGAGCGCCTTGATCCCCATCCGCCCGACCTGCTTGAGGTCGGCGTGCCCGGCCACACCAACCACCAGCGTCGCGAACAGCAGCGGCGCGATGATCGTCTTGATCATGCGCAGGAAGATGAGCGAGAGCGTCCGCAGGTTCACCGCGACCGCGGGCAGGTCGTGGCCGATCTCGGCGCCCACCACCATGCTGACGAGGATCCAGGTGGTGAGGGACTTGCGTTGCAGCGCGAAGGCGACCAACGCCGCGATCGCCAGCCAACGCGAGGCCAGCAGCACCGCCGAGGGGACGTCCGCCAACTCGAGGTGGTCCACGGCGGCAAGCACCGCCGCAAGGGTGAGCGCCCCCAGGAGGAACAAAACCGTCCCGGACCTCATCGCGGGTGTAATGGGCGCGTGCGCTTCGTCGTGGCGTGCGTGATCGCTCATAGGCAGGCATCATCATAGCCGCGACGGAACGCGCAGACGAGCTTTCCGGCCACGGAGAGAGAGCGCCGGCCCGGAGGAGCCGGGCCGGCGCGTTGTGAGGGCGGCTACGTCTTCGCCTTCTCCGAATTCGAGCGGTCGAGCATGAACGAGATCGTGACGTTCATGGTTGCCTCCACCGGCTTGCCGCTCGCGTCCTTCGCCGGCTCGTATCGCCACTGCTTGACGGCCTCGATCGCCGCGTCGGTGAGCCCCATCGGCTCCGAGCGAAAGGCCTTGAGGTCGTGCACCACCCCATCGGTACCGATCCTGGCCTCCAGGATCACGACGCCGTCGATTCGCGCCTTCCTGGCCTCGGGCGGGTAGGCAGGTTGAACCCTGTGGATCAGCTTCGGCATGACGGCGGGTGGCGTGGTGGAGAGCTTCGCGTACGGCTTCAGTGGCTCGATGCTGACGAAAAAGTAGGGCGCTTCCGAGCCTTCTCCCCTGCTGGCCGCAATCCCGCGTTCGCCGCGTGCAATGGTCATTTTCGGCTTTGAGACCACCGTGCCTCTCTCCTTAATGGAGACCCCAACGGTTACGAGCGTCTCGTTGAAGCCGAGGAGCGTCGCGCTGATTTCGAGGTCTCCGAGGGTCGCGGGGATGGTGACCCACTCGTGAGGCGCTAGAGTCTCCGCCCACGTTGCGGCAAGCGTGACCTCGCCCAGGCGATACGCGTCCTTGAGCTTGGCCATGAGCTGCAGCACGTCGCTGGTCCCCTCCTGTGGACTCTTGCCCAGCATCACCACCGTGCCGGGGATGATCAGAACGGAAGCACCCTCCGACTCCGGGACCGCCGCCGTGCCGACCAGGACCCTCATAACCGTGAACACGCCCTCCTTCTCCCCGGCCGCCGCGACGAACGGGTAGGCGGCGAACGAGACCGCAACCAGGACCAGCAGGGCTACCTTCACCTTCACGCTCATGACACGCCTCCCTTGGCCGGGCCGTTCGGGCCCAGCATGAAGTACACCGTGGTACGGGCGTCCACCACCCACACCACCACGTTGGGATCCACCGGCTCACCAAGGTCGCCCCGCGCCACGGCGGCGCTCCCGCGGTCCGCCCTCGGCGCACCCAGCCAGGTCGCCATCATGAGGACGACCAGCAGCGCGGCGGCGGCGGCCAGGCGGGCCCATGGAATCGACTCGCCCGCCAGCGGCAGCCGCGATGCCACCCGTTGCCGTGCCACCGCGGCGGGGATGCGCGGAGGGCGGCCGCCCCAGGCACGCAGGTCGTCCTCGAACCTCGAGAGATCGTCGTTGACCTCAGAACGGTTCACGGCTTCCCTCCCTTGAGCATGCGGGCGGCGCTCTCCCGCGCCCGCCTCCGGTGCGAGCGGACCGAGGCGGGGGTGATCCCGAGCAGCGGGGCGATCTCCGCGTCGGTCATCCCTTCCACCACCGTGAGGTGCAGCACCGCCCGCTGCCGGGGCGCGAGGCGGGAGAGCACCTGCCAGACGCCCAACCGATCGGCAACGTCGGGCGCGTGGCCGGGCTCGGGGAGCACCTCCAGGGAGAGCTGCCCGCGGCTCCGGCGGGCGCGCCGCAGGCAGCGGCGAAACACGATCCGGCTCACCCAGGCGTCGAAGCGGTCAGGATCGGCCAGGCGGTCGAGGCTCGACCACGCGACGATCAGCCCCTCCTGCGCCGCGTCTTCGGCCTCCAGGTCTCCGAGCACCGAGCGCGCTAGGCGCACGAGACGCGCCCATTTGCGTTCGACAAGGAGGCTGAACGCCTCCCGGTCCCCGTCGCGCGCTGCCCGCACGAGATCGCCCGTTGCCGCGTTCACACCCATAGGAGCCCGAAAGGCACCTGTTTCGTGTACAGGCGGGTTTCGATCAGCGCAGCAGCTCGCGGTGGATCGTCCCCTCGGCCACCCACTCGGCGGGGCCGGAGAGGCGCACGGGGCAGGAGGGCGGCGTGCCCTCGGGGTCCACGACGAGGACGCGGCCGGAAGCGGTGTGCACCGCTGCGGGGGACGTGACCCACCCCTCGGCGAGCGCCACCAGGGCGGCAGCCACGTCCCCGGAGCCGCAGGAGAGGGTCTCGCCCTCCACCCCGCGCTCCCAGGAGCGCACCGCCAGCTCGCCGTCTTGCACCTGCAGGAAGTTGACGTTGGTGCCGCCCTCGCCCAGCTCGGCGTGACCGCGCAGCGCAGGGGCGAGCGGCTCGAGCGACCGCTGCCAGAAGTCGGGCCACTGGACTCGCACGACGAGCTGGGGTACGCCCACCACCATGGACCGCGCCCTCACCGCGCCACCCGGGGTGGAAAGCTCCAGCCACGGCCGCAGGCCTGTCGGGGCGGGAAGGCGCAGCGTCACGCGCTCGCCCACCACCTCGGCCGGGATTTCGGCGTAGCCGGTGCGCAGCAGCATCGTGCACCACCCCCAGCGCTCGGCGGCAAACAGGGCGGCACAGCGCGTGCCGTTGGCACAGAAGGCGGCCTCGGAACCGTCACCGTTCCAGTAGACGACCCTCGCCGCCGCCTCCCCTTCCGGGACCAGCAGCAGCGCCCCGTCCGCGCCCAGGCCGAAGCGCCGGTGGCACAGCCGCGAGATCAGAGGCGGGAGCGCGAGTGCAAGAGTGCCGTCGGCACGCCCGTCGAAGAGCAGGAAGTCGTTGCCCGCACCGTGCATCTTGGCGAAGTTCACATGCCCGTCCGAACCTTGCAAAAGACCGCGATGGACTGGTTGCCCGCACGGTCCACCGCCTTCACCGCGTACTCCACCTCGCCCGAAGGCGGCGAGGCATCGGTGTACTCGGTCCCGGCGTAGGCCTCCTCCAAGTGCTCCCACCGGTCCTCGCCCTGGCGGCGGAAGATCTTGTACGTCACGGTTTTCTCCGACGAGGGCTCCCAGCGCAGCCGCACCAGCCCCGGCTCGGGCAGGCAGATGAAGCTGGTCACCGGCGCCGGGGGGTAGATGTCCGGGTAGGGCACCTCCAGTTCGTTGCTGGGCGGGCTTGCCGCGAGCTTGAGGAAGGAGCGCACCCGATAGGTCCAGGTCTGGCCCTGCTGCGCCGTGGTGTCGACGTACGACGGTTTCTCGATCCCGATGGGAGAAACAACTTCCCACGCCGCCGCCGGCGAGGCACGGCGCTCCACCACGTAACCGAGACCCGCGACCTCGTTCCAGGCGAGCGTGATCCCGTCCGCCTGGGGCTTCGCCGTGAACCCGGTTGGGGTGGCGGGCACCGGTTTCGGTTGCCAGCTCACGATGTTGGAGAGGGCGGACGGCGTCCCGTCCTTGCGGCGCGAGCGCACCGCGTACCAGAAGAACGGGGGCGTGCTGCCCGCCGAGACCTCGGGGAGGCGCTCGCGGAAGGTGAGAGAGCTGCCGCGGGTAGCGGCCTGAAGCCCCTCGCCCTCCAGCCGCCCGGCGAGCTTGCCGCGCCCCAGCATGAGCTGTCGCCGCAGGTCCTCGCCCGAAGGCCCGGCGCCGACCTGCTCCTGGCCCGGCGGGACCTCCAGGCGCCACACCTCGACCCGTGCCAGGTCGGTGAGTTGCCGTCCGCCGCGGGTGAGCTGCGGGTACGACCAGTTGAGCACCACCTCGCTGGCGTCCTGGTAGGCCCACAGGTCTGTGGTGGTCTCGGGCACCTCGATGATGGGGGGCAGCGGAGGCAGCTTGCGCCCGCAGCCGGCCAGCAGAGCGGCGGCCAGGACCAGGAGCACCGTTCGCCTGCGCGTCACGCGCTCACTCTAGCAAAGAGGACGGCTTCAGGCTTCAGGCTACAGGAGAGACAAACAAAGCCAAGCCCGGTGCGTTCCTGGCCCTGCCTGCAGCCTGCAGCCTACCGTTCCTGAAGCCTGTCGTTGCTGTAGCTTTGAGCCTGCTTTCCAGCGGCTAGGAGCCTGTCCGAGTAAACGACGAAAGCGAGAATTCCGAGGGCGCCGGATGGCAAGGAAGCCGAGTGAAAAGCTCGGAGGCGTAGCCAAAGCTACGTCGAGGACTTTTCGCGACGGCTGACACAGCCAGCCGGATGCCATCGGGATTCGCAGCCGGAGTTCTACTCGGACAGGCTCCTACAGCACGTAGCGCGCGAGGTCCTCGCGGCCGAGCAGCGGCGCGAGCGCCTCCCGCACCTTCTCCGGGTCCACCACCACGTGGCTGCCGCGGTGCTCGGGGGCGGTGAAGGAGATCTCCTCCAGCACGCGCTCCAGCACCGTGGTGAGACGGCGAGCCCCGATGTTCTCGCCGCTGCGGTTGAGCTCGGCCGCTACGCGCGCCAGCTCGGCGACCGCCGCGGGGGTGACCTCCAGCTCCACCCCTTCGGCGCCGAGCAGTGCCTGATGCTGCTTGAGGAAGGCGTGCTCGGGCTCGGTGAGGATGCGCGCCAGGTCGGCCTCCGAGAGAGGATCGAGCTGCACCCGCACGGGGAAGCGCCCCTGCATCTCCGGGATGAGGTCCGAGGGCTTGGCGACGTGGAACGCGCCCGCGGCGATGAAGAGCACGTGGTCGGTGGTGAGCGGGCCGTAGCGGGTATTGACCGTCGTCCCCTCCACAAGGGGCAGGAGGTCTCGCTGCACCCCTTCGCGCGAGACATCGGGCCCGGTGGTGACGGCGCCCCGCGAGGCGATCTTGTCGATCTCGTCCAGGAACACGATGCCGCTCTCCTGGGCACGCTCCACCGCTTCGCGTTCGACGCTCTCGCGGTCCACCAGCCGCTCCACCTCCTCGGCCTCGAGAAGCTTGCGCGCCTCCTTCACGGTCACCCGCCGGCGCTCCCGCCTGGTAAACATCCCGCCAAGGGCGTCACGCAGGTTCATCTCCAGGCTCTCCATGCCCTGCCCCCCGAAGAGGTTGAGGACCGGCGTCCGGGTCTGCGCCACCTCCATCTCCAGCTCGCGTTCCTCCAGGGAGCCCTCGCGCAGCAACCGGCGGAGGGCGCGGCGCGACTCCTCCTGGTCGCCTGAGGCCGACGTGGGCAGCAGCAGGTCTACGAGACGCTCCTCGGCGACCCGCTGGGCGGGCACCCGCACGGAGACCGCGCGCTCCTCGCGCACCGTCGCAACGGCAGCTTCCACGAGGTCGCGCACGATGGAGTCCACGTCGCGGCCGACGTACCCCACCTCGGTGAACTTGGAAGCCTCCACCTTCACGAAGGGGGCGTTCGCAAGCCGCGCCAGGCGCCTGGCGATCTCGGTCTTCCCCACGCCGGTGGGTCCGATCAGGATGATGTTGGCGGGCATGACCTCCCGCCGCAGCTCCTCCGGGAGCTGCCGTCGTCGCCAGCGGTTGCGCAGCGCCACCGCCACTGCACGCTTGGCGGCCGCTTGCCCGATGATGTAACGGTCCAGCTCGGCGACGATCTCGCGCGGCGTGTAGCTGGGCCCCTTCACGGCACCACCTCGACGGTGATGTGGTCGTTGGTGTAGAGGTCGATCTCGGAGGCGATGAGCAGGGCCTCCCGAGCCACATCCGCGCCCGTCAGCTCGGTGTGCGCCACGAGCGCGCGGGCGGCCGCCAGCGCCACCGGTCCGCCCGAGCCGATGGCGAGTACCCCGTCGTCCGGGACCACCACCTCACCCGAGCCCGAGAGCAGCAGGAGGTGGTCGCGGTCGGCCACGATCATCATCGCCTCCAGGTGGCGCAGGGCGCGGTCGGTGCGCCAGTCGCGCGCAAGCTCCACGGCCGACCGCTCGAGGTTTCCGGAAAACTCGTCGAACTTGCTCTCGAAGCGGGTGAAGAGCGCGAGCGCGTCGGCCACCGAGCCGGCGAACCCTGCCAGCACCCGCCCGCCACCCAGCCGCCGCAGCTTGGACGCCCCGTGCTTGAGGACCGTGTTCCCGAGGGTCACCTGACCGTCGCACGCCATCGCCGTGACGCCACCGCGGCGCACGGCGCAGATCGTCGTGTGGTGCCACACCTGCACCATGAGACACCTCCGCCGGGAGCGTACCAAAAAAAGACCGGGGTCAGGGCACCGGGATCCGGGGTCCGAGCACGAAGGGAGAGCGGCCGCTCTCCGGAAGACCTGAGCGCGGCCGAGGGGCGTGGGCATGGCGAACCCGCAGAGGCGACGGCCGCGGCAGGACATCGTATCCTTGCGCGTCCGGCCACGGGCCGGGACAGATGCCTGCCGGAGAGCTCGCCGCCCTGGGAACGGCCACCTGCTGGTCGTTCACCGGTCTCTTCTTCGCCGAGGCCGCGCGCCGCGTCGGGGCGCTGCGGGTCAACCTGCTGCGCCTGCCGGTGGCGCTGCTCCTGCTCTCGCTCGCCCTCGCGGCCTCCGGCGGCTCGTTCGCGGGACTCGACGGCCGGCGCGCTGCCTGGCTGGCCGCCAGTGGGGTGGTCGGCCTCGTCATCGGAGATCTCGCGCTCTTCGAGGCGATGCGCCGCATCGGACCCCGTCTGGCGCTCCTGATCATGTCGCTTGCCCCCATCGCGGCCTCCCTGGGGGGGTTCCTCGCTCTCGGCGAGCGCCCCGGCCGCCTGGCGCTCCTCGGGATCGCGATCACGCTCGCGGGGGTGGCTTGGGTCGTGAGCGAGCCTCGACCGGGCGAGCTCCACAGCGCGCACGAGACGGTCGGCGTGGTGCTCGCCGCGCTGGCCGCGGTCTGCCAGGGGCTCGGCCTCGTGCTCGCCAAGGTCGGAATGGCAGGCCAGGTGGCGGCTCTTCCCGCCACCTGGGTGCGCATGAGCACGGCCACCACCCTGATCTGGTTCCTGACCGCGGTGGCCGGAAGGGCGCGCGACCTCGAGCTGGCGGGAGCGGTGCGCCGGGCGGGTGTGCCGATCGCCGGAGGGGCGTTCTTTGGCCCGTTCCTCGGCGTATGGCTCTCCCTGGTCGCGGCCCGCCTTACCGACGTCGGGGTGGCTGCCACCATCATGGCCACCACGCCGGTGCTGGTGATCCCGATCCTGATGATCAGCGAACGCTACCGACCGACCGCGCGGGCGCTTCTCGGCACCGGCGTGACGGTCGCTGGGGTGGCGTTGCTGTTTTCGAACTGAGACGGAAAGGGGGCCGGCGGGCCCTCACGCCTTCGGGTGCGCCTTCGCATAGGTTTCCATGAGGTGCGCCAGGTCGAGGTGGGTGTAGCGCTGGGTGGTGGAGAGCGAGCTGTGGCCGAGCAGCTCCTGGATCGCGCGCAGGTCCATCCCAGCCTCCAGGAGGTGCGTGGCGAAGGCGTGGCGCAGCGTGTGCGGGTGGAGGTGGTGCACCTGCGCGACCCGCAGGACCGCCGCATCCAGGATGCGGCGCAGCGAACGGTCGGAGAGACGCCCCCCGCGCTGGTTGACGAACACCGGCTCGTCCTCGCTCGGGGCGTTCGGCTGCGAGCGCCACGCCGCGCGGTCGGGGAGGTAGCTGCGCAGCGCGCGCTCCGCCTCGCGCCCGAACGGCACCATCCGCTCCTTGCCGCCCTTCCCACGCACCCTCGCCAGCCGCCTCGTCAGGTCGACGTCGTCGAGGTCGAGCCCCACCAGCTCGCCGGCTCGCAGCCCCGCGGCGTAGAGCAGCTCGAGCGCCGCCCGGTCGCGCCGGCCCGCGGAGGTCGCGGGAAGCCCCTCGAGGAGCTCCGCGAGCTCGGACACCGTGGCCACCTCGGGGAGCTTTTTTGGCGCCCGGGGCGTGGGGACCACCTTGGCGGGGTTGGCGTCCACCGCCCCCTCGCGCGCCAGGAACCGGAAGTACGTGCGCAGCGCGGCGAGCGCCCGCTGCGCGGAGACCCTGGCGAGCTTCCGGCTGTGCAGGTGGGCGAGGTAGGCGCGGACGACGTTGGGGCTGACCGCGCGCGGCTCCCCGCACGACATCTCCGCCACCGCGAACCCGACGAACTGCGCCACCTCACGCTCGTAGGCGCGGACCGTGTGAGGCGACAGATTGCGCTCGTCCCGCAGGTAGGCGGTGAACTCCTCCAGGCGCCAGGCCACGGCGGCATTCTACCCGCCCGCAGGGGCCGCGCGGTGCTACGCTCGCAGGCAGCGTGGCACCAATCATTTGCTTCAGGTGCTTCAGGGCGAGGGCAGCATGACCGCCGAGAGGCTCGCCTCGACGCGATGGCGCCGCCTGGGGTATGCGATCGTCGTGGCCGGCGCCCTGTTCGTCATCCTCCTGATCCCGGCGCACGAGCCCGCCCCGCCGCTCCCGGCCAGCGGGAAGCCCTTCGTCTGGCACCAGGACGAGCGCTGGGAGGCGCTCGAGGCGAGCTTCCAGCGCGCCCGCGCCGAAGGTTGCGCCGCCCTCACCGGGCCGACCGACGAGATGCTGCGCGGGGGCCGCCGGTTGCTCGCCAGGATCGCATCAAGCACCGTCCAGCCGGCGAGCCCGCTGCTCGACGAGATCGAGCGCCTCACCTTCGGGCTCGGGCCGATGGTCGCGGCCTGCCCGGGAAAGCTGCCCAAGTACATCGAGCTGGTGACCAGGACGAGGTCGGTAGTGAAGGGGCAGTCGCGGCGCTGGGACATGGGCTCACGGGCCACCCGTGACGCCCTCTACCGGCTGCTTTACGGCGGTAGGGGCGCCCTCGAGGAGGCGATGCTGCAGGCGCCCGCGTCGGGGGTGCTGGCCCTGGTGCCCGGCGACGACGAGCCCTCGGCCACGCCCTCGGCCGAGGTCCTCGGCGTGAAGATCCACAGCGGCGACCTGCTGGTCTCGCGCGGCGGCGCGCCCACCTCCGCGCTGATCGCCCGCGGGAACGACTATCCGGGCAACTTCTCGCACGTGGCGCTCGTCTTTGTGGACGAGAGCTCTGGGGTCGCCTCGGTCGTCGAGTCGCACATCGAGAGGGGGGTCGCGATCGCGGCCCTCCCCGACTACCTCAGGGACGTGAAGCTGCGGGTGATGGTGCTGCGCCCGAGGGCCGACCTGCCGCGGCTGGTCGCCGACCCGCTGCTGCCCCACCGCGCGGCCGCGGCGATGATCGCCGAGGCGCGAGGCCGGCACATCCCCTACGACTTCGAGATGGACTTCCGCGACCACGGCAAGCTCTTCTGCTCGGAGGTGGCCTCCGCGGCGTACGGCCGGCTCGGCATCACGCTCTGGATGGAGCTCTCGAGGATCTCCTCGCCGGGGCTCGCCTCCTGGCTGTCGCAGTTCGGGGTGACCCACTTCGAGACCCAGGAGCCCTCCGACCTGGAGTACGACCCGCAGCTTGCGGTGGTGGCGGAGTGGCGCAACCCGGAGACGCTCTTTTCGGACCACCTGGACAACGCGGTCGTCGACGCGATGCTCGAAGGGGCCGAGCGCAGCGAAACGCTGACCTACAACCGGGCCCTGCTCCCGGTGGCACGTATCGCCAAGGCGACCAGCTCCTGCCTGAACGTCTTCGGCCTGGTGGGGCCCGTCCCCGAAGGGCTCTCGGCAACCGCGGCGCTGCGGACTCGAAGGTTCATCCAGACCCACACGAGGATCAAGGAAAGGGTGCTCGCCCTGGCGGAGGAGTTCCGCCGGCAACACGGCTACGTGCCCCCTTACTGGGAGCTGGTGAAGCTGGCGAGGCGGGCGCACGCGGAGATTACAGGCGGCGGAAATGGCTGAGATCGCAGCGGGACGTGCGGCGCCGCGCATCTTCGCCCTGCACAAGCCACGCTCGTTCGTCGTGTCGCGGGTGCGCGAGGGCGGGGCGCGCACGGTCTTCGAGCTGCTGCCCGAGGCGTACCGGGAGTGGTTCGCCGTCGGCCGCCTGGACAAGGACTCCAAGGGGCTCGTGCTGTTCTGCGACGATGCGCGCCTCGCGCAACGCCTCATGGACCCCGACGGGGTGGCAAAGACCTACCTGGTCACGGTCCACGGCTTCCCGCGCGAGGGTGACCTCGACGCGGTGCGCCGCGGCGGCCTGGTGATCGACGGCCGGCTGACGCGGCCGGTTGAAGTGAGGAGGCTCGGGAAGGCGCCGCGCGGCGGCACGCGCCTGGAGGTCGTCCTGCACGAGGGGCGCAACCGCGAGATCCGGAGGCTCTTCGCCGATGTCGGGTTCAAGGTGCGCAGGCTCGTGCGGACGGCGGTGGGATCGCTGGCGCTGGACGATCTCCCGGAGGGCGAGGGACGCGAGCTCTTTCCGGAGGAGGTCGCTGCGCTGCGGAAGCTTGTGAAATTGTGAACAAGCTTCGGACGGGCTCCATCCCGACGCCCCCTCAGTTCTTCCCGTCGGTGGTCTCCCTGTGCCCTGAGTCGAGGGTGGGGACAGGCCAGGGGAAGGCCATCCGCCAGACCCTGATCCCCTCGAGCGCGGCCGCGGCGGCGGCCCTGCGACGCTGGCTCTTCTCCCGTGGCAGCTCCACGGGCGGGTCCACCATTAGGCCCCAGGCGGCGTTGGCGGGTTGGAAGCGGTGCGGCGGGCGCTCGGTGAGGTGCCGCACGAGCCCTCCGTGCGCGGTCCAGGGAGGAGGGGCCGGCAGCTCGAGGCCGCGCAGCTCTGCGGCGAGCGAGAGGGAGGCGACGAGGCCGATCGCGGCCGACTCCACGTACCCCTCCACACCGGTGAGCTGGCCGGCCAGGCGCAGCGACGGTCTGGCCTTCACCCTCAACCGGGCGTCGAGGTGCTTCGGGGCACAGATGAAGGTATTGCGGTGGACCATCCCCAGCCGCACGAAGCGCGCGTTCTCGAGGCCGGGAATCAGGCGGAACACCCGCTGTTGCGCGCCGTACGTCATGCGGGTCTGGAAGCCGACCAGGTTCCACTGGGTGGCGGCGAGGTCGTCGCGGCGCAGCTGCACCACGGCGTACGGGAGCTTCCCGGTGCGCGGGTCGCGGAGCCCCACCGGCTTCATCGGGCCGTACCGCAGCGTATCCAGGCCGCGCTCGGCCATCACCTCGATGGGGAGGCACCCCTCGAAGTACGGGACCTCACGCTCGAACTCCCTTTCCGGCACCTTCTCGGCCAACCGCAGCGCCTCTACGAACGCCACGTACCGCTCCCGGTCCATCGGCGCGTTGAGATAGTCGTCACCGCCCCCCTTGCCGTAGCGGGAGGCGGCGAAGAGCGTGCCCATCTCGAGCGAGTCCGCCGCCACCACGGGGGCGATGGCGTCGAAGAACGAGAGCGACCCCTCGCCCAGCAGCGCGCTGAGCGCGTCGTGCAGCGCCTGCGAAGTCAACGGGCCGGTGGCGAGGATCGCCGGCCCCTCGGGGAGCGCACGCTGCTCCTCGCGGACAACGGTAATGCGAGAGCTTGCGGCGATCGCACCCTGCACATGCGAGGCAAAGACCTCGCGGTCCACGGCCAGCGCATCCCCGGCCGGAAGCGCCGCCGCGCGCGCCGCCGTCAGCACCAGTGAGCTCATCGCCTCCATCTCGCGCTTGAGTAGCCCAACCGCGTTTTCCGGGTTGTCGGAGCGCAGCGAGTTGGAGCACACGAGCTCCGCGAGGTCCCCGGTGCGGTGGGCCGGCGTGGAGGTCCCCGGTCGCATCTCGACCAGGCGCACCGTGATGCCGGCCGACGCGAGCTGCCAGGCCGCCTCGCACCCGGCGAGCCCGCCTCCCACCACCGTCACGGTCTGATCAGTCATCCACCTCCCGGTCTCGCGAGGCCCCATCCGACGTCGCTCGCCCCACCCCCGGGGCTCCGGGGCCCGGGATCCGGGCTCCAAGCCAGTGGGATTCGACCAGGATCTAGCGCTTCCCTGCTCCCTCCGGACCCCGGACCTCGGTGCCCGGTTCCCGGTCTTCCGCGGGGCCGCGCCAGCCGCACCCCTCACGGGCGCACACCCACTCGAGGCCGCGCCGAGCGCTCTTCTTCTCCATCACGAACGTCGCGCCGCACGAGGGGCACGGCTGCGGCACCGGCTTGGCCGGGAGCGTGAAGGTGCACTTGGGGTAGCGGTTGCACCCCCAAAAGCTGCGCCCGCGCTTGGAGCGCTTCTCCACCACCTCCCCCTCGCCGCAGGTCGGGCAGGTAACGCCCGAGGGGGTGTTGGGGCTGGCTTTGCCGCCGACCAGCTTGCGCGTGCCCTTGCACTCGGGGTAGCGGGAGCATGCCCAGAACTGCCCGAAACGCGAGCGCTTGAGGACCATAGGGGCGTTGCACTCGGGGCACGCCGGCGCTTCCTCGGTGGAGCCCGGCACTCCAGGCTCGCGGGTCGTCTTGCACGTCGGGTAGTTGGAGCAGGCGAGATACTCACCGTAGCGCCCGAAGCGCAGCACCATCGGTGAGCCGCACGTGGGGCAGGTTTCCTTGGTCTCGACCCCTTGGCCCTTCACCGAGGTCATCTCGGTCTGGGCGCGCTCGAGGTCGTCGGTGAAGGTTGCCCAGAACCTGGCGAGGGCCACCCGCCACTCGAGCTTGCCCTCGGCGATCTCGTCGAGCTGCTCCTCCATGCGGGCGGTGTAGCTCTCGTTGATCAGGTCGCCGAATGAACCCGTCAGGAGCCGGTTCACCACCTTTCCCAGCTCGGTGGGGAAGAACGTCCCTCGCTGGCGCGCCGCGTAGGCGCGGTCGGAAAGGGTGGCGATGATCTGCGCGTACGTGGAGGGGCGGCCGATCCCGTTCTCCTCGAGCGCCTTGACGAGGGTGGACTCGGTGTAGCGCGGGGGCGGCTGGGTGAACTTCTGCGTGGAGGCGAGCTCCTCGAGCGTGAGCTCCTCCCCTTCGGAGAGGGCCGGGAGGCGGCGCGCGGTCGGTTCCTCTTCCTCCTGCTCCGCCACGGGCTTGGTGAGGGCCTGCTCCTCCTCCTCGCGGTAGACGCGCAGGAACCCCGCCTCCACCTCCACCTCGCCGCGCGCCTTGAAGCCGTAGCGTCCCGCCTCCACCAGCACGTCGGTCACGTCGAACAGCGCCGGCGTCATCTGCGAAGCGATGAAGCGCTGCCAGATCAGGGTGTACAGCTTGAGCTCTTCGGCGGAAAGGTACGCCGCCATCGCCTCCGGCGTGCGCGTCGGATCGGTGGGTCGGATCGCCTCGTGGGCGTCCTGCGCCTCGCTGCGATTCTTGAAGAAGTTGGGCTTCTCGGGCAAGCAGGTCGGGCCGTACTGCTCGGCGATCAGGGCGCGCGCGGCGTCCAACGCTTCCGCGGCCACCCGCATCGAGTCGGTGCGCATGTAGGTGATGAGTCCCACCCGTTCGCCCCCGCCCAGGTCCATGCCCTCGTACAGCTTCTGGGCGAGCTGCATGGTCTTGCGAACCGGGAAGTGGTGCCGCTTGTAGGCGGCCTGCTGCAGCTTGGCGGTCACGAACGGAGGTGCGGCCTTCTGCGCCCGCCGGCGCCTCGCCACCTTGGCGACGACGAAGCGGGCGCCTTCGACTTCGCCCTTCACCGCCGCGGCGGTCTCGCCGTCGTGCACGACGAACTTCTTGCCGTCGCGCTGGGCCAGGCGGGCGACGAAGGCCGGCGGCTGGCCGGCCGCGAGACGTGCGTCCAGGTGCCAGTACTCCTCCGGAACGAACGCCTCGATCTCCGCCTCGCGGTCGCAGATCATCTTCAGGGCCACCGACTGCACACGCCCCGCCGAAAGCCCCCGCTTCACCTTGTCCCAGAGCAGCGGTGACAGCGTGTAGCCCACGAGCCGGTCGAGCACCCGGCGCGCCTGCTGCGAGTCGATGAGGTCGTGGTCGAGGGGGCGCGGGTGCGCGATCGCCTCCTGCACCGCCTTCTTGGTGATCTCGTTGAAGAGCACGCGCTCCACCGGCTTGCCGATCCCGCCCAGGAGCTCGGCAAGGTGCCAGCCGATGGCCTCTCCCTCGCGGTCGGGGTCGGTCGCCAGCAGCACGCGGGCGGCCCGCCGGGCCGCTTCCTGGATCTCCCCGATCACCTTGCGCTTGGCCGGGAGAGGCTGGTAGAGCGGCTCGAAGCCGTGCTCCACGTCGATGCCGAGCTCGCTCTTGGGCAGGTCGCGCACGTGGCCCACCGAGGCCACCACGGCGTAGCCCTTGCCCAGGTAACGGCCCAGCGTCCGCGCTTTGGCGGGGGACTCCACGATCACCAGCGACTGGTCCACATCTCCTCCGGGGGCGTACTCTAGCAGCGATGTCAAGGGCCATCCGCCGCAGCTGCTCCTTTCTTGTCCCTCGCCGAGGACACATGGTGTCCTCACAGTGGGGTTTACCGGGCCGGGTGACATCTGGAGGAGGCGTCTCAGTTCAACTATGATTGGCACACAATTTGCTCACCTGATCGTGCACGCGGCTGCCGTTGGGCGGCGAGGAGGTTGCATGAAAGCCACGAGGCTTGTTTTTGGGCTTAGCGCGGCGCTGGCGCTCGCCACGACGCTCGCCTGTTCCACCGCCACACCCACCGGCACCCCTGGCGTGGACCGCCTGGGCAGAACGATGCTGCGCTACAGAGGCCCGGAGCTCGAGATCACGCTGAGCTACAGCTTCGCGAACGCCCACCCCGGAGAGGAGTGGCTCTTCCTCGACACGGCTGTTACCGGCAGCAACCGGGAGTCGGTCGAGATCCAGCGGGAGAAGATCGCCATGCGAACCCCTTCGGGAGAAATCGTCCCGCTGGCGTCACAGAAGGACTTCGGCGCCGCCTACCCGCAACTCGCCTCGACCCTGGCGCGGGCCGACATCGCCAGCGAGCCGCTCGACAACTACCCGAACCGCCGGCCCAAGGGGCTCGACCTCCTCGTGGTCCCGGGCACGGCCATCGCCCTCGAGTCCGTCTGGGTCAACGACCAGGATGTGGCGATCGGCCGCCTGTACTTCGACCTTCCGAACGGAGTACAGACCGGACTCTACGAACTGCGCATCGACCTCAAAGAGACCAAGATCAGGATCCCCTTCCGGCTGGGCGCCGAAAGCTAGGTCGCGGGAGCGGCGTGCGAGCGACGGTAGCTCCCGTCTGGCTGTCGGACGATCCGGCCAGCAAGCTCCAGGGCGAGGAGCGTCTCGAGGACCTGCGCCACCGGCTGCCCGCTCGCGGCAGCGAGGCGGTCCACGGTGGTCCCCTCACCCGGGCGGATCAGCGCCAGCAGCGGTGGCTCCTCCTCGCCTGCGGCCGCGGCGACGGGCGGCATCTGCAGCACGCTCAGCACGTCGTCGGCCGAGAGCACCGGGGCGGCGCCCGCCCGCAGCAGACCGTTGGGACCGGCAGACAGGCGCGAGAACACCGAGCCGGGCACCGCCATGACGTCGCGCCCCTCCTCGAGGGCCAAGCGCGCCGTGATCAGCGCGCCCGAACGCTCGTCCGCCTCGACCACGACCACGACCTCCGAGAGGCCGGCGATGATGCGGTTGCGCTCGGGAAAGTGGTGGGCGAGCGGTGGCGAGCCCGGCGGGTATTCGGTGAGGAGGTAGCCGTGGGCGGCGATCTCCTCCGCCAGCGCGTCGTGCTCGGCTGGGTACACCCGGTCGGGGCCCGCGCCCCAGACAGCGGCGGTGGGTCCCCCGCCGGCGAGCGCCCCGCGGTGGGCCGCCCCGTCCACTCCGCGCGCCATGCCGGAGACGACTACGACCCCGGCGCGAGCCAGCTCGCGACCCAGGTACTCGGCGACCTCGCGCCCGTACGCGGTGGCATGCCGCGCACCCACCAGCGCCACCGCGTGACCGGCGTTGAGGGACCCACGCACGAACAGGCCGAGAGGCGGATCGGCAATGGCGGCGAGCCGGGCGGGAAACCCGGGCTCTCCGAGGGCCAGGAAGCGCCACCCGAGACGGGCGAGGTCGTCCTCCACAACCTGCAGACGGTTGGCAAGCGCTTCCCTGATCGCCTCGGCTTCGCCGCCCGGCATGTCCGGATCGGCGAGCAGTGCGCGGCCCGCGTCTCTCGCCTTGCGACCACCCTCCGGGAAGGCCACGATGCAGGCTAAAGCAGAGCGAGGCAAGGGAATGGGATCCTCCTTTTCAGCCTATAATAACCGGACGTTTTCGGGGGTGCTATGCGTTTCGGGGTAGCGGTCCTGGGGCTGGCGGCCATCTGCGGTGCGTGCGCCAGCGGCGGCAAGCCGGCGACGCAGGCGAACAACGAGATGCGCGAGGGGGTGCGGGCCGCGGGTCGCGGCTACTGGCAGGAGGCGCTCTTCCGCTTCCAGCGGGCGCGCAGCCTGACCCCGGATAGCGGAGAGGTTCTCAACAACCTGGGTGTGGCGCTCGAGGCCCTGGGGCGCTACGACGAAGCCCTCGCCACCTACAAGCAGGGCCTCCAGGAAACGCCCAAGGACAGCGTGATCCGCAAGAACTACGCCCGCTTTGCCGAGTTCTACACCGCCTACGCCAAGGGGGTGAAACCGAAGGGGGGCCCCAATGCGCTTCGCTAGGCTGGCGTTTGCAGTCTGCACGCTCGCCACGGGGTGCGCGGGGGTGCGCGAGGTCCAGCTCGCACTGCCGGTACGCTCCAAGCTCTCCCTCACCGGGCACGAGAAGCTCTACGTAGGTCCCTTCGTGCTCGAGCACAGGGGCGACGAAAAAGCCCCCGACCTCTCGTTCAGCGTGCCTGCCGAGTTCGAGCGCTACCTCCGCAAGCTGCTGCGCAAGGAAGGCAAGTTCGTGCTGGTTCCCTCGGTGGAGGGGGTCCGACCGCCCACCTCCGACCCCTTGCGCCTCGTCAAAGAGAGCGAGTTCTGGCGGGAGCTCGGGACCCGAACGGCCGTCGACTACATCGTCGCTGGCTCGATCGATTTCCAGGTCCAGGACCGCAGCGGCATGAAGACTGAGGAGTTCACCTCGCCCATCGACGGACGCAAGTACTACCGCCAGATCATGGTCGAGCAGACGGGTTTCTCCTACGACATCATGCTCGACGTCTACGATGGCCGCACCGGCGCCCTGGTCTTCCAGCAACCGCTCAAGGACTTCCAGGAGAAGCAGGAGCGCAACTTCGACGAGTTCACCGGGATGTTCGCCAACCTCTTCGCACTCGAGAACCAGATCATCGGCGTGTTCGTGCCCCGCACCGTGAAGACCAAGAGGGTGCTGTTCGTTCCCTAGGGGAGGACGCAGGGATGAAGGCGCGTCTTATCGTTGCCGCTCTGGTGCTTTCGCTGTCGTCCCCGGCGGTCGCCCAGTACTTCGGCAAGAACAAGGTCCGCTACGACAGATTCGTCTGGAAGGTGTACGCGACCCCGCACTTCCAGATCAACTTCTACGACCGGGTCGAGCCGTCTCTGCCCAAGCTCGCGTCGTACGCCGAGAGCGCGTACGACGAGCTCGCACGCAAGCTCAACTACCAGGTCACCACCCCGATCCCGCTCATCGCCTACGCCACCCACGCGGAGTTCGAGCAGAACAACGTGATCGCCGAGTTCATCCCGGAGGGCGTGGGAGCGTTCGCGGTACCGGCGCGCAACCGGATGGTGCTGCCGGTTGACATGCCCGACGAGCGACTCCAGCAGCTGATTCAACACGAACTGACCCACGTCTTCCAGTTCGAGATCCTGTACCAGGGGAAGCTCGGCAAGGCCCTCGCCAGCAATCCGCCACAGTGGTTCATGGAAGGGATGGCTTCGTACTTCGGCAACGACGAGGATGCGATGGCTCGGGCGATCATGCGCGACGCGGCGGCCTCTGACCGTGTGCCATCGGTCATGTACGGCCCCGAGGGGTACGCCGCGTACCGCTTCGGGCACATGGTGTTTCAGTTCGTCGAGGTGGAGTGGGGTCCGGAGGGGTTGCGCGACTTCATCTACGAGTTCCGCAACACCCTCGGAAGCGGGGTCACCAAAGCGATCAAGAGGGCATTCGACATCGAGCCCGAGGAGTTCGACTCCCGCTTCCGCGGCTGGCTGCGCAAGTACTATCAGACGGCGACCGCCGACCGCGCCGACCCGCGCGAGTTCGGCCCGGAGTTCCGGATCACCGGGCCGGAGGGGATACGCTCCTACGAGACCTCGCCGATCGCTTCCCCGTCCGGGGACCTCATCGCCGCCTTCTCCACCTACAGGGACAACATCGACATCGTGCTGCTCGGGGTCCCTGACCGCTCCATCTTCCGCACCCTCACCCCGCGCGAGACGACGAGCTACCTGTACCTGATTGCCCAGATGCTCACGGTGGGCCCAGACCGCGGCCGCGACCTGGCGTTCTCGCCCAACGGCGATAGGGTGGCGGCCTTTGCCCGCCACGAGCGGGGCCGCATGCTCGTGTTCTTCAACGCTCTCTCCGGCGGCATCGAACGCACGATCCAGATTCCGGTCGAACAGCCGATGGAGCCCGCCTACTCCCCGGATGGCAAGGCCATCGCCTTTCGCGCGATCAAGGGTGGCAGCGCCGATATCTACCTCCTGGACCTCGAGACCACGAAGCTGACGAACCTTACCTCCGACCCCGCCTACGACACCGACCCGGTGTTCACGCCCGACGGGAAGCACATCGTGTACAGCTCGCAGAGCGCCGAGAGCTCCAAGCTCTTCGAGATCTCCCTCGCCGATCCAACACAGCGCCGGCAGCTCACCTTCGGGCCCGGCATCGACGAGGGAATCTCGTTCTCCCGTGACGGCAAGCGCCTGTACTTCGCCTCCGACCGCGACGGGGGGATCTACGACATCTACGGCCTCGACCTGGAGACCCGGGCGCTCAGTCGTCTGACCAAGGTGATCGGTGCGGCGACCAACCCCGTTGCCGTCCCGACCCGCGACGGCGAGCGCGTCGTCTACCAGGCCTTCTCCAAGGGTCACTACTGGTTGTACGAGACCGACCCGGCGCAGGGAAAACCGATGGGCAAGGAGGAGGTCCCCCACGAGGTGAAGGAGCGGGAGCCATACGTGCCGGCCGTGACCGTGGCCGTCAACAAGGACAAGATCCAGCCGGTCAAGAGCCGCAAGCTTTTCATCGAGAACGCCCAGGTGCTCGTCGGCGTCAGCAGCGACAACACGCTTATCTCACAGACCTTCCTCTCGTTCTCCGACCAGTATGGCGACCGCCGCTTCAACCTCATCTTCGACTCCGTGAGCAACTACGCCAACTTCCAGTTCGCCTACATGGACCTCTCCAAGCGCCTCGCATGGGGGGCGACGGTGTGGGACTACCGGCAGTACTACGTCTACGGCGCCACCCTCGAGGGCAACGTGCTGAGGCAAAGGACGTTCCGGCAAACCGGCGGTGCCGTCTTCGCCCAGTACCCGCTTTCCATCTATCACCGCGTCGAGGGTGCCGTGGGCTACATCGACCAGACCATCGACTACCCGATCGTCACCCCGGACGGCGGCCTCGCCTTCACCAGTTTCAACAACAAGATCCCCTTCATCCAGACGTCGTTCACCGGCGACACCACCTTCTGGCAGAGCTATGGCCCCCACGGCGGCCGGCGCTACCAGATCACGCTCGCCAACTACTTCAGTACGAACGGTGGCGGCTCGCTCTCCCGGGACATCATCTTTGACGGGCGTCAGTACCTGCCGCTGACGCGACGCAACGAGCTGGCCCTTCGCCTGTACGTTGCCAGCGCCAGCGGCAGCCAGCCCAACATCTATTACTTCGGCGGCCTGGACACGCTGCCGGGCTTCGACTACTACTCGATCGCCGGCAACCGCGCCGGCTACCTGAACGCCGAGTGGCGCTTCCCGCTCATCGACCGGCTCGATCTGCCGTGGTTGCACCTCGCCGAGCTCCGCGGCCGCTTCTTCCTCGACGTGGGCGGCGCCTACTTCGACGCCCCCAGCTTCAAGCAGGACTTCACCTGCTACAAGAACGGCCAGCTCCAGGACTGCGTTTCCTCCTATGGCTTTGGCGTCTCGCTGTACCTGTTCGGGCTGCCCGTGAACTGGGACTTCTCCAAGCAGTGGAACTTCAAGCAGACGTTCAGCAGGGGGGCCCAAACCTCGTTCTGGGTCGGCTTCCAGTTCTAGCGACCGGCGCCCTGCCGCGGGTGCAGGGGGCGGAGGACGGTCGATCTGACGATCCGGGCGACCCGGCCGTCGCCCTTTGACAGCCGGGGACGCCCCGTATACCGTGGCTGCGTTCCGGCAAGGGTTCAGTCACGTCCCGGTCAACGGGAAGGCGGGCATTTGCGTGGTTCGACTCGGGTTGTGCATTGCATGACGCATCTGGAGGAGCCGGCGAGCACCGCGGCCGAGGGCCATCGGCAACCGGGTTGCCCATGAGGATCGCCATTGCCCACGACTTCCTGGTGCAGTACGGGGGCGCCGAGCGCGTGCTCGAGGTGCTCTGCGAGATGTTCCCGAACTCGCCGGTTTTCTCACTCTTTTACGACGAGGGGAGGACCCGCGGCCGTTTCCGGTCCCAGGACGTACGAACCTCGTTCCTGAGCCATCTTCCGGTGGCGGGCAAGCGGATCGGCCACCACCACCACCTCTTCTTCTGGAGCTTCCCGAAGGCGGTCGAGCGCTTCGACTTCTCCGGCTTCGACCTCGTGCTTTCCTCGAGTGCCTCGTACTCGAAGGGGATCGTGCCCCCACCCCACGTACCCCACATCTGCTACTGCTACACGCCGACCCGCTACCTGTGGGAGGATGTCACCAAGTACGTCAACGGGTTCCTCGCCAGTCCGCCAGCCACGGCCCTCGGCGAGGCGGTATTCCGGGTCATGCGCCGGTGGGACAGGAAGGCCGCGCTGCGCCCCACCAAGCTTCTGGCGGTCTCCAGTTACATCGCCGGCCGCATCCGGGAGATCTACGGCCGGCAGCCGGACGCGGTCGTGTTCCCGCCCGTCGACACGGCGACCTACAGTGCCAACGGCGTTCCCGCCGCGGCGCTGACGGGCGCCTATTTTCTGATGGTCGGGAGACTGCTCCCCTACAAGCGCTTCGACCTCGCCATCGAGGCGTGCAACCGGCTGCGGCTGCCGCTCAAGATCGCCGGCGTGGGGCGCGAGCGCAAGCGCCTGCAGGAGATGGCCGGTCCGACCGTGGAGTTCCTCGGTTGGGTCAACGAGGCGGAACTGCCACGGTTGTACCGGGGCGCGCGTGCCCTGATCTTCCCTCAGGTCGAGGACTTCGGTCTCGTCGCCGCGGAGGCCGTCGCCTGCGGTACGCCGGTCGTCGCCTTCCGGGGCGGCGGGGCGCTCGACATCGTCCAGGAGGACGTCAACGGCATCTTCTTCGACCAGCAGGAGCCGGAGGCTCTGATGGCTGCCCTCGCGGGGTTCGAACGCAGGACGTTCGAGCCACGAGCGGTGAGCGCGACGGCGCAGCGCTTTTCCAAGGCCCAGTTCCAGCACACGATGTTGGAGCTGCTCGGCCGCGTGTGACTGCAGCCATGAGCCGCAGGTGATGGCAACCAGAGAAATCCCGCTTGCATCCCGGGCCGCCCTCGGCGTCGGACCGGGCGCCAGCGCCCTTCACGAGGCCGTGGTCGCGACACTCGCCTATGCGGACGTCTTCGATCACCCGCTCACTGCAGCCGAGGTACACCGCGACCTTGTGGCCGTGCGTGCGTCTCCTGCGCAAGTCCGGCGCGCACTGGGCGGCATACCAGGGCTGAGCTGCAGGGACGGGTACTACGCGCTCCCCGGGCGCCAGGCGACCGTCGCGATCCGGCTGCAGCGCGCGGCGGCCGCGGCAGCGTTGTGGTCCCGGGCGTTGCGCTGGGGCCGTGCCCTGGCCGCGCTCCCGCTCGTGCGGATGGTCGCGATCACCGGCGCCCTGGCCGTGGACAGCGTGGATCCCGGAGCCGATATCGACTATCTGGTGGTGGCAGCCGCCGGCCGGGTGTGGGTGTGCCGGGCCCTGGTCACCGCCCTCGCTCGCCTCGTGAGCCTGCGCGGTGCTGCCCTCTGCCCAAACTACCTGATCTCCGAGGATGCGCTGGTGATCGCCCTGCACAACCTCTACACCGCCCACGACCTGGTCCAGATGGTGCCGGTCGCGGGCCCGGCGACATTCCTGAGGATGCTCGAGGCCAACCGTTGGATCGGGGAGCTCCTGCCGAACGCCGGTGCGCTTCCGACGGCACGAGTGGAACCGGGACCGGTCGGCGGTGCCCTCGCCCGACTCGTGGAGGCCGCCCTGCACGGACGGCTCGGGGACGCTCTCGAGGCCCGGCTTCAGCGCTGGCAGAGCGCTCGCCTGCGGCGAAAGATCGACGCCGGGCGGCTGGGCGGGCATGAGGCGTCCTTTGGCGCCGACGGTTACAAGGGCCACTTCGACGCGCACGGGGAGCGCATCATGGCGGCGTGGGAGGCGCGCGTGCTGGAGCTGCGTGGGACCCTGACATGAGCGAGGTCATCCTCGGGGAGTCCTACTACTTGCGTTTCGATCCCAAGCTGTGGGCGGCGATGCAGCCGTATCCGCCGCTCGGCACGCTTTACGCAGCGAGCGTGTTGCGGGAGCGCGGCTGGGACGTTGCCCTCTTCGACGCGATGCTGGCCGACTCGGAGGGTGAGTGGGAGGCGGCGCTCGACCGCGAGCGGCCGCGCTTCGCCGTGCTCTTCGAGGACAACTTCAACTACCTCTCGAAGATGTGCCTGCTGCGCATGCGCGAGGCGGCGTTCACGATGGCGGGCATGGCCGCCGGGCGCAGCTGCACGGTGATCGTGGCCGGCTCCGATGCCTCCGACCATGCCGAGGAGTACCTGGCACACGGCGCCGACTTTGTGATCATCGGCGAGGGGGAGGCGACCCTCGGCGAACTGATGGACCGCCTTGGCGAACACACCCAGGTGCCGCTCGCGGCGATCCGCGGCCTTGCCTTTCCCGACCCGGGCGACGGCGCACGCGTGGTGCGCACCGCTCCCCGCCCCGTGATCGCCGACCTCGACACGCTGCCGTTCCCGGCGTGGGACCTCGTCGATGTTCCCCGGTACCGGGCGATCTGGCTCGAGCGCCACGGCCACTTCTCCATGAACATGGTCACCACGCGCGGCTGTCCCTACCACTGCAACTGGTGCGCCAAGCCGATCTGGGGTCAGCGCTACCACGCGCGCTCCCCCGAGAACGTGGTAGCCGAGCTCACGTGGCTTGTGCAGGCGTACCGCCCCGACCACATCGCGTTTGCCGACGACATCCTCGGCCTCAAGCCAGGCTGGATGCAGCGTTTCGCGGAACTGGTCGAGAGCGAGGGCGTGCGCGTCCCGTTCAAGAGCCTGCACCGCGCGGACCTCCTCCTGAAGGGCGACACGATCACAGCGCTCGCGAGGGCAGGGGCCAGGACCATCTGGGTCGGGGCGGAGTCGGGCTCCCAGAGGATCCTCGACGCGATGGACAAGGGCACGAAGGTGGAGCAGATCGCGGAAGCCACCCGGCGCCTGCACGAGGCGGGGATCGAGGTGTGCTTCTTCCTCCAGTTCGGTTACCCGGGCGAGATCCGCGAGGACATCGAGAAGACCCTCCGGATGGTGCGGGAGTGCGCGCCCGACGACATCGGCATGTCGGTCTCGTACCCCCTCCCCGGAACGCGGTTCTTCGAGTCCGTCAAGGTGGAGCTTGGCGCAAAACAGAACTGGCGCGACTCCGACGATCTCGCGATGCTCTACCGGGGACCCTTCACCACCGCGTTCTACCGGCAGCTCCACACTGTGCTTCACAAGGAGTTCCGCGCGCGCAAGGCGGCGGCCGCCCTCCGGAAGGTGGTGTACCGGCCAGCGAGCTTGCGCCGCGCTCACCTTCGGCAGGCCGCCGCCATGGCATTCCACGTCCTCACGCTGCCGTTTGCGCGGGCGCGGCTGAACCGCCTGGCGCGGCTGCCGCACGACGGCGCGGGCTTGCTCCCCCACATGGTTCCAGAGGCGGCCGCTCAACCGACCGCCCAGGACGACTAGATGGCCGATCCCCTCCAGGACCGCCAGACCGAGACCTCTCGGGCCTTCGACAGCGTGGCCGCCATCTACGACGGCCCGTTCGGCAACAACGCGGCGGTCCAGTGGATGCGTGCGAAGCTCTGGCGCGCGGTCGAGGATGCCCTCTCGCCCGCCTCGCGCCTCCTCGACCTCGGTTGCGGGACCGGTCTCGATGCCGCCCACTTCGCAGCTCGCGGCCACACGGTGACGGCGGTCGACAGCTCCCCCGAGATGGTCCGTCGCACGAGGGCCCGTGCCCAGGGCCTGGGCCTTTCGGGACGCATCACCGCCCTCGACGTCGGTATCCACGAGCTGGAGCGCCTCGCCGGCGAGAGCTTCGACGGCATCTACTCGGACCTCGGACCGCTCAACTGCGTCCCCGACCTCGACCCGGTGGCCGGCGCCTGCGCCGCTGTCCTGCCGGTCGGTGGCTTCTTCATCGCCTCCGTGATGGGGCGTCTCTGCCCGTGGGAGATCGCCAACTACCTCGCCCGCCTGCACCCCCGCCGGGCGTTCCTGCGCCTCTCCCGAGGAGGGGTGCCGGTAGGGTTGAACGGGCGCACCGTGTGGACCTGGTACTACCGGCCGGGAGAGCTCATCTCCGCCTTCACGCCCGCGTTTTCCGTCGTCTCATGGCGGGCCCTCGGTCTCTTCCTGCCACCGCCGTACCTGACCGCCGGCACGGGACGCCTGACCCGCGCCCTCGCGTGGCTGGACGATCGGCTCGGAGGCGTCCCGCTGCTACGAAGCGCCGGTGATCACTTCCTCATCGTGCTGAGGAGGCGACCCTGAGAAAGCGCACCACGCACCTCGACCTGCGAGGCGCCGCCTCCAACCCGGAGGTGCTGCTCTGTGCGCGCTTCGAATCGATCGCTGCCCGGGTCGAGCGGAGGGCGCTCGGCCCCTGCCGGTGCGCTCGGAAGGCACATACGTGAAGGTCGTCCTCTACAACCCCGTCAGCTCCGCCAACCGCAAGCCGATCCTGCCGATGTCGCTCCTGGCACTCGGCACGGTGCTCGAAGGCGACGTCGAGGTCCGGATCGTGGACGGGAACCTCGAGAACGATCCGGTCGCCGCCCTCGACAGCGCGATTCGACAAACCGGCGCCACCGTGCTTGGTGTCACGGTGATGCCCGGGCCGCAGCTCCACAACGCGGTTCCCGTCTGCCGCCGTCTCAAGGCCCTCCACCCCGACCTCGTGGTCGTCTGGGGCGGGTACTTCCCCACCCAGCACTGGGATGCGTGCCTGCGCTCCGATTTCGTCGACTGCGTGGTGCGCGGGCACGGCGAGGTGGTCTTCGAGAAACTCCTGGAATCGCTCCGCGGGGGTGAGGACCCCTCGCAGCTCGCCGGCCTCGCCTTCCGCGACGCCCGCACCGGCGCACCCACCTCGAATCGCCTCGCGCCCATCCCGCACCCCGACCACCTCCCGGACTTCCCCTACCATCTCATCGAGATCGGCCGGTACGCCCGCCGCACCTTCATGGGGCACCGCACGCTGCCTCACCACTCGAGCTACGGCTGCCCGTTCTTCTGCAACTTTTGCGCGGTCGTCAACATGGTTGAGGGACGCTGGCTCGCCCAGTCCGCCGAGCGAACCGCTGCCGTGACAAAGCGGCTGGTCACCCAGGCCGGCGCCGACGCGGTAGAGTTCTTCGACAACAACTTCTTCGTCCACGAGGCACGTACGGCCGAGTTCTGCGAGCGCATCCGCGACCTGGCCATCCACTGGTGGGGTGAGGCCCGCATCGACACGATGCTGAAGTACTCCGAACGGACCTGGGCACTGATGCGCGAGGCCGGCCTGAAGATGGTCTTCCTGGGCGCCGAATCGGGTTCCGACGAGACCCTCAGGCGCATGAACAAGGGCGGCTCGGCGAGCACCGAGAAGACCCTCCTTATCGCCAAGAAGATGCAGAACCACGGGATCGTGCCCGAGTTTTCCTTCGTGCTCGGCAACCCTCCGGACCCCGAGGGCGACACCGCGGCCACTATCGAGTTCGTGCGCAAGGTCAAAGCCGTCAACCCGGATGCCGAGATCATCCTCTACATCTACACGCCGGTGCCTCTGGCGGGCGAGCTCTACGAGCAGGCGAAGGCAGCGGGGTTCCGTTTCCCGGAGACGCTCGACGAGTGGGTTGGCCCGGAGTGGCAGGACTTCTCGCAGCGGCGCAGCGCCCACATGCCGTGGCTCTCCGACCCGCTGCGGCGGCGCGTGCGCGACTTCGAGCGGGTGCTCAACGCCTACTACCCCACCGTGACCGACGCCCGCCTCCGCCAACAGTGGCGCTGGTTGCTCAAGGCCGCCGGCGGCTGGCGCTACCACCTGCGCGTCTACCGTCACCCGATCGAGCTGCGCGCGTTGCAGAAGGCGCTCGCCTACCAGCGCCCCGAGACCAGTGGGTTTTGAACGTGCAACCGGCCGAGCTCCTCGCGCGCGCCCTCACGCTGGCCACCGACCGCATCTTCGCCCTCCCGATCGTCGTGCTGATGCCGCACTCGCGCTGCAACTGCCGCTGCGTGATGTGCGACATCTGGAGGGCCAACGACGCCAAACGGGAGCTCACGCCGGAGGACCTCGCGCCCCACCTGAAGACGCTGCGCCGGCTGCGGGTGCGCTCGGTAGTGCTCTCGGGCGGTGAAGCCCTCATGCACCAGAACCTGTGGACGCTCTGCGAGCAGCTCAGGGGCCTCCAGGCGACGATCACACTCCTGTCCACCGGTCTGCTGCTCGCCCGCCACGCCGGCGAGGTCACACGGTGGTGCGACGAGGTGATCGTCTCCCTGGACGGCAGTCGGGCCGTGCACGACGGCATCCGTCGCGTCCCCCGCGCGTACGAGCGTCTCGCCGAGGGTGTGGCGGCGCTGCGGGCCGCGCGCCCCGGTTTCCGTGTCACCGCCCGCTGCGTCCTCCAGCGTGCGAACTTCCGCGACCTGCCAGGGGTCGTGGCGGCTGCTCACGACCTCGGCCTCGATGGCGTCTCATTCCTCGCCGCGGACGTCTCCACCACGGCGTTCAACCGCCCGCAACCGTGGGGGAAGGAGCGGGCCGCCGAGGTGGCGCTTTCGCGTGCCGAGGCGGCGGAGTTTGCCGCCGTCGTCGAGGAGGCCATCGCACGCCTCGGGGCCGACTTCGCCTCCGGCTTCATCGCCGAGGAACCCGCCAAGCTGCGCCGCCTTCCCCGGTACTATGCCGCCCTCGCGGGCGACGGCGATCTGCCGCCCGTGAAGTGCAACGCCCCGTGGGTTTCTACCGTGGTCGAGGCGGACGGCACGGTACGTCCGTGCTTCTTCCACCGCGCACTCGGCAACCTTCACGAGCGGCCGCTGGGAAGCATCCTCAACTCGAAGGAAGCTATTGTCTTCCGCCGGTCGCTCGACGTTCGCACCAACCCCATCTGCCGTCGCTGCGTGTGTACGCTCCACGTCGGGCCGCGGAGGTCGGTCTGAGGAGCCCGCGCGACTTCGGTGTCGCGCGCAGGCCGGCAGGGGCAGGTACCTCAGTGAGCCCTGTTCCAATGGCCCTCGCGTGGTGGGTGCGGGCTTTGTCGTTCGAACCGGGGGCTGCCGACCCGTGACGCGCCCAGCGGTCTCGGCGTCACAGGGGGCCGGCCGAATCACGACCTTCGCCCTGTGGGTACTGGTGGCCGTGCTGGGCGCTCGCTTCACGGTGCGTTGCGTAACGTTCGCCACTCGCCCATCGAGCGGATTCGTCGCCTACTTCACCGCCTCCCACCTGCTGTGTGCCGGCCCGGAGCCATCTCGCTTCTACGACGATGCGGTTTTTGCCACGGCGGTGCGCCGCATCACCCCTGGCGTTTTCGACATCTTCAACGTCAACCCACCCACCACGTCGCTGCTGATGTTGCCCTTTGCCGGCCTTGGCTACCCACAGGCACGCATCGCGTGGACCCTCTTGAGCCTCGCGTCCGTCGCGGCGACCTGCCTCTTCCTTCTTCGTGAGAGCGGCCTGCGCGGCGCCTGGCTGGCCGCCAGCATCGCGCTCGTGCTCACGTTCCAGCCGCTCGCCGCAAATCTCGCCCAGGGCCAGGCGTACGGGGTGCTCCTCGGCCTGCTCGCCGTGGCGTGGTACGGCTTCAGGCGACGCCGGGACATCCCGCTGGGCGTGGCGCTGGGCTTGGCGGGTGTGCTCAAGACCATGGGGGGTTTGCTCTGGCTGCTGTTGCTGTTCGAACGCCGTTGGCGTTCGTTGGCCTGGGCCGCCGCCACGGTCCTGGCCGTGGCGCTTGCGTCGTTGCCCTGGTTGGGTGTGGACGCCTGGCGAACGTACCTGAGGCACCTGCCGGAATTGGCCTCCAGGCCCACCATCGCGGTCACCGCCTACCAAAGCCTGCCGGGGTTGCTTCGTCACCTGCTGACCTTGGATGTGCAGTGGAGCCCCAACCCGCTCACCGCGGCGCCTCGCCTGGCCGCACTGCTCGGGATGGCGCTGGCCGCCGCCATGATCGCCCTGCCCCTGTATACTGCCCTCCCCAAGGATGAGCGAGACCTTTCGTTTGCCGGCTTTGTCTTCGCCGGCCTCGCCCTCACGCCGTATTCGATGGATTACCACTACACGCTCGCCCTGCTGCCCATCTTCGCCCTCCTGCCGTGGGTGCGGGAGCAACGCCGGTTCCTGGTGTGGGTGGTGTTCATCGTTGCAGTCGTGCTCATAGGCGCTGATTTCCCATACCGGTCGCCGCGCCTCGCCGCCGGCGCTCTGGCGCTCCTCGCCTATCCCAAGCTGGCCGGGGCGTGCCTGCTGTGGGGTCTCGTGGTGTGGGGATCTTGGCGCAGCTCATCGGCCGCGAAAACTGACAACGAGCCGGGTGACAGGCGAGGCGCACCGTGCGCGTGACGGTCCTGAACTACGCCTTCGCGCCCGATCTTGTCTCCCCCGAGGACCTGCTCGGGCGCTACCCAACCCTGACCGGCTGGGCCGCCGCGCTGCGTGCGGCCGGCGCTCAGGTCACGGTGGTCCAGCGCTTCCACCGCGACGCTGCGATCGAGCGCGAGGGCACGCGGTTCCAGTTCGTTGCCGACGGGTACGGTCCACAGCTGCGCGGCTGGCAGGTCCCGCGCGCGGCACACCGCACCGTCGCGACCTCCAACCCCGATCTGGTGCACGTCAACGGTCTGAGCTTCCCGCTGCAGCTCCGGGCGTTGCGGAGAGAACTGCCGCCCGCCTGCCCCATCGCGGTCCAGCACCACGCGGAGGGACCGCGGCGTGGCGTGCGCGCGACGCTCCAGGGCCTGGGCCTGCGGGCGGCGGACGGGTTCCTGTTCGCCGCTCGCGACCTCGCTCTTCCGTGGCAGGACGCCAGGCTCATCGCTCCCCGGCAGCCGGTCTTCGAGGTCATGGAGGGGTCGACTCGCTTCACGCCCCGACCCCGCCAGGCCGCACGGGCCGCCACCGGCATGACGGGCTCGCCGGTCTTCCTGTTTGTCGGACACCTGGACGCCAACAAGGACCCTCTCACCGTGCTCGCGGGTTTCGAGGACGCGCTCGGAGACCTTCCCGGGGCCCGTCTCTACCTGGTCTTCCGTGGCCGCCAGCTCGAGACCGAGGTGCTCCGGCGCATCCGCGACAGCGCGGCGCTGCACGGCGCGGTCACGCTCCTCGGCGAGGTCGCCCACCACGACATGCCCGACGTCTACTCGAGCTCCGACTACTTTCTCCTCGGCAGCCACCGCGAGGGCAGCGGCTACGCTCTGGCTGAGGCGCTGGCTTGCGGCCTGGTCCCCGTCGTCACCGACATCCCGTCGTTCCGCGCCATGACGGACGGCGGCCACATCGGGGCGTTATGGCCACCCGGGAACGTCGGGGCGCTGGCGGCCGCCATCCGCACGGCCGCGCGGCGGCCGTGCGCGGACCAAGCGCGCGACGCCCGCGAGATCTTCGAGCGGCGCCTGAGCTGGCCGGCCATCGGCCGTGATGCGACCGCCGCCTACCGCGACCTGGTGACCCGGCGCCGCGCTCCAGCCGCAGGACGCTGAACTTCACGAGGCGGCGCGGGCACCGCTCGTGTCACCGCCCCGCCGGGTCCTCCGCCGCGTGGCGCATCTGCGCCTCCCAGGAAACCGCGTACCGGCCCCCGAGCGCCACCAGCTCGCGGTGGGTGCCGGACTCGATGATGCGGCCGGCGTGCATGACGTGGATCACGTCCGCCCGCATCGCGGTGGTGAAGCGGTGGGTGATGACGAGCGCGGTCCTTCCCCGCGCCAGGGCACGGAATCGGCTCATCCAGTCGTTCTCGGCCCAGGAGTCCATGGCGCTGGTCGGCTCGTCCAGGAGGATGACCGGGGCCTGGCGGTAAAACGCCCTTGCCAGCGCCACCCGCTGCCATTCCCCCACGGAGAGATCCGCCCCTCCCTCGAACCACTTCCCGAGGAGCGTGCGATAACCGTGCGGCAGGCGCGAGGCCGCCTCGTCGGCGCCGGCCGCCCGTGCCGCGGCGACGATCCCCTGCTCACCGACCGGCAGCGCGAGGTCGCCGAGCGCGATGTTGTCCGCAAAGCTCGCGTTGTAGCGCACCGGTTGCTGGAAAAGCACTGCAAACAGGCGGCGCAGGTCGGCGAGCGCGAGGGCGCGGATGTCCACTCCGTCCAGCTCGATCACGCCCTCCTGGGGATCGTACAGGCGGCACAGCAGCTTGATCAGCGTGCTCTTGCCGGCCCCGTTTTCGCCCACGACCGCAACGACCCTCCCGACCGGGATTTCGAGGCTGAAGGCGTGCAACACGGGACGCTGGCTGTCGGGGTAGGTGAAGGTGACACCGGCGAAGCGAATGCCTTTCGTGAGAGGGGCCGGGGGCGGCAGGGCAGGCGTGCGCTCCACCACCTTCGGCTCGAGCGCGAGGAAGGCGAAGAGGCTGCCGAGGAAGAGGCTGTTGGCGTAGATCTGGCCGACGGTCTCCAGGAGCGTCCGCAGCAGTCGCTGCCCCTGGGTGAACGCCTGGTAGAACATGGCGACGTCCCCGAGGCTGAAGGCGCCGTGCAGGGCGCGCCACACCACCCAGCCGAGGGTCACGCCGCCGAGCAGGAACGCGAGGGCCGCGGCCCCGAGCCCGGCGGCCCCCTCGAACCGGGCGAGCTCAACGCGCTCCCTCCGCAGCCGCGCACGCACGGCGCCAAAGAGCCTTTGGAAGTAAGGTCCGAGCTGGAACAGCCTCACCTCGGGCGCGTTCTCCAGGCTGGTCAGCACCCAGTCGTAATAGTTGGCCCGCCGTTCGTCCGGGGTGGTGCGGACGCGCCACTCGTGATGCCGCACCACGGAGCGCATCACAACCCAGAGGGCGGGGAGTGTGCTTGCGGCCAGGGCCAGCGGGACCCACACGCCGAAGCGCACGAGCACCACCAGCATCGCCACCAGCGTGAGGGCGTTCTGCATGAGAGCGCCCACGTTCTCGAGGAGCGCCGTGGGGCGGTGGTAGACCTCGTAGCGGATCAGGTGAAGCTGGTCGAAGTACTCCGGCGATTCGTAGTACGCGAGGTCGGCAGCCAGCGCCTTTTCGTGCAGCAGGGTACTGATCCGGTCCTTCACGGCCTCCGCCTGGGCAACGCGGATCCATCGCCCGACCGCCTGGAGCACCTCGGTGACCACGACCACACCGGCAAGCGCCGCGGCAAGCAGGAGCGGCGTACGCACGCGCGGCCACCCGCCGCCGGCACCCATCAAAGGCACCAGGCTGTCCACCAGCCCCCGCGTCAGGTAGACGGCCGCCACCGGCAGCAGCCCCTGCACGAGCAGCAGCAACGCCCAGACACTGGTGAGGCGCGGCGCCACCTCCCAAACTAGGAGGAGCGCCCGCCCCAGCTGCGGGAGCTGTCCGAAACCCTTGCGGGCGCGCTCGAACACCGGGCCGGTAACGCGGGTCACCGGGGAAGACTAGCAAAAACACTGCCAGCAAAGGCAGGAGGTCCCCCACCTCTTGCTATGCTTGCCCGCGTGGACCCGGGCGGAAAGCGGCAGCGTCTCGGGCTTTTTCGGAGCGCGATCGGGAGGGTGGCCGACCGCCTGCGCGGGCAGCCTGGGCGCGAGCTGCCGCCTGGCGAGGCATACCGGCTGTGGGCACCGCGGTACCCGCCGCGGGCTCACACCCTCCTGATGCAGGTCGAGCAGAAGGCCGTCCTGGAGGTGTTGCCGCCCGTGCGGGCCCAGCGGGTGATCGATCTTGCCTGCGGCACGGGCCGCTACGCGCTGGCCCTGGGCACGCAGGGCGCCTGGGCGGTGGGCGTCGATCTCTCCCTCGACATGCTCTCGCTCGCCCCCGCAAGCTTCTCGCGCGTGCAGAGCGACCTGCGGGCGGTGCCGCTGCGCAGCGGCTGCGCCGATGTCGTGGTCTGCGGTCTCGCCGTCGGGCATGTGGACGACCTGCCCGCCGCCCTGGCGGAGGTGGCGCGCGTGCTGGTGCCAGGTGGCTGTGCCGTCTACTCGGACCTCCACCCCGAGGGCCACGCGCGCGGCTGGCGCCGCGACTTCCGCGCCGCCGACGGCCGCCGCTACACGGTTGCCTTTACCGCCCACCAGGAGGCCGCCCACCGGGAGGCTCTCGGACGCGCCGGTCTCGCCCTGGAGGTCCTGCATGAGGTCGGTGTGGGAGAGGAGCTTGCACGCACCGACCCCGAGGCCGCCCGTTTCCGGAGGCGCTGGGGTGATGCCCCGGTGGTGCTGGTGATCCGCGCCAGGAAGGCGTGACCGTGCTCTCCCGACGGCTCTTCCTCGACGACGCACGGGTCTTCGACCCGGCGACCGGCGAGACCGCACCAACGCTGCGCCTGGCGTGGGGCCGAGTAGCGGAGGTCGGGGGTCGGCCCCGCCGCGGCGACCGTATCGTGGAACTCGGGGGCGCGGTCGTGCTCCCGGGCCTCGTGAACGCCCACGATCATTTCCAGCTCAACAACTTCCCGCGCCTGAAGTACCGCGAGGTCTACGGGAACGCGCAGGAGTGGTCGCAGGACCTGGAAGCGCGGCTCGACACCGACCGCGTCATCCTCGCAGCCAGGGCGGTCCCGCTTGCGGGGCGGCTCTTCCTCGGCGGCCTCAAGAACCTGCTGTCCGGAACGACCACCGTCTGCCAGCACGACCCGTTCTACCGGCCGCTGCGCCGCGGCAACCCGGTGCGCGTCCTCCGGCGGTACGGGTGGAGTCATTCCCTCGCCCGGGGGGGCGACGTCGCCCTCTCGTTGCGCCACACGCCGCGGCGCTGGCCGTGGATCATCCACCTGGCCGAAGGCACCGACGCGAGCGCCGCCCAGGAACTGCGGACGCTGGACGCGCTGGGGTGCCTGCGCCCCAACACGGTCGTCGTGCACGGCGTCGGGCTCACGGACCGTGACCGCGCCGACCTCGCCGCACGGGGCGGCGGGCTCGTCTGGTGCCCTTCGTCCAACCTATTCCTCCTTGGCGCCACCGCCCGCGCCTCCGAGCTCTCGCAGGCGCAGCGCCTCGCCATCGGCACCGACTCCCGGCTCACCGGCAGCCGGGATCTGTTGGACGAGCTGGCCGTCGCCCGCGCCACGGGACAGCTCGACGGCCCGGCGCTGCTGCGCTCCGTGACCGTGGACGCCGCGGACCTCCTCCGCCTCACGGGGGTCGGCCGCCTGGCCCCCGGCTGCCGCGCCGACGTTTTGATCCTGCCGGCCGGGGATCCCGCCGAGCTGGTGGGCCGTGTGCGCCGCGACCAGATCCGGGCGGTGCTCCTCGGTGGCCGCGTGCGCGTGGCAGACCCGGACTTTGCGCAACTCGTACCGGGAGCCGTTGCTGCGACGCTGGACGGCAGGCCCAAGCTCCTGGACCGGCGCCTGGCCCGGCGGGTCGCGGCCTGCCCCGTCTCGGAACCGGGCCTGGAGGTCGGCGGGTGAGGCTGGCCCTCGTGGCACCGGGCTTCTCACATGATGACCACGACTGGTGCATCCCGGCCCTTGCCCACCTCGTGCGGGCGCTGTCGCAACGCCACCAGGTCGAGGTGTTCGCCCTCCGGTACCCGCCCCGGCCCGGCACCACCCGTGCCTTCGGGGCCGATGTCCATGCGCTCGGAGGGGCCGGAGCACGCGGGTTGCGGCGCGTGGCCTTGCTCGCCCGGGCGCGCGCCGCGATGCTGCGCGCGGCCCGCCGTCGGTTCTTCGACCTCGTCCACGGCCTGTGGGCGGATGAGCCCGGGTGGCTGGCGGTCTCCGTGGCCCGGTCCCTTGGGGTACCGGCGGTCGTGTCTCTCCTCGGCGGCGAGCTGGTCAGCCTGCCCGACATCGGTTACGGCGTCCGGCTCAGCACGATCAACCGCAGGCTCGTGCGTCGCACCACCGCCGGGGCAACGCTGGTGACGGTGGGCTCCCGCTTCATGGAGCGCCTCGCCGCGCCCCACGGGCGTGCCGACCGGCTCCGGCTCGCACCGCTCGGTGTGGACACGAGCCTCTTCCGGCCCGACGCCCCATCGCCACCGGGCCTCCTCGACGGCTCACCCGGCCTGCTCAGCGTGGGCTCGCTCACCCGGGTGAAGGACCAGGGAACCCTGCTGCGGGCGTTCGCGCGCATCTCCGACGATCTTCCCGGGTGTCGTCTCCACCTTGTGGGCGATGGTCCCATGCGCCCCGATCTGGACGCGCTGGCGGACCGGCTCGGCATGGCGGACCGCGTCCGCTTCCACGGGGCCGTGGCGCACGACCGCTTGCCCGCGTACTACCGCGCCGCCGATCTCTGCGTGGTCTCCTCGCGGTTCGAGAGCCAGGGGATGGTGTTCCTCGAGGCAGCGATGTGCGGACGGGCCACGGTGGGGACCGCCGTCGGGCTCCTGCCCGAGCTGGCTGCGCCGGATCTGGTCGTGCCGGTCGCAGATGAAGCCGCGCTGGCGCGCGCCCTGGCTGCCCTTGGAAGAGATCCTTCAAGGTGCGCCGCGGCCGGGGAGGCGGCACGCCTCACCGCCATGCAGAGCTTCTCGCTGACGGCGTGCGTCGACCGCCTGCTCGGCCTCTACGAGGAAGCCGCTCTCTTGCTCCGTGCGTCGAGGTAGACGCCGACCCCGAGGGCGACGAACACCGCCAGGCCGAGCCAGTTCCCCCCCAGCCGGTGTTGCCGAGCTGCGGGAGCAGGCTCGATCCGTGCGCCTGAGAAAGGGCGTCGGTGATGCCCTTGGCCACCCCAGCCAGGGCGCCGCCGGCGATCAGGCCCGAGGCCACCAGTGTGCCGCGGTCGTTGCGCGCCTTCTCCACGGCCACATCTCCGGCGGCGGAGCGGCGCACCAACGCCGCCACGATGGCGCCCGCCAGGATGGGGGTGTTGAGCTCGAGCGGCAGGTACATCCCGAGGGCGAAGGCGAGGCCCGACACCCCGGCCATCTCCACGATCACCGCGATGACCGCACCGAGCCCGTACAGGAACCATGCGGCCTGGCCCGACGCCATCATCGAGCGCGCCACCGCTGCCATGGCGTTGGCCTGCGGCGCGGGCAGCGGGTTGGGGTGCTCGGCGGAGACCAGGTACCCCTGCGTGGACGCGAAGAGGATGATCACCCCGGTGACGGTGAGCGAGGCGAGCGCCGCGCCGCCCAGCAGCGACAACTGGATCCGGCGCGGCGTGCCACCCAGCCAGTAGCCGATCTTCATGAGCGTGACCATTGAACCGGTCATCGAGAGCGCGGTGCACACCACGCCTCCGATGAGCAGCGTGGCCAGCATCCCTCGCTCACCCGAGAGGCCCAGGCGGGAAAGCACCACCGCCGCCACGATCAGCGTGGTGAGCGTCATCCCCGAGACCGGGGTGATTGAGATCATGGCCACCGCCCACGCGGAGACCGCGGCGAACAGGAACGAGATCACCAGCGTGAGGGTGAGCGCCACGAGCGCCTTCCCGGTCGCCCCGGGGACGCCCGTCAGCACCACGAAACGGAAGTAGAGGCCGATGGCGATCGCCGTCACCACGGCGAGCGCCGCGACCGTGGACATCGGCACGTCCTGCTCGGTACGCGGCACCGCTTCCGGGTCGCCGCCCGCCTTCAAACGGGTGAGCTCCTTCAGGACCGTGCGCAGCGCCTGCACGATCACCGGACTCATCTTCCCGATCGAGATCAGACCCGCGGCGAAGATCCCCCCGATCCCAATCAGCCGCACGTAGTTGGAGAACACCTGCTCGGCGGACATCCCCGCCACCGGCGGCAGGCCGGGGAAGAGCCCGCCGGGGGCCTGGGCGCCGATCGCCGCGACCAGCGGGACAAGCACCCAGTACGAGAGGAACGAGCCGGCGCAGATGATCGCCGCGTAGCGCACGCCGATGATGTAGCCGAGGCCCATTACCGCCGCCGAGGTGTTGAGCGTGAAGATCGCCTTGAGCTTGCCCGTGAAGGTTGAGAGCGCGGGTACCAGCTCGGTCGTGAAGACATCGCGCCACGTTTCGAGGCCGAGCGCCAAGTAGTCGAGCAGGAAACCCAGGCCCATCGAGGCGAGGAGCACGCCGGCCGCCCTACCGCCCCTTTCTCCGGTGACCAAGATCTCGGTCGTCGCGGTCGCCTCGGGGAACGGCAGCTTGCCGTGCATCTCGGCGACGAAGTAGCGGCGGAACGGGATCAGGAACAAGACCCCGAGCACCGCGCCCAGGAACGGCACCAGGAAGATCTGCGAGAACCCCGAGCGCCCTTCGAGGTGGAGCACGAAGATCGCCGGCATCACGAACACCGAGCCGCCGACGACGATGCCGGCGGTGGCCCCGATCGTCGCCACCTGCAGGTTCTCCAGCAGCGTGCTGGGGCGCTTCCCCAGCTGCGCGACGAGCGCCGAGCCTCCCACGGCCAGGATCGCGATCGGGATCGCGGTCTCGATCCCCTGCCCGAGCTTGAGCGCGATGAACGCGGCGGCCGCCGAGAACAGCACGGTCATCGCCAGGCCGAAGACGATCGAACGCAGCGTGACCTCGCGGACGGCCCGCTCCGGCGCGATCAGCGGCTGGTACGTCTCACCCGGCGCAAGCGGCCGGTACGCGTTCTCGGGCAGACCGGGGATGGGTTGTGTGGAGGGCGTCTCGTCCATGGCCGCCGATTGTAGCCCGACGAACCTACCGACGGGGAAGGCTCGGAACCCTCACCTCACGACGCGATACACGCGCGCGATCTCCCCCCTGCGCACGCTCTCGGCGACCAGTTCCCGTTGCAAGGCAAGGCCGCTAACGAAGTTGTCCTCGCTCCTGTTCATCACCACGAGCACGGCGCGAGTCCCGGCCGGGAGGTGCAGAAAAGCGGAGAGCGGGACGACCGTTGGGTCGCGCCTTCCCGCAACCTTCAGGAACGCCGTCAGCTCGTGGCTCATCATCGTCTTCTGGCGTCGCGCCTTCTCGACGTCCGGGAGAGGGAGGATGTCGCGGACGTAGTCAAGCCCCAGGTCCGCGTAGTCCACGACCACGACCGGGTGGGTTGGGAGCGACGGGTCGAGGAGCGTGCCGACCGCATCGCGGAAGTTCAGGCGCGCTGCCGACACCAGCCCCAGCGCCGTGAGCCGCGTGTGCACGCCGCCCACAAGTCGCGGCCCGGCAACGGTCAGCGTCAGCGCGAGTACGCCGGCTAGCACGGCCACGGCGGTCCTCGGCATGCGGCGCAGGTCTACAGACGCCTCCCTTGCGAGCTCGGCAAGCGTTGCTCCCGCTACCAGCGCCAGCCCGAACGCGGCTTCGAACAGGTAGGTGCGTACCGCGAATGAAACCGTCAGCAACCCGAGGAACGGCACCACAAACCAGGTTGCCCCGACCCCTTCGCGCCGCCGCAGCGCAACCTGACCCAGCAGGCAGGCCACCATCACGGCCGCCCCCAGTGCTGGCGCGCGCCCGAGCAATAGCGCGGCGACCAGGGTGGCTGCGACCGGAAGCCAGAGGGTCAGGGTGCGCGCACCGTCTCGAGGTCGCAGCTGGAGCCAGACGCCCAGGATCGCGACGGCCACAAGGCCTGCCCCCGCCCCGCCCAGGACCCCAGTGGCGTAGAGATCCCAGCGCTCGCCGACAAAGCCCTCGAGCCCGCTCCACCCGGCGGTGAGCGGCGCACCCTGGCGCCCGCGCAAGGAGGGATGGAGCAAGGCCACCGCCGCCGCTGCCGCTCCGAGACCCGCCACCACCACGGCACCCCGCTTCCGCAGGACCTCGCTGGTCTCGCGCCAGTCCGCGAGCAGCAACGCAGCGCCAGCGGCCGGAACGACGAACGCCGCGGGTTCCTTGGCGAGCACCGCGAGCAGGTATGCCCCGACCGCCCAGGCAAAGGCGACCCGCCCAACGAGTGCCTCCACGAGGAGATTGATCGCCGCCAGCATCAAGACGCTCTCGAGCAGGAAGGAGAGATCCGAGAACCAGAAAACCACAGAGATAAGGTAGGGGAAGAAGCCCAGAAACGCGGCCAGCGACCACCACCCCGCTCCGACCGAGAACAACCGCCGCGCGAGGCGGACGAGCAACCCGAGGCAGGCAAGGAAGAGGAACGTCACCAACAGCTGGTACGGTTCGGGGCGGAGGCCGAACACGCGCCACAGTGACCACCACGCAAGGGTCTGGAGCGGCCGGAACACCCCCAAAACGGTCGCTTGCGAGTGCACAAAGGCGGCCAGGGGACTCGGGTGGCTGTTGGCCCACTGGAGGTACAGCGCGTCGTCGGCCCGAAAGTAGACTGGGACAATCCGCACGAGCGCGAGCGCGCCGACGACGGCGGCCGCAGCGCGACTGAGCCAACCCAACCGCATGGTAGCCGAATGCTAGCGCAGCGACGCGCTGTGACGCGGCTACAATCGAATGGAGCGTGGCTGACCTCCTGGAGGCTGTTCTGCAGATCAAGGCGCTGGCGGAGACGCTTCACCGCGTGGAGGAGCTGCTGCGCGACGCGCCCCCCGGGCGGTGGGCGGTGCGCCCGCTCCCGGGGACGTGGGCGCCAGTCGAGGTCCTCGCGCACCTGGCCGACACCGAGCTGTTCCACGGCACGCGACTGCGTCTCGTGCTCACCGGTGACCGCCCGTTCCTCCAACCGTTCGAGGGGGCGGTGCTGGCCGCGTACGCCCGCTACCTCGAGTGGCCGCCGCGCCTGGCGCTCGAGCGCTTCCGCACACGCCGGGCGGAAACGCTCGAACTCCTCTCGAGCTGCTCGGCGGAGGACCTGGCGCGGGTCGGCGTGCACCCCGTGCGCGGGGAGATGAGTGTGGCGGACCTGGTGGCGCTGATGTTGGCCCACGACACCGACCACGTTGGACAGATGCGGGAACGGCTCGGACTCACCGGTGGCGCGGGTCGCTCCGAACGGGAGGTGTGATGGCCGGGGTCAGGCTGCTGCGCGACTTCCCACGCACGTTCTGGATCGCGAACGTCATGGAGCTGTTCGAGCGCGCGGCGTACTACGGCCTCAACTCGGTGCTGGCCGTCTACCTCACCGGCAGTGTGACCTCGGGCGGCCTCGGGTTCGGGGAGCAAGCGGTCGGGTTCCTGCAGGGGATCGTCTACGCCGCGACCTACGTGCTGCCGATCCTGGGCGGGGCACTGGCCGACCGCTACGGGTATCGCCGCATGCTGATGGTGGCATTCTCGCTGCTGGCCACCGGCTACTTCGCGGCCGGGTACATGTCCGCCTACGCGCTCGTGTTCCTCTCTCTGCTGGTGATGGCCACCGGTGCGGGGCTCTTCAAGCCGATCATCTCGGGGACGATTGCGCGCACCACCGATGAGCGCACCTCGTCCGTGGGGTTCGGCATCTACTACTGGATGATCAACCTGGGGGCGTTCCTGGCGCCTCTCGTGGTGAGCGTGCTCAAGGGGTTCTCCTGGCAGTACGTGTTCACCGCCTCCGCCGCCTACACCGGGCTGATGCTGCTGCCGGCGGCGTTCGCCTACCGGGAGCCTCCCCGTCCGGAGAGCACGAAGAAGCTCAGGGAGGTTCTGCTGGGCGCCGCCGAGGTGCTGGGCGACGCGCGCTTCATGCTGATGATCGTGGTGTACTCCGGGTTCTGGATCCTCTACTTCCAGAACTTCGGCTCGGTGCTCTGGTACCTGCGGGACTTCGTGGACCGCGCGCCGGTGAGCGCGGCGATCACCTCGCTGCTCGCCTCTCTCGGCCTGAACTGGACGTTCACCTTCGACGCCGAGCACGTCACCGTGATCAACGCCGGCATGATCATCCTTCTACAGGTGTGGGTATCCCGCGCCGTCAAGGAGCGCAGGGCGCTGCCGGTGATGGTGACGGGGATGGCCCTCGGCGCGGTGGGGTTCACGTTGCTTGCGACCTCCCGGAACCCGTGGGTGTTCGTGGCCGGGATCGCCGTGTTCTCGATCGGCGAGATGACCGCGCACCCGAAGTACTACAGCTTCGTGGGCCTCGTTGCACCCGCGGATCGCAAGGCCGTCTACATGGGGTATGCGTTCCTGTACGGCGTCTTCGGCTCGCTGCTGGGCTCCAACCTGGGCGGCTTCCTCTACGAGCGCATGCTCAAGCCTGCCATCGGAACCCCGCAGGCGGGGTCGCAGGCGAGGCTCTTCTGGCTTCTCTTTGCTGTGCTGGACGTGGTGGCTGCCGTCGGTCTCGTGCTCTACACCCGCGCCTTTGGCGAGGACACCGCCGAGACGCGCCGCAAGGCCGCCGTGGTCATGAACGTCGTCTACGGGGTCATCGGGCTTGTCGGCGTGGCGTTCCTGATCGGCGTGCTCTCGGCCTCTGTGATCAGGTACAAGGACGCCGTCAGCGCCCTCATCTTCGTGCTCCTGGGCGGGGGCGGCCTGGCAATCAACCACGCCCGGAAGGCGTAGTTCACTGTTCACCGACCCCTATGGGCGGCTGCTCGACAACCCTGTCTCTCCGTTTGCCATCGCGTTCCAAGGCACAACCACGCAGGGCATCCCGAGGCGCCTCGACCGCGGTGCTGCCAGGTCATCCACTCCTGCTCGCGTGCTCCTCAGGACGCCGCCAATCTCGGTCGCCGGTCGTGCCGAACCGTTGTCAAGAGACCGTGAATCGCCAGCAGCGCCACAACGGGGGATACCGGCATCCGCATGCGCCCGTTAGCCACCACAAGTGACGGCCCCAGGACGACCAGGAGGGTCAGGCCAAAGAGGAGGAGGTCGGCCCACTGACGGTGGCGCGCGAGCTTCACCGCCCCGACCAGCGCAAAAACCCACAAGAGACCGTTCCAAACCAACTGGGTGGTCACGAGGACGGCCTCCAGCCCACCCCTTCGCGCGAGAGCCGCCGCGCTTGCAACAGGACCCCGGGCGGTCTCGCCGACGGCGGCCACGGTGTCGCCGCCCCCCGGAGCGCCAACCAGGCGAAGCAGGTTGCGTCGCTCGCCCGCGAGCGTGATCTCGAGGCAGGACCAGACCGCCTCACGCACCGTTGCAGCCGGATACCGCGAGAGCGTCTGCCACCCGACGCGGCGAAACGCGGCACTGCGAGTCGCGAGATCGCTGCCCGGGCTCAAACTGACTGCTGAGTCCACCAGGACTCGCTGTGCCTCGGCGCGCGGAATCCCTTCCGCCCGTGCCTTGACCTTCGCCGCCGCGACGAGGCATAGGTTGTAGTCAAACGCGTTGCTTACGACCCACTGCCCAGTGGAGGTGCCGTTGCGGACGGTCCACGCGAGCGGAAAAGCCACGGCTGTCAGCGTGAAGAGCGCCACCATCCGGATGCTCGCTCTCCGCAGGCTGAGGAACACCCCAAAGGGCACCAGAGCCAGGAGTCCCACTGGCCGCACCGCGGTGGCAAGGGTGAGGGCGACACCGGCCAGGAGAATACGCAGACCGTTCGACCTCCCGACGACGCCGGCGACAAGGTACAGGGCGGCCGAGATGAGGAAGGTGAAGACCACATCCGACATCACCATGTTTGCGTACACCACCCGCGCCACGTCGACCACGAGCACCAGGCCGACGGCGAAGGCCCACCGGGGTGGCATCATCGTGAGCGCGAGAAGGAACGCGAACACCACTGCCACTACATCCAGCAGGATCTGGAGGCTCACAATTGCGGGAACGGGAGTCACGTTCAGCAGCGTGAACGCCGCCAGCAGAACGGGGTAACCGGGCGTTCGGAACACCTCGATGTTGCCCGGATTCTCGGGGGAGAAGCGTGCCACATCGGCGCCCCTGGCGAAAACCCCGCGGTCTGCTAGGCTCCGTGCGAGTTCGAGGTACGCAACGGAATCAGGGGTGAGAGTCCTTTCGGGGGCAAACCTGTGGCAGAGCACGAATGCGAGGCGCACCCCAAACGCCAGCACCACCAGGACGAGTGCGAGCCTGGCGGTGACGCTCCGCTCCCCGGTCTCACCGGGTCTCGGGTGCTCCCCTCTGCGCTCGTCCCCCGGCTTCACCGTTATCGGCCGTCACGATCACTCAAGAGAGCACGCGCCCCTCGGGTCGTGATCGTGGTCGGGTGTGGCCGAGCTCTGGACCGACGGGCAGCACTCGGGACAGCGGGCTTGCCCTCTGTCCCCTGGTCCTGGTCGAAGCTCAGGAACACCGCCACCGCGTACCGGCCGGTCGTGGGCAGGGGCGTGTCGGGGTCCTCGGGGATGGCCTTCTCGGGCATCTCGCCGAGGAGCAGCACCGCGTCGGCGCCGAGCCTGTCGGCGAGCGCGGCCAGGCGCTTGAGCTCCCCGGGCTCGGCCTTGCGCAGCGGCATGGCCAGGGGCTGGACCGCGAGGATCGAGTAGTCGGCCTCCGGGTCCACGAGGTAGAACTCGACCTCCTGCACGGTGGCTGCGGCGGGGCCGGTGGTCGTGGGCCACACGCCGAGCGGTAGGGTCACGGCGGCGAGCAGGACGGACGCGACCATGGGCACCATCCTCACCGCTCCGGGACGAGCCGCTCGAGCCCGCCCAGGTACGGCCGAAGGGCTTCTGGCATCGTGACGGTTCCGTCGGCGTTCTGGTAGTTCTCCAGGACGGCGATGAGCGTGCGGCCGACCGCGAGCCCGGAGCCGTTGAGTGTGTGGAGGAAGCGGGTCCTCCCGCCGCCGCCGGGCCGGTACTTGAGGTCTGCACGGCGGGCCTGGAAGTCCTCGCAGTTGGAGCAGGACGAGATCTCCCGGTAACACTGCTGGCCAGGGAGCCACACCTCGAGGTCGTGGGTCTTGGCGGCGGCAAAACCCATGTCGCCGGTGGAGAGCGTGACCACGCGGTACGCGAGTCCCAGCCGCTGCAGCACCGCCTCGGCAGAGCGGGTGAGGACGTCCAGCTCCGCGTAGCTCGTCTCCGGGGTGGCCAGGTGGACGAGCTCGACCTTGTCGAACTGGTGCTGGCGGATCAGACCGCGCACATCGCGCCCGTACGAGCCGGCCTCCGCGCGGAAGCACGGGGTGTAGGCGCAGTAGCGGCGGGGCAGCGAGGCTTCCTCGAGGATCTCCCCGCGGTGCAGGTTGGTGACGGGCACCTCCGCGGTGGGGACCAGGAAGAGCTCGGTCCCCGCCACGCGGAAGAGATCCGCCTCGAACTTTGGGAGCTGCCCGGTCCCCACCAGCGCCTCCCGGTTCACGAGAAACGGCACGTAGACCTCGCGGTAGCCGTTCCCCCGCTGGAGGTCGAGCATGAAGGTGACGAGGCCCCGCTCGAGCGCCGCACCCGCGCCCCAGAGCACAGCGAAGCGCGCGCCCGTGATCTTGGCCGCGCGCTCGAAGTCCAGGATCCCGAGGGCGGGACCCAGGTCCCAGTGGGCCTGCGGCTCGAATCCGAAGGAGGGCGGCTCGCCCCATGTCCGCTCCATCCGGTTGGCTTTCTCGTCCGGCCCGAGCGGGACGCTCTCGTGGGGCAGGTTGGGGATCGCGAGCTCGAGCTCCGCGACCTTGCCGGCCAGTGCCGCCGCTTCTTGCTCGGCGGCGGCGATGCGGGCACCAAGCTCGGCCATGCGGGCGCGCAGCGCCTCGCCTGCCTCCTTCTGGCCTTTTGCGAAGAGCGCGCCCACCTCTTTGGAGCCGCGGTTGCGCTCGGCCTTCAGCGTCTCCAGCTCGGCCTGGGCCTCGCGCCATCGGGTATCCGTGGAAAGCAGCAGCTCGAAGGCGGCGTCGCTGCCCCGCGCCGCGAGTGCGGCACGGATACGGTCGGGTGAGGTGCGCACGAGCTCTCGCGCCAGCATGAAGGACCTCCGGACGCCGGATTGTTGGCCTTCGCGGCACGCGAGTCAACCGCAGACGGCGGCGAAGAGCACCTCCAGAACGTATACTCCGGACGATGACAGGCGCGCGGGTGCAGGCTCTCCTGCCAGGGGTGGCGTTTGCCGCGCTCGGTGCCGTCCTGGCCGGGATCGGTGCCGTGCCGATTCCCGATGTAGCGTGGGCCGCGGCGAGCGTGGCACTGGCGTTCCTCCCCAGCGGCTGGCTGGTTCCTTCCGGGTGGCGTCGGCGTGCTGCCGAGACTCTGTTGCTCCCGGCAGCCTACGCCCTCGTGATGATGGAAGACCCCACCATGCGGCGGATGGTGCTGCCGCTCCTGCTGCTGCTGGCCGCCATGGGGGCGGCAGCAGCAGGCCTCGCACGCGCATCCGAACGCAGCAGGCCGGTGCTGCTGGCCGCCCTGGCGCTCGCCGCACGCGCAGCGTGCGGCTTGGGCCTGGTGGGCGTCCCCACCTGGCACGCGCTCCTCGTCGCCGTTGCGGCCGCGGCGCTCACCTGGAGTACGACTCGCGTTGCGGGTCCGCACGCGGGCGCCATCGGCGCGCTCCTCGCGGGCACGCTGCCCCTCGAGATGGCACAGCCGTGGGTGCCGGCGCTGGTGCTCGCCGCCTCGGTCTCCTTGATTGCCGTTCCGCGCCTGGGTCCTGGTGCGCAGCGTATCGCCCGCGGCTGGCTCCCGGGAGCGGCCGCCCTCGCCGTTGCATCCGCGGCGCTCTCGCCCTGGAGTGGCATCGGCCTGAGTCAAGCCTTCCCTGCAGCCGGGGGGCTCGCCGTGGTGGCGCTGCTGCTCGCCCTCGCCATCACGCCGGTCCTGCCCGCGGCGCTCGCCGGTGCCGTCTGGCTGGTTGTGGCTCTTACGCCTGGCCCCCCGCAGCCCCCACCGCCCGACGTGCCGGCCGTTCAGCTCTCCGCCTCGCGGCCGGAGGTCGTCCTTCCGCCCTCCTCCGGCGGCACCTACCTGCTGGACCTGACGCTGGTCAACGCCGCTGCGCTTCCGGCCGGCACCCCGGTGGCGAGGGTGCTGGACGTCGGCGGGCCGTTCGTCCTGCGCGCCGGCTCCGACACCGCGGAGTGGTCCCATGAGAGACCCGACGTGCACCGGGTCGTCACGCACCCGCTCCCGACGCGGGCGATCTGGAGACCCACCGGGCTGGGCCGCCACACGGTCTGGGCGGTCTCGGGCCGGACCGAGGGTCAACTCCCCCCCGGCCTCCGGCCGCGGCTCGTGCGCGCCTCCACGCTACCTCCCGAGGTGGTGCTGGTCGCGGCGGCCGTCGGGACCGAGAAGCCGACCTCGCCGCGGGACTGGCCGCTTCCGACCTGGATTCTCGCGGCCGGTGCCGTGGTGGTGATCCTGCAGCTCGCCAGCAGGACCTGGCGGCACGGCTGGGCCGCCGTGCCCTGGGTGATCCTGGCGGCCGCCTCGCTGCTCGCACGTGCCTGGGTGGAGCCGCTGCGGCTGCTCGCCGAGCGGCACGCAGTGGACCTCGCCCTCGCGGCGCTGCTCGCGGCATGGCTGGGCGCGGCCGCGGTCTGGCTCCGACAGCGGCGCATGTTCATCACGGCGGCCGCCCTGCTCCTCCCGCTGGCGATCGCCACTCCGCACCTGACGCCGCCTCTCTACGGCGATGAGCCGTACCACCTCATCGTGCTGGAGTCACTCGCGAAGGATCACGACCTCGATGTCTCCAACAACTTAGACCTTGAGCACCACCCGTACAACCACATCTACATCGGCGGCTTCATGCAGCCGCCGTTCCTGGCGATGCTGCTCCTGCCCGGCTACCTCCTCGCGGGCCGGACCGGGGCGCTGATGCTGCTGTGCCTGGCAGGTGCCGGCATGGTGGCGCTGGTGGTCCGTCGCGCCCTCGATCTGGGATGCCAGGCTTCACGCACGGCGCTGCTCGCGGTGCTGTTGCTCCTGACCTTCCCCCTCGCGACGTACTGCACGCAGATCTGGGTGGAGATCCCCGGTGCGCTGGCCGCGATCGCCTCCGCGCTGCTGCTGGCCACGCCGAAGCCCCACCGCGGCGCCGTGGCCGGGCTGGCCGCGCTGGGAACCGCGGTGAAGACACGCCTGGGCCTGATCCTGTTCCCCATAGCACTGGTGGGATGGTGGCCGGCACGGTTGCGGGCGCGCGAGGTCCGGAGGGCCCTCCTGGTGCTCGGGGCCGCGGCCGCACTGGGGCTCGCCGCCAGCTGGGCCACGTTCGGCCATCCGCTCGGATACCGGCGTCTCTCCACGTTCCTTCCGGAGAGCCCGCAGCGTGCCCTCACGGTGGTCGGCGGCCTGATCTTCGACCCCGCCGGGGGACTGGCTTTCGCCGCCCCGCTCCTGCTCCTCGCCCTGGGCGGATCACTCGCGCTGTGGCGGAGGGGAGGCGCCACCGAGCGCGCCCTGCTGGTGGGCGGTGTCGCAACCGTGCTGGCGTTGCTGCACTCGTTCGAGTGGTACGCCGGAGGGGCGCCGCCCTTCCGGTACCTCGTGCCGCTGCTTCCGGCCCTCGCCCTCGCAGGCGCCATGGTCTTGCGGACCGCGCCGCGCTGGCGGCCTCTGGCCGCCGTGCTGGTGCCGCCCAGCGTGGTGATCTGGTGGGTCCTCATCACCCGCCCGCACTTCTCGGTCAACCCGGGTGACGGCGGGTGGTGGTTCGCCGATGCGCTGGCCGGGCGCTTCGCCGCTGATGCGCGTCACCTGTTCCCCTCTTTTCTCCGCATCTCCTCCTCCACGTTGATCGTGCCGCTCGGGCTCGTCGTTCTGGCGGCGCTCGTCGCGGCGGGTATCCGGGTTCGCCCGAGCCTCGCCCGTGAGATGGCACGGCTCGGCACCGTGCTCTGGCTTGTCGTGGCTGCAGCCGTGGTGCTGGTTCTCACGCAGCGCTTCGACCGCGTGGTGGAGCTTGAGGACCCCCAGGTGGAGCGCATCGGAGGGAGGCCCGAGCCCCCTCGGGGCACCTTCTCCAGATCCGCGTACCCCAACGGGTGGCGTGTGACCGACGGCGAGGGTGTGGAGGCCCCACTGCACCTTCCCGCCGGCGCGCGCCTCCGCCTCGAGGGGTGGCTGGATGGGCCCGCGCAGGCCGGGGCCTCCCTGGCGATCAGTTGGGACGGGGGCCCGACAGAGCGGTTGGCAGTGGCAGGCACCGCCGGGGCTGTCAGGTTTTCTGCCCCTCCTGAAGAGGGCAGACATCGCCTCCGCATCACGCTCGCCGCACCGCCGGGCGGCGAGGCGGTGCTCGACCGACTGGTGGTGGAGCGGTGAGCACCGTGGATGCTTTCGTGATCGTGCGCAACCACGCGCAGACGTTGCGGGCCACGCTCACGTCCCTGGCCGCCCAGACCGTGCCAGCCGGGCGGATCGTGGTGGTGGACAACGCCTCCGATGACGGATCGGTCTCCGTGATCGAGGACCTCTCCCGTACGATCGCGCTGGAACTTCTCCGCTTCTCCGAGAACCGGGGCTTCGCCGCCGCCGCCAACGAGGCGATCCGCCGCACCCGTTCAGACTGGGTGCTCGCCCTCAACCCCGACTGTCGCCTCGCCCCCGGCTACCTGGCCGAGTTGCTGGCTGCGGCCGAGGGTCACGACCGGCTGGGAGCGGTCACGGGCCTGCTGCTGCGCGCCGAGGGGGAGAGCCTCTCCTCAACCGATCGCGTCGACTCGGCAGGGATGGTGGTTACGACCGCGGGCCGTCACCTGGACCGCGGCGCCGGCCGTTCCGTGCGCACGCGCTGGCTCCAGCCCGCCTGGGTATTCGGGGCCACCGGTGCGGCGGCCCTTTACCACAGAGAGGCTCTCGAGGACGTGGCGTACCCTGCGGGAGAGGTGTTCGACGAGGGGTTCTTCGCCTACCGCGAGGACGCCGACCTGGCGTGGCGCCTGCAGCGCCGGGGGTGGCGCTGCCTCTACTGGCCCGCGGTCAGGGCCTGGCACGCGCGCGGTCTCAAGCCGGAGAACTCGCGCCGCGGTACGCCTGAGATCAACCGCCACTCGGTGCGCAACCGCTTCCTCCTGCGCTGGTCCAACGCCGACTGGCGCTGGCTGGTGAGCTGCTTCCCGTGGTGGCTGGTGCGCGACCTGATGGTGGGCGTTGGCTGCCTCACCGTGGAGCGCTCCTCGATGCCGGGTCTTTCGGAGGCGTGGGCGCTGCGGCGCCAGCAACGGGCCCGTGGCCGGGCCAACGCCTCACGGGCGCTCGTCTCCGGATGGAGCGTGGCCCGCTGGTTCCTGCCCGGATGCCGTGTGCGCAGGGTGGCGCGCTGATGCGCGTCGCGATCCTGGGCACCCGTGGGATACCGGCCCGCTACGGAGGGTTCGAGACCTTCGCCGAGGAGCTTGCGGCGCGACTGGCGGCGGCCGGTCACGAGGTTGCCGTGTACACGCGCACACACACCGCGGTGCCGGGGGTGACGGTGCACCGGGGAGCGGCGGTGCGACGGCTGCCGGCGCTGCGCTTCAAAGCGTTGGAGACGCTCTCGCACACCCTGCTCTCCTGCCTGGATGTCAGCCGAGCCTCCTTCGACGTGGTCCTCCTGTGCAACGCCGCCAACGCACCTCTGCTCCCGTTGCTTCACGCACGCGGGTTGCCGGTGGCCCTCAACGTGGATGGTCTCGAGCGCAAGCGGCGCAAGTGGGGCCTGCTCGGCCGTGGCTACTATCGGGCCTGTGAAGGGCTCGCGGCGCGCTGGGCCGATGCTCTCGTCACCGACGCGAGGGTGATCCGGCGCTACTATCGGCGGGCGTGGAAACGGGAGTCCGTGATGATCCCCTACGGCGGGGACCTGCCGGTGCCCACCGGGGATGAGGTGCTCCGACGCTTCGGCCTGCAGGACTGCGGGTACACCCTCTACGTCTCGCGCTTCGAGCCGGAGAACAACCCCGACCGCGTGATCGCCTCCTACCGCGAGGTCCCGGGGAACATGCCGCTGGTGATGGTGGGCGGGGCGCCGTACGCCGAGGCGCTGATCCGCCGTGTGCGTACTCTCGCCGCCGAGGACCGCCGTGTGGTGCTCGCCGGGCCTATCTACGGCGAGGGGTACCGGCAGCTCCTCTTCCACGCCCGCGCCTACATCCACGCCACCGAGGTGGGCGGAACGCACCCGGCGCTCGTAGAAGCCATGGGAGCCGGACGCGTGGTCTTCTTCCTGGACAACATGTCGAACCGGGAGGTGGTGGGAAACGCCGGCGTGCCGTTCTCCTTCACCAACCGCCCGACACTGACGGAGGTGCTAGCTGATTACCTCGGTGATCCCCGGCGCGCGGAGTGCCTGGGCGCGGCGGCACGGGCGCGCGTCAAGGAACACTACCGCTGGGACGACGTGGCGGCCGCCTACGAGCGGCTGCTGGAGGGGCTGTGCTCCGGGAACCCGCGCGCCTGATCGCCTACCGCCGCCTGCTCCTGGACGTGCTGCTCACGGCCGGCAGCTTCCTATTCGCCCACCAGCTGCGCTCCCGCGTGCTCCCGAAGGTGCTGCCCTCGCTGTTCCCCGGTGGCCTCTACCCCCTCACCGACTACCTGCCGCTGCTGGCGGTGGTGCTGCCGCTCTGGATGGTGCTGCTGGCCGCCCAGCGACTCACCGCCCCGGGGCAGGTCCTCTCGCTACGCCGGGAGGCGTTCAAGGAGCTGCAGGTCGCAACGCTGGGCGTGCTGGTGCTGGCGGCCGCGGGCTACCTGCTGCGCCTCCACTTCATCTCGCGCCCGTTCCTGCTGCTCTTCGGTCTCACCAACGGCGCCGTGCTGGCGGCCGCACGGGTGGTGGAGCGCCGCACGGCCTGGGGCCGGAGGATAGCCGAGGTCCCCGAGCGCATGGTGGTCGTGGTCGGGTGTGGAGAGGCGGCGGCCTCCCTCGCGCGCCAGATCGTCTCGCACCGGGCGTGGGGCCTCTTGTTGCGCGGTCTCGTGGATGCCGACGGGTGCGGCCGCACCGAGGTGGAGGGCTTCCCGGTTCTCGGAAGCGTCGGGGAGATTCCGGAGCTGCTCGCACGGGAAGTCGTGGACGAGGTGGTGCTGGCGGTTCCCACGCGCCAGCTCGGCGAGCTGGAGCCGGTCATCCTGCACTGTCAGGAGCAAGGGGTGCGGGTGCGGGTGGCGCTCCAGCCGTTCCCTCACCTGCAGCCCCACGTCGAGGTGGAGTCGCTCGACGGCACGCCGCTGCTGACCTTTGCCACCATGCCCACCGCGCCGCTGGCGCTGTTCGTCAAGCGTGTGATCGACGTACTGGTCGCGCTCGCGAGTCTCGTCCTGACTGCACCACTGTGGGCTGTCATCGCGGTTGCGATCCGCCTCGGCTCCCGCGGCCCGGTGCTCTACCGGCAGGTGCGCTGCGGGCTGCACGGACGCCGTTTCGTCGTGCTCAAGTTCCGCACGATGGTGGAGGACGCGGAGAGGCTGCAGGGCGAGGTCGCCCACCTCAACGTGATGGACGGCCCGGTCTTCAAGGCGCTGTCCGATCCGCGCATCACGCCGTTGGGACGCCTGCTGCGCCGCTCCTCCCTCGACGAGCTGCCTCAGCTCCTCAACGTCCTGAACGGGCACATGGCGCTCGTCGGGCCGCGGCCGCCGATCCCCGAGGAGGTCGCCAAGTACCAGCCGTGGCAGCGGCGGCGCCTGGCCATGAAGCCCGGCATCACCTGCCTGTGGCAGATCTCGGGGCGTTCGCAGCTCGACTTTGCAACCTGGATGGAGCTGGATCTCGCCTACATCGACAACTGGTCGCTCTGGCTCGACCTCAAGATCCTGGCGCTCACCGTGCCGGCGGTTTTCTCGGGGCGGGGTGCAGCGTAAAGCGGACGACCTCCATCCCGGGGCGCAGGTTGCTGGTCTGGCCCGGTTCCCCCCACACGAGTGCCCTACAGCCGCCACGCCGCGGAACCCCGGCCCAGAGCGCGGCCGAGAACGCCGCGATCCCGAGCACGGCCACCGCGACGACCTTGCCCCAGCCAACATCGGGGCGCGGGCGGAGAGGGGCTCTCGGCACAAACAGCCACGCCCCGAGCAGCGCCCCGGCCAGCACCGCAGCGGCCGTCACGACCGCCTCCAGGGGAACCTCCCACCTCAGAGCACGCACCGCAAGGCCCCAGGCCGCCGCCGGGACGAAGGCGTGGGTGAGCGCGACCAGGACCCTGCGCCGTCGGGTCGGCCCCCCCGGCTCACCCCATAGGTGGCTGGTCATCCGCATCACCGCAATCTGGACCACGAAGGCGCCGAGGGTCGCCGAGACGCTCACGAAGACCGTCGGGGAGATGTCCCAGAAGCGCGCAAGCCCCGCCGCTGGCCCGTCGGCAATCCCCAGGGGAGGGGCCCAGCCAAGCCCGAGCACGGCGCTCGCGGTGGCGAGCTGGAAGACGAAGACCTCCGAACACCAGGATGGGGGCACCGGCACGAGGGTCGGCAGAAGGACCGTCACCGCCAGCGTCCAGATGAGCGGCGTCAGCCAGTACAGGAAAAGCGACGCCTCGGTGTCCGCAAACGCGATGCTCGGCTGGTTCACCAGGCCCCACGGGTGGAGGCCGAGCGGCACCGCGACCCCGATCCAGCTGCCTCCCGCAGCCCACGTGCCGAGACCCTGGGCGACCGCCAGGGACAGCCAGGCGAGCGGCCATGCGAGCAGCGCCGCCGCCCACGAGAGCACCAGCACCCTGGGCGAAAGCGGATTTTCTCGCATCAACGGTATGATACCCGGGTGCAAAGGACCCTTGCGCGAGCTGTGCTTTTCCTGCTCCTGGCTGCCCCGGCTCGTGCCCAGGCCGTGAGCGAGTGGCGCACAGCCAACCAGCTTCCCGTGGCGGTGGTGGAGGTGTCGGGCGGGGACCTGGAGCACCTCGCCGCCGTGCTCCCCGCCGATGCCTCCCCGCCGGATACGGTGGCCGGCTTCTCCGGCCAGGTCACCCCGCGCCGGGGCGCGCTCGTGTGGTCCATTCGGGTTCCTGCGCTGCTCGTCCAGCCGGCGCTGACCGAGTTCGCGCGCACCCTGATAACCACCGGCACCGCGGCTGTGGTGGCGCTGGGGCCAGTGCCGGTCCGTGAGCTGGAGGCTCCGCTGGCGGTGCTCGAGAGTGTGCCCAACCGCCCGCTCCCTCGCCTGCCGTGCCTGCTGGCCGACGGCGGCGTGGAGGTGCGGCGGGGCAACCCGGAGCGCATCGAGCTGACGCTCGCGGCGCCAGGGCCCGAGGACCCACGCTACGACCAGATCCCTGCGCTCACCGCCTGGGTCCAGGCACGGCTCGCCGTCACCTTTGCGGACATCCGCGTGGAGAGCGAGCTGCAGGGCGGCTGTGCGCGCCTGGTGGTGCGTATGCCCGCCGGGGAGGAGCACCCGCGGCTGGCTCTCCGCCGCGTGCGCGCGACCCTGGCGGGGCTCGCCACTTCCACCCCAACAGCCGAGGAGATCGCCCGCGCGCTGGCCGCAAGCGTGGCCCGCATCGGTGAGGCGGAGGTCACCGGGGGCGCCATGGCGCGTGAACTTGCGGAGAGGATGGCGCTGGGTGGCGGGGTGGCTGGCGCCCTCACCGTCCCGACCGTGGACGCCGCAACCCTCGCCGCGCTTGCCCGTCAGATCCTGGCGGGCCATGCCGGGTTCGCCTCCTTGGTCGAGCAGGAGCGCCGCGCCCAGGGTGAGGCTCCGAAAACACTCGAGAACGGAGCGGTGGTCACCGTGCGCTGGTTCCCCGGGGAGTTCGGGGTGGTGGCCGTTGCCCTGGGTGGCATCGATCCCCGGGTCGGGAAGGCCGTGCTCTCGGCCGCCGCCGACGGTGCGGCGCGACAGGGATGGGCGGCGAGCCTGGGCGAGATCGCCGGCATTCCGACGCTCGCGCTTGCCGTCCCGGCAAACGAGATCACCGAGGTCATGGAGCACCTCAACGACGTGCTGGCCGCCGCACACCCGCCCACCCAGGACGATCTTGCCCTCGAGGTGGCCCACGCCCTGGGCCTCGCCGACCGGGTGACCGCGGAGACCGTCTCGGTCGCCCTGGCGCTTCCACCCGAGGTCGAGGAAGGTGCCGAGGCCGCCGAGAAGTTCTTCAGCGGCCTCGCAGCGGGGGGCGTGCGCTCGGGGGCGGCCGCGCTGAACCCGGGGCTCGCCTGGAAGCCGGGGGACGGCCCGCCCCAGGAGGCCGGACTGGTGGAACTCCCGGCCACACCGGCCGGGCTGGCGGTTGGTCAGATCGTGCGGGACCGCCTCACCCGCGAGGCGGGCGTGCGCACCTGGGTGTTGGCGCCCACCGGGCGAGTCGTTCTCGTCGTGGGCGGGGAGGGCGGGGCGCACGTGCCCGAGCTGGACGCACGCATGGCAGCGCTCTGGCAGGGCACTCGCAGGCCTGCCCAGGCTGCCGAGGTGGGCGCGGCGGCCAGGCACGTGCTGACGCTCTTCTACGGCGATGCCGCCCAGGCCAGCGCGCGTGCGGCGGCCGCGATCTTCCTACCGGTGGTGCCCACGGACGCGGACCTGCTGGGTCTGGATCCGCGCGAGGTGAACGCTACCCTGGCCGGACTCCCGGCCTGGGACAAGCTGGTGCGCTTCGCGCACGGCCGGGCGCCACAGGTGGCGCAACCGCCGCCCAGTAAGCGCAGTGTGCGAAAATCCGGCCCCCCGAGGATGTGAGCCGCCGGGGACGGCTGGAGGCGCGATGGGCGGTGCACGGCGTTCGGTGAAGGAGCAGATGGACCTCTTGCTCAAGGGGTGCGTGGACGTCGTGCGCCCCGAGGACCTCGAGGCGCGACTGGTCGCCGCCCAGCGCGCGGGCCGGCCGCTCACGGTGAAGGTGGGTTTCGACCCCTCGGCCCCCGACCTCCACCTCGGGCACATGGTGGTGATCCGCAAGATGCGCCACTTCCAGCAGCTCGGGCATAGGGTGATCTTTCTGATCGGCGACTTCACCGGCATGATCGGGGATCCGACGGGCAAGAAGTCCACCCGCCCGCAGCTCACCCGCGATCAGATCGCCGCTAATGCGGAGACCTACAAGCGCCAGATCTTCAAGCTCCTCGATCCCCAGGCCACGGTCATTGACTTCAATGCGCGTTGGCTGGGGGCGCTCACCAGCGAGGAGTGGATCCGCCTCACCGCGCGGGTGACGCTCGCGCAGATGCTGGAGCGCGACGATTTCCGTACACGCCTCGCGGCCGGGGAACCGATCTCCCTGCACGAGCTGCTCTACCCGGTGGCCCAGGCCTACGACTCGGTGGTGCTGGCGGCCGACGCCGAGCTGGGCGGCACCGACCAGCTCTTCAACCTGCTCGTGGGCCGCGATCTCATGGGCAAGCTCGGCATGCCGCCCCAGATCGTCATCACGCTGCCGCTGCTCGAGGGCCTCGACGGCGTCGAGAAGATGTCCAAGTCGCTCGGCAACTACATCGCGGTGGAGGACCCCCCCGAGGAGATGTTCGGCAAGCTCATGTCGGTCTCCGACATCCTGATGTGGAGGTACTGGACGCTCTGCAGCGATCTTGCCCCCGACGAGGTGACGGCACTGCAGAAGGCCGTGGCCTCCGGTGCGCGGCACCCGATGGACGTGAAGTTCTCGCTCGCCCGCACCATCACGAGCGACTTCCATGGCACCGAGGCGGCGGCCGCCGCCGAGGCCCACTTCCGAGCCGTCCACCAGCGCCGCGAGACCCCGGACGAGATCGCCGAGATTGCGCTGCCCGCTGGCGCCGGGCCAGCTCAGCTCGTCAAGGTGCTGGTCACTGCCGGCCTCGTCACGAGCAACTCCGAGGCCCGCCGCCTGCTGCAACAGGGGGGCATCAGGCTCGAGGGCGAAGTGGTGCACGACCCGTACGCGACCATGAGCACGTCCGCAGGATCGAGCGCGCTCGTGCAGGTCGGCAAGCGCCGCTTCGCCCGCCTCACCTTTTCGTAGCGCCCCTCACACAGAGGTGCCCGCGGCCAGCAGGCAGGCCTCGGTGCAGAGATCGCAGTGGGCGCCGGGGGGGCAGTCCGCCGTCGTGCGGCGGAACGCCGAGAGAAACGCGCGCGCCTCCGGCTGCTCGGAACGCGCGAAGCGGATCAGCCGGACGAGCGCGGCGCCGGTCTCCTCCGAGAGGAGATGTTCCACCTTGCAGGCGTCCAGCTCGGCGGTGCCTTGCCGCACCCCCAGCAGCTCCCGCAGGAACACCTGCAGGACCTCGCGCTTGCTCGCCACCCGTGCGACGAGGTTCGCGCCCGCCGGCGAGAGGCGCAGGCACTGCCGCTCGTCCAGCTCGACCAGGCCGTGCTCCTGGAGGGCGCGCAGCTGGAGCGAGGTGGCGGCGCGCGTCACGCCGAGCGCGCGGGCAACGTCGGCCGCACGGGGGGCCTTGCCCCGCCCGGTGAGCGAGGCGATGGCGAGGAGATAGTGCGCGCCGGAGTGGGTGATCTCGTTGGCCTCGAAGGCTCGCCACAGGGGCGGGGTCGCGCTCATGCCGTACCTCCCAAGAGTGTTCTTGCGCCTTCTGACATGTATCAACCCTCCACCAGCGGCCTCAGAAAGATCGCGAGGGCGATCTCGTCCTCGAGCGCGAGGAGCGTGCGGTCCACCTCAACCACCAGCGATGGCTTGCGCTGCCGCAAGGCGAGCACGGCCCCCGGCACCACTCCGAGGTCGGCGAGCTGCTGCAGGCGCTCGCCGTGACGGGGCGCCACCAGCACCACGCTCCCCTTCTCGCCCGGGGTAAGGTCCGACAGGCGGCAGATCAGCGAGGAGACGCGCCTGGACAGCGTCGAGCAGCACGCCCCGGGCGGGATGGCCCGCCCGTGCGGGCAAACAGGAGGGTGGCCGAGGAACGAGCACACCGCCGCCGTGGCCTGGGGCGAGAGCACGTGCTCGAGCCGGCACGCCTCGGCCTCCGTGGTCTCCATCGGCAGATCGAGGACCTGGTGGAGGAGAACCTCTGCCAGGCGGTGGCGCCGCACGACCTCGGACGCCGCACGACGCCCGGCCTCCGTCAGACGCAGCACGTCGCCCGCCAGCTCCACGAGCCCCTGCCGGATGAGCTCCCTGGCGACGCCGCCCCACTCGTCGCCGGGGCCGGCGTGGATGGTTTCCCCGAGCTTCGCCGGCGTGAGGGCGAGCCCGACCTCGCTGGCGGTCCACAGCTCCTCCAGCACCTCTTCGCGCGCGGCGGCCGAGAAGCGTGACCCAGCCAACGCCCGCTCGCTCACGCCTTCCTCCACGACACCAGCCTGCCCACGAAACGCGCGAGTACCGAATCCTCGACGAACCGGTAGTGGCAGTGCGGGCAGCACAACGTCCGGCACGAGCCGGAGAGCGGGCAGCCGCTCGCGCACGCCTCGCGGCCGGGGAACATTCCCCCGCACAGCGGGCACCGGACCTCCTGCACGCGTGAGACCTCCGACACCGGCGCGCTCACAGGTGCACCCCAAGGGCCCGCAGCCCCCAGTTGAGCAGCGCCCCTACCGCGAATGCGAACGGCACGATGAAGGCCACCATGGCGAGGGTGGTCCTCGCGCCGCGCTCCTTGACCATCACGAAGAAGTTGGCGATGCACGGCACGAACAGCGTGATCACCGAGAGCGCCACCAGGGCCTGCAGGCCGTCGAGCTGGCCGTGCTGGCGCATCATGAAGAAGCCCGCCGCCCCGTAGTCGCGGCGCAGGAAGCCGATCAGGAACGCGTCCGCCGCTTGCGGGGGCAGACCGAGCAGTCCGACCACGAGCGGGCGCGAGAACTCTTCCAGGCGCGGCAGCGCGCCGGTGACATCCAGGGCGAAGAGGAGAACGGTCCCGAGAACGAACAGCGGGACCGCCTCCTTGAGGTACCACTCGGTGCGCGCCACGGTCTTGACGAGGATGTTGCCGATGCTCGGCACGCGCAGCGGCGGGACCTCCAGCAGGAAGTCCGATCCGCGCCCGGGGATCAGCCTCGCCGCGGCCCACCCGACGCCGAACAGCGTGAGCGCCACGACGCCGGCCCAGATGAACGTTCCGGCCGGCGCCATCGACCCCAGCATCGCGAGGATCACGCCGAGCTGTGCCGAGCACGGCACCCCGAGGGCGAGCAGCAGCGTGACCAGCACGCGCTCCTTGCGCGTGGGAAGGATGCGCGTCGTCAGCGTGGCCATGGTGTCGCAGCCGAGGCCCAGCACCATCGGCAACACCGCCTTCCCGTTCAGCCCCATGGCGCGGAACACCCGGTTGACCATCACGGCGAGGCGCGGAAGGTAGCCCGAGTCCTCGAGCACGCCGAAGAACACGAAGAACGTCCCGACCACCGGCAGCACGATCGCGATGGCATACGTCAGGGCCATCGTCACGACCCCGTAGGGCCCGACGAAAAGGTCGCGCAGCCACGCCCACGGGACGAGCGCGTTGGCGACGGCGGTGGCCGCAGGGTTGATGATCTTCCCGAACAGCCCGTCCTCCACCAGCTTGACCAGCGTCCCCGCCCCGAACACACCCACGAACTCGTAGGCGAGGAAGAGCACCAGCGCCAGCACCGGCACCCCCCAGACCGGGTGCATGGCGAGCGCTCCCAGCCGGTCGCGCAGCGTGCCGCGCGCCGCGCGCTGGACGTGGAAGACGAGGCGCAGCATCTCGGTCACCGCACGCTGGCGAGAGCGCGAGATCACGGTGGCGGTGGTGACACCCAGGGCGCGTTCGAGCTCCGAGCGCCGGCACTCGACGAGCTCCCGGTCCCCATCGGAGAGCGCCAGCTCCGACCGCGCGGCGAGGGCGCGATCACCCGCCAGCAGCATGAGCGCCACCCCGCGGCGGCTCTCGCCCAGCTCCTCGGGGAGCAGCGTCGCCACCTCGAGCGCCGCCCGCTCCACCACCGCCGGATAGCTGCACGAGAGGCGTGCCGCCGCGCCCTCGTGCAGCCGGCGCGGGATCACGTCCAGCCCCGTCCGGCGGGTGGCGGTCGCAGGGATGACCGGGACGCCGAGGCGCCGCTCGAGTTCCACGGCCTCCACGCGCACGCCCAGGTCGCGCGCCTCGTCCTGCAGGTTGAGCACGAGGAGCTGGCGGCGCCCCAGCTCGGCGAGCTGGACGGTGAGGTAGAGCACGCGTCGCAGGTTCTTGGTGTCCCCGACCTGCAGCACGACCGCGTCGCGCTCGGCCAGCAGGATGTCGCGGGTGACCCGCTCGTCCTCCGACTGCGGGACGAGAGAGTTCGTGCCCGGGGTGTCGATGATCTCCGGCGTGCCCGGCAGCGAGCGCGCCCGACCGCGGGTGATCTCCACCGTCGTGCCGGGGTAGTTGGCAACCGTCACGTAGGTGCGCGTGAGGGCGCCGAAGATGACGCTCTTCCCGACGTTGGGGTTGCCCACCAGCAGCACGGGTGGCGGCGCGGGCGCGGCGGCGAGGTCCGGTGCCTGGCTCATGGGAAGCGACGGGAGCCCGGGCAGGGGACTGGCCGTCGAAGCCATTTTGGCTCCGGCGGCCGTTATTGTCAAGTATGCTTAACAAAACCCCGGCAGGATGCCGGCGGTTCACCGAACGGGACGCGGATCACTCGCTGCGCTGGCACTCCGCGCACAGCCCCTGGATTTGCAGGCTGTAGAAGCTGGGCCGGAAGCTGTGCTCCAGGCAGACCTGGCGCTGGCGCTCGTCGAGGTCAGCGTCGTAGAACTCGATGATCCGGCCGCACCCCGTGCACACCATGTGGTCGTGGCGCTTGCCCGGGGTCACCCGCTCGTACACGTAGTGCTCGCGACCCAGGCGCGACTTGCGCGCGAGCCCGCACTGCACCAGCAGGTCGAGGGTGCGGTAAATCGTCGCGCGCGAGACCCGCTTCCCCTGGTTACGCAGCTGGAAGAGCAGGGAGTCCGCGTCCAGGTGCCCGCTGGAGTTGAACAGCTCCTCCAGGAGCATGAGGCGTTCCTTGGTCACCTTGAGGTTGTTGTCACGCAGGTACTGGACGAAGAACTTTTCCGCACGCTTCATCATGGCCTCCGGATGCGCGTCTCAATATCACCTAGGTAAAGCTAAACGGTTCGCAGTCTCGTGTCAAGAGGCAGGCGGGTCCGTGTTGGCGGGTCGCGTCATGTGCACGGGTCCTTCGAGCACGCCGCCCTCATCAACCACCAGTGTCGGCGTGAAAACCTCGGCGTACACACGCCCGCTGCCGTGGATGACGACCCGGTCCTTCACCCGCACCGTGCCGCGCACCGTCCCGGCCACGACGAGCCTTCCCACCACCACCTCGCCCTCCACCTCGCCGCCCTCACCCACCAGGAGATCGTGCTCGCTCGAGACCCTTCCGTTGACGTGGCCGTGCACCCGCAGGAGGTCGGAGAACACCACGTCCCCCTTGATGGTGCACCCCTGGTCGAGGAAGCCGTTGAGGGTTCCCTGGCTCTTCTTCATCTCTTCTCCCGGGTGAGCTGCCGGAACAGGCGGATGAGCTCGTCCTCGTTTGCGAAGCGCAGGCGGATCTCGCCGCCTCTCCTGGCACGACGGATCTCGACACGTACGCCAAGCGCCAGCGAGAGGCGGTCCACCGCTTCCTGGGTCTCGGGGTCCACGCGCGGACGGGCACGCCGGACCCGCGGCTGCAGGTGACGCTCCAGATCGCGCACGCTCCACCCCTCGCGTATGCAGCGCGCCGCCAGCGTCGTCTGACGCCCGCCATCGCCCAGGCCGACCAGGGAGCGCGCGTGCCCGGCCGAAAGCGCGCCGGTGTCCACCATTCCCTGGACCTCGAGCGGCAGCTGCAGGAGGCGGAGCGCGTTGGCCACCGTCGAGCGGTCCTTCCCCACCCTCTTCGCGATCTCCTCCTGCGAGAGCCCCAGCTCGCTCCGCAGGTGGTGGTAGGCGCGCGCCTCCTCGATCGGGGTGAGGTCCTCGCGCTGCAGGTTCTCGATCAGCGCCAGGGCGAGCTGGTCCACGTCCCCCACGGTCTCGCGCAGAACCGCGGGGATGCGCGCCAGGCCGGCCAGGCGCGCCGCCCGCCAGCGCCTCTCCCCGGCGATCAGGTGGTAGCCGCCGCCGGGCGCCCGCGTCACCACCACCGGCTGCAGGAGGCCGTGCTGCCTGAGGGAGCCGGCAAGCTCCTCGAGGCTCTCGGCTGAGAACTGGCGGCGCGGCTGCAGTGGGTTCGGCTGGATCTCCGCCACCGGGAGCTCGGCCGCGGCGCCGGCCCGTAGCGGCGGTGCCTCGGGGATGAGGGCGGAGATGCCCTTACCCAACGCGGACCGCTTCACTCGCCCTCCTCCGGCGCAACACCTCCTCGGCAAGGCCGAGGTAGGCCTGCGCCCCGCGGCAGCGGATGTCGTACTCCAGGATGGTGCGCCCGAACGACGGCGCTTCGGCCAGCCGCACGTTGCGCGGGATCACCGTCTCGAAGGCCAGATCACCGAAGAACCGCCGCACCTCGTCCACCACCTGGTGGGAGAGGGTCACGCGCTCGTCGTACAGCGTCAGCACCGCCCCGTCCACCGTCAGGCCGGGGTTCCAGGCCGCCCGCACCTGCTCCAACGTGCGCATCAGCTCGCTCACGCCCTCGAGCGCGAAGTACTCGCACTGGATCGGGATAAGCACCGCGTCGGCGGCGGCGAGGGCGTTGATGGTGAGGATTCCGAGCGAGGGCGGGCAGTCGATCAGCACCCACTGGTGGTCGGTGGGCGAGGAGGCCAGCGCATCCCGGAGCCGCTCGCCCCGCCGGGGGTCGGTGAGCAGCTCCACTTCCGCACCGACCAGGTCGCGCCGTGACGGCAGCAGGTCGAGGCCGGGGAAGCGCGTGCTCACCGTCGCCTCACGCAGCGGCACCAACCCCTCCAGCACCTCGTAGGAGGTGGCCCCGCTCCCCTGCCACCCCAGGCCGGAGGTGCAGTTCGACTGGGGGTCGAGGTCGAGCGCCAGCACCGTCTGCTCGTAGGCCGCCAGCGCCGCCCCCAGGTTCATCACGGTGGTCGTCTTTCCGACCCCGCCTTTCTGGTTGGCTACCGCCACAACTCTTTGATGACTCACAACTTCTCCCGATGTTTCACGTGAAACACCGGCGCCAGACGGCGAGTCTCCCGCGCGTCGGGTCCGGCAGCGGGCAGGTTAGCACACGCCCCTCTGGCACCCGGCGGCCCAACTCCTCGGCGTTTGCGCAGCTCGTCCACCAGAGCAGCGTCCCCTCCCGGTCGAGCAGCCGGCCGGCGTGCGGGAGCCACTCCCCCATCTCCACACCCCGTACGGTGATGGCCGTGTACCCCACGCCGGTATGCTCGGCCGCCCGGCTCCGCACCACCTCGGCGGCAAGGCCAAGCTCCCGCACCACCTCGCGGAGGAACGCCCAGCGCCGCTCGCGCGGCTCCAGCAGCACTCCCCGCAACCGAGGGCGCGCCAGCAGCAGCGGGACGGCCGGGAACCCGTTGCCGCTCCCGACGTCCAGCATCCTCCCCTCCTCGCCCAGCCACGGGAGCGCCGCCAGCGCCTCGTGCACGTGCCCGGCCAGGAGATCCTCCTCTTCCATGTCGCCCAGGAGATCCACCGCGCCCCCCCACTGGCCCAGCAGCGTCAGGTATGCGGCAAGCGCACCGGCGAGACCATCCGACAGACCCTCGGCGCGCAGGCGCTCCGCCCAGGCGGGCGTGTCCCGACGGCGCCAGGCGGTCACGTGCCCGCGGGGGTCCCGGTGGGCGTTGGCGTGGTCGACCCGGCCATCATCCGCTCGGTGAGGAGCTGCTGGCCGATCGTGAAGATGTTGTTGACCAGCCAGTAGAGCACCAGCCCGGCGGGGAAGCTGATGAACATGAAGCCGAAAATGAACGGCATCAGCATGAACATCCGCCGCTGGGCCGGATCCCCCATCTGGGGCGCCATGCGCTGCTGCAGCACCATGGTCGCGGTCATCAGGATGGGCGTGATATAGGTCGGGTCCTTGGCGGAGAGGTCCTTGATCCAGAACACGAACGGCGCCTGCCGCAGCTCGATCGCGTAGGCGAAGAGCGAGTAGAGGGCCCACAGGATCGGGAGCTGCACCAGCATCGGGAGGCAGCCCCCCATCGGGTTGACCCCTTCCTGCTTGTAGAGCGCCATCACCTCCTGGTTCATGCGCTGCTTCACGTTGGGGTCCTTCTTGGCGCGCTCCTTGTAGCGGTCCTGGATTGCCTTCATCTTGGGCTGGAGCCGCTGCATCCGCTTCATCGCCACCGCGCTCTTGTGGTTGAGCGGGAAGAGCAGGATCCGAATGCCTGCCGTCAGAACGATGATCGCCACGCCCCAGTTCACCACAAAGCTCTGGATCCAGCGCAGCGCGGCCAGGAACCCCACCGAGAGGAAGCCGAAGATCCCGAAGGAGAGGGTCTCCTCCAGCCCCCGGCCATAGCCGACGAGCGTGCGGTGCTCCTTGGCGCCGGCGTAGAGCGTGCCCCGGATCGCCCCCCCAGCACCCGCCACCACCACCTGCGGCAAGCTGTTCGGGGCGGTGCCCACGCGCGAGACACGCACCTCGTCCACGCCGCCGGTGGGCAGCAGGACGAAGAGGAAGTACTGGTCCTCGATGCCGGCAAACTCCACCGTGCCGGCGACCGACTTCGGACCCTCGAGCTTGGCGGTGTTGATGCGGTCGAGCTTCCCCCCGATTCGGACGACCGCGTCCGAACCCCCGAAGCGGCCCTGCTGCTCCGCCTTGAGCCCTTTCTGGAGACCCGCGGCCACCACCACGCCGGCGCGCGCGGGCTCCCCGCCCGCCCGCACCTCCACCTCGAGCGCGTACTTCCCCTTCCCGGCGCTCAGCCGCTTCTCGATCCAGTTCCCCTTACCGTCGCTCCACCGCACGCCAACCCAGCCCGCGCCGCGCTCGACGACGTAGGTCTCGTCGTTCCAGGGCCCCGGTGTCCCCACCGAGAGCGGCTTGTCCGCGCCGGCCCGCACCAGATCGAGCGGGGCCCCCGCCTCGTCCTTGTACCCCGAAAGCACCAGCGATGAGAGCACTCCGCCCGTGGGGCTCACCGACCCGTGCCAGCCGTCGCCCTCGAGCGCCACCTCCGTCGCATCCCGCCCGCTCTCGGCCGGCGGCGCGGGGACGGCCGGGCTCGCCGGCTTCTCCGCACCGGGCACCGGGCCCGCAGCCTGTGCCGACGGTGCCGTGCCCGTCGGGACCGCGGCGGGTGCGGGAGCCGGCGGCTTCGGCGCGAACAACGAGAACCAGATGATGATCACCAGGCCCGAGAGGACCGCCGCGACCAGCACTCGCTTTTCCATCTACCGACTCCCTCCACGTGGTGGCACCGGGTCGTACCCCCCGCGGTTGAACGGGTGACAGCGCGCCAGCCGCCGCACCCCGAGCCAGAGCCCATGCGGCAGCCCGTGCACGCCGATCGCCTCCCGCATGTACTCGGAGCAGGTGGGCGCGAAGCGGCAGGCCGGTGGCAGCAGCGGCGAGATGAAGCGCTTGTACCCCGCGAGCGCCGCCATCACGACGCGGGCGCCTGCGGAACCCGTCGTACCTTGCTCAGGCACCGCCCGAAGTCCTCTGCCAACTCCTCCCACCTCACCCTGGCGCACCCCTGCCGGACGTTGACGACCAGGTCCCCCGCCCACCCCTCCAGCAGCCCGCCGTACGCACGGGAGAGCTCCCGGATCCGTCGCCGCGCCCGGTTTCGCACCACCGCCCCGCCGATCTTGCGCGTCGCGGTGATCCCGAGACGGCACACCTCACCCTCCCCGGGGAGAGCAAAAACCACCAGGTACCGTCCCACCACCTTGATCCCACCGGTGTAGACACGCTGGAACTCCGCGCGTCGCAGCAGCCTGTCCAGATCGCCCCCGCGCAGCTCAAACGGTCAGGCGTTTCCGCCCCTTGCGCCGCCGGGCCGCCAAGACCCGCCTCCCCGCGGGCGTGCTCATCCTCGCCCTAAAACCGTGGGTCTTCTTCCGGCGCCGGTTGTTCGGCTGGTATGTCCGCTTCATGATCTCACCCCTTGTTTGCCCCGACCCTCACCGGAGGCGACGGGGAAGGAGGAGTTTACGTTGCTGAATGCCGCCGGTCAACCCGACCGTGTGCTAAGCTCTTCGGGCCCGTCGGGTGCCCCAGACCATGCCCTCGTTGGATCTCTGGCTTGCCGTCAAGAACGTGCTGCGGTCGCGGATCTCAGCCGATGACTTCGAGGTGTGGTTCGCCCCCCTCGCCGGCCGTGCCACGTCCGACCGCCTGACCGTCGTCGCTCCCTCCCGGGTCTATGCCGATTACATCCGCGACCACTACCTCGCCCTCCTCCAGGAGGCGGCGACGCAGGCGGCGGAGCGCGCGGTGACTGTCACGTTGGAGGTCACCGGCGACGCCCCCCAGGCGAGCCCACCCGCCCACCGAGGGGCCCTGCTCAACCCCCGCTACACCTTCCCCGCCTTCGTACCGGGCCCATCCAACCAGTTCGCCCGCGCGGCGGCGCAGTCGGTAGCCGAGAACCCCGGGCGCGCCTACAACCCGCTCTTTCTCTACGGTGGTTCCGGCCTCGGCAAGACCCACCTGCTGCACGCGATCGGCAACGAGATCCTGGCCCGCAACCCGCGCAGCAGCGTCCGCTACGTGCCGACCGAGAACTTCGTCAACGAGCTCATCAACTCCATCCGCCTTCAGCGCATGGCCGCCTTCCGCGAGGCCTACCGGTCCATCAACATCCTGCTCCTCGACGACGTCCACATCCTGGCCGGCAAGGAGCGCACGCAGGAGGAGTTCTTTCACACCTTCAACGCCCTCCACGAGGCCGGTCACCAGATCGTGCTCACCTCCGACACCTCGCCCGCCACCATCCAGGGGTTGGAGGAGCGCCTCCGCACCCGCTTCGTGTGGGGGCTCGTCGCCGACATCCAGCCCCCCGACCTCGAGACCAAGTGCGCGATCATCCGCGAGAAGGCGCACAACGAGGGTGTCGACCTCCCCGACGACGTCGTCCTGTTCGTCGCGCGCAGGGTGCGCGAGAACGTTCGCGAGCTGGAGGGCTACCTCAACCGGGTCATCGTGTACTGCACCCTCACAGGTCAGACCCCGAGCCTGGAGACGGCCCGCAACGCCCTCACGCCGCTGCTGTCCGAGGAGCGCCACACCACGCCCGCCGACATCATCCGCTTCGTGGCGCACCACTACGGCGTGAAGGTGGCCGACCTCAAGGGGCGCGACAACCGCCGCTCCGTCGCCTTCCCGAGGCAGGTCGCGATCTACCTCATCCGCGAGATCCTGAGGCTCTCCTACCCGGAGATCGGGAAACTCTTCGCCAAGCACCACTCAACCGTCATGTACTCGGTCGACACCATCACCGAGGAGCGCCGCTCCAACCCTTCGCTTGACGCGACTCTCACCACCTTTGCGGAACACTTCCGTTAGGCTGTGGATAAGTCGGACATCCCTTCACACGTTCACCCCTTTCCCACATTTCCTGCACATCCGCTTTCCACACCGAACCGGACCTCAAGCCGTGCATGCGCAGTCCTCTGCCAGAGCACTCCGGCTTTGCACACCCTCGACGACTACGACGAAAATCTGTACAATCTCGTTGCTTCGTAGGAGCAGCCGGGAGACCATCGCATGGACGTCACCCTGACCCGCAGCGTGGTACTCGAAGAGATTCAGCTCATTCAGGGCGTGGTCGAGCGTCGCACCACGATTCCGATCCTCTCCAACGTCCTGCTCACCGCGGAAGGCGACCGCCTCCACCTCGCGGCCACCGACCTCGACGTCACGGTCTACACCCAGTGCCCGGCGGTCGTCCGCAAGGAAGGACGTACCACGATTCACGGGAAGGTGTTCTTCGATCTCGTGCGCTCGCTTCCGGCCGAATCACTCCAGCTTTCCTTCGAGGGGTCGCGCGTCGAGGTGAAGTCGGGGTCGTTCTCCTCGCAGCTCGCGAGCCTGGATCCGGCCGACTTCCCGACTCTACCGGAGATCCCGGACGGGCAGGGTTTTGCCGTGGACCTCGCCACCCTGCGCCGCCTGATCGACCGGTCGGTGTTCGCGGTTTCGGCCGAGGAAGGTCACTTCCAGTACAACGCCTCGCTGCTGCTCGTCTCTCCGAAGTTCCTTGAGATGGTGGCCACCGACGGGCACCGTCTGGCGTGGGTCAAGGCTGCTCATACCTCCGGTGCTCCGCCGTTCGAGCACCAGCTGCTGCCCCGCAAGGTCCTCAACCAGCTTCGCCACCTCACGGCCGAGGCGGACACGCCGCTCTACATCGCACGGGGGGAGAACCACCTCGCCTTCCGGCTCGCCGACCGGGTGCTGCTCTCGCGCGTCCTCGAGGCGCGCTTCCCCCAGTACGAGCGCGTGCTGGTGCGCGACAACCCGCACCGCGCCAAGGTGCAACGGCAGGAACTTTCGGCGGCGCTCCGACGCGTGGCGCTGCTCGCCAGCGAGCGGACCCACGGCGTCCAGATGCAGTTTGAAAAGGATTCGGTGGCCCTCACCTCGGTCGGCTTCGACCTTGGCCAGGCGGCCGAAGAGGTGCCCTGCTCCTACTCCGGACAGGCCCTGAAGGTGTTCGTGAACGCAAACTACCTCCTCGACTTCCTGAACGCAGTGGAGGTCCAGGAGGTGGAGCTGCAGCTGCGGGACGCCGACGGGCCGATCGTCATGACGCCTGTGGGCGAGGACGCCCAGGTCGGGGAGTGCCTCTACGTCATCATGCCGATCCGCCTGTGACGGCGTGTCGATCCGTCGCCTCTCCGTAAACAGCTTCCGCAATCTGGCGGCACAGGAACTGGAGTTCCGCCCTGGCATCACCGTGGTCGTCGGCCCAAACGGCTCCGGCAAGACGAACCTCCTCGAGTCTCTCGCCGTGTTCGGAAACCTCGCGTCGTTCCGGCCCGGGCCCGCCACGTCGTGGGTTCGGCGGGGAGGCCGCGCCTTCACCCTGGTGGGGACCGTGGAGCGCGCCGGCACCACGGTGGATCTGCGCCAGGAGGCACAGATGGGGCGCGCCCTCTCGCGGGCGCTCTTCCGGGGCGCCCGGCGGCTCGGGGCCGGCGAGTACCTCGACCTCTTCCCGGTGGCGGCCCTCTCGGGGCACGACCGCCAGCTTGTGTGGGGCGCACCGGAGGAGCGGCGGCGCTTCCTGGACCGGCTGTGCTTTCACCTCCACCCGGAGGCGCTGCTGGTCCTGCAGCGCTACCGAAGGGCCCTGCGGCAGCGCAACGCGCTGCTGATCGGGGGTGGGCGGGGTGAGGAGTTCGATGCGTTCGAGCACGACCTTACACTGCTGGGAGCCCGCATCGTGGGCTTGAGACAGGAGGCGATCGCGGGGCTGGAGCGGCACCTCGAGAGCGAGATGGAGAGCATGGGCTGGTCGATCTCGAAGCCGGTTTTGCTGTATAATTCTCTGGATGGCGTCGCGGTCGCAGAACCCGCGACCCTGCCGGCCCGCCTGCGCGCCGCTCTGGCCGCGTCGCGCCGACGGGATCGTGCGCGCGGCCACACCGCCGTGGGGCCGCATCGCCACGACCTCCTGCTCACCGTGCAAGGCGCCCCGGCAAGGGAGGTGCTCTCCGCGGGGCAGGGCAAGCTGCTGGCGACGGCACTCAAGCTCACGGCGATGACGTTGCTCGCTGAGGTGCGGGGGCGGTCCCCCGCCGTGGTCTTTGACGATGTGGATGCAGAGCTGGACGCGACGGTGCTGCGGCGGGTGCTGGAGCGCCTGCAGCGGGGGGGACAGGCGCTCCTCTCCTCGGCGCATGAGGAGATGATGCTGCCTCGGCTAGTGCAAGGGACGGTGTGGCGGATGCAGGCCGGCACCGTGGACGTCGTAACGGCGGGAGGGAGTGAAGCTTGACCGGGAAAGCGTACAACGCCGAAAGCATCAAGCTGCTCAAGGGGCCGGACGCGGTTCGCAAGCGGCCGGGCATGTACATCGGCGACACCGACGATCTCTCCGGGCTCCACCACATGGTGTGGGAAGTGGTTGACAACGCGGTGGACGAAGCCCAGGCCGGCTTCGCCACGCGCGTCTCCGTCCGCATTCACACCGACAACTCGGTCACGGTGGAGGACAACGGGCGCGGCATCCCGGTGGACATCCACAAGGAGACCGGCCGCTCCGCCGCCGAGGTCATCATGTGTGAGCTGCACTCCGGCGGCAAGTTCGACAACAACGCCTACAAGGTCTCGGGCGGCCTGCACGGGGTTGGGGTCTCGGTGGTGAACTTCCTCTCGGAGTGGTTGCGCCTGGAGATCCGGCGCGACGGCGGGGTGTGGGAGCAGGAGTACCAGCGGGGCGTGCCTGTCGCGGATCTCAAGCGGATCGGAAACTCCGCCAAGACCGGAACCACCGTTAGCTTCAAGCCCGACGCGGAGATCTTCTCGATCCTGGAGTTTCACCACGACCTGCTCGTGCAGCGGCTGCGCGAGCTCGCTTTCCTCAACCCCGGCCTCGTGATGCGCGTCTACGACGAGCGCAACGGGGGCGAGCAGGAGTTCAGTTTCAAGGGTGGGATCGCGGCGTTCGTGGAGTACCTCAACCGCGCCAAGAACACTCTGCACCCCAAGCCGATCCAGCTGGTCGAGGACAAGAGCGAGGGCGAGCAGGTGGCCATCGCGCTCCAGTGGCACGACGGCTACACCGAGAACGTCCTCCCGTTCACCAACACTGTCTTCAACTCGGACGGGGGGGCGCACCTCTCCGGCTTCCGCTCCGCGCTCACGCGCACGATCAACGCCTACGGCCAATCCAGCGGCCTGCTCAAAAACCTGCCCGAGGGGCTTTCCGGCGAAGACGCCCGCGAGGGGCTCACCGCGGTGCTCTCCGTCAAGATTCGCGACCCCAAGTTCTCCTCGCAGACCAAGGACAAGCTCGTCTCGTCACACGTCAAGGGCTGGGTGGAAACGGTGGTGAACACCCGCCTCGCGGAGTATTTCGAGGAGAACCCCCCGATCGCGCGCCGGATCGTGAGCAAGTGCGTGGAGGCCGCGCGCGCCCGTGAGGCCGCCCGCAAGGCCCGCGAGCTCACCCGCCGCAAGGGGGCGCTGGAGAGCGCTTCGCTCCCGGGTAAGCTTGCCGACTGTCAGGAGAAGGACCCATCTGGGGCCGAGCTCTTCATGGTCGAGGGCGACTCTGCCGGCGGCTCCGCCAAGCAGGGACGCGACCGGCGCTTCCAGGCGATCCTCCCATTGAGGGGCAAGATTCTCAACGTCGAGAAGGCGCGCTTCGACAAGATGCTCTCCAACCAGGAAATCCGCACGATCATCCAGTGCATGGGGACGGGCATCGGGGCCGACGACTTCGATGTCGCCAAGGTGCGCTACCACAAGGTCATCATCATGACCGACGCGGACGTGGACGGCGCGCACATCCGCACTCTCCTGCTGACATTCTTCTTCCGGCACTTCAGGCCCGTCATCGAGCGCGGCTTCCTCTACATCGCGCAGCCGCCGCTCTACAAGGTCGCCCACAAGAAGGAGGAGCGGTACCTCAAGGACGATGCCGAGCTCTCGTCGTTCCTGCTCGACCGTCTCTCGGACGGCGCGACGCTCACGCTGGCTGCCACCGGGCGCACCCTCAAGGGCAAGGCGCTCAAGGACGCGATCCGCCGCCTCGAGCGCAGCCTCGAGCACCTCGAGCGGCTCGACCAGCGCGGCTGGCCGCGCGACCTCGTGATGGCGATGCTCCGCCAGGGCATTGCGAAGCGCGACCACCTGGCCGATGCCGACCTCATGGTCGGCTTCGCCGACGAGCTGCGGGCGCAAGACTACGGGGATGCGGTCGCCGAGGGGGACGAGGAGCACGGGACCCGGCTGGTGCGGGTCACCTACAACAAGAACGGGCGCAAGAAGGCGGTCGAGCTCGGATATGAGCTCATCCGCACCTACGAGTACACGCAACTCCTCGACCTCCACAAGCACCTCAAGGACTTCGATGTGCCGCCGTTCCACCTCGAGCTCGAGGGGGTCAAGGAAACCTACGAGTCGGCGCAGGATCTGGTCGGGCGCGTCTACGAGAGCGCCCGCCACGGCCTCTCCATCCAGCGCTACAAGGGGTTGGGCGAGATGAACCCCGAGCAGCTCTGGGCCACGACCATGAACCCGGAGACCCGGCGTCTGCTCCAGGTCCGCGTCGAGGACGCGGCGGAGGCGGACGAGCTGTTCACGGTGCTGATGGGCGACGCGGTTGAGCCGCGCCGTGCGTTCATCGAGCGCAACGCTCTCGAGGTCGTGAACCTCGACGTGTAGGGACGGGGATCAGGAAACCATGAGCGATCTGCTCTTGAGCCGGGAGGAACGGATCCCGGTTGCCATCGAGAAGGAGCTCAAGCGCTCCTACCTCGACTACGCGATGAGCGTCATCATCGGTCGCGCGCTGCCGGACGTGCGCGACGGGCTCAAGCCAGTGCATCGCCGCATCCTGTTCGGGATGTGGGAGCAAGGGAACACGGCCGGCAAGGCGTACAAGAAGTCGGCCCGCATCGTCGGCGACGTCATGGGCAAGTACCACCCGCACGGCGACGCCGCGATCTACGACACGCTAGTGCGCATGGCGCAGCTCTTCTCGATGCGCCACGTGCTGGTGGACGGGCAGGGCAACTTCGGCTCGGTGGACGGCGACAACGCCGCGGCGATGCGGTACACCGAGGTGCGGCTGGCGCGCCTGGCCGAGGAGATGCTGGGCGACGACCTCGAGAAGGAAACCGTCAACTGGCAGCCGAACTACGACGGCTCCCTCAACGAGCCCGTTGTGCTCCCGTCCAAGTTCCCCAACCTTCTGGTCAACGGTTCCTCGGGAATCGCGGTCGGGATGGCGACCAACATCCCGCCGCACAACCTCGGCGAGGTCATCGACGCCGCCATCGCGATCGCCCGCAAGCCGGGGCTCGCGGTAGACGAGCTGGTCAAGCTCATCCCTGGCCCGGACTTCCCGACGGCGGCGATCATCCGCGGCACCGCGGGGATCCGGCAGGCCTACGCCACTGGGCACGGCTCGGTGCAGATGCAGGCGCGGGCGCGCATCGAGCACCTCAAGAAGGGGGACCGGGTGGCGATCATCATCTCCGAGCTCCCGTACCAGGTGAACAAGGCGCGCCTCGTCGAGCGCATCGCCGAGCTTGTGCAGGCGAAGGACATCGAGGGGATCTCCGACCTGCGCGACGAGTCGGACCGCGACGGCATCCGGGTCGTGGTTGAGCTGAAGCGCGACGCGGTCCCACAGGTGGTACTGAACCAGCTCTTCAAGCTCACACCGATGCAGTCGAGCTTCGGCATCACGTTCCTGGCGATCGTGGACAACCAGCCGCGCGTGCTGACCCTGCCCGAGATGCTCACGCACTTCGTCGAGCACCGGAAGGAGGTCGTGACCCGCCGCACGCGCTACGACCTCGCGCGCGCCGAGGAGCGGGCTCACATTTTGGAAGGGCTGGTCATCGCCCTCGACCACCTCGACGAGGTGATCAAGACCATCCGGGCGGCCGCGGATCCCGCGGCGGCCAAGGCTGCCCTGATGGAGAAGTTCGGCCTCTCGGAGGTGCAGTCGCAGGCGATCCTGGACATGCGGCTGCAGCGCCTGACGGCCCTCGAGCGCGAGAAGATCATCAACGAGCACAAGGAGGTGTTGGCCCTCATCGCGCGCCTGAAGGCGATCCTGGCCTCCGAGAAGCTGGTGCTGGACATCATCATCGGCGAGCTGGAGGACACCAAGCGGCGCTTCGCCAACCCGCGGCGCACCGAGATCCTCCCCGAGGAGGCCGAGTTCTCCGTCGAGGACCTGATCGCCGAGGAGGACGTCGTCGTGACGGTCACCCGCACCGGGTACATCAAGCGGTCCCCGGTCTCCACCTACCGCGCCCAGAGACGCGGCGGCCGTGGCCGGCGCGGCGCCGGCGTGCGCGACGAGGACCCGGTCGAACACCTGTTCGTGGCCTCGACGCACGACGTCCTCCTGACGTTCACGTCGATCGGGAAGGTGTACTGGCTGAAGGTGCACGAGGTGCCGGAGGCGAGCCCTGCGGCGCGCGGCAAGGCGATCGTGAACCTGCTGCCGGTGACCCAGGACGAGAAGGTGGCAGCGTTGATGGCGATCAAGGAGTTCGACCCCGAGCGCTTCCTGCTCTTCGCGACGCGTCGCGGAAAGGTCAAGAAGACCGAGCTCACGGCCTACGCCAACCCGCGTTCCACCGGGATCATCGCCATCACCCTGGAGGAGGGTGACGACCTGCTCGATGTCCGCCTCACCGACGGCAAGAGCCACGTCTTCCTGGGCACCCACAAGGGGATGGGGATCCGCTTCCCGGAGAGCGACGTGCGGCCGATGGGTCGGGTGGCGGCCGGTGTCCGTGGGATCACGCTCCGCAGGGACGACTTCGTCGAGGTGATGGCGACATTCCCGGCGGACGATCGCGGCGACATCCTGGTCGTGGCGGAGCGCGGGTTCGGAAAGCGAACGCCGGTGGAGGAGTTCCGCGAGCAGGGGCGCGGTGGCAAGGGCATCACCCTCATGAAGGTCACCGCGCGCACCGGCAGCGTCGCGGGCATGCGGCACGTGGTGGGGGACGAGGACATCCTGCTGGTCACCGCCAAGGGGATGATGATCCGCACGTCGGCCTCCGAGGTGCGACGCATCGGGCGCGCGACCCAGGGCGTCAAGCTCATGGGGCTCGAAGAGGGCGACCAGGTGGTGGCGCTGGCGAAGCTCGCCGAGCGCGTGGAAGAAGAGGATGAAGGGGACCAGAAAGGTTTGTTCTAGAGAATCGGGAGAAGACCGTGAAGCTCTTCATCGACACAGCCAACGTCGCCGAGATCAGCGAGGCCGCCTCGTGGGGCATCCTGGACGGCGTGACCACCAACCCGTCCCTCGTCGCCCGTGAGGGGCGCTCCTACCACGAGCTCGTGGCGGAGATCTGCCGCATCGTGCCCGGTCCCGTTTCGGCGGAGGTGATCGCCACCGACGCCGAGGGGATGGAGCGCGAAGGTCGTGAGCTCGCCACCATCGCCGAGAACGTCGTGGTCAAGCTACCGATCACGCCCGATGGGATCAAGGTGTGCGCCCGCTTCTCCGAGGAGGGGATCGCCACCAACCTCACCCTGTGCTTCTCGCCGGGGCAGGCGCTGCTGGTGGCCAAGGCCGGCGCGACGTACGTGAGCCCGTTCGTGGGGCGGATCGACGACGTGGGCCAGGACGGGATGCAGCTCGTGCGGGAGATCGTGCAGATCTACGACGCCTACGAGTTTCCAACCCAGGTCCTGGTGGCCTCGGTGCGCCACCCGCAGCACGTGGTCGAGGGCGCGCTCGCCGGCGCCGACGTGGCCACCGTGCCGTTCAAGGTGCTGCAGCAGCTCTTCCGACACCCCCTCACCGACGTCGGGTTGCAGCGCTTCATCAGCGACTTCCGCTCCGCCAAAGACGTCCACTAGGACAGGGCACCGGGCGCAGGGCACAGGGGACCGAGAAGAGCTTGACCGCTGCCCGGAGCGCGGACTCCGGCTACCGGTTTCTAATGGCTGAGCCATTGTTGACAATGGCATAGACCGAACCTAAAGTGCGCGCGTGGACACGATATTCGCCGACGCCGCCCTTGCCGCCACGCACGGCGACCCCGGCCGGCCGCTCTACTGGCGCCTTGCCGAGGCCCTCGCCCCTGCCCTCACCGGGGAGGAGAGCCCCGAGCCGCCCTCGGCCCGCGCGCTCGCGCAGGCCCTCGGCGTCAACCGCGCCACCGTGACGGCCGCCTATCGTGAGCTGGCACGGCGCGGGCTGCTGGTGCTGCGCCCGGGGCGGCCGAGGCGTGGCCGCACGGCGCACATCCAGACTGCCTCCACGATCGGGGACCTCCCGTCGGGAGGCCTGGACCTGGCGCGCTACGCACCCGACCGCGACCTGCTCCCCGCCGGGCAGGTCTTCCGCTGGCTGGGGCTGGGCGAAGGGGAGGGCGAGGGCGTGGCGCAGTACGGGAGCGCGTGGGGGTATGAGCCCCTGCGCGGCTGGCTCGCGGACCGCCTGCGCGGGCTTGGAATCACTGTCGTCGCCGACGAGGTGCTGCTCACGAGCGGGGTGCAGCACGCCCTGGACCTGCTGCTACGGGCGCTCCTGCGCCCCGGCGACGTGGTGCTTGTCGAGGACCCTACATACCCGGGGCTCCCGCCCCTGCTCGCGCTCCATCAGGCGCGCGCGGTCGGGGTGCCGGTGCACCGCGACGGCATCCGCCCGGAGGACGTGGCGAGCGTGCTCCGCCGGGTGCGGCCGCGCCTCGCCATTCTGACTCCCACGCTCCAGAACCCGTCCGGTGTGGTGCTCGACGAGGGGCGCCGCCGCGAGCTGCTGGCGCTGCTCGCCGCTCGCGGCACGCTGGTGGTCGAGGAGTTCTTCGACCCCGCGCTTGTCAGCGAGGGGGCGGTGCCGCCGCCGCTGGCCGCGCTGGACGACCGGGTAATCGCGGTGGGCTCGTTCTCCAAGGCGCTCTTTCCCGGCCTGCGGGTGGGTTGGGTCGCCGGTCCTCGCGAAGCGCTGGAGCGCGTCATGGCCGTGAAGCGCGCGGCGGACCTCGGCGGCAGTCCCTTCCTGGAGGCCGCCGCCTGGACGCTGTGCCGACGGGGCGTTCTCGATGACCAGTTCGCGCGCCTGCGCCAGGCGGCCCGGGTGCGCCTGGACGTCGTGCGCGAGGCGCTGGCACGGGCGCCCGAGGGCGTGGGATGGAGCGAGCCGCGCGGCGGGTTCTCCCTCTTGGTGATGCTCCCTGCGGGTTGGAGCGCGCGCGCCGTCGCGGCGCGCGCCGGTGAGCTCGGCGTCTGGGTATTGCCCGGCCCCGCGATGTCGGTGAGCGGCCGCGACGACGTGGTGCGCGTCGCCTACGCGGCGGTGGGCGGCGAGAGGCTGCAGGCCGGTGTGCAGAAGCTGGTCGCGGCGTTGGCTCCCCCGAGGGGTGCTCTGCCGCTGGTGTGAGCGGGACGAAAGCAAGGAGAGGACGATGAACTTCGAGACTCCCGAGTTTCGCGTGAAGGTTGGCCTCGCCGAGATGCTCAAGGGCGGGGTGATCATGGACGTGACGGATGCCGCCCAGGCCAAAATCGGCGAGGACGCCGGCGCGGCGGCCGTGATGGCGCTCGAGCGCGTGCCTGCGGACATCCGAGCCGAGGGCGGCGTGGCGCGCATGGCGGCCATCGACAAGATCGAGCAGATCATGCAATCGGTCTCGATCCCGGTGATGGCCAAGTGCCGCATCGGCCACATCGCGGAGGCGAAGATTCTCGAGGTGCTGGGCGTGGACTTCATCGACGAGTCCGAGGTGCTGACCCCGGCCGACGAGGAAAACCACGTCTTCAAGCACGACTTCAAGGTGCCGTTCGTGTGCGGTTGCCGGAACCTCGGTGAGGCGCTGCGCAGGATCGGGGAGGGCGCGGCGATGATCCGCACCAAGGGCGAGGCCGGTTCGGGGAACATCGTCGAGGCGGTCCGCCACCTGCGCGCGGTGCGGCGCGAGCTGCGGCGCCTGACGACCCTCGAGGGAGAGGAGCTCACTCCCGCGGCGAAGGAGCTGCAGGCGCCGCTGGAGCTCGTGCGGTTCGTGGCGAAGAACGGCAAGCTGCCGGTGCCCAACTTCGCGGCGGGCGGTGTGGCCACCCCCGCCGACGCCGCGCTCTGCATGATCCTGGGGGCGGAGTCGGTGTTCGTCGGCTCCGGGATCTTCAAGTCGGAGGACCCCTCGCGGCGCGCCAAGGCCATCGTCCGAGCGGTCACCCACTGGCAGGAACCCGAGGTTCTGCTGGAGGTCTCGCGCGGCCTCGAGGGCGCCATGCGCGGACTCGACGTGGCCAAGCTGACGCCCGAGGAGATGCTGTCGCGACGGGGGTGGTGAGTGAGAGGTAGCGGTCTGCGCGTCGGTGTGCTCGCGCTGCAGGGCGACTTCGAGGCCCATCGGAGGGCGCTCGAGGCCCGCGGCGTGGCTGCGGTGGACGTGCGTGTGCCGGAGGATCTCGCCGGGGTCCGGGGTCTGGTCTTGCCCGGCGGCGAGTCGACGACAATGCTGAAGCTCATGGAGGGCAGCGGCCTCGCGGAGCGGCTCGCGGAGCTCATCCGGGGCGGGCTCCCGGTGCTGGCAACCTGTGCGGGCGTGATCCTGCTGGCGCGCGAGGTCCGCAACCCGGCGCAGCGGTCGCTCGGGCTCTTGGACGTGGTGGTGGAGCGCAACGCCTACGGCCGCCAGATCGACTCGGCCGTGGTCAACCTGTCCGTCTGTGATCCGCAGCACCTTGGCAGTGAGGTGCTTGAAGGCGTGTTCATCCGGGCACCCAGGGTGGCAGAGGTGGGCGCTTCGGTACAGGTGCTGGCGCGGCGCGGGGAGGACCCCGTGCTGGTGTGTCAGGGCCGGCTGCTCGCCGCTACCTTCCACCCCGAGCTGTCACCCGGGTCCCCCGTCACCGATCTGTTCGTACGCAGCCTGAGGAACGGCACATGAGCGGGCAGCCACCGGTTCGGATCGAGACCAGGGATCGCATCGTCGTCCTCCACCTCACCTACGGCGCCAACGCGCTCGACGCAGAGCTCCTCGGCGTACTGGAGGCGGAGCTCGAAAAGCTCCAGGCGGCGGGGGCGCCACCGCTGGTACTGGCGAGCGCCCACCCAACGGTGTTCTGCCCGGGTCTCGACCTGCGGAAGGTCGACGGCATGCGGCGGGGCGAGATGCGCGTGTTCATGAACCGTTTCAACGCGCTTCTGCGCCGTCTCGTGGGGTACCCGGGACCTGCGGTAGCGGCGCTTGCGGGGCATGCCATCGCCGGTGGCTACCTGCTCGCGGCGACCTGCGACCGACGCGTGATGGCCCACTGGGGCGCCCGCATCGGGCTCTCCGAGATCAACCTGGGCATCCCGGTGCCGGCCGGAGCGGTGCTGATGCTGGTCACGCTCTTTCCCGCCCGCACGGCGAGTCAGCTGGTGCTGGAGGGCGACGGCTTCTCCGGTGAGCGGGCGCTGGAGATGGGCCTGGTTGAGCGCCTGGCCGAGCCCGAGGCGGTGCTGGGGGATGCGTGCGAGCTGGCCGCCCACCTGGCGTCGCGCCCGCCGGCCGCGTTTGCCGCGGCCAAGCACTTCCTGCGCCACGGGCTCGTCCGCGAGATGGAGGAGCGCGACGGCGCGGAGCTCGAGCGCTTCCTGGACCTCTGGTACGACGCCGGGACGCAGGACCGCATCGCCTCCGTCGTGGCCACCCTCGACCGGCGCTGATTCGCGCCAACCATGCGGATGGCTCACGGCTGTCAGCTGGGTGGGTGGGATCAGAACCTGTAGGTGTCGCCCTGGCGCAGCTCCTCCACCGGGTGCGGGAAGGCGGTGGCTGCCAGCTCGTCTCGGAGCTCCTCCACGTACGCCGGCTTGAGGTGGTAGAGGTATACCGGCACGTCGCGCGTGAGCTTGGTCAGCTCGCTCGCAAGTGTCGTTGGGGTGAGGTGGAGCGACACGTCGGCGACGGCCTGCATCCGGCTCGGGAAGGAGACCTCCACGATCACCGCCTTCAGCCCCGCGGTGCGGTTGGCCACCTCCCAGACCTCCTCGGTGGGCCCGGTGTCGGAGGTGAAGAGCACCGCGCGGTCGCCGTCCTCCACCAGGTAGCCGTGCGTCGGCACGACGTGGTGCACCGGCACCGCGGTCAGGCGCAGCCCGTTGGCGGTAAATGGTACACGTGGCTTCACCTGCACGAGGCGCAGCGCGGGGAGCAGGTCATTGGGGATGCGGGTGAAATCGGGCCAAGTGTCGTTGTTGAAGAGGTGACGTTTGACGGTGTGCAGCACCTGTGGTGTGAGGAGGATTTCGAGCGACTCGCGCTGCTCGCCAAAAGTGTTCTCGACGAGGAACGGGATGGAGGCGGTGTGGTCGAGGTGGGAGTGGGTGAGCACGACGTGCCGGATGCGCCGCTGCGCATCGAGCGACAAAGCCTGGGTGATCGAGCCTGCATCCAGTGCGAGCGCCTCGTCGATGAGAAAGGAGGTCATCCGGCAGGTGGGGCTCAGGCCCCCGAAGCTTCCGAGGACGTGCCACTCCATTTGGAGAGTATAGGACCAAAACGGCGCGCAAGTGGCGAGCTGCGTCACACTCCGCCAACCTGGGTACAATCGTGGACCGTGCTGGAACCTGGCACGTTGCTTGGGAGTCCATCCCCTCATGCGCTCTCGCTGGCCGGCACCGACCTGGTGGCGGTCTCACCGCCGGTCGTTCGCCTCGAGGAGGCGCGCGAGGTGGTCGTGGTCACGAGCCGCTCCCGCAACCCCGCTCGCGAGGTTTTTCTCGAGCACTGCCGCGAGGACGGTGTGGCGGTTGTGGTGCGGCCCACCGGCGGCGGCGCGGTGGTGCTGGGGCCTGGGGTGGTGGTTGCCTCGATCGTGCGCCACACCGATCCGTTCGGACGCTTTCCCGAGCCCTACTTTCACAGCTTCTGCGGCCTCGTGGCGGGGGCGCTCTCCTCGTGTGGGGTCGCGGGCGTGGAGATGCGTGGCACCTCGGACCTCTGCCTGGGTGAGCGCAAGCTGGCCGGCAGCTCCCTGCGCCTCTGGCAGAACAGGGTGCTCTTCCAGGTCTCCCTGCTGGTTGACCTGGACGTGGGCCTGATGGACCGCTACCTCCCCTCTCCGTCCCGGGAGCCCGCCTACCGCCAGGGGCGCTCGCACCGTGAGTTCGTCACCACCCTGCGTGAGGCCGGGTTCACGCTCACCTCCGGCGAGGTCATCGCCGCGCTGCGGGCGGCGCTCTCCGGGGCGTGAACCCGGTAAGACCCTTGCGCGTGCCGCACGCGTGCGTGTACCCTCGCGGCGCTCCGGGGGCGCCGAACTTGGTGCTCCTTTGCGGTGACATGGGGAAGAGACTCGCTACCGCTGTCGTGCTCCTGCTGCTGCCGCTCGCGTCGGCTGCGGTGACGGTCACGACGCCGCAGGGTCCGACCGAGGTCTTCGCCCGTGGGGATCTCCTCGATGTCGTGGCGCTGCTGCGCCTGGCCGGTGCCGATGTGCAGTACGCCGCCGCGGCGGGGAGCTACAGCGCCTCCGCGAAGGACCACGAGGTCCAGTTCACGCCCGGGGGATCCCTGGCCGTCGTGGACGGCCGGCTCACGCCCCTCCCCGGCCCGCTGCGCCTGGTGGAAGGTCACGTGGTCGGAGGCCTGCCGACCGCCTCGGCGCTGCTCGGGTCGTTCGGGTGGACGGTGCGCGGCACGGCCATGGCACCCGAACTCGTGAGGGTCGGCCTCGCGGAGCAGCTCGAGATCTCCGTGGTGCGGGCGGCGAACGGGACGACGCTGGTGGTGCGCGGCACCAAGCAGCGGCCGCGCGTGAGCGCGGCGCCGGGTTCGGTAACACTGCAGTTCATCACGCCGGTTTCGCTGGCACGGCCGGTGGTTCCGGAAGCGGAGCTCCAGGGTGCCGAGCTGCGCGGCAACGTGCTCACCCTACGCCTTGCCGCTGGCACCGAGGTGGCTTCAAGCTACCCGCTGGACGACCCGCCCCGCTTCATCCTGCGCCTTGGCAGCACTGCGGCGGTCGCCCCGGTAGCGACGCCAAGGACCGGGACGCTGGTGGTCCTGGATCCCGGCCACGGCGGTGAGGACCAGGGTGCCAAGGGACCCGCGGGCGAACTGGAGAAGGAGATCACGCTGGCGGTGGCCCGGGCCACCGCGGCGCGGCTGCAGGTTGCCGGCGTGACGACCCGCCTGACCAGGGACGGCGATGAGGCCGTCTCCCTCACCGACCGCACCGCCCTCGCCAACCGGCTTGTTGCCACGATGTTCCTCTCGATCCATGCCAACGCCTCGCCGGCACGCGGCGCGCGGGGCGCCGAGACCTACTACATGAGCGCGGACGCGAGTGACCCCCAGGCGGCCCAGGCAGCCGCGCGGGAGAACGCGAGCGCCCCTGCCGACACGCTACAGCTGATCCTCTGGGACCTCGCCCACGTTGCCAACCTCAACAACTCCGCGCGCCTGGCCAGGACGGTGCAGGAGCGCCTCAACGCCCTGCAAAGGATCCGCGACCGTGGGATCCGGCAGGCGCCCTTCGTGGTGCTGACCGGGGCCACCATGCCGGCCGCGTTGGTCGAGGTGGGGTTCCTCTCCAACGCCGAGGAGGCGAGCCGCCTCCTCGGGCGGGACGTTCAAGAAGAGATCGCAGCCGCGCTCGCGGAGGCTATCCTGGAGTACCTGCGGAGCCCGACGCCCGCGCCCACACCACCGCCCACGGCCACACCCACGCCATGAAGACTGTGCGCCCGATCGTGGCGACGCTTGCCATCCTGCTGGCGCTGGCGGTGGTGGTTCTGCTGAGCCGAAAGCACCCCGCTCCCGTACCCGCTCCCGCACTGCCACCTTCTGCAGGGACTTCTGTTCCGACCCCGTTACCGGGAAAGCTGGTGCTGTTCTTTCCCGGGGACGACGCAATGCTGCACCGCGAGGCTCGCGAGGTGCCGGAACTGCCGGTTGGCACCCCGCCGCGCATCCGCCTGGTGGTCGAAGAGCTGCTGGCGGGCTCTCGAGAGGGGTATGCCCCGGTGTTCCCCTGGGCGGCCACGGTGCAGGCCGTGTTCCTCGATCGCGACGGTGACGCCTTCGTGGACCTCTCGATCCCGCCACCGGATGTGGTGGCTGGCACCGACGGCGAGCTGGTGCTGGCCTACGCGACGGTCAACAGCGTGGTGAGCAGTTGTCCCGGGGTGAAGCGTGTGCAGGTGCTGCTGGGGGGCCGCGAGGTCGCGACGCTCGGCCACCTCGACCTTTCGCGCCCCCTGCCGCCCAACATGGAGCTGGTCGCCCCGTGAGCGACCCGCGCCCCATTGGGGTCTTTGACTCCGGCATCGGGGGCCTGACCGTCCTCGCCGCGATGCAGCGCTGCCTTCCCGGCGAGCGCTACATCTACCTCGGGGACACCGCCCGCTTACCCTATGGCACCAAGTCCGCCGAGACCGTCGTGCGCTACGGCCTGCGCGCGGCCTCCTTCCTCGCCGAGCGCGGGATCAAGATGCTCGTCGTGGCCTGCAACACGGCCTCGGCCGCCGCCCTGCCCGCGCTGGAGGAGGCGATGGATGTCCCGGTCGTCGGGGTGGTCACCCCGGGCGCCCGAGTCGCGGCGGCCGGGACCGCGGGACGGGTGGGTGTCATCGGCACCGAGTCGACCATCACCTCGGGCGCCTACCTGCGGGCGTTGCATGCGGTGCGTCCGGAGGTCGAGGTGGTTGCGCGCGCCTGCCCGCTCTTCGTGCCCCTTGTCGAAGAGGGCTGGTTCGACCACCCGGTGACGCGCGAGGTGGCGCGAGTGTACCTGGAGCCCTTTGCCGGAGGGCGGGTGGACACGCTCATCCTCGGCTGCACCCACTACCCGCTGCTGCGCGGCGCCATCTCAGAAGCCGTGGGAGCAGGCGTGCGCCTCGTGGACTCGGCGGAGGCGGTCGCGGGCGAGGTTGTGGAGATCCTCGGCCGTGGCGGAATGACGTCCCCGACCGGGGGCGGGCTGCAGCTGCTGGTGACCGACGCCGCCGCCCGGGTCACCCGCATCGCGCGCCTCATCCTTCCCGAGGTGACGGTGGACCTCGAGCTGGTGGATCTCCCGGACTGAGCTTGTCGTGACGCCTCCGGGCAGCTACCTTGATGGCAAGAGGAGGAACCGTGGCGCAGCCCCCAACCTTTGAACGTCGCGACGGACGCCGCGACGACGAGCCCCGCCCCCTCCAGCTCACGCTCGACTTCGTCAAGTACCCGGAAGGGAGCGTGCTGGCGCGTGCCGGCGACACCGTGGTGATCTGCAACGTGAGCGTAGAGGGGCGCGTTCCGCCGTTCCTGCGTGACACCGGGGAGGGCTGGCTCACCAGCGAGTACGCCATGCTCCCGCGCGCCACCGAGGAGCGCACCCCGCGCGACGTCTCGCGCGGCTCCGTCTCCGGGCGCTCGGCGGAGATCCAGCGCCTGATAGGGCGCTCGCTGCGCGCCGCCCTCGACATGGGCCTGCTGGGCGAGCGGACGCTGATGGTGGACTGCGACGTCCTGCAGGCCGACGGCGGCACAAGGACGACCGCCATCAGCGGTGCGTTCGTCGCGGTCGTGCTGGCTCTGCTGCGGCTGAAGGAGCAGCGGGTCCTGCCCGGCTGGCCGGTCCGCGACCAGGTGGCGGCGGTCTCGGCGGGGATCGTGGGCGGCCGGCACCTCCTCGACCTCGCCTACGAGGAGGACTCGCGAGCGGCCGTGGACCTCAACCTGGTGGGCACCGCCCGCAAGGGCATGGTGGAAGTCCAGGGGACGGCCGAGCGGGAGCCCTACTCCCGCGTCGAGCTCGAGCGCCTGCTCGACCTGGCGGAGGGCGGGCTGCAGCGGGCGTTCGCGACCCAGCGCACCGTGCTCGATCATCGCCTCGCCGCGGTGGGCCTCAAGGGGGTCGTGGCACAGCCCAAGTAGCGGCCGCCCGCCGGGCGGCCGGCCTTTGGTCGTCGTTTCCCGCCACATCGTCCGCCCGCGCTTGGCTTGACGCGGCCGGCACCCGTTGCTAGTGTTGGGTCCCCCGAAGATGGGGAAAGCTCTTTGGGAGCGTGGAGCTTCACGCAACTCGGGACGGGGCGTGGCGCAGCCTGGTAGCGCACCTGCCTTGGGCGCAGGTGGTCGGAGGTTCAAATCCTCTCGCCCCGACCATCACCCGTCCCAAAACCTCGCTGCCTGTAGCTCAGACGGATAGAGCGGCGGACTTCTAATCCGCGGGTCGGAGGTTCGAATCCTCTCAGGCAGGCCAGTCTTACGGTGAGCGTAGCTCAGTTGGTCAGAGCACCGGACTGTGGCTCCGGTGGTCGGGGGTTCAAATCCCCTCGCTCACCCCAGTCGTGCGCCCGTAGCTCAGCTTGGATAGAGCGTCAGACTCCGGATCTGAAGGTCGCGCGTTCGAATCGCGCCGGGCGCACCATTTCTTTATTGCGGGGGGTCCCACATCCACTCCACCGCCCACCCGGACGCTGCAGAACCCCCGGGCCCCCGCGCTCGCGCGAAGTGAATTCGCCTCCGCTTGACCTTCGCGTCCGCCCGTCCGGCGACCCCCCGCGCGGCCGTGGTCGGCTCGCAACCGGGCTGCCCCTCCTGAACCGAAGCTGAATCGCGACTCGCTTCGCATATGCAGCGCTCTGCTCCCGCGAGCCGCCGGGGGTTGCGGCACACAATTTCGCGGCGTTGTGGCCTGCGCGGCGCTTTGTGAAAGATTTCCTTCTCATCGGTCGCTGCTGGATCACAAAGCGTTGTTGGTGTATCTCAGGTTTGTTGACGAAACCCCTTTACGGTCGTATGGTTTGAGTATGTTTCACGAGAGGTCGGCACGGGGGAGCCACCTTCTTTCCGGCGCGTTCTTCGTTGGGCGTCCCACAAGGCAAGCCTCCAGTGCTCAAGAGGAGCGATGAACGCGTGCAGGCACGACTGGTCCATGTGCAACCTCCGACACGGATTTCTGGTCGTAGAGGGGTGTTGGGAGTGCGGTGCCCGCTCTTCGTTCTTCTCCACTGAGCCTGTCCCACCGATCGACGAATACCATCAAGGCAGGCATTTCTGGATCTACATGGGGAGCTTCCAGACGATGAAGTTCGATCTGGAATGCCGCGCCTGTGGCGCGGGAGTAAGCCTCGATGATGTGAACGGGCTGATGCTGTCCGAGTGCACGGACCCCGGCTGCCAGGTCGGAGCGCTCGTGAATCAGCAGTGCCCTGGCTGGCTGGTCTACGTAGCGTTGTGCGCGGACAGCACGCATACCACTGGGGAATGCGTGAGCAGCGGCGGGATCGAAGCTCTCAACCAGTACTTCAACAGAGCCATCGAGCACCTGGGTAGACGAGTGATCGTCGTCCCCTGCAAGAAGTGCAACAGCGTCGACAAGTGCAGGGGGACGGTCATCGTCGATGTTGGGCTGACGGATATCGAGTGACACGGCGCTCAGGATAGGCCACGTCGAGCTAGGCGCTCAGCAGGGGGGCCAAATGAGAATTTCTGAACTTGAGGAGAAGGCGGGACTCAGAGCGCTGAACGAGTACAAAGACAGAGAAGTCGAGAGCGTGTACATCTCCGACATGGTCTCCGACATCATCACCTCGGCCAAGCGGCACGCCATCCTGATCACGCTGCAGACCCACAAGAGCCTTATCGCCGCCGCAAACCTCGTGGCGGCCGCCATGATCGTGATCGTCAAAGACAGGATACCGAGTGATGATGTGGTTGAGCTCGCCACGAGGACGGGCATCGGACTGTTCACCTCCGACCTCGACACCTGGACGTTCGCCAAGAGACTCGTGCAACTCGGGCTGGAGTAGGTTTCCGTGTGGGCACACAAGGGCATGACGCGCTCCCCCTTCAACCCTCTCTTCCTGGGATGAAAGGGCATTAGGATGGCGAGCGATCTCTTCTCCGAGGTTGTAAAGGGCTTCGAGGGAGATCCAGCAGATCTAATCCCCGTTCTCCAGAGGGTCCAGGCGGCCTACGGCTATCTCTCCGCGGATTCGGTTAGCCGGATCTCCCGCTGGCTGAGGATCTCCGAAAACGAGATCTTCGGCGTCGCGACCTTCTTCGCCCAGTTTCGCTTCAGCCAGCCGGGAGAGCATGTGATCAAGGTGTGCCTCGGCACGGCCTGCCATGTGAAGGGAGGGGAGCAGATTCTCGACGTGCTCAGACGCCGCCTGGATGTCGAGCCGGGAGAGAGCACCGCGGACGGGAGGTACCAGCTCGAGCGGGTAGCGTGCCTCGGCTGCTGCGCGCTGGCGCCGGTCCTCGCGATCGACGAGAAGGTCTACGCCGACACGTCGGTCCTGAGGGTCCATCAGATGCTGGACGAGCGGGAGGACCGTGAAGACGCTTGAAGCGGAAAGGGCGCACGCGGTCCAGGCGTGGAACGAGCTCCAGAACAGTGCTCGGCCAACGATCTACGTGGGGGCCGGGTCATGCGGCCTCGCCGCCGGGGCTGCAGAGGCGATCGAGGCCGTCAAGGGCTACTTAGCCAAGAAGCGGATCGGAGCGGAAATTCTGAAGGTGGGATGCATCGGTCCCTGCTACCTCGAACCACTGGTGGACGTCCAGATGCCCGGCAACCCCCGAATCAGCTATTCGAACGTGACGCCGGAGCTGGTCCGGGAACTTCTGGATTCGTTCTTCGAGAAGGGAGAGGTTCTCCGCCGCCATCTGGTGGGACATTTCGGCGAGAACGGATTCAAGGGCGCGCCCAACTTCTTCGAGCACCCCATGCTCAAACGGCAGGTGCGCATCGTGCTTCGCAACTGCGGGGTTATCGATCCGGAGAACGTTGAGCACTATCTCGCCCGCGACGGGTACAAGGCGTTCGAGAAATGCCTCTCGATGCCCTGGAGCGACGTCCTCGAGATCGTTCAGAACTCGGGGCTTCGGGGCCGGGGAGGGGCGGGCTTTCCCACGTGGCGAAAGTGGCTGGTGTGCCGTGAGACGAGAAGCGACACGCGGTACCTGATCTGCAACGCGGATGAAGGCGACCCTGGGGCTTTCATGAATCGGTCGCTCATCGAAGGCGATCCGCACGCGGTGCTGGAAGGGATGCTCATCGCCGCGTACACGATGGGTGCTCGCAAGGGCTTCGTCTACATCCGTGCTGAGTACCCATTGGCGATAAAGCGGCTCGAATCGGCGATCGCCCAGACGCGAGAGTTGGGGCTTCTGGGCCGTGGGATTCTTGGAAGCGAGTTGGACTTCGATATCAGTATCAAGGAAGGGGCGGGCGCCTTCGTGTGCGGCGAGGAAACGGCCCTCATCGCCAGCATCGAGGGGAGGAGGGGCATGCCCCGGACGCGGCCTCCCTTCCCGGCGGTCGAAGGCCTCTGGGGTAGGCCCACCATCATCAACAACGTGGAGACCCTCGGCACCCTCCCCAACATCATCCGGAACGGCGCTGAGTGGTACTCGCAGTTTGGCACCGAGACCTCCAAGGGGACGAAGACGTTCAGTCTCGTCGGGAAGGTGCGGCGCACGGGGCTCATCGAGGTCCCACTCGGGACGACGCTGCGCACCGTCATCTACGACGTAGGCGGCGGCTCGGTCAAGGGCTTCAAGGCCGTGCAGACCGGCGGCCCTTCGGGCGGCTGCCTCGGAGAGGAGTTCCTCGACTCGCCGATCGACTACGAGGCACTGGCGGCGGTCGGCTCCATCATGGGATCCGGCGGGCTCATCGTCCTCGACAAGAACACCTGCATCGTCGATACGGCCAAGTACTTCCTGAACTTCACCCAGGCCGAGTCGTGCGGCAAGTGCGTGCCGTGCCGGGTAGGGACGAGGCACTTGGTGGGCATCCTGGAGAGGATCTCCCAGGGAAATGGTGAGATCTCGGATCTGGCCAAGCTCGAGCGGCTGGCGCTCGCCATCAAGGGGGGCGCCCTCTGCGGCCTCGGACAGACCGCTCCGAACCCCGTGTTGACATCGCTGAAGTACTTCCGCGGCGAATTCCTCGCCCACATCATCGACAAGCGCTGCCCCGCCGCGGTGTGTCGGGACCTCGTCCACTATCGCATCATCAAGGACAAGTGCACCGGCTGCCAGCGGTGTGTGAAGGTCTGTCCAACTGGGGCCATCACGGGCCCGAGGTCCGAGTCCCACAATCTTGACATGAGTAAGTGCATCAAGTGCCGGTCGTGCTACGAAATCTGCCGATTCGATGCCATCGCCGGCGACGCCATCGTCATTGAATCGGGAGCCTGACATGACGCCGAAGCCCATCCGCGCCAAGGGTGCCCGCACGATCGCCATCGAGATCGACCACCGCATGGTTAGTTGCCCGGAAGGCGTATCGGTGCTCAGGGCGGCGGAGCTTAATGGCATCTTCGTCCCGTCGCTATGCTCCCATAAGGACCTCTCGCCCTTCGGCGGATGCCGCCTTTGCGTGGTGGAGATCGCGGGGATGCGCGGTTATCCCCTGGCCTGCAGCACGGTCGTTGGGGAGGGCATGAAGATCCTCACGGACACCACCACGCTGCGGGAGATGAGACGGGAGATCCTGGAGCTCATCCTCAGCGAGCACCCTTCGAGCTGCCTCGTGTGCGGCGAGCGGGAGGCGTGCCGGGAGAACGTGCACACGGTCCGAAAATCCGGCGTGAGCACCGGATGCCGCTACTGCCCCAACGACGGCCAGTGTGAGCTTCAGACCCTCGTGGAGAGGCTGGGGGTGACTGAGATTCACTACCCCGTGTACTACCGCGAGTACGAGCCCGAGCACGAGGACGCGTTCTTCGACAGGGACTACAACATCTGCATCCTGTGCGGCCGCTGCGTCCGGATGTGCCAGGAGGTGCGCGGCACCTCTGTGCTCGCCTTCAAGTACAGGGGCCCGAAGACCCAGGTCGGTCCGGCCTTTGGCAGAACTCATGTGGAGGCGGGCTGCGAGTTCTGCGGCGCCTGCGTCTCCGTCTGCCCGACGGGCACGCTCGCCGACAAGGCCTCCAAGTGGGACGGCCAGCCCGACGGGCTAGTGGTGTCCACGTGTCCGTTCTGCGCCCTTGGCTGCCAGATCGAGCTTCACCACAAGGACGGACGCCTGTCAAGGGTGCACCCGCATTCGGACCCCGAGATCAACGACGGACAGCTCTGTGTTCGCGGGAGGTTCTGCCTCCCCGAAACCACGCACAACCACGCGCGGGCCCGCAAGCCCGTGCTCAAGCGCGGCCGCTACTTCCGCGAGGTGAGCTGGCCCGAGGCGCTGGAAGAGGTCGCCTTGCGCCTCGAGAACCTCAAGCCGGAAGAGATATTGATGATCGTCTCCCCCGACCTCACCAACGAGAGCCTTTACGCGGCCCAGAAGTTCGTCCGCTCCTGTTTGAAGTCGAACAGCATCGACTCCACGGCGCGCTGGGCCCTGCCCGGTGGCCCCGGCCTGTGGGCCGATCTCTTCTCCTTGCCCATCTCGATACGCAGCATCGCCCACGCCGATTCGATCATCGCCGTCGGCCTGGACTCGAGGTTCTCGTTTTCCGTCGCCGGGGTGGAGGTGCGACGGGCGTTGAAAGAGGGGGCCACGCTCGTCACCATCGATCCTCGCGACTCCAACCTCGCCCGATACACCAGGCATTGGTTGCGGCCTCTTCCCGGCAGCGAGGGAGCCGTGCTCCGGATCCTGGCAGAGAGTCTGGTGGGTGGAGCCAGAAAGCGCCTTTCGCGGACCGCCGTCGACTCTACCGGCGTCGACAAGGGGGCCTTGGAGAGGGCCGTGGAAGCTCTGGTTTCTGGCAAGGACCTCGCCGTCATCGTGGGGCCCACGGCGTTCGCCGTCGATTCGAACCAGGAGATCGGCAAGGCTCTCCTTCAGCTCGCCAAGCGGGAGAGAACGACCGTCTTGCCTCTCTTTCAGGGCGCCAATACGAGAGGCGCTCTAGAGCTTGGCGTCTTCGGGGAGTTGCTCCCCGGCCTGGAGCAAGCAAAGGACCGCGGCGTGTCGCTTGCCGACGTGCTCAATGGCCGGGCGAGGCCGAAGGCCCTCTACTTCGTCGGGGAGTCTCCCTTCTTCGAGCGGCCGGAGTGCGACTACGTCATCGCTCAGGATATCTACCGGCCGCCCTTCGAGGTGGACGCGTTCCTCCCTGCGGCAAGCTTCGCGGAGGCCGAGGGAACGCTGACCAACGTGGAGGGCAGGGTCCAGCAGATCGTGAAGATTGAGGACCTGCCTGACGGCGCCAGCACGGGATATGCACGTCCCGACTGGTTCATTTTCGGCGCGCTCGCGGAGAGGCTCGGTCGACCCTGGCCTCGTTTCAAGGACGCGACCCAGGTGCTCAATGAGATCAACGAGAAGGTAGCCTCCTTCCCGGCGAGCCCCGATCGGCGACCGCGAAGGCTCCAGCTCACGACCCGCATCCCCTGGGAGAAGCCTCACGCTGCCACTTCCGGACCGGACGGGCGTCGACTCATCCTCGAGCCTGGCGGATTCCGCCATCGTGGGATCGACATGAGCTTCGCGGTGGAGGGGCTCTCAGAACTCGCGCTCGAAGAGGGGTTCCGGCTCCATCCCGACGATCTGAAAGAACTCGGCATCGCGAGCGGGGGCACGGTGGTTCTCGGCGTCAACGGCCTGGAGGTTGTGGCGCCCGCCAAGGCGGACCCGGAGTGCCCCCGCGGTGCGGTCTATGTTCATCGTCCATTCGCCTACGGAGGCCTTCCTCACCGCAAGGACCTCGAGCCGCTCTATCGCCTCGGGGGGAGTCTGCACAGTGCGACCGTTTCTTGCAGCGGTCCGTCGCACGCTCAAGCAGCCGCACGGCCGGCATTCGCGGACCCGAATGCCGAATCGCGAGGACCGGAAACGTACCGAATCGTCGAACGCCACATGATCGTTCCGAACCTGCATGAGTTCACGGTCGAGGCACCGCAGGTCGCGATGGCGGTGCGGCCGGGGAACTTCGTCATCCTGAGACCGGATGAGACTGGGGAGCGGGTGCCGTTGTCGGTGGCCGACTGGGACCCGGAGGCGGGAACGGTGACATCCATCTTCCTTCAGGTGGGCGCCTCGACGGCCAAGCTCGCCCGCCTCAGGCCGGGCGACACGATCCCGACCTACGCCGGGCCCCTCGGCAAGGAAGCCGAGATCGCCAACTTCGGCACCGTTCTCTGCATCGGAGGTTGCTACGGCATCGGCAGCATCTACCCCGTCGCCCGCGCGTTGCACGAGGCCGGCAACGCGGTCTACACGCTGCTCGAGGGGCGAAGCCGGTACCTCCTGTACTGGCAGGAGAAGTTCCGGCCCATCTCCGCGCGGGTCATCGAACTCACCCGCGACGGTTCGGCCGGCTACAAGGGCCACATCTCACGCCTGCCGGAAATCCTCACCCTGGAGAAGATCAAGCCCGACCGCATTATCGTCAACGGGTGCACCTTCCTGATGATGAGGACGTCCAACGTGACCAGAGAGCTGGGGGTCAAGACGATCGTCAACATGAACCCGATCATGATCGATGGAACGGGGATGTGCGGCGTTTGCCGGTTGACGGTGGCCGGAAAGACGAAGTTCGCCTGCGTTGACGGTCCCGACTTCGACGGCCACGAGGTGGACTGGGAGGAGTTCCTGACAAGGAGAAAGACGTACAACCCCGAAGAGGTTCAGCCGCTGCGCAAGAGCGGCTGCGCTTCCCACTACTAGGGCTGGGAGGAGAGGCCATGCCGGCCAAGGCCATCGATCCTAAGAAGCGGCCCATGCCGAAGCAGGAGCCCTACGAGCGGGTCAGGAACTTCGACGAAGTTGCCCTCGGGTACACGCCCGAGCTGGCCCGCGAGGAGGCTTCCCGCTGCCTGGCCTGCAAGAAACCCCTCTGCGTCGACGGGTGTCCCGTGGGCATCGACATCCCCGGCTTCGTGCAGCGCATTCTCGATGGCGATTTTAGTGGCGGAATCAAGAAGATCAAGGAGACAAACGCCCTGCCCGCGGTGTGCGGCCGTGTGTGCCCGCAAGAGGAGCAGTGCGAGAAGGTCTGCGTGCTCGGAAGGAAGCACGAGAGTGTCGCCATCGGGCGGCTCGAGCGTTTCCTCGCTGACTGGGAGGCGGCCAGCGGCGCGATCGAGAAGCCCGACGTCAGGCCCCAGAACGGTCGGCGCGTGGCCATCGTGGGCTCGGGCCCGGCGGGGATCGCCGTGGCGAACGACCTCGCCCTCCTGGGATACGGCGTGACGATCTTCGAGGCCCTCCACGAGGCGGGGGGCGTGCTGACCTACGGCATTCCCGAATTCCGCCTCCCCAAGGCTATCGTCCGGCGCGAGGTGGAGTACGTCAAGAGCCTGGGGGTGAAGCTCCATCTCGACTTCATCGTGGGAAAGACCAGGACCGTGGACGCCCTGCAGAAGGAATTCGACGCGATCTTCATCGCCGCAGGAGCGGGGCTGCCCTGGTTCATGGAAATCCCGGGCGAGAACCTGAACGGCGTGTACTCGGCCAACGAGTACCTGACACGCTGCAACCTGATGAAGGCTTTTCTGTTCCCTGCCTACAACACGCCTCTCAAGAGGGCTTCCCACGTCGCCGTGTTTGGCGGCGGGAACGTGGCCATGGACGCGGCGCGCACGGCCCTCCGGCTGGGCGCCGACGCGGTCCATATCGTGTACCGCCGCAGTCGGAGCGAGCTGCCGGCCCGGCTCGAGGAGGTCGAGAACGCCGAGGAGGAGGGCGTGATCTTCGACTTCCTCACGCTTCCCACGAAACTCATCGGCAACAAGAACGGCTGGCTCACCGAGATCGAATGCCTGAGGATGGAGCTTGGCGAGCCAGACGAGTCGGGCCGCCGCCGGCCGGTGGCCGTCAAGGGAAGCGAATTCCGGATGAGCGTGGACGCCGCAGTGTGCGCGATCGGCAACAGCCCGAACCCGCTCATCCCCATGACCACCCCGGGGCTGTCCATCGGCAAGAAGGGAAACATCGTGGCCGACGAGCAGACGGGCCGGACCTCCCGCGAGAGGATCTGGGCCGGCGGGGACGTCGTCACCGGCGCTGCCACCGTCATCAGCGCCATGGGGGCAGCGAGGAAGGCCGCAAGGTCCATCCATGAAACGCTGTCGAATCAGGCGGGGGAGCCGCTCCCGTCGGTCGCCGGGGAGCAGACCGTGGAGCCGTAGGCATGAGATTGGACGCGATCCGAGATCTTCTCCAGTGCGAGGTGCTGACGGGGGCGGACCTCCTCGGCGCCGACGTGGACACGGCCGTCGCTTCTGACGCGATGAGCGCCGTGCTTGCCACTCCCCATCCTCAAGCGTTGATGATCACAGGACTCACGACCATTCACTCGGTGCGAACCGCGTTGATCGCCTACATCTCGGCCATCGTGTACGTGCGGGGTGCCCGCCCTGACGAGGCGACCATCCGGCTCGCTCGCGAAAAGAAGATCGCGTTGCTCGCGACGGCGCTCGGGATGTTCGACTGCTGCGGCATCTTGCACAGGCACGGGATCAAGGGTGCAACCTAGCATGACCGAAGAGCTACTCAGAAGAAGCTTCGAAGTGCGAGGGCGGGACTTCGAAAACGCCGGGGAGACCTCTGCGGAGGTCACGGCGATTCTCAAGGACCTCGAGATCGACCCGGACATCATCCTACGCGTCGGAGTCGTTACCTTCGAGGCGGAAATGAACGTCGTGATGTACGCGGAAAAGGCCACGGTGACGTTCATCCTGACAGACGAAGAGATCGCGGTTGAAGTCGCCGACCAGGGACCGGGAATCCCGAACATCGATCTGGCCATGCAACCAGGCTACTCGACCGCCTCCGACGAGATGCGCGAGATGGGATTCGGTTACGGCTTGGGGCTTCCGAACATCAAGAAGAACTCGGACGCGTTCGTCCTGGAATCCCAGGTGGGGAAGGGGACGAAGGTCTACTCCTCGATTCGACTGGACTCCCATGGCTGAGCTCACGCACGGATTCAAGATCGACGGGGAGAAGTGCAGCGGTTGTCTCTCCTGCATGCGGGTCTGTCCGACTCACGCGATCCGAGTGAGAGACAGGAAGGCACGATACAAGCCCGATCACTGCATCGACTGCGGGGTCTGCCTCACGGCGTGTCCGTGGAACGCCATCGGCGCGACGACGTGGTCGGTCGAGGACCTCAACCGGTTCAAGTTCAAGGTCGCGGTGCCCTGTCCCGTCCTGTTCGGCCAGTTCCCCCCAGGGATCACGCCGGCCATGGTCGTCGACGGGTTGCTCACGCTCGGCTTCGACGCGGTCTGGGACTATTCGGTCGAAATCAGTCTGGTCGCCCGCGCGATCCACGAGTATGTGGAGAGGTGGAAGGGGGCGACCCCGCTGATCTCCATCTCGTGTCCGGTCGTGGTGCGCCTGGTCCAGGTGTCCTATCCGCGCATGGTCGATCAGCTCATCCCCGTTCAGCTCCCCCGCGAGATCGCCGGACGGGAGGTCAAGCGCAGGTTCTCCGCGCAGCTCGGCCTTGACGAAGACGAGATTGCAGCCATCTACATTACGCCCTGCTCGGCCAAGACAATCTCCATCCTCGAGCCGGCCGAAGGCGCCGTGAGCCATCTCGACGGGACCCTGGGGATCAGCGACGTCTACAATGCCATCCTTGCGTATGCGAGCCTACAGAAGGACGAGGCACGCAAGACCTCGCAACGCCCGATCATCCGCAACTCCACTTTCCTCCGGTGGCACGTGAGCGAGGGCCTGGGACACCTTCTCGCCGCCCATCGATACCTGCGCGTGACCGGCCTATCCAACATCATTCAGGTCTTCGACGACATCGAGAAGGGGAGGCTGCGGAGGGTGGACTTCCTCGAGGCGTACAACTGCTGGAGCGGATGCACGGCCGGCAACCTGACGGTCGCCAACCTTTACGTCACACGGAGCAAGCTCCAGGCGCTCATCGGCAATCTCCCGGAGATGGACCCCGAGACCGAGTCGGAAATCGAGAGGCGCTATCCCAACGAGATTTTTTCCCTCGAGCGTCCCATCCGGCCCCGCCCCATCCGAGGCCGGACGGGAAGTCTCAGGGAGAGAGTTCAGATGATCCACCACGCGGAGGCCGCTCTCGCGACCCTGCCCGGCCTCAATTGCGGGCTCTGCGGGGCTCCGACGTGCAAGGAACTCGCGAGAGACATCAGCATGGGCGACGCCACAAAACAGGATTGCATCTTCCTTTCGAAGGATCGACTGCGGGAGCTCCAGCGAGGGTACCTTCGTCGCCCCCCAATAAACAGCGCTCGATAAGTGTCAACGTGGGCTTGGAATGAGATCGCGAACCCGGCGGACTCTTTCAGTACGTCTCCAACGGGCCGCGTGCCAACCTGCCCCGTGCCATGGAGGCCAGCACGCCCGCCGCACAGAGCACGGCGAAGAACGGATAGGAGTTTCCTTTCTCACCGTGGTTGATGATAGCCCTGGAGAGAGGGGAGTCAAGGAGCTTTTGTGACCCAAAACCCGAAAACTGGACCAGTGGAGGGCTGAAAACCGGGCCACCTGACCCGCGCCGGAGAGCTGGGGCACCGTGTCTTACTGGAGCTGGCCACCAAGGATCCGGTGAGCCAGTCCTACTCCCGGCGTATGCAAGGCGGCTTCTCTCTCAGCACCGCGGCCGTCCTCGCCGGACCTCGTCCTCGGCAGCGGTCGGCGCGGGAGCACACCTCGTTGCCCCGCAGGAGTATCCTTAAACCGACTTGTTCAGCGGAAAGGAGTCTGATGCCCAACATCGCCAAGGTACTAAAAGACGAAGTCTCCCGCCTCACCCGCCGGGAAACCAAAAAAGCCCTCGCCTCGATCAGCAAGCCGGCCCGTGGGCTGAGGCGCACGACGGCCGACCTGAAGCGGAGGGTCGCCCAGTTGGAAAAGGAGTTGCGCTCGCTACGGAAGACGATCGACGACCTCGCGAAGGCTCACCCGCCGGCGGTTCCCGAGACGACCGACAAGGCGCACATCACCGCCAAGGGCATGCGCAGCCTGCGGCGGAGGCTCCGACTGACCGGGCAGGAGTTCGCCAGGCTCCTGGGCATCACGCCGCAGGGCGTCTACGGGTGGGAGAAGGCGAGCGGTCCCCTGCGAATGAGGGGTACGACCCGAGCCGCCATCCTCGCCGTCAGGGGCATCGGTGCGCGGGAGGCCCGAAGGAGGCTCGAGGAGATGAAGGGCACGAAGAAGCCCGGCGAGACGGCACCGAAGCGGAGGCCGAGGGGATCCAAGCCAACGCCCTGACCCCCCCGGAAACCTGGATCAACGGTAGCTCGAGAACCGGGACGTCTGTCTTATTCGTGGCTCACATTAGCAGGGGTGAGGGTATGCTGCGCTTCGGCCGTTTCGCACCACGCCGCGCGCTGAACCTCGGCTGAGCGATCCACGAGGCCGGCGCAAGGCCGAGCAAGGCAAGGCCACTCGCAGTGCCGGTAGGACCGGGTCCGTTGGCTCAATTGGAAAGCGTATGTGCGACACGGTCGCAGTCGCGCTCCGAGGACACCGTTAGGACACCAACTCAGCCGAACCGCCGCCACGACAGCGAAACTCGCATGCACAAGAACGTTTGATAACCTCAACCTCTGCCGTACGTTGAAGACCTGATCGGGTCTGCGAGCAACTCAGCCGAAAAGGCTCGGAAGAGCCTCCGGATCTGAAGGTCGCGCGTTCGAATCGCGCCGGGCGCACCATCTATTTGTTGCGGGGGGTCCCGCACGCAGCCCTGGCCCCCACCCGCGTGCTCTAGACCCCCCGGGCCCCCCGCGCTCGCAGCAGGCCCCTTCGTGAACAGTCCGGGCTAGGGCAGCACGGTGATGCTCTTGGCGGAGGCGGTCACCACGTAGATCCGCACGTTGTTGCTCTGCGGGTCGGTCGGTGTGATGAAGAAGGCGGGCCGGGACTGGTGGTAGGCCGGAGTGTAGCCGGTGAGCACCTCGCCGTCGGTGAACTCACAGCGTATCTTGCGCCCGACACCCTTGCTCCCCTCGAACCCCTTCTTCTCCGCGTAGTCTCGATCACCATCCAGGTCCTTCACGAAGAAGACCGCCTTGAGCTGGGCGAGCCGGATTTCAGAGATGGAACCGTCTTCTTTTGTGATGTGGAACATGTCCCGGTCGGGGAAGAAATTGGCGGTCGTGCCCTTGATCACCCGCCCATCGAGAAAATGCGCCACCTCCTTGTTGATCACGAAAGAACACTAGATTTCTTCCGGGCGGCTGTCAACGTGGGATCACGTCCTCGCCGGGGTGTGCCTGGGTGCCGGGGGTGAGAGGCGAACGCGGCGGGCGACCGGCCGAGCCCCACAGGGTAGAATCCTGCTCAAAGGAACGGGCACCGCAAACCCTCCCTGGTGGCCACCGTTCGATGATGGTGCCGCCCTGCGCTGCGGCGGAAGGAGCGTCTGCTGATGAGATCACCGGGGACGACGACCGCAGGGCGGGCGTCTGGCAGGGAAGAGGTGCACTCCCGCTCTTTGACGTCGGAGGGGGGCATTGCCCATGCGGCGGTGGTGGCGGTTGCGTTCAGCCTGGCTTTTCTCTGCGGGGCGGTCGCCTCGCCGCAGGCCACGACAGCGCACGCGGCCGCGCAGCCGTGGGAGCAGCTCATCCGCACCTCGCAGCTCAACGACGTCGCGCTCTCGCCCGACGGCAACCGGCTGGCGTGGGTTGAAGAGCGCGAAGGCGAACGCGGGCGACTCTTCGTGCTGGAGTGGCGAAGGGGCGGCACGGCGGTGGGGGTGCAGGCCGGTGAACGAACAGCCAACGTGCATGGGAGTCCAGCCTGGTCGCCGGATTCGGAACGGCTGGCGTTCGTCTCGGATGCAGGTGAGAAAGGCCAGAACCAGGTCTGGGTGGCGGGAGCCGATGGGAGCCGCACGCGAAGGCTGACGGGCGTCACTGGTTACGTAGCGCGACCGCGATGGTCCCCGGACGGTACGTCGATCGCTTTTCTCCACGTAGAAGGCGGCAAAGGCGGGGGACCCCTGGGCGCCTCCGAGCCGCGCACAGGGGTGATCGAGCAGGTGATCCACAACCAGCGCGTCGCGGTGGCCGAGGTCGCGTCCGGCAAGGTCCGCCTCGTGTCGCCGCCGGATCTTCACGTCTACGACTACGACTGGTCGCCCGACGGGCGGTCATTTGCGGTGACGGCGGCGCCGGGACCCGGGGACAACAACTGGTGGGTCGCACAGCTCTACGTGGTGGATGTGACGGCGGGCAGCGCCCGTCCACTCTACCGTCCGAAGTGGCAGATCGCGATTCCGAGGTGGTCACCCGACGGCTCGAGGATCGCGTTCATCGAGGGCCTCATGAGCGATGAGGGGATCCACGGAGGCGACCTTTACACGGTGGCTATACAGGGAGGGACGGCGCAGAACCACACCTCCGGCCGCACCACCTCGCCCTCGTGGGAGAGTTGGCTGTCGCCGTCGAGGATCCTGTTCGCCGAGTTCGAGGGAGGGGGCAGCGCCATCTCGACGCTGGACCTCGCGAGCGGGAGCATCGCGTCCAGGTGGCGCGGTCCCGAAGGCGTGACCGCCGGGGGCTACACCACGAGCTTCGCGGTCGCCGGGGATGGTTCGACCTCGGCGCTCATCCGCCAGCGGTTTGACCTGCCGCCCGAGGTGTGGGCGGGGACGATCGGCGCGTGGAGGCAGGTAACGCGGATCAATGCCGCGCAGCGCGCGGGGTGGGGCGCGGCGGAGAGCCTGCAGTGGAAGAGCGACGGCTTCGACGTGCAGGGCTGGCTGGTCCCTCCAAAGGGAATCGCGCCGGGGAGACGATACCCCATGGTGGTGGTGGTTCACGGCGGCCCGTCGAGCATCGCTACTTCCATGTGGCCCGGGACCTGGGTCGTCGCCGGGGCACTGATGACGCAGGGGTACTTCGTCCTGCTCGCCAACCCGCGCGGGAGCTACGGGCAGGGCGAGGCGTTCACGCAGGCCAACGTGAAGGACTTCGGCGGCGGCGATCTGCGCGACATCCTTGCCGGCGTGGACACGGTTCTGGCCCGCTTCCCGGTAGACCCGAAACGTCTCGGCATCACCGGTTGGAGCTACGGCGGCTACATGACGATGTGGGCGGTGACGCAGACGGAACGGTTCCGTGCCGCCGTGGCCGGTGCCGGCATCGCCAACTGGCAGAGCTACTACGGCGAAAATCTGATCGACCAGTGGATGGTCCCGTTCTTCGGCGCCTCCGTCTACGACGACCCGGCGGTGTACGAGAGGAGCTCGCCGATGCGCTTCATCACGCGCGTGAAGACCCCGACGCTGGTGATCGTCGGGGAGTCCGACGCGGAGTGCCCCGCGCCGCAGTCGTTCGAGTTCTGGCATGCGCTCAAGGCGCTCAGGGTGGCGACGCAGCTCGTGGTCTACCCGGGCGAGGGCCACGAGTTCGCCGATCCGGCGCATCGTAAGGACCGGGTGGAGCGAGCCCTCGCCTGGTTCACGCAGTACCTGCACGAGTAGGGAGGCAACACATGCCAAAGAAACCACTGACGGTGGCCTCGGCAACGGCAGCACTGTGGCTGATTGCTGCGGCCTTGGTTGGGGCCGAGGGCCCCATGGCCGTCTCCGGCGAATGGGTGGTGCGCGACTTCCGATTCGCCTCGGGGGAAACGCTGCCGGAGCTGAAGCTCCACTACCGCACGCTCGGAACGCCGCGCCACGATGAACGCGGGATCGTGCGCAACGCCGTCCTGATCCTCCACGGCACCGGCGGCAGCGGGCAACAGTTCCTCACCGCCAACTTCGCCGGCGTGCTGTTCGGGCCCGGCCAGCTGCTCGATGCGACCAGGTACTTCATCATCCTGCCCGACGGCATCGGCCACGGCGGCTCCTCGAAGCCGAGCGACGGGCTGCACGCCCGCTTTCCCCACTACACCTACCAGGACATGATCACCGCCCAGCACCGCCTGCTCATCGAGCGCCTGGGTGTCAGCCATCTGCTCCTCGTGCTCGGCACCTCGATGGGCGGCATGCACACTTGGTTGTGGGGCGAGGCCTACCCCGACTTCATGGACGGTCTCGTGCCCCTGGCCTGCGTGCCCGCCCAGATCGCCGGGCGCAACCGTGTGATGCGCAAGATGATCAGCGATTCGATCCGCCAGGACCCCGGCTGGAACGACGGCGAGTACGCCAGCCAGCCGCGAGGTCTCACAGCTGCCCTTCAGGTGCTGGTCCTGATGACCTCGACCCCAATCCAGTGGCAGAAGGCGGCACCGAACCGCGACTCCGCCGACCGCTTCCTGGCCGAGCAGCTCCAGCGAAGGCTCGCGAGCACGGACGCCAACGACCTCCTCTACCAGATCGAGGCCTCTCGCGACTATGACCCCTCGCCCGCCCTCGAGACGATCAAGGCACCGGTCGTGGCCATCAACTCCGCCGACGACGTGATCAACCCGCCCGAGCTGGGACTGATGGAGAAGCTCACCCCGCGGGTGCGCTCCTGCCGCTATGTCCTCATTCCGACGAGCGAGCGAACCCACGGCCACGGCACGCATTCCTGGCCGGTGCTGTGGCAGGAGTATCTGCGCGAACTCCTGGTCCGGATCCAGCCTCCCTCGGCGTGAGCCGCTCTGCGAGCGGCCCAAGGCCGCACGCGGCGTTACACTGTGCGGCGTGTGTCCTCGCAGCCGATGAAAGGGTCATGCCGCCGATCGGCGACAGGGAGATGCCTGCAATGAGCGTGAAGATCCGTGGTCTCGCACTCTTCATCTTCGTCGTGGGGATGTCTGGTCCGGTGGCCCCGGCGCTTGCGGTGGACGTGCACGACACCCGCCTGCTCGGCCAGCCGGCGGTGAGCGCCCGCAACGTGGCGTTTGTCTACGCGGGCGACATCTGGATCGCGGAGTTCCCGCCCGCGGACACAGCCGCGCAGGGTGCACCGACGCTCACCATGGTGAACGTGCGCCGCCTGACCGCGCACCCTGGCGATGAGGCAAGCCCCCGCTTCTCGCCGGACGGCGCACTTCTCGCGTTTTCGGGTCAGTACGACGGCAACACCGATGTGTACGTGGTGCCGGTCGGGGGTGGCGAGCCGAAGCGGCTCACCTACCACCCGAACGCGGACGTCGTCCAGGCGTTCACCCCGGACGGCAAGGGCGTGCTGTTCTCCTCGCCGCGCGAGGTCTACACGCGGCGGTTCACGCAGCTCTTCACCGTTCCGCTGGCCGGTGGGATGCCGCAGAAGCTGCCGATCCCGAACGCGTTCAAGGCGACGTACTCGCCGGACGGCTCGCACATCGCGTACGTGCCTTTGTACGAGGCGTTCCAGCAGTGGAAGCTGTACCGGGGCGGCACCGCCTCGCGCATCTGGCTGTACGACGTCAAGACCCATGCGGTCGAGCAGATCCCGCAGCCTGCCGGGCGCTGCAACGACACCGACCCGATGTGGGTGGGCGGTTCGGTCTATTTCCGGTCCGACCGCAACGGCGAGTTCAACCTGTTCGCCTACGACACCGCCACGAAGAACATCGAGCAGCTCACGAAGCACGCGGACTTCCCGGTGGTCTCGGCCGCCTGCGGTGCCGGCCGGATCGTCTACGGGCAGGCCGGCACCCTGCATCTATACGACCTCGCCACGCGCACCACCACGCGCCTCGTGATCGGGGTGGCGGCGGAGCTGATCGAGGCGCGGCCCCGCTTCGTCTCGGGCGCCAAGTGGATCCGCAACGCGACGATCTCGCCGTCGGGCGCGCGCGCCGCGTTCGAGTTCCGAGGCGAGATCGTCACCGTGCCTGCAGAGAAGGGTGACCCGCGCAACCTGACCAAGTCGCCGGGCGTGAACGATCGCTCGCCGGCATGGTCGCCGGACGGCAGGAGCATCGCGTGGTTCTCGGATGCGGGCGGCGAGTATGGCCTCCGCATCGCGCCGCAGGACGGCAAGGGCGAGGTGAAGAGCTACGCGCTCGGCGGCGCGGGCTTCTACGAGGACGCGAGGTGGTCCCCCGACGGCAGCAAGATCAGCTTTGCCGACAACTCACGCTCGTTGTACTTCATCGAGCTGGGGGGCGGTGCGGTGAAAAAGGTTTCCACGGAGACGCTCTACGCGCCCCTCAACACGTTGCACCACGCCTGGTCGCCGGACTCCAAGTGGCTGGCGTACACGCGCAACACCGAGTCGAACCTGCAGCGCGTGCACCTCTACTCGCTCGAGCAGGGACGCGAGTGGGCGATCACCGAGGGTCTCGCGGACGTGGGCGAGCCGGTCTTCGACGCCTCGGGCAAGTACCTCTACTTCTTTGCCTCCACGGACGCGGGGCCGGTGCGGGAGTGGTTCGCGCTGGGCAACGCCGACGCGCGCATGACGGGCGCCCTCTACCTCGCCGTGCTCGGCAAGGACGTGCCGTCGCCGCTCGCCAAGCAGAGCGACGAGGAGAAGGGGAAGGCGAAGGAGGAGAGCGCCGGGAAGGAGGAGGACAAGGGCATCGAAGGGGAGAAGGCCAAGGCCGCGGACGAGAAGAAGCCCGCAGGCGAGGCGGCCGGCAGGGGCGAAAAGAGGAAGGAGGAGGTGCGGGTGAGGGTGGACGTGGACGGTCTTGCCCAGAGGATCGTACCGTTGCCGGTGAAGGCCGCGGTGTACGCGAGCCTGCAGGCGGGCGAGCCCGGCAAGCTGTATTACCTCAAGAGCAGCGAGGGCACCAACCGCTTCAGCGAGGACGTCGGCTACACTCTGTGCCGCTTCGACCTCGACAAGCGTGAGGAGGAGACGCTCTTCGAGAAGGTGAGCGACTTCGTCCTTGCAGCCGACGGCAAGAAGGTCCTCGTGCAGCAGAAGAGCTCGTGGCTCATCGCCGAGACCAAGGGCAAGATCGACGCGTCCAAGGGCAAGCTCGCCATCGACGCCATCCAGGTCAAGATCGAGCCGCGCGTCGAGTGGGCGGAGATGTTCGAGGAGGCGTGGCGGATCAACCGCGACTACTTCTACGACCCCAACATGCACGGCGCGGACTGGAACGCGATGCGGGCCAAGTATGCAGCGTTCCTGCCGGACCTCGCGTGCCGGGCCGACCTCAACACCGTGATCATGTGGATGTGCTCCGAGCTGGTGGTCGGGCACCACCGCGTCGGCGGGGGCGATTTCCTCTACGACCCGAAGGCGGTGGTGGGTGGCCTGCTGGGCGCCGACTACGAGGTGGCCAACGGGCGGTACCGCTTCAAGAAGGTGTACGGCGGGCTGAACTGGAACCCCGAGCTGCGCGCGCCTCTCACCGAGCCGGGCGTGGACGTCAAGGCGGGCGAGTACCTGGTGGCGGTGGCGGGCACCGACCTGGTGCCGCCCGACAACCTGTACGCGCGCTTCGAGAACACGGCCGGGAAGATCGTCGAGATCACGGTAGGTCCCGACCCGAGCGGCAAGGGCTCCCGCACGGTCAGGGTTGTTCCGATCGAGGACGAGGGCGCGCTGCGCAACCGCGACTGGGTGGAGGGGAACGTGCGCAAGGTGCACGAGGCGACCGGCGGCCGCGTCGCCTACGTCTACGTGCCGAACACCAGCTCGCTAGGGTTCACCTACTTCAAGCGCTACTTCTACCCGCAGGCGCAGAAGGACGCCATCATCATCGACGAGCGGCACAACGGCGGCGGCCAGGTGGCGGACTATTACATCGACACCTTGCGAAAGCCGTTCATCTCGATGTGGGCGACGCGCTACGGCGCGGACCTCAAGACGCCGCAGGCCTCGATCCAGGGGCCCAAGGTGATGATCATCGACGAGACGGCAGGCTCGGGCGGCGACCTGCTGCCCTGGATGTTCCGCAAGCTCAAGCTCGGCACGCTGGTCGGCCGGCGCACCTGGGGCGGGCTGGTCGGCATCCTGGGATTCCCGGTGCTGATGGACGGCGGCAGGATCACCGCGCCCAACCTGGCGATCTGGACCGAGGACGGGTGGGTGGTCGAGAACGAGGGCGTTCCACCGGACGTCGAGGTGGAGCAACTGCCGGCCGACGTGATCGCCGGCCGCGATCCCCAGCTCGAGAAGGCCATCGAGGTCGCCATGAAGCAGCTCCAGGCCAACCCCCCGGCGAAGCTCCAGCGGCCGCCCTACCCGGTGCGCGTGCGGCACTGAGGCGAACGTCAAGGACGAGGTCACTCCGAACTCCACCCGAAGGAGTCGACTTCGAAAGCGGTGCGTCGTGTCCGGTGTATCTGCCTGAAAGGACTGTTCTTTTACCCAGGCCGGCACCCGTGTCTGTCAAGCCGGGGCTTGTCCTCGGCGGCGGGCGTTTGTTACCCTCGCCCAGGTTTGGGGGGGCACGCCAGTCAAACGGCTGCTCGGGTGAGGAGTCGCTGCGTGGGATACCACTGCGTGGTCTGCGTCAAGCAGGTGCCTGACACCAAGAGGCTCACGGGGCAGGCCATGAAGGACGACGGCACGGTCAACCGTGCCGCGCTGCCGGCCATCTTCAACCCCGAGGACCTCAACGCCCTCGAGACGGCGCTGGCCATCCGCGACCGGCACGCCGGTGCGGTCACGGTCATCACCATGGGGCTGCCCAAGGCTTCCGACGTGCTGCGCGAGTCGCTGTTCCGTGGCGCCGACCGGGGAATCCTCATCACCGACCGGCGCGCGGCCGGCTCGGACACCCTGGCCACCAGCTACATCCTGTCCTGCGCCATCCGGCGGCTTGCCCCCGACCTCGTGCTGTGCGGGCGGCAGGCGATCGACGGGGACACCGCCCAGGTGGGGCCCCAGATCGCCGAGAAGCTCGGCTACACGCTGATCACGTACCTGGACGAGCTCATCGACCTGCGGGGGCCGACGCTGCGCGCGCGGCGCAACCTGGGCAACGGGTTCGAGGTCGTCGAGGCGGAGCTACCGGTGCTCGTCACCGTGCTCGACACCGCCAACACCCCGCGCCCGCCGGCGGCCAGGCGTCTGATGAAGTTCAAGAAGGCCCGCTGCTGCAGCGAGGTCGAGCAGGCCGTCACGCGCGAGCGTCCGGAGGCGACTGAGGACGAGAGCGCCACCGAGGTGGCGAGGCGCTGCCTTCTGCTTGCGGAGCGCGGCCTGCTGATCGGGCAGTGGAACCTGGACGAGATCGGCGCCGACCTCACCTGGTGCGGGCTCAAGGGCAGCCCCACCAAGGTGCACCGCGTCCAGTCCATCGTGCTGGCGGGCGGCGCGTACCGGGAGTACGAGGCGAGCGACGGCGGCGTGGCCCGGTTGGTCCGTGAGCTCATCGAGGACCACACCATTGGCTAGGCGATTCATGCGGGGACGGCGATGATCGAGGTCAACAGGAAGGGCGAGGTCTGGGTCTTCGCGGAGCAGGAGGGGGGTGCGCTCTCCGAGGTGCCGCTCGAGTTGCTCGGCAAGGGCCGGGAGCTGGCGGACAATCTGGACGTGCCGCTCGCCGCGGTGCTTCTGACCGCCGGGGACGGCGAGGGGATGGTCAGACGTCTCGGCCAGTACGGGGCTGACAAGGTCTACCTCGTCGAGCACGACCTCCTGCGGCAGTACCAGACCTCGACGTACGCGCGGGTTCTCTGCGAGCTGGTGCAGGCGCGGGCGCCGCAGGTGGTCCTCTACGGCGCGACGGGTATGGGTCGCGACCTGGCGCCGACCGTGGCCAGCGCCCTCAAGTGCGGGCTCACCGCCGACTGTACCGACCTGCAGATCGGCGACCACACGCCACCGGGCGGCAAGGAGCTGCACCGGAACCTGCTGCTGCAGATCCGGCCGGCGTTCGGGGGCAGCATCATCGCCACCATCGTCAACTACGCCCGCTGGCCGCAGATGGCCACCGTCCGCGAGGGCGTGATGGTGATGCCCCAGCCGGACGGCCGCCGGCGCGCCACGGTGGTGCGGCACCCCGCGTCCTTCAACGGTTTCGTGGCGCCGCTGCGCATCCTCGAGTCGCAGCGTCGGGAGAAGAAGGTCAACCTGAAGGCGGCCCGTGTCATCGTCGCCGGCGGGGCCGGCGTGGGGGACAGGGAGAGCTTCCGGCTCATCTGGGAGCTGGCGAACTGCCTGGGGGGGGCCGTGGGCGCCAGCCGGGCGGCGATCGACCTCGGCTTCGTGGACAAGGACCACCAGGTGGGTCAGACCGGCACCACGGTGCGGCCGGCGCTCTACGTCGCCTGCGGCATCTCCGGCGCGGTGCAGCACCGGGCCGGCATGGAGGAGTCCGCCAAGATCCTGGCCATCAACACCGACCGCTCGGCCCCGATCTTCTCGGTGGCCCACTACGGCATCGTGGGGGACCTCAGGGTCGTGATCCCCAAACTCATCCGGGCCATCCGCGGCGGCGCAAGGATCGACGGCCTGGCGGAGCGCGTCGAGAGGCGGGGCTGAGGGGGACCATGGCCAACTACTTCCTCGACAACGACGACGTGCAGTTCCTCTTTGAGCACTCCGACCTGCGGCAGCTGGCGGCGCTCTACGAGGAAGGGTTTCGATTCGCCCGCGAGTTCGACTTCGCGCCGGAGGACGGCGAGGACGCCGTGGACAATTACCGTCGCATCCTGACCTCCCTTGGTGAGCTGGCCGGGGAGGTGATCGCACCGACGGCGGCCGAAACGGACCGTGTGGGCAACGTGTTGGACGAGGACGGCAGCGTGAGCTACACCCCCGGCATTACCGAGGCGATGATGCGCCTGAGCCAGGCTGACCTCATGGGGTTCACGCTCCCCTACCGCTTCGGGGGCCTCAACTGCCCGCAGCTCCTCTACACGATGTCCAACGAGATCGTGAGCCGCGCCGACGCCTCCCTCATGAACCTGTACGGGCTGCAGGGGATCGCGGAGACCATCAACGCCTACGCCGATGAGACGATCAAAGAGGCGGTGCTGCCCGCGATGGCCTCCGGCCGCAAGACAGGGGCGATGGTCCTCACCGAGCCCGACGCCGGCAGCGACCTGCAGTCGATCAAGGTGCGCGCGTTTCAGGACGGCTCTGGCGGCTGGTTCGTGCAGGGGGTCAAGCGCTTCATCACCAACGGGTGCGGGGACGTGCTGCTGGTGCTTGCCCGCAGCGAGCCTGACATCGCCGATGCGCGCGGACTCTCGCTCTTCCTGGTGGAACGCGGGCCGCGCGTGAAGGTCCGCCGTCTGGAGGAAAAGCTCGGCATCCACGGCAGCCCGACCTGCGAGCTCTTCTTCGACGATGCCCCGGCCCAGCTCGTCGGCCAGCGGCAGCGCGGCCTGGTCACCTACGTCATGAGCCTGATGAACGGCGCCCGCATCGGGATCGCCGCCCAGTCGCTCGGCATCGGCGAGGCCGCCTATCGGGTGGCGAGGGGGTACGCCGCCAAGCGGAAGCAGTTCGGTCTGGAGATCGACAGGATCCCGGCGGTCCGTGAGCTGCTCGTCGACATGAGCGTGGAGCTCCAGGCGGCGCGGGCCCTCACCTACTACGCCAGCTTCAGCGTGGACCTCGAGATCGGCACGCTTCGCAGGATCGAGGGTGGAACCAACGGTGAGGCCGAGGGCCGGCAGGCGCAGCAGGAGGCGCGCAGGCTCAAGCGCGTCAACGCCATGCTCACACCGATGAGCAAGTACGTCGCCTCGGAGATGTCCATGAAGGTGGCCAACAGCGCCGTGGCCGTGCTGGGTGGCAGCGGCTACATGAAGGACTACTCGGTCGAGCGCCACCTGCGTGACAGCCGCATCACGACGATCTACGAGGGGACCAGCCAACTCCAGGTCGTCGCGGCCATGGGCGGTGTCGCGGCCGGTACCGCCCGCACGCTGGTGGAGAGCCTGCTGGGCCGGGCGTGGCCGGAGGGTGTCGCGCCGCTGGTAAAGCAGGTGCGTGAGGGCTTGGAGCTGCTCGACGAGGCGGTTGCGTTTGCCAGGGAGCAGCAGGGTGCGGGGTACCTCGGGCTCTACAGCCGCAGGATCGTGGACATGGCGTGCTCACTGATCATCGCCGCGCTCCTGTGCGGTCAGGCTGCCGCGAGCGAGCGCAAGCTGGCCGTGGCCCGCCGCTGGCTCGCCACAAAGCTCCCTGAGCTGCGGATGAACAGGGAGATGGTCTGCTCGGGCGACGAGGCCGTGATGACGCAGTTCGACGAGCTCGCGGGCGCCGCCCAGACGTTCTGAAGGGTCACCTTTGCGCGGGGATGACGCGCCCGGTTTTCGGCCGGGGTGGGTAGCTGGGGATGAGGCGGAGCGGCACCGCAGCGGCGCGCTCCTCGGAGACGGCGTCCAGGAGAACCCGCCCCGCCATGTCACGGGCCACCGGAAGCTCGAGCAGGTAGAGCACCGTGGCCGTGACGTCGGCCAGCCGTCCCCGCTGCAGGCGCCCGGCGCGAACCCCGGGGCCCGAGAACAGTACGAAGCCGTCCGGTGAATCCGTGGGCGAGACGCGCCAGCGCCGGGGCGTGCCCCCGAGGTGGGCGAGGCGCTGCCAGGAGGACGGCGGGGCGAGGCCGTAGGGGGAGACCACGACGAGCAGCGTGTCCTCACCCATCTGGAGCCAGAGGGTGCGCAGTTGGGCGTCGAGGAGACGCGCCGCTTGGTGCAGGACTTCCTCCGCGGTGTTTCCTGGGTTTTCCTCCGTCCACAGCGGCCGCAGGTGGGCGGCCAGCTCGAAGTCGATGCCGAGCGCGTCCCCCGGCTCTGCCGTCGCCTGGGTGTCGGTGGCGTGTCCGAGGGCGGCGGCGAGGGCGAAGGAGTGACGCGCATCCTCGGCCAGATCTGGCTGCGAACGCAGGGCCCGTTCGAGGCCGGCTTGGAGGTCGCGGTCGAGGGTGGAAAACGGGGGCACTTCGGCGGCCAGGGGCCTCGGCACGGTCCATGTGCCCTGTGCGTACCGCGGCCACCCCGCAAGGCCCACCGTGCGGCCCGTGGCGAGCAGGATCTGCCACAGGGTCCCGCGCTTGGGCGCGAGCCCTGCGGCGCGCTCCCAGGCGCGCCAGGGGAGCTGGTGACCGCCCGGCCACGGCCCGGCCAACAGCAAAGTGACCGGCCCGTCGGTCAGCCACGGCACACGGTAGGAGTTCCTCCCCAGCACCCCGTGGACCGCCGGCGCGCAGCCGGTGAGCAGCGTGGCGATGGTGGCGGACCGGGTATAGGGGACCACGGTTCGGAGCTGGCCCCACGCCCCACTCTCCCAGCGGGAGCGCAGGAACGGCATGTCCCCACGTTCCATCGCGGGGAGTAGCCACGGCAGGTCGGTGCCCTCCCACGACACAAAGAGCAGGCGGTGGGCGGGTGGGAAGCGCACGGGCTCCGCGGTCGGCTCGGCCGGCCGGGACACCGGGCGGGCGATCCAGATTCCCCACAGGAACGCGACCAGGACAGTCGCGGCGGCAAGCGAGACCACCAGGGGGTGACGGCGCCCTCGGCGCTGGAGCGCCGGCACCAGCAGGCTGATCGCGAACAGCGTCGCGATCGTCCCCGCCACGCCCAGGGCGTGCCGGTTTTCCGGCAGCAGCAGGTCCCGCGTCTCCTCGCGGTTCCACCAGGCGGCACCCGACACGACCAGCGAGACCACGATCATCAGCCACCGCCAGAGGCCGAGGGAGAACCCCTTGGTGGAGGCGAGGTACGGCATGAACAGCCCCACAAGCTCCACAATCAGGAACAGCGCGGTGCCGATCCAGATGGCGGCCCAGCTCGCCCAGGCGAGGAGCGCCACACATGCCTTAAGCGGCGTGAGCGAAACCTCCGGCCAGAGCAGGAGCTGCAACGGGGCCAGCGCGGCGCCGGCGAAGGCACCCGCTGCCAGGCTGTGGCCAAGGCGCCGGAGGTGACGCATAATGGCCGCGGCATGATACCCCGTCGCGACCTGCCGGTGCGTGTGACTGCACGCACCGACCTTTCCCCCACCTGTTTCCGCCTCACCGTCAGCGCCCAGGACGAGATAGATGCGGTGCCCGGGCAGTTCGGGATGCTGGCCTGCGGCGACACCTTCGACCCGCTGCTGCGCCGGGCGTTCTCCCTCGCCGGCGTCGCCCGCCACGGCGGCCTCACCGAAGTGGAGCTGCTGATCAAGGAGGTCGGGCGCGGCACCGCGCAGTTGAGGCACACCGCCGTCGGCGCGGAGCTGCGTCTCCTGGCTCCCCTGGGGAAGGGCTTCACGCTCGCATCCGGCGGCGGCCCTCTGGCACTGGTGGCCGGAGGGATCGGCCTTCCCCCGGTGCTCTTCGCAGCCGAGGTGCTGGCGGCCAGGGGCGCGACCTTCGACCTCTATCTCGGCGCGGTCAGCGAGCCGGAGCTTCTCGAGGTGGAGCGCTGCGGCAGGGCGGTGGCGGCGGTGGGCGGCGAGCTGGTGCTGGCGACCGACGACGGCAGCCGGGGCGAGAAGGGATTCGTCACCGATGTGCTGGACTGCCGCCTCGAGACGGGCCGGCCGTACGCCCGTGCCCTTGCCTGCGGCCCCAACCCGATGCTGGCCGCAATGGCGAAGCTCGGGCGACGGCGGGGCCTCGAGGTGGAGCTCTCCCTCGAAGAGGCAATGGCGTGCGGCGTCGGCGTGTGCCTGGGCTGCGTCGTGGAGTTGGCGGACGGGCGCGTGGTGCCCTCCTGCAGGGAAGGGCCGGTGTTCAGCGCCGAGCGTCTGGCGGCGAGGTGGTGGCTGTGAGCGTCAGCACCGCCACCAGGGTAGGCAGCCTCACGCTGATCAACCCGATCATGGCAGCCTCCGGCACCTTCGGGTACGGCCTCGATCTCGTCGAGTTCTGCCCGCCTGAGAGGCTGGGCGCGGTGGTCACGAAGGGTCTCTCGCCCCACCCGCGGCGGGGCAGCCCCACACCCCGGATCGTCGAGACCGCCGCCGGCATGATCAACGCGATCGGCCTGCAGAACATCGGCGTGGAGGCTTTCTGCCGCGAGGTGCTGCCGACGCTGCGCGAGCGCGGCGCGGTCGTGGCGGTCAACGTGTTCGGCGAGCGCATGGAGGAGTACCTGGAGGTCATGGAGCGGTGTGAGCGTGAGGACGGGATCGCCGCGTACGAACTGAACGTCTCCTGCCCCAACGTGACCGCGGGCGGGATGGAGTTCGGGCACGACCCCGTGCTACTCGAGTGCCTCACCCGGATGTGCCGGTCGGCGACGGATCGGCCGCTCTGGGTCAAGCTCTCCCCCAACGCACCCAACCTCGTCGCGACGGCGAGGGCCGCGGTGGCGGGGGGCGCGGATGCCCTTACGTTGATCAACACGTTGCGCGCCATGGCCATTGACGCCGCCGCGCGCCGGCCGGTCCTCGCCAGGGGGTGCGGCGGGCTCTCGGGCCCGGCCATCAAGCCGATCGCCCTCCGCATGGTGTGGGAGGTGCACGAGGCGCTCCCGGAAGTGCCGCTGGTGGGTATCGGCGGTGTCGAGTCGGGACGCGACGCGGCGGAGTTCCTGCTCGCGGGGGCCAGCGCGGTGCAGGTCGGAACCGCGACCTTCCGCGACCCGACCGCCCCGCTCCGGATCCTAGCGGAGCTCGAGTGCTTCTGCGCGGAGCAGGGTATCGCGGAAGTCTCGTCGCTCATCGGGGAGCTGCAGTGGCCTTGAGGCGGATGGATGCGGTGCGGCGGCTGGCGGTGGCCCTCGACACCTCGGAGAGGGAAGAGATCCTGCGCCTGGTGCGGGCGCTGGAGGGGCGCGTGGGGGTGGTCAAGGTGGGGCTGGAGGCGTTCACCGCCCACGGTCCCGGCCTCGTGCGGGAGATCAGCGGACTCGGCGTGCCGGTTTTCCTGGACCTCAAGCTCCACGACATCCCAAACACGGTCGAACGGGCCGCCCGCAACGCCGCACGCCTTGAGGTGGCGATGCTGACGGTGCATGCCTCGGGGGGCGAGGCCATGCTGCGAGCGGCGGTTACGGGCGCCGCGTCCGCCGCGAGGCCACCCGCGGTGCTGGCGGTTACGGTGCTTACCAGCCTGGACGACGCGGCCCTCGATTCGCTCGGAATCCCGGGGGGCGCTGCCGGTCGTGTGTCGGCCTGGGCGAGCCTTGCGAAGTCGTGCGGCTGCAGCGGGGTCGTGTGCTCGCCCCGGGAGGCGGCGCGGTTGCGAGCCGCGTTCGGCCCCGGTTTCCTGCTGGTGACCCCCGGGGTGCGCCCGGCGGGGGAGGCGGCCGGAGACCAGCGCCGGGTGGCTACCCCGCACGAGGCGATCGCAGCCGGGGCCGACCTCCTCGTGGTCGGGCGTCCGATCACGGCGGCGACTGACCCCGCCGCCGCCGCCGAGGCGATCCTGGCCGAGATCTGCCAGGTGTAACCGGGAATGACGAAACCTCCCGACGACTCGCAGGGACGCAGCCCGTTCTCGTCTTTCCGGGCCCCGGACCCCGGACCCCGGTTCGTTTTCCCTGCGACACCCACACGCACACGGCACGCTGCGGTCACGCCGGCGGCTCCGACGAGGCGTTCGTCGAGGCCGCGATTGCCCGCGGCCTCGATGCGATCGGCGTAACCGAGCACGCGCCGTTCTACTGGCTGCCGCGCGAGCAGCACGACCCAATGCTCGCAATGGCTCCCGAGGAGCTTCCGCGGTACGTGGAGGACGTGCTCGCCCTGGCGGAGCGCTACCGGGGGCGGATCGAGGTGCTGCTCGGCCTCGAGGCGGACTACATTCCGGGGCAGGAGGAGGCGCTGAGCCGCCTCCTCGGAACCTACCCCTTCGACGTTGTGCTGGGCTCGGTTCACTGGCTGGACGGCTGGGTGCTGGACGCCCCATCCTCGGTGGTGCGCTACCGCCAGGGTCAGGCGGAGGTGGACCGGATCTGGGCGCGTTACGCCGAGTTGCTGATCGGCGCCGCAGGATCGGGCCTCTTCGACGTGCTCTCGCACCTGGACCTGCCCAAGAAGTTCGGCTTCCTGGCTACGCAGCCGTTTGGCGGCCGCCAGAGTGAGGTGGTGTCGGCCGTGGCCGCCTCGGGGTGCGCGGTGGAGCTCTCCTCGGCAGGCCGGCGCAAGCCGGTGGGCGAGGACTACCCCAGCCCCGAGCTTGTCCGCGAGCTGGCCGACTCCAGGGTGAGCTTCGTGCTCTCCTCCGATGCCCACGCCCCGGCCGAGGTCGGCCTCGCCTTCGGGGACCTCGCGGCGAGCGCCCGGGCTGCGGGGATCTCGGAGGTGGTGGTCTTCCGCGGCCGCCGCCGGGACCGCGTCAGGCTTTGACGGCCCTGGTAGAATCGCGTGCCTTGGTGCTGCGGGGCCCCCTCCTTCCGGATCGGGAGCGCCGCTCGGAGGAGTCAAACCAATGGAAAAGAAGCACTACCGTGTCATTGTCCTGGGCTCGGGCCCGGCCGGGCTGACGGCCGCCCTGTACGCCTCCCGCGCCCAGCTCGGACCTTTGGTCATCGACGGGATGCAGCCGGGGGGGCAGCTCACGATCACCACGGATGTCGAGAACTACCCGGGTTTCCCGGAGGGCATCCTAGGCCCCGAGCTGATGACCAAGATGCGCGCCCAGGCGGAGCGCTTCGGCACCACCGCCATCTTCGACACGGCCGAGGCCGTCGACCTTTCGGTGCAGCCGTTCCGGGTGACAACCGGGGAGCACGGGGTTGCGACCTGCGATGCGCTCATCATTGCCACCGGGGCCTCGGCGCGGCTGCTCGGGATCCCCGGTGAGAAGGAACTCATGGGATACGGCGTCTCGGCGTGCGCGACCTGTGACGGCTTCTTCTTCAAGGAGCGGGAAGTCGTGGTGGTGGGCGGGGGCGACACCGCCATGGAGGAGGCCACGTTCCTGACGCGCTTCGCCACCAAGGTCACCGTGGTGCACCGCCGGGGCGAGCTGCGCGCCTCGCGCATCATGCAGGAGCGCGCAAAGGCCAACCCCAAGATCGCGTTCGTGTGGAACACGACGGTGGCGGAGGTCGTGGGCTCGAAGGAGAAGGGCATCACGGCGGTGGTCCTGGAGGATGTCCGCACCCACGAAAGGAGCACGCTGCCGACCCAGGGCGTGTTCATGGCCATCGGCCACAAGCCCAACACGGAGCGGTTCGCCGGACAGCTGGACCGGGACGAGGTGGGCTACATCGTCACCGGGCCCGACTCGACGCGCACCTCGGTCGAGGGCGTATTCGCCTGCGGCGACGTGCAGGATCACGTCTTCCGGCAAGCGGTCACCGCCGCCGGGAGCGGCTGCATGGCGGCCATCGAGGCGGAGCGCTGGCTCGCCGAGCACGGGGCCTAGTACGTGGAATAGCTTGCTACTGGGAGCCGGTTTTTCGAGGTAGGGGCGGGTGTGCCCCTGGAGGGCAAACATGATCACCATGACGGACAAGGCCGCCGAGAAGGTCCGCTTCTACGCGGGCGAGATGCCTGAGGCGAAGGGCAAGGAGCTGCGCATCTTCGTCCAGGGCGGCGGCTGCTCCGGTTTTCAGTATGGCTTCACCTTCGACGAGCTGCAGGAAGGCGACACGGTGGTTGAGGCGGGCGGGGTCCGCGTGCTGGTGGATCCGATGTCTGCGCAGTACCTTATGGGTGCCACGGTGGATTTCGTGGAGGACCTGCGCGGCTCCGGCTTCGTGGTGGAGAACCCCAATGCGGTGCGCTCCTGCGGCTGCGGCCACTCGTTCTCGGTAGACTGAGAAGCGTGAACGGTCGCCAGGTACGGGGGAGAAGGTGAGTACTCGCCCGATGGACGGCCGGCACCGCACGGTCGTGCGGCTGGGCCACCCCGTCCTGCGCGAGCACGCCCAGGAGGTTCCCAAAGAACGGTTCGGCACGCGTGTCGTCCGCGACCTCGGGCGTGACCTCCTCCGTACCATGTTTGAGGACAACGGGGTCGGGCTCGCGGCGCCCCAGGTGGGTGTTGCGCTGCGCGTCTTCGCCTACTACCTCCCCGGCGAGGGAGAGCGCGACGAGGTGTCGCCCCGGGTGCTGGTCAACCCCACGCTCACGCTGCTCGGCGAGCCCACCGAGATGGGCTGGGAGGGGTGCCTCTCGCTGCCCGGCCTGCGCGGGATGGTACCGCGATACCCAGCGGTGGGCGTCCAGGCTTTCGACACCGAGGGCAACCCGGTGGCCTACGAGGCCCAGGGGTTCCACGCCCGCGTCGTCCAGCACGAGTTCGACCACCTTGACGGCATCGTGTTCCTGGACCGCATGAAGGACATGTCGTCGGTCATGTTCGAGGAGGAGTGGGAGCAGTACGCCAAGGAGAAGGACCTGCCCGTCGAGGTGTGAATTTTGCCGGAGTTGCAGCTGGCCATGCGTGCGGCCTTGCGACTCCCCAGCCGCTGCGGCTGAGCTATCTGCTGCGGGGGTCCCGCGCGGCTCCGCCCACCCGACCGGCGCTCTCGACCCCCGCGCCCCCCGCTCGCCGGGAGTGAATCCCGGCTCGCTCGTCCGGCGGCGTGAAGCCGCGCCGCCATTTCCCCACGCCGGCCAGCGCGTTCGGTGCCCGCAGGCTCCGGAGTGATTGGCCGGCCGCGACTCCGGCGGGTAGAGAACCCCCACCCAATGCACCCGATGCTTCGTAGGCAGCGGCGAGCTGCGGGCTCAATGATGGCATTCTCTTTGAAACCTTTCTCTTGGAAACACTGATAACTACTGTCACCAACAGAAGCGCTCGCGGGTTGTTGGCCCGCGAGCGCTCGATGCCTCTGCAAGCCGCTTCTACAGATCGGCCGAGGGTGGAGCCGGAGGCGCGGGCTGCGCGGGCTGCGGCGGCTGCGCGGGTTGTGGTGGTTGCGGCGGGGCTGCGTACGGGGCGGGCGCACGCCCGCCGTGGGACGACCCCCCTCTGTGCGCCGGCATCTGAACGGACAGCACGACCTTCTCGCGCTTGCGCATCACCTGCAGGGCGACGTTCTCGCCCGGCTCGTAGGAGCGCAGGATGCGCATCGCCTGCGCCGGAGTCGTGGGGGAACGATCGCCGATCCTGAGGATCACGTCGCCACCCTTGAGCTTCAGGGTGCCGTCCTTCGGGGCGGAGACGACGAGGATCCCCTCGGGAGCGCCGAAGTACTCGCCCAGCTCTGGATTCAGCGCCACCAGCTCGACGTCCCGCCAGGGGCGGCCCACCGAGAAAATGTCCAGATCGATGTCGGGCACCTCGATGTCGGGGATCTCCGGGATCTCGATTCTGCCGATCTCGGGCCCCGTGACGACCTTGACGGAGGATCCGACCGGCCTGCAGGCGGTGACCGTGACGGTGCGGGTCCCCTCCCCGCGCCTGTACTCCAGCGTCACCTTGTCGCCCTCCTTGAGTCCCCGGGCCAGCTCCATCAGCCTCGCGGTCGGCGCCGACTCATCCTCCTCGTCCGCCTCCGTCTTGGCCGAGGCGAGCACCTCCCCGTTGAACTTGGTGATGATGTCGCCGGGCTGCAGGCCGGCCTCCTCGGCGGGGCTGCCGGGCGTGAGTCCTTCCACGTAGGCCCCGACGGGGTCGATCTTCGGGTTCCGGTCCGGGCGCAGGACCAGACCGAGGCGCGCGCGGTCGCCGAAAACCACGACCTTGCGGTTGATCTTCGAGATGTGCTTGTCGACGTCGGCTATCGCCATTCGTCTCGCCGCCTCGCGCATCACCCGCTCGGCGTCGCGCATCTGCTGCTCCGCCTGGCGCATTTGCTGCTCGGCCTTCTTCATCTGCGCCTCGGCCTCGCGCCGCGCCTTGTCAGTGTCGGTGGGGCTCTCCTGGGCGGCCAGCGGCACGGCCAGCAGAAGCGCGATCAACCCTGTGAGCAATGTCCTGGTGTTCATGTCTCGTCTCCCTTCCTTCACAACCCGACGTAGGCGGTTCGGGTGGCCTGGACGTTGACCAGTGTGTCCAGCAGCTGCACCCGTTCCTGCCAGAGCTTCAGGACGTCCTGCGAGGAGACGCGAGCGCCCCCCGCACGGTTGATTTCGGTGTCGATGAGTGCGATCCGGTCCTGGAGGTGCGCGATGGTGGAGGCCGTACGTCCACTCACCACACGGCCACCGCCCTCGACGGTCCGCAGCGTCTGCTCGAGCTTCTGCGACTCCGCCACCAGTGCCCTGGTCTTGTGGGCGAGCTGGGTCTCCTGCCAGGCCTCCAGGCCGCCGCGCACCCCCATGACCAGCGTGAATACCACCGCGACAGCCGCCGCAGCCCACCCGGCCTGGACCCAGCGGTGGTGCTGCTGGCGCGCCGAGGCGGCCTCGCGCAGCGCCGGCCAGAGGTCGTGCTCCGGGGCTTGGCCGGGAAGAGCCGCCAGCTCGTCGCGCACCCTCCGCAGGCGTGCCAGCTCGGCTATGCACTCCGGACAGGAAGCCGCATGCGCGGCGGCTTCGGCGCTCGCCTCGCCGTCCCGCACCGAAAGCAGGTCATCGATACTCAGGTGCATGGCTCCTCCCCGGCACCGGGGGCGAGCAGGGCGCGCAGGCGTGCGTGGGCCCGCGCGAGCTGCGATTTGGAGAAGCTCGGGGTTTTTCCCGCCATCACCCCGATCTCCTCGTGGCTGTACCCCTCGACGTCGTGCAGCCAGAGCACCGCACGCGCGCTCTCCGAAAGCCGCCCGAGGGCGGCCTCCAGGTCAACCCGGTCTGCGGCGGCCGCCGGCTCGGCGGGGGAGTGTCCGGCGGCAAGCGAATCGGCAAGCTCGTCGGAGAGCTCCTGCTCGGGTGGCCGCGCGCCCTCCCGCCGCAGCCTCATGAGTGCCTTGCTCGCCGCCACCCTGCGGATCCATCCGGCCAGCGAGCCCTCGCCTCGGAAGTGCCGGATGCTGCGCACGACCTCGAGGAACGTCTCCTGCAGCACATCCTCCGCGTCGTGGGGCGTGCGGGTGAGCCGGCGGGCGAGCGTGTAGACAGGCCTCTCGAAGGAGCGGTAGAGCTTCTCGAGGGCCGCAAGGTCGCCTTTCCTGGCGCGCGCCACGAGGAGGTCGTCCACCGTCACGGCAAAGAGTTGTCTCGGCCGATCTCCCAAAGAGTCCCCGAGGTGCAATACGGTCGCAGGCTCCACAAGGTTCACCGTCGCGTGCGCGTGTGCCGTGATCTCCTGTGCCACGCCCCCTTAGATGCTCGGCGAGGCGGAACCGTCGCAGCCGTCCCGGCCCGAGCGGGCCAGGGGAGCGGCCTTGCGGTGCTAGGATCCTGTCCGAGTAGAACTCCGGCTGCGAATCCCGATGGCATCCGGCTGGCTGTGTCAGCCGTCGCGAAAAGTCCTCAACGTAGCTCTGGCTACGCCTCCGGGCTTTTCGCTCGGCTTCCTTGCCATCCGGCGCCCTCAGAATTCTCGCTTTCGTCGTTTGCCCGGACAGCCTCCTAGGATGCGGAGGCCTTCCCGGACGCCTTGATGGTCTCGAGGCCGTGGGCGTGAGGACCCGTCTCCCTGCGGTGCAAGAGGAAGGCGAACGACAGGGCGAGGAAGCCCAGGCAGGAGAACATCCACATGCCGGGCCGGTACCCGGCAGGGTTGACGGCGCTCGCCACCCAGTGATCGTTGGCCCAGCCGATGAGAAGGTTGAAGCCGGCCAGGCCGATGTTCTGGATCATCGTCATCAGGCCGTACGCGGTACCCAGCTTCGACTGGTCGACGATGTAGGCCACGGACGGCCACATCACCGCGGGGATGAGGGAGAAGGCGACACCCATGATGGCCATCGGCACGAGCAGTGGGACGTGGGTGTACGCCATCGTGAGGTAAACCGGGATCAGCAGCAGGGATCCGAACATCATGAAAAGCGCCCGCCTGGCGACCTTGTCGACGAGCAGGCCGAAGAGCGGGGTGCAGATCATGGCGAACAGGGTAAGCAGGCTAGAAAGAAAGCCTCCGAACTCGCGCGAAGCGCCGTGTGCCTCGATGAAGAACTTCACCGCAAACGTCTGGAAGGGGAAGATCGCCGAGTAAAATGTGATGCACAATGCAACCACATACCAGTAGGACACACCGAACTTGAAGAGGTCGGCGAAGACGACCTTGTCGGTGCCACCGGCTGCTCCGAGCGAGAACCGCCTCTCGGCGCGAACGTCGAGAAGCCAGTAGAGGATCGGCCCGGTGATGCAGAAGGTCGCCATGCCGACGCTGATCAGCAGCGGCCACTGCCACTTGCCGTAGGCCGCCGCCGCCCAGGTCGGGGCGTTGAGGGCCGCGAAGGAGCCGAGGCGGGCGATCGTCAGGTTCATCCCGAAGGCAAACGAGAGCTCCTTGCCGCGGAACCACTTGGCGATAGCCGTCGTGACCGCGACGATGAGCGACTCGGCGCCCAGGCCGAAGACCAGACGACCTGCCGCCATCACGGCCAGCGTGCCGCTCACCACGGTGATCACCGCGCCCAGGAAGCACACTACGCCGAACAGCAGCGTCGCCCTGCGGGTGCCGATGCGGTCGATGAGGAACCCCCCGATCAGCACCATGAAGACGTTGGGGATGCTGTAGATCGCGTTGAGGAGCCCGATGTTGGCATCGGAGAAGCCGAGCTGTGCCTTGAGGACGTCGGCGAGCGGGCTGATGGAGTCGTAAACGTAGTAGTTGCCGAACATCGCCAGGGAGATGAGAACCAACACGGCCCAGCGGAAGGCCTTGGGTGGGGCTGGTTTCTCGTGTGCGAGTGTGGTCGTCGCGTTGGCCATGGCGGGTTCACCTCGTGCGCCCGGCCGCCGGAGCGACCCTGCGGCTGCGGGCATCGGCGGATGGTAGCAGAGCGGCATCGCACGACGTCAGCCGCGGGCGGGGCATCCTGAATGGCTCGCCATTGCAACCTTTTGCGTCCGGCCGACATCTAAAGAGACATGGTACGAGTTGCAGCGGGTCGGCCGCGGAGATCGCGCGCTCCGGGGCCGGAGAACCGAAACTCCAGCCGGCTCGTAGGTAAAGGTGTCTGACCCGGAGCCGTTCCAACCCCCACGGCCCGGGCACGGGAGCGGTCATGAAGAGGTGGCTCAAGGTCGTAATACCGGTCGTGGTGCTCGGAGGCGTCGGTTTCGGCGCCGTGCAGGCCAGCAAGGGGACCAGCGCCTCCAAGAACGGTTTCACCCTCGTGAAGGTGGAGCGCGGGACGATCACCGACAAGGCGCTGGCCACGGGCCAGATCGTGCCGGAGCAGGAGATCCAGGTGAAGTCGCAGATCTCGGGGATCGTCAAGCAGTGCTTCGCCGAGGTCGGGGACCGCGTGGAGGTCGGCCAGTCGCTCTTCGCCATCACGCCCGACCCCACCCCCCTGGAGCTCAACGAGGTGGAGCGCGGGGTCCAGCTCGCCGAGGTCGCCTTCGCCAAGGCGAGCGCCGACTTCGAGCGCAACAGCACGCTCTGGAAGGAAGGGATCCTGTCCAAGGAAGCCTTCGACGCCTCCAAGCAGGCGTACGACCAGGCGAGGATCCAGCTCGACCTGGCGCGCGAGCGCCTGGCGCTAACCAAGGAGGGCAAGATCAGCCGGGCCAAGGGAGGGGTGGACTCGGTGATCCGCGCCCCGACGGCGGGCACGGTGCTCAGGCGGCACGTCAACCCCGGCGATCCTGTGGTGCCGCTGACTTCCTACCAGGCGGGCACACCGCTCATGACCATCGCCGACATGGGCACCCTCATGTTCAAGGGCACCGTGGATGAGATCGACGTCGGCAAGCTGAAGGAGGGGATGCCGGTGCGCATCAAGATCGGGGCGTTGCCGGACGCCAAGGTCACAGGACGGCTCACACGGATCGCCCCAAAGGCGACGGAGAAGGAAGGGACCACCCTGTTCGACGTTGAGGCGGTCATCGAGAAGAGCGAGGGGATCACGCTGCGTGCCGGCTACTCGGCCAACGCCGACGTGATCATCCAGGAGAAGGCTAACGTGCTGCTGCTCCCGGAGCGCTTGGTCACCTTCGACAAGGAGAAGGCTCTCGTTGAAATCCCTGGCCCCGCCTCGGGCGGCCAGCCGTCCAAGAAGGAGATCAAGACAGGCCTGTCAGATGGCCTGAAACTGGAAATCGTCGCCGGTCTCGCGGAAGGCGACCAGGTTGTGCAACGCCCGCCGAAGGAAATCAAGTGATGAATCGGCGCGCGGGCGCGTCGATTCATCATCCCGAGCGCAGCGAGGGATCCCATGGCACTGCTGGGGCCTTGGTGCGCGCGGGCGCGCCGGAAGATCATCCCGATTCACGCGTTCGGCAGACCAGCAGTTCTCGCGACCTGGCGCTGGACAACCTGGAGCATTGACCCGTGGGCTGGAAGAACTACCTCCGCCAGTTCCTGCGCGATCTCAGGAGCCAGAAACTGCGCGCCGCCCTCACGATGTTCGGCCTCGTGTGGGGAACGACCGCGGTGACGCTCTTGCTCGCCTTCGGTGAGGGGCTGCAAGCGCGGCTTATCAAGAACATCCGCGGGCTCGGGGAAAACATCGTGATCTGCTGGCCAGCTCGCACGTCCAAGGCCTGGGAGGGGCTGCCGCGCAACCGCAAGATCGTCGTCAAGGACGACGACATTGCCGCGCTCAAACGTGAGGTGCCCGGTCTGACCGCGATCTCCGGCGAGTACAGCACCGGCAACAAGAAGTTCAAGGTGGGGCGCAAGGTCATCGTCCCCGGGGTGACGGGCGCAAGCCCGATCTTCGCCGCGATGCGCAACCTGATCCCGCAGGCCGGGGGCCGGTACATCGACGACCTGGACATGGACGAACGGCGCCGGGTGGTGTTCCTGGGCGACGGGCTCAAGCACGACCTTTTCGGCGACGCCGACGCGGTGGGCCAGTACGTCACCATCAACGGGATGCCGTTCCTCGTGGTCGGGGTGATGCAGAAGAAGGAGCAAGATTCCAGCTACCAGGGGCGCGACACGGACCGCGCCTCGATGCCGGCCACCACCTTCCGAGCGGTGTACGGCCAGGAGGAGTACGGCAACTTCGTCCTTCAGGTGGGTGACGCTGAAACCGTGGAAACCGCCAAGGACAAGGTGATCGCCACGCTGGCCAAGCTTCACCGTTTCGACCCCACCGATCATGAGGCCGTGCGGATGTGGGACGTCACCGAGAACGAGAAGTTCATGCGGTCGTTCATGCTGGGCTTCCGCCTCTTCCTCGGCGTGATGGGGGTGCTCACCCTCGTGGTGGCCGGGATCGGAGTATCCAACATCATGAATGTGGTGGTGGAGGAGCGCACCAAGGAGATCGGGGTCAAGATGGCCCTCGGGGCCAGGCAGCGCAGCATCATTACCCAGTTCCTCTTCGAGACGGGGCTCCTCACCCTGATGGGCGGTTCCATCGGATTCGCCATCTCCCTGGGAGTGTGCGCGGCGTTTCCGTCTAGCCTCGACGAATACGTGGGAACTCCGATGATCTCCTTCCAGGTCGCGGTCATCACCACCGTGGTCCTGGGGCTCATCGCTTTCCTGGCCGGCTACTTCCCGGCGCGCACGGCGGCGCGCCTGAACCCCGTCGAGGCTCTGAGGCTGTAGCGATGCTGACCGCGAGGCTCATCGTCCGTCTCTTTCGCAGCGCCGCCAAGATCCAGCGCAAGCGGATGGTCCTCACCGTGACCGCCATCGCCTGGGGCACCATTGCGATCCTCCTGCTGCTGTCGTTCGGTGAAGGGCTCAAGCGTAGCCTGCAACAGGGGCAGCACGGCCTCGGAGAGAGCCTCGTCATCCTCTGGATGGGAGAGACCGAGAAGGCATATGCGGGGCTCCCTGCCGGGCGGCCGATCCGGCTCATCCCGGACGATGTCGAGCTCGTCCTCAAGAGCGTGCCGGAAATTGCAGCGGCCTCGGGCGAGATGCACAACTGGAACGTACAGCTCGTCAACGGGCGAACTGCCCTCAACAAACGAGTCGTCGGGGTGCACCCCGCGTATGGCGAGCTGCGCGCCACATACCCACAGCCTGGTGGCCGCTACATCGACGAGCTCGACCAGCAGCTCAAGCGCCGGGTCGTGTTCCTGGGAAACGAGCTCGCCAAGGACCTGTTCGGGGCGGAGGACCCGGTGGGAAAGACGTTGCTCGTGGCCGACATGCCGTTCACCGTCATCGGTGTGCTCCAGAAGAAGCGACAGATGGGGATGTACGGCGGCCCTGACAGCGACCGCGCGACGATCCCGCTTTCGACGTTCGAGGCTATGTTCGGCCGCCGGTACCTGTCCAACTTCATTTACAAGCCGGTCAAGGACGATCTCTCGCAGGTGGCCAAGCGCCGCCTCATGGAGGTCCTCGGCGGCAAGTACCGCTTCGACCCCGCAGACACCCGCGCGCTCTACTTCTGGGACACGATCGAAAATGCCAAGGTCTTCGACAAGATGATGATAGGGATCGAGATCTTTCTCGGCGTCATCGGGGGCCTGACGCTGATCATCGGCGGTGTCGGGGTCGCCAACATCATGTTCGCAGCCGTCACCCACCGGACGCGCGAGATCGGTGTCCAGATGGCGCTTGGAGCCCGTCGCCTCTATATCACGGGCGCCATCGTGCTCGAGTCGCTGGCGCTGACGTTTGCGGGTGGGGTTGTGGGCATCGGTGTTGGCGTCGCCATCGTGCAGATCCTGGCGGTGGTGCAGGCGCGGGCGAAGAGCGAGGCAATGGAGTTCCTCGGGACACCCACGATCTCGCTCCCCATCGCGATCACCACGGTCACGCTCCTGGGGTTGATCGGCTTGTTGGCGGGGTACTTCCCGGCGCGGCGCGCGGTCTCGGTGCAGCCCGCCGAAGCGTTGCGGTTCGAGTGAGGGGGCGACGATGTTCGGCAACGGCAGAAACGGCAAGAACGGCACCCACGACAGGGATGCAAACGGAACCATCATCGCGCTCTCCGGGATCCGCAAGGTCTACGACACCGGGGCGATCAAGGTGGAGGCGCTCTGTGGGGTGGATCTAGCTGTGGGGGAGAACGAGTTCCTTGCGATCGTGGGCCCCTCCGGCTCGGGGAAGTCCACCCTGATGAACATCATCGGCTGTCTCGACACGGCCACGGATGGCTCGTACCGCCTGCGCGGGGAGCAGGTGGCAGGTTTGACGATCGACAGGCTGGCGGAGATCCGCAACCGGCGCATCGGGTTCGTGTTCCAGAACTTCAACCTACTACCGCAGCTGTCCGCCTACGAGAACGTGGAGATGCCCCTGCTGTTCAAGGGCACGTCCGCACGGGAGCGGCGTGAGCGCGTGCATTACCTCTTCGAGCAGGTCGGTCTGGCCGACCGCATGCTGCACCGTCCGGTCGAGCTCTCCGGCGGTCAGATGCAGCGCGTGGCAATCGCCCGGGCGCTGGCCTGCGAGCCGGACATCATCCTCGCCGATGAGCCAACCGGAAACCTCGACACGACCTCGGGCCGCGACATCATCGGGATGTTCGAGGAGCTCTGGAAGAAGGGCCACACGCTGGTGTTGATCACCCACGACCCCGCGATCGCTACACGCACGCCCCGCGTGGTGCGAGTCCAGGACGGCAGGGTCGTGAGCGACGAGCTGGCCGCGTGAGCGGTGCGGCTACTGCGGCTTCACCCCCACGTAGGAGCCGGCCACGTTGACCGTGAGCCAAACCTCGTCGGCCTTCGAGGTGAACGCTCGTGTGAACAGCTCCTCGGCCGTGGCACGATCCCCATTGAGGTTGTACCAGGCGCCGATCTCGACCAGGTTGCCCTCGTCCTTGGGATCGAGGGCGACTGCCTTGTCGAACGCGGCCTTGGCTTTGTCCCACTCCTTGGCCTCGACGTAGACGCGGCCCATCCGCATCCAGTCGTCTTTCTTCACCTTGGTGGCGACGACACGGTCGAAGATCGCCTGCCCCTCGGCCTTGTCCCCCATTAGGTAGTAGACACGCCCGACCGCGATGTTCTCCCAGCTGCCCTTGCCCGCCTGCTTGAGTGCCACCGGCAGCAGCTCGAGCGCCGCTTCCTTGGGGCTCTTGCCCGCGTACATCATCGGGGCCACCTTGTTCCCCGACGAGGCCGCCACGCCGGCGACCACACCGATGGCAAACCCGAGCAGCAACGGCACCACGTGTGCCTTTCTCATCAGCGCCTCCCCATCGCTCGAATATAGATTTGGTGTTGTTCGCTGGCAAGCGGCGAGGGCGCGTTGGGAGCGGGCCCTTTCGCGGGCAGGCGCGAGATGCCCTCAACGCTTTGGCGTGTGGCCGAGTAGTACGAGGTGAAAGGGCGCCGTGGGCATGAACCCGTGCGAACGTGGATGCGAGACCTGGAACGATGGCCCTGCCTGAGCTGGAACGCTCCCTGGATCCGGAGGCCGGCGGGGTTGCGGAGACGGTGGAGCGCGCTCGCCGCGGAGACCTCGCGGCGTTCGAGCGGCTCGTGGCGTGGCACGAGCACAGGGTGCTGCGGACTGCGCAGGCGCTGCTCGGCGACCGCGAGGACGCCCGTGACGCCGCCCAGGAGGCTTTCCTCCGCGTCTTTCGCTACCTCGATCGCTTTGACCCACGGCGGGAGTTCGGGCCGTGGCTCTACCGCTTGGTGGTCAACGTCTGCCGCGACGTCCAGCGCAAGAGAGGTGTCGCGTGGGTGGATCTCTCGGACGTCCGTCCGGCACTCCTTGCCGAACAGGGGGAGCAGGAGAGCAGGGTCGACGCGGCCGACCGGGTTCGCATGGTGTGCGTCGCCCTTGCCGTGCTTTCGGAGAAGGAGCGCGAGGCGCTGGTGTTGCGCGACATCGAGGGGCTCTCGACCGGCGAGGTGGCGCGGGTCCTCGGCTGCATGGAGGTCACGGTGCGCTCGCACGTGAGCCGCGCCCGGCTCAAGCTGCGGTCGGCTCTGGCCGCGCTGCAGGGGGAGCGCCCATGACCTGCGCACGGCTCGAACGGGGGGTGGCGCTGTGGGTCGGCGGGGAGCTGTCCGCCCGCCGGGCGGCGTGGATCGCGGCGCACGTGGCGGGGTGCGAACGGTGCCGGATTCTGGCCGAACGGCTGCGTGCGGACCGCGCGCTGGTGTTCGAGGCGGCAGACACGCCGGCCGACACGGCAGCTCTCGCCGCCATGCGCGAGCACCTCGTCGTGCTCGTCCGCAACGAAGCGTTGCTGGCCCGGCGGGCGGGGCGACTGCTCCCTGTGCGGCTGCGCTGGGCCACCGCCCTGGCCGCCGCGCTGGTGGTGTTCGCGGCGGCGGGCGTGCTGGTGATGAGGCGCGCCGCGGACACCTCCAGAACTTTGACGGCAGCCGCACCCCGCCCTGGGTCTTCGCCGAACGTACCGCAAGCCACGAGCCTGGCGGCTGCAGTCCCACCCTCAGGGTTGGGACGTGGTCGCGGAAAAGGCCCGGCATCGACACAGGACACGGTGATAAGGGCTGGGAAAGGGTCGCCGCCGGCGAGGCATGCTGTTGCGCAATCGCAGCGGCCCGCGCAGCGAGAGGCGCCTGCCGAAGCGCTCGTCATCAAGCTTCTCACCGACGACCCTGCCGTCGTCATCTACTGGTTGGTGGACCAACAGAAAGGATGAACAAATGACAGGACGCTCTTTGTGGGGACGACTCGTCGTGGCGTTGGTGGTCTCCCTCGCCACGTGCACGTGGGCGCCGCAGCGGGCGGACGCCCAGGAAAAGCCCGAGGCCAAGCCGGCGCCCGCACCCTCTCCGAAGGAAAACCAGGGGCACACCGTCAAGATGTACCCGGACGGCTGGGTCACCAAGGTCTTCCAGCTCAAGAACACGGAGGTGGATGGCGTGTATCAGGCCCTCACGATGTTCTCGGGTACAGCCAACGCGAATCGTTCGATGAGGCTGGTCATGTGGACGGGTCCGAAGGACCTGGCCCCGGCGGTCGAGGACACCGTGAGAAAGCTCGACGTGGCGCCCCGGACAGTGCCCAACGTCGAGCTGACGTTCTACCTCCTGGTCGGCTCCAAGCAGGCCGGGGAAGGTGGAGCCCTGCCAGCCGACTTGGACGGCGTCGCAAAGCAGGTCAAGGGAATCTTCGGGCTTGCCAACCTTTCGCTGCTCGAGACCGCCGCGATTCGGACCCGCGACGGAAGTGAGGGCAGCAGGACGGAGGGAGTGATAAGGAGCTCGGTGCAAGCCAGCCAGCCGACGTTCTACACGATCGAGTTCGGGATGGTCGCGGTGAGCGCCGATGAGCGGGGCAAGGTGGTCCGCCTTGGGCGGCTCGATCTCAGGCTTCGCGTGCCGATCGTGACCAAGGCCGGGGACGGCAAGATCGACAGCGTCAACTACAACTCGCTGTCACTTCGCACGGACATCGACATCCGCGAGGGGCAGAAGGTGGTGGTCGGCAAGGCAACGGTGGACGGCTCGGGAGGCACGCTCTTCCTGGTCGCGACGGCCAAGGTTGTGGACTGAGCACCCGAATCGGTATGTGCGGCCGGCCCTCGGGCCGGCCGCATCGTGTCTCCCGGTGCTTTCAAGGGTTGCGCCGAGCGTCCGACTCGGGTAGTCATGGCGGTGCACACATCGGCGGAGGGATGCCATGAGGTCACTGACCCGCTACCTGACGATGAACGTTGCGGCCCGGATGGAGTTCGTCAACATCACGGGGAGGGTGCACGAGGCCGTCCGAGAAAGCGGGGTGCAGGAGGGCCTGTGCCTGGTCAACGCCATGCACATCACCGCGAGCGTCTTCATCAACGATGACGAGACGGGTCTCCACGAGGACTATAAACGCTGGCTCGAGAAGCTCGCGCCCTACGACCCCTCGCCGCAGGCCTACCACCACAACCGGACCGGCGAGGACAACGGGGACGCCCACCACAAGCGACAGGTGATGGGCCGCGAGGTGGTGATCGCCATCACCGGTGGCGCGCTTGACTTCGGCCCCTGGGAGCAGGTGTTCTACGGGGAGTTCAACGGCCGTCGCCCGAAGCGGGTACTGATCAAGATCATCGGGGAATAACGGCGGCCTGGCGGACGCTTGACTTCCAGTGCTGTCTTGCGGCTACACTGGCGCCAACGACGTCTGTCCTTGGGGGAGCCATGACTCACAGGTTTTGGTCCATCGCCTCAAACGTGCTGCTCGCCACCGTTCCCCTCCTTTCGGCGTGTGGTGCCGAAGATTCCGGCAAGGTCACGGCCGTGATCGTGGACGGCGCCAAGCGGCTCAAGAGCTCGGGGCAGACTGAACTGACGGTCAAGTACCAGCCACCCGACACCATGCCGTACGTGCTGGTGATCTACCCGGCCATCCGCACGCCGGACGACGAGGCTGCCCTGGAGAGGATCGCGCCCAAGGCCAAGGCCATCAGCCAGGCCGGTGCGGCGCTGTCGCCCAAATCGGAGGGTTTCACCAACACGATTGCGCTCTGGCGGAAGGGTGCGCTCGCGACGTTTGACACGTCGTGCCGCGGCACCGCGGAAGCGGCGATGGTCCTGGCCGTGGCAAAGGACAGGGGCGGGCCCACGGAGATCACGCTCAGTCGGGCGGGCCCCACCGTCTACATCGTCGCCCTTCGCTGAGCGTGGGCTAGGCGGGCTCGCGGCGGGACATGCGACCGCGCCGGGTCAAGCGGTGGACCAGCCACGGGCAGTGGTGCTGCAGAAAAACGGCAAGCTTGCCGTGGAGCGTGATGATCTTCTCGCGCCGGCGCCGTGCGGTGGCCCGCACGATCTGGCGAGCGGCGCGCACGGTGGGCATCCGTAGCCGAGCCGGGACGGGGTCGGGAGCGTCGGGGTGGAGCCTTCCGCGGTTGTCCACGCGCCGAATCTCGCTCTCCACGAAGCCCGGCGTGATGAGCACGACGGCGACTCCCTGGGGCGCCAGCTCGCTGCGCAGTGCCTCGGCGAAGGCCCGCACGGCGTACTTGCTCATCGCGTAGGGCGAGGAGCCGGGGGTCGAGATATAGCCGGCCACGCTCCCGATGATCACGAGTGTTCCGCGGGACCGCATCAGCTCGTCGAGAGTCGCGTAGACGGTGCGCAGTACGCCGAACACGTTGGTCTCGAACTGGCGCCGGTAGTCGTCGAGACGCAGCTTGGCGAAAGGCGCGGCGACCCCGAAGCCCGCGTTGGCCATCACCACCTGGATGGGCCCTAGGCCGGCGACCGTGAGCGCCACGGCGCGCTCGAGATCACCCTCCCGCGTCACGTCACAGGGGATGGCGAGGGCGTGCCCTCCATCTGCGCGGATCTCGGCCGCCAGTGCGCGCAACCTCTCGGCGCGCCGCCCCAGCAGGGCGACGCCTGCCCCCTGGCGCGCAAACTCGCGGGCGAGGCCAGCACCGATCCCCGACGACGCCCCGGTGATGAAGACGACCCTGCCGGCAAACCGATCCATGGGCGTAACGCCTCCGTTGCTGCGGAGCGGGGCACCCCGCTCCTCCAACTCTTGTAGCACCTCCCGAGCCGCTGGCCAAGGGCGTCACGCCCTGGGGTGGAGGATCTTCACGACCCTTCCGCCCTGTGCAAGGTCGAGGAACTCCTTGCCGTCCGGAGTGGAGCCGTCCGGGTTCCGGATCACCTTGCACAGCGGCTTGTCGAAGGTCTCCGGGGTGCGCACCGTGGAAACCGAGAGAACCACGCGCCCGTCGGCCAGGGTGAGGATCGCACCGGGTGGAAAGCGTCCCATGATGTTGCAGAAGAGCTGCAGCAGCAGCGGGTCGTATGCCTTGCCGGCCTGGGCCGCCATGCGGGCCAGACAGTCCGGGGTCGAGAGGACCGGGCCCTGCGCCGGGCGGTAGCGGGTGAGGGTGTCGTAGTCGTCGGCGATGTGGACGATGCGGGCGTGGAGCACCGGCGACCCTCGCCCGTCGTGGAGGTCGTAATGGTGCTGCATCACCGCCAGCAGCCTTCGCAACTTGGCCCTGTGGAAGCCGCGCTGACGCAGCAATACCCGCAGGCCCGCCCGCGTGTGGCGCTCGAACGGGACCGTGAAACCGTCCTCACTCATGCAGAAACCCACATCATGGAAGACCGCGGACACCCCGAGGTCGGCCAGGGAGGCGTCGGAGAGGCCTGCGGCCCTGCCGATCAGGAGGGCGAGGTTCGTCACCATGAGGGTGTGCCGGGCGAAGGGGGGAAGTGTCTCCTCCGTTTCCTTGGCCAGATCGACGGCGTCACCTGTTTTCGCCGCGTCGATGATCTGCTGAACCAGGCGGCGCACCGGCAGGGGGCTGGGAAGGCGGTCGGAGCCCAGGGAAGCAAACACGCTGGCCACGGTGGTGGCGCTTGCCTGGTAGACCTCGCAGAACTCGCGTGCGGCACTCTCATGCTCCTCGCCGGTCACGCGGTACCTGAACGGGGGGTGCACCTGGATGGAGCTCGTCCCAGCGGAGATCAGCTCCGACTGCAGTGCCCCCCTCGGGTCTGTGGGGTCCGGCGGGGCGGAGAAGACGCGGATCAGCGTGCGGATCTCGCCGTCCTCGAGCGGGGCGTTGAAGGTCAGTCCGCCCGTGTTGTGGCGCCGCAGGTCCTCCCCGAGCGTGATCGACTTCTCGATGAGCTTCTCGAAGCGGATCCGCAGGTCGTTGACATAGACCTGGTCCTCCACGCACTGCAGGCTCACCGGGCCCAGGATGTCCAGGAGCTGGCGGAGCGCGATGCCAAAATCCCTCAACGGCACATCGAAAGCGACGTTGTTGAGGGCGTGGGTGCGCGCCATGTGGAACAGGCCGTTGAGAAGGTGCGCCGACTGGGCGCCGAGCTCGCGCACCCGGAAGGCCAGCTCGCGGTCCTCCTCGGCGCGGGCCCGGTCCAGCGTCTTGCCGAGCTGCTCCTGAGCCAGCGCGATGAGGTCAGACACGGGGTGCCTTCTCCTGGCTCCGCAGCTGCTCCAGCACCGTGGTGCAGCGGTGGGCAAGATCGTCGCTCGCGTGGTGGGACAGCCACTCCAGCAGCTCTTCGGTCTCGCCTCCGGGCAGGAAGGCCAGGCCGCTCACCGCCGCCCAGCGCAGGAGGGCCTGTCCGGGTGCGAGGCGCCGCAACCCGGGTGGGCGGACCCAGTCGCGAAAGACCGGGCGCGCCCGCTCCGGGTCGAGGCAGGCCAATGCCTCGCCGGCCGCCTTCGCTTCGGCGATGGTGAGATCGGCGGCGGCACTGCGCGTGACCAGCTCGACCAGCGGTTCGAAGGCGCGCCGCTCGTGATGACGGCCCAGCAGCGCAAAGACCCGGACCCGCACCGCAGGGGTCGCCAGGCCGAGGGCCCCCACCAGCGCGCGCCCAATCTTTGCCCCGTAGGGGACCTGATCGAGGAACCTGAGCGCCTCGAGGTGGAGATCCTCGTCGGGTCGGCCCAGGAATGCGATGGCCACGTCCACCGCACCCGCGGGATCGGCCTTGGCCGCCACACGGAACAGCTCGATGGCGGCCTTGCCCTCGAGATCGCTCACGTGGTCGGCGATGCGCGAGGCCTGCCCGCGCACCTGACCCTCCAGGAGCTGCCTGACGATCGGTGAGGCGTGGTGGGAGGGGTTGGCGAACAGCTGGAGGAGAGTGGCCAGGTGGTCACCGGGGGTGAGGTTGAGCAGCTCCAGGAGCGCGGGCGGCACCTGCTGCACATCGGCCGGGAGCGCGAGGAGGTGACGGCGCACGACCCCCTCGTCGGCGCACGCGGCAAAGAGCCTCTTGCGCGCGCCCTCGTCGACTGAACCCAGGCGCTGCACCGCGCGCATCATCTCCACCAGCTCCGCGAGACGGTGCTCGCCCACGAGGAAGCCGGCGGTCTCCTGGAGCGCCGGGATGACATCCTCGAGGGTCAGGGGATCGTTGGGATCCGCCAGGCCCGCGAGCAGCTCCTTGACCAGCGCCAGACACTCGCGCGGGACCACCTCGGTGCTGTCCTCGTCGGCGAAGCGTGCCAGCAAGGTGGCCGGCACCTGGCGGTACGCCACGTGTGCGCGCTCGGTGAAGTTCGGCCACGGGTAGTTGAAGGCGTAGGGCGCATTGAAGATCATCGCCTGCATGCTGGTGCGCGGGCCCGCCAGGGCGCCCACCGCCTCGGGCGTCTCACTGGCGTCATCCTCGCTGGCGACCACACCCTCCACCGCCGTGTACTCGATGTGCTTGAAGTCGGCCCTCCACAAGAGCGTGACGACGTCGTCCTCCTGGGTCCGAAACCCCTTGTACCGGACGGAGAGGATGCCGATGAGGCAGATCAGCTCGTTCCAGTCGAGGTCGGGGGCGATCACGAGGGTGCGCACGCCGTCGCGGTACAGGCGGAACGCCAGGGAGTGCTCGCGGTCGTGGTCCGAGTAGATCACCTCGCCGCCCACCACGATCTCCCACGGGCGCATCTCCATGCGCAGCTCCCCATAGCTGCCGAGGTAGTTGTAGACGCTTCTGCGCGCGTCCTCGAGGAAATCGTGGATCTTTTCGTTGGAGGGCTCGTAGAGGATGAAGGACCGCGCGGTGTGCGCAATCGCCTGCAGCGCGTCGCCGGCGTCGCGGCCGGCCGCACTCCTCCCCGGCCTGGCTTCACTCGAGTCGGCGCTCGGCGCCGGCTTCGGGCTCGGCTCGAGGGCCGGCTCCGGGCCGTCGGCTTCACTGCCCCCGCGCTCGAGTGATGAGGGGGGCGAGGGGTCGTCCATGGCTTCCTGCCTTCCCCGTCGGTCGGCGCGCCCGAGTACGCGCAACCGTCCCAGCCTCTTCACCTTCCATCATACACGCAGACGCAATCTCTGGCCTGTGCGGCGCCCGGGGCCACACCCGCTCCGGGGGAGGCGGGGAAGGCTACTCGCCGTAGAACTGGATGACCTGAACGATTGCCTGTTGGCAGACCTTGCAGAACGGCTTGGCGCCCTTGCTGAACATGATGCAGTCGAGCATCGGCCGGTAGAGCCCCGTGGAGGAGTACCCGGCCCCCTCGAACGCCCCGACCTTCCCCACGAACTTCGAGCCCGCCAGATAGGCGTCCACCTTCTTCGCGTGTTCGCGAGAGAGCCGGTCGGACTCCTCCTGCAGTTTCTCGACCTCCGCGCGCGGGGCGCCTGCGCGCTTGGCCACCGCGATCTTGCCGTTGAGCTCCTCGCGCACCTTCTGGTAGGCGATGTCCATGGCGTCGAAGTCCTTCTTCTCCCATGGCGTCGGCATCGCGGTCCCGGGCGTGAGCAGCGCCTTCCACTTGAGGTTGGCCGGGTCCAGGAACGCCGTCACGTTGGGGGCGGTGGGCTCGACGCCCTTGGGGAAGAACTCGCTGTAGGCCACCGAGGAGGTGTAGTACTCGTCGGCCAGACCCCCGAAGGTGTGGCCGAACTCGTGCAGGAAGACGTACTCGGACCAGAAGTTGTCGGACGTGAAGGAACAGTACAGGTTGTAGATCCCGCCGCCGCCGTAGCGCGGCGAGTTGACCATCACGAGCAGCGCGTCATAGGGGACGTGGGCCGCGAGGTCGCGCAGGCGCCGGTTCTCCTCGGTCAACAGGTAACGCTCCGAGCCGAGGGCATCGAAGCTCGCACCCAGGGCCGTGTTCTTGTAGGAGCCCCAGCTCGGCTCGTCGCACCCGCTGTCCTGCGAGGCCTTGAACACCCCGTAGACGTTGAAGCTGCCCTTGCGGCTCGCGTACGGCTCCTGGTTGAAGAAGACCTTCACGAAGCGCGCAAGGTCCGCGCGGAACTTCCCCTCCTCGGACGCGGTGTAGCCCTCGGCGAGGATCGCCACGTCGACCTTCGTGTGGGGGTCCCCGCTCGTGACGTCCTCGATGACCTTCACGCCGCCATCCAGGGGCTTGCGCATGATCGTGACCGCCCCCGGGTCAATCGGGGCGCTGAAGATCTCCTTGAGCGAGCCGTTTCCCTGCCGTACCTCGATGGCGAGGCGAACCTTAGCCCTCGGGTAGGGGATCAACACCGACTCGCTGTAGGTCCGGCGCGCCCCCTTCTCGGCAGGAGCCGTGGTGCGGTACTCCCCGAAGTAGCTGTCGTAGCCCTTCGAGAAGAGGAGCGTGCCGGAGGCCGCGTCGTAGACCTTGGCGACGTAGCGGCCGGTCTGGAACGGGTCGAGGAGGTGCGTCCGGCTGCCGGCCCAGGTCCCTTGCCGGTAGACCTCGTCGAGGGTGACGATCTCCTCGCTGGCGTTGCCGGCGTGGTAGGTGTCCACCCGCATGGTGGCGTCGACGAAGCTCGCCTCGAACGGCGGGGGGCCGGCCAGCAGCGGTGCGGCGCACAGAAGGGCAGCGGCTACGGGGGTGCGCGTCATGGGATCCCTCCGGCGCCCATGGTACCCGAGCCGCACTCCCTGCGTGCCGACTCAGAACTACGGTGCCGGGTACGTGGCGTCAGGCGGTGCGGCGGGGGTACGTGGTGGCGACGTAGTCGTCGACGAGGGTACGGAAGGCGGTCGCAAGCTCCTCGTACGTGCCCTTCAGGGTGGTGAACTTCTGGCCGTCCACGTAGACCGGGCAGGCGGGCGACTCGCCGGTGCCGGGGAGCGAGATGCCGATGTTGGCCGCCCTCGACTCCCCGGGGCCGTTGACGATGCAACCCATCACCGCCAGCCGCATGGTCTCCACCCCGTCGTACTGCCGCTTCCACTCGGGCATCTTCTCCCGCACGTAGGACTGGACGCGCTCCGCCAGCTCCTGGAACGTCGTGGAGGTGGTACGTCCGCACCCCGGGCACGCCGTCACCGAGGGGGCGAACGAGCGCAAGCCCAGCGCCTGCAGCAGCTCGCAGGCGGCGATGACCTCGTCGCGCCGGTCGCCCCCGGGGCGCGGCGTGAGCGAGACCCGGATGGTGTCTCCGATCCCCTCCTGGAGGAGGACCCCGATCGCGGAGGCCGACCACACCAACCCCTTGATCCCCATGCCGGCCTCGGTGAGGCCGAGGTGGAGGGGTTGCTCGGTCCTGGTGGCCAGCTCGCGGTAGACCGCGATCAGTTCCCGGGGTTGCGAGAGCTTGCAGGAGATCACGATCTGGTCGGTGTGGAGCCCGGAGGCGAGCGCCAGCTCGGTCGAGGACAGCGCGGAGAGGATCATGCACTCGCCGATGATCTGCCCGGAGCTCTTACCCAGGTTGCGGTTGGTGTCCTCGGCCATGGCGGCGGTTACCAGCTCCTGGTTGAGGGAGCCAGCGTTGACGCCGACGCGGACGGGCTTGCCGTTGTCCACCGCGATCCTGCAGATAGTCGCGAACTGCTCGTCCCGCCTGGCCCCGTGGCCCACGTTGCCGGGGTTGATGCGGTACTTGGCGAGTGCGCGGGCACACCCGGGGAACTCCCGCAGGAGCACGTGGCCGTTGTAGTGGAAATCGCCGATCAGCGGCACGTCGCAGCCGGCGGCGTCGAGGCGCATGCGGATCTCCGGGACCGCGCGCGCGGCCTCCGGTACGTTGACCGTGATACGCACCAGCTCCGAGCCGGCCTGCGCGAGCTCCAAGCACTGCGCGGCAGTTGCCTCGACGTCGACGGTGTCGGTGGAGGTCATGGACTGCACAACCACGGGTGCACCGCCCCCCACCTGGACGTGGTCGACCCGGACCGCAACGCTCGTACGACGGGCAGCAACCTCCATCGGCTCGACAACCTCCCGGAGCTTCGAAGCCCCTGGCCAGGCCAACGCTACAGGCCCGCAAATCATGCCGTCAAGAGGAGATCGAAAAGAGCAAACCTCCGGGGGAGCTCAGGCGGTCGCGGTCGCCTGCTGCTTGGCTACCTCGGCGCGCACCTGCGCCATGTCGAGCCCCTTCACCTTGCCGATCAGGTCCTCCAGCGCCTCGGCCGGCAGCATGCCGGGCTGCGCGAAGAGCAGGACCTTCTCGCGGAACACCATGAGGGTCGGGATCGAGCGGATACCGAACGCCGCCGCCAGCTCTTGCTGCTCCTCGGTGTTGCTGGAGGTGAAGGTGAGCTCGGGGTGGGCCTCGGCAGCCGCCTCGAAGATCGGCTTGAAGGCCCGGCACGGGCCGCACCACGACGCCCAGAAATCCACCAGGACCGTGTCGCCCGTCTCGTTGAAGTTCTTTTCCGTCAGTTCCTTGACTGCCATGATGCCTCCTGGACAGTGGCTTCCGGTCGGATCCGGTCCGCCACGAGTGATGGAGTTCAGTCCATCACTCAATCGCCATTCGGTTATAGTTTAATGCCCCTCACTCGATTCTGCAAACCCCCCTCATCCAGACCAGGCAGAGGCCTATACTCCCTGCGTCGCGACCCGACCCGCACCCGGAGGAAGATATGCCCAAGCCACCGCGCGCCCTGCACACCCTGGTGATCGTGCTGATGCTGGCCCTCATGCACCCGGCCCGGTCACGCGCGGCCGGCCCGCCGCCGGCGGGCAGCCCGCCCACGGTCGCGGAGGCGGAGGCGTTCGTCGCCACCGCCGAGGTGCGCCTCCTCGAGCTGTGGATCGAGGCGGAGCGCGCCAGCTGGGTGCAGTCCACCTTCATCACCGACGACACCGAGATCCTCTCGGCGCGGGCCAACGCTCGCAGGATCGCCGCGACCGTGGAGCTGGCCGCACAGGCCGTCCGCTTCGACGGCCTTGCGCTGCCCCCCGTGCTCGCGCGCAAGCTCGAGCTTCTGAAGCTCTCGCTCACGCTGCCCGCGCCCGCGGACCCGAAGGAGAACGCCGAGCTTACCCGGATCGTGGCCGCCATGGAGGGCGCCTACGGCAAGGGAACGTACTGCCCGGGCGGCGGGACGCCCTGCATGGACCTGCAGGAGATCTCCCGCATCATGGCGGCGAGCCGCGACCCGAAGCAACTGCAGGAACTCTGGCGCGGCTGGCACGCCGTCGGGAGGCCGATGCGCGCCGAGTTCACCCGCTACGTGGAGCTCGGGGACAAAGGCGCCCGGCAGTTGGGGTTTGCCGACATGGGCGCGATGTGGCGCTCCAAGTACGATATGCCGCCCGACGGCTTTGCGCGCGAGGTTGAGCGCCTGTGGAGCCAGGTCAAGCCGCTCTACGACTCGCTCCACTGTTACGTGCGCTCGAGCCTCGCGAAGAGCTACGGCGCCGCCCTGGTGCCTGAGGGGAAACCGATCCCCGCGCACCTGCTCGGCGACATGTGGGCCCAGAGCTGGACCAACATCTACCCGCTGGTCGCCCCCGCCGGCGCCGACTCGGGGTTTGACCTGACGGCGCGCCTGAAGGCCGCGGGGTACGACCCGCCCAGGATGGTGCGCACCGGGGAACGCTTCTTCACTTCGCTCGGCTTCGCGCCGCTGCCGGAGACGTTCTGGCAGCGCTCGATGTTGACCAAGCCTCGTGACCGCCAAGTGGTCTGCCATGCGAGCGCTTGGGACATCGACTGGGTGGAGGACCTGCGCCTGAAGATGTGCATCGAGATCAACGCCGAGGACTTCGTGACCGTCCACCACGAGCTCGGCCACAACTTCTACCAGCGCGCCTATGACGGACAGCCGCCGCTCTTCCGCGACAGCGCCAACGACGGCTTCCACGAGGCGCTCGGCGACACCCTTGCGCTCTCGACCACGCCGGCCTACCTGAAGAGCATCGGCCTCATCGACCGGGAGCCCGACCCGGCCCGGGACATCGGCTTGCTCCTGAACAGCGCCCTGGACAAGGTGGCGTTCCTCCCCTTCGGCATGCTGGTGGACCAGTGGCGCTGGAAGGTGTTCTCGGGCGCGGTGCCGCCGGAGAGGTACAACGCGACGTGGTGGGAGCTGCGGGAGAAGATCCAGGGCGTCTCGCCCCCGGTGGCGCGCAACGAGACCGACTTCGACCCGGGCGCCAAGTACCACGTGGCGGCCAACGTGCCCTACACCCGTTACTTCCTCGCCACGATCCTGCAGTTCCAGTTCCACCGCGCGCTCTGCCGGGCGGCGGGCGTGCCGGGGCCGCTACACCGCTGCTCGATCTACGGCAATCAGGAGGCGGGGCGGCGTCTGGCGGCCATGATGGAGATGGGGGCCAGCCGCCCGTGGCCGGACGCGCTGGAGGTCCTCACGGGGCAGCGCCAGATGGACGCCAGCGCGATCCTGGACTACTACGCGCCGCTCCTGACGTGGCTGGACCGGCAGAACGCTGGCCACGCCTGCGGGTGGTAGCTGGCGCTAGCTTTTCTTGGCCGCTTCCCAGCGCTTTCCGTAGGTCGCCCAGACCAACTCGGGGTCGAGGTGGAGCTCGCGCGCGTAGGACATCACGAAGCCGCGCACGAACACCCGCTCGGGGAGATCTCCGAACTCCTCCGCCTCGATGCTCGCGAGCTGCCGCTGCCGGATGCGAGTGCGCTGGGCGATCGCGGCCAGGGTGAGGCCGAGCCCTTCGCGCACCTTTCGCAGCTGTTCCCCGGTGTACTCGACGGCCGGAGGTGCTGAAGCTTCTTGGGGCGGTGCACCCGCGTCAGGCTCCGCAAGGGGTTCCTCCGTCGGAGGCTCGGAGCCGGGCTCCGGGTGTGGATGGGACGGCTCCGGCGTGAGGGGGTACTCCATCCCCGTGAGCTCGTGCATCAGCGTCAAGTAGGCGACTCGGATCCGCTGCTGGAGGACGCGCTGCTCGTCCTGTTCGGCGAGGGAGTAGAGGGCGAGCGAACCGGGCGCCAGCGAGGCGTAGAGCTTCTCATACGCGTGGCGAACTTCCAGGGCGGACGTGCCCGGCTTGAGGCCGAGGATCTCCCAGGGGCTCATGTCCTCGAAGCGTTTCACGGGGCAAGTTCCGCGGGCGCGGGCAGGTCGAGCAACCGCCCGGCCACCGCGGCGAGGTCGAGCGCGAACGACTTCCCCAGCTTCTCGAAGAGCACCGGCTGGTGGGCCCGCACCGCCCTCCACACCTGGTCGTAGTGGCGCAGGTGGCCGAGGTAGGTCAGCTCGAGCCCGAAGAGCCGGCGCGAGGCCGCGCACATCCCCTCACCCAGGGCGAGATCCTTGGGCTCCCGGACCTGGTTGACCAGCAGCAGGGGCCTGAACGAGGCCATCTCGCGCTCGAGCGCCCGGCCGGCCTCGGGGTCCCTCTGCATCACCGCCCTCACCATCTCGGTGGGCACCAGGGGGCGCTGGCCGCGGACCTGGATCACCTCCTGGATCAGCTCCCGGACACCGAGCTCCGCGTCCATGGCCCTGACCCGCCGCAGGAAGGCGGCCTTGAGGAAACGGTAGGCGTTTTCCACCGAAGTCGGCTCGGGAACGATCACGAGGATCCCGTGGTGGGCAAGGAGGAAGAAGTCGACGATGTTGTAGTGCGTGCCGGCGCCCAGGTCCAGAACCGCCACGTCGGCGTCCAGCTTCTGGAGCGCCCGCATCAGCCGCACCTTCTGCTGGTGCAGCGGGTTTGCGACCTGGATCGCGTTGCGGGCGCCGGAGATCAGCCCCAGCCCCGCCACCGGTGTGCTGATGACGATCTGCGAGAGGCTCTCCACACGGCGCAGGACGAAATCGGAGAGCGTCTCCCTGGGGAACTCGATGCCGAGGAAGCTGTGGAGGTTGGCACCCCCCAGGTCGCAGTCCACCAGGACGACCTTGAGGCCGCGGCGGACCAGTTCGATCCCGAGCGTGACCGAAACCAGGCTCTTGCCGATCCCGCCCTTGCCACCCCCGATGGCGACGATCCGCAGGGGCCGGCGCTCAGGCCCGGGGTTGGGCGGCGGCTGGGCGGGCTTCTCCGCCTCGAAGCGGGGGAAGCGCCCGTTGCCGAGAGGCCTGGCGCCACGCAGCGGGAACGGGTCGTTGGTCATGATGCCCGTGAGGGAGTCTCCAAGCGGTGTCCCGGCCGCCGCGCCGCGTGCCCGTGAGTCCCCGTGAGGACGTGACGGAGTCTCATGGTCATATCGTAGCACGGAAAGGCGCGCAAGTCGTTGTGCCCGCGCGAGTCCCGTCCTGGAACCACTAACGTTTCGTGGCCGCCAGCGCGGAGCGCGCGGAGGCCAGCAGCGCCCTGGTCGAAATCGGACCGCCGACCGCTCCCCTCATCCATGCGTCCGGCGTAAGGCGGCCCTGGCGGGCCATGCGCTCGAACTCGGCCCCGAACTGCGGACCCCGCACCTTGTCCGCGAGCTGGAACGAGATGATGTGCCCGAGCGGGTAGTCGGAGAGGTAGAGCGGGTACGAGATCGGGTGTGAGTAGATGGCCAGGATCTCGCTGTCCCTGATGCCGAACGGCGCAGCGAAGTGGGCGTTCCACACCTCGCGGGCGGCGGCCAGCACCGCCTCGCGGAGCTGGGCGGGCGTGGCGTCGGGGTGCGCGTACAGGAACCGCCAAGCCTTCATCTCCACCAGCGCGACGCCGGCGATCTCATAGGTGGCCCACAGCGTCCCGAGCGCCTCAGCCTGCAGGTCGGCCGCCGCCGGGGCGAGGCCCAGGAGCTCCAGGTCCCGCTCCTGGAACAGGAACGCGAACGCCTCCGTGAAGGCAGCGTTGGGCACACCGGAGAGGAACCAGTGGTCGATGCCGTCGAGCGAGAAGACCTGCTCCACGTTGTGGCCGAGCTCGTGGATCGCGACGTTGTACCCCTGGTAGTTCATCCCGGTCTGCGGGATCCGGGTCCGCAGGTGGGCCCTGTCCCCGCGCCGCACCGCCCCCATCGCATGGCCGGCGCCACGCGAGGGATCCACCACGATGAGCTCGGCGAGCCAGCGGGCCTTCTCGAGAGCGAAGCCCAGCCTGACGAGGATGCCCGGTACGTCGGCCTGAAACGCGGCGACCGTCGGGTACTTTGCAGCCACGGCGCGGTCCAGCTCGGCCTCGCTGGTCGAACCGCGCGGTTTGAAACCCGAGTACCAGATGTCGAAAGGCTCGAGCGGCCGCCCGAGGCGCGCACGGATGAGGGCGGCGAGGTCGTTCGCCTCCTGCGAGGCGAGCACCGAGACCAGAAGAGCCTCCACTTCCTGTTCGGGGATCTGCCGCTGCTCCTCGAAAGACCTCGCGATGGCGGTTGGCGCCGTGGGCGTGTAGGGATCCACGGCGCGGAGGGCGTGGAAGTTGGCAAGCCACACGGCATAGCGCCGGTCCGGTTCGCGGTCGGCGAGCGCTCCGGCGGCTGCCGCCTTGGAACCGGGCGCGGGGCGGACCTCGTTGGTCTCGGGGCACCAGAGCAGCTCCGGGTTGTCGATGACGGCGGCCGGGATCTCCTGGCGCACGATGCGCTCCATGACGCGCTCGATCGTGCGCTGCTTCGCCAGGCCGTCGCTCCCCCCGTAGTGGGAGGCAAGCTCGTCCCGCAGCCCCCAGTGGCTGATCAGGCGCAGGTTGTCGGGGAAGAGGCGTGTCCCGTCCGTGGTGACCAGACAGTCCATGCGGATGTTGTATTCGGCGACGTAGTGGTCGGCTGCGGTGAGCGACAAGGTGACCCCTTGCACGACCTCGGGAGGGACGCGGTCGGCGAAGCGGTCCATCATGCGCGAACGCGCCCAGGCCGCTCGATCCCAGCCGGGCCCCGCCGCGAGACGCTCGGAGAGGCTGACCACCTGGAAGTTGAGGAGCGCGAGGAACGCCACCTTGGAGGCAAAGAGATCCTCCTGGGCGTGCGAGGCGAGATCGAGGTTGGCCAGGAAACGGTCCACCGGGATCACCGGGCCGGTTTCCAGATCGAGCGGCGTCAGAAGCTCCCTCCGCACCTCGTGGAGGTGCCCGTCCACCTGCTCCAGGACGCGCTCCAGCCGTTCGGCGGTCGCGGCCTGCGCCGCAGGATCTGCGAGGAAGTTCGCCTCGCAAAAAGCCGTGAACGCGGCCGCGTCGCCGTCCTCCGCCCGCCAGCACTGGGCCACCTGGGTGACGCCGCGGTGTATCCGAGCGGACTGGGCCTCGCCGTGGACCGCCACCAGGCGGGTGACCGTTATCTGCACGGCCTCAGGGGGGATCACCGGTCGCGAAGGGGTGCTGGCGAGGGCGATGCCCGCGACGACCGTCAGGAGACCCCAGGACAGACCAAGCAGGGAAAGTGCACGCACCGCCATGCCCCCTCCTCTCGCGCGCCAGTATAGGACGTGGGCGCACCGCGCACCGGCCGGAGTCGTACAATTCCAGACCGTGAACGCTGTCGAACGCCCCCAGCGAATGCGCCCGTGGGATCCGGTTTCGGGGATCACCCACCTCGTGTTTGCCGTGGTGGCCGTGATCGGCGCCACGGTGCTCATCACGCTGGCTGCTGTGCGCCACAAGTGGTGGCATCTCGCCGCCTTCATCGTCTACGGGATCTCGCTTTTCCTGCTCTACCTCGCGAGCTCGCTCTACCATCTCCTGCCGGTGTCGGAGCGGGCGAAGAGGGTGCTCCGCCAGCTCGACCACGTCGCCATCTTTCTGCTGATCGCCGGCACCTACACGCCGGTCTGCCTGATCCCGCTGCGCGGCCCGTGGGGGTGGTCGCTGTTCGCGGCCGTGTGGGCGCTGGCCCTCGCCGGCATGTTCCTTGCCATCCTCGCCATCGACGCCCCCAGGTGGATCACGACGGCGGTTTACCTTGCGATGGGGTGGCTCGTCATCGTCGCCATCTGGCCCCTCGTGCACCTCGTCTCTCGCGAGGGGGTGTTCTGGGTGTTCCTCGGTGGGGCGTTCTACACCGCGGGCGCCGTGATCTACGCGCTCAAGCGCCCGGACCCCGTGCCGCACGTCTTCGGCTTCCACGAGATCTTCCACATCTTCGTGATGCTGGGTTCGCTGTGCCACTTCCTCGGGATCGTGCGCGCGGTGCTGCCGTTGCCGTGACGGGGGGAGAGCCACCATGAGCGAGAGGCTGCGGGAGAGGCGCATCGAGGGGAGGCGCGTCTACGAGGGGCGGGTGGTGAGCCTCGACGTGGACCGCGTGCGCTTCACCGACGGCGGCGAGGCCACCAGAGAGGTGGTGCGCCACCCCGGGGCGGTCGTGGTCGCGGCGATCACCACTGAGGGCCACGTGGTGCTGGAGCGGCAGTTCCGCTACGCCGCGGGTGAGGTGCTGCTCGAGCTACCCGCGGGCACGCTCGCCCCGGGCGAGGACCCGCTCGCCTGCGCGCAGAGGGAGCTCGCCGAGGAGACCGGGTGCGCGGCGCGTGAGTGGCGCCGGCTCTCCCTCTTCTACACGGCGCCTGGTTTCACCGACGAGCGCATGCACTGCTTCCTCGCTGTGGGTGCGGCGCGGGTGGGCGAGGCGAGGCCGGAGGCGGACGAGCGCATCGAGGTCGTGACGATGCCTCTGGCGGAGGCGGTGGCGGCGATGGTGCGCGGCGAGGTGCGCGATGCGAAGTCCATCATCGGCCTGCTGCTCGCCGAGCGCGCGGCCCGAGAGGGTGGGTGGTCGGCGTGACGGCGCCGCTCGAGGCACCGGACGGACACACGGGCGCCGCACAGGAGTAGAGTTCGCGCTACGGAGGGACCATGCGCACACGAAACACAAGAGGCTTGACCCTGGTTCTGGTCGCGTTGACCGTTCTTGGCGCGGCGGCGGCGGGTGCCCAGACCAAGCTGCTGCGCTTCCCCGACATCTGGGGGGACAAGGTGGCGTTCTGCTACGCCGGCGACGTCTGGGTCGCGCCAGCGGGAGGCGGGACCGCCGTCCGGCTCACCACCCATCCGGGCCTGGAGCTGTTCCCTAAGTTCTCGCCCGATGGGAAGTGGATCGCGTTCACCGGGCAGTACGACGGCGATGAGCAGGTCTACGTCATCCCCTCGATGGGCGGGGTGCCGCGCCAGCTGACCTTCTACCCGGCGCGCGGGCCGCTGCCGCCGCGGGGCGGATGGGACAACCAGGTGTACGGCTGGACGCGCGACGGGAAGTCGGTCGTCTTCCGGTCGCTGCGGGACGCGGGTGGCGAGTCGCGCACTAGGCTCTACACGGTGGCGCTGGAGGGCGGTCCGGAAAAACCATTGCCGATGTACAGCTCGGGCGCCGGGGACTTCTCGCCCGACATGAGCAAGATGGTCTACTCGCCCCTGATGCGTGACTTCCGCACATGGAAGCGCTACCAGGGTGGTTGGGCCGAGGATCTCTGGATCATCGACCTCAAGACCCTGGCGTCCGAGAACATCACCAACAACCCGCGCACCGACCGCGACCCGATGTGGGTCGGCAACGCGATCTGCTTCGCCTCCGACCGCGACGGCACGCTCAACCTCTACAGGTACGATCTCGCGAGCAAGAAAACCGAGGAGCTCACGCACTCGACCAAGTGGGACGTGCGCTGGCCGTCCACGGATCACGGCACGCGCATCGTCTACGAGCTGGACGGGGAGCTGCAGGTCTTCGACATCACCACGAGGCAGGACCGCAAGATCCCCATCACGGTGCCCACGGACGGCCTCGCCATGCGGCCGTCGCACTACGCGGTGGAGAAGTACATCGAGGGGTTCGCCCTCGCCCCCAAGGGGGAAAGGGCGCTTTTCGTGGCGCGGGGCGACGTCTTCACGGTGCCGATCGAGAAAGGTCCCACCCGCAACCTCACCGACTCGTCGAACGCCCACGACAAGTGGGCGCGCTGGTCGCCGGACGGCGCCAGGATCGCGTTCATCTCCGACCGCACCGGTGAGGAGCAGGTCTGGCTCGTCAACCAGGACGGCCTCGCCGGCCTGGCGCAGCTCACCACGGACCTCAAGGCCATGCTGTACGCGCCGGAGTGGTCCCCCGACGGCAGCCGCATCGCGTTCTCGGACAAGGACGGCAAGCTCTACGTCGTCGGCGTCGGCGACAAGAAGCTCGTGCAGGTGGCGCGCGAGACGCGCGGGCTGCTGGAGGACTACGCCTGGTCCCCCAGGGGCAGCTTCCTGGCGTTCTCCCTCTCCAACCCCAACGGTTTCCGCTCGCTCTACATCTGGAGCGTGGCCGACGGTCAGCTCCACCGGGTCACCGACGAGTACTTCAACAGCCGCGGACCCGCGTGGGACCCGGAGGGCAACTATCTCTACTTCCTCTCGGACCGGGAGTACGCCCCCATGATCAGCCGCAAGGAGTTCAACTACGCGGCCGCCCGCACCACCGGCATCTTCGCGCTCGCGCTGCGCAAGGACTCAAAGAACCCGTTCGGGCCGGAGAGCGACGAGGTCGCCATCGGCGAGAAGAAGAAGGACGAGGAGAAGGCGGACAAGGAAAAGGTCGCCGCGGCCGAGAAGGAGAAGCCGAAGGAGGGCAGACCCGAAAAGAAAGACGAGCCGCTCAGAATCGACTTCGACGGACTGGCGGCGCGAGTCTCGCGGGTGCCGGTCGAGGCGGACAACTACGAAAACGTTTCAGCCGTCAAGGGGTACCTGCTCTACGTGCGCCGGGGCTCTCCGTTCAACGGGCGCGAATCGTACGCCAAGCCCGTCCTCGTGATCTTCGCCATGAAGGACCGGGAGGCGAGCGTCCTCGTCGAGGACGCCCCCGACTACGCGCTCTCGGCGGATGGCTCCAAGGTCCTGGTGCAGCAGGGCAAGAGCTACAACCTCTACGACGCGAAGCCCAAGGCCAAGGACAAGAAGACCGTCTCGACCAAGGACATGTACGTGGATCGCGTGCCCGCCCAGGAGTGGACGGAGATCTTCAACGAGGTCTGGCGGCGCTACCGCGACTTCTTCTACGTGCGCAACATGCACGGCTACGACTGGAAGGCGCTCCACGACCAGTACGCGACGCTGCTGCCGTACGTCGCCCACCGCGCGGACCTCACCTACGTGCTGGGCGAGATGGTGTCCGAGCTGAACGTGGGCCACACGTACATCGAGGGCGGCGACTACGAAACCCCCGAGCGCCCGAGAGTCGGCTTGCCCGGCGCCCGCTTCGAGCTCGATGAGAAGGTGGGACGCTTCCGTATCGTGAGGATCTTCCAGGGCCAGAACGAGGAGGAGCAGTACCGTGCGCCGCTCACCGAGGTCGGTGTGGACGCGAGGGTCGGCGACTACGTCTTGGCGATCGACGGCGAGGATCTCAAGGGCGGCGACAACGTCTACCGGCTGCTCAAGAACAAGAAGGATCCGGTGACGCTGACGCTCAACAGCACGCCCACGATGGATGGCGCGCGCAGGGTCACCTACAAGCCGATCTTCTCCGAGGCTTCGCTCATCTACCTCGACTGGGTGAACACGAACCGCGAGAAGGTGGCGAAGATGACCGACGGCCGGGTCGGTTACCTCCACATCCCCGACATGGGTGCGCCGGGGATCTCCGAGTTCATCAAGTGGTACTACCCGCAGATTCGCAAGGAAGGGTTGATCGTGGACGTGCGCGCCAACGGCGGCGGGAGCGTCTCGCAACAGATCATCGAACGGCTGAACCGCAAGCTACTTGGCACGACGTTCTCCAGCCTGCGCGAGGACACCGGGACCTATCCCGGCACGGTGTTCTACGGTCACATGGTGTGCCTGCTCAACGAGACATCGGCCTCCGACGGCGACATCTTCCCGTACATGTTCCGCCAGGCGGGGCTGGGGCCGTTGATCGGCAAGCGCTCGTGGGGTGGGGTGGTGGGGATCTCCGGGCGTGGCCCGCTGCTCGACGGCGGACAGGCGTTCGTCCCGCAGGGCGGGATGGGCTCGGTGGACGGGAAGTGGATCATCGAGGGGCACGGGGTGGATCCAGACATCGTCGTGGAGAACGATCCTGCCTCGGTGGCGCAGGGGAAGGACCCACAGCTGGAGCGCGGCGTCGCGGAGGTCATGAAGGCCATCAAGGACAAGCCCATGAAGCTTCCGCCGCGGCCCCCGGATCCGGTGAAGACAAAATGACCCCGCCGCAGGAGCGGCCATCCTGAGGAGGGTGAAACCCGCCGAAGGATCCCATGAGACCCTCCGCTGTCGCTCGCCCCGCCCTCCGGCGGGGCGAGCCGTCGTTGGATTGTTGCACCGGCCCCGGTCGCCATCTTTTGCGTTAGCATCAGGTGAGATGCCCGGGCGCGAGCGTCGCTGGAACGGGTGGGGTTTCGCGGGCGAAGGCTTCCCCGTGCCGGAGTCCGTACGCGCCTGGCTGGCGGCCAGGGTCGGGGCGGGCGAGCCTCTGCCAGTCGTGGGTGAGGGCGAGATCGTGGTGCCGCCGGCCCGTGCTCTGCCGGACTTTCCGGTGGCGACCGCCGTGGATCCCGGCGCGCGGCTGCGCCACGTCTGCGGGCACGCGTTCCGCGATCTGGTCTCGCTGCGCACCGGGCAGATCGCAGCGTTCCCCGACGCGGTGTGCTTCCCGGAGAGCGCCGAGCAGGTTGTCGAGGTGCTGCGGGTGGCCTCTGCGGAAGGGGTTGCCGTGATCCCGCGCGGCGGCGGAACCAGCGTTGTGGGCGGCGTCACGGTCCGCCGGGACAGCCGACCGACGGTGGTGCTCGCGCTCGAGCGCCTGCGGGGGATCGTATCAATTGATACGACGTCTCAATTGGCGAGTTTCCTGGCGGGCACCCTCGGCCCCGAGGTGGAGGCGACCCTCGCCCCGCACGGCCTTCGGCTGGGGCACGAGCCGCAGTCGTTCGAGCTCTCCAGCGTAGGCGGGTGGGTGGCCGCCCGCTCGGCAGGGCAGCGCTCCACCGGCATCGGCAAGATCGAGGGACTGGTCGCCGGGCTGCAGCTCGCGACCGAGCGAGGCCTCTGGCGGCTGGCAGCGCAACCCGCCTCGGCGGCCGGGCCGGAGCTGCGGCGGCTGCTCATCGGGAGCGAGGGGCGCCTTGGGGTGATCACCGAGGCGACGCTGCGGGTGCGGCCGCTCCCCGAGATGGAGGACGGGATGGCCGTGCTGCTGCCGGGCTGGGGCGCCGGTGTGGAACTCGTCCGCGCGCTCCTGCAGGCGGGGGTGGCGGTGGAGGTCGTGCGCCTCTCGGATCCGGACGAGACCAGCTTCGGGATGTCGCTGACCCGGCTCTCGCCGCTCGCCGCTCGCGCCTCCCGTGTCGTCTTTGGTCTGCGGCGCTATCGCCAGGGATGCCTGCTCCTGCTGGGCTGGGCGGGGGACGCGCAGGAGGTAGCGCTCGCCCGCAACGCCGCCGCGCGGATCTGGCGCGCGGCGGGCGGCCTTGCCCTCGGTCGTTCCGGGTGGCGCCGGTGGCGGGCCGACCGCTTCCGCCATCCCTACCTGCGGGATGAGCTGCTCTCGGCGGGGTGGGGCACGGACACGCTGGAGACCGCGGCGCCGTGGGCGTCACTGGACGCCGTCTACGGCGCGGTGCGGGAATCCATGCAGCGTGCCGCCGAGGCGCAAGGCTTCCGGGTGGCGGTTCTGTGCCACCTCTCGCACGCCTACCCCGACGGCGCCTCGCTCTACTTCACGTTCCTCTGGCCGTTGCGCCGCGGACGGGAGGTTGACCAGTGGGGCGCCCTCAAGGCCGCGGCCACCGAGGCGCTGCTGTCGGCCGGAGGCACGGTCTCGCACCACCACGGGGTCGGAAGGATGCACGCGCCCTACCTGGAACGGGAGATCGGGCGCGAAGGCGTGGCGGCGCTGCGCGCGCTGGCGGCTGCTCTCGATCCTCGCGGCATCCTGAATCCTGGCGTCTTGCTCTCCCGGACCCCGGACACCGGACATCGGACACCGGATGGGTGGGAGGCATGATGTTCGCTCCGGGCTGGCGCGAGCGGGCCTGGCAACGACTGGGGGAGCCCCTGGACATGCTGGTGATCGGGGGCGGCATCACCGGTGCGGGGATTCTCCACGACGCGGCGCTGCGCGGCCTCGAGGTTGCGCTGGTGGAGCGCGGCGACTTTGGCTGCGGGACGTCATCACGGTCGTCCAAGCTCATCCACGGCGGGCTGCGCTACCTGCGGCGGATGCAGCTCCGCATCACCCGCACCGCCTGCCGGGAGCGCGACCTGCTGGCGCTCTTCAACCCGCACCTCGTCTGGCCCGTCCGCTTCCTCTACCCGTCGTACGAGCACGACGCCACCCCGGGGTGGCAGGTGGACCTCGGGCTCGCTATGTACGACCACCTCACGCCGGTGCGCCACCGCCACGAGAAGGTGGACGCAAAGGAGGCGAGCGCGCTGGTGCCTGCGCTCGCGCAGGGCGGGCTCGAGTTCGGCCTGCTCTACAACGACGCGGTGGCCGACGATGCGCGCTTGGTGCTGTCGGTTGTCGCGGCGGGCGTGCTCGCCGGGGGTGCGGCGATGAGCTATGCGCGTGTCGAGGAGATCGTTCGCGACGCGGATGGCCGCGTCGCGGGCGCTCTGATCCGCGACCTCGAGAGCGGCTCGGTCCGGGAGGTGCGAGCCGGCGTCGTCGTCAACGCCACCGGTGTCTGGGCGGACGAGGTGCGCGCCATGGCCGGGGCGAGCAGGTCGCGCCTGCGCCCGTCGCGCGGCTCCCACCTCCTGTTCCCGCGCCACCGCCTCCCCCTCGACCTCGCGGTGACCGCGCTCGCGCCGAGCGACGGCCGGCCGGTGTTCTCGGTGCCGCACCCCGAGGGGACACTCGTCGGCACCACCGATCTCTTTCACTCCGGACCACTCGACGATCCACGGCCGAGCGGAGAAGAGGTCGCCTACCTGCTGGCCTTTGCGCAGCACGCCTTCCCTGTCGCCCGCCTGTCGGCGCGCGACGTGAGCGGTGCCTTTGCCGGCGTGCGGCCGGTGCTCTCGAGCCACGCCGAGACCCCTTCGGAGGCCTCGCGCGAGGAGGCGGTCTGGCAGGAGCGAGGCCTCGTCTCGACGGCAGGCGGCAAGCTCACCACCTTCCGCGCCACCGCCGAGAAGGTCGTGAACGCCGCGGTGAAGCTGCTCCCCGAGGAGCGGCAGGAGGCGCTCGCCCCGTCACGCAGCGGCGCCGTGGCGCTCCCGTGGCGGGCAGACCCGGCCGAGGTTGTGCGTTCCCTCCGGGGCCAGGGAATCGCGGAGGAGGTGGCCCGGGGACTCGTGCGGCGGCTGGGCGCGCTGGCGCTCCCGGCCGCGGCCTCAGCGGAGCCGGAGGCGCTCGCGCCGGTGGCCGAGGGAGTCGATCTGTGCGCGGCGGAGCTGGCCTGGCAACTGCGCTTCGGCGGGGTCGTGCACCTGGAAGACCTTTTGCTGCGGCGCGTGCGCCTGGGGATGTGGCAGCCGCGGCTATGCCTGGAGCTGGCGCCGAAGCTCCGTCCCCTGCTCCGCCGCACGGCTGGTTGGACCGTCGCGCGCTGGAATGCCGAGCTCGCCCGCTTGGAGCGGGCGGTGACGAACTGGCTGCCACCGGAGGTACGGTGACCGAGACACTGGTTCTGGTGAACCCGGCCGCGGGAGGGCGCCGCGCCGGCCCGTTCTGGGAGAAGCTGCGGCGTTCGGCCGACGCGCTGGCGCCCATCCGGATCGAGAGCCCCGCTAGTCCAGAGGCCTCCCGCCGCATTGTGAGGGAAGCAGTGGACGACGGGTGCGAGCGCGTGGTTGCGGTGGGCGGAGACGGCACCGCGCACCTGGTGGCAAACGCGATCCTCGGCCTCGGGGCAGGCGCCACCCTCGGCGTGCTGCCGGCCGGTACCGGCAGCGACCTCGCCCGCGTTCTGCACATCCCGCGCGAGCCGCACGAGGCGATGCGGCGAGCGCTGCTCGGTCCCCCAGTTATGATTGACGCCGGCCGATGCGACACCGACGCGAGGAGCTTCTTCTTCATCAACATCGCCTCGGCGGGGATCGGCGGGCTCGTGGACGAGGCGGTCAACGCGATGCCGCGGCGGGGACGCACGGCATTCCTGTGCGCGACGCTGGCGGCGCTGTGGCGCTACCGCTGCATCCCGGTGCGGGTCGAGGCGGACGGGGCGCCGTTCTACGAGGGGCCGCTCTTCCTGCTGGCGGTGGCCAACGGCACCACCTTCGGCAAGGGGATGCGCATCGCCCCCCAGGCGAGTGTTACCGACGGCCTCTTCGACCTTGTGGTCGTGGGGGAGGTGGCTGGATTGGAGCTGCTGCGGCGCCTCCCTCAGGTTTACCTCGGAAAGCACATTCACGCCCGCCCCGTGCGCCACATCCGCGCCAGGGAGGTGGTCCTTGAGCCGCTGGCACCTCTGCCGGTCTTCGACGTGGACGGGGAGACCTACGCCTCCGGGCGCGCGAGGTTCGCGCTGCTGGCCGGCGCGCTTCGGGTGGCGGGCCCGCTGCCACCGGCGTGAAGAGGAGGTCCTGCATCGTGGGAACGCGGGCGCGAGGTGGTCGCGTTGAACCGCGTGTGAGGTGACGATCATGACGATGGCAATCCGCATTCACGAAACCGGTGGCCCCGAGGTGCTGCGCTGGGAGGAGATCGAGGTCGGCCGCCCCGCCCAGGGCGAGGCGCGCGTGCGCCAGAGCGCCGCGGGGCTCAACTTCCTGGACACCTACCACCGCTCCGGCCTCTACCCTCTCGCGCTTCCCGCGGTGCTGGGCTCGGAGGCGGCGGGGGTCGTGGAGGAGGTCGGACCTGGCGTGCGCGAGGTCAAACCCGGGGACCGGGTCGCGTACGCTGGCGTCCCCGGTGCGTACGCGCAGGCGCGCCTGATTCGCGCCGACCGCCTGGTGCCGCTCCCGCGAGAGGTCGACGATCGGACGGCCGCGGCGATGATGCTCAAGGGGATGACCGCCCAGTACCTTCTCCGCCGCACGTGCCCGGTCGCCGCCGGGGACGTGGTCCTGGTGCACGCGGCCGCCGGCGGTGTCGGGCTGATCCTCTGCCAGTGGGCGAAGCACCTAGGGGCGACGGTCATCGGAACGGTCTCGACCGACGAAAAGGCGGCGGTCGCACGATCGCACGGGTGCGACCATCCCATCGTCACCAGTCGCGAGAGCTTCGTTACCAGGGTCAAGGAGCTGACCGGTGGACGCGGCGTGCGGGTCGTCTACGACTCGATAGGCAAGGACAGCTGGGACGGGTCGCTGGATTGCCTGCAGCCGCTCGGGATGATGGTGTCCTACGGCAACAGCTCGGGGCCGGTGGCGCCGTTCGCGCCGGCGGTGCTGTCGGCCAAGGGCTCGCTGTTCCTGACCCGGCCGACGCTGATGACCTACACGGCCCGCCGCGAGGACCTGCTCGCCACGGCCAACGAGCTCTTCGACGTCGTCCGCTCGGGCGTGGTGAGGATCGAGATCAACCAGAGCTACCCACTGGCGGAGGCTGCGCGGGCGCACCGCGACCTCGAAGGCCGCAAGACCACCGGCTCCACGGTCCTGCTGCCCTGACCAAGGCCTTGTCAGTCCATAAACGCGTCACAGCAACAAATCGTGAGCCCCTTGTCCGACCCGTTCCTTGTGGGCTGCCGGTCACGGCGGGCGGGGACCCGCAAGGCAGCACTCTTGGCCACCCGCGGCACCGGCACAACAAGGCCGTCCCGCAGGGGAAACAAGAACACGCTAGGCCCTCCTTCGCCGCCGGTTCCTGGGATGTTTCCTACTCTCGACTACAGCAGCACACCCTCGGACCAGCCGGCACGTTCGATGGTGATCTCCTCGAGCTTGCTGGTGCCCAGGCCGTAGCGCTTGTCCGCCATCGCCACGCACAGCGGCGGGGGCGAGAGCGGCCAGGGCTCGCCTTTGATCGCCTCGCGCTTGGCGGTGAGGATCTTGAGGCACACGGCTTCCACCGCCACCGGGTCGGTGCCCCCGATCACCCCGTCGTAGTCCCACATGTAGCGCGGGTCCGCCTGCGGCCCCTTGTCGCACAGCGGGCGCAGCGCGTCCACCAGCACGAGCCTCGTCTTGCCCTTGACGTTGGGGAGAAGCCAGATCTCCCCCAGACGGTCGTTGTTCTCGCCGTGGTAGCGGGACGGATGCCCGGAGTATGTGATGTAGTTCTTCAGCACCGTCCCGATGCCGGTGAGCCAGTGCGCCTTGAGGGCGGGCAGCGCGATCAGCGCGGTGCAGGCCTCGGCCTTCTCGGGTCCCCTCTGGGCGAGGGTGATGCGGCCCTCCGGGATCCCGGCCTCCACGAGCGCCGCCCGGACCGCGGCCACGACCTCGCCATGGGTGGGGTTGAGATGGTCGGTGGGCACCAGACCGACGGCGTCCTCGGGCTTCACCAGCGAGCGCCAGGCGTCCCGGGCGTTCTTCTCGCCGGTCACCCGGGTGACGGTCTCGGCGAGCATCCGCCTGAGGACGCCAACGTCGACCCGGTGGGCACCGTCGAGCACCTGTTGGTCGCGCACCAGGACCACCCGCGCCGGTCGCGGGATGCGCCCGGCTTGCCCCGCCCAGCTCACCCCGAAAAGCGAGGTGCCGACGGCCGCACCTGTCGTCGCGCGCACGAAGTCGCGCCGTGTCAACACACCACGCTTCTCATCCATCGGGAGCCTCCAGATTCTCGAGGGTCTGCACTCCAGCAGCGAGAAACGTGGCCGCCTCCTCGCGGTCGGGGGCCTCGAAGACGATCGCCAGGCCGCGTCCGGCCATACGGTAGCCCGCCCAGCCGTCCTCGATGCGCGCCAGGGCCGAGATGGCCGCGCTCGGGTCGGAGCGGGTCTCGGGGAGATAGGCCTCGCGGAAGCGCGCGAGGGCGCTGCGGGCCACCTCGGGGTCCGGGTAGCGGACCAGCATCAGCCGCACGGGCCGCCGCGCCGGGTCGGGAGAGCGCCTGCCGTAGCGCGCCGTGACCGCGTCCACAGTGCGGTCCAGGCTGAGGATGTTCTGCTGGCTGACGAAGTAGGCCGAGTTGAGCACGAGGTGGGAGCGCAGGAAGCAGACGGTGTCGCTTCCCAGCGCGTACCCAACCGCGACCGTCTGCGGCAGTGCGGCGGCGAGGCGCGGGGGAGGCGGGTCGGCCCGTTCGGCCACGATCACCCGCCCGAACGCCAGCACGGCCCGCTTCGACGCCTCGCTCTCGCGGCTCGCCAGCACCCTCACGTAGAGCCCGTCCGACCAGATCCGCAACAGCCCTGCTCCGTAGAGCGCCCTCGGCACGCGTGCCGGCTCGGGTGCCTTCAGGGCGACCGGCTCGCCCCCCCAGTCGCCGGAGAGCAGGCCGTAGGCGTCGTCGGAGGAGCGCATCCAGTAGAGCTCGACCAGGATCTCGCCCTGGCCCTCGGAGGCATACTCCGCCACGTCCAGGTGGTCGAAGCGGTAGGCGAGGTAGAGCTCCCCCGCCCCGTCCATGTACTCGAAGATGGCGGCCGGCTCGATCCTCCGGACGGCGGCAGGCCGTGTCCAGCCCGCGAGGGAGAGCGGCAGTCGGAGCGCCGTCTGGGAGGCGGCGGGGGTGGAGGGTGTGGGCTTCATGCGGTCCTCCCGACCGGCGGTGGCCGCGGCGAGGCCTGCCATGACGAGGAGCGAAATCGCCGCCGACACACGGTGGGAAGCCGATCGGAATCGGCTGGGTTGTGTCAACGGCGCGGCCACCACCTCATCGTACGTGGGCCCCGGGGCCGCGGTTCTCTCCCGTGGGGCGCGCCGGCTTGACCGGCGCCCCGCAAAACCGCACACTCTCGCCGGATGAAACCGCTGGTTCTCATCGTCGACGACGAGCCGGGGATCCTCACCACCCTTTCACACATCCTGGAGGACGAGGGGTTCCGAACCCTCACCACCGGCAGCGGCCAGGAGGCTCTGCAGCTCTACCGCAGGCGGCGGCCCGCGGTCGTCTTCCTCGACATCTGGCTCCCCGACCGCGACGGCCTGGAGACGCTCAAGGCGCTGCGCGAGATGGACCCGGAGGCGGCGGTGATCATGATCTCGGGGCACGGGACGGCCCCCACGGCGGTCACCGCGATCAAGATGGGTGCCTACGACTACCTGGAGAAGCCCCTCGCGTACAGCAGGGTGCTCGAGGCGCTCACCGGGGCGCTGGCCGCCAGGAAGGCCACGACTGGAAAAGAGACGGCGCCCCTCGAACTCGGCAGGGCCACGGAGGCGCACCGGCAGTTCCTGCCGCCTCCCCAGCTTTCGCTCCTGCGCGAGTCGGCCACCCCCCAGCGCACCATCGCGACGAGCACGGTGATCTACGGCCTAGGACTGCACTCGGGCAACCGCACGGGAATGGCGGTCCAGCCGCTGCCCCCCGACTCCGGGATCCACTTCCTGACCCTGCCCAAGGGGACGCAGATCCCCGCGCATCTCGACTCGGTGGCCGACACAGAGTACGCCACCACGCTCTCACGAGAGGGGGAGAGCATCCGCACCGTGGAGCACTTCCTCGCCACGCTGCACGCCTGCGGCATCACCAACCTGCTCATCAAGGTCCACGGGGAGATCCCTGTGCTGGACGGCTCTGCGCTCGAGTTCTGCGAGCGCCTGGTGGAGGTCGGCATCCAGGACCAGGACGCACCCCGCAAGGAGCTCGTCATCGACCGCCGGTACGAGGTCAAGGGGGGCGACGAGAAAGTGCTTGCGGTCGAGCCAGCGGATCTCTTCTCGGTCTCCTACCTGTTGCGCTACCCGGAACCGGTTGGCGAGCAGTTCTACGAGTTCACGCTCTCGGGTCGCGAGGCGTTCGAGCAGGAGATCGCACCGGCGCGGACGTTCGGCTTCATGAGGGACCTGCGCATGATGAACGAGCTGGGCCTGGGCTCCGGCGGACGGCTGGACAACTGCATCCTTGTGGGTGAAGACGGCGTGATCAACACCGAGCTGCGCTTCCCCGATGAGTTCGTCCGCCACAAGATCCTCGACATCATCGGGGACCTCTACCTGCTCGGCTACCCGGTGCGGGGAAAGGTGACCGGACGTCTCACCGGCCACCGCGACAACATCAAGCTCCAGCGTGCCATCCTCGGCGCCGCCTGAGTGTCGTCCTTCCCCATCTAGCCCGGACTATTCACGAAGGTGTCTACTGCGAGCGCGGATCTGGCCGCCCTGGCGGGCGTACTCGGGGCTCGGAGGGTGCCGCCGTGCTGCACGAGTACGGCTCCCCTCCTCGCCCCGGAGCGAGCGGGGCTCCGCCGCGCGAGCGTGGGGGACGGGGGGCCGAGGCGCCGGCGGTGGATGGAGCGGCGCCGAGCCCCCCGCAACGGAAGCTCGCCCACCATGACAGCCACCTCCGCGCTCTCGCTACGACCCCTCATAAATAATCCGGGCCAGTCGAGGGCCCCGTCAGCGGCGGAGCATGGAATGTTCGCGGACGTACCGGCCGATCCCGCGGATGCGGGCGTCCTCCTCGGGGGTGAGCAGGCCGGCGTCCAGCGCCGTGAGCGCCTCGTCCATCTGGGCGTCGTTCTTCGGGCCGGTCATGCAGACGTTGAAGGCGGGGTTGGAGAGGACGAACCGGTAGCAGTCGCGCGCCCGCAGCGGTGTCTCGCCGGGAGGCATGCGGCGCGCGGCCAGGAGCGAACCCCAGCGCGTCGCGGTGTAGGCCACGGTCCCCGGCCTGCCTTCGGCGGGGAGGTGCGGGAAGACGTCGCTCTCGGCCCCGGTGTGCGCCGCGTTGTAGCGGATGTGCAGGATGGTTAAGCGCTCATCGCCGGCGTACCCCACAAACGCTGGCCGGTGGTGGGCGGAGATCGCGAGGTGGCGCACCAACCCGTTCTCCCGTATACGGAGCGCACGCTCCAGGACGGCCTCCGAGGGACGTTGGTTGTACCAGCCGAGGAGCAGCACGTCCGCGGTCTCGATGCCGAGCTGCTTCAGTCCGCGGGCAAGAAACGTCTCCATGAGACCCGCCAGCCGCGAGTAGCTCTGGAGCACGATGACGAGCTCGTCGCGCCGCCCAGAGGCGACCAGCTCCCGGATCGCCGCGGCCATCCCAGGGTTGCGCCTGCTGCCGTGGTAGAAGTAGTTCACCCCACGGTCGAAGGCGCGCAGCAGCGCGCCGGCAGCGACTCCGTAGCCTCCGGACACACCGAGGGGGCCGACCGAAAGCCCGGATCGTCCCAACGTCACGCGGTTTGGAAACGCTGGCACGGCTCACCTCCTGGAGGCATGCGCTCAACGGTCTGATGCCCGGGGCTATCTTAGGATAGGCGCCGTTGGTGTGCGAGGATGGAGAGCGGAAAGGGGCCTGATCGGATGCGGATCGCGATCTTCGGGACGGGGGCCGTGGGCAGCTACTTCGGCGGGCGGCTGGCCGCAGCAGGGGAGGACGTGACGTTCATTGCCCGCGGTGAGACCCTGCGGGCCCTGGGCACGCACGGCCTGCGGGTCGAGAGCATCAAGGGCGACTTTGTCGTCCAGCCTGCCAGGGCAACCGACACGCCGACCGATGTCGGCGCGGTGGACGTTGTGCTGGTGGCGGTCAAGGCCTGGCAGGTGCCGGACGCCGCGACGGCGATGCGTCCACTCGTCGGTCCGGGAACCGTCGTCATCCCGCTGGAGAACGGTGTGGAGGCGCCGGCTCAGCTCGCCGCGGTGCTCGGACGCGAGCACGTCGTGGGAGGGCTTTGCCACCTGGTGGCGTTCCAGGTCGCGCCCGGTCACGTGCGGCACGCCGGTCTGGAGCCGGACGTGACGTTCGGCGAGCTGGACCGCCGGGAGAACCCTCGCCTCGAGCATCTCAAACGGGCGTTTGACCGTGCGGGTGTCAAGGCCGAGATTGCCTCGGACATTCAGGTGGCCATGTGGGAGAAGTTCCTCTTCATCGCCTCGCTCAGCGGCCTGGGCGCCGTCACCCGCGCACCTGCCGGCGTGGTGCGCGCTGTGTCCGGCACGCGCCACCTGCTCGAGTCGGCGATGGCGGAGATCGTCGTGGTGGCGCGGGCGTGCGGCGTGCTCGTGCCCGACGACGCGGCCGCCAGGACGATGGCGTTCATCGACACCCTGCCGGAGGAGGCGACCGCCTCGATGCAGAGGGACATCCTCGCAGGCAGGCCGTCGGAGCTCGAGGCCCAGAACGGGGCGGTGGTTCGTCTCGGCGGGGAGGCAGGCGTGGCGACCCCGGTGAACAGCTTCATCTTTCATGCCCTCTTCCCCCAGGAACTGCGCGCGCGGGGGGAGCTGCGCTTCCCGGTGTGAGCGGTGGGAGATCAGCGAGGCCCCGCCGGGCTTGAGAAAGTGATCTTGCGCACGCGCACATGCGCGGACTAGACTGCTCCCGGCCACCCAACTAGGCCGAGGGTGCGCCGCTCGAAGAGCGAAAATCCACGACGCAAGGGAGACGGCATGATGGCGGACAAGAAGGCGGACCTGGCTGGACCTGGCATCAGCACGTACCCGGAGGTGGAGAAGATCCTTCCCACGGGGTACAAGCCGCTGCTCAACCGGATGGACACGCAGAGGGGCCTCTTCGAGATCAAGCGCTACGTCGAGGACAACCTCTGCAAGGAGCTGAACCTTCAGATGGTCCAGGTCCCTCTCATCGTGGACCGCGAGAGCGGGGTCAACGACTACCTGGACCGCGACGGTTCGCGGACGCCCATCGAGTTCCCCTGCGGGCTGGGGCTTGATAAGCGCATCAACGCCCAGGTGGTGCAGGCGGCCACCAAGTGGAAGCGGATGGCGCTCAGGCAGTTCGGGTGCAAAGTTGGCGAGGGCATCTGCACCGACATGCGCGCCGTGCGCAAGGACTACTTCCTCGACCACGACCACAGCTCCTACGTGGACCAGTGGGACTGGGAGAGGGTGATCACGGCCAGGGAGCGCAACCTCGAGTACCTCAAGGGCACCGTCCGGAAGATCTGGAAGGTCATCCTGGGCGCCGGCAGACAGGCGCAGAAGATGTTTCCCGCGCTGGCTAAGGGTCCGTACCCCGACTTCCCCGAAGAACTCACCTTCATCCACGCGGAAGACCTGCTCGCCATGTACCCCGACCTGCCGCGCAAGCAGCGCGAGACCACGATCCTGCAGAAGCACCCCGCGGTGTTCATCGTCGGGATCGGCTGGGTGCTCAAGGACGGTTACCCGCACGAGATGCGGGCGGCCGACTACGACGACTGGGTGAGCCCGACCGACAAGGAGACCGGCAAGCCAACGCACGGCCTCAACGGCGACATCCTGGTCTGGAACCCGGTGACCAAGCGGCGCCACGAGCTGACGTCGATGGGCATCCGCGTCACCAAGGAAACGCTCAGGCAGCAGCTCGAGATCTGCGGCCAGCTCGACTTCCTCAAGCTCCCCTACCACCAGGCGATCCTGAACGACCAGATCCCGCTCTCGATCGGGGGCGGCATCGGGCAGTCGCGCACCTTCATGTACCTCCTCAGGGCCGCTCATCTCGGCGAGGTGAGCGTCACCGTGTGGCCCAGGGAGCTCAAGGACATCTGCGCCAGGAAGAACATCCACGTCCTCGAGTGAGCCGGGCCCACCTCGAATGGCAGCCGGGCTCATCTGCCGTCAACCCTTGGTGCTCCTCGCTCGTCCCTTCGAGCGAGGGTGCGGTCTGCAGTGGCCGGGGAGGGTGGGGTGATGATTTCCGACAGAACGAGGTGGGTTGGCACCGCGGTGGTCGTGGCCGTCGCAGCGCTGGGGGCCGCGGCCTGCAGCACGGTTTCGGTGTCCTCGATCCGCTATCTCGGCGTGTCGGCGTTCGCGGCGACCGATCCCAACTCGGTCCAGATTCTCCGGCAGGTTCCCCGTCGGCCTCACGACAAGCTCGGTGAGGTCTTCCTCGAACCTTCGGGAAACCCGACGGTGCCCGAGATGGAGCAGGCGATCCGCAACGAGGCCGCCAAGCTAGGGGCCGACGCCGCGGTGGTGGTTCACGACAAGTTCAGGCGGGTCGGCTCCGTGATCCAGGGTCCGTAGTGGTCGCGCAGCTCCTACCCGATCTACGCGCGCACGATCGTGGCGGTGGCGATCCGTTACACGGAGCATTGAGACGCCGTCGCAGTCAGTCGTTGATCAAGGCACCGGCCCGCGTGACCGTGTAGTTGCGGCCCGTCGCGTCGGCGCGGTAGAACTCGTAGCAGCGCTCCTCATCCTCGACGGTGATCTTAAGGAATGTGCTCGGTGAACCCGGGTCGCCCTTGCCCCGCGCGTGCCCCGAGTCGAGCTGCCACACCCCGTCGATCCTCTTCGCCGAGGCGTTGTGGGTGTGGCCGCAGAGGTAGGCCGTGACGTGTCTCTCCTTCAGTAGCTTCCAGAAGCGGTCGCGATGCGCCGCGTTCTTGTCCAAGGGGGTGCCCACACTCGCCTCGATGGTGGCGACCCTGCACCTCAGACCGTGATGCCGCGCAGGGCCACGGTATGCTGCAGCCGCGCGGGCGCGGGCGTTACCACGCGTCGCGCACCGGAGAGCAGGTGGAGGCACGCGAAACCCTGACGCTGCGCAGGATCTTCTCCTTCTGGGCGCCGCTGGCGGCCACCTGGGTGATGATGTCGATCGAAGGGCCTTTCCTCGCCGCGGTGATCGCCCGCCTCCGCGAGCCCGAGTTCAACCTGGCCGCGCACGGCGTGGCGTTCTCCTTCGCCATGCTCATCGAGGCACCGATCATTATGATGATGAGCGCGGCCACGGCCCTGGTGGGCAACCGGAGCTCGTTCCTCACGCTGCGACGGTTCGCGTACACCCTCAACGGGCTGATCACCGCCGTGATGGTTGTGCTCATCCTGCCGCCGGTATTCCGCTTCGTCAGCGAGACGCTGATTGGACTTCCCCATGTGGTCGCCCGGCTCACCCACGTCGCCGTGGCGATCCTATTGCCGTGGCCGGCCGCCATCGGCTACCGCCGCTTCTACCAGGGGATCCTGATCCGCCACAACCTCACGCGTAGGGTTGCCTACGGTACGGTCGTGCGGGTCCTTTCGATGGCGGCCACCGGCCTGATGCTGTATGCACTCACGGATCTCCCGGGGGCCTGGATTGGAGCGAGCGCGCTCTCCACCGGGGTCGTGATGGAGGCTATCGCCAGCCGTTTCATGGCGCGCTTGGTGGTAACCGACCTGCTCCACGGCGCGGGCCAGCCCGAAGGCGTGCCTCTGACGACCCGAGCGATCGTGCGCTTCTACTCACCGCTGGCGCTGACCTCCCTGCTGACGCTGGGGGTCAACCCGATGGTGACGTTTTCCCTCGGCCACAGCCGTTCGGCCCTGGAATCCCTGGCGGCGATGCCGGTCGTTCTCTCGCTGCTCTTCGTGTTTCGCAGTGCCGGTGTGGCGTACCAGGAGGTGGGCATCGCGCTGTTGGGTGAGCGGCGCCAGGGCTTCGTGCCGCTGCGGCGCTTTGCCGAGATCCTCGGGATTGTGACGGCTGGCGTTCTGGCGCTGATGGCGTTCTCGCCGCTGGCGGTTGGGTGGTTCCATACGGTGTCGGGGCTCTCGATGCGGATGACGCGCTTTGCCCTCACGCCGCTACGAGTGCTGTGTCTGATGCCGGCCCTTGAGGTGCTGCTCTCCTTTCAGCGCTCGCTGCTGGTCCACGCGCGGCGCACCACGCTGATCACCTGGGCCACCGGTGTCGAGGTGGCGGGCATCCTCGCCGTGCTGGCGGTCGGGATCGGCGCTCTCGACCTGGTCGGCGCGGTGGCCGCAGCCGCAGGGCTGATGCTGGGTCGCCTAGGTGCCAACCTCTTCCTGCTCGGCCCGACCCGACGGCGCACGCGAAGCTATCCGGTACTCATCTAGCGGCGGGCGGGCTCTTGGTCTCCTTCACGTGGGCAGGCGTTCGAAGAGCGCTGGAGGGAAGGCCCCCCGTATCATGGAATGCGGGAGAAGCCGAGATGCCGGCGTCGGACGGAAAGCTCAACATCGGCATCCACCTCGCCCTCTTCGGGCTGACGGTGGTGATGGCCGTGTACTCGAAGTGGTCGACGACGGACCTGGTGTGGAGCCTGTGGATCTCCAGCCTCACGGTGGGGTACTCGCTGATCCTGACCTCGGTCGTTGGTACGCTCCTGCACGGCAGCCCCGTCGCGCTCCTCACACGCAAGCCGCGAACCGGCACGTCCGCCAGCGCACGTGGCCAGATCCCGAGCGGTATCGGCGCGTTGCCCCTGAATATCTTCCTCGCCATCATCTGCCTCATAGCGGCGGGTTGGGGCCCGCTCACGTTTGTCGTTCTCGCCGTGGTGGCGGCGAGCTGTGCGCTCGCCGTCGGGGGTGTGCTGCGGACTCGTCCGGGCTTTGGTTTCTTCCCCGACCCGGAGCGTGGCCTCGCGCGCTTCGTCATCGGGTTGCCGGCGTGCCTCTTCATGCTTGGCTTCTTCACCGTCCACTTCGGGCTCTTTCACTTCGTGCACGGCCTCTTCCTCAACGGTTTCTTTCCTCTGCTGCGGCAGGGCGCGGTGGGAAAGGGACCCGAGCAGGTGTTTGGCATCGTGGGAGCGTGCGCTCGGGAGGCGCTCGTGCGCTACTGGGCGTTCGTGGCCGCGAGCGCGCTCTCTCGCGTCCCGACCTACGTGGCCGCGTTCCGCACGACCGACGGCTCGATGATGTTCACGCCGTACCTCAACGTCATCCGGATGCACGTGATGATCTTCGTGTTCGCTTTTCTGGGTGCGGCGGGCCTGCAGTCGTACGGGCTCTACCCGCTGCTGATCGTGTACTTTCTGCCGGTGGGCGACCTGCTCGCGATGGTGCGCGCGAGGCGCGCATCGGGTGGACCGGACGCCCCGACCGAACCGAGTTGAAAGCCTGACCCGGGGAGCACCGGTTACTTCAGGGGTGGCCGCTGCTGCAGGTGGAGCTGGATCTCCAGGCGCGCTCCCGCGAGCGACGCCACACCGAACGTACCGTCGTAGTCGCGGAAGACCAGGCAGGCCTCGCCGGTGTGAAGCGGCGTGATCTCCGGGTCGAGGTTGGCCACGAGGTTGCGGAAGGCCTTGCCGGCGGCCGCGACATCGGGGTAGGTGACGACGATCAGCGCGTGCCGGCCTTGCGCGCCGGTGTACTCCCCGCTCACGGCGGTGATCGTGGTCCGGAGGTGGAGGATGTCCCCGCTGCCGAGCGTGACGATCGCCTGCAGCGCGACGGGACCGCGGATGAGGCGCTGCGAGCCTTCGACTAAGCCTTTCGCGGGGAGCGGGTCGAAGGCGTGGCCGGGCCGTGAGGCGGGCAGCCGGGCCGCGATGAAGCGGGCGAACTCGACCAGCGCCGTTGCGAGCGCGGGCGTGCCGGCGGGGTTGTCCACGATTACAAAGTAGCGATCGCGCACGAACATGAGCTGGTAGCGCCCGGCGGTGTGGCGTTCGGCAAACAAGGGGTCGGGAGTTTCCCGGCCGCACTTGCCGAGGTAGATGCCGAGCGCCGCCAGTGCGTCGTCCATGCGGTAGCACTCCACGGCGAGCTCGCCGGCAGCGCTCCTGTACCTCTGCACCGTCAGCTGCTCGAAGCTGAACTCGAAGAAGATCTCGGCGCCGCCGTCGATGTGGCCGTACAGCTCGCTTCCGGTGAAGACGCGGGGCTTGCCATCGAGTTCCCAACCGGCAATGGCGTTGGACGCGGGCAGCAGCGCCTCGTCCCCGCCCGCGAGGGCGAGGCCTGCCGTCAGGGCAAGGGCGCAGGCGACGCCGAACGCCCTCACACCTTCACCAGGGTGATCTTGGAGGGGTCGGTCACGCCCAGGCCGAGCTTCTCTGCGTACAGGAGGTACGCCGTGAAACGGGGATGCTCGTTGACGGTGATCCCCATCTCCTTCCGTTTCGCCACCAGCTCACGGTGGCACACCGTGTCGAGGGCGAACGGGTCGGTGGCGAAGTAGAGCGCGTCGTTGGCGTAGGTGAACTTCTCGTTCTTGTCCGGTCCCCCCTCGTACTGCCCTCGCAGCCCGTCGGTGATGCTGAGCACCAGCTTGTCGCGCACTACCGGGGCCGCCAGCACCTCGGTGCAAACGTTGAAGGAGAGTGGCACGTGCAGGCGGCCGGTGTTGCATATGACGGCGTAGCCGAGGTTCTTCGTGGCCATCGAGATCCCGTTGCCGGTGTTCTTGTAGGCGGCGAGGTTGACGAGCTTGGTAAGGCGCTTGGTGATGAGCTTGCCGAAGTACGAGTGCTCGCCCGCGAACACGTGCTGGTTGAGGTAGTACTCGTCGTCCTTGTAGCCGCGCACGCCCTTGCCCACGACGTCCTTGACGAAGTAGGAGACGTCCGGGTCGAAGTTGCCGGCCGAGATGTGCGCGCCCGTGGCGTCCCGGAAGCTCTTCCCCTCGTCGGCCATGGTCTGCAGCGATTCGATGCACACGCCGGGGAACCTGGCCGGGGTGAAGCCGGCATCCTTGAGGTCGAGGTCGAAGCGGTCCCAGATGACGATGTTTCTCCTGGGGAGCTTGTTGTCGACCAGCCACCGAACGACGGCCTCGGCGACCTCCGGTCTCGTGCTGATAAGTGGCGGGCCGACCGGGTTCACCTTCAGGCCGACCACGTCGCCGCGCGTGAAGAAAGCCGCGAAGCTTTCCTTCATCGTGGTTCCGGTGAGGGTTCGTATGCCCTTCTCGACCATCTCCGCCACGACCTTGCCGTCCACCTTGTCGTCGGCGAGCCAGTGCGAGTCGGTGACCTTCACGACCTTGCCCGGGAAAGGGCCCGGCAGCGAGTGGGCGGTCTTCGGCACCTTGAGGAACGCCGCGATGTTAGTCTCGACCTCGGGGGTCTTCTCCTTTTCCTGTCCTGAGGCCGGCACGCCGAGCGCGAGGGCGCCCGCGGCCGCCGTGCAACCGGTCAGTGTCCTGACGAACTCGCGCCGGTTCATGTCGAAGACCGCGTCCATCAGAACGAGCTTGCGTGTCATATGGACCTCCGTTGTGCGAGGTGGATTGCGCCGGCCCTCTGGATCACGGCCGGCGGGGCGAGCCTCAATGCCATGCCCACTCAACCATGGTACGTCTCATCCGCGGCAAGGTTCGCGGGGCCTTCAACGGCCGGCCTCGCGGCGCTGCCGCAGCACCTCGTAGAGGGCGATCGCGACCGCGGTGGACAGGTTGAGGGAGCGCATGTTCGTGTCTGCCATCGGGATGCAGACGAGGCGGTCGGGGTAGCGCGCGCGCAGCTTGTCGGGCAGCCCGCCGCTCTCGCGCCCGAAGATGAGGACCGAGTCGGCGGGGAAGCTCGTGTCCCACAGCTCGCGCGGGGCTTCGGCCGAGAAGAGGAACGGCTCCCCGAGGGTTGGCAACGCCGCCTCGAACGCCGGCCAGTCCTGCCAGACCAGCGGCCGAACCCGTGGCCAGTAGTCGACGCCGGCCCGCTTGACCTCGCGCTCGTCGAGGGAGAAGCCGAGGGGCCGCACCAAGTGGAGCTGCGCACCGGCGGCAAGGCACGTGCGCCCCGCGTTGCCGGTGTTCCAGGCGATCTCCGGGGTGACGAGCGCTACGTGCAGATGCGTCCTGTTGTCGCCCTCCTGCGCCATGGCGGGCAGCTTAGCAGCCCGGGGTCTTGCACCCGCGTCGGGTGCGGCCCACATTGACGGTAGAAACCGCAAGGAGGTGTTCCATGCCTACGTTCGTGCTCATGACTCGACTCCGTCCCGAGAGCGTGCACGACGCCCACGGCCGGCGTGCGATGGGGAAAGAGTGGCTGAAGAAGGTGCACACCCTGTGCCCGGACGTGAAGTGGATCGCCCACTACGCGATCCTGGGCCCCTACGACTTCATGGACATCTACGAGGCTGCGGACATCGAGACCGCCCACCGCGTCTCGCTGATCTCGCGCAGCGAGGGCGCCGTGAGCGCGGAGAGCTGGCAGGCGCTGCCCTACGAGCGTTTCCTCAAGCTCCTGGAAGAGGTCGAGCCGTAGTGAGCGGGGTCCACCTGCGATGGTCAGGACGGGCGTGGAAAGCGGCTCTCCCATTTGTAGTAACATAGTTGCACTTTCAGAAAAGGGAGGTGTGGGATGCCTGCTGTGAACACGAAGAGGGTCTGGCTGGGGGCGCTGGGTGGCTGGGTCGTCTGGCTCGTCTGGAGCGGGGTCACCAACTTTGCGGTGCTGATGCCTCGCTACGCGGTCGCTCAGAAGGCCGGCACACTGCTCTCCCAACCGCGCTATCCGCTCTTCGTGGTCGCATGGTTCGTGATGCTGTTCGTGCTGGCACTGATCTGCGCGTGGATCTACGCCGGCGTACGGGCCACACGGGGCGCCGGGCCCAAAACCGCGCTCAGCGTGGGGTTCCTGGTCGGCTTCGCCAGTGGTTTCCCGCTCGCCTTCTCCCTGGCGGCCTGGGCGCCGTTCTCGCGCGCCATCCCGCTCTGGTGGATGCTGGAGTTGTGGGTGGGGGCGATCCTGGCGACGCTGGTTGCCGGCTGGCTCTACAAGGACTGAAACCGATTCGGCCACGGGCGACTCGGCCTCGCCCTGAGCGAAGCGAAGGGTCTTGTCGCGTTCCAGAGCGCGGTGTGCGTCCAGAGGTCGGAAGCACCGTCACGGTGTGCCGAGGTAGGCGGCGAGGCGCCGCAGCAGGCGCTGGACGCCTTCGGCAAAGATCCCCGGCTCCGGGAGCAAGCTGAGGACGAGCGCGCCTTCGCCGGGAAACTCGAAGAAGTAGCCGGGGTGGACGGCCACGCCGTCCTCCCCCAGCAGCTTCAGGACCAGCTCCTCCTCGCCCACGATCGCCGGGATGCGCAGCACCGCGCTCCAGCCGCCTTCGGGAGGGGTCGCGCTCACGGCGGGCAGCTCGCCGAGCATCGCCTGCAGCACCGTAAGGTTGCTCCGGCAACGTGCGACGATCGCCTCTCGCACCACGACGCCCTGGTACAGCAGCGCGGGCAGCGCCAGCTGCACCGGCGTCGCCACCGAGAGGAAGGTGTCGGCGATGAACTCCAGCCTGTCGAGAGCGGCCGCAACCGGCCTCTCGGGGCCGCTCGTCACCATCCACGCCAGCTTGAGCTGCGGGAGCCCGACGCTCTTGGAGAGGCCGCCGAGCGTGAAGGTGAGCACGTCGTCCCTGGCTGCGAAGGTCGTCGCGATGCCCGGTTGCGGGGTGAGCGGGTAGTCCAGGAAGACCTCGTCGGCGATCAGCGCCCATCCCCGATCGGCCGCGAGCGCCGCCAGGGCGGCGCCGTCCTCGGCGTGGACGAAGGAGCCGGTGGGGTTGTTCGGGTGGACCACGATCACGGCGCGTACGCTTTCGGGAGCGTGGGCGAGCGCCGCGACGTCCAGGCGCCAGCTCGCCTCCGGGTCGAGCTGGTAGGGCAGCGCACGGACACCCTCGACGCGGGCCAGGTGCTCGAACAGCGGGTAGGACGGTGTCGGCACCAGCACCGCCTCACCGGGTTCGGCCAGCAGCTTGAACAGGAACGCGTAGGCCTCGCTGGTGGAGGCGGTGAGCAGCACGCGCCCCGGGTCGACCGCGATGCCGTGGCGCCGGTACTCCTGCGCCACCGCCGTGCGGGCCACGGCCAGACCGCGGGGATCCGGCCGGTAGGCGAGGCCGGCGGGGTCCGCGAGAGGGGCCAGCAGGTCAGGCGGGTACGCGATCCCGCACTCGGTGGGGTTGGAGACGGTCAGGTCGAAACGCGGCGGGGAGGCCGCCCGCGCGGCGGCGATGCGGTTTGGGACGAGCTCCTCGGGGACCCTGCTCGAGAACACGTGCGCTCCGAGGGGATTCTCGCATGCCGGAGGTCGGTCGGAGAACCGCCTGGTCAGCGGATGCTAAAATACCGCAGCCGACGGGGGAACCATGAAAGAGCTTCTTCCTGCCCAGACCCAGGAGTACCAGGCGCGCGCCCGCGAGGTGGCCGAGAAGCACGTGCGGCCGGTGGCCGCGGAGCTGGACCGCACGGGGGAGTACCCATGGAGCGTCATCGCCGCGCTCAAGGACCACGACCTCATGGGGATCTGGATCCCCAAGGAGTACGGCGGCCACGGCGCCGGCGTCCTCGACCTGTGTGTGGTCGTGGAAGAGCTCTCCCGTGCGTGTGGCGGGATAGGCGTGGCCTACGCGGTCAACGCCCTGGGGAGCTTCCCCATCGTGCTGGGTGGCACCGAGGAGCAGAAGCGCCGCTACCTGCCGGGCGTCGCCAGCGGTGACAAGCTCATCGCCTTCGGGCTCTCCGAGAAGGCGTCGGGCTCCGACGCCGGCTCGCTGCGCGCACGGGCAACCCGCGACGGCGACGGCTACGTGATCAACGGCGACAAGAAGTGGAACACCAACGCCAACGCAGCGAGCATCTACACCGTCTACGCCTCCACCAACCCCGACCGCGGCACCCGGGGTGCTTCGGCGTTCATCGTCGAGAAGGGCACGCCGGGTTTCGAGATCGGCAAGCGCGAGCAACTCATGGGCATCCGGTGCGTGCCTGTACACGAGCTTCATTTCCGCGACTGTCGTGTGCCCGCGTCCGCCCTGCTTGGTGACAAGGAGGGCATGGGATTCGCCAACGCCATGATGACTCTCGACCGGGCCCGCCCCGGCGTGGCGGCGCAGGCGGTCGGCCTGGCGCAGGGCGCGTTCGAGTGGGCGGTGCGCTACACCTCGGAGCGCCAGCAGTTCGGGCAGAGCGTGATGTCGTTCCAGGCGATCCAGTTTCTGCTCGCGGACCTGGCGATTCAGGTCGAGGCGGCGCGCCAGCTCGTCTACACCGCGGCGCGCGGCATCGACGCTGGGGTGTCGGGCATCTCCAAGCTCGCCGCGATGTGCAAGGTGTTCGCCACCGACACCGCGATGCGCGTCACCACCGATGCGGTGCAGCTCTTCGGGGGCTACGGTTACTGCCAGGACTACCCGATCGAAAAGTACATGCGGGACGCCAAGATCACGCAGATCTACGAAGGCACCAACCAGATCCAGCGCCTCGTGATCGGCCGCGCCCTCACGCGCGAAGCCAGCGCCATCGCCGGCCATCTCTCCGTGAAGGTGGAACACTTCCCGAAGGAGTAAGGCAACCCGTTCCAGCCCCTGGAGCCGCGAGCTGGAATTCACTTCCAGCGAGCGGTGGGGGCGCGAGGGGCGAGAGTCCCGCCTTGGGCGGGACGGGCCCCCCGCGACGAGAGCCAAGGTGGAGCACTTTCCGAAGGATTAGATCTCGCCGTTCTTCTTCATCTCCGCCTGCCGGCAAGGAGCTCGCCGATCTGGCGCCTTGCGAGCGCCTGCTTCTCGATCGGCCCCGTGTGGGGCGTGAGCTTGGTCGCACTGCGCCAGATCGCGACGATCGCACAGCGGATCGGCCGCGCGAGGAAGTGCGCGCGCTGCTTGGCCACCGCGGCCTTGAAGTCCGCCGTGAAACTCACCGCGGAAACCGCTTTGAATGGGAGACCGCGGCCCTCGAGGTAGGCAACGGCGGCGCGGTGGTGCTCGAACAAGGTGGATGGAGGCGCATCGCGGAACACCTGCCGCAAGTCGCCGGAAGTGGTGGGGGGCGCCGGGGGGTCTAGAGCGTCCGGGTGGGTGGGGGAGTGGACGCGGGCCCCCCCGAGAAGGTGGGCGCGGAGCGGGATTGACTCCCGCGGAGCGCCGGGGGTTCGGGGGGCTAGAGGCGGCGGGGGGCCGGGCGGGGTGCCGCCGGGCCCCCCGAGAAGATGGTGGAGGCGGGGGGAATCGAACCCCCGTCCGGAAGACTTGGGCCGCGGGTGTCTCCGTGCGCAGCCTACGGTTTGTTCTCGTCACGCTGGCTGGGTGTAGGCTCCCTACCTTCGCGACCAGCCCGTGAAGTCTCGACCGCCGCCGCCGGGCGAGGCGGCGGTCCAGCCTGCTTTGGCGTCGCCGTGATCAGGTTCGCAGGCGGGAGCCGGCGATCACGACGTGGCTACGGTTAGGCAGCCAGTGCTAGCTCTGTGTTGGCAGCTATGTGTTTCCGCCTGATTTACGTGGCGGCGGACCACGGCACGCTGCCAGCGACCCAACATGTCCCCCGTCGAACCCGGTACGCCCCCAGTTCGCGGATCACCAGCAATGTACATCCTTTTCGCCGGCTTGACGAGGGCTGGCCCCCGGGGTACCGTGAGCGCCATGGGGGAGCTCGAGGCCATCAGCGTCATCGTCACCTCGGTGGGGACGGAGCAACAGGCGGTCGAGATCTCGGAAGAGCTGGTGGGTCGGCGGCTCGCCACCTGCATCAACATCGTCCCCTGCCTGCGCTCGATCTACCGGTGGAAGGGGAAGGTCTGCGAGGATACGGAGTATCTCCTTATCATCAAGACCCGCCGGGCTCTCTTCGGCGCCGTCAGCGACGCGATCCGGGAGCTTCACTCCTACGAGCTCCCCGAGGTGCTGGAGTTTCCCATTGCAACCGCGGAACCCAACTTCCAGCGCTGGGTCGTGGAGATGGCCACGGGGGTCGCCGACCCCGAGCAGGAGCTGGAGTCGGAACCTTCGTTCGACTGAGCCGCTGTCGCAAAGAAAGCAGGCCGTGCCGGCCGGTGAGTTCTCAGATTCCGGTTGCCTCTCCGCGGGGTGCGTCGTACACTCTTCGCGGGTCAGGGCCGTCTGCCCTGCCCTGGAGGGATACGCCATGAAAACCGCGCGCTCGCTCGCTGGTGCAATGCTGCTCGTCCCCTCGCTGCTGCTTGCCCAGGCCCAGGGTCGGATCAAGGGCGTGGTGAAGGACGCCAGTACCGGCAAGCCGATCGTGGGCGCCAAGATCGTCATCACCTGCCCCGAGATCGTGAACTTCCGCAAGGATCTCGTGAGCGATGACAAGGGGGGGTACGCGACCCTCATCGTGGATGCCACGAAGCAGTACCTGTTCCACGTCGAGGCCCAGGGCTACCAGCCCATCGAGCAGATGAACAAACCGAAGATCGGCGGTCAGACCGCCGAGTTCAACTTCCCCCTCAGGAGCATTCAGGAACTTCAGATTCAGGCGCAGAAGCAGGCCCTCGAACAGCCCGGGCTGAAGCAGGCCCGTGAGGGCCAGGAACTGCTGGAGGCGGGCAAGGTCGCCGAGGCGCGCGCGAAGTTCGCAGAGGCGCTGGCCGCCAAGCCCGACCTCTACCTGGCCTGGTTGGGGCTCGGGGACATCGACCAGAAGGCCGGCAAGAACGACGATGCGCTGGCGGCCGCAGAGAAGTGCCTCGCCATCAAGGCTGACTTCCCCCAGTGCCTGGCGCTTGCAATGAATGCAACGCAAGCCAAGGGCGACAAGGCCGCGTACCAAAAGTACGCTGAGCGCTACAAGCTCGCCAACCCGTCGGACCCCACGCTCTACTACAACGAGGCGGTGGGCTACCTGAACAAGGGCGACGATGCCAAGGCCAGGCCGCTGCTCGAGAAGGCGCTCGAGATTGACCCCAAGTACGCGGACGCGTTGTTCCAGGTCGGCATGGTGTACTTCCGGATGGGCGACACGGCCAAGGCCAAGGAGGTGCTGCAGAAGTTCATCGAGCTGGCGCCCAACCACAAGGAGGCTCCCACGGCGAAGGAGATGCTGAAGTACATGTGATGGCCGGGATCCGGGCTCCGGGGCCCAGGCTCAAAAAGGGACACTCGAATTTGAATCGGCGGCGGCCCTGCGGCCGCCGCCTTCGTTCCAGCGACCGCACGTCGCCCCGGGTCGCACGACCCGCGGGAACCATTTCGTGAGAAACCAATGCCTTGCTGTGCCCTGTGCCCTGTCACTCCTCGAGGTCGAAGAGCGTCTGTTGACGGATGTCGGCGGCGCGGTTTGTCTCGTCCACGAGCACGATGCGCGCGCGGTGGTGCGGGACCTCCTCGCGGTCGAGCTGGCAATAGGCGGCGATGATCACGAGGTCGCCGACCCTTGCAAGCTGCGCCGCCGTGCCGTTGATTCCGATCTCGCCCTCCCCCGGCCTGCCCGGAAGGCAGTAGGTCGTAAAGCGCGTCCCGCGGGTGATGTTGTAGACGTCCACCTGTTCCAGCGGCAGCAGGTCGCAGGCCGCGAGCAGGTCCCGGTCGATGGTGATGGAGCCCTCGTAGTCCGGGTCGCACCGTGTCACCCGGGCGTGGTGGATCTTGGCGCGCAGGAAGGGTCGCAGCATCAGAGTCCCTCCACGAGCAGGTTGTCGATCAGGCGCGTGCCACCTAGAAAAACGGCCAGTGCGAGGAGCACGCGTCCCTGGATGGTCGCGACCGGATGGAGCGTGTCAGGGTCCACGGCCGCAGCGTACTGCAGGCGAGCACGCGGCTCGCTCGCAACCTCTGCGGCCAGAATGGCCTCGAGCGCCGCGCCGGGGCGCAGCCCGGAGCGGGCCGCCTGCGCCGCCTTTTGCAGAGCCCGGTGCAGCACGGCGGCCGCGCGACGTTCCTCGGGCGCGAGGTACGCGTTGCGCGAGGAACGGGCGAGGCCGTTCGCCTCCCGGGCCGTGGGGACGACCTCGATCTCAACGGGGACGTTGAGGTCCTCGACGAGGCACCGAATCACGGTCGCCTGCTGCCAATCCTTCGCCCCGAACACGGCGACCTGAGGCTGCACGATGTTGAGGAGCTTGGCGACCACGAGGGCCACACCCTGGAAATGGCCCGGCCGGTGGGCTCCGCACAGGCCGGCCGTGAGCGCCGGCAGATCGATTGTGGTGGCGGCGGCACGCGGGTAGATCTCCCGTGCGGAAGGGGCGAACACGAGGGCGGCACCCTCCCTCTCCAGCATTGCGCGATCGCCTTCGAGGTCGCGCGGGTAGCTCGCAAGGTCCTCCCCGGGGCCGAACTGGGCGGGGTTCACGAACACGCTCGCCCAGACCTCATCCGCGAGCTCGCGCCCGCGCCGCACCAGCGCCAGATGCCCCTCGTGCAGCGCCCCCATGGTGGGCACGAAGGCAAGCCGCTTCCCGGCGCGCGCGAGCTCTTCGCGCCGCGCGCGCACTGCCGCGATCGTCGTAACGAGCAGCATCGGCCTAACCTTTCGAGGCCCTGACCAGGGCTTCCGCGAGCCCGGGCGGCGTTGGGTAGCACTCGTCTTCGGCCGGGTAGCGCCCGTCGCGCACGTCACCCGCGAACGCCTCCAGGGCCTGGCGGATGACGGTGGCGAGATCCGCGTAGCGGCGAACGAAGCGCGGGAGGGGCGGCTCGGAGAGCCCCAGCAGGTCGGCGGAGACCAGCACCTGGCCGTCGCAGTCAGGCCCCGCCCCTATGCCAATCGTAGGGATAGATGCCGACCGCGTGATCGCCGCCCCGAGGGGCGCCGGGATCGCCTCGAGCACCAGCAGGAACACGCCCGCCTGCTCGAGTGCCTTGGCCTGCTCGAGGAGCATCAAGGCCTGCTCCAGGTCGCGCCCCTGCACGTGGTAGCCGCCGAGTCGGTGCACGGACTGCGGTGTCAGCCCCAGGTGGCCGACGACCGGGATCCCGGCTGCAACGATGGCGGTGGTCTCGGCAGCCCGGGGACCTTCCAGCTTGACGGCCTTTGCCCCTCCCCCTGCCACGAGGCGCACGGCGCTGCGGACCGCATCGGGGACGCCAGCCTGGTAGGAGCCGAACGGCATGTCCGCCACGAGCAGGGCTCGTCGGACCCCGGCGGCGGCCGCCCTGGTGTGGTGGATCATCTCCTCGAGGGTGACCGAGAGCGTGTCGGGCCGGCCGAGCGTTGCCATGGCCAGAGAATCCCCGACCAGCACGAGGTCCACCCCGGCGCGGTCGGCCAAGCGGCCCGAAGGCTCGTCGCTGGCGGTGACCATGACCAGCCGCCGCCGGCCTTTCGTCGCCACGATCTCCGGTACTGTCACCTGTTGCGTTGCGGCCGTGGCCGGGTGGGTCTTTCGATGGGTGGGAGCCTTGACCCCGGTCCCCTGACCCCTGACCCCTGTCCTCTTCTTTTCCATCGGTCCCTCCGGGCCGACGGATCCGGGTGAAGCGTGGTCGCCGTCCTGCCTTTGGCGGGATCGACGCTCGCTCCGCGTGCGTGGCGGGCTGTCGGCTGCAGCGTGGCCCGTCTCGGTCCTTGCTCAGCCGGATCCGAGCGGTACGTACACCTGCGTCCCCTGCCGGGTACGCGCGATCTGGGCAACCAGGTTGTCGAAGTCCTCCGTCTTGTTGACAAAGTCGATCTCGTCGGTGTTGACGACCAGCAGCGGCGTCTCCGCGTAGCGGTAGAAGTAGGCGTTGTAGGCATCCTTCAGGCGCCGCACGTAATCGGGGTCCATGCTCCGCTCGAACTCCCGCCCGCGCATGCGGATGCGCTGCATGCACGTCTCCACGCTCGCCTCCAGGTAGATCACCAGGTCGGGCTTGGGCAGGCGGGCGGTGAGCAGGTGATAGAGGCGGTCGTAGAGGCGGAACTCCTCGTTGTCGAGGTTCATGCGGGCGAAGATGCGGTCCTTGGGCATGGTGTAGTCCGCCACCACGAAACGGGTGAACAGCTCCATCTGCGTCAGCTCGAGGTGCTGCTGGTGGCGGGAGAGCAGGAAGAAGAGCTGGACCTGAAAGGCGGCGCCTTCCTTGCCGCGGTAGAACGGCCCCAGGAACGGGTTGGCCACGTCTTCGAGGATCTTTACGCCCTCGAAGCGCGAGGCCAGCAGCTCGACGAGCGAGGTCTTCCCCACGCCGATGGGTCCCTCGACGGCGATGTGCCTCGCGGCCAGCGTGACCTCCATCATGCGCGGACAATCATATCAAGGAGGTAGAGCGCAAACATCAGGATCGCGAGCGCACCGTTGGCGGTGAAGAACACGGTGTCGAGCCGCTCCAGACGCCCTGGCGCGACCAGCGAGTGCTGCCAGGCCAGCAGGGCAGTGGCAGCCACGACCCCGAGCCACAGCCCCCAGCCCGCGCCGACGAGCCAGGCAAATGCCGCAAAGCCAGACGCTGCCGCGAGGTGCAGGCCTCGCGCCGCCGCAATCGCACGCCGGGCACCCAAGGTGGAGGGCAAGGAGCGGAGACCGTGGAGCCTGTCGAACGCCTCGTCCTGGAGGGCGTACAGCACGTCGAACCCTGCCACCCAGGCGGTGACGGCAAGGGCCAGCACGACCGGTGCCGGTGCGAGGGATCCGCGTACCGCCACCCATGCTCCCAGCGGCGCAATCCCGAGCCCGAGCCCGAGCCAGAGGTGCGAGATCGAGGTGAACCGCTTGCTGTACGAGTAGGCGAGCACCCACGCCAGCGCGAGGGGCGAGAGGACCAGGCACAGCGGGTTGAGCTGCCAGGCTGCGAGGACAAGCCCGGCGGCCCCAAGCGCCACCAGCCCCCACGCGAACGGCCGCCGCAGGCGCCCGGCGGGCAGGGCCCGCTTCGCGGTGCGCGGGTTGCGGCGATCAAATTCGTGGTCGGCCAGACGGTTGAAGGCCATGGCGGCGGTGCGCGTGCCGGCCATCGCGAGCACGATCCAGCCCAGCACCGACCAGCGCGGCAGGCCACCGGCGGCTGTCAGTGCCGCGATCAGCGCGAAGGGGAGTGCGAAGACCGTGTGCGGGAACTTGATCAGCTCCACCACCTCGCGTGCGGCTGAAAGAAGCCTCACCGCGCCCCCTGCCAGCGCAGGTCTGGGCGCTCGACGGACAGCCCCAGCAGGTCGAGGAGGCGCATGCAGTAGTGGTCCGCGAAGCGGACCATCTCGTCGCCCCCCAGGTAGAAGGCCGGGATGGGCGGCACCACGACGGCGCCTGCCTGCGTGAGGGTGAGCAGTGCCTGCAGGTGGATCGCCGAGAGCGGGCTCTCGCGGAAGCCGAGCAGCAGCGGCCAGCGCTGCTTGAGGGCGATGTCGCCGAGACGCTGGCCGAGGCCGCGCGAGACGCCGTGAGCAAGGGAGCCGGCGGTGGCGGCTGAGCAGGGCAGGATCACGACGCCGAGCAGCAGGTGCGAGCCCGAGGCGATGGGGGCGGCGAGGTCCGCCTCGGCCCAGGTGCGGACCTTCCCCCGCGCGACTGCGCCCAGCGCAAGCCCGTTCACGAACCCCTGCGAGGTTGCTCGTTCCTTGCCCAGTTCGTCGGCGATGACGAGGCGGGCGCCGTCGGAGAGCACCACGTGCAGCGCGCTCACCCCTGTGTGCTCGGCAGCCATTTCCGCGAAACGCGCCGCGAGGCGCGAGCCGCACGCCCCGGTGATCACCAACGCCAGCTCAGACGCCACTCGTGCCTCCTAGGCGTCGTACCATCTCCTGACGCCAGCGCCCCTCCTCACGGAAACGCCGCAGGACCCCAAAACCCTCCCGGCGGTACATGGTGACGGCGCCTGGGTTGGCCCTGTCGACTTCGAGCGAGAGCCAATAGGCGGACGCATCCCGGGCACGTGCGAGGGCGTCACGCAGCAGCAGGAGCCCCAAACGTTTACGACGGTGTTCGGGGTGGACTGCGAGGGAGGCCAACCAGGAAATCGGCGCGGCGGGCAGCAGCACGCTCGCCGCAATAACCTGCTCACCGAGGCTCAGCACCACGGTGGTCCACTCGGGGAACGTCACCACCTCACACCACGCCATCACCGACCAGGCCCGCCGCGCGAAGCACAGGCGGTCCAGCTCCACGAGGGGAACGAGGTCGTCCACGTGCGCCTGACGGCGCACGACAGGCGACGGGGTGTCAAGCTTTTCGGCGGGTGACAGAAACCTCGTACAGGCCACGGTCTCGCTCCCGGCGCGATCTCGCGTCCGGCTGACAGGAGAGCTTACCACCCCGCCGTTGTCGTCTGCCTGTGTCCACGCACAGCAAGTCACACCTAATCAATCGTTTGAGAGCTTTCGTGCGAGTTGGCACGGCGCTCGCTCATAAACGTGGCCGGAGGTGAGCCATGGCCCACGGACCTTAACAAACGGCACGAGGCGCGAGACGCGAGGCACGAGGCAGGGAACGAAGCACGGACAGCAGTGAGAACCGAAAGGAGAAACCAGATGACAACCAGGACCCTGATGTGCGTGATGCTGGCGATGGCACTGGCGGGCGGCGCGCTCGCCGCTCCGACTGCGGCCAAGGAGCAGATCAACATCAACACGGCCACGGCGCAGGAGCTGCAGCTGCTCCCGCGGGTGGGCCCGGCGCTGGCCAAGCGCATCGTCGATTTTCGCACTGCAAACGGCCCCTTCAAGGCGCCGGAGGAACTTGCCCGGGTGAAGGGCATCGGCGAGAAGAGCTTCTCCACGCTGGCGCCGTACGTGAGCGTGAGCGGAACGACCACCCTCAAGGAGAAGGTGCGCGTGCCGCGCGCGTCCAAGGCGAGCACCAAGGCGTAGAGCTGAGGAACGGAACGTGAACGAATCCTGACGACACACAACATAGGTGGCGTGGACGCGCCGGGGGCGGTCGTGGGCCGCCCCCGGGTTCAAAGGAGGGGCAATGAACGCGGAGGGCGGGTACTCGTTGCTTGAAATGCTCGTGGTGGTGGCTCTTCTAGGGCTGGCGACGGCGATCGCGGTCCCCAACCTTTCGGAGATGAGGCGCAAGATCGACCTTGAGCGCCTCGCGCGCCAGGTGGCCGGGGATGCCATGCGCTGCCGCATGGAGGCGCTCACCAGCTGCCGCAATGTGGGCCTCATCTTCACGGAGCAGAGCGAGCGGCCGTACTACCTCATGGTGGCCGACGGAAACGGGAACGGTGTCTCGCGGGAGGAGTTCCTGAAGAATATCGACAGGGCGCTCGGACCCCGGGTCTGGCTGGATTTTCTGAGCGCGGGCACGCGGCTCGGGGTGCCTCACGAGTGGAAGGTGCCGGATCCTTCCGGGGACGGCACCCTTGGCGAGGACGGTCTGAAGGTGGGGCGCAGCGGCATCATCAGCTTCTCGCCGTACGGGCACGCGACCCCTTCCAGCGTCTACTTCAACGACGGGCGCGCGAGCGTGATGGCGATCCGTGTCAACGGCGGGCTCGGCCGCATCAGGGCCCTGCTCTGGCGGAGGGGCTGGACCCGCTGGCAGGACGTGCGACTGTGACGGGCCCGTGCAGCGGGAACAGACCTTGGGGGAGGAACAGGGTGTCCGAGACCGTGCCGGCGGCGCGTACCGTCACCGGCCCCGCCACCACGCATGAGCGCAGGTCGCACCCGCGGTCCACCGCGGCACCCGCCGTGAGGACACACTCGGAAACGACCGACCCCGCAGCCACCCGGCACCCTGCTCCAACCGCACTGCGCGCCAAGCGCGCCTCGGGGTCGAGGATCGCCTGGGGATGAACCCACCCGTCGCGGTCGAGGAGATCAACGACCAGCGTCCGGTAGGCCGCTGGCGTGCCGGCTTCGCGCCAGCTGCCGCGCACCACGACGCTCCGCAGCGCCCCACGCCGGCGCAGCTCGTCCCACACCGCCGCCATCCTGGCGGGCGGCGGCGGCAACGAGGCCACGACCTTGGCGCCCAGGAGCTGGAAACCGGTGAAGAGGAAGCGCTCGCCGGAGTGTGGCGCGCCCGGTGCGAGGAACGCCTCCACACGCCCGCCGGCGTCGAGGACGACCGAGCTCCAGCGCGCCGGGTCGGGATGAGGGATGAGCGCCAGCACGGCGGTCCCTTCGTCCCCGGCGTCCAGGAGGGGCTGCAGGTCCACCTCGCCCCAAGTGTCGGCGTTGCCGACCAGCACCGGGCCTTCGCCCAGCGCGGGCCGCGCGGCAGACACCCCGCCGGCGCTGCCCAGCAACTCCGGTTCCCACGAGAACGAAAGGCGCGTCGGGCAGGCGGCCCGCGCGGCGGCGGCCACCTGCTCGGGGTAACGGTGGATGTTGGCGACGATGTGCGCGCAGCCGGCGTTGCCCAGGTGGGACATCGCGCTCGCCAGCAGGGGACGGCCCAGCACCTCGAGGGCGGGTTTAGGGACCACCGTGCTGAGCGGCTCCATCCGCTTCCCCCAGCCGGCGGCAAGCAGCATGCCGTTCACGCGGGCCGCCCCTCTTGTTCGTCCTTGGAGGCGAAGACCATGTCCTCGGGCGCAGCAGGGTGGGTGGCACGGAAGGCGCTCCAGAGATCGAGGTAGGTCCCGAGGACGGCCGCTTCCGGGTCGAGCCCCAGGGTAACCGCGATACCCGCGAGTGCCGTTCCCTCCCCCTCCAGCTCCACGAAGCTCCCCATGGGGGTCTCGTCGAGCGCGACCGTGACCCGCTGCGATGACCAGGTCTCGCGGTGCTTCTGGTAACGCCGCACGGGGCGGTAGCCCAGCCCCTCCAGAATGGCCAGCGTCTTCTCGGCGTCGGCGACCTCCGTCTCCAGCTCGGACCGGCTCTTCACGCCGCCGGCAAACGCTGCAGCCCCCTTCAAGGTGAGCGTGCACCGCGTGCCGAAGCGACGCAGGCGGAGCAGGCGGCCGGTCATGGCCAGGGCGTGACCGCTGTCGTCCAGCACGCAGTTGTCCTCGAACGCGGCGGGTTCGAGCAGGTGCGCACCGCGCTCGCGCAGGCGGCGCCGCACGTCCTCGAGGGAGGCCACCGGGATCTTCATCTCCTGCTCCAGCACGAGCACCTCCGCACGGGTAGTATAGGTGCGTGCGCGCCGTTGTCTTCGGCACCGCCGGCCACATCGACCATGGCAAGACCTCGCTCGTCAAGGCGCTTACGGGGGTGGACTGCGACCGGCTCCCCGAGGAGAAGCGGCGCGGCATCACGCTGGTACTTGGCTTCGCACCTTTCCCGGACCCGCGAGGGGAGATCGAGATCTCGTTCATCGACGTGCCGGGACACGAGCGCCTCGTCCACACCATGATCGCCGGGGCGGCAGGGATCGACCGTGCGCTGCTGGTGGTGGCGGCCGACGAGGGCGTGATGCCGCAGACCCGAGAGCACCTCGAGATCCTGGAGGTGCTGGGCGTTCGTGGCGGTGTCGTTGCGCTCACCAAGGCGGACCTTGTGGATGGCGAAAGGCTGAGCGCGCGGATCGCCGAGCTGGCCGCCGATCTGGCGCATGGGCCGCTGGCCGGATGCCCGGTGGTGCCGTGCTCGGCGGTGACCGGCGCTGGTCTCGAAAGGTTGCGGGAGGCGATCCTGGAGTGTGCGCGCTCGGTGGCGCGCCCCGAGGAGCTGCACCGGCCGTTCCGCCTCCCCGTGGACCGGGTCTTCACGGTGCAGGGTTCCGGGACGGTGGTGACCGGCACCGCCCACTGGGGGACGGTACGGGTGGGTGACGAGCTGGTCTCGCTCCCCGGCGGGTTCTCCGTGCGGGTGCGGGGGATTCAGGTGCACGGCGTGGCTCGTCCCGAGGCCTCCGCGGGCGAACGCGTGGCGCTGCGTCTGGCGGGGGCCAGCGTGGAGGAGCTTCCCCGCGGCGAGCAGCTTCTCTCCTCGGGGAAGTGGAGGCCGACACAGCGCCTGGCGCTCGCCGTGCGCCTTCAGGGCGAGGGCATAGCGCTTGCCGAGGGCGACCGGGTGTGGGTGCATCTGCTGGCGGCACGCCTCCTCGGCAGGGTGGAGCGGGCGCACCCGGCGGCGATCGGAGCCGGCGGGATCGGTCGGGCAATCATCCGCCTCGCCCGGGCCGCGTTCGCAGTGCCCGGGGATCGCGTGGTACTGCGACGGGTCTCACCGGCCAGAACGCTGGGGGGCGGCGAGGTGCTGGACGCCCACGCCGAGCGGTTGCGCCGGCGGGAGGCGGCTACGCTTGCCGAGCTGTCGCAACCCTGGCGGCAGTTGCCGGAGACGATGGCTCGCTGGGTGGGCCAGGCCGGGGCGCGCGGCGTGAGCGCGGAGGAGCTCGCGGCACGGCTGGGCGTGCGGGAACCGGCGGTAGAGGCCGCGCTGGGCAGGCTGGCGGGCGAGGGTACGGTTGCGGTTGCCCGCACCCGCCCACCCCTGCTGATCCGTCGGGACGTTGTCGCAGCGCTCCGGGAGCAGGCGCAGAAGGTGCTGCGGTCCTCGGGGAGCGTCGGTGTTCCGCTGGCAGAGTTCGTGGCCAGGGTCGTTCCGGCCGAGGCGCAGCGGCTGCGTGACTTCTATCTGGAGGACTTTCGCTACGCCGGGTTGCTGCGCGAGGTGGCCGGGCGCGCGTTTCCCGCGGATGCAGTACCCCTCGAGGACGCCATGACGGGGAAGGTGGCGGAGCTCTACCGGCGGGCGGGGTTCGAGGCGCCCTCCCCGGAGGAGGCGGCGAGGGTCCTTGGCGCCGACCCGCGGGTGGTGCAGGGGATCGTACGGTTCCTCGTGGACCAGAAGCGCCTCGCGCGGGTGGGCGGGAAGTGGGTCCTGCACCGTGAGCTGCTGGACGGGGTGGTGGCCTCGCTGCGCGGGTGGGGTGTGGAGGGCTTCGACGTCGGGGAGTTCAAGGAACGCTTCGGTCTCACGCGCAAGCTGGCGATCCCGGTTCTGGAGTGGCTGGACTCGCAGCGCGTCACGCGCCGGGAGGGCGACCGGAGGCGGCTGGTGCGACCGCGGGCGGAAACGTCACTTGGCGGGTGACCCGCAACGACTCGGATGCGAGGTCGCCGACCTCGACCTCGATCTCCCCGTCCAGCTGGACCCAGGCGGTAACCGGACCGGTCGTGGCCGCTCCGGGGCGGAATGTCCACGACGCCATCGAGGCGAGCAGCCATCCGCGCAACCCCTCGGGGCACGACAGAAAGACCACGCGCTGGCAACGCCCCTCGGGGCTGACCTCCGCGAGCAGGCGGACCGCCTGACGCCACGCGCGGCTGTCCGCGCGGATACGTGGAGGCCGCTTGGGGTTTGCCATCTGGTCCACCCTGTCCAGCGGGGTTGCGGGGAGCTCGAGGTCGCGCGCATCGGGCGTGGGGACCGCCGCGGCCTCCGGCACGGGCGGTGTTCCGGGTTCGGGGGAGCTTCCCTGGATCCTGGCTACGCGCCCTTCCTGCACGCGTCCCTTGAGGTCGATGGCGAGGGGAAGCCAGACCGCGACCGCGGCCCCGGAGGCGCGGGCCGGCGTGAAGTTCAGCTCGGAAACCGTCTGCCGCAGGTCGTTCGCAAGGCTGGGCCAGGGCAGGCGGGTGAAGACGACGCGCCGTGACGCCCCCTCACCCGTGACGTAGATGGCGGCCAGCACCGTGAAGGTGTCGGGGAACTTCTCGCGCAGCGGGGTCGCCACCGGGGCTGGCGGCGAGACGAGGGGTACGGCGAACGGGTTGGTAGGCAGGACGGCGGGCAGCTCGAGCGGCACCGGCACCGGGAAGTCGACCTTGGTCTCCCAGGGCTTCTGTGCCAGGACGGGAACGCTCAGGAGCGCGAGTGAGCAGGCCAAGAGGCGGCGCATGGCAGCATCTTACCCTTTCGTGGCCGCCCAGGAGACCCCCGTTCCGATGTCCACCTTGAGGGGGACCCGCAGGGCAGCGACGCCCTCCATGATTTCCCTGGCGAGGGACGCCGCCATGGGCGCCGCCTTGGCGGCGACCTCGAGGACCAGCTCGTCGTGCACCTGCAGCAACAATCGGCCGGGGAGGCCACGCTCGGCGAGCTGGGCGTGCAGGCGGATCATCGCGAGCTTCATGAGGTCCGCGGCCGTGCCCTGCACCGGCGCGTTGATGGCTTGCCTCTCGGCGTTGCCGCGCACCTGACTGTTGGTCGAGTCCAGCCCCGCGATCCAGCGCACGCGGCCGAAGAGCGTGGCCACCTTGCCGGTGGATCTGGCCTGCTCCTTCGTGTTGTCCAAGTACTCGCGCACCTTGGGCAGGCGAGCGAAGTAAGCCTCGATGAACTTCTGTGCCTCGGCGTTGGTGACCCCCAGCTCGCGCGCCAGCGCATAGGCGCCCATGCCGTAAATGAGGCCGAAGTTGATGGTCTTGGCGGCGCGCCGCTGATCCGGCCCGACCAGCTCCGGCGACACCCCGAACACGAGCGCGGCGGTGGCGCGGTGGATGTCCTCTCCGTGGGCGAAGGCCTGCTCGAGGGCGGGGTCCTGGGAGAGGTGGGCGAGCACGCGCAGCTCGATCTGGGAGTAGTCCGCCGCCAACAGCACGTGCCCCTCGTCGGCCACGAAGGCGCGCCGTACCTCGCGGCCCATCTCCGTGCGCACCGGGATGTTCTGCAGGTTGGGGTCGGAGGAGGAGAGCCTCCCCGTTGCGGCCACCGCCTGGTTGAAGCGGGTGTGCACGCGGCCGTCGGTGCCGACCTGCCTGGGCAGCACGTCCACGTAGGTGGACTTGAGCTTGGATTGCTCGCGGTACTCCAACAGCAACGCCGGAAGGCGATGCCCGCGCGCCGCCAGCTCCGCGAGCACGTCCGCGTCGGTGGAAGGCGCCTTGGTCTTGGCGGTGCGGCGCAGCACCGGGAGGCCACGGCGCTCGAACAGCACATCGGCGAGTTGCTGCGGCGAGTTGATGTTGAAGCTGCCGCCGGCCTCGGCGTGGATCTCGCGCTCGAGCTCGGAAAGCGAGGAGGCCAGCCGCCGGGACAGGTCCTCGAGCACCGGGAGGTCGAGCCGGATGCCGTGACGCTCCATCTCCTCCAGCACGGGCACCAGTGGCAGCTCGAGGGTCTCGAGGACCTCCTCGAGCTTCTCGCCACGCAGGCGTTTGGCGAGGGTGGGCGCCAGCGCCGCCACCGCGCGGGCCCGCTCCTCGGCGCTCTCGTTGGCGGGAGGGGTGACGGAGAAGCGCCGGCACAGCCCGGGGAGCTCCATGCTCTCCCCGGGAGCCAGCAGGTACCCGGCCAGCATGGTGTCGCGCGGCACGCCAGCGGCCTCGGCACCGGCGTCGCGGACGGACGCAATCAGCCCCTTGGCGTCGTGGCACCAGAGGCCGCCGAGGTGGGGCGCCAGCGCGCGGGCGATCTGGTCGGCGGGGGCCACGGCCACGGTGACCTCCTCACCGGTTGCAACGGCGAGGCGGTCCCCGGCGAAGACAACTGCGGCACCCGCCTTTGCGAGTAGCTTTGCGGTTTCCTCGAGCGAGAGCTCACGGGCCGCGGAGGCGGTCGGCTCGGCCTCGCCCTTCGGCTCGATCTCAGCCAGGAGGGAGGCGAAGCCGACCCGGCGGTAGAACTCCGCCAGCTCCGGCAGCCGGGGCGGCCTGCGGGCGAGCGCCTCGAGCCCCTGCGCGATCTTCAGGTCCGTCCGGATGCGCACGAGCTGGCGTGAGAGCTCCACCACCTCGCGGTGCTCGGCCAGGGCCTTGCGGGCGCGCGGCGGCGTCACCTCCTCGAGGTGCTCGTAGACGGCGTCCACGCTGCCCCACTTCGAGATCAGCTCCCTGGCGCCCTTCTCGCCGATCCCAGGGCAGCCCGGAATGTTGTCGGAGCTGTCGCCCATCAGGGTCAGCACCTCGCCCACTCTGGCCGGCGGGACGCCGAAGACCTCCTCCACCCCGCGCTCGTCCAGGAGGCGCTCCAGGCGCGTATGCCACATCTTCACCGACGGGTCGCGCACGAGCTGCATGAGGTCCTTGTCGGTGGAGGCGATGACCACGTCGAAACCCGCAGCCGCGGCACGCTCGGCGATGGTGCCGATGACGTCGTCGGCCTCCACGTCGGGTTCGGTCAGCACCGTGACCCCGAGCAGGGTCAACGCCTCCTGGGTGAGCGGGATCTGCACCTGCAGCTCGTCCGGCATCGGAGGGCGGTGGGCCTTGTAGCGCTCAAAGAGGCGCGTGCGGAAGGTCTCCTTGCCGACGTCGAAGGCCACGCCAACGTGGGTGGGCTCGAGCTCGCGCAGCATCTTGTGCTGCATGCGCAGGAAACCGTACGCCGCTCCGGTTGGGGTGCCGTCGGGCGCCGCGAGCGGTGAGCGGATGGCGTAGAAGGCACGGTAGAGGTTGGAGTGCCCATCCACCAGGAGAAGCCGCGACATGGGCGAACGATAGCACGTGGAGGATAGGGGCGAGGCACGGGGCGGGAGGCACCAGACAACAGTGGGCGGCCGTTGCGACCGAACGGCCCGGGGCTGCGCCGGGATGGGGTACGCTCCGCCCGTGGTGACCAACGCGGACCTCGCGGAGGCGCTCTTCCAGCTCGCGGAGAGCCACCCTGCTGGGGAGCTGCGGCTGGCCCTCCTGCGGGCCGCCTACGCGGTCTTCGACCACCCCCGGGAGCTCGAGGGCGTGCGGCGCCTCCCCGAGACGATCCCCCTCGAGGTGCTTCCCACGGTGACGATGTTGCGCGCCTGCCGCGGGCGGGACGCGCTGATGGCGGCCGCCGTACGCCTGTCCGGCCCGCACCACCTGCACGGCAGCCCGAGCCGCGAGGGCTTTCTGACCGCCGCCGAGGCGAATCGGGTGGTGGCCGGCGAGCGCACGCTCGACCCTCACCAGCTGCGCGGTGCGGTGCACTGGCACACGCGCGCCTCCGACGGCGCCGCCACGCTCGATGCGATGGCACGGGCATGCCTGCGTCGCGGTGCGGCGTGGGCGGTGGTGGCCGATCACACCAGGGGCCTGACCTGCGTGAACGGACTCGACGGCGAAGGGATCGCGCTGCAAGGGCGGGCGGTGGCGGGCTGGAACCGGCGCCACGGCGAGGAGCTGTGGCTCGTGCAGGGGCTGGAGGTGGAGATCCTGGATGATGGGCGTCTGGACCTGCCGCGGGGCGCGCGCACGGGTATGCTCCTGCTGGCTGCGGCCCATACGGAGCTCGCCGAGCGGCGCGACCAGACCGGCCGCCTGCTGCGTGCGATCGAGGAGCCGGGCGTGTGGGCACTGGCGCACCCGCGCGGGCGCCTGTTCACGCGGCGGTCGGGGATCCGCGCCAACTGGGAGGTGGTGTTCGCCGCCGCGGCCGCCGCCGGTGTGTTGCTCGAGGTCAACGGCTTCCCGCGCCGGCAGGACCTGGACCCCACGCTGCTCGCCCTGGCGTGGGATGCCGGCTGCCGCTTCCTGCTTGCCTCGGACGCTCACCACCCGCGCCACCTGGCATTCGAGGCGACCGCCGTTGCGCTCGCGGCGGTGGCGGGGATCGCACGGTCCGCGCTCGTGAACTTCGAGCCGCTCGACCACCTGGCCGCGCGCCGCCCGGATCTCGCCGTGCCTTGACGAGCCGGATCGAGAAGGCGGTGGCTCTGTGGGACTCGAGGAGACCCTTCGTCCCCCGCCTTTGGCGGCGCGGGACTCAGGGTGACCTCGGTTCGCCGGGGCGACCCTCAGTCAGTCGAGGCCGGCGAAGAGATCGGTGGAGATGTAGCGCTCCGACGTGGACGGGACGACGAAGACCACCAGCTTGCCGGCGCTCTCGGGCCGGCGCGCCACCGCCACCGCGGCCTGTGCCGCCGCCCCGGAGGAGATGCCACCCAGGATCCCCTCCTCCCGCGCGAGGCGGCGCGCCATGGCGAACGACTCGTCGTTGCTCACCTGGACGACCTCGTCGATGAAGCGGGTGTCGAGGTTGGCGGGGATGAAGCCCGCGCCGAGACCCTGGATCTTGTGGGGCCCCGGCTGCCCCCCCGAGATCACGGCGGAGTGCACGGGCTCCACCGCAACGATGCGCAGCGAGGGCTTGCGGGGCCTCCACACGCGGCCGACCCCGGTCAGGGTGCCGCCGGTGCCCACCCCGGCCACGAAAATGTCCATGCCCCCGTCGGTATCCCGCCAGAGCTCCTCCGCCGTGGTGGCCTCGTGGATCGCGGGGTTGGCGGGGTTCTCGAACTGCTGCGGCATCACCGCTCCGGGGATCTCGGACAACAGCTCGAGGGCGCGCCGGATCGCGCCCTTCATCCCCTCCGACGCGGGCGTGAGGATCAGCTCGGCCCCGAGCAGCTTGAGCACCTTGCGGCGCTCTGTGGAGACGCTCTCGGGCATCGCGATCACGCAGCGGTAACCCTTGGCCGCGGCCACCATGGCGAGCGCGATGCCGGTGTTGCCGGAGGTCGGCTCGACGATCACCGACCTGCCGGGCACGAGCTTCCCTTCGCGCTCCATCGCCTCGACCATCGAGACGCCGATGCGGTCCTTGACCGAGTGGGCGGGGTTGAAGAACTCCAGCTTGGCGGCCACCGTGGCCGCACAACCTTCGGTGATGCGGTTCAGCCGGACGAGCGGCGTGTTGCCGATGAGCTTCGTGACGTCATCCGCGATGCGCATGATCCCCCCTTAGATGTCGAACTCCACAGCTGCGTTCGCGTTGCATTCCATCTGCATTAAATCGGCGAGCGTGAGCCGCTCGAGGGCGCCGGCGCGGGCCTCGGCAAGGTGTTTCGCGAGCCAGCGCACGGCCACGCCGCCAGCCTCCGGCTGGGCCTCGGGGCGCACGAGAGAAGCCAGCAGAACCGTCTCCGGTCTGGTCGCCAGTCGGACGCCGCCGCGCGGGCCGCGCGAGGTGGTCACAAGACCCTCGCGCGCCAGCTCGCCGAGCAGGCGTGCCAGGAACCTCGCCGGCACGTCGCGTCGGCGCGCGATCTGGACCGCTGTCCGGGGCTCGGGAAACGAGGCTGCGAGCTCGAGCAGCGCCTCTAGGCGGTAGGCGTCGGTCTCATTCATCACTAATAGCATCGTATTTATGGCTTATTTTGTCAAGGGCTCTGGCCCCGTACCCCCGAACTTCCATGCGACGGGCACCGATGATGGTCTACTGGGGTTAGAGGCAGGCCATCGGAGGACCGCACGCATCAGCCGGCGGTGAGCCGGGTGGCAGCCGGAATCCAATTGGGCGGGGAGAAAGAAAGGCGGGGGGCGCGTGCCCCCCGCGGATGTGAAGAGTTCGGTACTGCGATCAACGGGCTACTATGGCGCCGGTGTCGTGTTCCACCACGTCCCGCTAGGCCCGTAGTAGGTCTGAAGCACCGTCGCCAGGTCGGTGTCGAACTTCGCGGTCCACGTCGATGCCGCCGGGTCGAGGCCGAGGCCGAAGAGGTTGACCCTGGTGTTATGGCACGAGTCGGCGCAGGCGTTCGGGTACCCGATGTAGGCTCCCGTGGAGTTCTTCGCGCCGCTGGTCGCGTACTTCAGGGTGTCCTCGGGCTTCGTGACGAACCAGGTGTGGCCGGCGGACGATGACATGTGGCAGTCGATGCAGTTGCCGAGACCCATCATGCGCTCCGGCGCGAACGGGTGGTTGGCGTGGGTCGAGACCACTTTGGCGATGGCTTCCTCGTTCTTGGCGAAGTCGGCAACCATGGCGGCGGTGATCGTCGGGAACGTGTGCCCATAGTGGCACGAGAGGCAGAGGGTGTCGTTGTCGGGCGACGTCGGGATCGTGATCGCGCTGTCAGCACGCTCGCCCTGCCGCGACGTGACGATCTGGTAGTCCTGCAGCAGGTCGTGCAGGTTGTGGCATTCGGAGCACGCAACGGCTGAGCCGTTCTGGCCGTAGTGACTCTTGCCGTGGGCCGAAAGAACGAACTGGTCCCACGGGCGCGAGTTCGAGGGCAGGACGCCGTCGCCCCAGTAGGTGAGGGCGCCGGTCCCCTGGAAGCTCGACAGCGGGACCCAGCTGGCGGTCTGCTGCGGGATCCAGTCGGTACCGGTGTCGTCGTGGTACGGCCACGCGTACGTGCCGGCCGGGACCGACTTGCCGCGGATGTGGCAGCGGCCGCAGATCTCGGCCGACTGCGCGCCGGTCAGCGTCGCCGGGTTGACGATCTTGGCCGGGTCGCCGCCGCCGAGGACGTGCTGGGCGCCGGGGCCGTGGCAGCTTTCGCAGCCGATGCTGGTGAGCAGCAGGTTCCCGTCGCCGTTGTAGTCCACGTACATCGGGTCGTTGGCGTTGTAGAGGGTCGCGTAGAAACCCTGGAACTGCGTCTCACCGGCAGCGTTCTTGCTGATCGACCGGATGCCGGTGACGTGGCAGCCGACGCAGCTCGCGGTGTGGCTCGAGGGGCCGCCGGAGGCGACGAGCTGAGAGGACGTGGTGCTGGCGTTGAACTTGAAGTTGTAGCTGGCGTCGTACCAGCCGGTTTTGTCGGGAGCCGCGTTCCCTGGTTGCCAGCCCAGGGTGCGCGAGAATTGGGCCGGCGCGAAGTAGAGCGCCTTCGACAGCTTCGTGTCGGTGTCCGTGACCGGGACGCGGAGCAGGTAGCGCTGGTCCTGGCCCGCGCTCCCGGCGACCGTGGCGACCATCTGGCACTTGAGCGTGCCGATGGTCATGTAGTACTTGTCGGACGCCGCGTCGTACGACAGCTTGGGCGCGTTGGCGCCGTAGGTGGAGAACGCCCCGATCGCCGACAGGTCGAGGCCGACTGTGAAGTCGTCCTTCGCTCCGTGGGCCTGGTTGGCGATCACGCCCATGCCGTCTGTGAGCGAGTACTGGCCCAGCGGCCGCCGCAGCATCTGCGCGTGGCGGGTGTGCTTCCAGCCGGACTTGTCGTACTGGCCGGTGTGGCACGCGAGGCAGACCTCGCTGCCGAGGTACGAGGCGGCCGCGGCGTTCCCGTACAGGGCGGTGAGCTTCGCCGTGAGGCCGGCAATGTCGACGGCCACCCCCTTCGTGACGGTCGCGGGCAGGTGCGAGCGGACAACATTGGTCCCCGCCAGGGCTGTGCTCGCCAACAGCATGGCGGCGAGGACTACTAAGACTTTACGCATAACTGAATCTCCTTTCTGGGTCTCCCCCACTGCTACTCCTGAAAGAGCTTCGGATCACGTTGCGAACCGTGTACCGCGGCGTGACAGCTCACGCAGGCGCGGTACGCTGGCTTGGACAGATCGTGGAACGTCGGGGTGTTGGTGTGACACTCGAGGCACAGCTGCGAGGTCGAGGCGCGGTTCAGCAGGAACGGGTTGGGCGAGCCGTGCGGGGCGTGGCAGGCGATGCACCCGTTGACCGCCTGGGGCGGGTGCGGGTACACCAGCGGGCCCGCCTTCTCGGTGTGGCAGGCCACACAGTGCTGCTGCCCGTCCTCCTCGACCCTGCCGCGAACCGTGGTGCCGCCGTGCACCGTGTGGCACGACGTGCACTCGAACGGTGCCTTTCCGTCGCGGTGCGCGTACGGCAACGCGAACTGCGCCGTCTCCGAGCCGTGGCAGCCCGTGCAGAGGGAGCCGCGGGCACGCGCCAGCATCGGCTCCGCCGCCGGAGCGGCGTGGCCTGACACGTGGCAGTCGAGGCACGCGATTCCGGCTCTCTCGTGGCCGTGCGTGCGGATCGCGAGGCCGCCCTTCTGGGCCGCGTGACACGAGGCGCATCCGGAAGAGGCGTCAGCGGTGCTCGCGCCCTTGAGCGACCGGATGTTCTTCGTGCTGGGGTCGTTGGCATGAGCCTCGCCCGGCCCGTGGCACGACTCGCACGAGCGGTCGAGCGTGCTCCCCTCGAGCTTCAGCAGGTTCTTGGGCGCGCGGTCGGCCATGGCCCGTCCGTGGGGCCCGGCGACAAACGCCTTCGCCACGTCCTCGTGGCACGTGGCACAGGTGTCTCGGCCCACCCAACCCTTTGGCAGGCCCGCAAAGAGCGGTGCTGCGGCCAGGAGAGCGATCGCGGCGAGCAAGCTCTTGCGCATGGCTCAAAACCTCCGCCGCACGGAGATCCCGTAGCGGGTGACGTCGTAGTTCTGATCGCTGGCACTCTTGATGTCGTATGCCCAGTGGTTGCCGAACAGCGCCAAGCTGGTCTTGAACGGACCCGGCACTTCGACCTCGAGGTCGTACACCTTGGAGGTGAACGGAAGCGTGTCACCGCGGTCCTTGAGGTAGAGCCCGCCGCCCGTCAGCCGGACCACGGACCCAACGGGGACCGCGGCCCGCAGCGCGGTGGTCAGGACATCGGTGTCGTAGTGCGAGACCCCGGTCGTGAGTCCGGGCGCGAAGTACACGATTGCGGTGTCGCTCGTGAGCTTGAGCGAGTCCACGCTCAGGCTCGCGAACGCGCCGGTCGTGCCGGTATACGTCGCGGCGACGCCGACGGAGTCGGTCGGGCGCGAGACATCCGCGACCGTGGCCGGGTTGTCGAGGGTCTCGTGGCTGCCGTGCGCGTTCAGCTCGAGGCCGGCCACGGGACGGGCCGAGAGCTTGCCCCACAGGCGCTTGACCGTCTCGGGATCGGTGCGGAACACGTACTTCTCGAAGCTCGAGTCGTCCCAGCCGATCTCGGCTGTGAAGACCCTGCCGAGCGCCACGGAAGCGGTGGCGTTCCACCCCTTCGCATCGCGCGTCACGCTCTGCTGCGTGTAGTCGTTGCCGTGCTTGAAGCCGATCTCACGTGAGCCGTCGTGGTACCCGACCACGAGCCCGAACGGGCCGGTCTTGAACTCGGCCTCGCCGGCGACGTCCTTGTCGGTCCGATCGAGGTAGCCGCTGTCGTTGACGACGGACGGAAAGTCGAGGCTGCTGCCCGGGCCGCTGAGCTGGAGGAGGCGCTGGCCGATCAGCGTGCTGTTGGTGGACACGTCTTCGTAATGGCCCTTCACACGGAGCGTGAGGCCTTCCGTCACGGCGAGCCCGAGTCGAAGGTCGCCGAGCTTCGTGTCGGAGTCGGCGGAACCCATCACCGCGTCGAGATAGCCCATCTGGCCGACCTGTCCGCCGCCGATGGCGTACGCGGTCGTGTCGTTGCGGTCGGCCTCGAGACGATCGCGCCGGTAGAGCCCCTGCCCTACCAGTTCGAACGTGCCGTTGTTGTAGACCGCTGCGAGACGGGTCGTGGGCACCGTGCTCGAGTCTTTCCCGGGGGTGTCGTACGTCGCCAGCAGGTTTGGGCTGGTGCTGAGGAGCGGCTGCCCGTTGTTGCCGACGCCGCCACGCGGCTCGCGCACGTACTTGGCGACGTCCTGCTCGAAGACCAGCTTGACCGGAAGGGTGCGGGTCTCGAGCGAGAGCCCGGCCTCCTGGGTCTTCTCATCGAGCGAGGTGAGGGCCACATACGGCTGACCTAGCCCGTAGTACGCGAAGAGTTGATCTCCGCTGCGCTGCACGTCGCGGAGGTCGAGACGGAGGCGCGCGGCCTTCCACCCATCCCAGGTGAGCGAGCCGGTCCAGCGGGTGATTGTGAACGTGCCGCCGTTCGCGAGCCCGCCGGCCGGCGCGGGCGTTCCGCTCTGCCCCGTCAGGTCAAGGGCGGGAGAAGGGAACACCGCTTCGTGGCGGGTGTACTCAAGCTTCACTGCCCACTCGCGGTCCCGGTTGACGATGTTGAACGACGCATGCTGGTGCGGATCGCCTCCGAACCCGTCCGCTTTGAAGTCGAAGCGGTCGTACCCGGCGAAGTAGCGCCGCAGGTCGAGGTGGAGGTTCTCGACGAAGAGGCCCTGTGAAAGGTTGTACTGGCTCGCGAAGGCGTCCTTGTTGCCGTTCGTCTGCTGCCAGGCGTAGCCGATGCCGATGCTCCCGACGTCCTGACCGAACCCGGACGCCGCCGCACCGATACATGCGCAGGCTAGCCAGTACAATTTCCCCTTCATGGACCCCCCCAATGGTCGGTGGAAGAAGCGAACTTCTCCCCCCCCCCGTAAAGCCCAGTTGTAGATTCTTGACCGTTTTGTGACGGTTGTCAAGGGGTGCCACCCAAGATCCGGTCGTGACACGACACCCGCCGGGGTCGGGGAAAAGCCTGATCCGGAGCGTTTCGTGAGTGGTCGCGGATAGCCTGAGGCACGAACCCGCTCGCAGGATTGTGAAAGGCGGTTACAATACGCGCGGAGGTCGACATGGCTTTCCTGGAGGAGTTGCCTGGCCGCGCCCGCGCGGTCAAGGGACACGTCGTGCTGGTGGAGGGCGACGACCCGCGCATCGTCGAGGCGGCCGGCGTTCTCTGTCAGGAGCGGATCGCCGGGGTCACGATTCTGTGTCCTGCCGCGAAGCAGGGGGCGGAGCACGCCCGCCTGCGCACACAGGGCGTCACCGTCACCGACCTCGCGACGGACCCGAGACGGCAGCGCCTCTTCGACCTTCTCCACGCCCGCCGTGCTCCCAAGGGCTGGACGCGAGAGCAGACCGATGCCGCGCTTTCCGACCCACTCTACTTCGCGTCGCTGCTGGTGGCGACGGGCGAGTGTGACGCATCCGTGGGCGGCGCGGTCCGCACCACCGCCGACACGGTGCGCGCCGCCCTCCACTCCATCGGGCCCGCGCCCGGGATCAAGACGGTCTCGTCGGCCTTCGTCATGGTTCACCCCGACCCGCGTTGGGGGCAGGACGGTTTGATGGTCTTCGCCGACTGCGCGGTGCTCCCCGACCCGGACCCCGCCCAACTCGCCGACATCGCGGTGGGCGCCGCCGCCACGTTCCGGGCGATCGTCGGGGGCGAGCCGCGTGTGGCGCTGCTCTCGTTCTCGACCAAAGGTTCGGCCGAGCACCCGCTGGTGGACAAGGTCCGCCAGGCCGGCGCGGCGCTGGCGGCGCGCGGCGTGGACTTCGCCTTCGACTTCGAGCTGCAGCTCGACGCGGCGCTGGTGCCGGCTGTGGGGAACCGCAAGGCCCCCGGCTCGCCGGTCGCGGGGCGCGCCAACGTGCTCGTCTTCCCGGACCTGAACGCGGGGAACATCGGATACAAGCTGACCGAACGCCTCGCGGGCGCGCGCGCCGTCGGGCCGCTGCTGCAGGGACTGGCGCGTCCGGCCAACGACCTCTCCCGTGGATGCTCCGCCCGCGACGTGGTGGAGACCGCGTGCCTCTCGCTGTTGCAGGCCGCGCTGGTCGGCGGGGCGCGCCGTTGAGGGCTCTTGTCGTCGGCGGCGGAGCGCGGGAGCACGCCCTCGCGTGGAAGCTGTCTCGCGCCGACGGAATCGAGGAGCTGTACGCGGCCCCCGGCAACCCCGGCATCGCCGGCGTCGCGACCTGCGTTCCGATCGCAGCGGATGCGACCGCGGAGCTGGCCGAGTTCGCCGCCTCGCTGAAGATGGACCTCACGGTGGTCGGGCCCGAGCTTCCGCTCGTGCTGGGGATCGCCGACGAGTTCGCACGCCGGGGCCTCCTGCTGATGGGGCCGTCTCGCGCCGCGGCCGACATCGAGGGCAGCAAGGTCTTCACGAAGGAGTTCTGCAACCGGCACGGCATCCCGACCGCGCGGGCCAGGGTCGTGCGGACCCGGGACGAAGCCGCCGCAGCGGTGCGGGAGTTCAAGGTCCCGGTCGTGTTCAAGGCGGACGGACTGGCGGCGGGCAAGGGCGTGCAGGTGTGCCACAGCAAGGACGACGTGGAAGCCGCCCTGGCGCACTACTTCGAGGACCGTGCGTTCGGCGCGGCGGGCGAGCGCGTGCTGATCGAGGAGTGCCTGGAGGGGCCGGAGCTCTCCTTCATGGTGCTCACCGACGGGACGAGCGTGGTTCCTCTCGCGGCGGCGCGGGACTACAAGCGTCTCGGGGACACCGACCGCGGGCCGAACACTGGCGGGATGGGATCGATCTCCCCCGTCCCGATGGAGTCCGGACTGGCGGCGAGCATCCTGCGCGCGATCGTGCTTCCGACGGTGGCCGGAATGGCCGCGGAGGGGCGCATATACCGGGGCGTGCTCTACGCGGGCGTGATGGTGACGAAGGACGGCCCCCAGCTCCTGGAGTACAACTGCCGCTTCGGCGACCCTGAGACCCAGGTGGTGATCCCGCGCCTGGAGGGCGACCTCCTGCCGCTTTTGCGGGCCTCGGCCCTGGGAGAGCTCGCCAGCATGCGCGCCGCCTGGAAGCGGGAGGCCGTCGTCTGCGTGGTACTGGCCTCGCACGGCTACCCGGAGAGCCCGCGGCGCGGCGACACCATCGCCGGCTTGGGCGAAGCGCTGGCCCAGCCCGGGGCTCTGGTGTTTCACGCCGGCACGGCGCTGCAGGACGGCCGGCTGGTGACGGCGGGCGGCCGCGTGCTCTCGGTGGTGGGCCGCGGCGCCACCCTCGAAAAGGCCGCGCAGACGGCCTACACAGCGGCGGGGCGCGTGCAGTTCGAGGGGATGCAGTACCGCAGTGATATCGGCAAGGGGTTGGCATGAGCGAGCCTGTTCTGATTCTGATGGGTTCGAAGAACGACTGGGAGTTCCTGCGCGAGACCGCGGCTCAGCTCGACTCGCTCGGGGTTCACTGGCGCGCCCACGTCGCGTCGGCGCACCGTTCACTGGCCCGCACCCTGGAGCTGGTCCGGCAGGGCGAGAAGGACGGCGTTCGGGTGTTCGTCTGCGGGGCCGGCATGGCGGCGCACCTAGCCGGGGTCGTTGCGGCGGACACGGTGCGGCCCGTGATCGGCGTGCCGTTGCCCGGGGGCGTGGGCGACGGGCTTGACGCGTTGCTCTCGACGGTGCAGATGCCGGCCGGCGTGCCGGTGGCGACTGTTGCCGTCGGCAAGGCCGGCGCTCGCAACGCCGCGCTGCTGGCCGCGGAGATCCTCGCCCTGGGTGATGGCGAACTGGAGGCGCGTCTGCGGCGGGCACGGGCCGAGCAGGCCGCGGCGATCGCCGCGGCGGACGAAACGCTGCGCGACGGGGAGAAGCGCCGGTGAGCTGCGCGGCCTGTCCAGCCGAGGCGCGGCCCCGTCCGGACCTGGTCCGCATCAGCTTCTCTCCCGATCTTCCCGGCCAGGTCTGTGCGTTCAAGGAAGGCGTCGAGCTCCAGGTGGGAGCGTCGTACGTGGTCGCGGGTCCCGACGGGGAGCGGGTCGGCCGCCTGGCCGGCAACGAGATCCCCGTGTTGCGGCCATGTGCCGAAAGGGTGGCCGGCAGCGTGCTCCGGCGCGCGGTGCCGAACGAGGTGACGAGGTCGGAGGAGCTCGCCCTCGTGGCCCGCGATGCCCTTCGCTTCTGCCGCGAGCGTGCGCGGGAGCTGAACATGCCCATGAGGCCGGTGTCGGCCACCGTCCCGCTCGACCGCGACACCATCGTCATCACCTTCGCTGCCGAGGAGCGGGTTGACTTCCGCGCGCTGCTGCGCGATCTCGGCCGGCGGACCAGGCGCCGGGTGGAGCTGCGGCAGATCGGCGTGCGCGACCAGGCCAAGGCGAGCGGCGGCTGGGGCCCGTGCGGGCGGATGCTGTGCTGTTCCACGTTCATGGCGCGCTTCAACTCGGTGACGATCCGCATGGCCAAGGCGCAGAAACTCTCTCTCAACCCGACGCGCATTTCCGGGATGTGCGGGCGGCTGATGTGCTGCCTCGCCCACGAGGCGGCGGACGACGGCTCGGGGAAGCGATCCGCGAAGTCCTCCTAACCCGGACTATTCATGAGGCTTCTGCTGCGAGCGCAGATCTGACCGATCTGGCGGGCGTACCCGGGGCTCGGACCCTGCGACGTATCGCAGAGGATACGACTCGGGTCCTCACCCCTACGTGCGCCCACCATACCGGCCACCTCGGCGCTCTCGCGACGAACCCCCACGAATAATCCGGGCTAAACCTTCGCTCGCCCCGATCCGTATCCCGAAGTGCAGGCTCCGCGTGGTGGTATACTGCAAATCAGTTTGACGAGGAGCATATGAAGGAATTCGACCGTTCGGGGGATGAACCCCTCACGAGCCGCAGGCTTATCCGCCCCTCGATCTCCGAGGTGGCTGATCGTACGCCGCTGCGCGGCGCCTTCCACCGCAAGCAGGCACCGCCCGAGCAGACCAACGCCGAGAACTACTACTTCATCAAGCAGATGCAGAACAAGACGGCGATGGTGGTGATGCTCGACGACGGAACCGAACTGCACGGCTGGGTGGAGTGGTACGACCGCGACTGCATCAAGCTGAACCGCACCGACGGCCCCAATCTCATGATCTACAAGCACGCCATTCGGTACATGTTCAAGGAAGAGGAGCTGCGCCAGCGGCGGCGCCGCCCGCGCGAGTGACGCGCAGCCGGTTCCGGACCCACGAAGAGGTTGCTGCAGCGAGCTGAAGAGCCTCTCGACGCTCTCTGGCGGAGCCTCAGACCGGAGCCGTCTGGAGGAGGGCCTCCACCCGTGCGCACACCACGTCCAGTGCGACCGCGTTGAACCCGCCCTCGGGGATGATCAGATCGGCCCAGCGCTTGGACGGCTCCACGAACTCGAGGTGCATCGGACGCACGGTCTCCAGGTACTGGCCGATGACGTTCTCGACGGTGCGGCCGCGCTCGATGAGGTCGCGGCGCAGGCGGCGGATGAAGCGGAGGTCGGCATCGGTGTCCACGAAGATCTTGATGTCGAAGAGCTCGCGCAGTTCGGGCTCGACGAAGATCAGGATGCCCTCGACGAGCACCACGCCGCGCGGTTCCACGCGGCGCGTACGGCCGGTGCGGACGTGGCGCGTGAAGTCGTAGATTGGCACCTCGATGCTGCGGTGCACCTTCAGGTCGCGCACGTGACGCGCGAGCAGCTCGCTCTCGAGCGCGTCCGGGTGATCGAAGTTATGGTGGAGGAGACTCCCGCGGTCGGCGTTGGTGAGATCGCGGTAGTAGCTATCGTGTTGCAGGAATGCGATGCGGTCGGCCCCGATCCGGCTCACGATCGCGTCTGCGACCGTCGTCTTGCCAGAGCCCGTACCACCGGCCACCCCGATCACCACCACGTCGCTCATTGCGCCACCCCGCTCGGCCGTTGCGCCTCGGGGCCGGAAGGCCGGAATCCGACCGACCCCGCCCACCGCCGGCACGGCGCCGTGCGCGCCATCATACTCTGTGGCCCAGTTCGGCAAAAGTTCGCGGCGGGGGGCGACGTTGCCCGTCGCGTGAGCCTATCACCGCTCGGCCTGGTCCGATCTCAACGGGTGGTGAACCTCCTCGCGATGTGCGCGATGGCCGCTTGTGCGTGCAGGCGGCCGTTCTCGATGAAAACCTCGCCGGTGCGCCCGCCGTAGCCGGCGGAGCCAACGACGTAGAGCCCTGGCGCCGTGGTCTCGAACGTCGCGTCGCCGAGGACGACGCTGCCGTCCTCGCGCACTTCGGCCCCGGCCTCGCGCACAAGGGTGGCATCGGCGACGAAACCGGTGAGGAGGAACACAGCGTCGGCCGGGAGCTCCCCGCCAGTGTTGCTGCAGCGGTAGTGCACCGACGTGGGCGTGATCCGCTCGACGCGGGCATGGAAAACCGTGGGGATGCTTCCCTCGCGGATGCGGTTCTCCAGGTCAGGGCGCACCCAGTACTTGACGGCGTCTTTCACCCTGTCGCCGCGGACCAGCATCGTCACACGTGCACCGGCGCGCCACAGCTCGAGCGCGGCCTCGGCGGCGCTGTTGCCGGCGCCCACGATGACCACCCGGCGGCGCCAGAAGGGATGCGCCTCGGTGTAGTAGTGGCTTACGTGGGGAAGCTCCTCCCCCGGGACCCCGAGGAGGCGTGGGCGGTCGTAATAGCCGGTGGCCACGACCACGGCGCCGCACCGTGTCGAGGCTTCTTCTTTACCACCCCTTGTCCGAACAGAGAACCCGGGTGCCCCCGGGACGATGCCCGTCACCTCGGTGTGGGTGGCGACGTCGAGCTCCTCCCGCTCGGCGACTTTCCGGTAGTAGTCGAGCACCTCGCGGCGGGTGGCCTTCACCCCCAGGCTCACCATCGGGTGCCCGCCGATCTCCAGCAGCTCGTTGGTGGTGAAAAAAACCATGTTGACCGGGTAGGCCACGATCGAGGCGCACAGCGGGCCCCGATCCCACACCCGTGCGTGGAGCCCAACACGCCGCGCCGCGATGGCCGCGGCGAGACCAACCGGCCCGGCGCCCACGATCCCGACGATGGTGACATCCTGAGTCACGGTGGCGATTCTAGCCGCGCGGGCGTGCGGTGACGAGGTAGAGGACGTAGCTCCCGTCGCGGGCGACCTCGCGCAGGTTTCCCTGCATCCAGCGGGCGATGACCGGCTGGAGGGACGGGGCGATCGGCCAGTCCCTACCCTCGGTGTGGATCGAGGTCGGAGGCAGCGGACAGTTGGCGGTTTCGACGAGGATGAAGTCGACACGGCTCTCGGCGAGCTTGCGGGAAAAGCCCTCGGCCCCGTACCTCTCGAACCAGGCCAGCACAAGGGGCGTGTCAAGGAAGCTGCTGGCGCGCGCCCAGCGATCGAGGTAGAACGTCTGCTCGCCTCCCCATACCCAGACGCGCGCGTCTTCGGGAGAGACCATCCGGATCCAGCTCACGCACGGTGTGAGCACGCCGCTGCGGCGCAACAGCTCCTCGTCGCCGATGATGCCGAGCAGGTAGTGCTGCGCGCCCGGGCTGTACCGGGTGACCACCACGTAGAACCATGGCAACGTGGAGAGCGCCAGCACGCCGATCACCGCCGAGGCGGTCACCCTCAGCCAGCGCCGCCCTGCCAGCTTCTGCAGGAAGAGGGGCAGGAAGAGCCAGGAGAGCGCGAGTACGGGGATGTACGCCCGCGGAGCCGGCGAGTAGCGCAGCAGCACCAGCGAGGCAACCGTTACTGTGAACCAGGGGAGGCTGGCCGCGCGCCTCCAGCCGAGGGCGGCGACCCCGAGCAGCAGGAGCGGCCAGCCTAGGTGCAGGCGCTGGTCCACCACCGGGTCGGCCGTGGCGTGGTAGAGCCAGGGCGCAAAACGCCAGAACCCCTGCAGCTTCGCGTAGTCGAGCAGAGAGCCCACATCCGGTGTGCCGGCCGGGTCCGCGCCACGAGCGCTGATCAGGTCGACCCCGAGCGGGTAGAGCGGGTCGCCGGTGAGGCTCCAGTTTCGCAGGAGCCACCCCCCGGCGAAGAGCGCGGAGGCGACGGCGAGCGCCGCGAGCGCGCGGGCAGCCGGCTTGATGGCACCGGCGCGCAGCAGGGCGACCAGCCACTCGAGGCCGAGTCCGGCGACCACGAGGAACGCCGTGTACTTGAAACCGAGGCAGAGCCCCCAGGCGGCGGCGGCCAGGATGGCGGCCGCGACCTGCCGGCTCGCGAGGAACTGCCGCGCGGCCCGCCACCCCAGAAAGAGGAAGAAGAGCAGCGGCCACTCGGCGTTGCAGGTCCCCAGGAGCACCAGCGACATGGGGGCGAGGAGCAGGAAGAGCAGGCTCACCCTGGCGGTCCAGCGGTCGTGGCCGGACTCCGCCAGCATGCCCGCCAGCAGGGCCAGCGTGGCCAGGCCAAAGGCCAGCGTGAGCAGGCGCGGGACGTGGATCCCCCCCACGGCCAGGCCGTACCCCCAGATCAGCTCGGCGTTGGCGGGGAAGAGCCAGTGGACGTTGTCGAGAGGCACCCACCAGTCGTGCTGGAAACGCCAGAACTGCGGCAGTGCAAGGTGGTAGACCAGCTCGTCGCGGGCGTCGGGTGGAATGCTCGCGAGGAGCAGCGCGCTGGCCAGACAGCCCAGGATGGCGAGACCCCAGACCCCCACGCCGAAGGTTTCGCGGCCCCGGATGTGCCGCCAGGCCGCCGAGGCATCGGCCCTCAGCTCGGCGAGGGGCCGCCACCTTTGCATGGCGAGATACGCAAGCAGACCCAGATTTCCGAGGAGCGCGGTCACTGCCCAGACGGCCTCGTGATAGAGACCGCAGGCGAGCATCGCGGTCCCGGCCAGCACGACCGCTCCCCACCCCGATCCCCATGCGGCCGCGAGCTGCCACCCCGGAGGGAGCGGGCCGGAGAGCCGGAGCACCTTCCGGGTGAGGAGCAACCCGGCGGCGAAGACGGGGGCTGCCGCGTAGGCGGTGGTCAGGCTCCAGCGCAGCAGGCGGAACGCCGCCACGAGCGGCGCGGCGAGGGGCCAGCGGACAACGACGCCCGCAACTGCAGCCGCGAGCACAGCCGCTGCGGCGGCGAGCAACCCGATCGAAGGCCAGGGCGAGCGCCCGCCCCTCACCGCCTTCCACCCGGTCGCGTTGGCACCGCGAGCATATCCACTCCAGATGCTAGCAGGGGGGCTTGACAAACCTTTCGGCGGGACTTACCGTATGAATGTCATGATGAACTATTACAAAGGGTGAATCCGATGCCGACACCGTTCCGACTCGACTCAGCCTCCGGGGTGCCGTTCTACCGGCAGATCATTGATCAGATCCTGGCCGGCATCGCCACCGGTGCCCTGCGCCCGGGCGAGCAGCTCCCGACCGTGCGGGGCCTCGCCGTTGAGCTGCAGGTGAACCTCAACACTGTGGCTAAGGCGTACAAGGAGCTGGAGATCCGGGGCGTGCTCAGCACGCAGCAGGGATCGGGGACATTTGTGGCCCCGGTGCAGGTGGAGCGCGACGAGGTGGAACGGCGCAGGCAAGTGGTGCAGCTGGTGGACGAGTTTCTGGCGCGCGCCGCAGGCGCCGGCCTCCCCCCCAAGGAGGTGCTGACGGAGTTCGCGGCGCGGTTCGAGGAGAAGCCGCAATGAGCTTCGTGTTGAAGGTGACCGCGTTGCTGGTCCTGTTCGGCGGGGTGGCCGTCGAGCACGGTGGGCTGGTCCCGGCGCCGGGGTTCGCGCTGGTTGCCGGGACGCTGGTTGCCATCTACCTGTGGTTCCTGGCGAAGACGAGGCGGCACCTACGGCCGCCGCTTTAGCCCGGACTATTCATGAAACATCTGCTGCGACCGCAGATATGGCAGCCCTGGCGGGCGTACTCGGGGCTCGCATCCTCATCGTACGGTGTCCAGTACGCCTTCGGATGCTCGCCCCTACGTGCGCCCACCATGACAGCCATCTCCGCAGTCTCGCTACGATGCCCCACGAATAGTCCGGGCTAGGAGGAGGAAACCATGTTCCCGATCGTCACAGTTGCGAGGAAGAAGAAGGACGAGGAGAAGGGGAAACCGCCGCAGGAGATCTCGTTCGGTGCGCAGCTCCCGTCACGGGATGCCCGCCGTTTCGTGAACCCTGTGTCGGTCACGGCGACAATCATCGTCTGGGTCGCCGGCCTGCTCGCCACCATCGTGGTGGCCGAGGGCATGCACCGCAGCGATCTCATCCCGGTAACGCTGCTGGGCCCGGGTCTGCTCGGCCTCTACCTCATGTTCGCCATCAAAGTGGCCGACCAGTGGGAGAAGGCGGTGATTCTGCACTTCGGCAAGTTCCGCGGCCTCCGGGGACCGGGACTCTTCTGGATCGTCCCGGTGGTCGAGGTGATCTCGCACCTGGTGGATCAGCGCGTGCGCGCCACCGACGTCACCGCCGAATCCGCCCTTACCCGCGACACGGTGCCGGTCAACGTGGACGCCATCGTCTTCTGGCTGGTGTGGGACGCGCAGAAGTCCGTGCTCGAGGTGCAGTCCTACTTCAACGCCATCTTCCTCTCCTCGCAGACCGCGCTGCGGGAGGCGATCGGCCGGCACGACCTCGCCGAGATGATCACCGAGAGGGAGAAGCTCGGCCAGGAGCTCGCGAAGATCTTGGATGAAAAGACCAACCCGTGGGGGATCACGGTGCAGTCGGTCGAGATCCGCGACGTGCGCATCCCGTCCGAGTTGGAGGACGCGATGTCCCGGCGCGCCCAGGCCGAGCGCGAGCGGCAGGCACGCATCATCCTCGCCACCGCGGAGACCGAGATCGCCGCGCTCTTCGCCAAGGCCTCTGAGCTTTACCGCTCCAACCCGACGGCGATGCACCTCCGCGCCATGAACATGCTCTACGAGGCGATCAAGGAGAAGGGCAGCATGGTGATCGTGCCGTCGTCGGCGGTGGAGACCATGGGCCTCGGCGGGATGCTAGGCACCACAGCCCTCGGGGTGGCCGGGGCCGAGGCGCCGCCCAAAGCGTGACTGCATCCTGAATTGCTGTTCGATTGCGGGGGAGCGCCGGGTGTCCGGCGCTTCCCTCTTCTCAGCGCGCCCGGCGGTGGGGCTCCGGGCCGGGTGCAAGGCTCGGGGCGGTCGTGGCGTAGCGGTTGCTGCCCAGGTAGAGGAGCGGCCTGAAGCGCTCCATGTCGAGCACGCCTGCGCCGTCGAAGGCATCCTTCGCGGTGCGGATGCGCTGGACATCGCCCACCACCAGCGTCTGGTCCCCGACGTGGTGGCGCTCCAGCAGCAGGCACTCGGCGGACACGTAGGCGACCGCGAGCGACGGCGTGGCGAGCACCTCGCCGGGCTGCAGCTCCAGCGTGAGAGCCTTGACCTTGTCGGTCTCCCGTCCCGAGAGCTTCCCGAGGGCCTCCGCCAGACCCGCGTGCTCCTGGGTCAGGAAACTCACGGTGAACTCGCCCGTCTTGAGGACCAGGTGGTGGCTGTACGTCTTCGGGGACAGGCAGACGCCGAACAGGGGAGGGTCGGAGGAGAGCGGCGTCGTCCACGTCACCGGGGCGAAGTTGACGCTGCCCCTAGCCTCGTCTCGCACGCCCAGGATGCACACCGGACGGGGGTAGTAGAAGTAGCAGGAACCGGGAACCGCGGACTGGTGCGCCATGATCTCCCTCCCCGAGCTTGTTAGATTCTAGCGTGGTCCTCGCTTGACACACCTGTGACGTTTGCGTAGCGTGCGCGTGCCCGGCGCACCGGGCGGAGAGCTCTCGTGGCGCGTCTTGCCGAGTTCCAGGGAAAGCATATCCTCGCCACCTCCGGGATCGCGGTCCCCCGTGGCGAGGTTGCTCGCACGCCCGCCGAGGCGAAGACGGCGGCGGAGCGGCTCGGCGGAGCCGTGGTGGTGAAGGCCCAGGCGTGGACGACGAGCCGTGCCGCCCAGGGACTCATCCGGTTCGTGGATGATGCGGCGGCCGCACGGGACGCGGCGGCCTCGATCCTCGCCTTGAAGGTGGCCGACTTCCCGGTACACGAGCTGCTCGTGGAGGAGCGCGTGGCGGTCGCGAGCGAGCGCTACGCCGGCATCGTCCTCGACGACCGCCGTCGCTGCCCGGTGCTGCTCATCTCCGCCCGCGGCGGCTCGGGGATCGAGGAGACGGTACGGGAGCACCCCGAGGCGGTGGCGGAGCTCCCCCTCGACGCCGTGGAGGGGCTGCCGCAGCACGCGGCGCGGGAGCTGTGGAGGCGAGTTGGTGTGCACGGTGAGGAGCAGCGCCATCTTGGCGACGCGTGCGTGCGCCTGGTGGCCGTTGCCCGGGCGGTGGATGCACGGGCCGCCGAGATCAACCCGCTGGTTTTCACGCAGGACGGCCGTGTGGTGGCGCTGGACTGCCGGATCACCGTCGACGACGCGGCGGTGTTCCGCCACCCCGAGCTCGGGATCGAGGTGGCGCGCGAGCTGGGGCACCCAGCCACCCCTCTCGAGCGCATCGCGTGGGAGGTCGAGAAGGACGACTACCGTGGGACGTTCTACTTCCTGCAGATGCGTGACGGCTTTGCGCGCGGGCAGAAGGTCGTCGCCTTCCACGGCGCCGGCGGCGGCGGCTCGATGATGGGGATGGATGCGCTCGCCCGCCATGGCTTCTCGGTGGCCAACTTCTGCGACACCTCGGGCAACCCGCCCGCCTCCAAGGTCTACCGCGCCGCGCGCATCCTGCTCTCTCAAGGCGGCGTGGACGGCTACTTCGGCACCGGTTCGGGTGTCGCCTCGCAGGAGCAGTTCCACTCGGCGCGCGGCCTCGTGAAAGCGTTCCTGGAGGAACCCCTTCGAGTGCCCGCGGTGGTGCGTCTGGGCGGCAACGGCGAGGAGAAGGCGATCGAGATCCTCACCGGCTTCACGAGGGAGCTCGGGGTTCCGGTGGAATGCTACGGCAAGGACACGCCGGTGGACGTCTGTGCCACGCGCCTCTCGGAGCTGACCGCGGGCTTCACGCCGCCGCCGCACCCGGCGCGCCGGCAGCGTGCACCTGCGCAGAAGCCGTACACCTTTGCGACCCCGACCGGGGAGATCACCTACGATCACGCGGTGTGCGCGCGCTGCGAGAGCAAGGTCTGCGTGTCCGCCTGCGTGCCACAGATCCTGAAGCTCTCCGAACAGGGATTGCCGGTGCTCAAGGTGACGGCGGAGGAGGCCCGGCGCGGGCGCTGCACGGAGTGCCTGGCCTGCGAGGTGGACTGCCGGGCCCTGGGCGCGGGCGGCGGCCACGTACGTCTGGCGATCGCGGGCCTCGCGGAGTACCGCAAGGCGCGGGGGATCGAGTAGGCGATGGCCATCCTCGTGAACGAGAGCACGCGGGTCCTGGTGCAGGGGATCACGGGGCGCGAGGGGCGGGCGCGCGCCACGCTGATGCGCGAGTACGGCACTAGGGTGGTGGCCGGTTGCACCCCCGGTCGTGGCGGCGAGACGGTGGACGGCACCCCCGTCTACGACACCGTGCAAGAGGCCGTGGAGGACCAGGGCGCCATCGACGCCAGCGTGATCTTCGTCCCCGCGCCCCTGGTCAAGGATGCCGCTCTCGAGGCGATCGCTGCCGGGATCCCGCTCAGCGTGCTGGTGGGTGACCGGGTGCCGGTCTGGGACGTGCTGGAGATCGCCCGCGCCGCCGGGAGATCCGGGGTGCGTTTCCTGGGCCCCAACACGCTGGGGTGCCTTTCGGTGGGCAAGGGCGTGCTCGGGATGATCGGGGGGCGAGCCGAGTCGGCGCGGGCGTGGTTCATGCCGGGCCGCGTTGGGGTCGCCTCACGCTCGGGCGGGATGACGTCCTCGACCGGGTACTACCTCTCGCGTGCCGGGGTCGGGCTCTCCACGCTGGTCCACGTGGGCGGCGACGGCATCGTGGGCCTGCCGCTGCCGGAGGTTGCGGGGCTCTTCCAGGCCGACCCCGACACCGACTGCATCGCGGTGTTCGGTGAGATCGGGGGCTCCCAGGAGGAGCGCGTGGCCGAGATGATGGCGAGCGGCGAGGTGACCAAACCGGTGGTGGCGTTCATCGGCGGGCGCGTCGCCACCCCGGGGGTGCGCTTTTCGCACGCAGGCGCCATCGTCGAGGGGGGACGCGGGACGCACGAGGGGAAGGTCGCGGCGCTGCGCGCCGCCGGAGCCGTGGTGGTGGATGCCTTCGATGCGCTGCCCGCCGCGGTCGCGCGTGTACTGGAGGGACGACGATGAGCGAGAAGAGCTGGGCCACGGCTGTCACTTCGATCGCGCCCAACGAGATCCGGGTGCGGGGCTACCGCCTGGACGAGCTGATGGGGCGGGTCTCCTTCGGCGAGGCGGTCTACCTGGTCCTGCGGGGCGAGCTTCCGGGCGCCGCCGTGGGCCGGCTCATGGAGGCGATGCTCGTGGCCTCCATCGACCACGGCGTCACGCCCCCCTCGACGCTCTCGGTGCGCAACGCCGCAACGACCGGTGCGCCGCTCAACGCCTGCATCGCAGCCGGGGCCCTTGCGGTCAACCGGTACCACGGCGGGGCGGTGGAGGACTGCATGCGCCTGCTCTCCCGCGGGGTTGCGCGGATCGGCTCCGGCGAGAGCGCTCCTACAGCCGCCGCGGCGGTGGTCGCGGAGGAAAAGGCGGCGGGGCGCCGCCTGCCGGGGTTCGGCCACCGGGTGCACAGCGACGATCCGCGCTCCCACCGCCTGCTGACCCTCGCAAAGGAGAGCGGCGCCGCCGGCAACCACGTGGCGCTGGCCGAGGCGATCGTCGCAGCGCTCGCGGCCTCCGGCAAGCCCCTCCCTCTCAACGTGGACGGGGCGATCGCGGCGGTCCTCGCCGACTTGAGCTTCGCGCCCGAGCTGGCCAACGGCTTCTTCATCCTGGCGCGCACCGCGGGGTGGATGGCGCACGTGGCGGAGGAGCTGGACCGCGAGAAGCCGATGCGGCGCATCGACCAGGCCGCCGCCACGTACGACGGTCCGGCCGCGCGCGGGCTGAACGAGCGTTGACGGCCAGAGTGCAGGAGCATCGCGGGGCCCGCCTGTTGGCAGGACGCAAAGAGCGACTGGAGGTTCGAAGATGACCCGCTACCGCATCGCCTGGCTGCCCGGAGACGGGATCGGCAACGACGTGATGGAGGCCGCGCGCCTCGTGCTGGACGCCATGAAGCTGGATGCGGAGTACATCCACGGCGACATCGGCTGGGAGTTCTGGTGCAGGGAGGGGGACGCCCTTCCGCAGCGCACCGTCAAGCTGCTTGCGGGCGTGGACGCCGCACTCTTCGGCGCCATCACCTCCAAGCCCGTGAAGGCCGCGGAGGCGGAGCTGGTGCCGGAGCTCAAGAGCACGGGCCTCGTCTACCGCTCGCCGATCGTGCGCATGCGGCAGATGTTCGACCTCTACGTCTGCCTGCGCCCGTGCAAGGCGTACGCGGGGAACCCACTCAACTTCAAGGAGACGATCGACCTCGTGGTGTTCCGCGAGAACACCGAGGGGCTGTACGCCGGCGTGGAGTTCGCACCGGTGCCCGAGAGGCTGCGCGACACCCTGAAGGAGCTCTCCAAGCCGTTCGCGCCGTTCGCCGGGATCCCGGCGGACCAGCTCGCGATCACCTGCAAGATCAACACGAGGAAGGGCTCCGAGCGCATCATCCGGGCCGCGTTCGAGTACGCGGCCAAGCAGGGCTACCCGAAGGTGACGGTGATCCACAAGGCCAACGTGGTGCGGGCAACGGAAGGTCTCTTCCTGGAGACCGCCAAGGAGGTCGCGAAGGAGTTCCCGGGCGTCGCGATGGACGACGCGAACGTGGACGCAATCTGCATGTGGCTCCTCAAGGACCCCGAGAAGTACGGCGTGCTGGTCGCGACCAACCTGTTCGGGGACATCATCTCCGACCTGTGCGCCCAGATGGTGGGGGGGCTCGGCTTCGGCTGCTCGGGCAACATCGGCGAGAAGCTCGCCGTCTTCGAGCCGACCCACGGCTCGGCGCCCAAGTACGCGGGCAAGTACAAGGTCAACCCGATCGCCACCATCCTGGCCGCGAAGATGATGCTCGATTGGCTGGGGGAGAAGGCCAAGGGCGAGCGGCTCGAGAAGGCCGTGGCCGCGGTCATCGCCGAGGGGAAGGTCCGGACCTACGACATGGGCGGGAGCGCCTCGACGCTGGACGTCGCGAAGGCGATCGCAGGGAAGCTGTAGAGGAGGGGAAAAGGGGAGTTTTTCCGGCTCGGCCAGCGAGAGAGGCACACGGTGCCGCAGCGCTCCCGGCAGGCATGGCGCGTGCCCGGCCACTCAACGTCCTGCCACAGCCGCGTGTCAACCACACTCGGGCAGCTTCGTCTCTCGCATTGGCCGGCATTGCAACGTGCGGCCGGACGGAGGAAACGAGAATGAAAAGCAATCGCGGAATAGGGAGAGCCGTCATCGTCGCAATAGCGCTTACGGGGATGCTGACTGCTGGTGCGGCGGTCGCCCAGCAGGGCAAGGGGATGCCGGGCGGCTTCGGGATCGCCCAGCAGGGCCCGGGGATGCCCGGCGGCGTGATCGCACAGCTCTACAGGGCCGCGCTCGCGAAGCTCGACCTGTCGCAGGACCAGAAGGACAAGATCAAGGCGCTCGTGGAGGCCGAGAAGCCCGCCCTTGAAGCGCTCGCCCAGCAGCGCAAGGACGATGCCGAGGCGCTGCAGGCCGCCGCCGATGCGGCTCGGCCCGACCCGGCCACGGTCGGGGCCGCGTTCCTCAAGGTGCGTGTCGACGGGCTCGCCCTGCGCGCCGAGTTGAAGAAGCTGCACGACGCGATCGAGGCGCTGCTCACCCCCGAGCAGAAGGCCGCCTTCGAGGCGTACCTGGATGCGTTCAAGTTGAAGTTGCGGCGCGGCCGCGGCTCGAACGGCTGACCCCGGTTCCTCCTCCTCGTTGGAGCCGGCGCCCACGGCCCGCACGGGCCGTGGGCTTCTTTTCGTGTCGCGCCACCGGCCCACCTCGCGGGCGGCAGGGGTATCCTCGGGGGAGAGATTACTGCGCGGACTATTCGTGTGGGCAGCAGCCGTGAACGTCTGGACGGAGTGATGGGCACACCCCCGAGGATCGACATCCACATCCACATCGCGGCCAAGCGTGTGCCCGGCTGCAAGGTCTCCGGCCAAACCGAGAGGCAGGCCAGCTTCGCCTTCATGCTGCTCGCCGACGGCGTGAGACGGAGCGACCTGAAGCGCGACTTCGACGGCACGATCCGGGACCACATCCTGGGGGCGCTCGAGGGCGCGCCGAGCGTGGACCGCGGCGTGCTGCTGGCCCTCGACGCCATCTACGGCGAGGACGGTCGGCGGCTCGAGGAGCGCAGCCACCTCATTGTGAGCAACGGGTATGTCCGCTCGCTCGCCCACTCGCACGCCAAGGTGCTGGTGGGGGCCTCGGTGCACCCCAACCGGGGGCCGGTGGAGGGCAAGGGGGAACTGCTGCGCTGCATCAACGGCGACCCGCCCGCCGCTCTCATCAAGTGGCTCCCCAACTCCCAGCTCATCAACAACGCCGACCCTCGCCACGACTGGTTCTACGAGACGCTCGCCGACGCCGGCGTGCCGCTGCTCTGCCACACCGGTCCTGAGCACGCGGTCCCCGTGCCTCATCCTGTGGACGAGTACCAGCGCCTCGGCGATCCCCGCCGCCTGCGGCGTGCCCTGGACATCGGCGTAACGGTGATCGTCGCCCACGCGGCCACGCGCGTCTTCCCGTTCGAGGACGATTACCTTGGGGACCTTGCAGCGATGATGCGCGAGGCCGAGGAGAACGGGCGCTGGCGCCTGTTCGCCGACGTGTCGGCGATGTGCCTGCTCTGCCGCATCGGCACGGTACACAGGGTCTTGGAAAACCTCCCCGGCGAGCGCCTGGTGCTGGGCAGCGACTACCCCGTGCCCGTGAACGAGATGCCGCCGGTGGTGATGAGAAGCGCCGACTTCGAGGAGTTCCTCGCCGTTACCCGCGTGCACAGCCCGATCGAGAGGAACGTGCGGCAGCTCCTCGCGATGGGCTTTCCGCCCTCGATCACGACCAGGGCGGCCGATTTGCTCCCGGCGCGCGCCCTTGCCGCGGGCCTGTACAAACAGCCCCACCGGTCTCTAGAATTGGCGAGTGACTAGAGACTCGGTCTCACCAGCGCACGGGCGGTCCGGGGTGGTGGCGGCGCTGCTGGCCGTTTATGTAGTGTGGGGCTCCACGTACCTGGGGATCCGCGTCGCTCTCGAGGGCTTCCCGCCGTTCCTCATGGCTGCGGTTCGCTTCCTCCTGGCAGGAGCCGTCCTCTACGCCTGGTTGAGGCTGCGGGGGACGGCGGCGCCCACACCCAGGCAGTGGGGCGGCGCCACGGTCGTGGGCGGGTTGTTGCTCCTGGGCGGCAACGGCGGCGTGGTGGTGGCCGAGCAGTGGGTGGCCTCGGGGCTGACCGCCCTCGGCGTCGCGACCGTCGCGCTCTGGTCCGCGCTGTTCGCCGGCCTGTGGGGACAGTGGCCGCGCCGCCTCGAGTGGGTGGGGCTTGCGGTGGGGTTCAGCGGGGTGGCGCTCCTGAACGTGGAGGGGAACCTGCGGGCGAGCCCGGTGGGAGCGGTGGCGTTGCTCGTGGCCACGATGAGCTGGGCGTTCGGCTCGATGTGGAGCCGCCACCTGGACCTCCCGCGCGGGCTGATGGCCGCGGCCGCCGAGATGCTCGCCGGGGGTGGACTGCTGATGGTTGCGAGCGTGGTGTGCAGGGAGGGGCTGCCCCCTGCCCCCTCGGGCCGGGCGTGGCTCGCGCTCGCCTACCTGATCGTGTTCGGCTCCTGGGTCGGGTTCTCCGCCTACCTATACCTGCTGCGCCGGGTGCGCCCCGCGGTGGCCACCAGCTACGCCTACGTCAACCCGATCGTCGCGATGTTCCTTGGTGTGGTCTTCGCGGGCGAGCGGATCACCCCCACCGAGTGGCTGGCCATGCCGGTGATCCTGGCAGGCGTCGCGCTGGTCGCCATCGCCCACGCACGGGCCGAGGCGCAGGCAGCGCGCGTCGCCGCTGCGGATGGCGACTCGTAGCGTTCGCTGTGACGCGGGCCCTGCCCTGCGCGGGGAACGTCAACGCAGCGTAAGAGTTTGATCGCAGTCAATGCCGAGCCGCCGGCCGGACCGTAGCGTGGTTCCGGGAGGTTGTGATGCGTCGCACGAGGTCCTCACCCGTGATCCCCGCCCGCCGCCTGGTCCAGGTGGGGTTCCTGGTGCTGGTGCTGCTGGTGGGGGTGCAGTTCACGCTCTGGGCGTTCACCCACATTGCGGGGCGCGAGCCGCTGGTCGGTCGCCCTGCGGGGGTGGAAGGGTTCTTGCCGATCTCGGCGCTGATGTCGTTGCGGCTGGCGCTCGGTGGTGGGGGGATCCACCCGGTGCACCCCGCGGGTCTCGCCATCCTGGTGGCGGTCCTGGCCATGAGCGCACTCCTCGCCAAGTCGTTCTGCTCCCATCTCTGCCCGGTGGGTACGATCTCGGAGGGTTTGGGACGGCTGGGTGCGCGGTTGCTGGGCCGCACGTGGCTGGTGCCGCGCTGGCTCGACCTGGCGTTGCGCTCGCTCAAGTACGTCCTGCTCGCCCTCTTCGTCTGGGCGACCTGGCTCGCCCTCGAACTCCCGGGGGTGCGGGCGTTCCTCGACAGCCCGTACAACAAGGTCGCGGACGCCAAGCTGCTCCTGTTCTTCGCACACCCTTCGAGGCTCACCGTGGCCGTCCTGGGCGTGCTGGTGGTGGGCTCGGTGCTGGTCCGCGATCTGTGGTGCCGCTACCTCTGCCCGTACGGAGCGCTGCTCGGCATCCTGGGCCGCCTGGCGCCCCTCAAGGTGACTCGAGACGCGGGAAGCTGCACCGACTGCCGGAAGTGCACGAAGGTGTGCCCCGCACGCCTGAGTGTCCACGCCATGACGCGGGTGGCTTCCGTGGAGTGCTCGTCGTGTCTCGACTGCGTCGCCGCGTGCCCGGTCAAGGAGTGCCTGGCGGTGCGCCCCCCGCGCCCGGCCGGCACCTGGCTGTTGCGGCCTGCGCTCGCCGTCGTCCTGGCGGCGGGCGTGTACCTCGGGATCACCGCGGCGTTCCGGTTGAGCGGCCACTGGCAGGGGGGCGTTTCCGAGCGGGAGTACGCGCGCCGCCTGGAGGAGATCGACTCGCCGCTCTACACGCACGTTGGCGGTCTCGCGGCCGCAGACACGAAGCCGGACCCGGCGCCACTGGCCCGCGCTCGCAGTAGACACCTTCGTGAATAGTCCGGGCTGGAGGTCTCCCGGCAGGATTCCGAGACGCGAGGACGGGCTGAGAGTAACCTTGGACACCCGGGAGGACATGGTGTCAGAGGGAAAGCGCACCACGGAGACCAACTGGGCGGCAGTTGCTGCGGCCCTGCCGCAGGCGGCGCGGGCCGAGCGGGAGCGCCCGTTCTGGCGGACGCTTGCGGCTTCCTGGGGGTGGCGCCGGGTGCTGGACGCCGGGTGCGGGTCCGGATTCCACCTCGGGCTGTTGCGTGAGCTGGAAGTCCAGGGGGTCGGGTTCGACGTCGCCCTGGGCGCCGTCGCCGGGCGCTCCCTCTCCGGCGTCGCAGTCGGTGATCTCCTGCATCCGCCGTTGCGGGAGAGCGCCTTCGACGCGGCGCTCTGCCTCGGCAACACCTTCTCGCTGCTGCCCGGCCGCTCCGCGCAGCGCGAGGCGCTCGCGGCGCTGGCCGGCCTCGTGCGGCCTGGCGGGATCGTGCTGCTGCAGGGAGAGGACACCGGTGCACTCGTGACCGGCGGCCCGCTGGTGCGGACCCGCCCCGTCGACGGTGCCGGCGTGCACGTGCGGGTCTTCGAGCGGGTCGGGCGCAGGGTCCGGATGCTGGCAGCGGTGGTGCGCGACGGGGCCGAGGCACGGCTCGAGGAGGCATGGCTCCTGCCAACCTCGCCGCGGTCGCTGGCGCGGGTCGCCCATGGCCTTCCCCTCGCCGCTGCGGCTCTCCCGGCTGTGGCGCCGGCGGGTGCCGGCTGGTGGGCCGTCTTCAGCGTTCGATCGACCTGACCTTGAGGATCAGGAGCACCATCGCGAGGCCGATCACGAGAAGCGAGGCGAACAACCCCGTGCGGCGGTAGCGGATCTCGGCCTTGGCCTTCGCAGCCAGCTCTTCTGCGGTCCCGGTATCGGCGAGGACGTTTTTCGTCTTGTCCTCGACTCGCGACGCATTGACGGTGTGGATCTCGACCTGCGCCATCACGAACGCCTGGTGGGCATCCTCCAGCTTGACATCGGCCTCGTCCATCAGCATCCCGGCCCGCCGTACCCGATCCACGCGTTGCTGTGCGCCGGCGAGCCCCGTGGAGGCACCGCTGAGTGCCGCGAGAATCGCCGTGGCGGCCGCGGCCCCGGGATCCCCGGCGCTGTGGCACGACCCGCACGTCTGCTTGGGCCCCACCCCGATCCAGCTATCCTGGGGATGCACGATCGCGTGGTTGCTGTGGCAGCTCTCGCAGGCGGGCTGCGAGAGGGCGGCGAAGGCGTCCTTGTGAGGTGAGAGGTCGAAGCGCTCGCGCTGGGTCACGTGGCAGGTGCCGCAGACGTTGGAGACCGACGAGACCCCGGGCGGGGTGGCGCCATGCGATCCGTGACACGACTTGCAGGTCGGCGCTGACAGATCGTTCTTCTTGACCAGGGCGGCGTAGTGAACCGACTGCTTGTACTCGGCGATCTCATTGCCCTTGATCCCGTAGTGCGCCATGAGGGCGGCGTCGGCGTGACACCGGCCGCAGGTGTCCACGATGCGTGTCGGGTAGACGGGTGAGCGCGCGTCATTGACCGCCAAGATGCCGTGGGCGGCATGGCACGAGGAGCAGATCGCCACGTTGGTGTCGCCTTTGGCCAGCGCCTGACCGTGCTTGGAGGTGCGGTACTGGGCGAGCTGGTCGGTGGGGATGTTGGGCGCGTACCGCAGCATGAAGGAGGCGTCGGAGTGGCAGGAGCCACACAGCTCCGGGATCGCCTGGTGGCTGAACTTGCCCTTGAAGCCCTTGGCCGCGTTCATCGCGACGGCGGCGTCCTCCGAGGTGGGGTCGCCGCCGTGGCAGCCCGCGCAGGTGACCCCCTGGGTGTGATGGACATCGTTGTCCGTGAGCTTTGCGGGCGTGCGCAGCCGCGCATCGTCGAGCGCCATGTGGCAGGCCGTGCAGGTGTCCTCGGCGTGCTTGCCGGGGGCGCGCACGACGTTGGGCGGGGGCGCGGCCACCGCCGCGGCCGCGGCGAGGGCGAGCGCGAGGTCAAGGAGGGCATGGTTTCTCATTTGAAGACTCCCGCCATGGAGGCCAAGGTGAACACGACGATGTAGGCGAGGGCGAGCCAGCCCAGCGCGAGGAAAGCGCGGGCGCGGTGCCCGACCCGGCTCCCGCGGTCGAGCACCGGGACGAGGAACCACACCAGCCCGGCGAGGGAAAACGCTCCCAGCCCGACCAGTTCGCCCTCGATACCCAGGACGTGCGCCGGCAACAGCTTCAACGCCTCGAACATGAAGAGGAAGTACCACTCGGGCTTGATCCCGGCCGGAGCGGAGGCGAACGGGTCGGCCTTGCTGCCGAGCTCCCAGGGGAAGAACGCCGCCAGCGCGGCGACCGCCGCCAGGCCGACGAGCCACACCACGCCCTCCCGCATCATGAAGTTGGGGACGAAGCGCAGCGGCCTGCGCTTGGCCGCCTCCTCCTCGAGCCCCTCCGGGACGTGCATCCCCTGGCGCTGGATGAAGGCCAGGTGGGTGGCCAGCAGTGCCGTCGTGATCATCGGGAGCACCGCCACGTGGAAGCCGAAGAAGCGCGTGAGGGTGGCACCGGTCACCTCCTCACCGCCGCGCAGGAACTTCAGCAGCCACCCGCCGATCAGCGGGACCTTGCTCACCATGTCGGTGCCGACGCGCGTGGCGAAGAACGCCAGCTCGTTCCATGGCAGCAGGTATCCGGAGAAACCGAAGCCCATGGCAAGCAGCAGCAGCACGAAGCCGCTCCACCAGGTGAGCTCGCGAGGCTTGGCGTACGAGCCCAGCAGGTAGACCGAAAACATGTGGGCGAACGCGGCGAGGATCATCAGGTTGGCCGACCAGGAGTGGACGGAGCGGATCAGCCACCCGAACGGCACGCGCGTCACGATAAACTGCACGCTCTCGAAAGCCGCCTCGGAAGTGGGGCGGTAGTAGAGAAGGAGCAGGATGCCGGTGGCCACCTGCACGATAAAGAAGAAGAGCGTCAGACCGCCGAAGTAGTACGCCCAGGAGTGGCGGTGCTGCGGGACCTCCTTGTGGGTGGCGAAGTCAACCAGCGGCGCAAGTTCCAGGCGCTCGTCGAGAGCTTGCCAGAGCTTGTCGAGGATTCTCATGGCTCAGGCCCCCCTGGTGACGTACACGTCGTCCCCCGAGACGTCCACCTTGTACGCCTCGAGCGGCCTCGGCGGCGGTCCGGAGATGTTCTTGCCCTGCAGGTCGTAGACGCCGTTGTGGCAGGCGCACCAGATGTTCTGGAACTCGGGGCGGTACTGCACCGTGCAGTTGAGGTGGGTGCAGACCGCCGAGAACGCCCGTACCGCCCCGTCGGGCGTCCGCAGCACGATCCCCGGGCGCGAACCGAAGCGGAAGATCTTTCCCGAGTTGGCGTGGAGTTCCGAGAGCTTGCTGGCGAGTACGCGGTTCACCGGGGCTTCGGCAACCTCGGGCGGGATCACGAAGCGGAATACCGGGTAGAGCGCAGCGACCAGCGTCGCACCAAACGTGGTGCCGAGCAGCCAGTTCAGCAAACCCCTGCGCGAGACGACGGGACCTTCCTGAGAAACGGTCATCGCACCCCCCACCGTGAGCCTCGCGGTCATTGTCATGGGTGGCCTGACAACCGTCAAGCCTCGCATCTCTGACACAATGACACCCGTGAAACCCGATGAGCGGACCGCAGCGCTCCGCAGGGTCCCGCTGCTCTCCGCGCTGCCCGGCCCGCTTCTGGACGAAATCGCACGCCTATGCGGAGTGCGGCGGGTGCACAAGGGCGAGGTGCTTTTCTCCGAGGGGGAGCCAGCCGATTTCCTCCCGATCCTGCTGGAGGGGCGCGCGAAGCTGGTCCGCACCGACCCCGAGGGTCGCGAGCAGGTGCTCCATCTCGTCCGGGCGCCGGGCTCCTTCGCCGAGGCGGCCGTGTTCGGGCCGGGGGTCTTTCCGGCGGCCGCCGTGGTGGTCGAGGCCGGGCTGCTGGCCACCGTGCCTCGCACGGACCTCCTGGACCTGCTCCGCCGGCGGCCAGAGGTTGCGCTGGCACTGCTGGCCTCCATGTCGCTCTGGTTCCGGCGGCTGGTCGACCTGGTGGACGGCCTGGCGTTGCACACGGTGGAGGAACGCGTCGCCGCCTACCTATGGTCGGCGTTCGCCCGCTCCGGGCAGACGCTGGTGCCGGGCGCTCAGATCCGTCTCGAGGAGCCAAAGCGGCTTATCGCCGCCCTCTGCGGCACCGCGCCCGAGGTGCTCTCCCGCACCTTCCGCCGCCTTGGCGCCCGGCAGGTCGTCCAGGTCTCGGGTCCCGTCGCGACCGTGCTGGACCCCGAGGCCCTCGCCACCCTTGCGCGAGCCGGCCACAAGGACAGGGACCCGCTCGCGTAAGGCGGCCGACGCGCCGGGAATACCGGTGCGACGTGTATCCTTGGCGCCATGATGTTGACGGGTGGTGGCGTGGTGAGGGTCCTTTTTGTCGGCGACGTGGTCGGCAAGGTGGGGCGGAGGCTGCTTTCCGAGCGGCTGCGCCGCCTGCAGGCCGAGGTCCAGTCGGACCTCACGGTCGTGAACATCGAGAACGCCGCCGGGGGCTTCGGCCTCACCGGCACCGTGTGGGACGATCTCCGGCGGCTCCCCGTGGACGTCTTCACCTCGGGGAACCACATCTGGGACAAGAAGGAGACGGGGGCGCTGCTGGACTCGGAGCCCAACCTGCTGCGCCCAGCCAACTACCCCGCCGGCAACCCCGGGCGCGGCTGGTGCACCGTGAAGACGAAGGGCGGCGTGCCGGTGGCGGTTCTCAACCTGCAGGGGCTCACCTTCATGACCGCCATCGAGAGCCCGTTCGTGGCCGCCGACCGCATCCTTCCCGAGGTTGCACGCTACGCCAAGGTCGTCATCGTGGATTTCCACGCCGAGGCCACTTCCGAGAAGCAGGCGCTCGCGTGGTACGTGGACGGGCGCGCGAGCGCGGTGCTGGGCACCCACACCCACGTGCCGACCGCGGACGAGCGCATCCTCCCGCAGGGCACCGCCGCTCTCACCGACGTCGGTATGACCGGCCCGTATGAGGGCATCATCGGCTTCAAGCCGCAGGCGGTCCTCGAGCGGTTCCTCCTCGCCACGCCACGGGCCCTCGAGCCCGCCACCCGTGGGGGCGCTCTCTCGGGGGCCCTCGTCGAGGTTGACGAAAAGACCGGGAAGGCGCTCGCGATCCGCCGTCTGCGGGTCGAGGAGGGAGTACAGCCGTGAGCTTTCCTCTCGCCGTGTTGGTGACCGCACGCGACGAGGAGGAGCAGCTTCGCCAGGCGCTCGCAACCGTGGCGGGATGGGCGGACGAGGTCGTCGTCGTGGTGGATCCCCGCACCGCCGACCGCACCCGTGAAGTGGCGCTTGAAGCTCGCGCTCGTGTCCTCGAGCATCCTTTCGAGTCGAGTGGGGCCCAGTGCAACTGGGGGCTCGCCCAGTGCAGTCTCGACTGGGTGCTCGTGCTGGACGCCGACGAGCGCGTGACGCCGCAGCTGCGGCGCGAAATCCCGGCAGTGCTCGGTGAGCGAGCGCACGACGCCTTCTCGGTGCGCCGGGCCAACTTTGCATTCGGGCGCCGAGTTCGTTTCGGCGACTGGGGCGCCGATCGGGTGGTGCGGTTGCTCGACAAGCGGCACGCGAGCTTCTCGGAATCGGCGGTGCACGGTGCCGTGCAGGCCCCCTCGGTGGGACGCCTGGCCGGTGTCCTCGAGCACCACACCCTGCGCTCCCTGGCGCAGTACGTGCCCAAGCTCGACGACTACGCGCTGCGGGGCGCCGCCGATCTCATGGCGGCGGGCGCTCGCGGCGGCCCTCTGACGGCGCTCGTTCACGCAAAGTGGCGGTTCGTGCGGGGCTACCTCCTGCGGCTGGGGTTTCTGGACGGCACGACCGGCCTGGTGGTGGCGACCCTGGCGGCCTATGGGAGCTTTCTCAAGTGGCTGGCGGTTTGGGAGGCCACGACGCGGCGGAGGGGACATGCGTAAACCGGGCATGACCCCCCTTCTCCCGGCACGCCTGCTCGTGGATCTGCCCAACTGGCTGGGGGACCTGGTCCACACGCTCCCCGCCCTGGCGGGCCTTGCACATGGCAACCGTGGGGGCGAGACCTGGGCGCTGCTCCCGGCGGCGCACGCCCCGCTGGCCCGGCTGCTCGGCGTGGGCGTGATCGAGAGGCTGCCGGGCGCCTCGTTCGGCTGGGCGCACCGGGAGCTTCGCGGCCGTTTCGACGTTGCGCTCACGGCCCGCCACTCGACACGGGCCAAGCTGCTCCTCGCCGGGACGGGTGCATCGCTCAAGCTCGGGAGCCGGGGACGTGGCGCGGCCGCCCTCGGCCTCACGACGTTCCGGGTCGTCCGCACGCAGCACCAGCGCCACGACCTGGACGGTGCCCTCGCAAGCCTGGGTCTTCCGCCGGTGAACGGAACGCCGTTTCTCCTACCCATCCCATCCGGCCTGGCCGCGCGCGGGGAGCGGCAGCGGCTGCTGCTGGCCGCCGGCTCGCCCACGGTGGCCGTGCTGCCTGCGACCCGCGGCGGCAACGGCAAGCAGTACCCGGTGGAGAAGTTCGCCCTCGTGGCGCAGGAGCTCGGGGCCGCAGGTGCGGCCGTCGTCGTGGTCGCGGGCCCGGGGGAGGAGGCGCTGGCCGAGGGCCTTGCGGCGCGGGTGGGCGCCCGTGCCGCGCCCGCCTCCTGGCCGCTCGACGAGGTCGCCGCACTGCTGGCCGCCTGCGACGCCACGGTGGGCAACGACTCGGGGCTCACGCATCTGGCGGCAGCGGTGGGTTGCCCCACGGCGGCCCTCTTCGGCCCCACCGATCCGGCGCGCACCGCCCCGGTAGGAACGGCCGTGATCATGCGCGCGCCCGGACCGGAGATCGCGGGGCTTCCTGCGTGCCTCGACCGGCTCAGGCCCACCGAAGTGTCGCGTGCGGTCGTGGCGCTGCTCGCTCGGCGCGGGCCGGCCCTACGGGTTGCGAACGAAGGGGTTGCGCGCGCTGGCGAGCGACGATATGATGACCTGCGCTGGTGGGCCGCTAGCTCAACTGGCAGAGCAAGGGACTCTTAATCCCTAGGTTGTAGGTTCGACTCCTACGCGGCTCACCAAACCTCGTCCCGCGAAAGTGGCGGAACCGGTAGACGCGCGAGATTTAGGATCTCGTGGGCGTTGCCCATGGGGGTTCGAGTCCCCCCTTTCGCACCACCAGGAGCAGGCATGAGCTACGAGATTGAACGCGCCACCCCGTGTCGGGTCGCCCTGACGGCCACCGTCGGTCCGGACGAGGTGCGCGAGGAGCGCAACCATGTGATCGCCGACTGGGTGAGAGCCGCGCGCATCGACGGCTTCCGGAAGGGCAAGGCCCCGCGCTCCCTGGTCGAGCGGCGCTTCGCCGACCAGATCCGGGAGGATCTCGAGGAGCACCTCACGCGCCACGCCTGGGATCGTGTGCGGCAGGAGGAGAACCTCCGGCCCGCCTCCCCTCTCGGCATCCGCGAGGCCACGTGGCTGGAAGGCGGCGAGTTCCGCGTCAAGGGTGAGTTCGAGGTCTACCCGCAGGTGGAGCTGCCGCCCCTCGACGCCTTCACGCCGCCCCCCTTCGATCTGGAGCCCACCGAAGAGGACCTCGCGGGAGCTTTGACCCAGCTCCGGGAGCGCCAGGCGGCCTGGGAGCCGGTGGACAACGAGCCGGTTGGCGACGGAATGCTGGTCGAGGCCGAGGTCCACGGCGAGTTTCCAGAGGGTGGAGGCGAACCGTTCCACGAGGAACGTTCCCTGTTTCAGGTGGGGCAGGGTGAGGTCTACCCCGAGGTCGAGGCCGCCGTCACCGGCCGGTCCGTCGGTGACGAGGTGACCGCGGAGCGCACCATCGGGGAGGAGGGGGGCGAGGAGCGCAAGGGCAAGCGCGTCGCGTACCGCGTGAAGGTCAAGAGCCTGCGGCGCAAGCGGTTGCCCGAGGCCGACGACGCCTTCGCCACCTCGCTGGGCGTCGAGGGCGGGGTCGAGGCCCTGAAGGCGCGCCTGAAGGCCCGTGTGCGCGCCAGCAAGGCCGAGCGGCGGCGCAACGTCTGGCGGGACGCCCTGGTCACCCACCTGGCCAACGGCAAGGTGCTCGACCTGCCGGACAGGCCTGTGCAGGAGGAGACCCGCAAGGAGCTGTTGGAGTTCGCCCAGGCCTTGGCCCGGCGCGGGGTCGACCCCGAGCAGGCGAAGGTGGACTGGGAGCAGGTTGAAAAGGACATGCGCTCGCGGGTGGAGGTCCGCCTGCGGGCCGAGGTGCTTCTGGATGCCTTCGCCGAGAAGCTCGCAGTCGCCGTGACCGCGGCCGAGATCGACCACGAGGTCGAGCACCAGGCGCAGCAGATCGGCGTGCCGTACGCCGAGCTGCGCGGCAACCTGGCCAAGGCCGGGGGGCTCGAGCGCGTGGGTGCGGTGCTGCGGCGGGAGCGGACCGTGGACGAGGTGCTTGGCCGCTTCGTAGAAAAGACCGGGGCCTGATGGACCGGTCACGGCCCCCTGCGGAGGCCACGCACGCGCAGGACGGGGAAGGAGCGTACGAGATGCTGATACCTATGGTGGTCGAGCAGACGAGTCGGGGCGAAAGGGCGTACGACATCTTCTCCCGGCTGCTCAAGGACAACGTCATCTTCCTCGGCGAGGCGATCGACGACCACCAGGCGTCGGTCGTGATTGCGCAAATGCTGTTCCTCGAAGCGGAGAACCCGGAGAAGGACATCTACCTCTACGTCAATTCACCAGGAGGCTCGGTCACCGCGGGGCTCGCGATCTACGACACGATACAGTACGTAAAGCCGGACGTGGCGACCATTTGCATGGGCCAGGCGGCCTCGATGGCGGCGGTGCTGCTGGCGGGGGGCGCCAAGGGGAAGCGCTTCGCGCTCCCCCATGCGCGCGTGATGCTCCACCAGCCGCTACTCTACGGGCTCGGCGGCCAGGCCACCGACATCGATATCCACGCCAAGGACATCCTTCGCCTGCGCCAGCGCCTCAACGAGATCCTGCAACTGCACACGGGGCAGCCGCTGGAGCGCATCTTCACCGATACCGAAAGGGACTTCATCCTCGAGGCCCCCGACGCGCTCAGCTACGGCTTGATTGACAAGGTCATCGAGCACCGGGAATAGCCGTGGGAAGGGCATGTTAGGACGACGGGGTGTAGAATGGCGTTGGTGCTAGCGTCATGGTGACCAGGGAAACCTCCTCCGAGCTGCTGCGCTGCAGCTTCTGCAACAAGTCGCAGCGAGAGGTCCGCAAGCTGATTGCGGGCCCCAACGTCTACATCTGCGACGAGTGCGTGGATATTTGCCTCGACATCATCGCCGAGGACCGCGCGCGCGAGGCGCGCGAGTCCCGTCGCACCCTTGCCAAGCCCGAGGAGATCAAGAAGTTCCTCGACTCGTACGTGATCGGTCAGGAGACCGCGAAGAAGAAACTGGCGGTCGCGGTCTACAACCACTACCGGCGCATCGACTACCTTTCGCACTCGACGCGCCCCGACGTGGAGCTGTCGAAGTCTAACATCCTCCTCATGGGGCCCACCGGCACCGGCAAGACCCTGCTAGCGCAGACCCTCGCCCGCATGCTGGAGGTGCCCTTCACGATCGTGGACGCCACCACCCTCACCGAGGCCGGTTACGTCGGCGAGGACGTGGAGAACATCCTGCTGCGGCTGTACCAGGCTGCGGAGGGCGACAGGGAGCGCACCGAGCGCGGTATCGTCTACATCGACGAGATCGATAAGATCGCCCGCAAGCAGGACTCGCCCTCGATCACCCGCGACGTGTCCGGTGAGGGTGTACAGCAGGCGCTCCTCAAGATCCTCGAGGGCACGGTGGCCAACGTGCCGCCGCAGGGGGGGCGCAAGCACCCGCACCAGGAGTTCCTGCAGATCGACACGACGAACATCCTTTTCATCTGCGGTGGGGCGTTCGTGGGGCTCGACGACATCGTGGCCCGCCGCCTCAACCAGAAGTCGATGGGTTTCCAGGCCCACATCCTCACTCCGGCGGAGCGGTCCGCGAGCGAACTGCTCGCCCAGGTGCACCCTGAGGATCTGATCAAGTTCGGAATGATTCCGGAATTCGTCGGGCGCGTCCCGGTGGTGGCCAACCTCCACGACCTGGATCGCGATGCGCTGGTGCGCATCCTCACCGAGCCGAAGAACTCGCTGGTGCGCCAGTATGAAACCATGCTCTCCTTCGAGGGCGTGGAGCTGCGCTTCACCGACGACGCGCTCACGGCGGTCGCCGAGGACGCGCTCTCGCGCAAGGTCGGGGCGCGCGGCTTGAAGATCATTCTGGAAGAACTGATGCTCGAGATCATGTACCAGGTCCCCTCCCGCTCGGATGTCACCGAGATCGTTGTCAGCCGCGAGGTGGTGGAGCGGCGCGTGGCGCCGCTCGCCTCGATGCGCAAAGCTGGCTGAGATTTTTTCGGGCGCACAGGCCGCGCCGGCATTCAAAATATCCCCGGATCGGATTGAGAGGTTCTCATGAGCGAAACAGACATCCAGGTTCTTCCGGTCGTGCCGCTTCGCGACATGGTGGTTTTCCCGCGGATGAAGTCCGCGTTCGTGGTGGGCCGTCCGGCCTCGGTTTCCGCGTTGGAGCGGGCGCTGGAGGAGACCGGCAAGCGCATCTTCCTGGTTGCGCAGCGTGACCCGCAGCAGGACGAGCCTGCCGAGGGCGACATCTACACGGTCGGCGTCATCGCCACGATCCTGCAGCACGTGACCTTCCCGAACGGCACCATCAAGGTCGGGGTGGAGGGAATGGTCCGCGCCCGTTGGACCACGCTGCGGCAGAGGGAGGGCTCCGGCTACGAGGCCGACGTCGAGGCGATCCCGCTGCAGGTCGTTTCGGACGCCAAGGTCTCCCGCTACCTCGCGAACCTCACCAACCTGTTCCAGCAGTTTGCGCGCCTTTCGCAACAGATCGGCGTGGAAGGGGTGCTGGCGGAGCTGCGCACCGAGGACCCCGACCTGTTTGCTGACGTGCTCGCCGCGGCGCTCCCCATCGCCACCGCAGAAAAGCAGAAGCTCCTCGAGATCCCCAACGCCCTGGAGCGGCTGCAGCACCTGAACGACATCCTTGACATGGAGGTCGAGAAGCTCAACATCGACCGCCGCCTCAACGCCAAGGTCAAGAAGCAGATGGAGAAGGCGCAGCGCGAGTACTACCTTTCCGAGAAGATCAAGGCGATCAACGAGGAGCTGGGACGGGCGGACACCAAGGAGGAGTTCGAGGATCTGCTGCGCCGGATCGAGACTGCCGGCATGCCCAAGGAGGTCCAGGAGAAGGCGCTCTCCGAGCTCAAGCGCCTCGAGGGGATGGCGCCGATGTCGGCGGAGGCGACGGTTTCCCGCAACTACATCGACTGGCTCCTGGCGGTGCCCTGGAAGAGGGCAACGCGCGAGATCCGCGACATCAAGCGCGCGGAGCAGGTCCTGGAAGCGGACCACTACGGCCTCGAAAAGGTCAAGGAACGCATCCTCGAGTTCCTGGCGGTGAGGCAGCTCGTGAAGAAGCCCAAGGGCACGATCCTGTGCTTCGTCGGCCCGCCGGGCGTGGGCAAGACCTCCCTCGCCAAGTCCGTCGCGCGCGCGACCGGGCGCAAGTTCGTGCGGCTGTCGCTCGGTGGCGTCCGCGACGAGGCGGAGATGCGCGGGCACCGCCGCACCTACATCGGCGCGTTCCCCGGTCAGATCATCCAGATGATGAAGAAGGCCGGCACCGTGAACCCGGTGTTCCTGCTCGACGAGGTGGACAAGCTGGGAGCGGACTTCCGCGGCGACCCCGCGGCGGCCCTCCTCGAGGTGCTGGATCCCGAGCAGAACCACACCTTCCAGGACCACTACCTGGACGTGGAGTACGATCTCTCGCGGGTCTTCTTCATCTGCACCGGGAACGTGACGCACACGATCCCGCCAGCTCTCCAGGACCGCATGGAGACGATCCACCTCTCCGGCTACACCCACTACGAGAAGCTGCAGATCGCCCAGAAGTTCCTGGTCGCCAAGCAGGTCGAGCAGCAGGGGCTGTCTCGCTACGAGGTCGCTTTCCAGGACGACGCCATCACGCTCCTGATCGAGCGCTACACCCGCGAGGCCGGGGTGCGCAACCTCGAACGCGAGATCGCCTCGATCTGCCGCAAGCTCGCCCGCGAGGTGCTGAAGAAGAAGATCGCGGCCGGCACGGAGATCGTGATCACGCCCGAGCGCGTGTCCGAGCTGCTCGGCAAGCCGCGCTTCCGGGTCGTTCGGCCGGGCGACCGCAGCGAGGTGGGGGTCGCGACCGGCCTCGCCTGGACCGAGGTGGGGGGCGAGATCCTCGCCACCGAGGTGAGCCTGATGCGGGGCAAGGGCAGCCTGACGCTCACCGGGCAGCTGGGCGACGTCATGCAGGAGTCGGCGCGCGCGGCGCTCTCCTACGTCCGTGCCCGCGCGGTGCAGTTGCCGCTGCCGGCGGAGTTCTTCGAGCAGCGCGACATCCACGTCCACGTGCCGGAGGGGGCCATCCCCAAGGACGGGCCCTCGGCTGGCATCACGATGGGCATGGCGCTGCTCTCCGCGGTGGCCGGGGTGCCGGTGCGGCAGGATCTGGCGATGACCGGCGAGATCACGCTGCGCGGCAAGGTGCTCCCCGTGGGCGGCATCAAGGACAAGGTGCTGGCCGCCTACCGCGCCGGGATCCGCGAGGTGATCCTGCCGGTGGAGAACGAGAAGGACCTCGAGGACATCCCGGAGGACGTCCGCACCGCGATGCAGTTCCACCTCGTCAAGGACATGGACGAAGTGATCCCGGTGGCCCTCGACGGCACCCTGCCGGCGGCATCTCAGGGTGAGCCGGAGGCCACGGCCGTGAAGGCCCCCGGTCAGGTGGCTCACCAGTAGGTACGGTGCAAATCGAGGAGGTCACACTGCGCGCCACCGTGGCAGACCATCGCGAGGGTCCGCGCGATCCGCTCCCGCAGGTGGCGTTTGCGGGGAGGTCGAACGTGGGGAAGTCCAGCCTCCTCAACTCCCTGTTCGGCACCCGCCTGGCGTCGGTCTCGAAGACGCCGGGGAAGACGCGCACGATCAACTACTACTTGGTCAACACGCGCGCCTACTTTGTCGACCTGCCGGGCTACGGGTATGCGCACACCGGCCACGAGCAGCGCCATGCGTGGGGCAGGAGCATCACGGCCTACCTCCTGGAGGAGAAGCGGTTGAGACTGATCGTGGGGCTGGTGGATCCCCGCGTCCCGACCTCCCCTCTGGACGTCGAGCTGGTCAAGTTCGTGCGCCAGGCAGGGAAGCCTCTCCTGCTCGTGATGACCAAGACCGACCGGATGGGCCGTGGCGCCCTGGCGCAGGCGGCCGCGCGGCTCGGCCGGGAGTTGGGAGGAGGGGCGCTGGTCGCCTTTTCGGCCCGCACCGGGGCCGGACGCAAGGACATCCTGACCGCCATCGCGCGAGCGCTGGCGGCGTGACAACCCAATTCGATAAGGAGTCGTGACATGCCAGAGAACAAGACGCAGCGGGGTCGTGGAAGGGAGCGCCGGCGCACCGCAGAGTCCGCGCCGGACGGACTTCCCGTGGTCCTGGAGGAAGAGGCGCTGGAGGCCGAAAGCGCCGAGACCGAGGGCAAGCAGCGGCTGGACATCCGAACGCTCAAGGACATGTCCATCTCCGAGCTCACCCACGTCGCCCGCGACCTCGAGGTGGAAAACCCGGCGGGGATGCGCAAGCAGGACCTCATCTTCAAGATCCTGCAGGTGCAGACGGAGCGCGAGGGGCTGATCTTCGGAGAGGGCGTGCTCGAGATCCTGCCCGACGGCTATGGGTTTCTGCGCGCCCCCGAGTACAACTACCTCCCCGGCCCGGACGACATCTACGTCTCACCGTCCCAGATCCGGCGCTTCAACCTGCGCACGGGGGACACCGTGTCCGGCCAGATCCGGCCGCCCCGCGAGGGCGAGCGCTACTTTGCGCTGATCAAGGTGGAGGCGGTCAACTTCGAGGCGCCCGACCAGACGGCGGAGAAGATCCTCTTCGACAACCTCACGCCGCTCTACCCGATGGAACGCATCAACCTCGAGGTCGAGGGGAACATGACCTCGCGGGTCATGAACCTCATGACGCCCATCGGGAAGGGGCAGCGCGGCTTGATCGTCGCACCCCCCCGCACTGGCAAGACGATGATGCTGCAGGCTATCGCCAACTCGATCACCGCCAACCACCCGGAGATCATCCTGATCGTGCTGCTCATCGACGAGCGGCCCGAGGAGGTCACCGACATGCAGCGTTCGGTGAAGGGCGAGGTCATCTCCTCCACCTTCGACGAGCCCGCCTACCGCCACGTGCAGGTGGCGGAGATGGTGCTCGAGAAGGCCAAGCGTCTCATCGAGCACCGGCGGGACGTCGTGATCCTTCTCGACTCGATCACGCGCTTGGCACGCGCTTACAACACCGTCGTGCCGCCCTCGGGCAAGGTGCTTTCCGGCGGCGTCGACTCCAATGCACTCCAGAAGCCCAAGCGCTTCTTTGGCGCCGCCCGCAACATCGAGGAGGGCGGCTCGCTTACCGTAATGGGCACGGCCCTGATCGACACCGGCTCCCGCATGGACGACGTGATCTTCGAGGAGTTCAAAGGCACCGGCAACATGGAGGTGCACCTCGACCGCAAGCTCACCGAGAAGCGCGTCTTTCCCTCCATCGACATCAACAAGTCGGGCACCCGCAAGGAGGAGCTGTTGCTCGAGCAGTGGGAGCTCAAGCGCGTGTGGGTGCTGCGCAAGGTCCTGAGCCCCCTGTCCACGGTTGAGGCCATGGAGCTGCTCCTGGAGCGGCTCGAGAAGACCGCCACCAACAAGGAGTTCCTCGAGTCCATGAGCCAGGGATGACCAGGTCGGGCACCGGGCGCAGGGCCCAGGGCACCGCCCCCCCTCCCACCCCAAGGGAACACGAGGCTGGGGCTCCCGTCGGAGTCCGGAGCCCCGAGGCTGCAGCCCGGGGGCTGGCCCTCGATCGCCAGGTTGCGGTGCCCGGAACCCGGAGCCCGGAGCCCATTTCCATCGTGGGGGTGCGGTTCCTCAACGCGAGGCCGCTGCTGGCCGGCCTGGAGGCCGGACTGCAGGCTCCGTTCGCGTACCACTTTGCGACGGCAGAGCCCTCCGAATGTGCTGACCGTCTCGGCGCGGGAGGTGCGACGGCGGGGCTGGTGCCGGCAGCGGCGCTGCCCTTTCTGCCCGGTGTGCGTGCGCTGCCCACCCTGGGCGTGGCCGCCCGGCAGGAGGTGCGGTCGGTGCTGCTGATCTCCCGGGTGCCGCTGGGGGACGTGCGGACCCTTGCCGCCCACGCCGCCTCGCGCTCTTCGGTGGCGCTTGCGCGCCTGCTGCTCGCGGAGCGCTGGGGGGTACGGCCGCAGGTGGTGGAGGCCCGGCCCCCCCTGGAGAGGATGCTGGTGGGGGCCGACGCGGCGGTACTCATCGGCGACCCCGCCCTGCACGTCCAGGGCCGTACCGGCCTTGATGAGATCGACCTGGCCGCCGCCTGGGTGGAATGGACCGGCCTGCCATTCGTTTTTGCCGTGTGGGGGGTGAGGTCCACGGCACCGGCCGGCGTCGACGCACTGCTGGAGGGGTCGCTCGCGTACGCCAGGGAGCACTGGCAGGATCTCCTTCCCCGGTGGGCGGAGGGGCACGGAGTGGAACGCGAGGAGACCAGGCAGTACCTCGAGGAGACCCTGACCTACACCTTCGGAGAGACCGAGCGGGAAGGACTGGAGGAGTTTCTCCGGCGGGCCGCAGCAGCGGGCGTGCTCCCCTCCCGGAGGGAGGTCTGGCGTGCCGCCTGAGGACGCAGGGCAGAGAGCGCAGGGCACAGGGCACAGAGCCGCAATAGAGGCCGGGTTATCCGAGAAGTACGACAACGGTGTGGGCGCAGTTCTCGCCCGCGCGGCAGGGGGCGAACGGCTCTCGGGTGCCGAGCTCACGGCGCTGTTTGAGGGGGCGGGACTGCACCAGCTCGGGGCCGCCGCCCACGCGGTCCGGTGCAAGCTCAACCCGGGCGAGACCGTGACCTACATCGTGGACCGCAACATCAACTACACCAACGTGTGCGTCTACCGCTGCCGATTCTGCGCCTTTTACCGCAGGCCGGGGGACGCCGACGCCTACGTGCTGCCCTTCGAGGTGATCGCGAAGAAGGTGGAGGAGACCATCGCCGCCGGCGGCACCGGCATCCTGCTCCAGGGCGGGGTCCACCCCGACCTGCGTCTGCCGTTCTACGAGGGGCTGCTCCGCCAGCTCAAGGCTAGCTTCCATGCTGTTCACCTGCACGCCTTCTCGGCGCCCGAGATCCACTTCATCGCCAAGGCGGAGAGGCAGCCCCTCCCGGAGGTGATCGCGCGGCTGCGGGAGGCCGGCCTGGAGTCGATCCCGGGTGGCGGGGCGGAGGTCCTTGAGGACGAGACCCGCAAGAGGATCTGGTCGCGGGCCAAGGCCTCGACCTCGCAGTGGCTGGAGGTGCACCACGAGGCGCACCGGCTGGGCATGCGCACCACGGCAACCATGATGTTCGGGGTGGGAGAATCCGCCTCGGCACGGGTCGAGCACCTCCTGCGCGTGCGCGAGCTGCAGGACGAGACGGGCGACTTCACCGCCTTCATCCCGTGGACCTTCCAGGAGGAGAACACGGCGATGGAGGGCGAGGTGCCGGTCTCGGGGGGGTTCGACTACCTGCGCACCCTGGCGATCTCCCGCCTCGCCCTGGACAACGTGCAGCACGTGCAGGGTTCCTGGGTGACCCAGGGACCCAAGATTGGCCAGCTCTCGCTCTTCTTCGGCGCCGACGACCTCGGCTCCATCATGCTCGAGGAAAACGTCGTCGCCGCCGCGGGCGCCAACTACCGCTTGACCCGCGAGGAGATGGAGCGACTGATTGGGGACGCCGGTTTTGCGTCCCGCCAGCGCCGGACGCTCTACGAACCCCTGTAACCCAAGAGCCCGGATCGGACCCGACTCGCGCACAATAGGGAGGTGCACACCCTCGCGGCTCTGCTCCTGACTGCCTTCTTGGCGGCGGGTCTCGCCGGCCTCGGCGACCTGCTGCGGGGCAGGTCGGCGGGCGACCGCTGGGTGCGGGGGTGGACGCTCCTCTGGTGGGTGGTGGCGCTGGCCGCACAGGGTGCCGGCCCGCGGCCGGCGATCGTGCTCGGAATCGTGGTTGTGGGCGGGGGCTGCCTCCGCGCCGCCGTGACCCTGCGCCAGCCGGCGGGTCCGCCCATTGCCTTGGCCGTTGCCGTTAGCGCCGGCGCGCTCCTCTGGATGACCACCCCGTTTTTCTACGACACCCTCGTCTACCACATCGGCCTTCCGTGGACCTGGCTCGCCAACGGCAGCTTCGGGACGATCGCGCACAACAGCTTCAGCCACTTCCCGCTCGCTGGCCAGACGGTCTTCCTGCTCCCCGTCGGGCTGGGGGTGCCGGAGGCGGCGGCCGGCCTGCACTGGGTCACCTTCCTCGTGACGCTGGTCGCGGTTGCGCGGGTGGCGGAGAACCTGGGCGCCGGCCGGTGGAGGTGGCTCGCGCCCGTCCTCCTGGTGGCGTGCTGGCACGCGACCTGGATGGCCGGCCTCGCCGCGGTGGATCACCTGGTGGTGCTGGGCGTGGTGGTCTCGGTACAGCTGCTCACCGAGCAGCGCGGGGACGATGGCGTGGACTGGGCAGGCGTGGGCCTTGCCTGGGGGCTGCCACTGGCGGCCAAGTACCAGGCGGCCCTGCCGGTGGCCGCTGTCGGCGTGGCCGCCCTGGCGCTCTGCAGTCGACAGAGGCTTCGGGTACTCGGCGCGGGCGCCCTGGCGCTCGCGCTGTCTTCCTTCTGGTGGATGCGCAACCTCGTGGAGACCCACAACCCGGTGTTCCCGCTCCTGTGGAGGGTGCTCGGCGGGTCGGGGTGGACGTTGCGGGATGACCAGCGCTACCAGGCATTGGTTCGCGAAGGCGTGCAGGGCGGCAGCCTCCAGGCGGCCCTTGCCCGTCTCGTCGTGCCGCCCGAAGGGCTCGGCTGGTGGTTCCTGATCGCCCTCGCCCTGGCATTGGTGGCCCTGCTTCGGAGGGGCGAGAGTGCGGTGCGCGTCCGTCTCGTCGGGCTTGCGGTCACGCTCGCCTGCGCTGCGTGGATCGTCAGCGCCCAGACGACCCGCTACGCCCTGCCCATCGCGGCGCTGGTTGCAGCGATGGCGGCGACCGGCGCTGCCGGGATGGGCCGGTGGCCCGCCCGCGTCGCCGCGTGCGGCCTTGGTCTCACGGTCGCCCACGGCCTCCTGACTCTGGGCGTGTTCCTGGCCGGGACACTTCGCCTCGCCGATTTGCGCGCCGGCAGGGTATCGGCCGAGGCTTGGCGTGCGGGGGTTACGGTTGACGATCCGATGCCCGCGTACCGCGCGTGCGACCGGCTGCTTCCCGCTGACGCCCGAGTGCTTGTGGTGGGGGAGGGGCGCTCGTGGGGGTGCCCGCGCCCGCACCACGTGAGCTCCCCCTACGATATGCAGCTCGCCCAAGCGGCTGCGGAGGGCGCCAGCAGTCCGGAGGGCGTCGCGGATCTCATGCGGGGACAAGGATTCACGCACCTGGTGATCAGCTGGTCCGAGCTCGAGCGGCTGGGCGGACCCGACTACCGGGTGCTGCGCTTCGAGGACCCGCGCGCCGCCGAGCGCTGGCGTTCGTTCCTTAGAACGTGTACGTCCCCCCTGTGGCGTGAGGGTGCGCTCGAGCTCAGGGTCCTCGAAAAGGGGTGCACGCCCGGCTTGGACGGCATGTCCCCGATCCCGAGCCGCTAGACTGCTGTGGTGATGTTCCTCCAGATCGTGCCTGCCCTCGCGGCGGCCTCGGCGCTGGCTCTTGTGCTCGTAGCCGCGGGGGCGCGAGCGCGGCGGATCCTTCGCATGGCATGCCGGCCGGCGCTGCGCGTGCCGGTGGACTTCCTGCTCGGCAGCTGGCTGCTGGCGGCCGCGGTGCTGGTTCTTGGCCTGGGTGGGCTCTGGTACGCGTGGCTGCTGGCGGCCGTAACCGGCGCCTGGGCACTGGTCGGACGCTGGCGCCGGACCGGGTGGCGCTGGGCGACGCTCCTGCCCCCGGCAGCGGGGGCGTTGATCGCGCTGCCCCTGGCGTTGGGGGCGCCGTTCTTCTACGACGCGCTGGTCTACCACCTCGGGCTGCCGTGGCAAGGGCTTCTGGAGCGCGGCCTGCACGGGCACCCCGAGGACCTCTTCGCCTCGTTTCCACCCCTGGCACAGCTGCTGGCCGCCCTGCCTCTCGCGTTCGGCCTCGATCGTGCACCGGCGGTGCTGCACTGGTGGAGCTTCGTGGCGGCGGGAGCTGCAGCCGCCGCCCTGGCTCGCACACTCGGTGCGCCGCGCCGGGAGGCGGCGCTCGCGGCGGCGTGCCTGCCGGTGCTTCCTGCGAGCGCCTTGGTGGCCGGGTTGCCGGCCTCCGAAGGGTGGGCCGTCGCCGGGATCCTTGCCGCCCTGGCCGTCGCCCTGTCACCCCGTCTGCGAGCCGGGGACGCGACCATGGCCGGCCTGCTGGCCGGGATCGCCACGGCGACCCGGCTTCAGGGGCTGCCGTGGAGCGCCATGGTGCTGGCGGTGGTCGTGCTGCGGGCGCCGAAACGGTGGCGGGCCGGCGGTCGGGCGGTCCTGGGGTGGCTCGCCGGTAGCTCCCCGTGGTGGTTCAAGAACCTCGTGCTCCTGGGGGACCCCGCGGCCCCGCTCCTCTGGCGGCGGGAGGGTGTCGCGACGCTCTGGCGGGACGCCGGCAGCGTGCTGCTCGGCGCGGGCCCGGCGGAGGTGCTCCCGGCCCTGGCAGGCGCGCTGGCGCCGCACGCGGCCTACCTGGTGCCTCTGCTCCTGGCGGCTCTGCTGGCCGTCCTCTCGCGCAGGGACGCCCGGCTCTGGCTGACGGGGGCGGTTGTGCTGGGAGGGATTGCAGCCTGGGCGTGCACCGGGAGCCTGCCGCGTTTCCTCACTCCGACGCTCGGCGTGGTGCTGGCGCTGGGCGCCGCCGCCGCCCGGTCGGTGGCGGGGCGGTGGGCGGCACGCCTGGCGCTCGTCGCCACGGCCGTCACGGGGCTCGCCTTCGACCTCGGCGAGCTGCGCCGGGTGGGCGGCCTCGGGGTCCTCACCCGGTCGCCGGAGGCCGAGCGGACGTGGATCGCCAACAATCCCCTTCCCGCCTTCGCCGCCGCCCGGATACTGCCGGCCGATGTCCGGGTGCTCTTCGTGGGAGAACCGCGCGGCTTCGGCTTTCCCAGGCGCTTCGTGGCTCCTTCGCAGCACGACGTCTCGCCGCTTCGGGCGTTGCTGGAGACAAGCCGCTCCCCCGCCGAGGTGTGTGGCCGGCTGCGCGGGGCGGGTTTCTCCCACCTGCTCATCAACCGGGGGGAACTCGGCAGGCTGGCGGGCCGCTACCCCGTGGCACCATGGCGAGACGGCGCGGACTTCCGGCGCTGGAACGCATTCCTCGCATCACTCGGCCCGCCGGTCGTGGAGAGCGGGGGGGTCGCGATCTACCCCCTGCCGTGACGGACGCCCGCCGGAGTTTGACACCCCGGCGGCGGTGTGCTAAAAAGCTCGTTCCCCGAACGTTCGGGCGGGAGTCAGTATGTACGCAATCGTGGAAGTTGGAGGCAAGCAGCACCGCGTTGAGATCGGGCAGCGCATCGCGGTGGAACGCGTGTGGCCCGGGGCGGAGCCCGGCAGTGAGGTCGTGTTTGACCGTGTGCTGCTCCTCCGCGACGAGGCGCGCGTGGCGGTGGGCACCCCGACCGTGGCAGGCGCCACGGTGAAGGGCACCCTGGTGCGGGAGCTGCGCGGCGAGAAGGTCATCATCTTCAAGAAGAAGCGGCGCAAGGGGTACCGGCGGACGCGCGGTCACCGCCAGGATCTTTTCGAGGTCCGCATCGACGCCATCATGGCGTAGGGAGGCACCGCGCACTCTTTGTGCGCGGCGCGTGGGACCTCGGGGGGACCAGGACGACGGGGCGGGGCGATTGTCGCCGCTCCCCGGCTGGAGGACGCATGGCGCACAAGAAAGGTCAAGGTTCGAGTCGCAACGGGCGTGACTCGCACGCACAGCGGCTGGGGGTCAAGCGCGGTGACGGTGAGCTCGTGAACGCAGGGACGATCATCGTGCGGCAGCGCGGGACGCGCTGGAAGCCGGGCATCAACGTGGGGCGCGGCGGGGACGACACCCTGTTCGCCATGGTCAGGGGCCGCATCCACTTCCGCGATCGCGGGCGCCTGGGCCGCTTCGTTCAGATCGAACTCGCCGTGTAGGACGTGCCCACCAGGGCCTGATGTTCCTCGACGAGGTCCACCTCTTCGCAAAGTCCGGCAGCGGGGGGCGCGGCTGCGTCGCCTTCAGACGCGAGAAGTTCGTACCGCGTGGCGGCCCCAACGGTGGTGACGGCGGCCACGGCGGCAGCGTCATCGTGCGCGCCAGCTCACACTGGAGCACCCTGGCCCACCTCTACAACCGTCACCATGTGAAGGCCGACCGCGGCGAGCACGGCCGCGGCTCCAACCAGAGCGGGGCCTCGGGCGAGGATGTCATCATCGAGGTTCCGCGCGGCACGGTCGTGCGCGACGTGGACACCGGTGAGGTGTTGGCGGACCTCGTCACCGAGGGGCAGGCGGCCGTTGTGGCGAGGGGTGGGAAGGGCGGGCGCGGGAACCAGCATTTCGCCACCGCGACGCGCCAGGCACCGCGGTTTGCCGAGCCCGGCGAGGCCGGCGAGGAGCGCCACATCGGCCTCGAGCTCAAGCTGCTCGCCGACGTTGGGCTGGTCGGGCTCCCCAACGCCGGCAAGTCCACGTTGCTGGCGCGCATCTCGGCGGCGCGCCCCAAGATCGCCGACTACCCCTTCACGACCCTCGAGCCCCACCTCGGCGTTGTGAGCCGGGACGGGGGCATGCGCTCGCTGGTGTTCGCCGACATCCCCGGCCTCATCGAGGGGGCGCACGCGGGCGCCGGTCTCGGCCACCGCTTCCTGCGACACATCGAGCGCTGCCGCGTGCTGCTGCACCTGGTGGACCTGGCGAGCCCGGAGACGGTGCGCCGTCAGGTGGAGGTGCTGCGACAGGAGCTCGCCCTCCACGACCCCACGCTGGCCAGCCGCGCGGCCATGCTGGTCGGGACCAAGGTGGACGCCCTGTCCGACCCGGCCCGCCCGGACGAGCTGGCCGCGCTGGCCCAGGAGCTTTGTGTGCCGTGGGCGGTGATCTCAGCGGTGAGCGGCGAGGGCATTGAGGGTATGCTTGAGCAGGTGTTCGCCCTCGCGGAGCACGGTTGAGAAGGGTCGGTTTCTTCGGCGGGACGTTCGATCCGGTGCACCTGGGGCACCTGGTGCCTGCGGTGCGCGCGTTCGAGACGTTACGCTTCGATGCCCTGGTGTTCATCCCGGCGGCGCACCCGCCGCACAGGCTTGGTGAGCCGCTCACGCCGTTCTCGCACCGCTTCGCCATGCTGGCCCTTGCAACGCAGTCGTACGACCGCTTCCTGGTTTCGGCCGTCGAGGCGGAGCGCGAGGGCCCGACGTACACCGTGGACACGCTGCGGACGCTCACGGAGCGGCTCGCCGTCGGGCAGCCCTACTTCCTGATGGGGAGCGACTCCTTCTCCCAGATTGGCACGTGGAACCGCTGGCAGGAGCTCGCCGACCTTGCACACCTCGTGGTGCTGCACCGCAACACGGTCTGGGGCAAGGTGCTGGAGTCGCGCGTGCCGGAGAGCCTGCGGGGCCGGATGCAGGCCATCGAGCCGTTCCGTCAGGTGCCCGACCCCGAACCGGGTGCGCGTTCGATCTACCTCCTGGAGCACGAGCCGTTCCCCGTCTCGGCCACGCACCTGCGTGAGCGGTTGCGGCAGGGGCTTACGATCCACGAGCTGGTGCCGCCTGAGGTCCACCGCTACATCGTCAAGCACCAGCTCTACCACCAGGGGGGCGACCGCTCCGATGGAATCTGAACTGCTGGCCCGCCTCCGGCTGGCGTTTGCGGCGCTCGACGGCAAGAAGGCGTACCACGTGCTGGCCCTCGATGTCTCCGAGCGCACCTCGATCGCCGAGGCATTCGTCATCTGCTCGGCGGGTTCGCAGCGCCAGGCGCAGGCTGTGGCCGACGAGGTGGACCGCTCGATGGCCGCGGCCGGGGCGCGCACTCTGTCCGTGGAGGGGTACGCCCAGGGCGGCTGGGTCCTGATGGACTACGGGGATTTCGTGCTGCACATCTTCCTCGAGGAGCGGCGCGAGTACTTCGCGCTCGAGCGGCTGTGGGGCGACGCTCCCGAGGTCACCGCGCTGCTGCGGCCCACCGGAACGTGAAGGGCCTCTTCTCCACCCGCAACCCGGACGCGGCCGAGCTGGCCCACACCCTTGCGCGCCTCGCCAGGACCGAGCTGCCCCTGGTGCTGGAGGGGGAGACAGGTGTCGGCAAGAGCTACCTCGCGTCCCGCGTGCACCGGGTGGGGCGACGCGGCCGTCCATACGTGGTGATGGATTGCGGCGCGGTGCCCGCCACCCTACTCCCCTCCGAACTGTTCGGCCACCGGGCGGGGGCATTCACCGACGCCACCAGGGCGCGATCGGGGTGGCTGGAGCGCGCGGGTGACGGCACCCTGGTCCTGGACCGGGTGGATGCGCTGCCGCTGGAGGGCCAGACCGCCCTCCTGCGCGTGCTGGATGAGCGGAGCTTCTACCCGGTCGGGACCACGACACCGCACCCGTTCCGAGCCAGGGTGGTGGCGCTCGCCGACGCGGGGTTGCGCAACCGCATGGGCGCGGGGATCTTCCGGTTAGACCTCTACCACAGGCTCGCCGGCTACCACGCACAGCTCCCGCCGCTGCGACGGCGGCAGGAAGACATCGTGCCGGCGGCCCGCGCGCTGTTGCGCCGCCACGCCCGCAGGCTCGGCCGTCGCCTTTCCCTCCACCCTGAGGCGGAACGGTTGCTTTTGGCCTACCCCTGGCCCGGCAACTTCCGCGAGCTGCAAGCCGTGCTGACGCGCGCGGTCGTGCAGGTGGGCGAAGGGGAGATCGGCCCCGTCGAGCTCGCGCTCCCCGCCGACGCCTGGCCCCGAGTGGCCGAGCTGGCAGCCGAGCGCGCCATGCCCCTCGTGGAGGTGGAGAGGCTTTATGGGCTGTGGGTGCTGGCCAGAGAGGGAGGCAACGTCTCGCGGGCCGCGCGTGTGCTCGGCATCTCACGCCGCACGCTGATACGCTGGCGCCGGGAACCATGAGCGGCGTGCTGGTGATCTGGGTCGGGAAGAGGGCGTCCAAGGGTTTCGAGGAGCTTGCAGCCGAGTATGCGGGCCGGATCTCGCGTCACCTCCCTTTCGCCGAGGTACGCGTGCGGCCGATGGCGGGGCGGCAGGACCCGCGCCGGACCCTTGCCGGGGAAGCCGCAGCGATCCGGCGGCACTTGGAGCCGACCGACGCCGTGGTGGCATTGGACGAGCACGGACGGGAACGCACCACCACGGCCCTGGCCGCCTGGCTATCCGGGCGCCGGCGGCACGGGCGCACCGTTTTTGTGATCGGCTCCGACCTCGGCCTCGACGCAGAGCTCAAGGCCGCTGCCCACGAGCTGCTCGCGCTCTCGCGTCTCACCCTTCCCCACCAGCTGGCCCGCCTGGTGCTGCTCGAGCAGCTGTACCGGGCATGCGACCTCCTGGCCGGCGGGCAATACCACCGGGGGGCTCTTGGTTAGACAATCTGGTATAATCACCCGCTCGGAGGTTCGGTTGGGAAACAAACTAGATCTCAAGAAGATGCGGAAGCAGTTGCAGGCGAAGCGCAAGGAAGTCATGGAGGGGGTTTCGCGCGCCCGCGAGATGGGGTCGGTAGAAACCGAGTCGGGGGCACCCGACATCGCCGACCGCGCCACCAGTGCGTTCCAGCGCGAGTTCTCCTTCTCGCTCTCGGAGAACGAGGGCAAGATGCTGCGCATGATCGAGGAGGCGCTCGCGCGCCTGGACAACGGACGCTTCGGCATGTGTGTCCACTGTGAGCAACCAATCGAGCGCCAGCGCCTCGAGGCCGTGCCATGGGCCCGCCACTGCATCGCCTGCCAGGAGCAACAGGACCGGGGCGAGATGTGATTCTGGGTTCGCGGCCCCGCGAACCCAGAATCATCCTGAGCGCCACGGCGGATTCGACTGACCGCTGCGAACGCTCCACCAGGACGGAGCCCAGGCCCCCGAGGTCGGTGACGGGGTTCCAGGCCGGACAGGCATGACCCTTCAGCGCCTCAGCCTGCTCTCGTCTCCCGACGACTTCCTGCTCGAGTTGGAGCGGCGGGAGTTTGAGGCCGAATGGCACGAGGCCCACCCGCAGGGCGAGGCCATGACCTTCGAGGAGGCACCCTCGCCCGGACGCCTGGTGCAGGAGCTGGCAAGCCCATCGTTGTTCGCTACCGAGCGTCTCCTGGTCGTGGCGGACGCTTCGCCCTATCTCTCGGGGCGCGACAGGGACAGCGAGGCCCTCTCCGACGCGCTCGGCTCGCTGCCGCTGGGCGATGTCACGCTGTTGCTCGCCGCGGTCGTGGGCAAGGCACCCGCCGGGCCGGTGGCGGAGGCGGTGGAGCGGAGGGGCGAGGTGCGCTTCCTGGCGCTGCCGGAGACGCCCAAGCCCTGGGAGGAGGCGCGGGTGTCGAAGCCCCAGCGCAAGGTGCTTGCCAGCGTGGTCGCCCGCGTCGCCCCTGCCCTGGCGGCCAACGGCGAGGTCGTGGACGCGCTGTGCGAGGTGTACGGTTTCCGCCCCCGCGAGCTTGCCCAGGCTGCGGAACGGCTCACCCTCTCAGGAGAGGTCGGTGCTGCGGCGGTGCGGGCGCAGGCCGGTACCGGCGAGTGCTCGATCAGGGAAATCGAGGAGGCGCTTCTGTCCCGGGACGCCGCGCGGTATGCGCGCTTTGCGGGCACCCTGGCCGCGGGCGGGATCCTGGCCGACTGGCGCGGTGAGGCGGTCGCGCCCGAGCGTATCGGAAGGACCTTGATTGGGACCGTCGGGCGGCTGCTGCGGCAGGCGCTGGCCGCGCGGGGCCATGCGGTGCGGGCGGGGCTGGAGGCGGAGCTACAGCCGACGCGGTGCGCCGGCAAGGACTGGTACCCGCGGACCTTCAAGCCTCGGCTCTTCGCTCGCCTCGAGGAGGACGTCGAGGCGACGCCGGCCTCCCCTCTGACCGGGATGACCCCCTGGCAGCTCCACCGGGCGTTCCGACTCGCCGCCGCCTACTCCGAACGGGAACTGCTCGGGGCGCTCGGCCACGCGGCCGGAAGCGCCGCAGAAGTGGCCCGCGGGCCGGAAGCGCTCGCGGCGGTGAGCGCTCTGGTGCTGGGGTTGTTCACGCCCCGCGCCGCGTGAGCAGGGCGTACAGCTCCCTACGGGTGATGCCGAGCGCGCGTGCCGCCTCTCGGCGCGCGCCAGCCCGGTCCATGCCACGGGCCAGTGCCGCCTCCAGCGCGGCACCGGCAGCCTCGGGGGAGGCCTCCGGGGCTGCCTTGGGCGGAGGCGGCCCCACCACAAGCGTGTACTCCCCACGGGTAGTCAGCCCGGCCGCCCACACCGCCAGATCGGCCAGGGTGCCGCGCACGCACCGCTCGTGCACCTTGGTGAGCTCGGCCAGCAGCGCGCCCTCGCGCTCGCGGCCCAGGCAAGTTGCGCACGCTTCCAGCTCGGGTCGCAGGCGGTGCGGTGAGAGGAAGAGCACCAGCGTGTGTGGCAGGGCAGCCAATGCCTTGAGGGCGGACGTCCGCTGCCCGGCGCGCGCGGGCAGGAACCCTGCGAAGGTGAACGGGAGCGGCGGCAGGCCGGCAACTGCCACCGCCGCCGCGACAGCGCTCGGGCCCGGTACCACGAGCACGGGGATCCCGCGCTCGCGACAGGCGCGCACCAGCCGGTAACCCGGGTCGGCGAGCACCGGCGTGCCGGCATCCGAGACAAGGGCGAGGTCGTTGCCTGCAAGCAGCTCCTCCAGCAAGCCGGGTACCTCGCGGGCCTCGTTGTGCTCGTGCAGGGATCTCGCCGGGGTCGTCACTCCGAAGGCGCTCAGGAGCTTGCGGACGTGACGCGTGTCCTCCGCCAGCACCCAGCGCGCGCGGGCGAGCACCTCGCGAGCCCGCGGCGAGAGGTCCGAGAGGTTGCCGATCGGGGTGGCGACGACGTACAGCCGCCCAATCCCCCGCCCGGGCACTGGGGACTGGGCCCCGGGCCCCGTCAGGTAATCCAGCGGTCGCGGCCTGCCTCCCGCATGGAGTTTCGGACCCCGAACCCCGGACCCCGGTTCCCGCCTCATTTTTCGGGATTGCGGGGGAGGATGCGGTCCACGTTCATGCAGCTGGCGGAGACGCGGGCGACGACCGTAGGGCGCCACTTGAAGCGGTTGCGCCGATACGCGCTCAGGGCGCCATCCACAAGGGTGGCAGGGAAACCCGCCGCCACGAGCTCCTCCCGTCCCATCCCCCCCTCATGGTGCCAGTACAGCACCGGGTCCACCGTGGGGTAGTCGAAACCCAGCTCGCCGGCGTCGGTCTGCCCGGGCCACAAGTCCGCGGTCGGCGGTTTGCTGACGACTGCCTCGGGCACACCGAGTGCGCGGGCGAGCTCGAAGATGTGGGTTTTCCACACGTCTCCGAGCGGCTGGACCGAGGCGGCTGCGTCGCCGAAGAGGGTCGAGTAGCCGAGCAGAATTTCCGACTTGTTGCTGGTCCCCAGCACGAGGCCGGAAACAGTCCTGGCACGGTCGAAGAGGGCAACCATGCGCAGGCGCGCGAGGAGGTTCCCGAAGCGCACGCGCTCCTCGCGCGCACCGAGGGTCTCGGCGAGGAGCTTCGCTGTCGGGCCGATATCGAGCGTCTCCAGGCGCAAGCCGAGCGCGTGGGCCACCGCTTGGGCGTCGCGCAGGCTTTCGGGCGAGCTGGTTAGGCCAGGCAGCGCGAGCGCCAGCACGCGCTCGCGCCCGACCGCAGCCGCGCAGAGCGCCGCCGAGACCGTGGAGTCCACGCCTCCTGAAAGCCCGACGACGTAGCCGGCCAGCCCCGAGGCGCGCAGCTCCTCCGCAATGAACTTCTGGAGCATCTCGGCGAGCAAACCGGTGTTGACCGGCGGCAGCTCAAGCACCGGAGCGCTCCAGGGCGGCCCGCCAGAGGTCGAACCGCTCGGCGTACGGGATCGGGACGAGGGTACGGGCGCGCGCCGCCGCAGCCCGCGAGAAGGGCGCCAGTAGGAGCGTCTCGGCCAGGGCCGAGGCGGGTTCTGCCAGGCTGCGGCCGCGCGAGTCCACGGCCCATGAGCAACCGCCGAACAGGATCCCCTCTTCCCAGCCGCAGCGGTTTGCGAAGAACACGGGCCGCACCGTGGTGACCGCGGTGGCGCCCATGATCCAGTGCCAGCGGCGGGAAGCCGCCGGCTCCTCCCCGCCGTCCAGTTCGGTGGGGCCGCCCGCCACGACCAGGAGCGCGTCCACGCCGTCCTGTGCCAGGATCACGGCTGAGGAGAGGTGCCAGGCGTCCTCACAGATCAGCACCCCGAACCGTCCAAGCGAGCACTCGATCGGCGCGAGGCGCGGCCCCGGGATGAAGTAGCGCCCCTCGTCGAACATCCCGTAGGTCGGCAGGTAAAGCTTGCGGTGCACGCCGCGGACCTCGCCGCCCTCCAGCAGCACCGCGGCGTTGGAGATGCCGCCGTGCGGCTCGCGCAGCGGCAAGCCCACGAGGAGGGCGATATCACGGCTCGCCTGCAGGAGCGGCTGCAGGCGCGGGTCGTCAAGCTGCAGCGCGTGCTCCAGAACGCCGTGGGCGAGCAGGTAGCCGGAGAGGGAGAGCTCCGGGAACACCGCCAGACGAGCACCTGCACGCCGCGCCCGCGCAACCATCTCCATATGGCGTTCGAGGTTGTGGGCGAGCTGGCCGGGGCAGGTCGCGATCTGCGCCAGCGCGATCACCTGCTCGGCCTCCCGTGGCGCCGCTTTCCCCACCGAAGCCTCCGACGCGAGTGTAACATGATGACGTGCTGGCGCTGCTTTTCCCGGTCCTCCTCACCGCGGCGGTCGAGGTGGAACGCGTCTTGGCCCTGGTAAACGGGGTGCCGGTCCTGCAGTCGGACGCCGACCTGGCGGAAGTGACGGGCCTGGTGCCCCGTCAGCAGGACGAGAACGAGGCGGACTATCGCAAGGCTCTGGTCCAAGCTCTGCTGGACCTGGAGCTGCGCTGGCAGGACTTGGACGCAGCGGCAATCGCGCAACGGGTCCCAGTCGACCTCGACGCGGCTTGGCGCGGCATGGTCAAGCGAGTGGGGGGCGAGGAGGAGCTGCAACGGCGCCTCGCGCGCATCGGGTTGGGCGAGCCGGCGGCTCGGGGTCTGCTGCGCCGCGCTGCGGTCGTGGAGGCCTACGTGGCAACTCGGTTCGGCCCTTTCGTGCGCCCGACCGCGCAAGAGGTCGCCAAGACCTGGCAGGAGGAGCTCATTCCCAAGCTCAAGGCGGCCGGCAAGCCTGTCCCGGATCTCTCCGAGGTGCGGCCACAGGTGGAGGCGTTGCTGCGGGAGCGCAAGCTCACCGCCGAGGTCCAGCGCTGGACTGCGGATCTCGCCAAGCGCGCGGAAATCGTGATGTACGGGTTGCCGGCGACGGATCTTGCATCGCCCGCACAGCCGACCCCGGCTCTCCGCGACCCACGAACCCCCATCAGCCACAGGCGGTAGGTCCTGCCAGGCTTCAGGTCGCCGGAGGGCTCGTCTCGGTTGAAAGGTAGCGCGCGAGCTCGGCGCCTTCGCGCACGGCGAGCACGTATCCGGAGGTTTCCCCGTAGGGAATCGCGGCGGTGAAGAGCACCTCCTGGGCCTCGCCGCCGAACATGACCAGCCAGGTCGCGACCACGGTTTCGCCGGCGTTGTAGGCCGACGCGACCGCAGCAAGGCGCGGCCCGAACCTGACCGCGAGACGCGCCACCTCACGGGCGGCGAGGAGCAACGCGCGCTTGCTGTCCCTCAGCTCGTCGGGCGACCCGCCCAGCGCGTGCGCCGCCTCGGGGACCATCTGGGCGAGCCCGATGGCGCCGGCAGGTGAGTAGGCGTCTGCATCGAACCGAGACTCCTGGCGGACCATGGCCGCAAGCCACGGCGGAGGAACGGCCGCACTCCTCGCCGCGGCGACGCACCCGGCCACGAGCTCGGCCGGCAGGATCGCGGGCAGCAACGCGTCCGGTATCAGCACCGCCGGCACCGGACCCAGCCGGTTCCAGAGACGCTCGCCGGCCGATAGCGCCGCATTGGGGTTCCCCCAGGCAGCGAGCTTTCTCGCGCTCCACGCGAGCTCATCCGGAGAACCTGAAGGGAAGGTGTCAGGGTACAGGCGAGCAGCCTCGCGCTCCAGACCGACCGCGGCCAGCTCCCGGGCCGGCCCGGTCCACCCGGTCGGTTCCACGGCCTCACCCGACAGCACCTTCGCCCACATCGGGTCGCCGGCCAGAGCGGATGCCAGGGCCTGCCTGGCGGATGATGGTCCCCGTGCAGTAGCGAGACGCGCGAGCGCCACCAGATCCCGCGTGGGCGTGATCGCGCCTGGACTCCCCGAGACGGACGGCAGGTTAGGCACGCTGTCGCGCCACGCCCCTGCCCGAGGGTCCGCCAGCAGTCCGGACGCCATCGTCCTTGCGGCCTCGGGCTCGCCGCGCTGGAGGTGAAGCGCGACCTTCAGTACGCGCACCACCGGCAAGCCCTCGGGGATGCGGGCGAGGACGGTGCGGGCGCGGGTTGGCTCCTTGCGAAGCAGCAGCGCTGCCGCCAGCCGCGGCCCGGCCACCTTCAGCACAAGGGTGGGACAGCGTGCGAGAAGGGCGACCGCCTCGTCGGCGCGCCCGAGCGCGACCCGGTCCCGCATGCCGCCGTCCCACCCCTCCACCTCGCGCGGTTGGGCGCTGCGAGCCCGGTCAAACAGCGGCACTGCGGCCGCAAGGTCGCCGCTGATTTCCGCGATCCGTGCGCGCTGCACGGTCGCGGTGAAGAGCTCCACGTCGGAGGTTGCCACGCCGATGGCCTGGTCGAGCGCCTCCGCTGCACGTGGGTAGTCCCCCAGGCGATAGGCTGTCCGGCCGCGCAGGAATGCGAGGCGCCAGCGCAAAAACGACTCCACCGGAGGCGAAAGGGAGGAGAGCATCTGGTCCGCCTCGCGCCAGGTCCCTCCCGCAAGCAGCGCCTCGGCAACCGTAAGCCGGGAGGCGGTCGAGAGTCCCGGCCTCGTGGCTAGCCAGCGGGCGACGCGCAGCGCAGGCTCGTCGCCGATGTGTGCTGCAAGCACGCGTAGCGCCGCAGGCGTGTCAGCCGAGCGCAGCGCGATGAGCGAGGCAAGCTCACGGCGAAGCGGGAAGGGGAGAGCCCGGCGCGGGACCCGTTTGAGCACTGGCAGGGGGAGCTTCTCCCAGGCCGTTCGCAGCAGCGCCGCCGCCGCACGGCGCTGGGCGTTGGGGGTCGTGCGACCCAGAAGGGGAGAAACGTAGGACCAGGGGTCCTGTCCCGCGATGAGAGCGGACTCGCCGGCCTCCAGGCGGAGCGCGGGGGCGAGCTCCCCGGCGCGTGCAATTGCGGGGCGAAGCACCTCGAGCGCCTGGGCCGGTTCGCCGATCGCTCGGGCGGCGCGCCCCGCCAGCAGCGCCACCACCGGTGGGAGCGGCTTGACCGCCTCAAGCGTGATCGTGCGGACCTCGGCCCAGCGCCCGCTCCGAACCGCCTCGACGAGGGCGGGGTTGGGCGGCGGAGATGCCTGCATCAACCCGGTGGCCACGACATGTGCCGGCCTCCCAGCACGTGGAGGTGGAGATGCGGGACGCTCTGGCCCGCCCCTGGCCCGGTGTTGGTCACCACGCGGTAACCGCTTTCAGCTATCCCGGTCTGCCGGGCCACCTCTGCCGCGGCTAGGAGCAAGCGGCCCAGGATGTCGCGGTCGGGTTCGGCGGCGTGGGTCAGCGAGCCGATGTGACGCCGCGGGATCACGAGGACGTGCACCGGTGCGCGCGGCGCGATGTCGTGGAACGCGACGACGTCCTCGTCGGCGAACAGGACGCGGGACGGGAGGGTGCCGTCAGCCACGCGGCAGAAGAGGCAGTTCTCCATGACCCGTGAGGATAGCAAGACCAAGGATCCGGAATTCAGGGTTCCGTCCCACGGAGCGGGGTTCACACGTACGGGCCGGGGTTGAAGCGCTCGATGGCCGCGCCGAGGGCGTTGAGCTTGACCTCCATATCCTCGTAGCCGCGGTCGAGGTGGTAGATGCGGTCCACCACGGTCTCACCGCGAGCAACCAGGCCGGCCAGCACCAGCGCGGCGGAGGCACGCAGGTCCGAGGCCATCACCGTGGTGCCGTCCAGAGGCGTAGACCCGTGCACCTGGGCGGTGCGCCCCTCCACCTCGATGACCGCCCCGAGGCGCTTGAGCTCCAGGACGTGCTGGAAGCGATTCTCGAAGATGGCCTCGGTGATCGCGCCAACGCCGTGGGCTTGGGTCATGAGGGCCATCAGCTGTGCCTGCAGGTCGGTGGCGAAACCGGGGTACTCGGCCGTGGTGATCGAGACAGCACGCGCGGGGCGTACTTGCGCCGGCACCACAACTGTCTCGGTGAGGCTGGTGAATGAGACCCCGGCTTCGCCGAGGGCGGCGAGCAGCGCACCTAGGTGGTGGGGGCGGCACCCGGCCACGGTCACCCCGTCCCCCGCCAGCGCGGCGGCGATGATGTACGTTCCGGTCTCGATGCGATCGGGGATGACCCGGTGGCCTGCCCCGTGGAGGTCCTCGACGCCGTCCACCTCGAGGGTGTCCGTGCCCAGACCGGTGATACGGGCACCCATGGCGGCGAGCAGGTCCGCGAGGTCCTCCACCTCGGGCTCGAGGGCGCAGTTGCGCAGGACGGTGCGCCCGCGGGCCAGGGCGGCGGCCATCAGGAGGTTCTCGGTGCCGGTCACGGTGATGCGCGGGAACGTGATCTCCGCCCCGCGCAACCCGCCCGGTGCCTCGGCCACCACGTCGCCGCTCTCCACGCGCAACTCGGCGCCCAGCCGCCCCAGTGCCTGGAGGTGGAAGTCGATCGGGCGCGCCCCGATTGCGCACCCGCCCGGCAGGGCCACGCGGGCGCGGCGTCGGCGCGCCAGCAGTGGCCCCAGCACGAGCACCGATGCGCGCATGGTTCGCACAAGCTCATAGGGGGCGTGGTGCGCGGCGCCGCTGCCCGCCACCGCGGTGGTGGCGCCCTCGCTGTGCTGGCATGACTCGCCGAGTGCTGCCAGCACCTTCTCCATGGTGACGATGTCACGCACGCGTGGCAGGCCGTGGAGGGTCACCGGCTCCGCGGTCAGCAGTGTCGCCGCCAGGCAGGGCAGGGTTGCATTCTTGGAACCAGAGATCCGGACCTCCCCGCGCAGCCTGCGACCGCCGCGAATGCGGAACTTCTCCATGACCGCCCGAGTGTCATCTTCTCCGTTGGGTTCGTCAAGGAGTTTCTCTTGCCCCTCGGGTGAAGCGGTCCTCTCGGCCCTTGGGCGCCCCCGCGCGCTGCGCGTCCGAGGCCCCTCTGGCCGCGACCCGGAAGCGCGCCCCGGTCTGTGCCGACTCGGTCGTGCGCGAGGGCGGGTCTGAGGCGCGGCCTCGATGGCCGTGCCGGGCGACAGGTCCGGGTGCGCAGGGCAAGCAAACCGTCAGGGAATGGCAGGGCCGAACCGGTGCAGCCGTAGACGCGCAGCGCCTAGAATCGGGGGGTGGGCACGGTGCGCGAGCTGCTCAACCGTCTGCGCTGGGATCCGGGTGCCGGACCCGAGCGGGTCGTGTTGGAGGTGCGTGTGCGGGAGTCGGGTGAGGAGCGAATAGAGGAGATGCGGTTCGAGGATGTCGCGCAGATCCTGCCTACGGGTGTGACGGTGGCGGGCGGCACGTTCCTCCCCTACCATCGTGTGATGGCGGTGCGAAGGAAAGGGGAGGTGCTGTGGCGGAGGGGCAGGCGATGAGTGAACGCGAGCGCGCCCTGGACGATCTGTCAGCCGCCCTTGGCCACCGCTTCGACCGGCCGGAGCTCCTGGAGGAGGCCCTGCGCCACCGCTCGGCCGCGCACGAGCGTGGCGTAGCCTCCTCCGAGCGCCTCGAGTTCCTGGGCGACGCGGCGCTCTCGCACGCGGTGGCCCTCCTGCTCTTCGACCGGTGGGCGGCGGCCAGCGAGGGGGAGCTGACGAGGGCTCGCGCGGCACTCGTGCGCGAGGGCTCGCTCGCCGCGCTCGCCGAGCGGCTGGGCCTGCCCGCCGTCCTCGAGTTGGGAAGCGGTCTCAAGGAGGCGAGCACCGGACCGGCGATGCTGGCCGATGCGCTTGAGGCCGTGCTGGGGGCGCTCCTGCTCGACGGTGGCTGGCGCTCGTTCCGCGCGACGGTCAGCCGCCTCTTCTCACCGTTGCTGGCCGCGCTCGACCCCGCGGAGCTGGCCATGGAGGAGGCCAAGTCCACGCTCCAGGAGCTGGCGCAGAAGAGAGGTCGGCCGTTGCCCATCTACCGAGAGGTCGAGACTCATGGTCCGGCGCATCGCCGGACCTACGTTTACGAGGTCGAGTTCGACGGCGAGGTGCTGGCCCGCGGTGAGGGGAGCTCCAAAAAGGCCGCACAGCAGGATGCGGCGCGTCGCGCCCTCGAGGTCGTTGGCGCGAAAGCGCCATCTGTTCCCGACCGTTCCCGCGGGGACGCCGGCTGACGATTCCGGATTCCAGGGGTCTACGTGTTGGCGGCGGGGACCTGTGCCGGCCCGAGACCGGGGATGCGCAACTGGGCGAGCTCCTGGATGAGGCGCAGCTCCAGCGACCGGGTCGCGTAGAGGCGTGACGGGGTCCCGTCCCAGTGGGTGCGGAAGTCCGCCACCAGCTGCTCGCACCAGGTGAGGAAGGGTGTCGGTTCGAACAGGAGGTCGCGCTGCGCCGCCTGGATGTCGAGCACGATGTCGTGATCGTGGGTGTACGGCGAGAACGTGGTGCCGAGGTTGATGCGGTTGAGCCACTCCAGCGGCACCGAGGCGAGGGATGGGCGCAGGCCAAGGTACCCTGCCGCCGTCTCGATGAACTGCCGCAGGGAGACGATCTCGCGCTGGGCGAGGTTGTAGGCGCGGCCGAACGCGTTCGCGTTCATGAGGTTGGCGGCGATGGTCTCGGCTACGTCGTTCACCCAGAGAAAGCCCCAGGAGTTCAGGCCGCCGTCCGGGAGGATGAGCGGCCCGCCGTCGGCAAGGCGCTCCATGTACGTCTGGGCGCGCTCGGTGTAGTCGCGCGGCCCGACCACCATCGGGAGGCGGAGCGTCGTGTGGGGGAACTGCTCGTTCTCCCACGCGTGAACCAGTGCCAGCTCGCAGCGGCGCTTGTGGTACGCGTAGGTCCAGGAGGAACTGGTCGCCTCGGTCTTGGGCGCCAGGCGCCCGGCGAAGTCCTCCTCCCGGAACGGGCACAGGAGGCGGTCGCGGATGAGGTACACGGACGCGGTGGAGATGTGGATGAAGTGCCCGATCTTGCCGGTGAGCCTTTCGACGGCCGCCTGGGTTTCCTCCTCGCGAAACGCGACCACGTCGACCACCACGTCGAACTCACGGCGTGCCACCGCACGCTGCAGCGTCTGGGGGTCGGAGCGGTCGCCGATGACACGGCTCACGCGCGTGCCAAACGGGTCGTCGGTGCGCCCGCGGTTGAGGAGCGTCATGCGGTGGCCGTCCATGAGCAGGCGCTGCACGACCGCGAGGCCAATGAACCGGCTCCCACCGATCACGAGCACCTGCATTTTTCGATTCTACCTTTGTTCCACGCCGGCCCTCGCGACGTGCTCGGCTGCCCTGCGAGCGGCGGCGAGGGCGGCGGCGACGGTGGGGTCCTCGAGGCCCGGCTGCTCCTCCGGCTGTTCGGCAGCCCCAATGAGGTCACCCACGGCAAGCCCGACCAGGCCGGTGAGGCGCACGGCCGGATGGTCGTGCGGCCACGAGGTGAGGGCGGCGAGCAGCACCTCGGGCATGCCTGCCGCGGCGCCCACGGCACGGCCCACCACGGGAAGCAGATGGTGCAGCGCGGTGCGTTGCATGGCCGAGCTCGCGAGCGGTGAGGTCGCGAGCGCCGTGGCGACGAACTCCAGCAGCACGACCGGAAGGACGGCGGCGGTGGCGGCAGCGTCCTCCTCCAGCCCCACGACCTCGGCAAGGCTGCGGGCGGCCGCACCGCGCGAAAGCGCCGCCCGGAGAAGAAGCGTGTCGTTCTCGCTCTCGCTCTCCCTCCTCCAGCGGGGTGTGTCGAGAATGAGGTGGACCCATTCGGGCGCCTCGTCTCCGGCCATGATCCACGCCTCGTTGGCGCTGCTAGCCCGCGGGGCGAGGGGTGCGTCCAGGCCGTTGACGAGCGCGAGGAGGTTCCAGGTGAGGGTCGGGGAGTCTTCGAGGCGGATCGGTTTGCCCTCCTTGAGCCTGGCGAGCACGCGCGTCGCGTCGCGTGGCCCGACCGGCAGGAGGGGCGGGCCCTGCACCACCCAGCGGTTGAGGAGCTGGCCCACGGCGTGGAAAGAGCGATGGGCGTCCTCGACGGCCGTGGCCTCCACCATCTCGCCCTCGAGGTGCGTGAGGATGTGCCAGAACAGGTTCTCCAGGGTCGCCGGCGTGAGGGTCGTGCGTGGCACGTCGCTGCTCCGCTCGCTTGCCGGGTCTGTATCCACCCGGTATGCCGCCTGCATCACCAGGTTGCGACAGTCGAGCTCCAGGTCGATCTCGCGTAGGTCGGCCACCGGCCAGGAAGGATCGAAGGTGAAGGCGACCTGGTCCTCGCGCAGCACCCGGCTCGCCAGGGCTGTGGCGAGGCTGCGCGACGCCTCCACGAGCTTGCTGTGGGCGATGTGAACGTCCCGCTTGAGGACCGAGGTGAACAGCTCACCCTGCGTCTGCGAGACGGCCAGCGCCCGGAGGAGCAGGTTTCGCGGGACCACTTCGTTGCGCAGGAGCCACGAGCCCAGGCGCTCCGAGGCCCGGGAAGAGGAGGCGAACGCGAGCTTGCCGCAGTAGAGGTCGAAAGCTCGTGTCACGTCCTCGGAGGAGAGCAGCAGCCGGCCGGTCGCATGCGTGAGGTGGAGCCACTCGAGCAGATCGCCGAGGTAGAGGCGCCCGACCGTCCCCGAGAGCGTCAACATCGCAATCAGTATGCCAGAAAGTGCGCGCACCTGGTTGCTATACTCGCCAAACTTGGGGCTTGGAGGGCCTGCCATGGATTCGAAGGCGTACCTGTCCTGGAAGGAAAGGCACTACCGTCCGGCCACGAAGCAGGAGCGCAGCGTATTCGTCACCTCGTCGGGCTTCGAGGTGGAACCCGTCTACGGTTCGTGGGACGTCCCCGGTGTCGAGGAGCATCTCGGCCTTCCCGGTGAGTACCCTTTCACCCGCGGTATCTACCCTTCGATGTACCGGGGACGGCTGTGGACGATGCGGCAGTACGCGGGCTACGCGACCGCGGAGGAGTCCAACCGTCGCTACCGCTACCTACTCGAGCAGGGGCAAACGGGTCTGTCGGTCGCCTTCGACCTCCCGACGCAAATCGGGTACGACTCGGACGACGCCCTGGCGCGCGGCGAGGTCGGCAGGGTCGGGGTCGCGATCGATACCCTCCAGGATATGGAGGCGCTGCTGGCCGGGATCCCCCTCGACAAGGTCTCGGTGTCCATGACCATCAACGCAACCGCCGCCATCCTCCTCGCCATGGTGCTGGCGGTCGCCCGGCGCCAAGGGGTCGCCTGGGACGAGCTCTCGGGCACGGTCCAGAACGACATCCTCAAGGAGTACATCGCGCGCGGCACCTACCGCTTCCCGCCACGCCCCTCGTTGCGCCTGATCACCGACCTCTTCGCTTTCTGTGGCGCACAGGTGCCGAGGTGGAACACCATCTCGATCTCGGGCTACCACATCCGGGAGGCGGGCGCGACGGCCGTGCAGGAGGTGGCATTCACTCTGGCCAACGCACGCGAGTACGTGCGGGCGGCGCTCGCGGCGGGCCTCGCGATCGACGAGTTTGCGCCGCGCCTCTCCTTCTTCTTTGCTGCGCACAACAACTTTCTCGAGGAGGTCGCGAAGTTCCGGGCGGCGCGGCGGATGTGGGCGCGCATGATGCGTGAGGAGTTTGCTGCCCGCGACCCCCGCTCTTGGCTGCTGCGCTTCCACACGCAGACCGCGGGCTCCACCCTCACCGCCCAGCAGCCGGAGAACAACATCGTGCGGGTCGCGGTCCAGGCAATGGCGGCGGTGGCTGGCGGCACCCAGTCGCTCCATACCAACGCCATGGACGAGGCGCTCGCGCTGCCCACCGAGGGTGCGGTGCGGGTGGCGCTGCGCACCCAGCAGGTCATCGCCCACGAGTCGGGGCTCGCCGATGTGGCGGACCCGCTCGGCGGAGCGTGGGTCGTGGAGGCGTGGACCGACCGCATCGAGGAGGAGGCGCGCGCCTACCTCGGGAAGATCGACGCGATGGGCGGGGCGCTCCCGGCAATCGAGCGCGGGTTCCAGCAGCGGGAGATCCACGAGGCGGCCTACCGTACCCAGCGGGCCATCGAAGCGGGCGGGCAGCTGGTCGTGGGCGTCAACTGCTTCCGCGTGGACAAGGAGGAACCGATCCCGGCCTTCCGCATGGACGAGGCCTCCCAGCGCTCGCAGGTGAATCGCCTGGAGGCCGTGCGGGACCGGCGCGAGGCTTTGCGGGTGCGCTCGACCCTTGCGGCCCTCGAGGAGGCGGCGCGGGGCAGCGACAACCTGGTGCCGGTCATCCTGGAGGCCGTGCAAGCCCACGCTACGATCGGTGAGATCTCGAGCACGCTCGTGCGGGTGTTCGGCGAGTACAGGGAGGGGGTGGCGCTGTGAGAACAGGGCACAGGGCACAGGGCACAGGGCACAGGGAACGCCACGAAGGATCTCGTCGTGTTTGCAGCGCATTGGCTATCGTTGCCTTCCTGCTCGTCGTGCCTGCAGGCTCGGCGTTTGCGCAGGAGCGCGCAACGCTCACGGTGCTGTTCACCTCCGACACGCACGCCCACGTGCTCCCCTTCGATGACGTGCGGGAGCGACCCGCCTTCGGGTCGATCGCCCAGGCGGCCACGGTGATCGCGCGCATCAGGCGCGAGAACCCCCGCAACGTGGTACTTGACGGAGGGGACGTGATCCAGGGCACGCCGCTCGGCTACTACGCCATCGCGGCGACCGACGCCAGCGGGCAGGACCCGACGATCGCGGCGATGAACATCGTGGGGTACGACGCCTCGGTGCTGGGGAACCACGAGTTCAACTTCGGCCTGGACGTGCTGCGGCGCTCCCTCGAGCAGGCGCGCTTCCCATGGCTGGCCGCGAACCTCGCCGGCGCCAAGGAGGCGCACCTGCCGGTGGAACGCGAGGTGGTGTTGGACCGCGGCGGCGTTCGCGTGGGCGTGCTCGGGCTGACCAACCCCAACATCCCGCACTGGGACCCCCCTGCGCACTGGCGGGGGCTCCAGTTCGGGGACCCGGTGGCGGTGGCGCAGGAGCGGCTGGCCGCCTTGCGCGCGCGGTCCGACGTGGTGATCGTCGTGCTCCACAGCGGGTTCGAGCGCGACCCCGACACCGGCGTTCCCGACGATACCGAGCACGAAAACTTCGCCTGGCGTCTGGCGCAGCTCGACGGGATCGACCTGTTGCTCACCGGCCACACGCACCGGGACATCCCTCCGCGTGCGCTCGGGAAGACGGTGGTGGCGCAGCCGGGGAGGTGGGCCGAGCTCGTCTCGAGGGTGGACCTGGAGCTCGCAAAGGGAGAGAGCGGCTGGCGGGTGGCCGGCTGGCGCGGAGAGAACCTGAAAACCGCGGGGGAGGAGCCGAACGCGGAGGTGGTGGCAGCAGTCGCCGCTGCCCAGAAGCGCGCGATGGCGGAGCTTTCGCGACCGCTCGGCGAGCTGACGGCGCCGTTGTGGGTGGTCGGGCTTCCAACGTCGGACGACCCCGGTGTGGACCTCATCCACGCCGTGCAGGTGGAGGCGACGGGTGCCCAGCTCTCGCTGGCCGCCCCCCTCGGTGGCGGGCGCGTCGAGTTCCCCGCCGGTGCCGTAACGCCGCGCCTGGCCCATGCACTCTACCCGTACCCGAACACCCTGGTTGTGGTGCGCCTCACGGGGAGCCAGCTCAAGGACGTGCTCGAGCACGCCGTGCGGGGCTGGCTGCGCATCGAGTGTCGCGGTGGAGAGACCACGCTCGTGCGCGACCCTGCCCTGCCGGCCTTCAACTACGACACCCTGGAGGGCGCCACGTATCTCGTTGACCCGGCAGCGCCGATGGGCCGGCGCATCCACGGCCTGCGGGTGGCCGGCAAAGAGGTGCAGCCCGACGAGACCTTCGCGGTTGCGATCAACTCGTATCGGGCCGCCGGCGGGGGCGGCTATCCCCACCTCGCCACCGCCCCGCGGGTCAGGGAGATCGACCGCCCGATGGTGGAGCTGATCGTCGAATACTTCGTTCGCCACACGAAGGTAACGCCGGCTGCCGACGATAACTGGTCGTTCACGCTGCCACTGCGCGAGGCGCAGGCGCCACGAGCCAGCGCGGGCGCGCACTGACGGGCCGCGAGGCCGCCACCCTGGCCGCTCTTCGTTTCGGCCGATGCGGCTGGTACCATCCTCGTATGAAGCTCGCGCGGCGGTGCAGACTCCCCGGGGACGATTCACGTTTCTGCTTTTGCGTCGCAGTCGCAGTAATCGTCGGGATCGTTGCCCTCGCCCCTCTCCGCGGCGCCCTCGGCCAGCAGGCCACGACGGTTCCGGCGAAGGCGGACCAGGACGCCCCGCCGCAGACGCTCACCACCAACATCGTGGTGACGGCCCCGCGGATGGACGTGCCGCTGAAGGAAAACCCGTCGGCGACGACGGTGGTGGAGCAGGCGACCCTCGCGAAGACCGGGTCGAGGACGATCGCCGCGGACGAGGCGCTCAAGCTGGTGCCGGGCGTCAAGGTGGACAACCAGGCGAACGGCCAGCGGGTGCACCTCTCGATCCGCGGCCAGGGCATCCTCACCGAGCGCGGCATCCGCGGCGTCAAGGTCCTGCTCGACGGCCTGCCGCTCGGCGACCCGACCGGCCTCACCCCCGATCTCTTCGACGTCGACTGGGCGACGGTCGAACGCATCGAGGTGTTCCGCGGGCCGGCCTCCTCGCTGTACGGCGGCGGCGCCGCCGGCGGCATCGTCAACATCATGACGGGCGACGGCGGAGCAAGCCGTATCGGGGGTGACGGGTTCGCCAGCGTCGGATCGTTTGCCTTCATGAAGGGGCTGGCCGAGGCGGGGGGAACCACGGGCACGCTGAGCTACCGCGTGTCCGCGTCGTACACCCAGGGGGACGGCTACCGCGTGCACACCGCCTTCGACGCGGCGAACCTGTACGGCAAGTTCCGCCTCGACCCCTCGCCCAAGACGCGATTGACGGTAATCGTGGCCGGCACGAGCTACTTCAACCAGAACGCCGAGGGGCTCAACATCGGCCAGGTGCGCCAGGACCCCAGCCAGCCCAACCCCGACGCGCTCACCTATAACGAGTACCAACGCACCCGCCGCGGAACCGTCGGCCTGTCCGGCGTCACCCAGGTCGGCAAGGACCAGGACTTCACCTACAGCGTCTACTACCGGGACACGCAGTGGGAAGAGTCGGTGCCCTCGTCGGTGCAACACCGCACGTACGGCGCGCCGGGGGCTTTCCTCCAGTACACGACGCGTGCAAGAACCGGCTCTCTCACCCACCACCTCTCGCTCGGAACCGACCTCGACTGGCAGGATATCGCGGAGCTGCGGCGGCCGAATCTCGGAGGGGCGGTGGAAGGGCCGGGCCTGCTCTCGGACCAGACCATCGCGCAGGCCGGCTACGCAGGCTACCTGATCGACAGGGTGGAGTTCGGCCCGAGCTGGGGAGCGATGCTCTCGGTGCGCTACGACCGGATCCACAACGGGCTCGCAGACAGCCTCAGGCTTGGCGGCCTGGATCTCTCGGGCACGCGTGACTTCCACAAGACGACCGGCCGCGTCGGCGTGACCTGGAACCCGTCGCAGGACTTCGGCGCCTATGCGGCCTGGGGCCAGGGGTTCCTGCCTCCCACCACGGAGGAGCTCGCCAACAACCCCGCGCACTTCGGCGGCTTGAACCAGCAGCTCGTCCCCGCGACCTCACAGGGCGGGGAGGTCGGCATTCGGGGCAACCACGGCAACACCTTCGCCTGCGAGGTCAGTGCTTTCCAGCTCGTGACGCAGAACGACTTCGGACGTTACCGCACCCCCGACCGGCCGCTCGAGACCTTCTACCAGAACGCCGGTGCGAGCAACCGCTGGGGTGTCGAGACACTCTTCGGGTGGAAGCCCTCAAAGCTTCTCGCAGTTGAGCTCGCCTACACCTGGAACCATTTCATCTACGACACGGCCACCACGATCACCGGCGAGACCTACACCGGCACGTGGCTGCCAAACTCGCCGGCCAACCTCGCCTACCTCGACCTCGAGCTCCGACCGGCGTCACGCTGGGTCCTGGGCATAGGGACCGAGTACCAGAGCCGCTCCTACATCGACCCTTCGAACGCGGTCTGGACCGACCCCTACACCCTGGTCAACCTGCGCGCCGCCTACCGGTGGCAGGGCAGGACATCCCGCGGCGAGGTCGTCGGGATCGTGCGCAACCTGTTCAGCACGCCGTACATCGCCTTCAGCGAGCCGGACCCGGACGGGAACTCCTACCACCCGGGGCCACCGCGGGAGGTGTTCCTCGGTGTGCGCCTGTGGTTCGACACGCTCTAGGAGCCTGTCCGAGTAATACTCCGGCTGCGAATCCCGATGGCATCCGGCTGGCTGTGTCAGCCGTCGCGAAAAGTCCTCGACATAGCTCTGGCTACGCCTGCGGGCTTTTCGCTCGGCTTCCTTGCCATCTGGCGCCCTCGGAATTCTCGCTTTCGTCGTTTACTCGGACAGGCTCCTAGCGCCACTGCATGTCGATCCGCGCGGCGGCGCTAGCGACGGGCCCGCGCCGGAGGTTGCACGCCGGCAACCTGGGCGACGAACGCCGCCACCTCCGTCAGCGAGGCCTTGCTGATGTGCCTGGCCGGCACAGCCGCACCGCGGGCCAGCCAGACCGCGGCCATCGCAGGGGTGGTGTTGAGAAACCCGTGCGCACCGTACAGCTCGGCCTGGGCGTGGAAGGATGCCCCGGGCGGACCGATCTCCGAGGAGCCGTTGAAGCCCGGGCGGAGAAAGACCACGAGATCCCCCGCGTTGGGGCTGTCGAGACCGATACCGGCCAGTTCCGCGCGCCGGAACATGGCCTGCACCACGTCCTGTCCGTCCACCTGGGCGCCGGCGAGGTGGGCCGCAGCGGCACGCACCACCGCCTCGGCGTCGGAGGGCTCAACGACGCCCCGGACCTCACGACCCCTGAGGTTGAGATAGAGGTGGGCGCACCCGCCCGACGCATAGGCCACTATCTGGGAGGATGACTTCACACGCCACGCCTCACCATCCTGCCTGGCCCTGGCGTTCTGCTCCGCCTCCGCGAGGCCAGCCTGCTGCAGGAGCTGGTTGAGGTGCACCGTTTCCCAGACCGGGGCCATCCCGTGGTCGGAGACCACCACCAGGGCGTCGCGGGAGAGATCCAGCTCGCGTGCGAGCTGTCCCACCGCGTGGTCGGCGATCCGGTAGACCTCGTCAACCGTGGCCCGCGCGGTGGCGGCCAGCCCTTCCGAGTAGTCCCTCTGCCTGGGGTTCACGACGAGCATGGTGTGCTCGACCTCGTCCACCACAGGCTGATAGAGCATGAGCAAATCGAACCTCTCGCGGGCGATGGCGGTGGCCGCGCAGGCGTTGAAGAACTCGGAGAAGCGGCGGGTCTGCGCGAGGACGTCGGCCACCCGCAGCCCTTCCCCGCCAGCCAGCGTCCTGGCGAGAAAGCGCTCGTCGCCGGGGCCCGGCCAGAAGCCGGCGTTCTCCTCCAGCAACTCCCGGAAGTCGCGCGGGTACGCTTCGGTTGTGAAGAAGGCGCCCTGGTAGAGCTTGACACCCGCGAGATCGGGTGGCAGCGCCTGCAGCAGGCACCAGGCGCCCACGACGCGGGTGCCGCCGTCCGGGTGAGGAACACGCACGCGCAGCGGGAACCACTCACCGCCGTGCACGCGCGCGCGAGTACCGTTGCCGGGATCCTCGTCATCGTCAACGACGATGGTGTCGTAATCGGCAACGCCGTTGTCGGTAGTGTCAAGGGCGGTGAGGGTGAAGGTTGCAGGCGGCGGCATGCCCGACCCCGCGAGCGGCACGGTCACGGTCGTGCGGCGGGCGGGCGAGAAGCTCGTCCAGCCGTCCGGCAGCGTGGCGGTCGTGAACTGGCTTCCCTCGAGCGTGAGGAGGGCGGCAGGGGCGTTGGGCTTGTTGACGTAGATCATCCCGAAATCGGCGGTGCGCGATGGGGAGGTGAGGTCGCAACCGGGGAACGTGAGCACGCCCACGCGCTTGGCTTGCCGCCGGAACGCCTCCCAGAGTGGCTCCGCGTTCCACCTCGCCTCGAAGCCGGAGACGCCTAGCCAGACTGGGGTGGAAGGCAGGTGAAACCTGTTGGCCACGATCCCGGTGGTGCCGGGAAAGGCGCCGGTGGCGATCGAGGCGTGGCTCACCGAGGTGAGGGGAGGGTCCACAGGAATGGCGTTCTCGACCACATACCCGCTGGCCTCGAACGCCGCCACTCCCTCGGGGTCCGTGTAGAGCCCTCGGCGGAGGTTCTCGCGGTGCCGGTCGGCGGCGAAGCCGTCCAGCGAGATGAGCACGAGACGCCCGGGCTGGCCTGTCAGGTGCGCTCTCGGCGTCGGTTTCGAGGTATCGGTGGCGACGCACGCCGAGACGGCGAGCGCCATGGCCGTGACCAGGAAGGCGCGTGTCCGCACGGGTGAAGTCTAGCGGAACATCTTGGGGCTGGGCGATCTTCACGGTCTCTTCACAGCGCTCTTCGAGAATCCGACGCGGCGGGCGCCCCCGCCGGTGGGAGGACGATATGAACGTACATCGGAGTCAACTCTGGTCGCTGCTGCTGGCGGTGACGCTCGCGGCCACGCCAGGCGTCGCGCAGGTCGTGCAGATCGACGCGGCCGTGCCGTCGTACACACGGGGGCCGGCGGTGTCCGGCAACCTCAACACCGTCGGATCCGACACCATGAACAACCTCATGACGTACTGGGGTGAGGCTTTCGCGAGGCTCTACCCCACCGTCCGCATCCAGGTCGAGGGAAAGGGTTCCTCTACCGCGCCCCCGGCCCTGATTGCAGGCAGCTCGCAGCTCGGGCCGATGTCACGCGACATGACGTCGGCGGAGGTGGACGCAATCGAGAAGAAGTACGGTTTCAAGCCCACCCAGGTTCGCACCGCGCTGGACACGATCGGCGTCTACGTCAACAAGGACAACCCGATCGCCTCGCTTTCGCTGCCCGAGGTGGACGCGATCTTCTCCAAGACCCGCAAGGCCGGCTACCCCAACGACATCACGACCTGGGGCCAGCTGGGTCTGAAGGGGACATGGGCCAACAAGCCCGTCTCCGTGTTCGGGCGCAACTCGGCCTCCGGCACCTACGGTTTCTTCAAGGAGCACGCGCTGGCGAAGGGCGACTACAAGGACACGGTGAAGGAGCAGCCGGGCTCGGCCTCGGTGGTGCAGGGGGTGAGCGAGGACCTCTACGCCATCGGCTACTCCGGCATCGGCTACCGCACCTCGGGGGTACGTGCGCTGCCACTGGCGCCCAAGACAGGTGAAAGCCCGGTGGAGCCGAACTATGCCAACGCCCTGTCCAGGAAGTACCCGCTCTCGCGGTACCTCTTCATCTACGTCGTGCGCGACCCTCGTCGCCCGGCAGACCCACTCGTCAAAGAGTTCCTGAAGTTCGTCCTGTCCCGCGAAGGCCAGGAGATCGTCGTGAAGGATGGTTTCCTCCCTCTGCCTGCCAATGTGGTCAACGAGGAACTCGCGAAGCTGAATTGAGCGCGATTCATTGGTCGAATCGCGCTCAATTCACCCTAAGCGAAGCGAAGGGTCCCACAGTTCCGGTGGGCCCCTTCTTGACTGCGGGAGGGCTGCCGCCACGGATGCCACGGGGATGAAAGAAGCGTGCGCTTCGAGGAGCAGGTCAAGCAACCCCGACCTGCACCAAGGGTCCTGTTTGCACAGGCACCGAACCAGGATCTATCGTGGTGACCTGATAGAAGCATGAGCCCCCTCGCCACGTCCCGCCTCCGGCGCAGCCGCGCCGTGGACCGTGCCGCTGCCGCCCTGATCACGGTGGGTGGTTCGACGGTTCTTCTGGCGGTGGCTTTCTTGATGGTGTTCCTGGCCGCGCAGTGCCTCCCCCTGCTGCGCACCGGTTCCCTGCAACCTGCCCCTGCCGTGAAGGAAGGTCCCGGTCCGGTCGCCTGCTTCGAAGACGAGTACCGCGAGAACGTGGTCATGATCGGATCGGACGGAGCGCTGCACGTGGTGCGGGTTTCGGGTCCGCAGACGACCACCGCACTCGCCGGTGTTCTGCCGCCGGTGCGGCAGGCGCGCACGGACGCCGGAGGCACGCTCGTCGCGCTCGGGGATTCTTCGGGGGCGCTCCAGGTCTGGGCGTTCACGGCGGAGGTCCGCTGGAACGCCGACACGCGGGTGATCGAGCCCGCCGTGCGGCACATCACCACCTGGCAGGGAGTCGGGGCTTCGCCCGTGCTCGCGGTTGCGGGTGACGTCGACAAGCCGGTGGTGCTGGCGGGTGCGCCCGACGGTGCCACCCTGCTTTCGGGCACCGGAGACGCGGCAAACACCACGCACCTCCAGCTCCAGGCGCCCGCACGCGTCGGGGCGCTGAGCCGCGATGGCGGCGAGGCCTGGCTGGCCTCGGGTCGGGAGCTGGCGTGGTTCCCGCTGAACGGCCAGGGCAACGCGACCCTTACGCCGCGGGCGACCGTTCCGATCGGCGCCGCGGCGACGGCGGCGGCGGTGGTCGTGGGTGACGTCACCCTGCTGCTCGGGGACGAAACAGGTGCCGTGAGCGCCTGGCAGGTCGTCACCGGGGCGGTAGCGGGGAGCCGTATCCTCGACCTTGCGGGGGTTTTCCGCGGTGCGGGTGCAGTGCGGGCGCTTGCAGTCTCGCAGCGCGACAAGGCGTTTCTCGTCCAGCGGGCCGACTCGGCGGGGGTGGCCTACCTCACGAGCCGCCGCACGTTGATGCGGGTGCCGGGTTTTCCCGCGGACACGGTGCTCGTGGGCTTCTCCCCCCGCCGCAACGGGATCTGGGCGGCCACGCGGGAAGGCGCCGTGCACCGGTGGGGCCTCGATCTCGCCTACCCGGAGGCCACGGCAGAAACGCTGTTCCTGCCAACCCGCTACGAGGGGTTCACGAAGCCGGAGGTGGCGTGGCAATCCACCGGCGGGAGCGAATCGTTCGAGCCCAAGCTCTCGATGATCCCGCTGCTTGTCGGCACCCTCAAGGGCGCGTTCTACGCCCTCCTGTTCTCCGCACCGGTCGGGCTGGCGGCGGCGCTGTTCGTGAGCCAGTTCGCGCCTTCGCGCCTTCGCCAGATCGCCAAGCCGGTGGTCGAGCTGATGGCGGCGCTGCCTTCGGTGGTGATCGGGTTTCTGGCCGCGCTCTTCCTCGCGCCGCTGGTGCAGCGCCACATCGTTGGGACGCTTGGGCTGTTTCTGGCGCTCCCCGTCGTTGTGGTGGCCGGCGCCGCGGCCTGGGAGGCGGCGCCGTTGAGGTGGCGCCGGCGCACCACGGGCTGGCGGGAGCTGGGCCTCGTGACCATCCTGCTCGCCGCGGTGACCATCGTGTGCTTCGCCTTCGAGGGAGCGGTGGAGCGGGTCCTCTTCGCCGGCGACTTCAAGAGCTGGCTGCTGAGTGCGGCGGGCGTCACCTACGACCAGCGCAACGCGGTGGTGGTCGGGTTCGCCCTCGGCTTCGCCGTGATCCCGATCATCTTCACCCTCGCCGAGGACGCCTTCTCGAACGTCCCCCAGTCCCTCATCTCCGCCTCGCTGGCGCTCGGCGCCACCCGCTGGCAGGCGGCGCGGACGGTGGCGATACCGGCTGCCAGCCCCGGACTGTTTGCAGCGGTGATGACCGGGTTCGGCCGGGCCGTGGGCGAGACCATGATCGTGCTGATGGCCACCGGCAACACGCCGATCCTCTCCTTCTCGCCGTTTGACGGGATGCGGACGATGTCGGCGTGCATTGCCGTCGAGCTTCCCGAGGCACCCTACGGGGGCACGCTGTACCGGGTCCTGATCTTGACGGCGCTCCTGCTGTTCGTCATGACCTTCGTGATCAACACGGCCGCGGTCCTGGTGTCGAACCGTCTTCGGCGCCGGTTCGGGAAGCTGGCGGCATGAGCGCGCTCCGGCACTGGCTCGCCGAGGGAACCGCCCAACGGTGGCTCACGGGAGCATGCGTCCTGATCGCCCTGGCGATGGTCGTTGGCCTCGCGGCCGTCGTGCTCAACGTGGCGGGCGGATTCTTCTGGCCGCGCCCCCTCGTGGAGCTGACGCTGGCCGACGGCAGCCGGCTGCTGGGCGAGGTGTGGGAGCGCGAGCCCGACCCGGCCACCGTTGGCAACACTCGCGTCCGTCTCAAGGTCGGGAACCGAGACGTGCTCGGCGCGGATTTCCGCTGGATCCGCGAGCGCGAGGTCACGGTGCGGCGCGTGCCGGCCGCCGCCTGGTTGATCGAGCGCCAGGAGAACGGCAACTTCTACGGGTTCCCGCGCGGGCTGGACGTGGACGGCAGCCCGCTTTCCTTTGCCGACCCGCGATTCCGGGAGGCGTTCCAGCAGAAGATCAGCGAGGCCCACCGCCTCCTTGAAGAGGAACGCACCCTGCTCCGCCGGGTGGACCGCCAGCACACTCCGGTGGCCAAGCTCATGACACTGCTGGCCGCCGCCCAGCGCCGCTTAGTGGACACACGGGATCTGGAAGCCAGGCTGGCGACCGCGCAGGCGCGCGAGGCGGCCAAGACGGCGCCAGCCATGGAGAGGCTCGCCGCGGTGCGAGAGGCCCTCGCTCACGGGAAGCTGGTGATGGCCATGGCGGAGGGCGGCGAGAAGGTGATCCCCGTGGCGGCGATCGTACGTGCCGTGCCGGAGAATGCCCTCAGTGGTCCGCAGAAGCTGGGCCTGTACCTCGCCCGCTGGTGGGAGTTCCTGAGCGGGCAGCCGCGCGAGTCCAACACCGAGGGCGGGGTTTTCCCGGCGATCTTCGGGACGGCCCTCATGGTGCTGCTCATGACGGTGGCGGTGGTGCCGCTCGGTGTCGTCACCGCGGTCTACCTCAACGAGTACGCCCGCGAGGGTGCCCTCACCAACACCGTGCGTCTGGCCCTGGCCAACCTCGCAGGCGTCCCCTCCATCGTGTTCGGCGCCTTTGGCCTGGCGTTCTTCGTGTACACCCTGGGTGGAAGCCTCGACCGGCTCTTCTTCTCGGACGCGCTGCCCACCCCGACGTTCGGGACCGGTGGCATCCTGTGGGCCTCGCTGACCCTGGCGCTGCTCACCCTGCCCGTGGTGGTTGTGGCGACCGAGGAGGGGCTGCAGGCGGTGCCCCAGGCGGTGCGGGACGGGGCGCGCGCCCTGGGCGCCACTCGCTGGCAGACGTTGCGCCGGGTGGTGCTGCCGTACGCGGCACCGGGGATCCTGACCGGAGCAATTCTGGCAGTGGCGCGTGGCGCCGGCGAGGTGGCACCCCTCATGGTCACCGGTGTGGTGAAGCTCGCGCCCAGCATGCCGTTCGACTCGGTGCCGCCGTTCCTCCACCTCGACCGCAAGTTCATGCACCTCGGCTTCTACATCTACGACGTCGGGTTCCAGTCCCCCAACGTCGAGGCGGCCAAGCCGATGGTGTACGCGACGGTCCTGGTGCTGCTCGTGCTGGTGGTGGTGCTGAACCTGGCGGCCATCACCCTGCGCAACCGGCTGCGCCGCAACCTGCGAGGGTCGGTGGTATGAGCGGGGATGGCGCGGCGCTGGCCACGCGCGAGCTGGTGGCGGGCTTCGGGGAAACCGAGGTCCTGAAGGGGATCACGCTCGACGTCACACGTCGGGGCGTGACCGCCCTCATCGGGCCTTCCGGGTGCGGGAAGTCCACGCTGTTGCGCTGCTTCAACCGCATGAACGACCACCTCGCCAGGTTCTACCACCGCGGCGAGGTGATGGTGCAGGGCCGCGACGCCTACGACCCCTCGTGGCCGTTGGAGGCCCTGCGATTCCAGGTGGGGATGGTGTTCCAGAAGCCGAACCCCTTCCCGCTCTCGGTCCGCGAGAACGTCCTTTTTGGGCCACGGCTCGCGGGCGTGAACGAATCGGACACGCTCGAAGCGATCCTCACGCGCTCGCTCCAGCGCGCGCAGCTCTGGGACGAGGTGAAGGACCGGCTCGACGCCTCTGGGCTGGACTTCTCCGGCGGGCAGCAGCAGCGCCTGTGCATCGCGAGGGCCCTGGCGTCGTCACCCGACATCCTCCTCCTGGACGAGCCGGCCTCGGCCCTCGATCCGATTGCCACGGCGCGGCTGGAGGAGACGATTCGGGAGCTCTCCCGCGAGGTCGCGGTGCTGCTGGTCACCCACAATCTGCAGCAGGCCGCGCGCGTCGCGCAACGCACCGCCTTCCTCTACCTCGGCCGGCTCGTGGAGGAAGGTGAAACAACGCAACTGTTTGCAGCGCCGCGTGAGAAACTCACCGAAGAGTACGTCACCGGCCGTTTCGGGTAAGGAGCTGACATGCCTGAGAGACCTTTGGAGCACGACCTCGAGGAGCTCAAGAAGCTCCTCCTCACGATGGCCGGGGAAGTCGAGCACCAGCTTGACCTGGCGGTCCGCGGGCTGGTGGAACGCCGCAGTGAGCTCGCTGAGCAGGCGATTGCCGGGGACACGATCATCGATCAGCGAGAGGTCGAGGTCGATCACCGGGTGATCGAGCTGATCGTGCGGGCCCGCCCGATGGCCCGTGACCTGCGTCTCGTGATGACGGCCATCAAGATCGCACCGGACCTCGAGCGGGTCGCCGATCATGCGGTGGACATTGCACGCCAGGCGCTCGTGCTCAACCAGGTGCCGGCACTTAAAGCGTTCATCACGATCCCCCACATGGCCGAGCAGGCGACGGCAATGGTGCGGGACGCCATCGGTGCGTTCGTCCGGGGCGACTCGCGGCTTGCGCGCGAGGTGATCGCCCGCGACGACGAGGTGGACTCGATGCACGAGCAGATCTTCCGTGAGCTGCTCACCTACATGATGGAGGACCCCAAGACGATCCACCGTGCCCTCGCGCTGCTCCTGGTCTCGCGCTCGCTCGAGCGCATCGCCGACCAGGGGACCAACATCGCCGAGCAGGTGGTGTACCTTGTTGAGGCGGAGGACATCCGTCACCGCCACGGCACGGAGGGCCCTGGCGTGTGAGCGAGCCGGTCCGCTTTTCGGTCGAAGGGCTGACCTGTCGCTACGGCGGCAGCGTGGCCGTGCGCGACGTCTCGTTGGAGATCCCGGCCAAGGGCGTGACGGCGTTCATCGGCCCCTCGGGGTGCGGCAAGTCCACGATCCTGCGCTGCCTGAACCGGATGAACGACGTCGTGCCGGGATTCTCGCTCACCGGCCAGGTGGTGCTCGACGGTGAGGACCTCTACACCCCCACGACCGACCCCGTGGCCGTGCGCCGCCGTGTCGGGATGGTGTTCCAGCGCTCCAACCCGTTCCCATCCTCGATCTTCGACAACGTGGCCTACGGCATGCGTCTTGCCGACCGGCACTCCCGGGCCGAGCTGGAGCTCAAGGTCGAGGAGGCGCTCCAGGCTGCGGGGCTGTGGGACGAGGTCAAGGACCGCCTCGAGACCACGGCGAGCATGCTCTCGGGGGGCCAGCAGCAGCGCCTCTGCATCGCCCGTGCCCTTGCGGTCGATCCCGAGGTGCTCCTCTTCGACGAGCCGGCCTCGGCCCTCGACCCCATCTCCACCGAGCGCGTCGAGGAGCTGGTGCTGGAGCTGAGCAAGAGGTTGACCGTAGTGATCGTAACCCACAACCTGCAGCAGGCGTCCAGGGTGGCCGACCGCACCGCGTTCTTCCTCCTCGGGCGGCTCGTGGAGTACGCTCCGACTATGGAGCTGTTCACCAACCCGCGCCAGGAGCAGACCGAGGCCTACGTTTCGGGACGGTTCGGATGAGCACGCGGGTCTTCGTCGTCGAGGATGACACGGACATCGCCGCAATGGTACGCCGCCACCTCGAGCGGAGCGGCGAATACTCCGTTTCGACCTATGCGCGAGGCGACGAGTTCCTGGCGGCGTGCGAGCTTGCGACGCCGGACCTCGTCATCCTCGACCTCAACCTCCCGGACACAGACGGCTTGGCGCTCTGCCGGGAGCTGCGCACCTGGGAAGCGACCCGCACCGTTCCGATCCTCATGCTCACCGCTCGAACCGGTGAATCCGACCGGGTGACCGGCCTCGACCTGGGCGCAGACGACTACCTCACGAAGCCGTTCTCGCTGCGCGAGCTGGCGGCTCGCGTCTCCGCGCTCGTGCGGCGGGTTCAGTGGGAGCGCGGCACCCCGGGCGGCGTTTACCGCGACTCGCGCCTGGTTGTGGATCCGGCGCGCTTCCAGGTGGTGCGCGACGGTGTCGAGGTGCACTTGACCCGGCGCGAATTCGCTGTGCTCTGGCACCTCATCTCCCTGGGCGGGCGGGTGGCCTCGCGTGAGCAGATTCTCGACGCGGTCTGGGGCCTGGCGTCGAGCGTGGACCCCCGCACGGTGGATGCCCACATCCGGACGCTGCGCCGCAAGCTTGGGGAGGGTGTCATCGAGACGCTCATCGGTTCGGGATATCGCTTCCGGAGTCAGCCGTGAGACGGCGCTCTCCCGGTCTTGCCGTCGGTCTGACCACCCTGGTCGTGGCGCTCGCCGGCCTCGTCGCGCTGGAGGCGGCCCATCGCCGGGAAGCGCGCGCGGCCCTCGAGGTTCGCTTGCGTGCGGCCCTGGAGGTCCTCAGCCCCTATGCCGGGGCGCTCTTCGCCCAGTCCACCGAACGGGCCGATGCCGAGATCCGTCGCTGGGCTGCTGCAAGCGGCCTGCGGGTCACCCTGATCGGGGCCGATGGCCTCGTGCACGCGGACTCATGGACGCTGCCGGCGCTGCTCTCCGGTCTCGAGAACCACTTGCAGAGGCCGGAGTTGGTTTCGGCGAGGACCCACGAGGTCGGCATCGACTACCGTCGGTCCGCCACGACGGATCACCCGACCACCTACGTCGCCAGGGTGGTTGGCCCGGCGGAGCGCCCAGTGGGTTTCCTGCGCCTCGCCCGGGAAGACGGACCGCACCCCTGGCCCTGGGGCGGCATCCTCGTCGCCCTTCTGGCGGCGGCAGCCTCCGGTGTTGTGGCCCAGCGTTGGGCCAGCCGCGTGCACGCGGCTGCGGCGCAACATCTGGCCCACTGGAGCGAGCTTCCTCCTGGCGCCGAGCTGGAGGCGCTCGCCGAGGAGGCCGACCGGTACTTCCGCGTGGCGCGCGAGGCCCTCACCCGCGAACTCGATGCGACCCATGCGGCGCTGGAGCAGGCCTCGGAGGGCGTGGTGCTGCTGGACCGCGCTGGCGTCGTGCGGTACGCCAACTCTCCCGCCGCAGAGCTGCTCGGGGGCGGCCTGACGGTGGGGCGCGCCTTGGTCGAGGCGGTGCGGGTGCCCGAGGTGCTTGCGGCCGTCCAAGAGGTTCTCACGCGGGGCGGTGCGCATCACACGAGCGTGAGCGCAACAGGAGGAATCGAGCTCGCCGTTCGGGTATGTGCGGTGCCGCACCCGCTGCTGGCGGTTGCGGTGGTGGTATCCGACGTCCGGGATGAGCGCCGGCTCGAGCGGGCACGACGGGCGCTGGTGGCGGACCTGGCCCACGAGCTGCGCACACCATTGACGGTGCTGTCCGGGCTCGCGGAGGAGCTGGCCTCTGCCGGGGGTCCCGAGGAGATCGCATCCACCATGACCCGTCAGGTTCAGCGGCTGCGCGCCTTTGCCGAGGAGCTCGAGGAGCTTGCACGTATCGAGTCGGGGCAGGTGAGCCTGCACATCGAGGACGCGGACGCGGCGGTGGTGGTAAGGCAGGTGGCGGCGGATCTCCGCGCTGTGGCCGAGAGTCGCGGTGTCGCGCTCGCGGTTGTGGGCGCGCCGAGCCCGCTGCGAACCGACCCGGTACGACTGGCGCAGGTGCTCAACAACCTGGTGGACAACGGCATCCGCTACAACAGGAGCGGTGGCCGCGTCACGGTGCGAAGCGCGCCCACCGAGGGCGGCGTTCGAGTCGAGGTCGAGGACGACGGCATCGGCATCCCCGCCTCCGAGATTCCGCTTGTGTTCCAGCGCTTCTACCGCGTGCGGCGGCAGGCCGAGGAGCAGGGGGGCAGCGGGCTCGGGCTCGCCATTGTGAAGCACCTCGTGCGGGCGCTCGGAGGAACCGTCAACCTCGCCTCCCGCGAGGGCCGGGGCACCGTGGTCACGCTGGTTTTCCCGAGGGAGGCAGGTTCGAGACACGAGACCTGAGGCCTCAGACCTCAAGGTCAAAGAAAAAAGGTGAAGGCCCCCGCGCAGGGGGCCTCCGTTCCCATGCGGCGTGGTGCGCCTACTTCTTCGTGTCCTTGAGCGCCTTCATGAGCGCCGCGCCGAAGGCAGTGACCTCCGCCTTGCGCTCCACCTTCTTGTCCTCGGCCCACTTGCGGAACTCCTTGGACGCCTTGCCCTCCTTGGCCTTCTTGACCGAGAGCGAGATGCGCTTGCGCTGGGGGTCGACGGTGAGCACGGTGGCCGAGATGCGGCTGCCGGGTACGAACGTCCCAGCGAGATCGACGCCCTTGGGGAGGTCGGTTTCCGAGGCCGGGATGAGGGCGGTGAGGCCGGGCTCGAGCTGCACGAAAACCCCGAAGTTGGCGGTGCGCTCGACGGTCCCCTCGACGGCGGTTTCGGTCGGGTAGCGCTGGGCGGCGTCCACCCAAGGGTCGCTGGTGGCCACCTCGCGGAGCGTCAGCGACAGGCGCCGCCGTTCCAGGTCCAGCTCGCGGACCCACCCGCGCACCGGGGCGCCGGGGGCCAGGCTCTCGTCCTCCAGCCTCATCCCGGGGGGAAGCTGGGAGACGTGGATGAGCCCGTCCACCCCGGGCAGCAGCTCCACGAACACGCCGAAGTCGGTCTTGCGGGCCACAGTTCCCTCGAACGCGGCCCCGGAAGGGAAGCGCCCGGGGACCTCCGCCCACGGGTCCGGCTCGAGCGCCTTCATGGAGAGCGCGATCCGGCCCTTTTCGCGGTCGGCCTCCAGGACCTTCACCTTCACGGTGTCTCCCACCTTGGCCACCTGGGAGGGGCGCGTCGCGACGCGGTGGGAGAGCTCGCTGACGTGGACCATGCCGTCCACCCCCCCGAGGTCGACGAAGATGCCGAAGTCACGCACGCTCTTGACCTTGCCCTCGATCTCCATGCCCGGAACGATGCGTGCCCACGCCTCGCTGGCCGCCGCCTCGCGCTCGTCCTTGAGGACCTGGGCGCGCGAGACCACCAGGGAGGCGAGGTCGTCGGAGAGCTCGGTGATGCGGAAGAGGAAGCTCTTGCCGAGGTAGGCGTCCACGTTGCGCGGGAAGCCGAGGTCGATCTGCGACATCGGGCAGAACGCCCGCAACCCGGCTATGGAGATGTCGTAGCCGCCCTTGTTGCGTCCGGTCACCTTGCCGTCAACCGGCACGGCGTTCTCGAAGGCGCCCCGCAGGGCCTTGCGCTCGCGCCGCTCGATGGCGAGGCGGTGGGAGACGCGCAACTCTGGCGAGAGCGTGGTGATCACCGCGTCGAGCCCGTCGCCCGGGCGCAGCTCGCCGAGCTCGCTGCGGTCCATGACCGCTTCCGATTTGCCTCCCACGGAGATGAGCGCGATGTCGCCGTGCACCGCCATGATGGTGCCGGTGATCAACTGGCCGATCTCGAACTCGTCCTGCTGGAAGGAGGAAGCCAGGGCTTCTGCGAAGCTCTGGTTGTTTTCAGTTGGGTTCTTCTCCTTGCTCATTGTCCGATCCTCGCCGCCTGGTCCTGCTCCAAGCGCAGCCCCTCGGGCTGAGCCCGTCATTTTACACCCATTTCCGCCCCGGCGTTTCCCGACCCCGACCCGTGCGCATGAACGGCCCGGCGTATCCTTGTTTTCGGTGCGCCCCGGCGCAGACGGTGGAGTCGGTCGCCGGCCAGGAGCCACCCTGGAGGGACCGTGGCCAAGGTGGGCGAGGCAATCCGGATCGGCGTCTCCTCGTGCCTGCTCGGTGCCAAGGTGCGCTTCGACGGCGGGCACAAGAAGGACGACCTCCTGGTCAACACCTTCGGCACCTGGGTGGAGTGGGTGCCGGTGTGCCCCGAGGTGGAGGTCGGCATGGGCACCCCGCGCGAGTCGGTGCGCCTGATGCGGCAGCGCGCTCGCGCCGTACCTGTTCAGGAGACCCGGTGCGGGAGATGCGCTCCTGTGCCCGTCGTGCCACCGGGGGACGATAGAGGGGGTTCCGGCGTGATCGGCAGGTTTGACCAGTTTGGGAGCGGCCGGCATAGGACGGCAAGCAAGACTCCCCTCCCGTGCTCCCCGCCTACCTGCGAACCGTTCCAGGAGTGGCCCTATGACCCGCTGCTCAGTGTGCAAGTACATTGACCGCCGCGGTGGGAACTCGTTTCAGGAATCGGTGCAGCGCGCACCTCTGGCTGGTCTGCCCTTCACGGAGATTCGGCGCGAGGCAGATGACCGGGCTGGATGCGGAAAGAGGGCTTGAAAGTGCTCCCGAAGGTGGTAGCTTGGCAGCAAATCTGGTGGGAACATCTATGATGGTGGCGGGGCGAAGTTCATATGGGAAATGTCGGTATAAGGGAGCACCGGGGGCAGTCTGGAGGAGGCGACAGATGAAGAGCAATCGGTTTTTCGGAGCGATTCATCTCGGCGCAGGTGTCGCGGTCGCTGTCGCCCTGTTCGTGGCGGCGCTGCCAGCGAGGGCCGCCGATGCGCCCAAACCGTGCTGCTTCTCCAACGAGCGCTACTCGGGGACGTGTAGGGTTGTACCAGGCAACGATGAAACCTGCGATGGCATCCTGGCCTACCTCAACAACCCCAACAGCACCGGCAGGACCTATTGCGGCGGCACCAACATGCGCGGTGGCTGGATCCAGATGGACTGCGACACCGGCAAGCCGCTGGCTCAGAAGAGCACGGCAGGCTCCACAGCCCATCACCAGAAGGACAAACCGGCGCCAACCCAGGGCACGGCCAAGTGAGGCGAGCCCGTGCGATCGGGGTCGCTCTCGCGGTTGCTTCAGTTCTCGTCCACGGCAGCGTGTGGGCGCGGGCTGGGTGAGGTGAGGACTCCGGCGGCCCGGAGGAGTTCAAGGCGACCGTGCAGCAGGAGGGCGGCCGGATCCCGGTCAAGATCGGCGCGAAGGTCGTCTCCCGTGCGCGGTACGTGACCTTCCAGATGGCGGAGGTGGCGGTCCCGCGCGAGGTGTTCAAGGCCTTCCTGGAAAGGATTGGGTGGCTGAGGTTGCCCGTAGCGGTTCCGGGCTGACCCTTGCGGGGGTCAACATCGTGGGGATGGATGGGAGGTGAAGGCGGGGCCTTGCCCGCATTCGGCCTGAAGACGGCCCTGGGGGCCATAACGGCCAAGAGACCCTCTCGGCGCGAGGCAGATGGCCGGGCTGGATGCGGAAAGGGGGCCCAAGAATGCTCCCGAAGGTGGCAGCTTGGCAGCAGATCGGGTGGGATCGTCCATGATGGTGGCGGGGCGAAGTTCATATGGGAGATGTCAGCTCACGTAGGCGCCTATGGATCCGGTTGATCTCAAGAGTCTGGAAAGCGCGGTCGGGGCGCTCGAGAGGCCCACCTGGGCGATGCGCATCGTCAACCTCATTGGCATGCCCATCGAGGCCGCGACGAAGCTGCTCCCGGCCAAGGCCAGCGCGGTCGTGTCCAGGGCGACCACCATGGCCGTCCGCAAGGCCCTTGTCGCCGCGGTCTCGACCATGGGCACGAAGCATCGTGGCGCCCCCTCCAAGTGGCTTCACCGTGCGGCCGCAGCCGGTAGCGGCGGGGTGGGAGGGTTCTTCGGCCTGCCGGGTCTTGCAGTCGAGCTGCCGATCTCCACCGTGATCATGCTCCGTGCGATCGCGGACATCGCCCGGAGCGAGGGCGAGGATGTCGGTAGCGTCGAAGGCCAGTTGGCGTGTGTCCAGGTCTTCGCCCTCGGTGGGCCGGGCCCAGCGGACGATGCCTCGGAAACTGCGTACTACGCCGTTCGGATTGGCCTCGCCAAGGCACTCACGGAGGCGGCGGAGTACATTGCTGCAAAGGGAATGACCGAGGAAGGGGCGCCAGTCCTCCTCCGGCTCATTGCCAGGATCGCGGCGCGCTTCAACGTGGTCGTGAGCGAGAAGGTGGCGGCCCAGGCTGTACCCGTCGTCGGCGCCGCCTCCGGGGTAGCGATCAACTTGCTCTTCGTGAACAGCTTCCAGAAAACTGCCTCCGGTCATTTCGTCGTCCGACGGCTGGAGCGGAAGTATGGCCTCGACGTCGTCAAGAGCGCCTACGAGGCGATTGCCAAGCGCACGGGCTACCACAGGTCGTAGCAGCCTGTTGGAGCCCTGCAACAGTGGCTGCGTGCCAGGCCTCAGAAACCTCCTGATCGGTGCCTGGGCCGACGAGTTTGGCGTCTTCTTGGGGAACTTGGGATCACTGGTCGCGCGCCGGTGAGCCTCGATCGGATTAGCCCGGACACCGACACCCAGGCGGTTGCCTATGCGGTGCGCCGGGGTTCGGGCCAAGACCGCTTTCTTCTCGCGCCCCCACGGCCTCACCATGGTGGTCATGTGCCGACAGTCCGTTGTCGCGGGTGCTCCGGCGAGCGCCCACACGCTCCCGACTGGCGCCATCCTCGATGGCGTGAGAAGAAAATCCCGATCCCTTCTGACCCAAAACCCGGAAACTGGTCCAGGTGAAAGTTGAGTCCGGAGCCGATCGGTGATCTCCTGGCGTGGTGCGGAAGGGGGACGAGATGCCGAGGCGAGGACCCACCGAGGAGCAGATCGCACTTCCTCTGCACCGGCAACTGTTGGGCCGACTCTGCCGTGCGGCTGTCGAGAGAAGAATTATTGATCCATGGGGTATTAATCGATCATGGGACACCAACACGACCGCGTTGGGGAAGGCGACCGGGAGGGTGGCAACCTCCTACGTCCTCCGAGCCCCGCCTTTTTCCCCCGAAAGCCGGTCACGACCGCAAGCCCCCCGACAAGGGTAGCCCCGAAAGCCCGTCCCCTCACATGAAGCCGCTTTGGCGAGGAGAGGCCGCTGCCTTTACCCCTCGCCCCGCGTGATTGCCCGTCCTAGGGCAGCGTGACAAACCGTTTGCGCGGTTGCACCGGGGTTGCACCGAGCTTAAGCCAAAGCCCCGTGTACACATTAAGTTATTGACGTAGAATAGATTCCAACCCACACGGGCTTGAGGCCTCGGGGACGTCAAGTCCCACTCGTGTATGTCAGGGTACCGGAGCGGGCGTTGCGGTCAGCCACCAGGTCGAGCCATAAATGCGCCTGAAGCTCACCCGCGTGTACGTCGGAAACGGCTCATCCGTACAACCTTGCGCGGGGCCGGGAGGCCCAGAGGTGGAATGTTGCAGCGGTTCTTGAGCGTTGATGACGCACGGATGCCCGGAGAGGAGACCGGCTCGCTCTCGTACGGGGCAGGACGAGGATGATGGCTGCCCAGCCGATTGAGCTGAACCTGATGTTGACGCCGCGCTCGCGCTACGACGCGATCGATGTCGCCTCGCGCATCCGCGAGGAGCACGGCGATGCCCTGTCCGGTTTCCGGCGCGTGTTCTACTGCTCGTTCCACACCACCGCCGGGTACCTCGAGCAGGGCCTCTCGATCCGGCTGGAGAACCAGCGCGACCGCCTGGATCCCTTTATCAGGGCTTTCCAGGGGCTCTTTCCCCCGGGGGCCGACTACCGCCACGATCAACTCCACCTCCGCCGCGAGCTCTCCGACGACCAGCGCAGGTGCGAGCCGAGGAACGCCGACTCGCACCTCACCTTCATCGGCTCCGGGCTGCGCAACTGCGTGACCTACCAGAACCGGCCGGGCGAGCCCGTCTACTTCATGGACCTCGACGGCGTCCACGGCGGCCAGCCCCGCACGAGGCAAACCTCCGTCCTGGCCTACAACCGCGGCGAGGTGGTCGGGAGGGTGCGCTGCGAGGTCCCCGTCTCGAAGCACCCCATCGACTCGATCAACCTGGCCGACCCGCGCGTGGGTGTGCTGGACCGTGCGCAGGACCTTCTCGCCCGGCACGGGGTCGCCAAGGGCCGCCTCGACCTCGCGCTCGACCCTGCGGAGCGCGATGCCGGCGTCACCGTCAACGAGTACGAGACGTTGCTGATGCGGCACGACCTCGCCGAGGTCCTGGCCGACCCGTTCAAGTTCGTCGCCCGGCAGGGCAGGCGCATGCTGCGCGACCCGCGCTCGATTCCCTCCAAGAGCTGGGGGTACGCCCGCTACGACGCCGTGCAGGTCCTCAACGAGCTGATGGACGCGCTGCGGGTGAGCGAGTCCGCCCTGGAGAAGTTGATGGCGCGCGTGATGGCGGTCCCGGCCAGGCGCTTCCTGCGCCTCAAACGTTCCGTGAGCATGCTGGTATCCGAGAGTGCCGGCGGCGTCGTGCAGGGCACCTACCAGAACCCGATCATGATCCAGTGGGCGGCCGCCCCGCGCGGCGCCCGAACCATCGAGATGACGCTCACGCGCTTCCTCTGATTGTGCGTGGTGGAGACCCGGGGCATGATGGCGCCATGAGCGTGACGCGCACCTTCGTCATCGGCATGGGCGAGGTGGGGCGGAGGATCGCCTCGGCCCTTACCGCGGCCGGCGTGCACGCGGTCCCGGTTACCCGTGGCGCCGGCTGGGACGAGGCCCTGGCCGATCGCGAGGCTCCGCTGATCGTCTCCGTTCGGGAGGAGGCGCTGGCGGACGTGCTGGTCCGCGTGCGCGGCGTTGCGCACAGCCGCCTGGTCTTCGTGCAGAACGGGTGGATACGCCCTCTGCTCGGGGAGCTTCCCGGCTGCACCCGGGGCCTCGTGTGGTTCACGAGCAAGGGGAAATTCTTCAAGGTTCTGCGCCCGAGCGTGTTCTACGGGCCGCTGGCGGACGACCTGGCCGGTGCCCTGCAACGGGGCGGAGTCGCGGCCGTTGCCCTGGACGAGGGCGCGTTCGCGGGCGCCGAGGCGGAGAAGATGGGGTTCAACTGCGTGGTGGGGCTGCCGCTGGCGGTGCACCGGCTCGCGCTAGCGGAGTACCTGGAGCGGCACCGCGAGGAGGCACAGGCGGTCTTCAGCGAAGCCGTAGGTGTGACGGCGAGGGCGCTCGGAGCCAAGGCCTCGCCGGAGTGGTGGCCCGCGTTTCTCCAGGCTGTCGGGCCGTTGGGCTGGGTGAAGGCCGCCACCGCCAAGGCGCTCGAGTACCGCAACGGGGCGGTCGTGCACCTGGCCTGCGAGCTCGGTCTTGCCGCGCCGGTCAACGAGCGCCTGCTCGCCGCCGCCGGATGGTCTCTGTAAAGAGGTGCACTGCGCTCTATCTCGCTACGGTCCCTCGTGAGTATTCCGGGTTAGCCCGGACTATTCACGAAGGTGTCTACTGCGAGCGCGGATCTGGCCGCCCTGGCGGGTGTGCTCGGGACTCGGAGGGTGCCGCCGTACTGCACGAGTACGGCTCCCCTCCTCACCCCTACGTGCGCCCACCATCACAGCCACCTCCGCGCTCTCGCTACGACCCCTCATGAATAATCCGGGCTAGAATCCGTCCTGCAGCAGCGGTCCGATGCGACGGTCTCGTGCGCGCGGCCGAACGGGGGTTGGCTTGAAACCACGGATAATGGAGCTTCGACACCGTTCAACTTTCACCCTCCTGCTTGCCTCGCTGGGCCTCCTGCTGTCGGCCTGGGGCGGAAGCGCCGCTCCGGCGGCGTCCCCGGCTGCGCACGCAGGACGCCCGAAGCTGCTGGTGATCGTGTCGGTGGACGGGCTGGGCTGGCCGCGGCTCGAGCAGTACCGGCCTTGGTACGTTGCGGGCCTCAAGCGCCTCCTGGACGAAGGCCTTGTCGAGACGGAGTGCCGGTACCGCCACCTCAACACCGAGACCGGGCCCGGTCACGCGTCGCTTGCAACGGGTGCACCGCCCCGCGTCCACGGCATCGTCCTCAACCGCTGGTTGGAGACCTCCGCTGACGGCAAACAGCGGTTCGTCTACTGCACCGCCCAGTCGGCGATGGGAACGCCGGGCACGCCGCCGATGTTCTACCGCGAGGTCGCCAAGGACGGACGGATCTATGCGTTTGCCGTGCGCGACCGCCTCGAGTCCTGGCAGGTCACGGGTGATGTCGGGGCCGCATCGGTCCGCATCGGCTACGGCCCGCAGGGCGAGACCGTCGTGCTCGATTCGGAGGATGCCCTCTACCTCTACAACTTCCGGCACGGGCTGCCGGTGGAACCCTTCCTGGAGGGCACCGTGCCCGGGCCCGGCAGCCTGCGCACCGACACGCTCGGCGACCGCCTGGTGACCTCGCTTCCGGGCGCGCGCGTGGTGTCGCTCTCGGGCAAGGACCGCGCCGCGATCTTCCTTGCGGGTCACAACCGGGGCGACGTCGTCTACTGGTTCGACCAGGACAACGGGCGCTTCGTCAGCTCGGCGGCCTACGACTCCGCCGGTGGGGCTGCCGCACGTGGTTGGAGCATCGTCGACACGTTCAACAAGAAGCAGGCCGGATCCCAGCTGCCGCACCGCTTCGGAACGCTCTGGCACAAGCTTCCTTTGCCCGACAGAGGCGCCGCGCTGCTGCCCACCCCGGTGCCCGCGGACGTCCTGGCCGACTTCCAGATACCCGTCAACGGGCTCTTCTTCGACCACGACCTGCGCGTGAACCGGAACGGGTACTTCAGCGGGATCTACAGCAGCCCGTTCATCGACGAGCTTGTGGCCGACCTCGCCGTCACATTCATCAAGGACCCCGGCTTCGCGCTCGGCCGGTTGGCGCAGCCCGACCTGCTGGCGGTTTCGTTCTCGGCGCAGGATCTCGTCGCCCACAACTACGGCCCGGAATCGGAGGAGAACCTCGACCTGCTGCGGCGGCTGGACGTCCAGCTCGGGAGGCTGCTGGCGGCTCTCGACGCCGCCGTCGGTGTGGAGAACTACGTGCTTGCGTTCTCGGCCGACCACGGCTTCAGCTCCATTCCGGAGTACGAGAAGCTGCGCGATCCCGCCTTCCACGGCGGGCGAATCGTGGACGGCCCGCGCGTTGCGGTCGGCTTCCTCGATCGCGTGGACCGCCTACTGGCGCAGCGGCTGTGCCTCGCTCCCGGCAGCCGTCCGCTGGCCGCCATCGAGGGCTGGAACCTCTACTACACGCGGCCTCTGGCGTTGCGCACCGTCGAAGGTGCCTGCGGGGAGGCCGGCCGCCTGATCGGCCGGGCCGAGCTGGATGCGGCGCTTCCCAAGGCCGTCGTGACCCTGTACGCCGAGGAGATCGAGGACGTGTACCTCACCTCGGGCAGGGACGGCTGGCCGGACAACAACGTCAGTGAGTTCGTCCGCAACGACTTTGACCCGGAACGCTCCGGAGACGCCATGCTGATCCCCCGTCCCGGCGTGCTGAGCCACTGGGACCCGGGGCGCGGCAGCGGCCACGGCTCCCTCTACGAGCCCGACATCCACGTGCCGCTCATCTTCCTTGGCGGCACCGTGACGGCGGGACGGAGCTCGACGAGCTGCACACCGTACGACCTCGCACCCACGCTCGCCGCGAGGGCCGGTCTGGCGTTGCCCGGTGCGACCGGTCGCGACCTTGCCCCTTCCCCGGTCCCCCAGCCGGGCAAGACGGCCGGCAGGGCGGCCGCGTCCAAGGGTGGTGGCGCGGTTCACTGAGCAGGCGCACGGCGCCGCAGAGGTGAAGCGGCCGCGATATCCGCCGCCACTGGCGGGCCAGCGACGCTGACTTGAGCGGTTGCCGTCTCGGGTGTAACGTCAGTCCAGAGCCATGGATCCCGCCCTAGCACGCCAGCTCGCCGAGCTCACCCACCCGGAGGCCCTGAAGATTCTCCTGGTGCTGTTTCTGTCGTTCCTGCTGGGGCTCGAGCGAGAGGGGCACAAGGCCACTGCCGGACACTACATTTTCGGGGGAGTGCGCACCTTCCCGCTCATCGGCCTGCTCGGCTACACGATTGCCCTGATTTCGGGGCCGCAGGTGCTCCCCGTGGCGCTCGGGTTCGTGGTCGTGGGGGCGTTCCTCCTCGTCTCGTACCTCCACAAGCTGGCTAGCGCGGAGGAGGCCGGCGTCACCACGGAAGTCTCGGGCCTGGTGACCTACGTGCTCGGCGCGCTGGTCTTTGCCGGCTACTACTGGATCGCAGTCACCGTGGTCGTGCTCGCGATGCTGCTGCTCGAGCTCAAGACCGCACTCGAAGGGCTCTCCGAGCGGATCCCCTCCGAGGAGGTCATCACCTTCACCAAGTTCCTGCTGCTCACGGTGGTAATCCTGCCGGCGGTGCCGAACCAGGACTTCACCCGCTTTCACCTCAACCCGCTCAAGACCTGGCTGATCGTCGCCGCGGTGAGCGGCATCTCGTACGGCAGCTACGTCCTGCAGCGCATGACCAAGCGGCGGGGCGGCATCGTGTTCGCGGCGCTCCTCGGGGGCGCGTACTCCTCGACCGTCATGACCGTGGCCCTGGCGCGCAGGGCGCGCCGCGAGAGTCGTCCCAACCTCTTCGCGGGCAGCATGGTGCTCGCCTCAGGGGTGATGTACCTGCGCGTGCTGATGCTGCTCGCGATCTTCAACGGTGCCCTGGCGGGAAAGCTCGCGGCGCCGTTCCTCGTCCTCGGGTTTGGGACGATGCTGGTCGGGTTCCTCTGGTCCCGGCTGCCCGACCGCTCCAACGAAAACGTGGAGCGCGAGTACCAGGCGAAGAACCCGCTCGAGCTCGGCTCGGCGTTCCTGTTTGCCGCGATCTTCCTGGTCGTCCTGGTGATCACCAACCTCGTGCTGGAGCACTTCGGGACCGTCGGTATCTACGCCCTCGCCACCCTCATGGGCGTCACCGATGTGGACCCGTTCATCATGGGCCTCAGCCAGACCGCGGGCGCAAGCACGCCGGTGGCTGCCGCTGCGGTGGCCATCGTGGTCGCCACCGCCAGCAACAACGCCCTCAAGGGTCTCTACGCGCGCCTCTTCTCGGATCCGGCCACCGGGGTCCGGGGGCTTGCGGCGCTCTTCCTGCTGGCGCTGATCGGCCTGCTGCCCCTGCTCTCACTGGGGTAGCGCCGGCCTGCGGGCGCCGGACTCCACCGTTTCTTGCGGGGGGTCCCGCGTCCGCTTCCCCGCCCACCCGGACGCTCCAGACCCCCCGAACCCCCCGGCGCTGTGCGGGAGTGACCTCGCGAGGGACGGGTGGGTGGTGAGCGAGACGCGGGTTGCAGCCCTGCCACCTCAAGCCGCGCGGAGGGGCGGAGGTCGTGCCTGGCGCTCGACGCCGCTACGTCGACGCTCCGGCAATCCCGCTCCGCGGCCACACTTTCGGGGGGTCCCACGTCCGCTTCCCCGCCCACCCGGACGCTCCAGACCCCCCGAACCCCCGGCGCTGTGCGGGAGTGAATCCCGCTCCGCGCCCACTCTATCGCGGGGCCCGGTGGCAACCCGCCCGGCCTCTAGCTGCCTCTAGCTAGGGGCCGGTCCGCCCGAGGTGGCGTCGGGGCGGCCATGAGCTGGGCACCGAGATCACCACCGTGCCGTCCGCGAAGGTCGCAGTCAGGGCGTTGCCCGACGCGTCGGTGAGCTGCCGTCCCGTGGGCTGGTCGACGAAACGTACCGTCGTGGCGCCGCTGGTCGCCGCGGGGGTCACGGTGAAGGAGAGCTGCAGCAGCCGGACGTCCCCCTGCGCAAACGCCTGCCCGGGTGGCAGGTCGATCCTCACACCGAGCAGGCCGGCGTCCCCCTGGCTCCCATCCAGGGTGAGCATGTCGGCGGTGATCACCCCGAAGGTGCCCACCGAGATCAATCTCAGCACGGCCGGGTCGAACGCCAGGCTGAAGCTCACGGAGCCCTCGTCCCCCAGGGCCGACAGGTCGACGGGCAGGCTCACGGTCTTGCCCGTACTCGCGGTGGCGCCGCCCACCCGCACCACGCGCGGCCCGAGGAACGCCCTCACGGTGATGGTCTGGGCAAAGAACATCCCGTCCTCGCTGCTGGCCGAGAGCGAGACAACGCCTTCCTGCCACCCGGCCGAGAGCCTGTCCGCGGCGATCTTCAGCGTGGGCTGGACCCCGATTGAGGCGGTCTCCGGGACGATCGTGACCCACGGCACGTCGGCGGTCGCGCTCCAGCTCAGGACGTAGGGTCCGCCCAGGCGGAGCGCGACGGCGCGATCCTGGGGGTGGTCGACGTCGACTCCGACGGTGCTGGTCTGGGGAACGAGGGACAACCCCACGGGCTCGGCGACGGCGGCCTGCAGCGTGTCGTAGGCGCGGCCAGGTCCGGGCACGTAGTCCGCGAGGACCACGGTGTGCAGGGCCCACCAGCTCGCACCCACCAGGTCCGTCGTCTCCAGTGTCGCGGCGACCTCACCGCCGGGCGGAACCTCGGCGTCGATGCCAGACCACGGCGCCGCGCGGACGAAGCGGCCTGTCTCTCCCACGTGCCTGTCCTCCCAGACGAGGGCGTGAAGGGCGGCATCGTTGGCCGCGGTGGAGAGCGCCACGCCGGAGGTGTTCCGCAGCCGCGCGTAGATCCGCATCCGGCTTCCGACCTGCCGGGTGTAGGCCTCGATCTCGGCCTGCGGGGGTCGCGCCAGCTCTGCGTTCACGAGCGGCCTGTAAGCTGCCTTGAAGTCCTTCTGAGAACCGTTGGAGATCTGATGGCCGCTGTCCACCATCACGAGCGGCAGGTAGACACCTCCATAATCGCCGTAGGCGGCGTACCAGCGGTTGATGCGGTTGCCCACCGGAACGTCCACGCTCTGTTCGAGAAAGAGCACGGGCCTGTCCGCGTACTCGGTCGCAAGTGAATCCACCGCCGGACCGGCGGCGTCGCAGATCGGTCAACCGGGGCGCATGAACGACTCGAACACGACGAGGCGGACCGGCGAGTCCTGTGCCGCCGCCGGCGCCGCGGCGGCGGCGGCCACCAGCGCCAGCAGCGGGAGTACTCGGAGGGAGCGGGGCGCTCGCATCGGATCACCTTGCAGTGCCATTTCACAAGAAAGGTGTCGCCGGCGCAAGCCCCTGCAATTGGGCGCTCACGCTAGCACCCGCTTGCCCTCATCGCGATGTCGAGCGGCGTTGAGAACAGGATCCCCCTGTCTCAGGTTGACATCGCACATGCCCGGGAAGCGTGTCCCGGCGGGTACCGGGCGATAATGGGCGGCGTAAGGGGAGTGCATGATCTCCTGGGACAAGCCCGACGGGCTCTCCGAGTTCGACCCGACGCACGCGGTGTTCCGCGATCTCATGGGCTACCGCGTGCGCGAGGTGCTACTGGTTTCCTCGCTCTACGACTCCTACATCCTGGAGGAGGACGGCCGGCTCTCGGAAAGCCTGGATGCGGAGTTTTACCAGCTGAACCTGGCGACCTCGCCGCGCATCACCCAGGTGTCAAACGCCGCCGAGGCCCTGGCGCTGCTGGAGAGGCGTCCGTTCGACCTGGTGATCACGATGGCGCGCCTGGGCGGGATGGATGCCCGGACGCTCGCCCGTGCCATCAAGGGGCAGCAGCCGGAGCTGCCGGTGGTCCTCCTGGCCGACAACCACTTCGAGGCGCACCGGATGAAGGAGCTGAACCGGCCGCCGATCCTCGATCAGGTCTTCGTGTGGCGCGGGGACGTGGCGCTCTTCCTCGCCATCATCAAGTTCATCGAGGACCGCCGCAACGTGCAGCGGGACACCGCCCTGGCGGGGGTGCGGACCATCATCCTGATCGAGAACTCGGTGCGGTTCTACTCGTCCTACCTGCCGTTGTTGTACACGGAGCTGACCAAACAGACCCAGGCTCTGATGGCGGACGGGGTCAACGCCCGCCAGCGCCTGCGGCGGATGCGCGCGCGGACAAAGATCCTCCTCGCCGAGACGTTCGAGGAAGGCTGGGAGCTGTTCGAGCGTTACCGGACCTTCACCCTCGGCATCATCTCCGACGCCCGCTTCCCGCGCCGGGGCGAGAGCGACCCGGAGGCGGGCCTGGAGTTCGTGAAGCGGGTCAAGGCCGAGGACCCCGACATGCCGGCGCTGCTCCAGTCCACGGACGAGGCGCTGGAGGTACGGGCGCACGCCCTGGGCGCCGCATTCCTGCACAAGCACTCCCCCCGGTTGCTCGAGGAGCTGCGCCGCTTCATCCAGACGAGCCTCGGATTCGGGGATTTCGTATTCATCGATCCGGAGAGCGGGCGGGAGCTGGCCCGCGTTCCCGACCTTGCGGGCATGCCAAAGGCGCTGCGCAAGGTGCCGGGGGAGTCGCTGCGCTACCACGCCTCCCGCAACCATTTCTCCAACTGGTGCATGGCGCGTACCGAGTTTGCGCTGGCCGCCCGCATCCGCCCCAAAAAGGTCTCTGACTTCGAGAACGTGGAAGGGCTGCGGAGCTACCTCATCGATGCGTTCAACGCGCTCGCTTCCGAAACGCGGCGGGGCGTTGTGGCAGACTTCGCGCCGCGGGAGTTCGAGGAGCTCTCGGGGTTCGTGCGCATCGGCGCAGGCTCGATGGGTGGCAAGGGACGGGGGCTCGGCTTCATCAACGCGTTGCTGTCGCGGGAGGAAGGATCGCCGGACGGGGACGTGCGGGTCTTGGTGCCGCCGGCCGCGGTCCTCGGTACCGACGCTTTCGACGAGTTCATGCGCGAGGGCGGCCTCGAGGGCCTGGCTCTCTCCGATGTGCCGGACGGAGAAATCGAGGCCGCCTTCCTGCGTGCGCCCCTGCCTGGGTGGGTGGAGCAGGACCTGCGGGCGGTGGTCGAGCGCACGCGCGTTCCCCTGGCGGTGCGGTCTTCGAGCTTGCTGGAGGACTCGTACGACCAGCCGCTCGCGGGCGTCTACAAGACGTTCATGCTGGCGAACGGCTCACCCGACCCCGGGTCGCGGCTCGGGGAGCTTTCGGCTGCGGTGAAGCTGGTCTACGCGTCCACCTTCTCACGCAAAGCCAAGGCGTACCTGGCCAACACGCCGCACCGGCCCGACGAGGAGAAGATGGCGGTCGTGGTGCAGCGGTTGGTCGGGCGTGCCCACGGGGGCCATTTCTACCCCACCTTTGCAGGTGTCGCCTGCTCGCGCAACTACTACCCGGTGCTTGGCCTGAAAGCCTCGGAGGGGCTGGCGGCGGTGGCGCTCGGGTTCGGCAAGACCGTCGTGGAGGGTGGCAAGGCGGTGCGCTTCTCGCCGGGTGCGCCCCGCAGCGTGCCGCAGTTCTCCTCGACCGAGAGCTACCTGGAAACTTCTCAACGCGACTTCTATGCGCTCCGGCTCGACCATGCGGCGTCCTTCCCGTCCTCGGAGCACGACGACGCGCTCGTTCTCCTGAGCCTTGACGAGGCCGAGCGGCACGGCACCCTCGCCCTGGTGGGCTCGGTGTACTCACCCGACAACGACGCAATCTACGACGGTGTTTCCAGGGCCGGGATCCGCCTCGTGACCTTCGCGCCCGTCCTCAAGGCCGAGATCTTCCCGCTCACCCGCATCCTCACACGGCTGCTGTCCCTCGGCGAGCGTGCGATGAGCTGCCCGGTGGAGATCGAGTTCGCGGTCAACCTCCCCACCGGAGACGCGCCCGGGGAGTTCGCGGTCCTGCAGATCCGGCCGCTGGTGGTGGAGGTGGGGACGGAGGATCTCGAGGAGCTCCTGCGCCTCGCTGCGCCGGAGTCCGTACTGTGCCTCTCTGAGCAGGCGCTCGGCCAGGGCCGCATCCAGGGGGTGCGGGACGTTGTGTACGTGAAGAGTGCGGCCTTCGAGCGCGGCCAGACCGTGGCGATGGCGGGTGAGGTGGAGGAGGTGAACCGGGCCCTTTCCGAGCAGGGGCGGCCGTACCTGCTGATTGGGCCCGGCCGCTGGGGCACCGCCGATCGCTGGCTCGGGATCCCCGTGGAGTGGCACCAGATCGCGGGGGCGCGCGTGATCCTGGAGACCGAGCTGGACGACGTGGCGGTCACGCCCTCGGAGGGTACCCACTTCTTCCAGAACCTCACCTCGTTCGGCATCGGCTACCTGATTGTCCACAGGCGCAGCGGGCACGGGCGCGTGGACTTCGAGTGGCTCGCCTCGCAGCCGGCGTGCACCGAGACCCGCTTCCTGCGCCACGTCCGCCTCGAGCGTCCGCTCGACGTGCGCATCGACGGGCGCTCGGGGCGCGGGGTCGTGCTCAAGGAGCCGTTCGGTCGTTGACGGAGGGCCAGCACGTTTGCGGTGCGGCGGCAGCTTCCGTAGCGGCCGGCCGCTGGCCGGCCGGAGCGTACGGCCTAAGTGGCAGGTGGCGGGGGCACCGGGTCGGGCACCTTGTTCTTGATCGGCGGGACGGACTTCAGGTAGGCGAAGATCGCCTTGAGGTCTTCGTCGGTCATCTTGCCGACCCAGTTCCACGGCATCGGCGGCAGAATCGGCCGGCCCAGGCCCAGGTGCTGGCCGGTCCGCATCGCCCTGATGAAGCTCTCCTCCGACCAGGCGCCGATCCCGGTCTCCTGATCCGGCGTGAGGTTCGACGTGTAGCTAACGCCCCAGAGTCCGGCCCAGGCCGTCATCGTCAGGGCGGCCGTTGCTCCCCAGGGACCCGGCGGCAGCACGGGCGGCGGCGGAAGCTTCATGCTCTCCTGGTGGCCGGAGAGCATGCGCGAGAGGTCGGGCTCCGGACCCTTCTCTCCCAGCTTCCATGGCGTGTGACAGTCGTTGCAGCCGCCGACCGTGACCAGGTACTTGCCCCGCTCCACCGAGGTCTGCGGCGCGGGCTTTTGGGGCGCCTGGGTGCACGCGACGAGCGCGACGCAGACGGCCGCCGATACTCCTGTGCACATGACTGTGTCCATCGTCCCCCCTCCACCAGTTGAATTTGAAACGGAGTCTAATACTCCAAATGCTGGTGTCAAGTCCGCCGACGGGAGAGGGCGTGCCGGTCCTCTCACCCCTGTGAAGCGCGCGTCTCCTCCAGGAGCCGCACGAGATGGGCCGCGTAACGGGGCAGGAGGACCGAGCGGTCGTAGGCGCGGGCGTGTTGCCGGGCGGCCGTACCCAGGCGGCGGCGCAGAAGGGCCTGGCGGCCGAGCCGCTCGAGCGCGATCCGCCACTCCTGCGGCGTCGAGGCCCACAGCCCGGTCTCGCCGGGTCTTACCACCTCGCGGTTGGCGCCCACCGGCGAGGCCACGGTCGGGAGACCCGCGGCTGCGTACTGGATGCTGCGGTACGCCCCTTTGCCGCGTGTCCACGCGTCGTCAGTGAGGGGGGCCATACCGACGTCGCAGGCCGCGAGGTCGCGACCCGCCGCGAGATCGCTCCACGGCACGAGCTGGCACGGCACGCCCGGCATCTCGGGAAGGCGGTCGCAGATGACGTGGAGCTCGAAATCGAGCCCGTCGCTGGCGAGGCCTCGAAGCACGGGTGCGAGGTCGGTGAGGTAGCGGAGGTTGGCTGCGAGCCCGATCCACACGAGCTTGACGGGCCCGTGCTCGGAGTGCCGTGCCTTGGGGTACGTGGTCAGGTCGACGGGGGTCGGCAGCACCTCGACGGGCGCCGCCTCGCTCCCCACCATGGAGGCGAGCGAGTGGGAGGCAGCCACCACCAGCCGGCAGCTCCGCACCATGCGCTGGAAGCGGTGCCTGCGCCACCAGGCGGTGTCGGGGCGATCCCCGTGCCGGACGGGCTTGCGGACCATGATGGCGTCGTCGAGATCGAGCACCCAGGTACTGCAGTGTCGCGCCACAAATTTCCGTTCGCCCAGCAACAGCTTGAGCTTGGAGAAGACCAGCAGGTCGCAGCTCTGCCAGGCCCGGGCGAGGCGCAAGACCCGCCACCACTCGGGTCCGCGGACGGCGTAGCTGCGGGCTTGGATGCCGAGACGCTCGAGGTGCCTTACGAGCGGGCGGAGGCGAAGGCGGAACGACGGGGCCTCGGGGTTGCCTGCCACCAGGCCCACCACGGCGGGACGCGGTCGGACGGAGCGCAGGGGCGTGTGTCTCGGGAGGAGTGTGATCGCGGGATGCGGCTGTGATGCCATGGCCTGCCGACACCACCCTTCGTTCACGGCCTTCAAGCGAAGGTCAGAAGCGCCCTCGTTGCCGCCTGCGTCGTCCGGGGTGGGGGCGGCCGCGGCCGGGAACGGCCGCGGATCGCCTGCGACGACAGCGACGGGATCTCATGCTCCTCACCTCTAGACGGGCCAGGAAGGTTTGGGTTGACACCGGAAACGGTCGCGAGGGCGGGGCTACACGTGCAGGCCGCCGTTGCGGGTCGTTCAGCGTTTCGGCGCGGGGCCGGTTGCGTTGCGCTTTCGGGACGCCTGCAGGGCTTTGAGCGCCGCGTGGCGGTAGAGGTCGGAAAGGGTCGGGTAGTTGTAGAGCGTCTCGGCGATCTGCTCGGCCGTGGCTTCGGATCGCAGGAATGCCTCGGCGATATGGATGAGCTCGCTGGAGGAGTGGCCGATCATGTGCGCGCCGAGGAGCTTCAGCGACTTGGCGTCGAAGATCAGCTTGAGCATCCCCTCGGTGTCGCCGATGATCTGGCCGCGCGGGTTCAGGTCGTAGTTGCCGCGGCCGGCCACGTATTCCACGCCCCTTTTCTCCAGCGATTCCTCGCTCTCGCCGATGTAGCTGACCTCGGGGATCGAGTAGATCGCAAACGGAAGCATCTCGGTCCTGGGCGTGACGCCGGGGATGTTGTAGGCATGGCGCATGGCCTGCCGTCCCTGCTCCATGGACGTGCTCGCCAGGGCCGGGTAGCCGATCACGTCACCGACCGCGTAGATGTGCGGCACCGCCGTCTGGTAGTGTTCGTTGACCGAGAGCAGGCCGTAGTCGTTGGCCACGAGGCCGATCCGCTCGAGCCCCAGATCAGCGGTGTTCCCGTCGCGGCCGACGCAGTAGAGCAGGACGTCGGCCTCGAGCGTGGCTTCGCGGCGGAGCGTGCAGCGCATGCGCGGGGGGTCGCCGGAGAGGCGCTCGACGGAGGCGTACCGGTCCTCGTGAAGGATGTTGATGCCGAGGCGCGCCAGCTCGCGCTCCAGGATGGCGACGATCTCCCGGTCGAGGTACGGCAACAGCCGGTCGCGCGTGTCCACGAGCGTGACCTGCAACCCCAGGGCGGCGAAGATGCTGGCGAACTCGACCCCGATCACGCCGGCTCCGAGCACCACCATGCTCTTCGGCATCCGCGGCAGGCGCAGGATCGTGTTGCTGTCAAACACGCACGCGTCGTCGAACGGCACGTCGGGTGGGCGATTCGGGCTCGAGCCGGTGGCGATCACGATGAAGTCCCCGGTCAGCAAAGACTGCACGCCGGCGTTGGGGCCGGTGAGCGCCACCGTGTGGGGATCGAGGAAACGCGCCTCTGCGGTGAAGACCTCGATGCGATAGCGGTCAAGGGAATCGTTGATGATCTCAAGCTCCCGCTGCACCACCTTCCGCTCGCGGTACATGAAGTCGTCCACCGTGATCTCGTTGCCGATCTCGCAGCGAATCCCTTCCAGCTTCTGGCGGGTCAGGGAGAGGACGAAGAGCGCGCTCTCGCGCAGGGTCTTCGAGGGGATCGTGCCCCAGTTCACCCGGGTGCCGCCCACGACGTGCCGGCGCTCGATCACCGCCACCTGCTTGCCGGCACGTGCGGCCTGGATGGCCGCCCGCTCCCCACCCGGCCCGCACCCGATCACCACGACGTCATAGTGCGGCATCGCTGTCCCCCGTACCGGCCGCGTCGCATCGCACGGCGGGCGAAGCCCCCGACGGACCGTTCCCGGTGACCTCGCGGCGGGATCGTAGCAAACAGGGGGCACCTTCCGGCAGGGCGGCCTCGCGCCGCGGAGGGTTCTGGTGGGTCACACAGGCGCGCTGCGCGGACGGAGCGGGTAGAATCCGTCGATGGACCTGCGCCGCAAGCTGACCTGGATCGCGGTGCTGTACTTCGCGGAGGGGCTTCCCTTCGGCATTGCGTACGACGTCTGGCCGGTGTACTTCCGGGTGCACGGCGTCTCGCTGACGGAGATCGGGCTCATGAGCCTGCTCTCGCTGCCCTGGACTTGGAAGATGGTGTGGGCGCCGCTGGTCGACCGTTACGGTGCCCGCCAGCAGTGGATCTCCGCGTGTCTCTTGGCGCTTGCGGTGGCCACGGTGGCGATCATCCCGCAGGACGCCGGGCATCCCTCGTGGCTGCTGTGGGGCGTGCTGCTGGCGTTCACGACCGCATCCGCCACCCAGGACATCGCGATCGACGCGTACGCGGTGGACATCTCGACACCAGAGGAGACCGGCGCCATCAACGGGGTGCGCATCTCGGCGGCGCGCATCGCGCTCCTTGTCGGTGGCGGGGGCGTGATGACGCTGGCCGAGATCACCGGGTGGACGCCGCTCTGGGGCGCCCTGGCGGTTCTCTTCCTCGTTCTCTCGGTTGTTGCATTCTCCAGCCCGCGCGTGGCCCTGGACCAGAAGGAGCGCCGCAACCCGATCCGCCCGGTGCTGGCCTGGCTGCTGCGCTGGGAGATGCTGCCTGTGCTGTTCTTCGTCCCGCTCTTCAAGCTCGGCGACTCGCTCCTTGGGAGGATGGTCAAACCGTTCTGGGTGGACCGCGGGTACTCTCTCAAGGAGATCGGCCTCATCTCGGTGACGCTGGGCGTGGTGCTGACGATCCTCGGCGCGCTCGCCGGCGGCTGGTTCGTCAAGAGGTACGGCATCTTCCGCAGTCTGCTGTGGCTCGGGATCGCCCAGGCGGTCCCCCACCTCGGATATGCGGCGGTGGCCGCCTTCACCCTGCCGCGGGAGAGCATCTATGCCGCTTCGATGCTGGAATCCTTCACGCAGGGGCTCGGTACCTCAGCATTCCTCTCGTTCCTGATGAACTTGTGCGACAAGGAGCACGCCGCGACGCAGTACGCGCTGCTGTCGGCGCTGTTTGCGCTCACCCGCGACATCGGCGGCGCGTTCTCGGGCATCGGCGTCGAGCGGCTGGGCTACTCGACCTACTTCGCCCTCACCGCGGTCATCACCATCCCCACCCTCGCCCTCCTGCCGCTGATCAGGAAACGCATCAGGGAAAAGGCGCCGACCTCGCAGGCTGCCTAGAGCGACGGGGCCCCGGCGGCCGGCTGTCGTACACTCCGGCTTTCCGCCGGCCCCCGGGGGGCGGCGGGGGAGGTTGCACTTTGCCGACGTTGACATTGGGACGCACCCCGCGGCGGAACCGGCACTGGTTTGTCATCGTCGCTGCGCTGGTGGTTGTCGGGTACCTGGTATGGGGCACGTTGCGCCGGGGCCCGGCGCCCGCCATCGTCATCGAGAGCGAGCGGCCTGCGATCGGTCAGGCCACCAAGGTGACGGCGCGCTTCTCGGAAGGGAAGGGCGGCCTCGGCACGGTCAAGCTGGAGCTCGTGCAGGGGGATAGGACGGTGGTGCTCGCCGAGCGCAGCTTCGCGCGGCGGGGTGCGTTCAGCCCCACGCGCGGGCGCCTGACACCCGAAGCGGAGCTGGCGGCTACCGTCGGTCGCGCCAACCAGGATTGGCTGAAGGAAGGGGAGGTGGTGCTGCGGGCCACCGGCGACCGCATGGCGGGGCCGCTGCGCTCGGGCGCACCGGTCGTCGTGGAGAAGCGCCTTCCCGTGCGGCTGCGTCCCCCAAGGCTGGAGCTGCTCTCCCGGCAGCACTACGTGCGCCAGGGGGGCGCGGGGGTGGTCCTGTTTCGAGTGGGCGAGGGCGTCGCGCGCTCGGGCGTGCGCGCGGGCAAGGTGGAGTCGCTGTCCTACCTGCTGCCTGGAAGCGGCAGCGGGGAGCGTTTCGCGCTCTTCGCGATCCCCTGGGAGCTGGACGACGTCGGACAGGTGAGGCTTTTCGCTGAGGACGAGGCCGGCAACAGGGCGGAGCTGGCGTTCGTGGACCTGTTCAAGAAAGCGCCGCCGAAGACAGACACGGTCGAGCTCACCGAAGCCTTCTTGGAGAAGGTGGTGCCCGCAATCGCCTCGCAGACTAGAGGGTTCGACAGCGGCGGCAGCCTCCTCGATCAGTACCTGCGAATCAACGGCGCGCTGCGGCGCGCCGCGCTCGCGCAGATCGCAGCGCTGGCCAAGGACTCCGAGCCGGCCTTCCTGTGGCGCGGGGCGTTCCTCCAGATGGCCAACAGCCAGCGACGGGCCTCCTTCGCCGAGACGCGCACCTACGTCTACCGGGGCACGCCGGTGGACCACCAGACCCACCTCGGGTTCGACCTCGCGTCGACGGAGCACGCACCGGTGACCGCGGCCAACGCCGGCCGGGTCGCATTCGTTGGGTGGCTCTCCATCTACGGAAATGCGGTCGTCCTCGACCACGGCTACGGTCTGGTCACGCTGTACGGCCACATGTCCAGCATCTCGGTCAAGGCGGGGGTGGTGGTGCAGAAGGGGCAGAACCTGGGCACGACCGGGGCCACCGGGCTTGCTGGCGGGGACCACCTGCACCTCGAGTTTTTCCTGCAGGGCACCTCGGTGGACCCGCTGGAATGGCTCGACGAGCATTGGATCCGTGACAACGTGGGCACCAAGGTTCGCCTCCCGCAGGGTTGAGAAGAGGGAAGGCCGCCAGAACGTTGAGGTGAGGCGGGGAGGTTTGAGGTGAGCGAGAGCCTGCAGGACCGGTACGCGCCGAGCACCCGCTGCTTCGGGTGTGGCCCCGCCAACCAGGACGGCCTGCGCATCAAGAGCTTCGTGCAGGGTGATGAGGTCGTGTGCGACTGGCAGCCGTCCAGGCACCACGAGGCCTTCGACGGCGTGCTCAACGGCGGGATCCTCGGGACGCTCTTCGACTGCCACTGCAACTGGACGGCGGCGCACCACCTGATGGTCGCGAGCGGATCCGCCGCGCCCCCCTGCACGGTGACCGCCGAATACAGGGTGGTGCTCAAGCGGCCGACTCCCTCGACCGGGCGGGTATTGCTGCGCGCCCGGGTTGTGGAAGCCGGTACTGACAGCGCCGTCGTGGAGGCGACCCTGGAAGCGGCGGGCAAGGTCACGGCGACGTGCCGCGGCGTTTTCGTGGCCGTGAAGGAGGGCCACCCGGCCTTCCACCGGTGGTAATGACCGTCGCTATCGCCCAGATGTGCGCTTCGCACCGGGGTGCGGACGTGACGAGACCCTTCGCCCGCGCTGCGCGCAGGCTCAGGGTGACGTAGCCCGGACTATCCACGAAGGTGTCTACTGCGAGCGCGGATCTGGCCCTCCTGGCGGGTGTACTCGGGACTCGGAGGGTGCCGCCGTACTGCACGAGTACGGCTCCGCGCCTCGCCCCGGAGCGAGCGGGGCTCCGCCGCGCGAGCGTGGGGGACCGGGGGGCCGAGGCGCCGGCGGTGGCTGGAGCGGCGCCGAGCCCCCCGCAACGGAAGCTCGCCCACCATGACAGCCACCTCCGCGCTCTCGTTACGACCCATCATGAATAATCCGGGCTAGGACCGCCCGTCGACGGCCCAGGGTCATTTCGTATCGAGGATCAGGGGCAGGCCGTCCTTCCCAGCGCCGATGATCACGACCTTTGCGTTTTGAGAGCTGGCCAGCTTCTCCGTCGCCTCGATCCCCTTCTAGCGGAGCAGTGGCCCCGAGATCCCCTTGGTCACGATAGTCTGGAAATCGGCGATGCCCTGGGCCTCGATCCGCTTGCGCTCGGCCTCCTGCTTCTCCTTGAGGAGCACGAACTGCATCCGCTGGCTGTCCTGCTCGGCACGCAGCTTCTCCTCGATGGCCTGCGTGAGACCGCCCGGCAGGCCGACGCGCCGCAGCGGCGTGGCCTCGACCGTGATGCCGCGCGGCGCCACGAGCCTCTGCAGGTCCTTGAGGATGATTTCCGCCAGCGTCTCTCGTTCGGACGTGTAGAGGGCCTTGGCTTCGTAGCCGGCGGTGACGCCGCGCGCGACCGAGCGAAACTGCGGCTCCAGGATGACCTCGACGTAGCTGGGTCCGATGGTCTTGTAGACATCGGCCGCCTTGTCGGGGTCGAGGTGGAAGAGCGCGGAGATCTCGAGCTGGACGGTGAGTCCTTCCTTGGACGGAGAGTCCATCGTCTCCTTGATCTCCTGGGTCTTGACGGAGAACTTGATGATCCGGGCGAGAGGGTTGACGATGTTGATCCCGGCCTTGAGGGTTGTCGGCGAGACGTTGCCGAAGAAGTCCACGACCCCGACGTGCCCGGCCGGGATCACGGTGAGCATCTGTGAGAACGCGACCAGCACCGCGAGAACCCCTAGAGCGCCGACCCCCCCACGGCTCGCCCCGGCCACGGCGAGGTTGTCCCCGTGTCTGACCTTGCCGAGCCTGGCCCACGCTGTCAGGCCGACCAACGCGACCACGATGCTGACGATGAAGAGCATGGATGCACCTTCAGGATCTCGAGTGTACGGCAGCTGCGGTGGATTCCCGCAGGAGGGCACTGCGCTCGTGTCGGAGCTTGACAGCGGGGTGCCGGGCACCGAGCATGCGGACGGACGCATGCCCCTCTTCGCTCTGACCGCCTTCCTCGCCGCCTTCCTGCTGTTCCAGGTGCAACTCGTCATCGGCAAGGCCATCCTGCCCTGGTTCGGCGGCACGCCGGCGGTGTGGACAACCTGCCTTCTCTTCTTCCAGGTCGGGCTGCTCGGGGGTTACGCCTGGGCACACGTGGCAATTCGCGGCCCGCACCCGCGGCGCTGGCGCGTCTTTCATGTGGCCCTCCTGGCGGTGGCGCTCGCGGTCCTCGCCTGGCACGCGAGTGCCTGGCGCTCGCCGCTGCTTCCGGCTGCGAGCTGGAGACCTGCTGGAAACAGTGCACCGGTGCCGCACATTCTCGCGCTCCTCGCGGTCAGCGTGGGCGTGCCATATCTGGTGCTGTCGGCGACGGCCCCGCTCCTGCAGGCATGGTTCTCCCAGGCCTGGCCCGGACGCTCACCCTATCGGCTCTACGCCCTCTCCAACCTGGGCTCGCTGCTAGCCCTGCTCTCCTACCCGTTTCTCGTGGAACCGCTGCTCCCTCTCCGCATGCAGGCGTGGATCTGGGGGCTCGGGTTTGCCGTGTTCGCCCTCGCGTGCGGCGCGTCTGCCGTGAAAGTGGGTCAGGTTTCGCACGGCGGGGGACAGCTGCCGGTCGGGCAGGTGGAAGGCCTGGAGGTCACACCGGACGAGGCGCCGGGCATCGGACGACGCCTGCTCTGGCTCGCCCTGCCCTCCGGGGCGTCGGTCTTGCTCCTGGCCGTCACCAACCAGATCTGCCAGGAGGTGGCGGTGGTCCCGTTCCTGTGGGTCCTGCCGCTCTCGCTCTACCTGCTCTCGTTCGTGGTGTGCTTCTACCACCATCGGTGGTACTCGAGGACGGTCTTCCACCCGATCCTCGTGGCTGCGGCGTTCGTGGCCTGTCTGCTCCTCTACCACGGGGTCGACGTGCCGGTTCCTGTGCAGATCGGCGCGTGGTCGTTCGTGCTGTTCTCCAGTTGCATGGTCTGCCACGGAGAGCTCGCTCGCCTGGCGCCGAGCCCGAGATACCTGACCTCGTACTACCTGCTCATCGCCGTCGGCGGCGCCATCGGCGGCGTGTTCGTCGGGCTCGCCGCACCGGTTCTCTTCCTCGGATACTGGGAGCTCCACATCGGGCTCGTGGCGTGCGCCCTGCTCGCGCTGCTCGCGCTGCTGGAGGATCGGAGCTCCTGGTTGCGTTCGGGGAAGCTCTGGCCGGCCGCCGTGACCCTCCTGGCTGCGGTTGCCGGGTCGGCCTATCTGCTCCTGCCTGGTGTTCAGCGCTCGGCGCTCACCCGCTTGTGGCCGCAGGCCGTGGCCGCGGCGGGGCTGCTGCTGGCAGCTGTGTGGCTCGGCCGGCGCGCTCGGGGGTTGGGTCTCGCACACGGTCTTTCTCTCCTCGCCACCGGGTGCCTGGCGGTGGCATTGATGCTCCTCTCGGTGGTGTTGCGGGCCCACATGAGGGCCGTGGTGGCCGGCTCGGTCGCCATGTCGCGCGGCTTTTTCGGGGTGCTCAAGGTGGAGCAGGAGCACGAGGGCGACCCGGAACGGCACACGTTCTCGCTGCGGCACGGGCGCATCCTGCACGGGTTCCAGTACGCCTCGGAGGCAAAACGCCTGCTTCCGACCTCCTACTACGGCGATGGGAGCGGAATCTCGCTTGCGCTTCTCCACCACCCCCGGCGAATGGCCCCGGCACCCGCCGGGCGCAGCCTTCGCATCGGTGTCGCGGGCCTGGGCGTCGGTACCATCGCGGCCTACGGCCGGGAGGGCGACCTCCTGCGCTTCTACGAGATCAACCCGGACGTCGTGCGGCTCGCCATGGGGGACGGTCCGTTCACATACCTCCAGGACACCCCAGCCACCGTGGAGGTAGTCCTCGGGGACGCACGCGTCTCCCTCGAGCGTGAGGAGAACCAGCAGTTCGATGTCCTTGCGGTGGATGCCTTCTCGAGCGGTGCGATCCCAGTTCACCTCTTGACCAGGGAGGCGTTCGAGGTCTACCTGCGGCACCTTCGGCCGGACGGTGTGCTGGCCATCGACGTGTCCAACCGCAGCCTTGACCTGACGCCGGTGGTCTGGGGCCTCGCGCACCACTTCGGGCTCGCGGCAGTGCAGGTCGCGAAGAAGGGCTCCGATGACGGCAGCTCCTGGGGCAGCCTTTGGATCCTGCTCACGCGCAATCCTGCTTTCCTCTTCGCGCCCGGAGTCGCCGACCCGAGCGCGCCATGGGACAACCGCGGCAAGACCTTGCCACTCTGGAGCGACGACGCCAGCAGCCTGCTCCCGCTCATCAAGAAGTGAGGTCGTACCCGACGCTGTGCGTTCGGCGGGGAACGGCGCGCGCGCCGTGCTGCACACGCATTGGCGTTGCCTCCGTGGCCGGCTGGTTGTGGTAGTCTTCGAGTCGGGGCGCCCGGACAGAAACGTGGACTGTGGTCGCGGCTGGAGGGAAGCCCTATGGTTCGACCTGCGCTCAACGTGAACGGCAGACCGCAATCGCTCGCGGCCATCGCGTCCGAGCGCGGTGCGACCAATGCACCTGATGGCCAATGCGGCTGCGCGTCGTCAAGCCCAGCAATGGACGCGGAGACCTGAAGGCAACCGCTCCCGGGCGTCACGTCTGTGCTCTGAGAGGTGAAAATGTCCGACCGAAAATACAAGCAACGCGGCTACCAGAACGAGGAGCGTCGGGAGGAGCAACGCCCCTCCGAGGAGCGGCCGCGCGAGCGCCCCGAGGGTCCGCGCGGGCGCGGCCTGGGGGCGCCCACCGCAACCGTGTTCCGGTGCCGGATGTGCGGGACCAGGCAGCAACTCGCCGGTCCGCTTGCCTTCGACGCCACCTGCTCGTCGTGCGGCAACGATCTGCACACGTGCTCCAATTGTGTACACTTCGACACCTCGAAGCCCAACGAGTGCCGTAAACCGGTGCTGCAGCGCATCACCAACAAGACGAGGCGCAACGCCTGCGAGCTGTTCACGCCCAACACGGTGCAAGAGTTCGCCTCCGACCGCCCCGCCACCAACACCGCCAACGGCACGGTCGTCTCCAGCCCGCGCGCCGCTTTTGACGCCCTTTTCAAGAAGAAGTGACCTCGGTTTGCCGGTAGCAAACCGAGGTCATCCTGATGCCGCCGCAGGCGGCAGAAGGATCTCGGCGTGCAGCGAGGTACAGCGGCGATTTGCCGCTGGCGAAACGAGGTCATCCTGAGTCGCGCGTCCGGCGCCCCGGGCTTGACGCTAGTCGTCCTTTTCGCCCTGGTTCTTCGGGACCGTCACCTTCACCGTGGAGCGGGCGGGGTTACCTTTCTTGTCGGTGCAGTGCACGGTGATCGTGTAGACGCGACCTGAGCCGGTGCCGGAACGCTCGGCGCGCAGGTTGACGGTGAGGGGCCCGGTGATCTGCCAGTCGAAGGTGGTGTTGCCGTCGCCTTCGTTGTTGACCGGTTCGTTGCTGGTCACCGAGAAGATCTGGCAGTTCGTCCAGGTATCGCGGTCGCACACCTTGACCGTGACGGGGACCATCTTGTGGTTGGGAGGCCAGAGCTCCTTGGGGCTGGCGGAGAGACAGATGTCGCCGGGTGGCGTCACGTCAACCACGGTCACCGTGGTGGTCGCTGTGGCGGTGTTGCGGGCGGCGTCCTTCGCCGTGAACGTGACCGTGGTGGTGCCGGCCGGGAAGAGCGCGGGAGCGTTGCTCGTCACGGGCACGGTGCCGTCACAGGCGTCGCTTGCGGTCGGGAGTGGCACGGTGACCGGGGTGCCGCCGGGGCCAGCGCACTCGGCGGTGATCGGTCCCCGTACGTTGCTGAAAACGGGAGGGGTGACGTCGTTCACGGTGATTGTGAGGGTGGCCATCGAGGTCGCGCAGTGGGAATCCTGAACGGTCAGCGTGACGACGTTGCTCCCCTTCGGGAGCGTGACTGTGGGTGTCGGGCCGGTGGCGCTCCCGGATGGCCAGGTCCAGGCGCAGGTGAGGACGTCGCCGCGATCGGGGTCGAACGAGCCGGTCCCGTTGAGCTACACGCTGGCCGTACAGGTGGGTGCCGCGGAGACGGTCTGGTCGGGGCCGGCATTCGCGACCGGCGGGTGGTTGCCGAAGACGTAGTGCAGCATCATCACGTCGGCCTCGCCGATGGCATTGCCGGCGGGTGAAGCAAAGCTGCGCGACTCGCCCACCACGTAGAGGTCGCTGCCGTCCGTCGTGATGCCGAAGGCCTTGTCGTCCCGCGGTCCCCCGAAGCTGTCGGACGACGTGACGGCGCCGGTCGTCGGATCGAACTCGCGGATGACCACGTCGTACCCGTTGATGGCGGTGTAGGTGTAGCCGGCGGCGAAGAGTCGGCTCCCGAGAGCTACCACGCCGGTGAGGGCGCCCTCGCTCCCCGAATTCACGACGGACCACATGCGGTTGCCGGAGGCGTCGTACTTCTCGATGAGAAAACCGGTGCCCACGTCAATGGAGGCGAGATCCACCGCGTAGAGATCGGTGCCCAGCGCCGCGACCGCGAAGAACTGGCCGGACTGTCCCTGCCAGTTGGGACACGGAGTGCCGCACGGGTCGCACGGGGACGTGGGCGTGGAGCGGTTCTGCCACACGAGGTTCAGGTTGGCGTCGTAAAGCATCAGGGCGGGGCGCGAGTTGTTGTCCCCAGCGTCGTCGTACCCGGTGCCGGGACACGGCAGGGCTGATGGGCCGCAGGGGATGGTGCTGATGCCGGCAACGTAGATGCCGCTGTTTGCGACAGTCAGACCGAGGCCATTGGCGAGGCCATTGTAGTAGCTCACGCAGGAAAACGGATCGATCTGGCAGATGGAAAGGTTGAGGCCCGGGTCGAACACCTGTTTGACGACCTGGCCGGAGGCGTCGTACTTCCCGATGACGTACGCCTGGGTGCCCACGGCGGTGGTCGCGAAGCCGGCGGCGTAGACGTAGTCCACACCGCTCTCGCTTTTGGCCGCGGCGGCGAGGTAGCTCTCCTCGCCGTAGCCGAGGAAGGATGTGACGCTGGACTGGCTGTAGTTGCCGGCCAGGTCGTAGAGTGCAAGGTAAGGCTTCCCGATGCCCAGCACCTCTTTCTGTCCTGCGCCGAAGACCCGCGTGCCCGTGAGAGCGGCGCCGAAGAGGCCGGCGTTTTGATCCTGAATCGTTCCCGGGCTAAGCACCGGCGTACCGCACGGCGGGACGTCGAAGCACAGCAGCAAGGCGCCAGGGGGAAAGACCTCAGCGGACGTGGGATCCTCGCCCGTGCCTGCGATGACAAAGGTTCCGCCCCGGTCGGCGACGGCAAAACCGGATTACTGGTACCGCCCGCCGAAGAAGCGCGTGTCCTGGAGCGTCGGGGGGGCCTGGCCCTGGGCGACGCCAGCGGCGCCCAGGATCAGGAGCAGCAACAACCGCACAGCGAAACGGGGCGAGTCCTGCGGACGATGTGCATCGGGACACCTCCAACCGACGGCATGCCGGGTGGCCCGAACTTTACATGAGACTGTATCTGCCATGCAACTGGCGGATATGCAAGTCACAAATTTTTTTCTATTGGATTTGCGCGTGCCGTCTCAACGGCGCTTCAGGTCGTTCGGCGGTCGGGAGGGGTTCCGCCCGGGGCACCGGGAGGTGGGTGGTGCCCCGGGACGGTGCTCCGGCCCGGACCGGCTAGTCCATCTGGCGGCGCAGGTAGGTCGGCGTGTCGAACTCCGAGAAGTTCCCGACGTTGACGCCGTAGTCGTTGGGCAGGTTGGCCGGGAGGTACGGGCTCGCGACCTCCGCCTGCTTCTCCGGGCGCTGCTCCTTGGGGGCGAGGCGCTCGCTCGGCCGGGACGGCCGCTCCTCGGCCGTTGCGCCGAAGCCGGTGGCCACCACGGTGACCTGGATCGTCCCCTGTAACTCGGCCCGCTGCCCGTAGCCGAACAGGAACAGGCACTCCGGCGAGCAGCGCTTGGCGATGTACTCGGCGGCGTCGTTGATCTCCGAGATGGTGGTGTCGGGGCCGCCGACGAAATTGACCAGCACGCGCTGGGCGCCCTCGAGAGAGGTCTCTTCGAGCAGGGGCGAGGAGAATGCCTGTTGGGCCGCCTCGATGGCGCGGTGCTCGCCGCGGCCGAGGCCGATCCCCATCAGCGCCATCCCTCCACCGCGCATGACTGTCTCCACGTCGGCGAAGTCGCGGTTGATGACACCGGTCTCGTTGATGATGTCGGAGATCCCCTGGACTCCGTTGCGCAGCGCCTCGTCGGCCAGGTGGAAGGCCTCCTCCACCGAGACCTGCGGCCCCACCATCTGGAGCAGGCGCGAGTTGGGGACCGTGATCAGCGTATCCACCGACTTCCGGAGCTCTTCGATGCCCTTCTCGGCGATGCGCGCTTTGCGGGAGCCCTCGAAGGCGAACGGCTTGGTGACCACCGCCACGGTGAGCGCCCCGGCGTCCCGCGCCAGGCTGCCGATCACCGGCGCGGCGCCGGTTCCTGTGCCTCCGCCCATCCCCGCCGCGATGAAGACCATGTCCGCGCCCTCCAGGCACTCGATCAGCTCGTCGGTCTTGTCGAGGGCGGCGCGGTTGGCGGCCTCCGGGTCGCACCCGGCTCCCAGTGCCTTGCCGCGCGAGTTGGGCGTCAGGAGCTGAAGTCTCACCCCGGCCTTGCTGGAACGCAGGGCCTGACCGTCGGTATTGACGGCGATGAACTCCACCCCTTTGATGCCGGCCGCAATCATGCGGTTGACGGCGTTGCTCCCGCCGCCGCCGATACCCAGGACCTTGAGCGTGGCCGGGGCCGAGTCGTCGGCCATGGTGATTGAAGGCCCAGTCCTGCCTTTCGAGTCATCAAACGTGATCACGATCCACCTCCCTTTTCGCAAGAACCTTGCGTGAAATTCGTGCCAACAGACCTTCCTTGCGCCGCTTGTCCCGAACCAGCGGCAGCGCCGAAGGGAGAAGCAGGTTGCGCGCGTGCACCAGCAGACCCACCGCAACGGCCGGCGAGCGGGCAGGCAGCTCCGAGCTCGCGAGCAGGTGGGTGGCGTCCGCAACGCCCTCGAGCTCGCCCAGGCGAGCGCGCTTCACGAACACCTCCTCGGCCAGTGCGGCGAGCCCTTCGAGGTGCGCCCCACCGCCCGAGAGCACCACCCCGGTACACGGTGCGTCCTGGGGAATCTGCCGCCACACCTCGGCGGCGATCAGCTCGAACGTCTCCTGCATCCGGAGGCGGATGGTCTTGCACAGCTCCTTGCGCGAGATGACGTGGCTGCCGCGCCCCTCGATCGTGGGGATGGAGATGGTCTCCTCGTCACCCACATCGCCGAGCAGCATCGTGCCGGCCTCACGCTTGGCCTTCTCCGCCCCTGCCGCGGTGGTCTGGAAACGGTGCACCAGGTCGTCGTTGATCTTGTTGCTCCCGATCGGGAAGCAGCCGGCAGCCATCAACCTCTCGCCGGAGTAGGCGGCATAACAGGTGTTCCCGTACCCGATGTCGATCAGAATGGCGCCCAGCCGGCGCTCGTCGCCGGTGAGCGTGGCGTTGGCCGCGGCTGCTGGCGCGAACAAGAACTCCTCGACCTCGAGGCCCGCCTCGTTGATGGCCTTCTCGAGGGTACGCACCGGGCCCTCCTGGCAGGCCAGCACGTAGGCGTCCACGGCGAGCTGGCGCCCGACCATCGCCTGCGGGTCCAGGATCCCGTCCTGGTCGTCGAGCGAGTAGGTCGGTGAAACCACGTTGAGCACGGTGTGGCCGCTGGGGAGCGGCTGGCGACGCACCGCGTCATGCAGCGTCTCGAGATCCGGCAGGGTTACCTCGCGCTCGCGGGCGCCCATCGAGATGGCCGCCCTGGTCAGACGTCCGTTGATGAAGATGCCGGCCACCGAGCCGTGGACCTTCTCCATCGGCAACTTGGCCATCAACTCGGCCTCCTCGGCCGCTGCCTTGATTGCCGCCACCACCGGTTTCATCTGCACGACCTGCCCGGACCGCATCCCGCCGGAGGGGGCAAGCCCGACGCCGCGGATGACGATCTGGTCGCGCCCGTCAAGCTCGGCGATGAGCGCGAGTACGCGGTGGTCGCCCACGTCGAGCGAGGCGATGATGCGCGGACTCTGCGCCATCAGCTCTTCTCCTCGGCGGGCGGCACTGGCAGCACCGCGACGCGTCCGGCCACGCGGGCGTCCAGACGCAGCGGTGGCGGGTTCTGCGCGGCCAGCCATGCGCTGAGCACCCTGCGGGCCGCCGCCAATCCCTGTGGGTTGCCGGGGTCGGCCAGCACCGGGAAAGGGGTGTTTACGAAGTGGAGCGCGACATCGTGAGGGCCCACGCGCTCTACACGCTCGAGCCTGCCATCCCAGGAGCGCTGCAGAGCTTTGACCGACGTGAGGACCACGGCACGTTCCTCGGGGCAGGCGGCGAATCCGTCGAGCTCGAGCAGGTTTGCCAGGGTCCCAACAGGTCCGAGCAGGCGGCCCTCGCGGTCCAGAAGGCGCGGAACGCCTTGATCCACGGCAACCGCGACCGGCGTCCGCTCCACCACCCCACAGGAGACGATGCCGTCTAGGGACACACGCACCGTGGCGTCCTCAACCCACGGGAGGGCGCGGACCTTGGCGCGCAGGTCGTCCGCCCGGGCCGCCACCGTCGGGGTGCCCAGGGCGGCTCGCAGCACCACCTCCACCTCGCGGGCGGGGAAACGGTGGGTGCCGGTCACCCGCACCTCGTGGACCTGCAGTGTGGCGGCAAGCGTTGCCGTGAGGGCGAGCAGCAGGACGGCCGGCAGCAGGCGCACGGCGAGCCTCCGCCAGGAGCGTCGGCTGCGCACCGGGCCGCTCATCGCCCGCCTCCGGCGAGCCAGGTCTCGCCGAGCTGCACGACGTTCCCGGCCCCCATCGTGAGCAACACGTCGCCGGGGTGCAGGAGGCGGGACAGTCCCATCAGGGTGTCCTCGAACGTGGCGGCGCCCTGCACGTGCCTGTGACCCAGACGCTGTGCGGCATCCACCACCAGCTGGTGCGTGACGCCGGGGATCGGCTCTTCGCGCGCCGGGTAGATGGGCAGCACGAATGCCACGTCGGCGCCGAGCAGGGCGTCGCCGAACTCGCGCGCGAAGTCGCGGGTGCGCGAGAAGAGGTGCGGCTGGAACACCACCACGAGGCGGGCGTCGGGGAAGCTCTGCCGGGCCGCCCGCAGTGTGGCGGCCACCTCGCTGGGGTGGTGGGCGTAATCGTCGACGACGATCACTCCGTCGCGCTCGCCCTTGCGCTCGAAGCGGCGCGCAACACCGGCGAACTCGGCCACCGCCTCCGCGATCTTGGGGAACGGCACCCCGACCTCGAGCGCCGCCGCGGTCGCACCCACGGCGTTGGCCAGCATGTGAGGGCCTGGAAGCGGCAACTTCAGCTCGCCCAGCTCGTCGCCGCGCGCGACCAGGCGGCACACGGCCCCGGTGCTGGAGAAGCGGGCCTTTTGGGCGTGCACCTCGGCTTGAGGCGAGAGCCCGTAGGTCACGGTTCGGCGCGTGAAGCGCGGCAGCAGGCGGCGAACCCCCGGATCGTCCAGGCACGCGATGGTGGCGCCGTAGAACGGCACGCGGTTCGCGAAGGTGACGAAGGCCTCCTCCATGACGTCGACCGAGCCATAGGTATCGAGGTGCTCCGCCTCCACCGTCGTGATCAGCGCCAGCACCGGCGAAAGGGCCAGGAACGAGCGGTCGAACTCGTCCGCCTCGCAGACCAGGTACTCGGAGCGCCCGAGGCGGGCGTGGGCCCCGAGGAAGTGCATGCGCCCGCCCACCACCACCGTGGGGTCGAGCCCGGCTCGGGTGAGCACGAAACCGGTCAGTGAGGTGGTGGTCGTCTTACCGTGGGTACCTGCCACGGCGATGCCCCACTTGAGGCGGGAGATCTCCCCGAGCATCTCCGCGCGCCGGATGACGGGGATGCCCCGCCGGCGTGCCGCCTCCACCTCCGGGTTGTTGGCAGGCACCGCCGAGGAGGTCACCACCACCTGCTCGCCCTCCAGATGGTCGGGCGCGTGTCCCACGCTGACGCGGATACCGAGCTTCTCCAGGCGCGCGGTCGTCTCGCTGGCGGCCAGGTCGCACCCGGTGACCACAAACCCTTCGCCGTGAAGCAGCTCCGCGAGGCCGCACATGCCGACGCCGCCGATGCCGACGAAGTGCAGGTGGCGCACGTGCCCGAAGTTCAATGGGCACCTCCATGCGCAGTGCCGTCGGCGCTGACTCCCGCAGCTTCGAGGACCATGCGTGCGACCGTGCCCGCGGCGTCGGGCCGAGCCAGACGGGCGCCGGCGATCCCGCGTGCCACAAGCCCCTGTGGCTCGGCGAGGAGGCGGGCGAGGAGGGCCGCGGTGGCATGAGGCGTGGCCTCGCTCTCCTCCAGCACCACGGCGGCGTCGGTGGCGGCGTACGCGCGGGCGTTGGCGAGCTGGTGGCCGTGCGCCGAGGCTGCGAACGGCACCAGCACGGCGGCCCGCCTGGCCGCGGCCAGCTCGGTTACGGTGAGGGCGCCGGCGCGTGCGACAACGAGCGCGGCCGTGGCCATCGCCTGCGCCGGCTGCTCGAGGAAGCCGACCACCTCGGCCGGCACGCCGAGGATCGTGTAGCGCTCCCGCACATCGGCCTGCCAGCGCAGACCGGTCTGGTGCACGATGCGCGGCAAGGCGTGGGTCCGGGCCAGCTTCGCGAACGCCTCGGGGAGCAACCGATTCAGGAAAGCGGAACCCTGGCTTCCGCCGATCACCATCACGGTAAGCGGGGCGAGGGGCGGAGCGGGCACCGCAAAGAACTCTGCCCTCACCGGGTTGCCCGTCCAGCGCGCGGGCAGCGAGGGAAAGCTGGCCACCGCCCCTTCGAAGCCGCATGCGATCGCGACCGACCACGGCGCCAGGAGGCGGTTCGCGAGGCCAGGAAAAGCGTTCTGCTCCTGCAGCACGACCGGAATGCCGAGCGCTCCGGCGGCGAGCGCACCCGGCACGGAGGCGTAGCCCCCGACCGCGAGCACCGCGCTCGCCTGCCGTCGCAGCAGGTGGGCCAAGGCCTGCGCGACGGCGGGGACGACCCGCCCGGCGGCCGCGAGCTGAGCTGCCGGCGAGCGCGAGACGGCGCCGCTCACGGCCAGCAGCCGCAACAGGATTCCGGCCTCCGGGACCCGTGCAGCCTCGAGGCCGCGGTGGGCGCCCAGCCAGGACAGTGGGGTGCCGAGACGGGTGAGCTCCGCCGCCACCGCCAGACCTGGGAAGAGGTGGCCCCCGGTGCCGCCGCCGGCGATGACGATCTCCCTCACGTCCCCTCCTTGCCGACGTTCAGCAGGAGGCCGATGGCGACCATCGTGAGCATCACGTCGGAGCCGCCCGCCGACAGCAGGGGCAGCGGCAGTCCCTTGGCCGGCAGCAACTTGAGGCAGACCGAGACGTTGAGGAGCGCCTGCACCGCGAGAGTGACGGCGAGGCCGCCCGCGAGCAGCCCGGCGGCCGCCGTGTTGGCATGACGGGCGGCGAGCAGTGCCCGCGCCGCGATCACGCCCAGCAGGGCCAGCGTGACCACGGCCCCCGCGAGGCCCAACTCCTCCCCGATCACCGCGAAGATGAAATCGCTGTGCGGCTGCGGGAGGTAGAAGAGCTTCTGGAGGCTTTCACCCGGCCCGCGGCCCAGCAGGCCTCCGCCGCCGATGGCGATCAGCGACTGCTGCACCTGGTAGCTGGTGTCACCGAAGAAGGTGCGCAGCCGCTCCATTCGGTACGGCTTGACGATGACCGCCACGACGAAGACCACCGCGGCGGCACCCGCGACGCCGAACAGGAGGCGCCACGGCACGTCGGCGAGCAGTAGCACGCTGGCTGCTGCCGCCAGCAGGAGGACCGCGGATCCCAGGTCCGGCTCCACCAGCACGAGCCCGACCGTGACACCGGTGAGGATGAGCGCCATCCGGTAGGCCGCGTTGCGCTCAGCCCGCGAGGACCGCTGCTTGGCGAGAAGGGAGGCGAGGGCGAGGGGCAACGTGACCTTGGCAACCGCCGAGGGCTGGATGGAGCTCACGGGAAGCTGCAACCAGCGGTGCGTGCCCGACACCGGCGCCTGGAAGAACGCCGCGATGAGCGCGCCCCAGCTTGCCAGGAGCAGTGGAAGCGCCACCTTCCAGCTGGTGAGCTTGTCGAGGGGAACGAAGGTGGCGGCCAGCATGCCGACCGTACCGAGGGTCACGGCCACGAACTGGCGGAAGGCAAACTCGTACTCCGAGAGGTGGTAGTACTCGCGCGCCAACGGGCCGGAGGCGGAGCCCACCATCACCACGCCGATGGCGGCGGTGACCATGGTGGCGGCCAGGAGCAGACGGTCGATCTGGCGCGTCCTGGGCATCAGCCGGCTCCCACGATCCCGCGCGCCAGCCGCGCGAACTCGTCACCGCGGTGGGCGTAGTTTCTGAACTGGTCGAATGAGGCACAGGCCGGCGAAAGAAGCACGGTGTCGCCACGGCGCGCGTGGGCCGCGGCCCGGCGCACCGCCTCCTCGAGCGCGCCGCACGTCTCGATCGGAGCAGTGCCGGTGAGAGCTTTTGCAATTTCGGCGGTCGCCTCTCCGATCAGGTATACACGGGCAAGCCGGCCCTCCGCCGCCGGCCGCAGCTCGTGGAAGTCCTGTCCCTTCCCAAGCCCCCCAAGGATGAGGTGGATCGTACCGGGCGGGTATCCGGCGAGGCCGGCCGCGGTGGCCCCGATGTTGGTGCCCTTGGAGTCGTCCACCCAGCGCACGCCGCCGGCCTCGGCCACGACCTGGTGGCGGTGGGGAAGTGCCGCGAAGCGGCGCAGCGCGTGCGCGATCGCTGTGCGCGGCACCCCGAGACGGCTCGCGGCAAGGGCGGCGGCCAAGGCGTTGGCCACGTTGTGGTCGCCGAGCAGCGGCAGTTCGGCGCGGGGCAGCAGCGGCTCCCCGTCCAGCACAAGGGTGTCTCCGGCGAGGTGCGCCTCGGCAGAGTGGTCGAGGAGAGAGAACCGCACGACCCGGGAGGGCAGGGCAAGGCCCGCGAGCGCACCGTCGTCGGCGTTGATGACCGCAAAATCCTCGGCGCCCTGTCGCGCAAAGATGCGTGCCTTGGCGGCCAGGTAGCTGGCCATGGTGGGGTGGCGGTCGAGATGGTCGGGCGAAACGTTCAGCAGCACCCCCACCCGCGGGCGCAGCGTAAAACACCCCTCGAGCTGAAAGGACGACAGCTCCAGCACCACCGCGTCCCAGCCGCCGGCGAGGGCCAGCTCACTGGCGGCGGTCCCGATGTTGCCGCCCACTCCGGCGCGCCACCCCGCGGCGTGCACGATCTCACCGGTCAGCGAGGTCACGGTGGTCTTGCCGTTGGAGCCTGTGATCCCCACGATCGGCGTTCCCGCCAGGGAGCGCGAGGCTAGTTCCACCTCGGCGATTACGGGAAGGCCGCGCCGGCGCGCCTCGGCAAGCAGGGGCAGCTCCCAACGGACGCCGGGGGAGACCACGACAAGCCGTGCCGACTCCAGCACCGCCTCGGCGTGCGTAGCCAGCACCGTGCGGACGCCGGGCGGCAGCGTGGCGAGCTGCGCGGCGAGATCGGCCTCGCTCGCACGGTCGTTGACAGTCACCTGCCAGCCCTGACTCGCCAGGAGCGTAGCCGCCGCCGCCCCGGAAACCCCGAGGCCGACCACCAGCGCGTGGGAAGGCTTGACCGTGCTCATCGCAGCTTCAGCGTTGCCAGCCCCATGAGGGCGAACACCCCCGCGATGATCCAAAAGCGCACGACCACCTGCGTCTCCGCCCAACCGGAGAGCTCGAAGTGGTGGTGCAGGGGCGACATTCGGAAGATCCGCTTGCCGCGCGTCTTGAAGCTCGCGACCTGCAGGATGACGGAAAGCGCCTCGGCCACGAACAAGCCCCCGACCACGACCAGCACCAGCTCCTGTTTGGCGATCGTCGCGGTGCAGCCGATGGCGGCGCCGAGTGCGAGCGAGCCGACGTCTCCCATGAAGACCTGAGCCGGGTGGCAGTTGAACCAAAGGAAGGCAAGGCAGGCCCCGACCATCGCGGCGCAGAAAACCGTCACCTCGCCCGACCCCGGCACCGAGGGGATCTGCAGGTACTTGGCGAGCCTGGCGTTGCCGGCGAGGTAGGTGAAGATCGTGTAGGTGCCGAAGGCGATGAGAACCGAGCCGATGGCCAGGCCGTCGAGGCCGTCGGTGAGGTTGACCGCGTTGGAGGACCCAACCAGCACGAGCGCCACGAACGGGATGTAGAGGAGGCCCAGGTCCAGGTGGATGTTCTTGAAGAACGGCGCCACCAGCTCGCCCGCGTACGGCATTTGGCCGGCAACCAGGCGGATCGCGGCGGCCGCGGCCAGCCCTACCAGCACCTGCAGGCCCAGCTTCTGCCACGCACGCAGGCCGAGGTTCTTGCCGCGCCGTACCTTCAGGATGTCGTCCAGGAAACCGATGCCGCCGAAAAGCAGCGTGGTGATCGTGACCACCCAGACCCACGGCTCGGTGAGGTCGCCCCAGAGGATGATCGGGCCGAGCACCGCCACCAGAATCAGAAGCCCGCCCATCGTGGGCGTCCCGGCCTTAACCTGATGCGAGGCAGGCCCCTCTTCGCGGATGGCCTGGCCGATCTGCCGAATGCGCAGGGTGCGGATGAGGGCCGGGCCGAGCGCGATTCCGATCACGAGCGCGGTGAGGATCGCGAGGGCGGCGCGGAACGTGATGTAGCGGAACACGTTCAGCGGGCTCCACTGGCTGTGCAGCTCGTAGAGGAGCCAGTACAGCATCAGCGCACCCCCGCCCGCAGCCCGTCCACAACTTCCTCCAGGCCGATGCCGCGCGAGCCCTTCACGAGCACCACATCGCCGGGACGCAGGAGCCCGCCCAGGATCGCCAGCGCCTCGGCGGCCGAGGCCACGTGGTGGGCCTGGGAGCCATTGGCCGCCCGAGCCAGCTCGGCGGCGTCGTCCCCGCCTACCGCTACGACGACATCGGCGGCAGCCGCAGCTCGACGGCCCACCTCACGGTGGAGGGCGAGCGACGTCGCTCCGAGCTCCAGCATCTCTCCCAGCACCGCGACGTGCCGCCCCGGCGTGGCGGCTAGCAACGCCAGCAGTGCTGCCGCGGCTCTCGGGGAGGAGTTGTAGCTGTCGTCCACCACGGTGACGCCGCTGCCCTCGAGGCGGTGCACCTCGCCGCGCCGGGGCACCGGCCGGAGCGTGGCCGCTGCCGGCCGGATTGCCGCAGGCGGGACCCCGACCGCGAGGGCGAGCGTCGCTGCCGCGAGCAGGTTTTCGGCCTGGTGCCGACCGGGAAGCTGCCAGTCCACCTCCACGGTCCCGAGCGTGCCGGTGAGCAGGAAGCGCGAGCCGAGCAGGCCGTGCTCCCGGTACTCCTCGAGCCACAGGTCGGCGTCGCCGCGCACGCCGTACCGGACGATGTTGCCCTCGAAGCGAGGTGCAAGGGCCGCGACCCTGGGGTCCGCGGCGTTGAGCACCAGCACACCGTCGCGCCGCAGGTGGGGGATCAGCTCGGCCTTGGCCTCGGCGATGGCGTCGATGTCCTCGAAAAACTCGAGGTGGACCGGCGCCACCACGGTGTACAGGAGCGCGTCCGGCTGGGCAATCGCGCCCAGGCGGTCCAGCTCACCGGCGTGGTTCATGCCGAGCTCGGCCACCATCCACGCGATCCCCTCCGGCTGGCTGCAGATCTCGGCGGGAAACCCCGCCTGCGAGTTGCGGCTCCCCTTCGTGAAGCCCACCGGGAACGTACTGGCAAGCAGCGCCGCCAGGAACTCCTTGGTGATCGTTTTGCCGATTGATCCCGTGACGGCCGCAAGGCGGTACGCCGCCTCCGCGCGCTCCGCCTGCGCCAGGCGCTGGAGTGCTGCGAGCGTGTCCGATACCACGAGCTGGGGCAGGTCCACAGGGAGAGTGCGCTGGAGGAGCACCCCTGCGGCGCCAGCGGTCGCCGCCTGGCCGGCGAAGTCATGGCCATCGGTGCGGGCGCCCGGCAGCGCCACGAAGAGGTCGCCTCGGCGGACGGCCCGGGAGTCGATGGCCGCTCCGGTCACCATCCGGGTGCCGTCGCCTTCGAGGCGGGCCCCGAGGCACCGGGCCAAGTCCGCGACGGGGCGGCGCATCAGGCTCTCCTCCGCTGGGCCAGCTCGCGGATGACGGCACGGTCGTCAAAGGGGATCGTGCGGTCGGCGAAGATCTGCTCGGTCTCGTGCCCCTTGCCGGCAACCAGCACCAAGCAGCGCTCATCCGCCAGCGAGAGAGCGGCGGCGATCGCCTCCCTGCGGTCCGGGATCGCGAGGGCGCGTGGGTTCCCGGAGGCCCGCACGCCCTCCATCACCGCGGCGATGATCGCCTGTGGGTCCTCGGAGCGCGGGTTGTCCGAGGTGACGATGGGGACGTCCGCCAGACGGCCGACCACCTCGCCCATCGGTGCGCGTTTGCCGGGGTCGCGATCGCCGCCGCACCCGAACACCACCACCAGACGGTGATCGCCCACCTCCCGCAGCGCGCGCAGCACCTGCTCCAGCGCATCGGGGGTGTGGGCGTAGTCCACGAACACGGGGAAGTGCGTCGGGGCGGAAACCGGCTCGAGCCGCCCCGGCAGCGGCTCGGCGCCCGCGAGACCGCGCACGATCGCCTCGAGGGGCCACTCCAGGGCGAGCGCCGCCGCGGCCGCGGCGAGGGCGTTACGCAGGTTGTGGCGTCCGACCAGGGGCAAGCGCAGCGCGGCGTCGCCCGCCGGGGTGCGCAGCGTGAAGCTGGTGCCTTGCGCATCCGCGGCCGCGTCGACCGCCGTGACCTGGCAGGCCGGCCCCAGGCCGAAGCTGAGGTCGCCTGCACGGGGTGCGTCCGCCAGGCGCGCCATGAATGGGTCGTCCGCCCCGATCACCCGCCGGCCCGGAGGGTCGCGACGCAGGAGGTCCGCCAGGCGCGACTTGACGGCGAAGTAGGCCTCGAGGTCGTGGTGGAAGTCGAGGTGGTCGCGGGTGAGGTTGGTCCAGACCGCAACATCGAACTCGAGGCCGGCCACGCGGTCGAGGCTGAGGGCGTGGGAGGACACCTCCATCACGGCCGCCTGGCCTCCGCCTTCGACCAGTTCGGCCAGGAGAGGCGCGAGGTCGGTCGCCTCAGGGGTGGTTCGCACGGCCCGTTCGTGGCGGCCCGGCAGCGCATAGGCCAGGGTCCCGAACACCCCGACCGGCACCCCGGCCGCGTCGGCGATCCTCCCGACCAGGTCCGCCACCGTGCTCTTGCCGTTGGTGCCCGTGATCCCGACCATCCGCAACCGGCGCTCCGGGTGCCCGGCAAGCGCCCACGCGGCCAGGGCGGCGGCGCGCCGTGGCTCGTTCGACGCGAGCCAGGGTGTGCCGGCCCCGGGGTCGCGGTCGGAGAGGACAGCCTCCGCGCCGCGCTCCATTGCCTGCGCGACGAACTCGATGCCGTGATGGTGGGTGCCGGGAAGGGCGGCGAACACCCACCCGGGCCGGATCGCCTGCGCCACATGGGTGATGCCCGTGACCTCCCCTCCGGCACCCCGCAGGGACGCCCCGCAGGCGGCGGCGAGTTGGGCGAGCGTCACACCCTCTCCCGTGCGCCGGGCGGCAGACCGAGCAGCGTCACGATGCGGGCGGCGATGCGGCCGAAGACGGGCGCCGCCACCTCGGAGGCCCAGTAGTTGCTGGATGGCTCGTCCACGCAGACGACGATGACCAGGCTCGGGTCCGGCATCGGCAGGAATCCCACGAACCAGGCGACGTGGCGGCCAGCGGCGTAGCTGCCCCCCGATGCCCTCTGGGCGGTCCCCGTCTTGCCGGCGACCCGGTACCCCGGCACATCGGCCGCCTTGCCGGTCCCGTCCTCCACCACCGCCTCCAGGAGCGTGGCGAGAGAGGAGGCGACCGAGGCGGGGAGCACGCGCGTGCCGGGCTGTGGCCTGTACGGCGTCAGCACGCGTCCGCTCCGATCACAGGTCTCGACCACCAGGGTCGGATGCACGAGGAGACCCCCGTTTGCGATGGCCGCGTACGCCTGCGCGAGCTGCAGCGGGGTGGTGCTGATCTCCTGCCCGAGGGCCAGGCTCGCTCGCGAGAGCGCCGACCAGCGCTGGGGCGAGCGGTAGATCCCGCGCGTCTCGCCCGGCAACTCCACGCGTGTCGCCTGCCCGAAACCAAGCTCCCGGATCATCGTGTCCAGCTGCGCCGCCGACAGGCGGTGGGCGATGCGAATCGCCCCCGCGTTGGAGGACTTGGCCAGCAGTTCGCGGACCGGCAGCAACCCGTAGCGCGCGTGGTCGTGGATGAAGACGTTTGCGACCTGGACGCCCCCTCCGGAACAGTCCACCATCTCCCAGGGATCAAGGACACCGGCCGTCATCGCGGCCGCCACGACGATCGGCTTGAAGGTCGAGCCGGGCTCGAGCGCGTCCTCCACCGCGCGATTACGGCGCTGTTCCGCCTGGACCTGCCCCAGGTTTCCCGGGTCGTAGGAGGGCAGGGACGCGATGGCGAGGAGCTCGCCGCTGCTCGGGTTCATTACGACCGCGGAGGCACCCTTGGCACCGATTTCCGCTATGCTGCGGCCCAGCTCCTCCTCGACCACCTGCTGAACGCGGCAGTCGAGGGCCAGCACCAGCGACTGCCCGGGCCGGCCGGCGCTCTCGAGCCGGAGATCGAGCTTCGTCGGGTAAATCTTGCCGTCGCGCAGCTCGCGGTAGAGGCTCGGCACGCCCCGCAACGTGCGGTCGTAAAACGCTTCCAGACCGGCCTGCCCGTTCCCGTCGGCATTCACGAAGCCGACCGTCGGCCCGGCCAGGGAACCGTGGGGGTAGACGCGACGTTCGGTCCGCAGCGTGCCTACACCTCGCAGGTGCAGCTTGCCCACGACCTCGGTAACCTGGGGATCCAGGTCCTTGGCGAGGTAGAAGAAGCCGTTGTGCTCTCGGAGGCTCGCGAGGATATCCTGCCGCGACCTCCCTGTAAGCGGGGCGAGGCCGGCGGCCGCGGCCTCCCAGTTCTCGCGCGGGATCTTGCGCGGGTTGGCCCACACCGCCACACGCTCGACGCTGCCGGCGAGGAGCCGCCCGTCGCGGCTGCGGATGTCGCCGCGCGGCTCTTCGACCTCCAGGGTGTGCTCGCGCTGGCGGGCGGACTCGGCTTCCCAGACGCGGTGTTCGACGGCCTGCACCTGCACGAGGCGCCCCACCACCACGAGGGCCCACGCCGCCAGGGCTCCTTGGAGCCAGCGCAGCCTTGAGGTGTTGAGCATCACCGCGGCCTCCTCGTGGTCGCGGGCCGCGGTGGCGCGGGCTTTGGCGTTGTCGGGGGAAGCAGGAGTTGGCCTGACGGAGTCAGGTGGGCCACCCTCCCGGGCGGCACGGTTGCAAGCCCCAGCTCGCGCAGCTGGGCGGCCAGCACGGGTGGGGAGGTGAGCGTCTCCCTCTCGAGCATGAGGCGCCGCTGCTCCCCCTCCAGCCTCTCGACTCCGCGGGTGAGCTGGGCGATCTCGTACCGCATCCGCAGCGTGGCCTGACGTGGCGCGATGAAAGCCGCCATGACCACGCTGACCACCACCGCCCCGCCGAAGCACCACGACACCCAGCGGCGCCAGCGGGTGTCGAGCTGGCGTCGCAGCCAGCTGTTGCTTGGGCGATACCCTCCGATTTTCATCGTGCCCTCCGCGCCGCCACCCGGAGCTTGGCGGAGCGGGCACGCGGGTTCTCCGCCAACTCCTCGGGTTCCGGCGTGACCGGCCGGGGGGTGAGGATCTCCAGCAGCCGCTCGGGCTGGCAGGTGCAGGCGAAGCTGCCGGGCGGGCACACGCAGCGCCCGGAGAGCTTCCGCAGCGTCCTCTTGACCAGGCGGTCCTCGAGCGAGTGAAAGGCGATCACCGCCATCCGGCCACCTGGCCGCAGCAGCCGCCCGGCCTGCTCGAGGGCTTCGGGGATCCCCTCCAGCTCGCGGTTGGTGGCGATGCGCAGGGCCTGGAAGGTACGTGTGGCCGGGTCGATGCGGCCGCGCGAGGGCCCAAGGGCCGCACGCACGACGCGGTGCAGCTCCCCGGTCGTGCGGATGGGCTGCTTCAGGCGGGCCCGCATGATGGCCCGAGCCACGCGCCGGGCGCGCGGCTCTTCACCGAACTCGCGCAGGACCCGCACCAACTCCTCCTCCCCCATCTCGGCCAGCAGGTCCGCAGCGCTCGCACCCGTCTGAGAGAAGCGCATGTCGAGCGGGCCATCGTGGCGGAAGGAAAACCCCCGATCGGGGGTGTCCAATTGGAGCGACGAGACGCCGAGGTCGAATAGCACGCCATCGGCGCCCGTGACGCCGTGGTCGCGTGCGACCTCGGCCAGCCGCAGGTACGACGAGTTGACCAGCACCGCGCGCTCGCCGAACGGGGCCAGCCGCTCGCGCGCCAGGGCAAGGGCGCCGGGGTCGAGGTCGAGGCCCAGCAAGCGAACACCCGGCGTCTCGGCGAGCAGTGCCTGGGCGTGTCCGCCCAGCCCCACCGTGGCGTCCACGATCCAGCCTCCGACCGGCGGGGCCAGCGCAGTCACCACCTGGGCAAGCAGGACGGGTCGGTGGTTTGCCGGACACATCCTGCATCACTGCTCCAGAGCAGCGAGCGCGGCGAGTTCCTCGGAGGTGAACGGGGTGGCGAGGACGGCCTGCGCCCGGTCACGGGCCACGACAGCCAGGAACCGGCCCCGGCCCGAGACCACGACCTCGCCGGTGCCACCCAGGACGTCCCGCAGCAACGCGGGGATGAGCACCCTTCCCTGTGAGTCCACCTCGTCCTCCTGCCCGTAGTTGGCGTGCTCCAGCAGGCGCTGCACCAGGGGGTCCATGGAGGGGCGGACGAGGAAGCGGCGCTCGAGCTCTTCCCAGACCGTCAGTGGGTAGACGCGCAGCTCGAGCGGGCTCAGGGACGTGACGAAGACCTTGGCGCCGAACCACTCCTCGAGCTGGGCCTTCAGGCGGGCGGGGAGCTTCAGGCGGCCCTTGTCATCAACGGTGGCCTGGTAGCTCCCGCGAAAAGTCTCCATCCTCCGCCTCCCGGAACCCGCTGGCGCGGGACGTGGGCCACAGCGGTCCACTTCCTTCCACTTTTGTCCACCGCCATGATGAGGGAGGAAAGGCCTGCTGTCAAGATCCTTGTCGGGGTGAGGGGCACTCCAGCCAGGCCGGTCCGGTGTCGTGCCCGGTCGGCCCGGCGGAAAAGCAAGTCCGAGGCTACTTGGCCGCCACCATCAGCTCGGGGTGCGTCTCCACGACGTAGCGCTTCTTGAGCTCGGTCACCACGCTCGCAAGGTGCGTGCGGTAGCGCTCGTCCATTTCCTTCCTGCGCAGCTCGTCTTCGACCTCCTCGAACGGCTTCACCGTCGGAGGGATGCGCTGCACCAGCCGCCCCGCGTGCACGCCGTTCGGGGTGACGAACGGATCCGTGATCTCGCCTGGCTTGAGCTTCTCGACGACCTCGCGAAACTCCGGGCGAAGGTCGGCCACTGCAACGAGACCCAGGTCGCCACCGGTGCCATGCCCCGCCTTCGCCTCCTGCTGAACGAGGGCCAGGAAGTCACCGCTGGCGCGCGCGGCCGCGACCAGGCGGCGCGCGGCGGCGAGCTTGGCCTCAAGGTCGCTGCGGTCCGATGCGACGGTCAGGAGGTAGTGCTCCAGGTGCAACCGCTCGCCGACCATGTACTGGTCCTTCTCCTTCTGATAGCGCTCCCGGAGCTCCTCCTCGGTGAGGGGAAGGTCGCCCACCTCGCGCTTGAGCAACCTTTGGATGAGCATGGTGTCTCGCAGGCGCGCCTTGAGGCTTTCCACGGTCATGCCCATGCCCTTCAGCGTCTGCTCGAACGCGGCATCGTCAGGGACGTGGTTCGCCTCGCGCACCTGCTGGACGGCGGCGTTGATCTCCTCGTTGGAAACCTCAAGCTTGAGCTCGGAGGCCCGTTCCAGCATGCAGAGCTCGTCGGCCGCCTCCTGGATCAGGTCCGGGTAGGAAGCGACGGGCACCGGCTTGCCGGCCTCGGCGGAGCGTTCGGCGACGCGCTGGCGGATGTCCTCGGTGGTGAGGATGCGGTCGTTGACCCTCACCACGATCCCCTCCACGACCTTGCGGTCGGTGGCCGTGGCTGCAGCCCCCAGCAGCATGAGCAGCGTAAAGACGGTTGTGTGTCTCATGGGTTCCCTTCAAACGGGTTCCGGCAGGGGAAGCTTGCCCCTGCGCAGTCCACCCGCACACCGACCTTGGCCGCCAGCTCGCGCAAACAGGCGCGCCGCGCGTCCTCTGCGGCCTGCGCGGCGAGCTGCGAGCGCACCCTGTCACGCGCGGGAGCATCCGGACCGGTGCCGGCGCCGCGGTGTTCCATGACCTGAAAGATATGCCAGCCCGCGTTGCTCGGGACCGGCTCGCTGACCTCGCCGGGTGCCAGGCCGAACACCGCAGCTTCAAACTCGGGCGCGAGCTGCCCTCGTTCCACCCAGCCGAGCAGACCCCCGTTCTCGGCGTTGGGAGCGCGCGAGAGGGCGCGGGAGACGGAGACGAAATCCTCGCCGGACCGGATGCGCTCGCGCGCTCTCTGGCCGGTCGCCTGGTCGGGGAGGATGAGCTGGCGCAATCGGAGTCGCTCCCCGCTCGTGGAGAGCTCCGGGTGCTGGCCGAGGTAGGCATCCACCTGGGCCTCGGAAGGTGGCGCAGGGGGCGGGCAGAGCGTGAAGGTCAGCTCGCGGACGCGGGCACTGCGCGCCGTGGGGGACAGGTCATGGTTCCCGGGCGCAGGGGAGGCGGCCAGCACCACCTCTTCCTCGAGGTAGCGCTCGAAGAGGGCCGCGGCCAGCTCCGGAGAAACCTCCGCCAGGCTCCGGCCGGTCTGCACGGTCACGAAGGCGGCCAGCTGGCCAACGGTGACCGTGTGATCCCCGATCACCGCCAATCGTCCCGGTACCCGGTTACAGGCGAGAAACAGAGTCGCTGCCAGCAAGGGCAGGGTATGACGACGGCCCGCGCCCACGGCGCAAAGTCTAACACGCGGGCCCGTTCCGCCCGTGCCGCATGGCGTGGCTCCTCCCTGGCGAACGCGGGTGGTGTATGGTTGAAAAATGACGCGAGGGGAAGCGCCCGTTTACCCCTTCAAGGACTTTCCGCACAGCTCCCACCGCACCCTCCTGGACTGGGCAGGCCGGGGACCGGCCAGGACATTGGACGTCGGTGCCGCGACCGGGTTCCTGGGCTCCGCCCTCGCGGCGCGCGGCCATACCGTGATTGGGGTCGAGAGCGACCCCGCGCGCGCGGCGGCGGCGGCCCCGCACTACGCCGCGTTCTACACGGCCAGCCTGGCCGACCTGCCCGTGCTCCCCGAGGGGCCCTTCGAGCTGGTCGTGGCTGGGGACGTTCTCGAGCACCTCGCGAACCCGGCCGGCGCGCTCGACCACCTGGTTGCCCAGATGGCGCCGGGGGGGAAGGTGCTCGTTTCGGTTCCCAACGTGGCGTTCGTGTTGGTCCGCCTCGAACTGCTCCTCGGACGTTTCGAGTACCGCCAGCGCGGGATCATGGACGCCACGCACCTGCGTTTCTTCACGCATTCCACCCTGCGGCGCCTGCTGGCTGAGGCGGGCCTTGCAGTGACGCGCCTGGCGGGGATTCCGCCGCCGCTGCCTCTGCTCGATTCGCGGTTCTCGCGCCGGCCCGGCGTGCTCCTCTACGAGCTGGCCTGCGGGGCGGCCAAGGTGTGGCCCACGATGTTTGCCTTCCAGCTGATTGCGGAGGCGCGACGGTGAGCCGGCCGCGGGTCGTGGTCGTGATGCCCGCCTACAACGCGGCGAGGACGCTCGCGACGTGCGTGGCCGACGTGCCGCGCGAGGTGGTGGACGAGATCATTCTGGTGGACGACGCCAGCCACGACGACACCGTGGCGATCGCCAGGGGCCTGGGGCTTGTGGTTTTCGTCCATCCGCACAACCGCGGGTATGGCGGCAATCAGAAGACGTGCTACCGGGAGGCGCTGCTGCGCGGCGCCGGAATCTCGGTCATGGTGCACCCGGACCACCAGTACGATCCCCAGGTCATCCCGCACCTCATCGGTCCCCTGCTTGAGGGACGTGCGGATGCCGTGTTCGGGAGCCGGATCCTGGGTGGGAAGGTCAGAGAGGGCGGCATGCCGTGGTGGAAGGTGGCGGCGAACGTCACGCTCACCGGTGTCGAGAACGCCGTCTTCGGCCTGCGCCTCACCGAGTACCACTCCGGCTTCCGCGCCTACTCCCGAGCCTACCTCGAGAGCGTGAACCTTACCGCCAACTCGGACGGCTTCGTCTTCGATTCCGAGATCATAGCCCAGGGCGTGGTGGCCGGCATGCGGATCGCCGAGATCCCGATTGCCACTCGTTACTTTCCCGAGGCCTCCATGATCGGTTTCGGCCGCTCGGTCCTCTACGGGTTCGGGATCCTGCGCCTGCTCGTGCGCTACCTCTTGCACGTGCGGGGGTGGCGGACGCACCCGCAGTTGGTCCTGCCGTCCACCGGGCAGCCTGCCGGCGCCGACAGCAGGTAGAGCAGCGTCGCGTTGTCGGGCTACCGGTCGGGCACACGGTACACGTCGACCCCACCGGGCGAGCCGAGGAGCTGCAGCCGCGCCTTCAGTTCAAGGACGACCGCAAGCTCCCGGGGCGATCGGGCGAGGGGCAGGAGGGAGACCGGTCGGCCGCCGCCGTAGGCGGGCGTCACCACCAGGAGGCGGACGTCCTGGCTCCGCAACCACGCCAGCACCTCCTCGCCGGAGCGGTCACGGGCAAGCTCTGCCCGGATCGGCGGCTCGTTGAGGATCCCCTCCACGATCCAGGGCCGGTCGAAGTAGAACGGCGCCGGGAAATCCAGGGCCATGACGCAGCCGCCCGCGGGCAGCGCGTTGACGAAACGGGTGGCCGCGTACCCAGGCACGCGCGTGGCGAGGAACGTCTCGCGGTCCTGGCGGGCGAGCAGCAAGTCGAAGGGGCGGAAGGTGGAGAGCAGAACGGTTCCGGCAAGCACAGCGGAGGGCGTCGCGACCAGCAGCCCGACGGCGACCGCGTGGCGCCGGAAGAGCGAGACAAGCGCCACCGCCTCGAGGGCGGCGAGCGACCAGAGGAGCGGCAACAGGTAGCGCGTGGGTGGCCTGAAGAAGAGGCCCACCGGCACATAGGCAAGGAAGGGGAGGAGCGCCAGGCGTGCCGGCGCGTACGACGCTGCGACCGCCACGGCGAAGAGGCCCGGCAGATGGTGCCAGCCGGCTACCTCGTCGGGCGGAGCGCTGGCCAGGCCGGGGCCCCACGCGATGCCGAGCGGGGCGGCGATGTCAGGGTGGTAGAAGCTCGCGAAGCGCGCCCTGTCGGCCGAAACGCCCGGGATCGGCAGGCCGAGGAGACCGCGGCCGATGGGGTGGAAGGGGTCACCGACCGCAGCCACGTTGCGCGCCGCGAACGGTGCGATAGCCAGCAACACCGGGAGCGCCGCGCGCAAACCGGCCCTCGTTCTCGCGCCGGGTGCGGCGCGGACGATAGCGGCCGCCCACAGCACGGCCGCGACAGGCGCCATCGTCAGCTTGGTCGTGAGCGCTCCGCCCAGTGCCAGGCCCACCAGCAGGGGGTCCGCCCGCCGCGACAGGAGCACCAGCGCCACCGCCACGTGGAAGAGCGCCACGTGGTCGGTGAAAGCCGCCGGCGCCTGTGCCAGCGCGACCGGCGAGACGGCGAAGAGCAGGGCAGCAAGGAGCGCCGCGACGCGTGTACGGCGGTCACGGTGCACGAGGAGGGCGAGGGCGGCCAACGCCGCGAGGAAGAAGCCGGCGTGGAGGAACTTGGCGGCCTGTGGGCACCCCGCCTGTAGGCCGACCAGGTACAGCATCTCGGCGGTTTGAGGGAAGGCGCCGGTCACATCGTAGGGGTAGAGGGACACGCGCCCGGTAAGGAGGAAGAGCTTTGGCAGTGCCAGGTGGTACCGGAGGCCGTCGGAGTCCACGACCGGGAGCAGGAGTTGGGGCACGAGCAGCAGGAGCACGGCGGCGAGCACCAGGCCCGTGACCGGTGAGGCACGGAGAAGCAGGGCAAGGTGGTGCGCGGCCCGTCGGGAGATCGCCCAGAACGCTCGTGCGGTGCGGAGCGCCCACAGGCACAGGAGCACCAATACCGGCGCGATCGCGGCGGTGCCGACGAGCGTGCCGAGGAGCCAGGCGAGCCAGCCGATGGCCGTGGCTCCGAAGCTCAGCGACGCCAACATGGCGACAGCGGACCGTGTGGGACGCAGGCGTGCCGGCACGACAGCGAATCCCACGAGGGCACAGGCGGCCAGCAGCACGACGGCGACACCCGCCGCGAGGAGGGACGAGAGGAGAAGGCGCGCGAGGGCCATCGGAGGCTTTCTCCTTGAATGGTAGCAGCCCCGCGAGCGTGCGGCCGGCGCAGGGCTGGGCCCGGTCCAGTCTCGAAAGCGTGCGGGCTAGGGCTGCGGGCGCGGCGGCTTGAGGTAGCGCGCCAGGAACGCGTAGATCTCGCGCCGGGCCTGACGGGCAAGCGCCGTGTCCATGCGGTCAAAGCTGTGCCCGCCGGGAGCGTTCTCGTAAACCTTGTACTCGAACTTCTTGTCCGCCGCCTTGAGCGCCTGGATGAGGTGCTCGACCTCGATGACGTTGACGTCCTCGTCGATGGTGTTGGTGTGGATGAGCAGAGGCACTGCGAGCTTGTCGACGTGCCAGACCGGTGAGCGCCGCTTGTACTCCGCGATGTCCTCGCGCACGGTCTTTCCGATGTGGTACTTGGCGGAGTACTCGTCGCGGTACTCCTGGTCCTCGTACCCCATGCGCTGGATCAGGTCCGAGACGGGCACGCCGGCGAACACGCATGCGTAGTCCTTCGGGTGGGCGAACGTCTCCATCAGAACGATCAGTCCGCCATGGCTCCAGCCGATGAGACCCACCCTCTGGGGATCCACGAAGTCGAAGTTCTCGAGCGCAAAGTCTCTGCTCGCGTGGATGTCGTCCACTTCGCGACCGCCGTAGTCGATGAGCTCGTAGAAGCCCTTGCCGTAGCCAGTCGAGCCGCGGTAATCAGGGGCGACCACCACGTAACCCTGCGCGATCATCTCGCGGAGGATGTGGGTGTGATAGGTGGTGAAATCGGCGTGGACGCCCCCGTGGGGCAGGATGAGCATGGGGAGCTTCTCCCCCGGCTTGCGGTCCTTCGGCACGAACGTGTACGTGTAGAACCGCACCGGGTTGGTCGCGCCGGGGGCCGTGGGGTTCCTGGGGTTGACGTCGGGCGGGCCCACGATGCGCCACTTGTCCACGACCGCGACGTCGCCCAGCTTCATGAACCAGGCGACATCGTCGATCGCCTTGGCCAGCTGGTCGAGGCGGTGATCGAGATCCTGCTGCGCCTCGCGCAGGGCCTTGATCTCCTTGGCCACGTCCTGCTGGCCGGGGGCAGGCTGCGACCAGGCGAGGCCCGCAACCAGCAGCGCACCCGTGACTGCAAGTGCAACGAGTCGCATTCTCACGATCACCTCCGCGGGCCGGTTGGGCCCGGACGCGAGCATTCTACGTCCGCGGCTCGCGGCGGGGAGGCACGGATACCCCTATCCGCCGGGCTTGCCCTGGGGTAGTGGAGGAGGCTGCATGACCGGCAGCTGCGGGCGCTGCTCGGGCGGGATGGGGCTTGAGAAGAGCGCACTGGAGGCCTCCGGCTTAAGCAGCTTGTAGACGATGTGGTCGATGCGTGAGTGGGACTTCTCACGGCCGGCCTCATCCAACCCAACGATCCGCTGGTACCCGGGCAGCGCGACGCTCTTCAGCTTGACAGGCTCCCCCCAGGAGAATTTCATTCCGTCTGCGCGCAGCCCCTTGCCGAGGTCGGTGGCGGGGCTTTGCGCCTGCGCGAGCGCGAAGCTCCTGCGGTCGAGGTCCACCGTCCACGAGGTGGAGATCTGGGGGCTGTGGAAGAACGAGTGGTTGAGCTCCACCTTCAGTCGCCACACGGGTTGCCCCGCTAGCTCGACTGGAACGACATCCGTGACCGTGACCCCTTCCCACGTCAACGAGAACGGGAGAAGCAGGGGGAACAGCTCGCCGGTGAGGAGGCGCTTGACCATGTAAGTCGTCGAGGGGCGGGAGTCGACCTGACCGCCGACTGTCGCCCATCCGCCGTTCCCATCGTCGCCGGCAATGACCTGGAGCTGCGGGTCCTCCGTCCGCCCCGGTATCGGGCCCGGCGCCAGGAAGAACATCGTCTTGGAGGTGTTGGTCTTGTGCCCGTCCTGGGTCACCTCCTCCCGGTTTACGTGCAACTCGACGACACCGATGGTCATGAAAGCGTCCAGCCCGCCGGCTGCATCGCAGGCGCGCTTGACCGCAGCAGCCGGTGTCGGGGTGCCGCCGGCATCCTGTGCGGTCACGGGAACGGCAGCCACGAGAACGGATCCAAGGACCAGAATCATCATCAACGTTTTTTGCATCACTGCTCTCCAATCGGGGCTGCCTTCACGACCGTAACGCCGGGCTGTGCCTCATCGCGGTGAAGGCAGGCCAAAACGCCGCCCTGACCGGTCAAGAAGGCACTTCTCGCGGCGCCCCTCCGGCGGCGACAGCGATCGCGGAGGGCACTGATCGTCTTGGGCCGGCCACGTTTATTCACCGTACATCCTCCTGCGCCGCCCGTCGGCGGCGCGGCAGTGTAGATGCTTAGCGAGAAGCGTGCCAAGTCGCAGACTCGGGGTACCAGGAACGCGGGAGGGGAAAACGGGAAGACGGACGAGGGCGGCGCTGAAGCCACAGACGGGTGCGTCGAAATCCGGAGGACCACGAAGCGAATCTCGATCACGAGCAGCGAGCGAGAGCACGGGCCGAGCCCAGGTCATGCGGCGCGCCTCAAACCTCGCGCCTGGGTGCATGGTCGGCGGAAATGGTCGGGGCGAGAGGATTTGAACCTCCGACCACACGGTCCCGAACCGTGTGCTCTACCAGGCTGAGCTACGCCCCGACCCAGCGGAGGCGAAGCTTACACCACAGGTGGAAAAGTGGCAACGGTTCAGTGCGACATTGCATCGAGCGACCCGTGCACGTCGAGGAAGGTTCCGAGCCCCGTGAGGTCGATGGCGATGCGGAAGCTGCGGTTCCTGGGCTCGATTCGGTAGTCGCGCAGCTCGACGACCGCGGCCCAGCAGCTTCCCCGCCACCGGAACTGGAGCCTCTCCTCGAGGAGCTTCGCGTTGTAGATGTCGTACGCGGTCTGGCTCTCGATCCGCCACGGGGCACCGCCCGGTGCCAGGCCCAGGTAGATGCGGGTCTGAGAGGACGACGCCGCGCCAATTGTCGGATTGTAGCTACTGTACCACGTGAGGTTGAGGGCACTGGCGCCGCTGATGACTCCCCCCGAGAGCGAAGTTGACTGGAGCTTGCGCGTCACCGGGTCGAAGTACGCTCGCGCATCGACCGTAGAGCCCATGAGCGGTGCGGCGCGCAGCCACAACGAGAGCGGACCCTTGAGACTTGCCGGAAGCGACAAGGTCTGCTGGCTGGCTGGGTCAAAAACGGACCTTGCCGGCGTGAGTGGCTCAGACAACGAGTAGTCCTGGCTGATCTCCAGGCTCGCCACCTCGCGGCTCCCCGTGGCGGTCTTGATGAACAGGCGGTTGGCGAACGCCCACGTCAGCTTGTTGGTGACCAGCACCGAGTCCTTCTCGTCAAACACCGGGACCCTGGAGATGTCGCCGGGGTTGGAGACATAGTTGTAGTCCACGCGCGGCTCGATCAGGTGCTTGATCTTCTCGCCGTCGGCCTCGCTCCAGACGCGTGAGAACGAGGGGCCGACGAGCGAGATGGTCGCGCTGCCGTATTGGCGGGAGAGCGGCTGGTTGACGAGCGAGAGCCCGTCCTGGGAGTTCTGCGAGGTGTAGTAGGTTTCCCGAAACCCAACCGTTGGCGTGACGTTCAGCCACGGGAACCCCGGTGTCAGCAGCGTGATCGCGGGATTGACGTCAAACCTTCCGTAGCGGCCGTACAGGGTGGCGGTGCGGTTGACGTAGAACTCGTCGGCCGAGGCGACCCCCGCGGCGTAGAATGGCGAGTTTCCGATCCGGGTCGAGCGCAGGCGGTACTCGACCTCGCCGAGGCGGTTGAACGTCGCCTCCGTGGTCTGACCCGAGACGTAGTCGGTGAAGAACGTCTCGCGATGGTCCACCCGGTAGTTGATGGTCTGGGGGCCCCAGTTGCGTGAAAGGCTGGCGTAGGAGTAGAGCGTGCGGTTCGCGTTGAGGTCGATGATGCTCTCGAATTGCTGGAAGAATCCGAGGTTCGAGAGCAAGTTCAGCTCGGCGTGGAGCGTGTACCCGCCGGCAAAGAGCTGGTTGTGTTTGCCCGTCGCCTTCCATTCCCAGTGCTTGCCGACGGGATCCCACACCAAGTAGGGGATCGCGCCTCCGAGGGCGTTTTCCGCCGGGGCCCAGCGCGCCTCCGTGCCGAGCCCGAAGTAGCCTTTCGTCCATGCGTCGAGGAGGAACGTCGCGTCGAAGGATCGCGAGATTGGCCAGAAGAAAGAGTTCCCGAGGTAGGCGCCACGCTGGCTCGAATAGCCGAAGCTCGGCACCAGGAAGCCCGTGGCGCGGTCCCGCTTGACGGGCCAGATCAGGCGCGGCGTGTAGAAGATTGGCACCTTGCCGACCTTGAGGGCCGCATCACGGAAGTGCCCGTAGCCCTCCAGCTCGACCAGGGCGTCGCGGACCTCGATGCTCCACGGGGGCGCGCCCTTGTCGGAGAGCTCGCAGCTCGTGAAGAGTCCCTTGTGGAAGCGGTAGTGGGTCTCGTCCAGCTTTTCCATCTCCTCGCCCCGGAAGTGGTAGGTCGGCGGGAAGAAGGCCTCGACGTCGTAGAGCGTGCCGACCTTCTTCTGCAGGTCGAACTCCATGTGGCTGCACGTCATGCGGGTCTGACCCTGGTCCAGGATCACGTTGCCCTCGGCGTGAAGGTGCATCGTCTTGAGGTCCACCTCGATCTCATCGCAGCGCAGGGAGATGTCCTGGTAGGTGACATGGACGTTGCCTTGCCCGCACCAGACCTGGTCCTGTACCCACTGCTGCTGCGTGGCGCTGACCGTCACCTGCTCTGCGGGTGAGGCGGCAAGGACCTGCGTGGCGAGAGGGAGAAACACCGCGAGGAGGGCCCAGGCCTTGCTCATGCGCTGTGCTCCGTGCGGTGGGTGGCACGGCCACCGGAGGTGCAGCGTGGGCATCGCACGGCAGCGGCGCCGGTCATGCGATGGGTGCAACGGTTTCGTGGCAACGCACCTCCCGCTCCGGCATTCTAGAACGTTCCTTTCTACGAGGGTCGCGCTATGCTCGTTGGGTATGCGCTGGCTTGCGCTCGACGTTGGGTCGCGCCGCGTGGGCGTTGCGGTGTGTGACGAGCGGGAGTCGGTGGCGACCGCACTGCCGGCGTTTCCCTTTGCCGGGCCGGAGCGCGTGGCCGCAGCAGTGGCGAGGCTCGCCCACGAATGGCAGGCGGGCGGTGTGGTGGTGGGCGTGCCGCGGACGCGCGCGGGCCAGGGGCGCGGCGAGCGCCGGGTCGCGGCCGTGGTGGAGGTGTTGCGCGCGCGCCTGGCCCTCACCGTTGAGACCGTGGACGAGAGCGGCACCACGAAAGCGGCCGAGCAGCTCCTCGCGGAGGCGGGGGTGCCACACCGGCGCTGGCCAGAACTGGTGGACAGCACGGCGGCGAGGCTCATCCTCGAGGGACACCTCGCCATGCGCGGCCGGGACGACAGGCCGCAGAGCATTTGACCTCCCCAGGTGCCGATGCTAGCGTCATGAAGTCTGGGAGGGCCTCTGATGGCCGATGCGTACGCCACCTTCGGGAAGTTTCTCCTCCTCAAGCGCCGCACCCAGGACGGCCTGGGGACGCTCTGGCGCGCAGGAGAGATGGAGCGGACGGGCTTCAAGCGGATCGTCTGGCTGCGACGGCTCGACCAGGCGGGCCTGGATCGCGCCGCGCTGACCGGCACGATCGCGACCGCCAACCACCTGGCGGGAGTGCTCAGGGCCACCAACATCGTTCGCAGCTCCGCGTTCGGGATCGAGGGCGGCGTGCCCTACATCGCCTGGGACTACGTGCCGGCTCAGCCCCTCGACCAGCTGCTGGCGCGCTCCGTCCAGGAGGAGTTCCCGGTTGCAATCGACAACGCCCTGCTGATCGTCGAGAAGCTCGCCGCGGCACTTGCCGCTGCCGCCGCTGTCGAGGTGGGAGGCGAGCCTCTGATCCACGGGTTCCTGGTTCCGCATCTGGTGATGGTCGGCAACGACGGAGAGGCCCAGGTCGCAGGCTTCGGGATCGGGCGCGGCCTGCACGCCAACCTCGAGCGCGCGTCGGTGAAGAAGCTCGCGGCTCCGTACCTCGCCCCTGAGGTCCTTGCGGGCGGTCCTTCCAGCCGCCGGTCGGACGTCTACTCGATGGGGGCGATCCTCTACCATCTCCTCACGGGCGCGCCCCTTCCTGGCGCGCCGGATGCCCGTGTCGCGGCGGTCGAGCACCCTAATCTCGCATTCGAGGAAGGGCCGGTCCCGCAGGACGTCCTGGCGATCCTCCAGAAAACGGTTGCGCCGCGACCGGAGGACCGCTATGCCTCGGCGGCCGAGTTCAAGCGTGAGCTGGAGAGGCTCCTCTACGGTGGCGCCTACTCGCCCACGACGTTCAACCTCGCCCTCTTCATGGACCGTCTCTACCGCACGGAGATCGAGCAGGAGGACCGGGAGCTGGAGCGCGAGCGGGGACTTGATGTCGAGGCGTACTACCAGGCCCCCAGGAAAGAGGCGCAACAGGCATCCCCGCCGCAGGTCCCGGACGAGGCCAAGCGCGGCCGTCCCAACCTGGCACTCATCATCCCGATCGTCGGCGGGGCAGTGATCATGGCCACCGTCATCGTCTACCTCCTCATCAGCCGCCCAACTGGTGCGCCGCAAGTGGACCAGGAAGCGCAAAACAAAATGATCAAGGAGCTGGTCAACACGCAGGTGGCGCAGGCGCTCAAAGAGAAGGAGGAGCAGCTCCGCAAGGAACTGGAGGCCGAGAAGACCCGCACCGATGAGCTCCGCAAGCAGCTCGAGAGCCAGAAACAGCGCGGCGCAGGTGGGACGAAACAGGTGTCTCCCGAGGAGCAGCAGCGCCTGCAGCAGGAGCTCGCGGCCCGGGAGGCGGCACAGAAGAAGAAGGAGGAAGAGCTCGCCAGGGTCAAGCAGCAGCAGCAGGCCGAGCTGGAAAAGGCCCGCCAGCAGCAAGCGCAGGCCGAGGTCCGTCCCACGCTGCCGCCGACGGCGGTCCCCGCAGCCCCCACCGTGGCACCGACAGCACCCCCGCCGGCGGTGCCGGTGCAAGCGCCCACGCTGGCCCCGGCAGCTCCCACGGCGGTTGCTGCAGCACCCACGGCCACCGCACCGGCCGCCGAGGTGCCCGTCGCCGCCGGCCTGGGGACCGGGGTGCGCGAGGGCGACCTCGTGGACTTCGGGCAGCTTGACGTGCAGCCCCAGCCCCTGGTCGAGGGCAAGGTGACGCTGTCACGCGCTGTGGCAGGGACGCGGGTGCCGGTCTCCGGTTACGTCATCCTCAAGGTGCTGGTGAACGAGAAGGGCGGGGTGGATGAGGTGACGGTGCTTCGTGCCTTCTCGCCTCCTAGGGCGGGGATCGACGATGCGTGCGTCGAGGCGGTGAAGCAGAATCGCTACCGGCCGGCGATGAAGAACGGGCAGCCCGTCAAGACCTGGCTCACGGTTACCAAACAGATCGCGTTGCAGGCGAGCCGCTGAGCGGCCGCCTCCGCATCGCCTCGCGGGTTCTCTAGCGGCCGTTGGCGACGGGCTGGATGTTGGCCAGGAATTCGGCGTTGGTCTTGTACTGCTTCAGTTTGGAGAGCAGTGCCTGCATCGCGTCGTGGGGGGGGAGCGCCGCCAGCGCCCGCCGCAGCAGGTAGATACGCTCGACCTCCTGGCGCAAATAGAGCTTCTCCTCCTTGCGGGTCCCGGACTGCGGGATGTTCATGCAGGGGAAGATGCGCCGCTCGAAGAGATCGCGGGTCAGGACGATCTCCATGTTGCCGGTGCCCTTGAACTCCTGGAAGATCACCTCGTCCATGCGCGAGCCGGTGTCCACCAAGCAGGTGGCGACGATGGTGAGGGAACCGCCGTGCTCGATGTTGCGGGCAGAGCCGAAGAACCGGCGCGGTTTCTCCATGGTGCGTGCGTCGATACCACCGGATAGGATGCGGCCCGAGCTCTTCTGCGCGTTGTTGTAGGCGCGCGACATGCGGGTGAGCGAGTCCATGAACACCACGACGTCCTGCCCGAGTTCGACCAGGCGCCGCGCCCGTTCGAGGACCATCTCGGAGACCTCGATGTGGCTCTGGACCGATTCGTCGGAGGAGGACGCGAAGACCTCGCCCTTGATGACGTTGCGCCTCCAGTCGGTGACCTCCTCGGGCCGTTCGTCCACCAGCAGGACGAAGATCTGCGCCTCGGGGTGGTTGATGCCGATGGCGTGTGCGAGCTGCTGGAGCAGCTTGGTCTTGCCGGCCTTGGGCGGAGCTACGATCAGGCAGCGCTGGCCTTTCCCGATCGGTGTCATCAGCTCGATGACCCGCGGCTCGAGGACCTCGGGCTCGGTCTCCAGGCGGAAGCGTGCCGTTGGATCGATGGAGGTCAACTCCCCGAACGGCACGGCGTTTTGGCGGTAGTCGTCCGGCTGCAGGCCCTCGATGTTGTTGATCTCCACGACGAGGGGCCTCTGGTGACCGTTGGGGGGCTGCACGGAAGCGGTCAGGCGCAGGCCGCTCTCCAGGTGCCAGCGGGACAGCAGGCCGCCGTCCACCATCGGATCCTCACCGGAAAGGCGGAACTTGCTTGCCGCCGCCAGCAGGAACGCCTTGCCGTCGTCGCGGCGCAGGAGGTAGCCCTCATAGGGTGCGGGTGCGGCCCCGCCGTTGCCACCGTGGCGGCGGTTGCGCCGTCGGCGCGGGCGGCGGCGTCTGCCCGTGCTGGGAGCTTCCTTGGACTCCGGGGCAGGAGCCGCGGGAGCTTCGTTCGGCTCTTCAAACATGTCTTTATGGCTCCTTGGCCCATTCCTAAGCCGACTGCATGGGGGGTGCAGCAGCCGCAGGTACGGGCCAGCGTATCAAACGCGGGGAACAACCGAATGGGGAAGCGCCGGAGCGCCTCCTCGCGACACTCAGTGTAGCGCACAAATGTGCAAATGCCAAGCGGGTGACTCGGCCATCCCCCGGGTACTACTCTATCACCGCTTCAGGACCATTGCGGCAAAGGCCTCGAAGATCTCCCGGTCCCACCAGCCGCGGGCCGTCTCCTGGCGCTGCAATGCGAGCGCCTCCTCCACGGGGAGCGCCCTGCGATACGGCCGGTCGTTGGTCAACGCGTCGAAGACGTCCACCACCTGGAACACGCGCGCCAGCATCGGGATGCCGTCGCCCTTGAGAGCGTCCGGGTAGCCGCTTCCGTCGCCGTGCTCGTGGTGGTGCCTGATCACCGGTAGCACCGAGCGCAGCGTGCGGAGAGGCGCACAGATGTTGACGCCGATCTCGACGTGGGAGCGCATGATGCGCCACTCGGCCTCGTTGAGCGGTCCCGGTTTGAGCATGACCGCGTCGGGCACGCCAATCTTCCCGATGTCGTGCAGGTACCCGGCGCGGCGCAAGGTCTTCACCGCCTCACCGTCCAGGCCCAGGTGCTCGCCGAGCCTGGACGCCAGCTGCGAGAGGCGGTCGCAGTGCTCCCCCGTTCCCTCGTGGCGTGCCTCGATGGCGCGGGCGACGGCAAACAGCATCTTCTCGGCCTCGTCCAGGTCCTGGGTGAGGCGGCGGAAGTGCACCAGGTTGCGGACGCGCACCTCGAGCTCGACGAGGTCGAACGGCTTGGAGAGGAAGTCGGTTGCACCCGCCTCGAGCCCCCGCAGGCGCGCCTGCCGGGAGTCCAGCCCCGTGAAGAACACCACCGGAAGCAGGCGGGTCTCCTCGTCGGCCTTGAGCCTCCGGCAAACCTCGAAACCGTCCACACCCGGCATCATCACGTCGAGCAGGATCACGTCGGGTTGGCGTTCCCGCGCGATCAGGAAGCCGGTTTCGCCGTCGAGCGCCTGCCACACCTCGAACCCGAGCGGGTGCAGGGCCTCCCTCATCGCCTCGAGGCTCTGGGGCTGATCGTCGATGACGAGCACGGTTCCGGCGGCGGCCATGACTGGGAGTAATTTTACACGAAGGTCGCAGTCTCGGAACGGCGCTCTCCTAAGGGGTGACGAGCCGATCTGCGATGTGGGTCGCGGAAAAAGAGAAGGGCCGCCCTCGCGGGGCGGCCCCCTTGTCCATGTCGTCCGTTGCTAGGGCCTGCGCAGGAAGAGGAAGGTCTTCTGCTCGGCCTGCGGGCGGTAGACGTAGAAACGCACCATGGTGCCGGAGCGGATCCCGGCGATGGTGTCCCTGAAGGCCTGCGTGGAGCTCACCTCCCGGTCGTTGACGCGCATGATCACGTCACCGGGCCGCAGATTGGCGTCGTCGGCGGGGGAGAGGTCCGTGACGTCGGTGACCACCACCCCTTCGATCTCCCTGGGGATCGAAAACTGGCGCCGGGAGCGCTGGTTGAGGTCGTCGATCTGGATACCGAGCTTGGAGGTTGGTGTGTCCTCTTTTGCGGTCGTTGTCTCCTGCTCCCCTTCGCCGGTCGGACGTTCGCCGAGCGTCACGGTGATGGTCTGCCGTTTACCCTCGCGGATCACCTCGAGCTCGGCCTTCTGGCCTGGCACCAACGCGGAGACGCGGTAGATCAGGTCGCGCGTCTCCTTCACCGGCTTTCCGGCGACCGCTGTGATCACGTCTCCTTCCTTGACGCCGGCCTTCTCGGCTGGGCCGCCCTTCGTGACGCTCTGCACCAGGGCGCCGTCGCGCGCGGGCAGCTTGTAGAACTCCTGCACCTTCTGGTCCACCGGGGTGATGCTGACGCCGAGGTAGCCGCGGACCACCTTGCCCTTTTCCTTCAGCTGCGGCACGACCATCTTGATCGTGTTGACCGGGATTGCGAAGCCGATGTTCTGGCCTACCGCGTTGATGGCGCTGTTCATCCCCACCACCTCACCGCGCACGTTGACGAGCGGGCCGCCCGAGTTGCCCAGGTTGATGGCGGCGTCGGTCTGGATGAAGTCTTCGAACGAGGAGGCGTTGGGATCCGGCGAGATGCCGATCCTGCGGCCCTTCGCAGAGACCACCCCCACGGTGACCGTGTGCTCCATCGCCAGGGGGTTGCCCACCGCCATCACCCACTCGCCGACCTTCAGGGCGTCGGAGTCACCGAGGGAAAGGGGCGTGAACGGACCCTTGCCGTCCACCTTAATGAGGGCCACGTCGGTAGTCGGGTCGCGACCGACGATCTTGGCGGCCATCTCGGTCTCGTCGTTGAGGCGCACCTTGATCGTTTTCGCCCCCTCGACCACGTGGTTGTTGGTGACGATCAGACCGTCGGCGCTGATGAAGAAGCCGCTGCCGGCGCCGGTCCGCTTGCGCGGCCTCATGTCCGGTCTCGGGCCGCCCGGCCCGAAGAAGAACTCGAACGGGTCGATGTCCTGGTGGAAGCGGCGCCCGTCCGAAGGCTTGGCCACGTCCTCCACCGTGAGCACCGAGACCACGGCCGGGGTCACGCGCTCGGCCAGGGCCGAGAAGTCCGGGTAGCTGCTCGGCGGGGGGAGCGGAGGCAGCGCCGCCGCCTCGCTTCCTTGGAGGCCACGGTAGCGGGCGTGAGGCCCAGCCCGCCGGCGAGAACGATCCCCATCACGAGAGAACCCACCGCCACTGCACTCATCGAGAGCACTCGCTTGCGTCGTGCTGTGTCCATGAAGTCATCCCTCCAGGGGCCGGGCGGGCCCGGCCCACCCGGAGAACCAAGCAATATTCATGCCACATTTCGGGGAGACCCGACCTCCCCGCCGGTCAACGATGTGTCATTTTGACGCGACGAGGTCGGGAGTCGCCAGCACCACACGGTCCTTGCCGGCCGCTTTGGCGGCGTACATCGCCTGGTCGGAGGCGCGCAGGAGCTGGTTGCGGCGGTGGTCGGAGGTGCCGCTGCGGGGGACGTGGTCCGGGTAGACGGCTACCCCGACGGAGCAGGTGAGGGGACCGTAGAAGTCCACCGGTCCGCTCGACCAGGAGAACCGGCCGCGCAGGAAGGCCTGCTGGCGGATGGCGCGCCGGATGTCTTCGGCCACCACGATCGCCGCGGCGGTGTCGAAACCGGGCAGGATGATCACGAACTCGTCCCCGCCGTAGCGGGCGAGCGTGACCCGGGGCGACCGCACCGCGCGCCGCAGCAGGTAGCCCACCTCCTTCAGAACCTGGCTGCCGGCCAGGTGTCCGTGCCTGTCGTTGACGTGCTTGAAGTTGTCGAGGTCCATGAACAGCAGCGCCACGCGACCGCCGGCGGCGTCGGCGTGCTCGAGGTCCTCGGCGAGGCGCCGGTGGAAGAAGCGGTCGTTGGCGAGACCGGTGAGGTCGTCGCTGCGGGCCGCCGCCCCCGCTCTGCGCGCGTCCAGGAGGTTCTGGATCGAGACCGAGGTGTAGGCGGCGAAGATCTCGAGCAGGCCCCTGTCACGTTCGTCGAACGGCCGGCCGTCCAGGCGGTTTACCATCTCCAGCACGCCGCACACGCTGTTCTCGATGCGGATGGGGACGGCGAGCAGGCTGTTCGTGTTGAACGCGTGGCTCTCGTCGAAACGCGGGTAGAAGAACGGATCGTCGTGGGAGTCGGCGACCAGGTGAGACTCACCGTTGCGGTAGACGTGGCCGACCACCCCCTCCGTAGTGGGGATGCTGGCCCCCAGGAGGGCGTCGGCTGCGGGTCCGAAGGCGGCGATGAAGTAGAGCATCGCCCCGGCCGGGTCGCCGGCCCGCTCGAACGGATGGTCGAGCAGCACCGAGCCCGCCTCCGAGGGCACGAACGCATTGGCCCGCTGGAGCACCTCCTTGATGAAGCTGGCCGCGTCCATGGTCTCGGGAACGCCGGTATCGTGGCGATAGCGCTCGAGGAAGGTTTCGAGCTCGGCTGCCGGCAGGACACAGATGCTTGGACGGCTGTCCCTCACGATCTCTAGTTTATCAGCAGCGCACAGCCCGGTCGCGAGAACGTGAATGGTCTTGAAGAACACCGGGAGACGGCACCTTGTCGGCATTCCCGGCGAGCACGCGCGTCGGCCGTCCCCTTGACTTCGCGTCGCCGGCGACTAAAATGCAGGATCCGGAGCGACGCGGGGTGGAGCAGTCCGGTAGCTCGTTGGGCTCATAACCCAAAGGTCGCAGGTTCAAATCCTGCCCCCGCAACCATGTTGGCCGCGCGAGAGCGCGGCCGTCCCTTTCTTGGGGGCACGACTTGGTCCCGCCCACCGCCCCACCACACGCGAGGTCAAATCTTCCCCCCGCAACCATCTTTTCGGGGGGTCCCGCACGCACTCCAACCCCCACCCGCGTGCTCTAGACGCCCCGGGCCCCCCGGCGCTCACGCCGGCAGAGCCGGACACTCGCTCGTTTTCCGGGGGGTCCTCGCGACCCCCCGACCCATTTCTCCTGTCGCGACTCACTCCCCGGGCCCCCCGCGCGCAGTAGTGTCCCGTCAAGTGTGGAAAAGAGGTGGAGGTCGTCCTTGGTTGCACGGTCGTTGGTCCTAACCGACGAACTGAGCGGCCGTCAGGTTACAGAGCGGGTGCACGAAAGCCGGGCCCGTTCGTCCATGCATGCGACGGCGCGGCCTGTCTTCGGGCTGCACCACGGGACGGCCTGCGCAGCCTGGGCGGTGCGGCAGCGGTGGGGAAGAAGTTGGGTTGGAACGATGTTTGGTGAGACGCGTCTGCACGCCAAGGGTCGTTTCATGCCCTGCCGGGCGGGGCCGCGACGTGCGGAAGGCGAAGGCGCTATGGGTATGTCTGTGCAAGATGGCGGTGGCCCCACCCGCGTCGCAACGCTGCACGCGAGCGGCTGCTCGCAGAATCCACGCGTCGCACCTTCTTGACCTCCACAGCGCGCGTGGACGGCGGGTGGTGCGAAATGCTCCCGCGGTCTAGAATCGGAGGCACGAGAGAATGAACCCTGAAAGACCCCCTGTTCGCAGCGACGGCCAAACCGGCGGCGGTCCTGTGCGTTCGGCCGTGGCGTCACTCCCAGGGAAGACTCGGCGGTGGCCGTGGCTGTTAGCACTGATCGCGCTCATCCTCGCAGCCTCCCTCTCCCGCAGCCTCCTCGGGCAGTCGGCCCGGCCCAGGGCCGATCGGCCGGCCGGGCCGCGCCCGATTCCGGTGGTTGGGGCGGCCGCCAGGGTAGGAGACCTCGGCGTGTACCAGACCGGGCTGGGCACCGTGACGTCGCTGAAGACCGTCACGGTCCGCAGCCGCGTGGACGGCCAATTGATCAGTGTCGCCTACCGCGAGGGGCAGCTCGTCCGCGAGGGCGACCTGCTGGCGCAGATCGACCCCCGCCCGTTCGAGGTCCAGCTCCACCAAGCCGAAGGACAGCTGGCGAAAGATCAGGCGGCGCTTGCGAACGCGAGGATCGACCTCGAGCGCTACAAGGTACTCATGGAGCAGGACTCGATCCCCCGGCAGCAGCTCGACACCCAGGTTGCGACGGTCGACCAGGCCAAGGCCGCGATCCAGAGCGATCAGGCGCAGGTCGAGAGCGCGCAGCTGAACCTGACGTACAGCCGCATCACGGCCCCAATCTCGGGAATCGTGGGCCTGCGGCTGGTGGACCCGGGAAACATTGTGCACGCCAGCGACCAGACCGGGCTCGTCGTCATCACGCAGCAGCAGCCGATCGCGGTGGTCTTCACCATCGCAGCGGACCATCTCCAGCCGGTGCTCCAGCAGTCGAAGGGCGGGCACCAGCTCGTGGTCGAGGCCTGGGACCGGGACCTGAAGAGCAAGCTCGCGACCGGCTCCATGCTGGCGATCGACAACCAGATCGACCAGACGACCGGCACGGTTCGCATCAAGGCTCTCTTTCCGAACCAGAACCTGGCCCTATACCCCAACCAGTTCGTGAACGCGCGCCTGCTCGTCGACACGATCGAGCAGGCCGTCCTCATCCCGACCGCCGCGCTCCAGCGCAGCCCGCAGTCGACGTACGTCTGGGTCGTGAAGCGAGATGGCACGGTCGAGATGCGCAACGTTGACGTCCAACTGACGGAGGGCGAGGAGACCTCGATCCGTAAGGGCGTCTCGCCCGGCGAGATCGTCGTCGTCGACGGCGTGGACAAGCTCCAGCCCGGCACGATGGTCGCGCTTGCCAAGGAGAATGGCACCAGGAAGCCGACCTCATGAACCCGTCCCGCCCGTTCATCCTGCGCCCGATCGCGACGTCTCTCCTGATGGCCGGACTTCTCATCGCCGGAGTGATCGGGTTCAAGCAGCTCCCAGTCTCGGCGCTCCCGCAGGTGGACTACCCCACGATCCAGGTGGTGACGTTCTATCCGGGCGGGAGCCCAGACGTCATGGCCTCCGCCGTTACGGCACCGCTCGAGCGCCAGTTTGGACAGATGCCGGGCTTGAATCAGATGACGTCGAGCAGTTCGGCGGGCAGCTCGATCATCACGCTCCAGTTCGTCCTCGACCTGAACATCGACGTGGCGGAGCAGGAGGTGCAGGCTGCGATCAACGCCGCCGGCACCTACCTCCCGCGCGATCTGCCGAACCCCCCCATCTACAGCAAGATCAACCCGGCGGACGCCCCGATCCTCACCCTCGCTCTGACGTCGGACACGCTCCCTCTTTCCAAGGTCGAGGACTTCGCCGACACCCGTTTCGCTCAGAAGATCTCGCAGCTCCCCGGCGTCGGCCTCGTGAGCATCAGCGGCGGCCAGAAGCCCGCGGTGCGCGTGCAGGTGAACCCCACTGCGCTGTCCTCGTACGGGCTGACGATGGAGGACGTCCGGACCGCCGTGGCGCAGGCGAACGTCAACCAGGCGAAGGGGGCGTTCGACGGCAGCCGGCAGTCCTACTCGATCGAGGCGAACGACCAACTCCTGACGAGCGCGGAGTATCGGCCGCTGACCGTTGCGTACAGGAACGGCGCGCCCGTGCACCTGTCCGACATCGCCGACGTGATCGACGACGCCGAGAACGTCAGGCAGGCCGCATGGATGAACCAGACGCCGGCAGTAATCGTGAACATCCAGCGGCAGCCCGGCGCGAACATCATCGCCGTCGTCGACCGGGTCAAGGTGCTGCTCCCGCAGCTGCGCGCGTCGTTGCCGGCCGCGGTGAAGGTCTCGATCCTGACCGACCGCACCACGACGATCCGTGCGTCCGTCCGCGACGTTGAGTTCGAGCTGATGCTTACGATTGCGCTTGTGGTGATGGTCATCTTCCTCTTCCTGCGCACGGCTGCGGGTACCGTGATCCCGAGCGTCGCGGTCCCGCTGTCGCTGGTCGGGACCTTCGGCGCCATGTACGTCCTCGGATTCAGCCTGAACAACCTCACTCTGATGGCGCTGACGATCTCGACCGGTTTCGTCGTCGACGACGCGATCGTGATGATCGAGAACATCTCGCGTTACATCGAGGAGGGCGTGCCGCCCCTCGAGGCGGCGCTCAAGGGATCGGCACAGATCGGCTTCACGATCCTTTCACTGACCGTTTCACTCATCGCCGTCCTGATCCCGCTCCTCTTCATGGGCGACGTGGTCGGACGGCTGTTCCGCGAGTTTGCCGTCACGCTCTCGGTGACGATCCTCATCTCATGCGCAGTCTCGCTCACGCTGACGCCGATGATGTGCGCGAAGCTGCTGCACCACAAGGCGCCACAGGAGCAAACGCGCTTCTACCGGGTGTCGCAGAACGCGTTCGACAGGGTGATCGAGTTTTACGGTCGCACGCTGTCCTGGGTGCTCAAGCACCAGGGGGCGACGCTCCTGATCGCGGTTGCGACGCTTGTCCTGACGATCGGATTGTACCTGGTCATTCCGAAGGGGTTCTTTCCGGTGCAAGACACGGGCGTGATCCTCGGCATCTCTGAGGCGTCCCAGACCGTCTCGTTCCCTGCCATGGCCGACCGGCAGCAGGCGGTCGGCCGCGAGATCCTCAAGGACCCGGCGGTGGAGAGCCTCTCCTCGTTCATTGGCATCGACGGTACCAACACGACGATGAACAGCGGACGGATCCAGATCAACCTGAAAACCCTCGACGAGCGGAAGGCGAGCGCCACCGAGATCATTCGGCGGCTGCAGCCCGAGCTGGCGAAGGTGGAGGGCGTCACCCTGTTCATGCAGCCGGTGCAGGACCTGACCGTCGAGGACCGGGTGAGCCGCACGCAGTACCAGTACAGCCTCGAGGACCCCGATGCCAAGGAGCTGGCCCTCTGGGCGCCGCGTTTCGTAAGCCGGTTGCAGCAGGTGCCCGAGCTTCGCGACGTCGCGTCCGACCAGCAGACCGAGGGCCTGGAGGCGCGCGTGGTTCTCGACCGGACGACGGCGTCAAGGCTCGGTATTACGCCCCAGATGCTGGACGACGCGCTCTACGACTCCTTCGGCCAGCGCCAGATCTCCACGATGTTCACGGAGCTAAACCAGTACCGTGTCGTGCTTGAAGCGCAGCCCTCGTTCCAGCGGCGGCCGGACGACTTGAGGAGCGTCTTCCTGCGGTCTGCCGGGGGCGGCTCGGTGCCCCTGGGGGCCTTCACGGACATCGTCACGTCCAACGCGCCTCTTGCGGTGAACCATCAAGGGCAGTTTCCGGTGGTCAACGTTTCGTTCAACCTGGCGCCGAACGCGTCGCTTGGTGAAGCCGTCCGCGCGATCGAGCAGGCACGTCAGGACGTGGGGTTGCCCGTGAGCATCCAGCACGGCTTCCAGGGCACGGCGCAGGCCTTTCGCGCATCGCTCGTGAACACGCCGTTCCTGATCCTCGCTGCAATCATCACGGTCTACATCCTCCTCGGCGTGCTTTACGAGAGCTACATCCATCCCGTGACGATCCTGTCCACCCTGCCTTCGGCCGGCGTCGGCGCGCTGCTGTCGCTGATGATCTGCCGGACCGACTTCTCGGTCATCGCCCTGATCGGCATCATCCTGCTCATCGGGATCGTCGAGAAGAACGCGATCATGATGATCGACTTTGCGCTCGACGCACAACGGAAGCAGGGGAAGAAACCGACCGACGCGATCTACCAGGCCGCGCTCCTGCGTTTCCGGCCGATCCTGATGACCACCATGGCTGCGCTCTTCGCGGGCGTGCCGCTCGCGCTCGGCTCCGGGATCGGGTCGGAGCTGCGCCGCCCACTCGGCATCGCGATCGTCGGTGGGCTGATCTTCAGCCAGGTGCTGACGCTCTACACAACCCCGGTGATCTACCTCGGATTCGACCGGCTGGCGCAGCGGGTCGCACGACGGAAAGCAGAGGTTCACGCTGGAGCGGCTGCACGGTTGCGGCCGGTCGAGGGCGCTTGAAGTTCTCGTCGCTCTCGTCGCCGTTCATCAATCGGCCGGTTGCGACGACCTTGATGACCGTCGGCATCGCGCTGGCGGGCGCGATAGGGTACAAGTTCCTGCCGGTGTCGCCGCTGCCACAGGTGGAGTTTCCCACCATCAACGTGTCGGCGGGCCTCCCGGGCGCGAGCCCGGAGACGATGGCCTCTTCCGTCGCGACGCCGCTCGAGCGCCAGTTCGGGCGGATCGCCGGGGTGACCGAGATGACGTCTTCGAGCTCGCTGGGCTCGACGAGCATCACTCTGCAGTTCGACCTCAACCGCAACATCGACGCTGCGGCCCGCGACGTCCAGGCGGCCATCAACGCCGCGCGCGGTCAGCTCCCCGCGAACCTGCCGAACAACCCGCGCTACCGCAAGGTGAATCCGGCGGACGCGCCGATCATCCTGCTGTCGCTGACCTCCGACATCGTGGGTCGGCCGAAGATGTACGACATCGCGGCGTCGATTCTCCAGCAGAAGCTGTCGCAGGTCCCCGGAGTCGGGCAGGTCATCGTGGGAGGGGGCGCCCTGCCGGCGGTCCGCGTAGAACTGAACCCAATGGCCTTGAACAACAACGGGCTCGGGTTGGAGGACGTCCGCACGGCGCTCGCGGCAGCGAACGCCAACCGTCCGAAGGGTGTGGTGGGCGACGTCCACCGCGCGTGGTCGCTCTCCACCAACGATCAGTTACTGAAAGCGGCAGAGTACAGGCCGCTGGTCGTCAGCTATCGCAACGGCGCGGCGGTTCGCCTCGCGGACATCGCCAGCGTGGACGACTCCGTGGAGGACATCCGCAACACCGGCCTTGCAAATGGCAAGCCGGCGATCATCATCATCGTGTTCCGGCAGCCGGGGGCGAACATCATCGAGACCGTGGACGGGGTCAAGGCGGCTTTGCCCCAGCTTCAGGCTGCAATTCCGCCTACGATCCAGCTCGCGGTCATGATCGATGCCACCCGCACAATCCGGGCATCGGTCAGAGACGTGGAGATCACGCTCCTGATCGCGATTACGCTCGTGGTCCTGGTCGTCTTCCTCTTCCTCCGGAGCGCACGTTCGACCTTCATCCCGAGCGTGGCGGTGCCCATCTCCCTGATCGGGACGTTTGGGGTGATGTACCTGCTGGGCTACAGCATCGACAACCTCTCGCTCATGGCGCTGACGGTCGCGACCGGGTTCGTCGTGGACGACGCAATCGTCGTCATCGAGAACATCACACGGCATCTCGAGGCGGGCTTGCAGCCGATGGAGGCGGCCCTCATCGGGGCCAAGGAGATCGGCTTCACAGTCGTGTCGATCAGCCTGTCGTTGGTAGCGGTGTTCATCCCGATCCTGCTGATGGGCGGGATCGTCGGGCGTCTCTTTCGGGAGTTCGCCGTGACGCTCTCGGTTGCGATCGGCGTCTCGCTTGTCGTCTCGTTGACCGCCACGCCCATGATGTGCGCAAAGCTCCTGCGCCCGCACGACCGGGAGAAGCGGGGGCGCTTGTATAGGGCGAGCGAGCGGGCGTTCGCATGGATCCTGAGCCGCTACGAGAGGGCGCTCGGCTGGGTGCTCAGGCACCAGCGGTTGACGATGGCGGTGACGCTCGGCACCATGGCCGCAACGATTGCCCTGTACGCGAAGATCCCGAAAGGTTTCTTTCCACAGCAGGATACCGGCCGCCTGAACGGATCGGTGGTGGCCGACCAGGACGCCTCCTACCAGTCGACGCAGAAAAAGCTCACCGAGCTCGTGAACACAGTCATGCAGGATCCAGCGGTCGAAAGCGTGGCCGGATTCATCGGCGGCACCGTCAACACGGCCCGTGTGTTCGTCGGGTTGAAGCCTACGAACGAACGGGAGATGACGGTCGATCAGGTCATCGCGCGGTTGCGCGGCAAGCTCGCACACGTCCCGGGCGCGACCCTCTACCTGCAGGCGGTCCAGGACGTTCGGGTCGGTGGACGATTCGGCGCCGCCCAGTACCAGTACACGCTCCAGGGGGACGACCCGGATGAGCTGTTCGAATGGGCGCCCCGCGTGTACGAGCGGCTCCGCAGGCTCAAGGAGCTCGCCGACGTCAACAGCGACCAGCAGAACAAGGGGCTCCAGGCCTCGCTCACGATCGACCGGGCCACCGCTTCACGGCTCGGAATTACCCCGCAGGCGATCGACAACACGCTCTACGACGCGTTCGGCCAGCGCCAGGTTTCCACCATGTACACGCAGCTGAACCAGTACCACGTGGTCATGGAGGTCGACCCGCAGTTCTGGCAGAACCCCGAGGGCCTCAAGTACATCTACCTGCCTGCGCAGAACGGGCGCATGGTGCCGCTCTCGGCGTTCAGCCGATTTGAGCCCGACACGGGCCCGCTCCAGGTCAACCACCAGGGTCAGTTCCCGTCGGTGACCATATCCTTCAACCTCCCGGTCGGTGTGGCGCTCGGCACCGCCGTCGACGCCATCGAACGGGCACAGGCGGAGATCCATTTGCCTGCCGACCTCCGCGGCAGCTTCCAGGGCACCGCACAGGCGTTCCAGGCGTCTCTCGCCGACGAGCCGCTGCTCATCGCGGCCGCGCTCCTGGCGGTCTACATCGTGCTCGGCGTGCTCTACGAGAGCCTGATCCATCCTGTGACCATCCTGTCGACGCTGCCGTCCGCGGGGGTCGGTGCGCTGGTGGCTTTGCTCATCTTTCGCACGGAGCTCTCGGTCATCGCGCTCATCGGGATCATCCTCTTGATCGGTATCGTGAAGAAGAATGCGATCCTGATGATCGACTTCGCGATCGAGGCCGAGCGCAAGGAGGGGAAGAGCCCGGAGGAGGCGATCTTCCAGGCATGCATCCTGCGGTTCCGGCCGATCACGATGACGACGATGGCGGCACTGCTCGGCGGGCTGCCGCTCGCGATCGGTGGCGGCACCGGCTCCGAGCTTCGCCGGCCGCTCGGGATCGCCATCGTCGGCGGCCTGATCTTCAGCCAGATGCTGACGCTGTTCACCACCCCGGTGGTGTACCTCTACCTCGATCGATTCCGGCTCTGGTGGGAGAGGCTCCGTCGCGGGCTGGTGAGGAAGCCCGTACCTGTGGTGGAGGAGGCATGAGCGCTATTCGCACCGCGATCGGCCCGCTCGTCGTGCTGTCGGTGGCGTGCGCGGTCGGTCCGAACTACATCAAGCCGTCGGCCCCGGTGCCAGCGGCGTACAAGGAGCTCCCTGCCGTGTCGGCGACGAGGGAGCAGTGGAAAGCGGCACAACCAAAGGACGAGACCCTCCGCGGGAAGTGGTGGGAAATTTTCGGGGACGCGGGTCTGAATGCGCTCGAGGAGCAGGTTGCGGTCTCCAACCAGACCGTCGCACAAGCGGAGGCAGCCTTCCGGGGCGCAAGGGCGCTCGCCCGTGGAGCGCGCGCGAGCTTCTTTCCGGCGCTGAGCACGGGCCCGTCGGTGACGCGTTCGAGCGGTGTGACGACGCACTCGTCCGGCACGCCGGGAGTCGCGGCACCTACCGTCACAGCCTACTCGGTGCCCGTCGACCTCTCCTGGGAGGTGGACGTCTTCGGGCGAATCCGCCGCAACGTCGAAGTGGGCGTCGCGGGCGCGCAGGCGAGCGCCGCAGATCTCGAGGCCGTCCGCCTTGCCATGCAGGCGGAGCTCGCCATCGATTACTTCACCCTCCACGGCCTCGACGCACAACGCCAGCTACTCGACTCGACCGTGACCGGCTATGAGACCGCGCTCCGGCTCACCACGAACCGCTACAAACAAGGTGTCGTCTCCGGCGTTGACGTGGCGCTGGCGCAAACGCAGCTCGAGACGACGCGGGCGCAGGCGATCGACCTGGGCGTCGCGCGGGCGCAGCTCGAGCACGCGATCGCGGTCCTCCTCGGTAAGCCCCCCGCGGAGCTCACGATCACCTCCGAGCCGATCCGCGTGGCGCCGCCGGAGATCCCGGTGGGGCTCCCCTCCGACCTGCTGGAACGCCGTCCCGACATCGCCGCCGCCGAACGGCGCGTTGCGGCGGCCAACGCTCAGGTTGGCGTGGCGACAGCCGCGTACTTCCCGACGTTGACGCTCGCCGCCTCGGGCGGCTACCAGGCCTCCGCGCTCGCCGACTTCTTCTCGTTGCCCAACCGGTTCTGGTCGTTGGGACCGGCCCTGTTCGAGACGCTGTTCGACGGCGGGAAGCGGCGTGCCGCGAGCGAGCAGGCGTGGGCATCGTACGACGCCACCGTGGCGGTCTACCGCGAGAACGTCCTCACCGCGTTCCAGGAAGTGGAGGACAACCTCGCAACGCTGCGGATCCTCGCGGACGAGGCGACGCAACAGGCCGCCGCCGTGGCCGCGGCGGAGCGCCTGTTGACCCTGGCGAAGAACCGGTATCAGGGAGGCATCACCACCTATCTCGAGGTCGTCACGGCACAAAGCGCGGCGCTCGCCAACGAGCGGACCGCGGTGGAGCTGCAGACGCGCAGGTTGGTCGCGAGCGTGAACCTCGTCAAGGCGCTCGGCGGAGGGTGGCGGACGTCCGACCTGCCCTCCGGTGGTGTGTCCTCTGCGGGTGCCACGGCACCCACGCGGGAGCAACCGGCACCCGCTCAGCACGAGGAGTCCAGCCCACCGGACTAGCTCGCCGGCCGGCGCGCTCCCCGCAGTCCAGGTGCCCGTCCTGGACCCGTTTCGGACAGGCGGTTCGACGGGCCGCGCGCCGGCGTGACCCGCCCCTCTGCCAAGCCGGCTCTTACCCGCGGAAGCCGTTCCTCCGGTGCGTGCCGTCGCAGTACGGCTTGTTCGCCGAACCACCGCAACGGCAGAGCGCCGTCGGGTCCGGCGGTCGCGCCACGGTCCCATTGGCACTCTGCACGGCGACGCGGCCATGCACGAGGAGGGGGCCGTTCTCAAGCACCTCGATCGTGGTCTTGGGCAATAGCGCGGGAGCGCCGTCCGTCGCGTCGTTTCGGAAGACCGAGAGCGCCCCCGAAGGACACTGCCTGACCTGAGCCACGATCGCCTCGGTGGAAGCAATGCGGATGTTCAACCACGGCCGCGCCCGGGGATCGAAGACCGCGGGAAGCCCGGTGAAGCACTTGGCGGAATGGATACAGCCGCCCGGCTTCCACACCACCGTGACCTCGCCGTTCGTATACTTCCTGGTGATGTGACGCGCCATTCGATCTCCTCGACCCACGCTCGGTTCAAACGAGCATGGAAGGGATTTTGTTCCTCACTCCTCCGGATAGAGGAGACCGTTGAGCAGGAGCTTGTAGGTGCCGTGCGCCTGGGCGCGGTGCTGGCAGCGGATGCCGATCAGCACGATGTGGCCCTTGCCCCAGCGAACGTCCACCACCGCCGCCTTGCGGGCGATCAGGTCCTCGCCCAGGAGCCAGCCGCTCGCCAGCACGTCTTTTTCCGGGTAGCTCGCCACGACCTTGCGGTCCCATTCCGCGTTGGGGGTCCAGGTGTCGAACGCCAGGCTGGACGCGAACATGGCAGCCGCGTGGCCAGGCATCCCCCAGCCGATCGGGGTCTGGTTATCCACGTCGATGTTGAGGAGCGAGGTTGGGCAGAAGAACTTCGTCCGGTCCACCCTGTCGATGGCGTTGCGGGCGGGCACCTCCCACTCCTTCAAGGCCAGCTCGCTCGCGCGGTTGAGCAGGACCAGGATGCCGCCCTGTTCGACGAAGGCCCTGAGGGCCTCTACTCCTTCCTTGCCGATGCCGCCCTCGTACTCCGGCGACATGGGCGATGAGAAGAAGGGACGGCGGCGCTCATCCGACTGGGCTGGCTTGCCCGTCTTGATGACGTCGCTGCTCTCGTCCGCAAAAACGATGGCGTCGAAGCCCGCGCGCAGGTCGGCCCTGGCGTCCTTGGCGCCCTTGAACGCATCGTTGTGGAGCGTCGTGTAGGGAATGCCGGCATCGTCAAGGAGGAAGCGTGTCCAACCCTCATCCATGTTCCCGCGCCACGACTGGTACAGGCCGACGCGGAAGCGCTTGAGCGCCGCCAGCTCCAGCCCCTTGATGTCGGCGAGACCCTGCGCGGACAGGTGGTGCTTATCCAGCAGCGGTAGGAGCGCCTTGCCGACCTCCGGCGTCGCCTTGACCACGAAGCTGCCTGCAGGCACGTCAACCCCGGCTGTGCGGATCGCGGTCCTGGCGCGCCAGACCTCGGCCCTGTCCTTGAGGAGGTTGGCCGCCACGGCGAACGACGCGTTGGCGCGGGCGTCGAGCACGAGGTAGGGGCTACCGGAGGTCGCCTTGGCGGGAGCAGGGAAGGCGATCTTCGCGACGCGCTCCAGCCTGGCCTCGAAAGGCGCATCGATCCGGTCGCAGGAGACACCCATCTGGAGCGGCAGTGTCCAGCCGGCGTTGTCGTAGGGCGGGATGGGAGGACCTCCAGGGTACTCGCGCAGGTTGGGGTACTCCTGCCTGTCCAGAAGCGCCCACGCATAGGGTTTGTAGGGCTGCGCCATCTTCACGACGTAGGAGCCGGCCGGGTAGCTCCTTCGGTCGGCGACGAAGTCGGCCGTGGCCCTTTGTACCTCGACCCCGCCGAACAACAGGACGTCGATCATCTTGAGCACCGTGAGCGGATCGTGCTGGCGGGCCGGGATGACGAATGCGTACGGCTGTCCCTTGTCGGTGTTCTCGATCGCTCGTTGTGCGAGCTGGTAGGACCCCAGAAGGAGGTCCTGCCGGTAGCGCGCGACCGTGTCGATCAGGCTGAAGGTGAGGGTCAGCTCGTAGTCCACGAGGTTGCGCAGCCGCCACCACCCTCCCGGCCACGGGTCGATGAACTCCATCCGCCTCTCCGCGTAGTCCTGAGGGATCTCGCCAGGTTCGATGTAGATCGGGCTCGCGATACGGGCCGAGGCCATCTCGGAGAGGAGACCGATCGTGCCGTGCAGCCACGGTGTGTCGGAGGCCGAGCCGATCCACCACCCGGTGTAGCTGCGGCCGTTGACCAGCCCCTTGAAACCCTGCTTCTGCATGTTGTACGCAACCGCTGAGCCGAGCATGTTGATGCTGCGCCACACCAGGGGGTCGACGGTCCCAGTGGGAGGATCCATGTACGGCGGCAGGAACAGGCGCGCGCCGGTGGAGCCCATCTGGTGCTCGTCGATGCTCACCTGGGGGAAGAAGTCGTGGTAGAGCACCTTGGTCACGGCGCGGGTCTCGGCAAGGTTGAACATGAACCAGTCCCGGTTGTCGTCGTGACCGGCGTAGGGGTGGTACAGCCACGGCATGGCACCGCCCTCGTACTTGGTGCCTACGTTTTTGCGGTACCACTCGGTCACCATCTGGTGGCCGTCCGGGTTGATCGTCGGGATCAGCAGGACGACCACGTCGTCGAGCGCCCTGCGATCGATCGGCGCGTTGCCGCTCACCAGCTTGTACGCAAGCTCCATGGACATCTGCGACGCCGCGATCTCGGTTGCGTGGATGCTGCAGGTGACCAGGAGCAGGACCTTGCCCTCCTGGGCGAGCTTCTTCGCCTCCTCGAACGGCAGGGTGTGCGGGTCGCGGAGCCGCCTGGAAATCTCGATGAAGCGGTCGAGCTTCGCGATGTTTCCCTCGGAGGAGATTGCCGCCATCACCATCGGCTTGCCGAGGGTCGTCGGGCCGATATCGAAGACCCTCAGGTGTTTCGACTCCCGTGCGAGGGTGTTGAGGTAGGCACGGATCTGGGTGTAGTCGGCGAGCTGTCTGTCGGCCCCGATTGCGAAGCCGAAGAACTTCTCCGGCGGGGTCTGCGCGAGGCCGGCACCGGCCGCGAGCAGCACGACGGCGGTGAGGGTGGAGATTCTCCCCAGAAGAGTCCGCGTGATCATGAGGCCCTCCTTTGTCGTTTTGGCATCGAACGCCGGCGCCGTCTCGGCACAGCGCCAGGACGTGCCTCGGTGGAAAACATGCGAGCCACACCTGCCCTCGGGAAACCGTCCACTGCCGGATGAGTGTACCGGACCGGTCAACCATTGCAGAGCCGAAGCGGCCCGAGGGTCAGCTTTGCCGCGACGGGCGACCTGTCCAGTTGACTGCTAAGATTCGGAGCAGGGACATCGGGACGTACGGCGGAAACACCCGGGACACACATGGCGGAACGCATGGAGAAGCCTGAGCTGCTGCGAGCCCTCGGCCTGCGCGAGGGCATCGCGATCCACGTGAACCAGATGATCGGCTCGGGCATCTTCATCGTGCCGGCCGCGATCGCGGGCTACCTGCACGTGATGGGTCCGATCATGCTCGTCTGGATCCTCGCGGGCTTGCTGACGCTCTTCGGGGCCGTGACGCTTGCGGAGCTCGGCTCGATCCTCCCTCAGGCGGGGGGCCCGTACGTCTTTCTCCGCCACAGCTTCGGGCGGCTGTGGGCGTTCATGTACGCCTGGAACGAGTTCTTCATCAACAAGGCGGGCTCGGCGGCCGCCGTTGCCGTGGCCTTCGCCACCTTTCTGGGCTACTTCTTCCCCGTGTTGTCGCCCCAGAGGAGCTTCTTCACGCGGAACTGGCACCTCTTCGAGCATTCCATGACGTTCTCCCTCGGGTGGATCCAGCTCGTCGCCATGGTGGCCATCGCGTTCGTGACCGCGATCAACGTCCGCGGCGTCAGGCTTTCCGGATGGGTGACGACGTTGTTGACGACGGCCAAGGTTGCCGCGCTGGTGGGGCTGATCGGCGCCGTGGCCGTTTCCGGCAAGGGCAGCGCGGCCAACTTCGCACCGTGGTGGCCGGAGCGGTGGACGGGCGAGACGAGCGCCGCATTCGGCCTCGCCATGATCTCCGCGCTGTGGGCCTACGACGGCTGGCACGTGGTGACGCTGAGTGCAGGCGAGATCAGGGATCCCCGCCGCAACGTGCCGCTGTCCCTGCTGATCGGGTCGGTCGTGGTGATCGTGATCTACCTTGCTGCCAACATGGCGTACGCGTATGTGATCCCGATCGGGGCGATGCCCGGCTCGCCCAGGATCGCAGCCGACGTGGCCCGCACCGTGCTGGGCCCGGTGGGGGCGTCGCTGGTGGTGGCGGGGATCCTGTGCTCGACGTTCGGTGCCGAGAACGGGATCGTGCTGACGGGGCCGCGGGCGATCTTTGCGGCGGGGGCCGACGGGACCTTCGCGAGGGCGTTCGGCGAGGTGCACGCGCGCTTCCGTACGCCTCATGTGGCCATCCTCACCCTCGGGGTCTGGGGCTCCGTGCTGACGCTGAGCGGGACGTTCGAACAGATCATCTCGTACGTCATCTTCACCTCCTGGTTCTTCTACGCCCTTACGGCGCTGTGCGTGATCGTCCTCAGGCGGAAGATGCCGGATGCGCCGAGAGCCTACCGCGCCTGGGGGTACCCCTACGCCACCCTCGCCTTCGTGGCCATAGCTCTCTGGCTGATCGTCAACACCATGCTCCGGGACACCCGAAACGCCGTCATCGGGATCGCCCTCCTGCTCACGTCTCTGCCGTTTTTCGCGTACTGGGAGAGAAAGCGACTCACGCGCGACGAGACGCCTGCCGGGTAGCGCTCCGCCCGGTCCGTTACAGGCTTCGCAGCACGGCCGCCAGCGTCTCTACGGCGCGCTCGACGTGTTCCTCGCCGATCGTGTAGGGAGGCAGGAAACGAACCACGGTACCGCCAGCGGGGATGGCCAGGAGCTTACGCCTTTGCAGGGCGCGGAGGATGTCATCCCGGCGCTCGCGCACCTCGACCCCGATTATGAGCCCACGGCCGCGGACGTCGGCGATGAGGTCGTGCTCAACCCGACGCAGGGACTCCACGAAGTCGTTCCCGAGTGAGGCGACGCGCGCGAGCGTGACGTCGTCGAGCGCCTCGAGAACCGCGAGGACGCCGGCGAGGGCGAGCGGGCTGCCGCCGAACGTCGAGCTGTGCGAGCCACGCGGCAAGCGTGCCGCGATCTCCTTCGTCACCACCGTGGCCCCCACCGGCACCCCCCCGGCGAGGCCCTTGCCGAGGCACACGATGTCGGCATGCACGCCCTCGTGCTCGGCGGCTAGGAAGCGCCCGGTGCGGCCGGTGCCGGTCTGCACCTCGTCGAGGATGAGCAGGATCCCGCGGGCGTCGCACGCCTCGCGGACCGAGCGGAGGTAGCCGGGGCGGGGCAGGATCACGCCGCTCTCCCCCTGGACCGGCTCGACGATGAACGCCGCCGTCCGCTCGTCGATGGCCGCTTCGAGCGCAGAAAGATCGTCGAACTCGACGTGGGTGAACTCCCAAAGGAGCGGCTCGAACGCCGCGCGGTACTTGGCGCCCCACGTTGCCGAGAGGGCGCCAAGGGTCTTGCCGTGGTAGGCGTGCCGGCAGGCAACCAGGCGCTTCTTGCCGGTGGACATCGCCGCGAACTTGAGCGCCGCCTCGATCGCCTCGGCGCCCGAGTTGGACCAGTACACCAGGCCCGGCTCGGCTCCGACGCGGGTGGCGAGTGCCCTCGAGGCCTGCGCCCGGACGTCGCTCGTGAAGCTGCAATGGAGGTTGGGGAGCGCCTGCCACTGGCCGACCACCGCGCGCTCGAGGGCGGGATGCCGGTAGCCAAAGATGTTCACGCCGTAGTTGGTGGCCATGTCGAGGTAGCGCTCGCCGGTGTCGCTGATCAGCTCAACGCCCTCGCCCCGCACAAGGGTCAAACCCCGGTTGGGGTAGAGGTTGACCATGAACTCTCTTTGGAGGGTGGTGTGATTGGCCATCGCCTATCCTAAGAGCCCGGCCGCCGGTTCGACCCCTGTCGGAGAGAGGGCGGTGCCCAGCCCCGAGAGCGCGTCGGCCACCGGGTGCTCGCCGCGCCCGTCTGCGACGATGACACGCGCGGTCCCGCCCTCGAGCAGGCGGCGAAGGGCGAGCAGCTTTCGCCGGATCCGGCCCTCGGCGGTGGCCTCCCAGCTCGCCAGCTCCTGCAACGTCAACGCCGGGATCACCGAGGAAGGGTCGGACGCATCGCGCAGCAGTCCGGGCGCCTCGATGAGCTGCACCACGCACTCGGCGTTCATCTCCCGCTGCAGGACCGTCACGATGTCGTCGTTTTCCGAGTTGATGGCGGCCCCTGACTCGTCCGCGATCGGCACGGTGAGTACGGGCGTGCAGCCGAGGCCGAGGAGGGCCCGCAGCAGGTTCCGGTTCACGGACTGGGGTTTGCCGGAGAGGTCGCGGAGAATCCGGACCTTGCCGTTTTCCTGCGCGCGGATGCCCTGGTTGCGGCGCCCCTGAATGACGCGTCCATCGAGGCCCGAGAGACCGACCGCGTTGATCCCCGCCTTCTGGAGCTCCTGGACGATCTGCTTGTTGCGCAGGCCGGCGTAGGCCATGAACTGCAGCTCGATCGCGGCCTCGTCGGAGAGCACGCTCACGTAGCCGGACATCGACGTTACCCGGGTGGTAGTCCGCCCGAGCCGGTTCGCGAGCTCGTCGCGGAACGCGTTCGCGCCGTGGACCACGATGGCCTCCGCGTCCAGATGAGCGAGGTCCCGGGCGATCCCCGCGAGGTTGATTCCCCGGCCGCCGCCGATCTTGATAATGATCATCCGAACGCCTCCAGGGTGTCGTTTGGCAGAGGCTGCCACCCGGCCTCCACGGGCAGCGGCTCGGAGCAGATCACGAGGCGCCCGTTGCTGCGCGCGACGTGCATCGTGAAGTACTCGGGCTGCTCGCTGAAGAACGAGTGCAGGTAGATGGTCTCGCCGTCGGAAAGCAGCACGTTCATGGCCCTGACGTAGGCGCTGCGCCTGCGGATGACCTTTGCCGCCTTGGCGAGGCCGTCGGCGACGCTGCCGTTGGTGACGCGGCGGATGGTGTTGAAGAGCTTCTCGGCGCCGATGCGGCCCGCCTCCCGGATCCGCACCCCGTGCAGCTCGCCGTTGAACGCGAACGCCAGGCGGTCCTCGATGAACGGCATGTTGTTCTCGACCTGGATCCCCTCGTTGCGGAACGCCGAGCGGGCATGGGCGAGGAGCAGGCGCGTCGCACCGAACCGGGCGAGGTCGTCCGCCCAGACCGGCGTGACGCTGCGGTGGAGCTGCCAGCCGTGGCCGTCGTGCCAGGCACAGCCCCACCCGTCCCCCTGGTACTCGCGGCTGCGGTGCGCCATCTCGGCGAAGCTCGCCAGGATGGGCGACATGGCGAAAGGCCGGCGGTCCTTGACGGCGAGCAGGCGGCACATGGCTTCAGATCGGATACAGGCCCGGGAACTCGAGGCCCGTGGTTTCGGGGAGGCCGTGCATGATGTTGAACGCCTGGACCGCCTGCCCGGCGGCTCCCTTCATGAGGTTGTCGAGCGCGGTGAGCACCACCAGGCGGTTTCCGTGGCCGTCGCGCTCGAATCCGATGTCGCAGCCGTTGGTGCCCCAGAGGAGCTTGGGCTCGGGAAGACGGAAGATCCCCTCGCGCTCCTTGACGATGCGGACGAAGGGCTCGCGGCCGTACGCCTCGCGGTAGAGCTTCCAGATCTCGCGCTCGGGCAGATCCTCCTTGAGAAAGACGTGGCAGGTGGCTAGCACACCGCGCACCATGTCGATGGCGGTGGCGGAGAAGTGGAGCTCCCCGTCCTCCCCGAGGCCGAGCTCCTGGAGCATCTCGGCGGTGTGGCGGTGGCCCGTGGGCTTGTACGAGCGCACGCAATTGGCCCGCACCGGGTGGTGCGAGGCGGGGGACACGGCGGCGCCGCCCTCGCTGGATCCCACCTTGGCCTCGACCACGGTCCGCCCAGCCTCGGCCACGCCGTTCGCGAACAGCGGGTGCAATGCCAGGACTACCGCGGTGGCGTTGCACCCCGCGCTGGAGACCAGCGTGGCCGTTTGCATCTCCTCCCGGTGCAGCTCGGGGATGCCGTACACGAACTGGCCCAGGAGATCGGGCCGTTTGTGGGCTGCGCCGTACCAGCGCTCGTAGGCGTTCGTGTCCTTGAGCCGGAAGTCCGCCGAGAGGTCGATGATCCGCTCGGCGAGCGGCAGGAGGTCCTGGATCACCTCCTGGGCGCGGCCGTGGGGCAGGCAGAGGAAAAGCGTGTGGCAGGGCTTGAGGTCGCCGAGGGTGCAGAACTGGAGCGCCGTCAGCCTGCGCAGGTTGGGGTGCAGGCGGCTGGCTGGCTCGCCGACGTGGCTCTCCGACGTGACCTGCTGGACCTCGACGGCCGGGTGGGCCTGGAGCAACCGGAGCAACTCGCCGCCGACGTACCCCGAGCCGCCGGCGATGGAAGCGCGCAGGGCGCTCACGCCGCCCGCTCCCCCTGCCGGACGACGAAATCCACGATCTTGGCCGCGATGTTCACGCCGGTGGGCGCGATCGAGTTCTTGAACTCCATGGTGTAGTTGACCTCGTTGACCTGGTAGCCGTGGTCGGTTTCGAAGATGTCGAGGGCGACGACCCCGCCACCCACCGCCTGCGCGCCCGCCAGGGCAATCCGGGCGAGCTCCAGCGTGACCGGGCAATTGCTCGCCCGGCCGCCGCGCGCGGTATTGGTGATCCAGTGCTCGGAGGTGCGGTAGATCGCCGCGACGCACTCGTCGCCGACCACGAACGCGCGGATGTCGCGACCGCGCTTCTCCACGTACTCCTGGATGTAGAAAACCGAGTGGTGGTAGGAGCCCAGGGTCGTCTTGTGTTCGAGGAGCGCCTCGGCGGCGTCGCGGTCGTTCACCTTGGCGAGGAGCCTGCCCCACGAGCCGACCGCCGGCTTGAGGACCACCGGGTACCCCATTTCCTCGATGGCTTGCAGTGCCGACTCGGGTGTGAACGCCACGCGCACCTCGGGCTGCGGCACGCCGTGCTCTTGGAGTGCGATCGAGGTGAGCAACTTGTCGCCGCAGGTGACGGCCACCTGCGAGCGGTTGACGCACCTCACGCCCACGCTTTCGAACAGGCGCAGCGCGTGCAGGGCGCGCGAGTGGTTGATGCAGCGCTCGATGACCACGTCGAAGTCGAACGGCCGCCGGCCGAGCGTGAAGACGATCTCGCGGTCGTCCACCATGACGACCGTGACCCCCGGTCGGGCGGCGAACTCGTCGAGCAGCAACTTCTCGTCCTTGCGGACGAGGGAGTGCAGGAAGCCGATTCTCATGAGGCCGCCCTCTGCAGCTGGTCGAGGCCGCGTTCCTGCTCCTCGACCGCGAGGACGATGTACTGCAGCTCCCTGAGGTCCACGGTCCGTCCGGACTGGCCGACCTCCTTCACGCGCCTGAGGATCTGCCGGGCGAGCTCGTCCGTCAGCTCGGGCCGCCCGATCGCGGCTAGCGAGAAGCGCAGAGCCGCCATGCCGGCCATGTGATCGAGAGCGATCTCGGGCTCGCGGCCGACGATCGCGGGGTCGAGGCTCTGGTAGTGCATCGGGTTGCGGATCGCGGCCTGGGTGTGGACACCGGCGCAGTGGGTGAAGGCGTTCCTTCCGGTGACCGGCAGGTTCACGGGGACGCTCACGCGGGCGTACTGGCTGACGAGACGGTACAGCTCTGGCAGCAGCGTGAGGTTCCAGCGCCCTTCCTGGCCGAAATCGCTCGCCAGCACCGCCAGGAGCGTGCCCAGATCCACGATGCCCGCCCGCTCCCCGAGCCCTAGGACGGCAGCGTCGATGATGCTCGCCCCGGCCCTGAACCCGTCAAGCGCGTTGGCGAGCGCGAGACCCCGGTCGTTGTGGCAGTGCACGGCAACGGCCGGTTCGAACCCCCGCCGGTCCAGCTCCTGCCGGAGGCGGCTCACGTAGTCGTACATGTTGCGGCCGGTACCCGGGATCATGAACCCCGTCGTGTCGGCGATGCTAATGACGTCCGCTCCGGCCTCGCACGCCGCCGAGGCGGCGGTCACGACGTTCTCGAACGGCGAGCGGACGGCGTCCTCGGGTGTGTACCGGATCACCAGGTCGGGCTTCCTCGCCTTTGCCTTCCGGATGACGGCCGCGATCCTGGCCACTGCCTCGTCAAGCCTCGTCGCCCGGTCCGAGAGGCGCGTGTCCGACACGCAGTAGAAGATCCCGAGGAACTGAACTCCGCAGGCGATGGCCGTCTCGACGTCCTGCTCCAGGGATCGGGCGTGCGCCCCGACCATCGAGCGCAGGCCGCGCCCGGCGATCTGGCGCACCGCCTGGTGGATCTCGTCCGTCACCGCGGGGTGCCCCGCCTCGATGATGTCCACGCCGATCTCGGCGAGCAGCTCGGCGATGGCCAGCTTGATGTGGACGTCGAAGTAGACGCCGGGCGTCTGCTCGCCCTCTCGCAGCGTGCTGTCGAGGATGCGCAGCATCACTGGCCCCAGTCTTCCTCTTCGGCAGGCGCCTCGGCCAGGAGCGGAGGCTCCAGCGACTGCACCTCCAGGTCGGACCCGCAGTCGCCGCAGCGGACAACCTCCGCCTCGCTGACGTCCACCTGCAGGTTGACAACCGCGTCACACACCGGGCAGTTGGCTTGTGGTGCGCTCATCTCGTGTTCCCCCTCACGGGGCGGCGTTCTAGGGGAGAGCGAGACCGCGTGTCAACTTTCTCCGAGAATTTGACAGTTTTTGAAACGTTTGTTAAATTTCTAACATGATCACGGTGGCTGCCGTCGTGGAGCAGATCGTCCGGGAGTCGCCGTTCCTCGAGGAGGGGCTGGTCACCGGCATCCTCAACCTCTCGGCGCTGGCGCGCAGGCTCAGGCCCGAGATCGAGCGCGCGCTGCACAAGACCACGAGCGATGCCTCGGTCATGATGGCCCTCAAGCGCCTGGCCCCCCGCGTGACGGCAAAGAGCACCGGCACCGTCAAGCTCCTGAGGCAGATGCGCGACCTGACGGTGCGCTCGAACCTCGTGGAGTTCACGTTCCGCAGCTCGCCCACGGTGCTGGAGAGGCAGCGAGAGCTGCTCCACACGATGACGAAGGAGCGCGACGTCTTCCTGACCTTCACCCAGGGTGTCTACGAGGTCACCGTCATCGCCAGCGCCAAGCTCGCGAAGCGCATCGAGGAGGTCTTCCGCTCGGAGCGACTGATCAGCCAGCTCGACAACCTTTCGGCCATCGTGATTACCCTGCCGCCGCGCAGCGTGAGCGTGCCGGGCGTCCACTACACCCTGTTGAAGCAGCTGGCGTTTCACGACCTCAACGTCGTCGAGGTGGTCTCGACCTACCGCGAGCTGACCTTCGTGCTGGCCAAGGACGACGTGGACCGCGCCTTCACCGTCCTGACGCGCTTCCTGTGGCCGTGAGGCGCAGGGGAGGCTGCAGACCCGAGATCACGCCGGCGCGGCGCCGGAGCTGGGCGATGTCGTCGAGACCCGGCTTGCTCACAATCCCCGCTTGAGCTTCCGGTAGCGACGGATAAGGTTGTTGGTGGAGTCGTCGTGGCGGAGGCTGGGCTCGTCCTTGCTCTCGAGCTCTGGGATGATGCGCTGGGCCAGCACCTTGCCGAGCTCGACGCCCCACTGGTCGAACGAGTCGATGTTCCAGACGACGCCCTGGGTGAAGACGGAGTGCTCGTAGAGAGCGACGAGCGTGCCGAGCGCCTGCGGGGTGAGCCTTTGGGCGAGAATTAGGTTGGACGGCCGGTTGCCCTCGAAGACCCGGTGCGGCACGAGCCAGTCCGGTGTGCCCTCCGCCTTGACCTCGCCCGGTGTCTTGCCGAAGGCCAACGCCTCGGTCTGGGCGAAGACGTTGGCGAGGAGCATCTCGTGGTGGCGGCCGAGGGGGTTGAGCGGCTCCACGAACGCGAGGAAGTCGCACGGGATGAGCCTGGTTCCCTGGTGGATCAGCTGGTAGAAGGAGTGCTGGCCGTTGGTCCCCGGCTCGCCCCAGTAGATGGGGCCCGTCTCGTAGACCAGCACGGTCCCATCCAGCGTGACGTGCTTGCCGTTGCTCTCCATCGTCAGTTGCTGCAGATACGCCGGGAAGCGCTTCAAGTACTGCTCGTACGGCAGGACCGCGACCGTCTGCGCACCGAAGAAGTTGTTGTACCAGACGGCCAGGAGGCCCATGAGCACCGGCAGGTTGCGCTCGAACGGCGCGGTGCGGAAGTGCTCGTCCATCCGGTGAAAGCCGTCCAGCAGGGCGCGGAAGTTCTCCGGGCCGATCGCGAGCATCGTCGAGAGGCCGATCGCCGAGTCCATGGAGTAGCGCCCGCCGACCCAGTCCCAGAAGGGGAACATATTGGCGGCGTCGATGCCGAAGTTCGAAACCTCTTTGGCGTTGGTCGAGACGGCGACGAAGTGCTTGGCCACCGACTTCTCGTCGCCCCCGAGGTCCGCAAGCGACCAGTCGCGGGCCGAGCGGGCGTTCGTCATCGTCTCCAGCGTCGTGAAGGTCTTCGAGGAGACGATGAACAGTGTCTCCGCCGGGTCGAGATCACGGACCGCTTCCGCGAAGTCGGTGCCGTCGAGGTTGGAGACGAAGCGAAACGTCATCGTGCGGTCGCTGTAGCGCTTGAGTGCCTCGTAGGCCATCACCGGCCCGAGGTCGGAGCCCCCGATGCCGATGTTGATGACGTTGCGGATGCGCGTGCCGGTGTGGCCCTTCCACGCCCCGCTCCGGACGCGGTCGGAGAAGGCGGCCATCCTGTCGAGCACGGCGTGGACCTGCGGCACCACGTTCTCGCCGTCCACGACGATGGACGCCCCGCGCGGGGCGCGCAACGCCACGTGCAGGGCGGCCCGGTTCTCCGTGATGTTGATCTTTTCGCCGCGGAACATCGCGTCGATCCGCGCTCGTAGGTCGGATTCCTTGGCGAGCTGAAGCAGCAGCGTGAGGGTTTCGTCGTTGATGCGGTTCTTCGAGTAGTCAAGGAAGAGCCCAACGTCCTCGACCGTCATCCGCTCGCCGCGCCCGGGGTCTTGGGCGAACAGTTCTCGAAGGTGCAGTTCCCTCACCTTCGTGTGGTGGGCTTCGAGGGCGTTCCAGGCCCGCCGCTCGGTGAGGGGTTTGATCCTTGTGGTCATGCTGGTGATCCTTTCGTGTCGCTCGTGCCCGTCACGGACGAGAGTTGCCGCCGTCGTTGCCGGCGTCGACGTACCGGGCGGTAAAGTCGTTGCCCTGGCTGACGCGCGAGGGTTTCGCGGGCCCGTGGGCCGTCTTGGCCAATCTCTTCAGGTTTCCTGTTTCCTCCACGTGCAGCTCCTGCCGAGGTCTCTCGGGCGACATTGTCTTCTTGTGCGGTGCTGGCCGTTGAGCCATTGTAGTCGTGTCGCTGGGCGCGGCCGCGCCGGACCCCGACGCCGTCGGTGTCTTGTGGGTCCTTTCACCCCACGCTCATGAACTCGATACGGTGGTTCGCGTCGGGGTGGTGCTCCGACGGGCCCGCCACGAGCATGGCGATGGAGCCGGGTACCCGGTGTTCGCGGATCCACCCCGTGGCAAAGTCGCGCCAGTTCTCCGGGTCCGAGGCGAGCTCGACCGGGTACACGCCGTAGGAGAACGCCAGCCCCCGGCACACGCCGGGATCACGGCTGACGGCGACAATCCACGGCGAGGGCTTGAACCGCGAGATCAGTCGCGCGGTCATGCCGGTGCGGGTTGGAACGAACAACGCCGCAGGTGGCACGGCCTCCAGCGCGTGCTCCACGACGGAGGCAATCGCCTCGGCCGCCGTGGAAGGCTTCTGCTGCAGGCAGAGCTCGCGCAGATCGTTCAGGCGGGTCTGGGGCCGGCGGGCTTCCGTTGCCCTCGCGATCCTGGCGAGCATGGCCACGGCCTCCTCGGGGTACTTCCCAATCGCCGACTCGCCCGAGAGCATGAGGCAATCGGTGCCGTCCAGGATGGCGTTGGCGACGTCGGTGGCTTCCGCGCGGGTCGGGAGCCGGCTGGACACCATGGACTCGAGCATCTGCGTTGCGGTGATGACCGGTTTTCCTGCCAGGGTGGTCCTGGCGATGAGCTGCTTCTGCGTGATGGCGATCTCCTCGATCGGCACCTCGACGCCGAGGTCGCCCCGCGCCACCATGATGCCGTCCGCCGCGTTGAGGATCTCGTCGAAGTGGTCGAGCGCGCCTGACCGCTCGATCTTGGCGATCACGAAGGGCCGCTTGCGAACGGCTGTGGCGGCAGCGCGCACCGCCTCGATGTCCACCGCCGTCTCCACGAACGACTGGCTGACAGCCTCCACGCCGTGGTCAAGCGCGAACTCAAGGCAGATGCGGTCGTGGTCGGTGAAGGCGCTGATGCCGAGGTCGATTCCGGGCAGGTTGAGCCCCTTGCGCGAGCTGAGCTCACCGCCCGCCGTAACCCTGCACTGAACGTCGTTCCCCGCAATACAAACGACGGCGAGCTCGACCAGGCCGTCGTTCAGGAAGAGTCGGTTGCCCGGTTTCACGACCTTGGGCAGCCGCTGGAAGCTCATCGAGACGCGGCTGGCGTCGCCCACGGTTTCTTCTGTGGTGAGCGTGAAGGTATCGCCGGAGCGGAGCTGGATCGGCTCCGGTTCGATCCGCCCGACGCGTATCTTCGGGCCCGGCAGGTCGGCCATGATGGTGACGCGCCGGCCGGTGGCGCGCTCCGCCGCCCGGATGCGGGCGATGCGGTCGGCGTGGCCGGTGAAGTCGCTGTGCGAGAAGTTGAGCCGCGCGATGTCCAGCCCGGCGCGGATGAGGCCCTCGAGCGTTTCCTGCGCATCGGAGGCCGGCCCGATGGTGGCGACGATCTTGGTCTTGTGGTCGGGCAGTGGCATCAGCCCTCCAAACTCGGCGCGGAGCGCTTGGCGAAGGGACTTGCGTTCTCCACGTCGTCCCCCGTCAAGCGATTGCGGAGGGCAACCGCCGGGACGAGCTTCTTCACGGTATCAACCACAGCGCCGCCGCCGCCCCGCCTGGCGTGAACGCCGGTGCGGATACCGAGTGCCTGTGGCGCCTGATGAGGAACTCCGGTACGGGGCCCCCGAGGATGCCGCCGAGGATCGGGCCCGCCGTCGCGAACGCCATCGCCAGCCGCCAGGACCACGGCGATCAGGCACCCGCCGACGGCCGGCGCCCGGATGCTGAAGCGCTTGAGCAGCGACCGCTGGCTCACCTGCGCCTGGCGGCCGAACAGAACGGTCATGGCGATGATGAGCGTGGACAGGAGGTTTATGTGGATGGCCGTCAATGCCTCATCCTATCTACCACCCCTCGCTCGAGCGAGCGCGCCCTGCAGACCTGAACAATTAGATTACCATCGCTGTGACCGAGGACGCGGTCGGAGACGCGCCAGAAACCGCGTTGCCCACCCGGACACCGGTCGGGGAGCGAGCGCCGCCTCGTCTGCCCCGGCAAGGAGGGGACACGACTGTAGAATCGCGCCGCCTCCGGCACCCCTGCCGGGCCCAGGTCCGCGGCGTCGAGTCACCGGGATCGGTATCAGTACTGCTCGAAGATGCGCTGGATCTCGCGGATGTTGCTGGTCTTCGTCAGAGCCATCCGGAGCAGCACCCGCGCCTTCTGCGGGTTCAGCTCCAGCGCGGCGACGAACCCCAGGGCGTCGTCGTCCAGCTCGATGTCGCGCCGCACGATGCCGCTTCCCACCCGGGTGCTGCGGACGACCACCACGCCCCTCTTGGTTGCCTCCACGAGGGCGTCGATCATGTCCTTGCTCGCATTGCCGTCGCCTACGCCGGCGAGCACGATCCCCTTCGCCCCCGCGGCCACGGCGGCCCTGACCATCGTGCGGTCCACGCCCTCGTGGGCGTAGACGATGTCGACACGTGGGAGGGCGTCGAGCCCGTCGAGGGAGAACTCGCTATTCGTCGTGTGGCGGGTCGTCCTTACGTTGAAGTAGCGCACCTTTCCGTAGTAGGCCTCGGCGAGCTTGCCGCGGTTGGGCGAGAGGAAGGTCTGCACCGCGGTCGTGTTGGTCTTCTGGACATCGCGCGCCGCGTGTACCTCGTCGTTGAGGACAACCAGGACGCCGCGTCCCCGGGTGGCGCGGTCGGCGGCAACCGCCACCGCGTTGTAGAGGTTGAGCGGGCCGTCGGCGCTCAGGGAGGACGCAGGCCGCATCGAACCCACCAGCACGACGGGCTTCTCGCTCTTGAGGACGAGGTCCAGGAAGTACCCGGTCTCCTCGAGGGTGTCGGTTCCGTGGGTTACCACGATGCCGTCGACGTCGGGGGAGGCCAGGAGTTGGCCGGCGCGCCGGGCGAGCTTGAACCAGACGAAGTCGTTCATGTCCTGGCTGCCGATGCTCGCGATCTGCTCGCCGGTGATCGTGGCCAGGGTGTCGAGCCCTGGCGCGGCCTTGACGAGCGATTCGATGGGGAGGCTTGCGGACCTGTAGGCGGGTTCACCCTCCTTGGGCTGGGCTCCTGCGATGGTGCCGCCGGTGGCGAGGATGACGATTCTCGCGAGCGCCAGCGCGGCGGCAGGTGCGGCCGTGGGCGCGGTGACCTGCGGCACGGCGATGCCCGAGGGAGCGGTCGCGACCGCGATGAGGACGGCGAGAGCAAGAGAGATCAGCGAGCGTTCCGACATGGGTGAACCTCCTTCTTCCCGGGCGGACCTGCGGGTACCCCGTTGCGGGTCATGCCTGGGCGAGATTGCAAAAACTCCATTCCCCTTTTCTTTCGTCAGCGGGCCATCGGCATCAAACGCGGCGTGCCGAAGACGAGATCCACGGGCGGGTTGAAAGCCATGATGCTTGCAGCCAGCGCGAGGTCGGCAAGGCCGACCGTCGGAGGAGCGCGCAGGACGGCTGGAGTGCGACTCATGCGGGGCGCCGTTGGCCCGTCATCGCGGTGGGGTCGAGGATCTTCGCGATTTGATCTTCGGACAGGAGCTTCTTCTCGCGGACCAGCTCGATGATCCCGCGGCCGGTCGTCATCGCCTCGGTCGCCAGCTCGGTGGCTTTGTCGTAGCCGATCACGGGGTTGAGGGCGGCCACCGTGCCGATGCTGTACTCGACGTAGCGCCGGCAGATCTCCGGGTTGGCGGTGATCCCTTCGACGCAGTGGACCCGCAGCGCGTGCGCCGCGTTCATGAACATCGTCTGCGCCTCGAAGATGCAGGCGGCGATGACGGGTTCGAAGACGTTGAGCTGGAGCTGGCCGGCCTCGGCCGCCATCGAGACGGTCAGGTCGCTTCCGATGACCCGGAAGCAGACCATGTTGACGACCTCCGGGATGACCGGGTTCACCTTTCCCGGCATGATCGTGGAACCCGGCTGCTTGGGGGGGAGGTTGATCTCACGCAGGCCGCATCGGGGCCCGGAGGAGAGCAGCCTGAGGTCGTTGCACACCTTCGAGAGCTTGATCGCCAGGCTCTTCATGCAGCCGGAGTAGAGGACGAAGGCCTGCGTGTCCTGTGTCGCCTCGATCAGGTCCGGCGCGAGGCGGATCGGGAAGCCGGTGATCTTGGCCAGGTGCTCCGCGCACGTGCGGGCGTATCCGGGGGGCGCGTTCAACCCCGTACCGATCGCCGTCGCCCCCATGTTGATCTCGCAGAGGACGTTCTGCTGGACGCTCTCGAGCGCCAGGATCTCGCCGGAGAGCGTCTCGGCGAACGCCGTGAACTCCTGCCCCAGCGTCATGGGGACGGCGTCCTGGAGCTGCGTCCGCCCCATCTTGAGGAGCGCAGCGAACTCCCTCCCCTTGGCACGGAACGACGCGATAAGCTCCTCCATCGCCGCGACCAGCTCGACGTTTCCGAGGGCCATTCCGATGTGCAGGGCGGTGGGGTAGGCGTCGTTCGTGGACTGCGAAGCGTTGACGTGGTCGTGCGGGCTGCAATAGGCGTACTCGCCCCTCGTTCGGCCCATCAGCTCGAGGGCCCGGTTGGCGATCACCTCGTTGGCGTTCATGTTGGTCGAGGTGCCGGCGCCGCCCTGGAACACGTCGAGCCGGAACTCGTCGTGGAGCCTGCCCTCGAGCAGTTCCTGGCAGGCCCCCTCGATGCCGGCCAGGATCTCGCTGCTGAACTGGCCGCAGTCGAAGTTCGCCCGCGCGGCGGCCAGCTTGACCATCGCGAACGCCTTGATCAGGTTGGGGTAGAGACGCAGCTCCACACCCGAGATGTGGAAGTTCTCGAGGGCTCGCGCCGTTTGGACGCCGTAGTAGGCGTCCGACGGAACGCGCTTCTCGCCCAGGAAATCATGCTCGATGCGGGTCGCTCTCTCGGACATTTCGGGTCCTCCCAGGTCGTGCTCTGCACGCGTGTCATCTCGGAGCGTCCTTGCGCCCGCTCTGCGGCGATGAGGAGCTCAAGGCCGGTCGCGGGTCTTCCGCGCGGCTCAATCACCGGCTGCGTGCCGGGCGGTCCAAGGCCCTGACGGCACAAGTTCTGATCCGCCTCGTCTACTCGCTGTACGGGTTCCCGTGCAGCGCGTTGCTGATGTCCGTGATCGCCTTTTGCGCGCGGACGCTGTTCCCCGCCTTGTCGAGCGGCGGCGAGATCACGGCGATCCCGAACCTGCCCGGCGAGACGGCGATGAGCCCGCCGCCGACGCCGCTCTTCGCCGGCAGCCCGGTTGCATAGAGCCACTTTCCTGCGTCGTCGTAGAGCCCGGCGGTCGCCATCACGGCCAGGACCTTGGGGACGTACTCCGGCGCCAGGACCTGCTTGCCGGTCGCCGGGTTCCTACCGTGGTTAGCCAGCGTTCCCGCCATGATCGCGAGGTCCTTGGCGTTCACGCTCACCGAGCACTGCCTCGTGTAGATGTCGGTCGCCTGCAGCGGCTTCTCCTTGATCTTCCCGTAGGCGAACATGAGCATGGCGATCGCCTGGTTGCGCTGGTTCGTCTCGGTCTCGGACCTGTAGACGTCCTGGTTCACAGAGAGGGCTCGGCCCGCGAAGTCGCTGTAGTAGCCGATGATCTTGTTCCAGATCTCGTCGTACGTGGCACCCTTGACCATGCTGGTGGCGGCGATGGCGCCGGGGTTGACCAGCGGGTTCATCTCCGCGCCCCTATACTTCTCGATCGCCACGATGGAGTTGAAGACGTCTCCGGTCGCGTCGACGCCCACCGTGTCGACGATTGCCTGCGGACCGTGCTCCTGGATGACCAGCGCCATGGTGAAGACCTTGGAGATCGACTGGATCGATACCTCGGAGGCGATGTCACCGGCGGTGTGGACCTGACCGTCCAGGGTCACGAGCGCGATGCCGTAGATGTTGGGGTCCACTTTGGCAAGCGCCGGGATGTAGTCGGCGTTCGCCCCTTCCTTCAACCCCTTGTACTTCTCGTACGCCGCGGCCAGCACCGCGTCCACGTGGGCCGGAAAGGCCAGGACTCGCGCGGCGTTCGTTGCGAGCATCTGCGCCGCGGCCGGTGTCGCGATGGCACCGAACAGCACGGCGGCCAGCACCGCGCTCACGATCAGACTCGTGCTCTTGGCCGTGCGTGAAAACATGGAAACCTCCTCTCGTTCACGACTTGCTGGAGAAGTCGCACTTGAAGGAAATCCGGACACCGCGATCTCTGCCCCTGGCGCCGTCGTTGTTCTCGTGCCCGCCCCGGAGGAGTTCGCCGCCGACCATCACCCTCTGCACCGGGCAGTGGCGCAGTTTGACCGACGCGTACCGGCTCGTCCTTGAGCCTCCCGGCCTCTCCGCGCCGCGACGAGGGGTCGGTCATGGGGAGTTCCTCCGCCTCGTGACGTCATGCCTGTGCGACCGGTTCACCGGTCTGCGCCGCCCGCCGCAACACCTGGAGCACCGTGGTCGCGAGGGCCAGCGCGACGGGACCGATGAAGATGCCGAGCAGGCCGAACGCCGCGAGGCCGCCGAAGACGCCGAGGAAAGCGACCAGGGTTGAGAGCTCCTCGGTCCCCCGGATCAGCAGCGGCCGCAGGACGTTGTCGGCGAGGAACGAGGCCACGACCACGCCCCAGAGGAAGAGGAAGATGGCGGAGCCCGGGCGACCGGCTGCCCAGAGGTAGACGGCGCCGGGAAGCCAGACGATCGCCGTGCCGCCCACGGGCAGCAGCGACAGGACGACCATCGCGGCCCCGGCGAGGGCGGGCGACGGGAGCCCGGCGATCCACCAGCCGATTCCACCGGTCAAGCCCTGGGCGAGCGCGCACAGCAGCGAGCCGCGGAAGATGGCCGCAAGCAAGGACTGCAGGGAGCCGCTGATCCGCTGTCTGCCGGCCTGGTCGGTCGGCAACATCTCGAAGACGGCCCTGGCCATCTCCCTCCCGTCCTTGAAGAAGAAGAACAGCAGGAAGATGACCATCACGAAGGTGAGTACAGCGTCGAACACCCCGAGCACGAGCTTGCCGCTCAGCGCGGCCACGACGGCCGACGCCTTGGTCACGAAGCCGGCGGCCAGCTTCTGGAAATCGTCCGGCGAGATGCCGACCTGGGTCTGGATGTGGTCGATCAGGGCCGCGACCTGCGGGAGGGCAACAAAGTCGCTCACGGAGCGCACGTTGAGGGAGCTCAGCTTGGTCGAGACGCGGTTGGCCACGTCGATCGCCTGGCTCGCAAGCACGCCGGCCAGGAGGCCACCGGGTAGGAGGACGATGAGGGCGATGGCCAGCGTCAGGAGCATCGCCGTGAGGTTGCGGCGTTTCGGGAGCTTGCGCTCGAGCCAGGCCCACGGCGCCTGGAACGCGACCGCCAGGATGATCGCCCACGCGATGGCGGCCAGGAAAGGTGTGAGAACCCTGTAGCAGAGGAAGCCGATGCCCAGCGCCGCCAGCAGGAAAAAAGCGACAGCGTAGGTCCGGGAGTGATCTGGCAAATCCATGTCTGACCTCCTCCGGCGCATGTGACCAGCCGCAGTGTACGGCTTTCCAAGGGTCCCGCGGCTATCCGTTTCGGGGGGCTCTGCGGCAGACCACCCAGCCCCCCGCCGCAGAAGTGCCCCCCGGCCCCCCAGCGCTCCGCGGGAGTGACCTCACGGGGGACGGGTGGGTGGGGAGCGAGACGCGGGCTGCAGGACTGGCGCCTCAAGCGGCGCGGAGGGGCGGAGGCCGTACCTGGCGCACGACGTCGCTACGTCGATGCTCCCGCAATTCCGCTCCGCTTTTCTGGCACCCCGCCCGCGCTCTCTAGACCCCCGTGGCCCGCGTGGTCGAAGACGCGGAACGCCGAGATCGCAAGGCTTACCGCTCCGCCCCGGAGGCAAGAAGAGGGTAGGAACCAGGGAGGGGTCTCGTGACCTCGGTGCGGTGAGGCCTCGTCCGTGCGCGGAGGTGGTTCCATCTGGTGCCGCGGGTCACACCGGCGAAGTCTTCTCAGCTGCGGGCCGGTGCCGGTGCACCCTCGGGCGCGTCAGCCAGCGCCTCCACCACCAGGCGCTCCTGCCCGATCTGGAAGAGGCGGGCGGACCCGGTGGCCGGGCTGGGGTTCTCGGGGCGGCCCACGTAAACGAGCGGAAGCTCGGGCGCCAGCTCGTGCAGGCGCGGCGCGACGAAGCTCCAGGCCCCCATGTTTGCCGGCTCCTCCTGCACCCAGCGCAGCTCGCGCACGGCGGGAAGCGTTTGCAGGAGGGCCACCAGCTCGTCGGTCGGGAACGGGTAGAGCCGCTCGACCCGCACGATCGCCGTGCGCGTATCACCCTGTTTACGGCGGTGGTCCAGCAGGTCGAACGCCACCTTGCCGGTGCATAGCAGAGCGCGCGTGGCCTCGGGCGGCGGCGTGGGGTCCGCCAGCACCGGCCGGAACGTCCCGGTGAACTCCGCGGCGCGGCTCTTGGCCGCCTCCGCGCGCAGCAGGCTCTTGGGGGTCATCACGACGAGCGGCACGCTGCGGGAGGCGTGGGCCTGCGCGCGCAGCAGGTGGTAGTACTGGGCCGCGCCGCTGGGAACGGCCACGCGGAGATTCCCGCCGGCCGCGAGCTGCAGGTAGCGCTCCAGGCGAGCGCTCGAGTGTTCCGGCCCCTGGCCCTCCGAGCCGTGGGGCAGAAGCATCACCAGCCTGCTGCGCTGGCCCCACTTCTCTTCGGCGGCGGCGATGAACTGGTCAATGATGATCTGGGCGCCGTTCGAGAAGTCGCCGAACTGCGCCTCCCACATCACCAGCGCGTCTCCGCGGGACACGGAGTAGCCGTACTCGAAGCCAACGACCGCGTACTCGGAGAGCAGGCTGTCGTAGACCAGGAACGGGGCCTGCTCGGGGGCGAGGTGCTGGAGCGGGGTGTACTCGGCGCCGGTCTGCTGGTCTACCAGCACGGAGTGACGCTGGGAAAAGGTGCCACGCCGGGAGTCCTGCCCGGAGAGCCGCACCGGCGTGCCCTCGAGGAGCAGCGACCCGATGGCGAGCAGCTCCGCAGTGCCCCAGTCCACGACGTCCTGGGCCAGCATCTGGCGGCGCTGGGCGAGCTGACGCGCAAGCTTGGGGTGGACGTGAAAGCTATCGGGGACGGCGGTGGCGCGCTGCAGGATGTGCTCGAGCGCCGCGAGCGGGACCACCGGGGCCGGGGCCTCGGTCGGAGAGGGTGGCGCGGTCACAAATGGGGCGGCGGGCGGTGCGCTCTCGTGGGTGGCGGCGAACGCCGCCTCCATGCGCTCCTGGAAGTCCTGGAGCGCTGCTTCGGCTTCCTCGAGCGACATGTCGCCGTGGTTGACGAGCCGCTCGGTGTAGAGCTTGCGCACCGAGCGCTTCTCGCGGATCTTGGCGTACATGATCGGCTGGGTGTAGGCCGGTTCGTCCGCCTCGTTGTGGCCCCAGCGCCGGTAGCCGATCACATCCACAACGACGTCCTTCTTGAATTCGTACCGGAACGCCAGGGCGAGGTCCATGACGTGCACGCACGCCTCGGGGTCCTCGCCGTTCACGTGGAAGACCGGCGCCTGCACCATCTTGGCCACGTCGGTGGCGTACACCGAGGAGCGCGCGTCGGCCGGCGAGGTCGTGAAGCCGATGCCGTTGTTGACCACGATGTGAACGGTCCCGCCGGTTCGGTAGCCGGAGAGCGCGCTCATGTTGAGCGTCTCCGCGACCACGCCCTGCCCGGCGAACGCCGCATCCCCATGGATCAGGATCGGCAGCACCTGCTCGTGCGCGGTGTCGCCGCGCGTGTCCTGCAGTGCCCGCGCCATGCCCTCGGCAACCGGGTCCACCGCCTCCAGGTGGCTCGGGTTGGAGGCGAGGGTGACGTGCAGGGACTCGCCCGCGGGGCCTTGGAAGGTACCGGTGGCGCCCAGGTGGTACTTGACGTCGCCGGTCCCCTCGCGGGAGAGCGGGTCGAGGTTGCCTTCGAACTCCCGGAAGATCTTCTCGTAGCTCTTGCCGAGGATGTTGGCGAGGACGTTGAGCCGGCCGCGGTGGGCCATGCCGATGACCGCCTCCGCGGTGCCGGTCGCCGCCGCGCCGGACAGAAGGCGGTCGAGCATCGGGATCAGCGACTCCAGGCCCTCGAGGGAGAAGCGCTTGTGGCCGATGTACTTGGTGTGGAGGAAGCGCTCGAACGCCTCGGCCGCGTTGAGCATTGCGAGCGCCCGGCGCTTGGCCTGGGCGTCTAGCCACTTGCCGGGGTCGGCGCCCTCCACACGCCTCTGGATCCAGGCCTTCTGGTCTGGCTCCTGGATGAACATGTATTCGATGCCGAGCGTGCCGCAGTACGCCTCGCGGAGGGTGCTCACGATCTCGCGCAGGGAGGCGCGCGCGCGGCTGCCAAGGCCGCCGGTGTAGAACTCGCGGTCCAGGTCCCACACCGTGAGGCCGTGGTGCTCGAGCTCCAGCTCGGGGTGGGTGGGGATCTCCGTCGAGAGCGGGTTGGTGTGGGCGACCAGGTGGCCGCGCACGCGGTACATGTTGATGAGTGCGAGGACGCCGGCCTGCTTGGCGACCAGCGCGTCCACGCCGCGCTCCGAGAAGTAGGGGTTCGCGTCACGAGCGATGTGCACCGGCTCGTGCGGCACCGCCAGGGAGGTGAAGACTCCTTCGTAAAACCGGTCCTCGCCGGCGAGCAGGGCGGCCACGCGGGAAAGCAGCTCGGCGCTCTCCGCCCCCTGGATGACCCGGTGGTCGTAGGTGCAGGTCAGGGTCAGCACCTTGCTCACCCCCAGGTGGGCGAGGGTGGCGGGGTCGGCGAGCTGGTACTCCGCCGGGTAGCCGATGCTCCCGGCCGCGAGGATCAGGCTCTGGCCGACCATCAGCCGCGGCACCGACTGGGTGGTGCCGAGCATCCCAGGGTTGGTGAGGGTGACGGTGGTGTCGGCGAAGTCCTCGAGGGTGAGCTGGCCGGCCTGCGCCCTGCGGATCAGCTCGTTGTACGCCGCGAAGAACGTCGCGAACTCGAGCGTCTCGGCGTGCTTGATGCCGGGCACGACCAGGCCGCGGGACCCGTCCCGGCGCTGCACGTCCACGGCCAGGCCGAAGTTGACGTGCTCGGCCACGACGCGGTGCGGTGCGCCGTCGATCTCGGTGTAGAGCGACCGCATGCCGGGCATCTCGGCGAGCGCCTTCACGAGCGCCCACGCCAGCAGGTGGGTGAAGCTCACCTTGCCACCGGTCAGCTCGGCGAGGTGCTGGTTCATGAGCGTGCGGTTCTCCTCCAGCAGGCGTACCGGGATCGTGCGCACCGAGGTCGCGGTTGGGACCGAGAGGCTCGCCTGCATGTTCTCGACCAGGCGCCTGGCGGGCCCGACCATCGGCACCGCTGTGGGCGGCGTCGGGGGCGCCGGCGCCTCCGTGGGTGCGGCGGGTGGCGTGGGAGCGGTGGGCACCGGCGGCGGGGCGATCCGGCCGGCCGCCGGACGGTAGTCCGAGAAGAACTCCCGCCAGCTCTCGCTGACCGACTCGGGGCGCTCCTTGAACTCACGGAACATCTCGTCGATCAGCCAGACGTTGGGCCCGAAGGAGTCCGCTTTCTTGGGCTCGTCGTTCATGCCGCTATGGTAAATCCTTTCCACGTCGAAAGATTCCCGTCCACCCTCGCCTGGTTCGAGACAAACGGTGACCTGGGGCCCCGAGGCGGCGTGGGACCGACGACGCAGAGGAGGTCACCGGCAGCGGACGCGCACGTGGTGGCGCTCGCCGGGCCGGCAGGGTGGGACGATGAGGTTGTTCCTCAGCCTTTCCCCGTCCAGCGTGACCTCGGTCGCTCGGTCGGGGATGGCACGGGTCCGCTCGATCTGAATTTCATAGGTGGAGCCGCGGTACGGACGCACCGCGCTCGCGCGCTTCCACCCCGGGGGCAGACAGGGGTCGAGGCGCAGGCCTTCCCACTCCGGTCGCACGCCCAGCACCCACTCGGCCACCACCCGATGCAGCCAGGCCGCCGAGCCGGTGTACCAGGTCCAGCCCGCCCGGCCGTGGTGGGGCGAGCTGGGGCCGTCCACGTTGCCGGGCAGCACGTAGGGCTCGGCCCAGTACCGCTCCGGGTCCTTGAGCACCGGGTTGATGGCGGTGAGCAGTCTCCCTACGAGTTCCTGGTCCCGCACCTTGCATGCCGCCGCGATCGCCCAGGTGGCGGCGTGGGTGTAGACGCCGCCGTTCTCGCGCAGGCCGGGTGCGTAGCGGGTGATGTAGCCAATCTCCGGCACGGGCGTGTCGTAGGCCGGCGCCAGCAGAAGGGCGCCGGCCTCGCTCACCAGGTGCTTGCGCACCGCCGCCATGCACGCTGCCGCCCGCTCGGGCGGTGCGACGTCGGCGAGCACCGCCCAGGTCTGGGCGTTGAGGAAGATCCTTCCGACCCGGTTGGAGGCGCTGCCGAGGGGGGAGCCGTCGTCGAGCGTGCCCCGCAGGTACCAGGCGCCGTCCCAGCCGTGTTCGTTGACAGCGGCGACCAGCGCCGCGCGCCGCTGGGCGTACTCGGCCGCGAGGGCGCCCTCCCCGGTGCGGCGGAAGACCTCGGCCCAGTCCGAGAGCAGTGCAGCCAGGAATTGAGCGAGCCACACCGATTCACCGCGCTCCTCCAGACCGACCGAGGAGAGGCCGTCGTTCCAGTCCCCGGCGCCGATGTACGGCAGCCCGCGCGGGCTGGTGCGCCGGAAGACGCGGGCGAACGCCCGCTGGATGTGCTCCGAGAGCGGCTTCTTGCCGGGGTCGTCCAGAAACGGCGTCGCATCGCGGAGGATGTCGAGGTTGCCGGTCTCCTTGAGGTAGGCAGCGGTGACGAGCGCCAGCCAGAGCAGGTCGTCGGTCATGCGGGTGACGTGGCCCTGCTCGGAGAGCGGGTGCCACCAGTGGTAGACCGACCCGTCGGCGAACTGATGGGCCGCATGCAGGTTGATCTGCTGCCGGCAGCGCTCCGGCTCGATGGTGAGCCAGACCTGCGAGTCCTGGAGCTGGTCGCGGAAGCCGTAGGCCCCGCTCTGCTGGTAGTAGCCGCAGCGCCCCCAGAGGCGGCTGGAGATCGCCTGGTAGCGCACCCAGTCGTTGACCAGCACGTCGAGCGAGGGCTCGGGCGTCTCGATGCGGTGAGCGGCAAGGCGCGCTTTCCAGGACGCTCGGACCTCCTGCAGGGCGCGGCCGATCACCTCGACCGTGGCCAGGGAGTCGGTCAGCTTTTCGGTGGCGGCCTGCGACTCGGCCACCGCCAGCACGTACCCCAGGGTGCGGGACCCGCCCGGCTTCAGCTCCATGGGCGAGCGCAGCGCCGCGATCGCGTCGGAGTGCCTTCCGAACACCGGCTCCCAGCCGTCCTCCTGCAGCGCGCGCGGGGCACGGAGGCCGCCGTTGCGCCCCAGGAACGCCCCCTTGTCGCCCTGGGCCGAGGTCACCTCCTCGGTGCACGCGAGGGCGGCCACGTAGGGGAAGTCCGTGTTCCAGTGGCCGAATTGTTGCGACGGGACCTCCCACATGTGGTTGCGGGCAAGGATCGCGCGGCGAGCCGGCTGGAACGAGGTCTCGAGGAAGAGCTTGGTGAACTCCCGGCGGGGCGAGGGCGCCACCCCGCAGTTCCACTCCAGGTAGGCGCAGAGGTCGAGGCTGCGCGCGCGGTCGCTCTCGTTGACGAGCTCCACCAGCCACAGCTCGGCGGTCTCGCGGGCGTGCGCAAACAGCGTCCAGCGGGCCGCGATCCCGGCGAACTCGGTCTCGAAGGTCGTGTAGCCGAGCCCGTGGCGGCACAGGTAGCGGTCGTGGGCGACCCAGACCGGCGCGGGCGAGAGGGACCAGATCGCTCCGGTGTGCCGGTCGCGAACGTAGAGGAACTTCCCCGAGGAGTCCTGGACGAGGTCCTGCTGCCAGCGCGTAATCACGCCGAGCTGGGAGTTGTCGATCCAGGTGAACCCGCTGCCGGCCTGGCTGACGGCCAGCCCCAGCCTCGGGTTGCAGATAATGTTCGCCCAGGGGCGCGGGGGGCTCGGCTCCGTGATGCGGTACTCGGTGCCGTCGGCCGAGAAGTGGCCGTAGCGGGACGGCGCAAACGGCGCAGGCCGGCCCGACTCGGGGGGGTGCCCGGTTCTCTTCGACGTGGTTTTCATACCGCGGCGTCCTCCACGTGGCAGCCCACGGTGCGGCGGGATGTAAACGCTTACATTAGAGCGCCGCCGGGCCGGCAAGTCAATCGCCGGCGGGGCCCTGCCGGGTCGCAGAGCGCGTGGTATCGTGGCCCGGAAAGCGTTGCCCGCAAGGGCAGAGTGGGGCCTGGCGGCATGAGCGGAGGAGAGGGCATGGCAGGGCGGTTTGTCTTTCCCGAGGGGTTCCTGTGGGGCGCCGCCACCTCCGCCTACCAGGTGGAGGGGTCGCCCCTCGCCGACGGGGCCGGGCCCAGCATCTGGCACCGCTTCACGCACACGCCGGGGCGGGTAGCGACCGGCGAGACGGGCGACGTCGCCTGCGACCACTACCGACGCTGGCGCGAGGATGTCGCGCTCATGCGCGAGATCGGTCTCAAAGCGTACCGGTTCAGCGTGTCGTGGAGCCGGGTGCTGCCCGACGGCACCGGGCGGGTGAACCGCAAGGGGCTCGACTTCTATGAGCGGCTCGTGGATGCGCTGCGCGAGGCGGGCCTCGCGCCGCACGTCACCCTCTTTCACTGGGACCTTCCGGCGGCTCTCGACGACCGCGGCGGATGGCTCAACCGCGACGCCGCGGAGTGGTTTGCCGACTACGCCGACGTGCTCTTCGCCGCCCTCGACGACCGGGTCGCCTGGTGGGCGACGCTGAACGAGCCCTGGGTCGTCTCCGACGGCGGTTACCTGCACGGCACCCTCGCTCCCGGCCACGCGAGCCCTTTCGAGGCCCCGATCGCCTCGCACAACCTCCTGCGGGCGCACGCCACCGCGGTGCAGGCGTATCGGGCGCGAGGGCGGAACGAGATCGGCCTCGTCGTGAACCTCGAGCCGAAGGTCGCCGCGTCGGACAACGCCGACGACCTCGCCGCGACCGCCCGGGCCGAAGCGTACATGAACCGGCAGTTCCTCGACCCGGTGTTCCTTGGCATGTACCCGCGCGAGCTCGCCTCGATCTACGGGGAGGCGTGGCCGACCTTCCCGGCCTCGGACCTCGACGGGATCCGGCAGAAGATCGACTTCCTCGGGGTCAACTACTACACCCGCGGCGTCATGAAGCACGATCCGGAGGCGTGGCCCGTCGCGGCGAGCAAGGAGCGGCAGCCGGCGTCCGTGTACACCGAGATGGACTGGGAGGTGTACCCGCAGGGGCTCGCGGACGCCCTTCTTTGGGTGAGGAAGCTCTACGGCGACCTCCCGGTCTACGTGACGGAGAACGGCGCCGCGTTCCCGGACCCTCCGCCCGCCTCTGGCGAGGTTCACGACCCGCAGCGCCTCGCCTACCTCTCGGACCACCTCCGCGCGGCGCGTGCCGCGCTTGAGGCCGGCGTGGACCTGCGGGGGTACTTCGTCTGGTCGCTGCTCGACAACCTGGAGTGGAACCAGGGGACCTCGAAGCGGTTCGGAATCGTGCACGTGGACTACGCCACCCAGCGGCGCACACCCAAGGCGAGCGCGCGCTTCTACGCGGAGGTCATCCGCACCAACGGCGCCGCCCTCGCGGGGGAGGGCGGAACCTGATTGCGGACCTTCAGGGCGCGGGCCGGCGTCGGGCGAGCAGCCAGCCGGGCAGCTCCTGCTCCCCGTAGGCGCGCTCCCAGCAGCCATGCCCTACGCCCGGGTAGATCGTCATCCGGGGGTGCGCCCCGGCACCCTCGAGCGCCGCGATCATGGCGCGGGTCTCCCCGACCGGGACGACGTCGTCCACCTCGCCGTGGAACGCCCACACCGGGATGCCCTTGAGGGGTTGCGCCTGCTCTCCGACCGTGCCGGTGAACACCCCCGGCGCGGCGGAGCGCACCGGGCCGTACCCGCACACCGGCACCACCGCCGCCCACAGCTCCGGGTGGCGGGCGGCCAGCACCCAGGCACCGTGGCCGCCCTGCGAGAGGCCGGTGAGGAGGAGGCGCGCGGGATCCACGTTGTACTCGCGCCGTGCGCTCGCGAGCATCGCCATCAGCGCGGGCTCGAGCTGCTCCCACTCGGCGTCCTGCGAGGGCTTCTGGGGGATGACCACGATGAACGGCCAGCGGTCGGGGCTCCACACGAGCTCCCGCGGGAGGCCCTGGGCGAGCTGCCGGCTGCCGTCGGTGCCGCTCTCGCCGCTCCCGTGAAGGAAGAGGATGAGGGGCCAGGCATGCGCAGGGTCGTACCCACGCGGCACGTACACCGCGTAGGCGAGCTCGCGGCCGCTGTCCTTGAGCGATTTGAAGAGGAAGCCTGTGGGCACGTCCGCCCCCCCTGCCGCCCCGCTCCCCGTAAGGGCGACCGCCAGCGCCGCCGCTGCGGGGAGGGCGAGCAGCCTTACACTCACGGTCTCCCCTCTTCGTCGAGCTTCTCGTCGCCGCCGCGCGGCTTCGACTCGCCGGTCCGTGGGTGGAGCTGGGGCCTGATCACGACATCCGCCGGGCACTCCCGGACCACCACCTCGCCGCCCGCGGATGCCGTCACATCCTTCCCGTTGACCGTCACCGTGCCGGGCGGGCCCGCCAGCGGAAGGTCCAGCACGATCCCCCCCAGTGGGACGGTGAGCCCCGGCTCGAGCCGGACGCGGACCGCCTCGCCGTCCTCCCGCACCTGGAAGGAGAGGTCGCCGTGCGGCGTGCACAGGCCGCGCACGGCGAGGCCGCTGCCCGCGAGCCACTCGCGCGGGATGCCGGCGCCGACGACCATGGCACCGTCGCGCACGCGCTCGTAGGCGAGCAGGTCGAGGAACGAGCGGATGAAGTCCGAGCCGACCCAGGCGTGGGGGAGGTCGCCGAGGAAGGTCGCCTTTGTCCGGTCGTGGTGAACGACCTCCGGCCACTGGTTCCACGCGGGCGGCATCCGGTCGGCCATCAGCCACGACGCGAGCGCGACGGCGCGGTCGCGCCACCCGAGACGGACGAAGGCACCGACGCTGCGCCACTCGTACGGCGTGTACCCCTCCCAGCTTCCTTTGCCGGAAAAGCGCCGCTCGACCTCGTTCCAGTAGCGATCGAAGGTCGCATCGAGCGCGGCGCGCGGCAGGTCGGCGTCGGCACCCGCCGGCCAGAGCGCGACCGTGGTCGAGGTGGCGTCGAAGTCCCCCAGCTCTGCGCACCCGGGGATGTAGGCGAGCCCCTTGGCCTCGCGCACCCGGGCAATCGAGGCCAGGAGGTCCTTGTGAAATGCTTCACGAATGGCGGTCCAACGCGCGGCGTCCCCGGGGTGCCCGAGCGAGTCGGCGAGCCAGGCCGCGTCGGCGAGGCCGCGCAGCGCCCAGAAGTCGTCCCAGTACGAGTGCATCGCTTTGGCCGAGTACCCCTCGTGGCTGATCGACTCGGGCAGGAGGCCGAAGAACGCAAGCTTCTCCGACGCGCGGTACGCCCCGGTGCGGCGCTGTGACCGCAGCTCGTCGAGGTAGCCGACGGCTGCGGCCACCTGCGGCCACACCGCCTCGACGGTGACGCGGTCGCCGGTGAAGCGCAGGTACTCGGCGGCGAGGAAGAGGAGCTCGCCGTTGGAGTCGTTCTCGGCGACCGGGTCCGCGCCGCGGGCGTCCACGCAGCAGGGAACCTTGCCGCCGGCGAACTGGAAAGGCGCGTACCACCGCAGGTAGTCGCGCACCGCCTCGGGGTGGCCGAGCCGCAGCAACGCCGCGGCGATCATCGCGCCGTCCCGGATCCACGAGCGCGCGTACGAGCGCGTCCCCGGCCGCAGCGCCGGCCCGTCCGCGCTGATCAGGATGTACGCCAGGTTGGACCTCATCGCCCGGACGAACGTCTCGCCCGTGCCGGATGCGTGGATGACCACGCGGTCGAGCTGCCCGCGCCACGACGCGGCTGCGAGGGCGAGCTGCTCGGAGCCCCACCTCTCGCCGTCCGAGAGGTTCGGGAGCGGTGCCGCCCCGTGGCTGATGTCGAGCCACACCTCGCGCGAACCTCCCGCCGGAACGTCGAGATCCCAAGCAAGCGCGCCGGACGCACGGCCGCCCGCATCGGAGGCCGAGTCGGCCCGCGGCAGCTCGGCGTCGGCGAGGGCGACCGCGATGTCGCCGGCATCGAACGGGACCGCCCCGAACGACCACGCCCCGGTCAGCGGTGCGATCCTGAGGCCGTCCACCGTTACGGTGCCGCCGTCCCGGGCGAGGCGCTCGATGCGGCCGGCGCCCCCGGCCGTGTTGAGGAACTGGCTCGGCGGGTTGACCTGGAACGGGCGCACCGCGAGGAGCAGGCGCGCCGTGATCCTCCCGGGGCTGCGGTTGGCAAGACGGTAGCGGACGATCTTGACGGGGTCCCCCGGAGTCCCAGCGGCGAACGCCGTAGTATCCAGCGTGAACGACGGGTGCGTCCAGCGGACGGTGGGGATCGGGAGGTCGCCGTCGAGGAGGCCCTGCTCGATGGCGACGTCGGCCCACGTCACCAGGGTGCCGTCGAGCGAGACGAACGGCTCGATCGAGAACGTGCGCGGCACCGGCTCGAAGGCGCCGTCGGCTCCGAGCAGGGCGGCGGGGCGGCTCGAGCCCGCAACGCCCACGATCGTCCATGAGGTCATCTCACCGAGGAAGGAGCGCGGGTAGAGGCCGCGCCGCGCCTCCTTCGCGACCGACGCGATGAAGTCGTTGGGGGTCGCGGCGAACTCGGGAGGTCTGACCTCGAGCCTGCGGACGCCGGCCCCGCTCGGGGGCACGCCAATGAGCACGATCCGAAGGAACCGCGTGTCGGCCTCCGGGAGTGGCACGTACGAGCGTTCGCCGATCGTGAGAAGGGCGGCGTAGGACGTCGTCCAGGTGCCTCCGTCCTCCGAGATCTGCGCCTTGTAGCGGCGAGGGGCGCCGCCGCCGTCCCAGTCGATGACCAGGCCGCCGAGCTCGCGCCGCTCGCCGAAGTCGACGGCGAGCCAATGCTCGCCGGCGGCCGGGGCCGAGTGCCAGGAGGTGGCCGGCTTTCCGTCCAGCGCCAGCGCGGGGCCGTGGCCGGGCGCGGACGAGGACGCCGTTGCGACCGGTGTGCGCGCGTACGGGTGCGGCGGTGGCAGCTCGGTGAGGGCGAGATCCGAGATCCACACCGACCCCCTGCCGCCGCTCCCGGCGGTGATCGTGATCTCGATGGCGCCTACGCGCTTGGGCTCGCCCTCGCCGGCCGGTCCCCACGCGAACGAGACCTGACGCTTCTTGATCCGGATGGTCTGCCACTCGCGCGGGAACGCGAAGTCGCGGCGGACGGACCACCACACGCTGTCGCCGACGGGGTCCACGAGCTTGAATTCGAGGTTCTCCGCCGGCGCCTTGGCGCGCATGCGGAAGGTGACCTCGTAGTTGCCCGACAGCTCGAGTGCGAGCGCCTTGCGGGCGGCGGCCCACCCGCCGTGGCCCTGGAAGTCGAAGTCGAGCCGCATCGCGCGCCGGCCGCCCGCGACGTCCGCCGAGATGGCGAGCCTCACGCCCTCCGACGGCGCCGCCGTCCACCCTGCGACACTCGCGAAGTCGTCGAGCACCCTCGTCTGCCCGGCCGCACTGACCGCCGTCAGCAAGGCGAGTGCACCAGTCCAGGCAAGGAGGCACCGAGTCTTTCCTGTGCCCTGCGCCCTGTGTCCTGCGCCCCGTCCTCTCACTCCTTGATCCCCCCGAGCGTGATCCCCTCCACGTACGTCCGCTGCAGGACGAGGAAGAGCAGCAGCACCGGCAGGACGGTGAGGACCGAGCCGGCGGTCATCAGCTCGATGTCCTGGGCGTGCTCGCCGATGAGGTTGGCGAGCCCCACCGGGAGGGTGTACCTGCGGTCGTCGGTCAGGACGATGAGCGGCCACATGAAGTCGTTCCAGGCGCCGATGAAGCTGAACACCCCGAACGTGACCAGGATCGGCCGCAGCAGAGGCAATACGATCCTGCGGTAGATGAGGAACTCGCCCGCACCGTCCACGCGCGCGGCGTCGAGCAGCTCGTCGGGGAGCGAGAGGGCGTACTGACGCACCATGAAGATCCCGAACACCGGCGCCAGGGCGGGGATGATGACGCCCCAGTAGGTGTTCACCAGGCCGATCGTCCGCAGAAGCAGGAACAGCGGCAGCATCGCCACCTGGGCCGGGATCACCATGGCGGTGAGCAGCGCCTGGAAGACCTTCGAGCGTCCCGGGAAGCGCAGCTTGGCAAAGGCGTACCCGGCGAGCGAGACGATCACGAGCGCCAGCGCGGTGGAGACGATCGCCACGAACGCGCTGTTGAGGAAGCAACGGCCGAGGTCGAGCCGCTCGAAAAGCTCTCGGTAGTTCCCGAGCGTCGCCCGGCTCGGGAGGAACGAGGGCGGCCACGTGCTCGCCTCGCCTCTGGGCATGAGCGAAGCGGAGAGCATCCAGGCGAAGGGCAGCAACGTCGCGACCGCCCCGATCACGAGGACCAGATGCAGCGCGAGGGCGGGGACGAGCTTTCTCACTGCCGCTCCCGCTGCAGCCGCATCTGCACCAGCGTGCCTGCAAGGATGATCAGAAAGAGGACCAGAGCCACTGCGGCCGCGAAACCGATGTTCCACCAACGGAAGCCCTGCTTGTACATGTACATCACCAGGGACAGGGTGGCGTTGAGCGGGCCGCCGGTGCCGCCCGTCAGAACGTACGGCTCCGTGAAGATCTGGAAGCAGCCGATCATGGTGATGATCCCGACGAACATCAACATCGGGCGGAGGGCAGGAACGGTGACGCGCCGGAACTGCTGCCACGGTCCGGCACCGTCCACCCGGGCGGCCTCGTAGAGAGTGGTGGGGATGCTCTGCAGCCCGGCGACGAAGATGATCATGTTGTAGCCGAAGTTCTTCCAAACCGCCATGAGGATGATCGCGGGCATCGCCCACCGCGGGTCGCCCAGCCAGTTGACGTCGGGGAGGCCGAGCAACGCGAGGATCTGGTTCAGGAGGCCGAACCGCGGGTGGTACAGGTAGCGCCAGACCACCGCCACCGCCACCATGGTCGTCACGACCGGAGCAAAGTAGACGGTGCGGAAGAAACCCTTGAAACGCACGAGGCGGGCATTGACGAGCATCGCCGCGCCCAGCGACACCGCAACGGAGAGCGGACCACCGACGAGCACGAAGTAGAACGTGTTGGCGAGCGCCTTCCAGAACACCGGATCGTGCAACAGCGCTGCGAAGTTTCCGGGACCCACGAAGCGGGCTGTCGAGAAATCGCCGATGGCGTAGATGTCGAAGTCGGTGGCGGCGAGGAGGAAACCGGCCACCACCGGCACCACGAAGAAAAGCAGGATGAGCCCCAGCGCCGGCGCGATGAAGGTGAGCCCGGCGCGCGCCTCGGCCCGCGAGCGGGTCGCACGGGTTCTCATGGCCCGGCTCCCCTGGCGCGCCGGTCGAGCAGGAACCGGCGCTTCGCGAGCATTCTGTCGACCTCCGCTTGGAGCTGATCCAGCGACTGATCCATGGTCTGCTGCCCCAGGATGACGCGCTCGGCCGCCTCGGCGATCGCCCAGGCGATGCGCTCCCACTCGGGCACCCGCGGTATCGGTTCCACGTGCTGGAGTTGCTCGCGGAACGCCCGCAGGTGAGGCTCGCCGGTCAGCGCAGGGTCGTCCCATGCCGCTATCCGTGCGGGCAGGTCTCCGATGAGGCGGTAGAACTCCACCTGCTGTCTGACGTCGGCCAGGTACTCGACCAGGCGAAACGCCTCCTCCTTGTGTCTGGAGGCGCGGAGGATCACGAGGCTCGAGCCCCCCGCGAGCGATACGCCCGGAAAGTCGCCCTCGGCGACCGCCGCCAGCGGCGCCGTTGTCCAGTCGCCCTGTCGCTCCTGTGGGATGCGGCGGCGGAACTCGCTGAGGTTCCAGGGCCCGGTGATCCACGAGGCGAAGTACCCGTCGGCGAACTGCTGGTAGGGATTGGCGACCTGCGCGTTGCCGAGGGGCGGCGCAAGACGCTCGGCAAAGAGCGAGACGTAGAACTCGAAAGCCCGGCGGAAGCGCGGATCGTGGAAGTCGCCGCGTCGTCCACCGTCGGCGAGCAACCCTGCGCCGGTCTGAAGGGCCAGCACGACCGGCTGGGCCCACTCGTCGATCGGCAGGAGGATCCCGTAGCGCTCGGCGCCGGGTAGTGCCTTGACGCGGCGCATGTCCTCGCGCCACTCCTCCCAGCTCCGCGGCGGGCGCACAACGCCCGCCTGGGTGTAGAGGTCGGTGCGGTAGAAGAGAAGGCGCGTGTCCACGTACCACGGCACGCCGAACGGCTCGCCGTCGATCTCATTGGTGGCCCAAATGCCGGCGAAGAAGTCGCGGGGGGCCAGAGACGAGCCCGCGAGGCGCGCGCCAAGCGGCTCGAGGGCCTCGAGCGCGACGAGCTCGGGGATCCAGGTGTTGCCGAGCTGGGTCAGGTCGGGTGTGGATCTGCCGACAAATGCGGTGAGGATCTTCTCGTGGGCCGCGGTGAAGGGAATCTGCTGAAGCTGCACGCGCACGCCGGGGTTCGCGCGCTCGAATGCCGGCAGCAGCGACTGCACCACCTCGCCCTCGCGGCCGAGCGCCCAGAATCGCAGGGTGACCGCTTTTTCGGCCGGGGCGCGCGTGCACGCCGCGACGGCCAGCACGCCGAGCGTTGCGGTGATCCGTAGACGGTTGGCTGCGCCCGGGCGGCGTCGCACGGGGGTCCGGCTCACTCCGGCGCGCTGGCGAGCCAGCCGCCCGAAAAGCCGGCGCGCCGGAGGCCGTTGACGATGTACGGATTCTTCCGCATCAGGGCCCAGATGAAGCCGTTGCGGTAGTTCTCGATCATCGCCACGATCGGCCCCTGGTCGATGCCGAGATAGTCGGTGTCAAACCAGCCGGCCCCGGGGACCACTCGACCCATCCTCTCGCTGCCGGCAAGCGTGAACGTCGGGTTGAACGAGTCGAGGAATCCGTAGGTCGAGTAGAGGTTGTCGCCAAAGCGCCGCACGATCTCCTTGACCGCCGGGATCGCCACCTCCGGGGCAAACGTGACCGAGGCGACGGCCGCGTACGGCGCGACCGTGCCGTCGTCCCGCAGCTCGCGGCACCCCGCAGCGCGCGCGCCGTACGTGATGAAGGCGCGCTGCTGGCCGTTGATCCAGAACGTGCCGTCGGCCGGCCCGTCGCACGCCGTGAACCCCCAGATGTTCTCGCCGTAGCCGGTCCATCCACCCGGGTTGGCGATGGCGTAGGCGCGCTGGGCGTAAACCGCTCGCCGCGTGTTCTCGAAGTAGTCGATCCCCCTGCCGCGCATGTAGTCGTCCTGGAGACCGCGCAGGTCCAACCAGATGTGGGAGAACTGGTGCCCGAAGAGGGGTCCGAAGGTGACGTTCTCCTGGCCGTAGAACGCGCACCACGTGTAGGTGCTCGTGTACTGCGGCCAGGCCTCGGGCGCCACGGTGTGTGTGGGCGAGCCGAGCGCCAGGACGTAGAGGATCATCGCCTCGTCGTAACCGCGCCAGTCGAGGGTGTTGAAGTGGTCGGGCGGCGCCCAGCCCATTGAGACCAGGGGCGGGCGCGGCTGGAAGAAGCTCCAGTCCGCCGCACGGTAGAGCTCGTCCGCAAGGGTGCGGATCTCCGCTTCCCCGGGGTCGTCGCGGTCGAAGTAGCTCTGGCACGCGAGAGCGCCGGCGAGCAGCAGGGTGGTGTCGATGCTGGAAAGCTCGACGTCCTGGGCGTAGCGCACGCCCGTGTTCGTGTTCAGGAAGTGGTAGAAGAAGCCCTTGTAGCCGGCCCTGCCGGTGGGCTCCGGGCCCTGGGAGGCCTCTTTCGCGAAGAAACGGAGCGTCGTCAGCACCCGGTCGCGAGCGTCCTCCCGCGAGACGAAGCCGCGCTCCACGCCGATCGGGTAGGCGGTGAGGGCAAACCCCACGGCAGCGATCGAGCAGAAGTTGGGGAGGTTGCCGTCCGGCCAACGGTCGGGCACGAGGCCGTTGGCAGGGTTGGCGAGCTTCCAGAAGTACTGGAACGTACGCGCCTGCAGCTCGTCGAGGAACGGGTCGGAGCGCTCGGCGGTGAGCTTCAGGCGTGGCTTGCGCGCGTCGCCCTGTGCCTCTCCCCGCATGTCGGACGATGCCGCCACCGAGGCCGCGCCGGTACGGTCGGCCGGAGTCCCCGGCGCAGCCCCGCACCCCGCGAGGAGCGACAGGGTGACAAGCGCCGCAGCAAGGATCGGCTGCGCCCCTACAAACCCTGGCTCGCTGCGTCTCGTGGCCACTTCATGCATAGCCTACTCCAGTCCCGGGACGTCGATGCGAAACGAGAAAGCGCGGCACGGGTCGTACCATCCTGACCCGTGCCGCGCCGGTCGATGCGACGTGTCGGTCGAACCTCCCTAGAAGCTGACCTTGGCGCCCACTTGGAAGCGACGCGTGTTGAACTGGCAGGTCGCGTGGCTGAAGTTGGGGTTGAGGCCTCCGGGCCCTCCCGTCCAACCGTCGAAGCAGCCGTTATTGGCGAAGTTGAAGACGTTGAACGCCTCGCCGATCAGGCCGAGGCGGAAGTCGCCGCCCACCTTGGCGTCCCACTCGGCGCGCAGGTCGACGCTGCGGTAGGCGAACTGCTTGATCCCGAGGAAGCTCTGCTTCGGCGGGTCCTGAGCCGCGTTGAAGCACACATTGTAGCCGTTCCTGCAGTCCGTGTAGTAGAACGGTACCCCCGAGCCCAGGGTGATGATGCTGGAGACCCGGAACCCGGCCGGCAGCCCGACCGTGCCGCTCATGATGAGCTTGTTCTTCTCGGTCAAAATGGACTGGAACGTCGCGAAGTTGGGCGGCAGGGAGTCGAACGCGAACGCGACGCCGTCGTCGGTCGAAGCCTGCTGCTTGGCATCCGCGTACGTGTAGGCCAGGTTGAACCCCCACTTCGAGTCGCTGGTGTACGGCTTGTCGAAGGTGAGGATGTATCCGTCGTACCAGCTCTTGCGGGTGTCGTAGCCGCGCATGGTGAAGCCGTACCCCGGGATCGAAATCGAGTCGCCCCAGCGGTCGTTGAACGGCGTTCCGGGCGGCAGCGCGCCGAAGCTCCACACCAGCCCGTTGTAGCCGCGAGAGTTCGCGTAGGTGAACGAGGCGAGCCAGTCGCCGAGCTGCTGCCGCACGCCGAGGTTCCACTGCGTGGAGCGCGGCGGATGCGTGTTGTTGTTGAGGAGGAAGAGTTCGTAGCCCCGCGCCACACCACTCGAGATCAGCCCGTTGATTCCGGAGGCGGACTGGTACGAGGGGTTCCAGAGGATCGCGGGTACGCTGCAACCCGCGAGCGAGGTTCCGACCTTGGTTGGGTCGTTGGTGAAGCAGAAGTCGTAGATCCCCCATCGGTGCCGGAACTGCTCGTCGAAGATATCGTTGAGCGGGACGCGGTCGTAGTACAGACCCCAGCCGCCGACGACGACGGTCTTGCCGTTGCCGTTCGGATCCCAGCTGAAGCCCAGGCGCGGCTGGAGCATCCCCTTGTAGGGTTTCCGGTTGCTGCCGGTCGAAATGTAGTCGTTGATGTTGAAGACGTCCGTGATGCACCAGTCGTTCTTGCCGCCGATCGGCTGGTCGTAGTGGCGGCAGGCGGACTGGAGACCTGAAACCACGCTGGCGGGCGTGACCCAGTTGTTGTTCAGCATGTTGGTCTCGTAGTCCCACCGCACGCCCGCGTTGATCGTGAGGTTGTTGGCGAGCTTCCAGTCGTCCTGCGCGTAGAGCCCGTACTCGGTGTTGTCGAAGGCGAGCGCAGGGTTTCCGAAGCCGTACACGGCCTTCCACGGGAACTGCCAGCCGTTGTCGCTGCGAAACTCGAAGTACGGAGTCCCGTTTTGGGCCTTGACCATGTCGTAGTTCATCCAGTTGGCGGTGACGCCGGCCTTCATCGTGTGGCTGCCGTGCCACTCGGCGAAGTAGGAGAGGTCGTCGCGGAGCCCGGTCCTCTTCTGCGTGAGGTCCTGGGTACTGATCTGGCCGCCGACATCGAGCAGCCCGAGGTAGTTCAGCTCCGGCGCGCCCGAGGGGGCGTTCGCGCCCTGAATCCACTCCATCTTCTGCCACGTGAGGCTGCCCTCGTTGAGGGTGTTGTTGCCGGCCATCCACTGGTGCCGCAGGACGGCGGCGTCGGTCTTGACCCTGAAGTCCTGCGCCCCGTCAACGGTCCGCTGCGGGCTGCCATTGGCGTTGCCGAAGCCGCGGATATCGCTCTCGTCGCGCTTGTTGTAGGAGAAATCCACCGTCTGGGACGTGGACGGCTGCCAGGAGAGCTTGCCGAAGTAGAGCTTCGAGGTGAACGGCGACGACAGGGCGCCGGTCGGATACGGATCGAGGATGGCCTTGACGTTGGCGGGCGCCTGAGCATAACTCCCGCCGTGGAAGACCGAGCTGACGACGTCTCGGCTATTGTCCTCGAAGGAGACGAAGAAATTCAGCTGGTCCTTAATGATCGGCCCGCCGAGCGAAAGGCCATACTGATTGCGCTTGTACGGCGGCTTGCTGTCGCCGCGTGCGCTGGCGAAGTCGTCCTGCGTGACCATGCTCTTGTTCTGGTAGAGGTAGAAAAGATCGCCGTGGAAGACGTTGCCGCCCGACTTGGTGACCGCGGTGATCACCGCCGCCGCCGCCTTCTCGTACTCGGCCTTGTAGTTCTGCGTCATCACCTGGTACTCCTGCACCGCGTTCTGAGGGAACGGGTTGCCAATGACGGAATCCTGCATGAAGGCGCCGCCCTTGATGAGGTCGTTCTTGTACGAGAGTCCGTCGATGAAGACGTTCACCTGCTCGGGCTTGGCGCCTCCGCTCGTGAAACCCTGCCCCTGAGCGTCCGAGTTCTGCGTGAACGAGATGCCGGGAGCGAGGCTGGCGAACGCGAGGAAGTTGCGGTTGTTCATCGGCAGGCTGTCCATCTGCTGCGGCGTGATGTTGGTGGCCACGACCGACGAGCGGGTGTCGATCAGCACCTTGGTTGTCTTGCCGACCACCGTGGTGTCGGCGAAGAACACCTTCTCCGGCGTCAGCTGGAAGTTGACCTTGTTGCTCTGACCGAGAAACACGGTCACGGTCTGGGTCTGCGCCTTATACGCCTCCGAGTAGACCGTGATCTCGTACGTGCCGGGCGGCAGGCCGCCCAAGAGGAACGAGCCGTCCTCGCCGGCCGTGGTCTTGTAGACGAACGCCGTCTGGGCGTTCTTTGCGGTCACGGTCGCGCCCGGGAGCGGTCCCCTCGCATCGCCAACCGTGCCCCCGATGCTTGCCGTTGTGCCCTGCGCGCCGGCCTGGCTGCCAATCAGCAGCAGCATCAGCAGCACCAGCGCCGACCAGGCGACAGCGCCGTGTGTCCTAGCCTTCCGTTTCATGTCACCTTCCTCCTTTCAAAACGTTCGATTCGTTGGTTGATGGGTTGCCTACGCGCGCCGCGCGACCTGACGCGGCGCCTCGTACCAGGCCACTCGGGTCTCGCGTGTGGCCGTTCCCGCGTCTGTTCGCGTTCTGGGTGAGGCCGCTGGTCGCAGCCCCGCAGGAACTCCGCACGACGAGAGTCGTCGGCAGCGTCTCGTGCCGGCGGCGGTGCCTGTTCTTCGTGTCGATGGCGTGAATCAGCCGCTCGATCCCTCGTGCCCCCAGCTCGGCGATGGTCACGTGGACCGAGGTCAGAGGTGGCGAGATAAAGCGGCTGATCGAGAGGTCGTCGAAGCCGGCCACGGCGATGTCGCGAGGGACCTCCACGGCCGCCTCGCGTAGCGCCGAGAGCACCCCGATCGCCATCGTGTCATTGGCGGCGAAGATCGCGGTGGGACGGGGCGAAAGCGCCAGGGCGACCTGGCCGGCGCGGTGGCCTGCTCCCTCGGTGAAGTCGCCCTCGATCTCGAGGTCCTTTGACTTCTCGAGGGCGAGCGCACGAACCGCGTCCCGGTAACCGCGCAGACGCTCCCTGGCGTCGTAGTTGTTGGGGGGGCCCTTAACTAGCACAATCCGTCGGTGCCCGAGCCCCACAAGGTGCCTCATCATCTCGAGCGCGCCCGCGTAGTTGTCGATCGTGATGGAGTCGAGCGAAGGCCCATTGCCGCGACAGTTGAGCATCACGATCGGCAGGGTCGAGGGGAGGTTGGCCTCCAGGATCTGGACGTCCACCTCGGGCGACATCACGATTAACCCGTCCACCCGCCCGCGCGTCGCCCGCAGGACAGCCTCGATCTCGCCCTCGTGGCCGTGGGAGCTGGAGACCAGGAGGTGGTATCCGCGACGCCTCGCGGCGAGGTCGATGCCGCGGATGATCTCGGAGAAGAACTCGCCATAGATGTCGGGGAGGAGCACCCCGATGGCGTTGGTCTGGTTGGTAATGAGGCTGCGAGCCGCTCCATGCGGCACGTACCTGAGCCTCTCGACGACCTCGCGAATGCGGCGCCGGGTCTCGGGGGCAACCGGTCCTTTCTCATTGAGCACGCGGGAAACCGTCGCCACGGAGACCCCCGACTGGCGGGCCACGTCCTTGATGGTAACGGTCTGACCGCGGCCGCTGCGCTGGCGCGAAGGGTGGGCTTTCTTGGGCACGCGACGGTGCACGGCTGGCCCTCCGTGGGACGGACTGTAATCGTTTACACCGCGAATAATCTAACGTCGGCAAACGCACGTGTCAAGAAGCCGGTCGGTCCTTGCCGCGGAGCTCGTGCCCATCGCCCAGGGTACAGTGCAAGACACTGTCCCAGAGAAAGTTGAGTGTGCGACGGCCCGCCTGGCGCGCGGCGCTGGCATGGTGTGCAACGGCGGGGCGGGTGGGGGTGGGCGGAAGGCCGGCGTGAAAAGGGGCCGTACAATCGCCGCGCCATGGACCAGACCTTCTACCTCCTGGTGAGCGTTCTGTGCTTTCTCCTGCTCGGTTTCGGGCGCCTGGTGCGTTTGCAGGTGCTCCGGCGCCTGATCGGGGCGCTGGTGTTTCTCGGGGCGGCGTCTCTCGGGCAGTGGGTCGTGGTGGCGACCAGGGTCGGGGGACGTTGGGAGGAGTGGGCCGACGTCGTGCTCCTCCTCGCCTTCGGCTACATGGCGGCGCGGCTTTCCCTGCTGGCGTTCTTCGAGTGGCTGTTGGGGAAGCACATGGGCGTGGTTGTTCCGCGCCTCGCGCGCGACGTCGCGGCACTCCTCCTCTACGTGCTGACGGCGGCGGTCGTCCTGCGATACGCCCTCGGGTTGAATGTGGGGGGCCTCCTCACCGGAACCGCGGTGCTCACCGTGGTCGTCGGGTTCGCCCTCCAGGAGACGCTGGGCACGCTGTTCGCGGGCCTCGCCCTGGCCTGGGAGCAGCGGTTCGAGGCGGGCAACTGGGTTGAGGTGGACGGAATTACTGGCGAGGTGGAGGAGCTGGGGTGGCGCTCGCTCGTGCTGCGCACCCGGCTCGGGGAGCGGGTGCTGATCCCCAACTCAACGGTGGCGCGGGCGCGGGCCCGACTGCTCGGCGATGGCGAGCAGGCGGTAGCGGTACCGGTGCACCTCGGCGTGGCCTACGGCGTGCCCCCGCACGTCGTCAAGGGGGTCCTGGCACGGGTCGCCGCCGACGTGCCCCAGGTCCTGACCGACCCTTCCCCGCAGGTCCTCGTGCGGGAGATGGCCGACAGCGCCGTGGTGTACGAGTGCAGGCTCTGGACGCACCGGTCCTGGTTGGCGGCGGACCTCGTCGACGCGTTCTACACGCGCGCGCACGCGGCGCTGGGCCGGGCCGGCATGGAGGTCCCCTTTCCGCAGCGCACGGTGCACCTGGTCAAGGAACGCCCCGGCGAGGACCCCGTGCGCATGAGCCGGCAGGCCCTGGCGAGGTGTGTGCTGTTCGCTGGCTTGCCCGAGGACGCGCTCGAGCGGCTCGCCTCCACCGCGCACTGGCAGGTGTACGCGCCCGGCGAGGCGGTGGTGCGGGAGGGTGAGGCCTCACGCGCCTTATACGTGGTGGCGCAGGGCGAGGCCGCGGTCGTGCACGCGGCGCAGGAGGTCGCCCGCGTCGGCGAGGGCGAAGTGTTCGGCGAGATGGCGTTCCTCTCGGGAGCGCCGCGGACCGCCACGGTGCGGGCCGCGGGCGAGCTGGGGTTGGTGGAGGTCGACAGCGAGGCGCTGCGGGCTCTCCTGGTGGAGCATGCCGACCTCACCGAGGAGCTGGCAAATCGGATGGCGGCGCGCCAGCAGGAGCTGGCGGCGCGCGACGCGCTGGCCGGAGAAGAAGCCGGCCATCACGGGCTGGCGAGCTTCCTGCGCGAGCGCCTGCTGCGCCTCCTGACGGGGTAGCCAGCGTTCGTCGTACGTAGCCGTGGCGGGTCGGGTGTCGCCGCCGCAGCGGCCGGGAGCCCCCTACAATGGCACCGTGGAGCATCGCATCGAAATCGTCACGAAGGGCGTGCTCTGCCTGGTTGCCGTGGGGGTCATCCTGTGGCGCCACCGGCGATCGTGCCGGCTGCCTCAGAAGAGAGCGGGCGAGCTGCTCGGTCTGATGGCGGCGGTTTCAACGGCCGCCTGGTTCAACTTCGGTCTCTTTCACGGTGCCGGCTTTGTGCACTACTGGGAGCAGTTCCACTACTTCCTGGGGTCAAAGTACTTCCCCGAGCTCGGGTACGACGGGCTCTACGTGGCGTCGCTCGCAGCACAGCAGGAGAGTTCCCCGGAGCTGCCACTCCAGCCCTTCGTCCGAGACCTGCGCACCAACGCGGTGGCGCCGACGTATGCGGTTCCAGAGCACAAGGCGGAGGTCCGCGGCAGGTTCTCCGCCGCCCGCTGGCGGCAGTTCGTCGACGACAACCAGGGCTTCGTCGAGTCCAACAGCGTGGATTACCTCCGTCAGATCCGCACCGACCACGGCTACAACCCGACCCCGACCTGGACGTTCGTGGCACGTATCGCCGACCGCTTCCTTCCGGCGAGCCGCGCCAACCTGGAACTGCTCGGCCTGTTTGACCCGCTGCTGCTGGCCGTCATGTTCGTGGTGGTCTTCCGAACGTACGGCAGCCGGGTCGGCTGCCTGGCACTCGTGATCTTCGGGCTCGGGTACCCGTGGCGCTTCGACTGGGTGGGCGGGGCGTTCCTCCGTCAGGACTGGCTCGCGGCGGTCGTGGTCGGCGTCTGCATGCTGAAGAGGGAACGCTTCGTTCTCGCCGGGGCGCTGTTCGCCTACGCCACGATGGTCCGCATCTTCCCGGTGGTCTTCGTGTTCGGCCTCGTGGTCGTGGCGATCCGCGGGCTCGTGCGCCGCGAGAGCCTGGGGTGGCTTGGAAGGTTTGCGGGAGGGTTCACGCTCTCGGTCGGCGTCTGCCTCCTGGCCGGCTGCCTCGCCGGGCGCGGCGCGGGCGCATGGCCGGAGTTCGCTCGCAACCTCGCCAAGCACCGGGGAACGTGGCTCACCAACAACGTAGGCAGCAAGAACCTCGTTCTGTACGGGCCGGAGACCGTCAAGCGCCGGCTCGTCAACTGGACGCTGCCCGAGCCGTGGAGCATGTGGCAGGTGCACATGGACCGCCTGCAGCTCGAGCGTCGGCCCGCGGTGGTGGCAATCGCGCTGCTGATGCTGGCGCTGGCCGGCGCCGCCGCGTGGCGCTCGCCGCCCGACGAGGCGGCGGCACTCGGGGTCGTCGCCGTGTTCGCGGTCGTGGTGCTCACCTGCTATTACTGGGTCATGCTGCTCGTGCTGCCCCTGCGGCGAGGGGTTGCGGCGTCTGTCGGGGTGCTCGGGTTGTGCGCCGGTTTATACGGGCTCGACCTTGTGACCCCTTCGTTCGAGATGATCTATGGGGCGATGTCGTGGGGACTGGCGGTGCTGTTCGCGGGGTGGGCCGTGCCGGACGCAGTGGCCGCCGTGCGGGGATGAACAGCGGCGTGCGGGTGGTTACACTGGAGAGGATGGCGAAGCTGGACGGTCTGGTCGGGCACCTCGGGGCCCTGGAGAGCGCGGTGATCGCGTTCTCGGGCGGGGCCGACTCGGCGCTCGTCGCGTGGGCCGCGTACCGGGCGCTCGGCGACCGCGCGCTCGCGGTGACCGCGCGCTCGGAGAGCCTCTCTGCCGCCGACGCGGAGGCGACGCGGGCCCTGGCGCGGCGGATCGGTGTGGCGCAGGAGGAGATCGCCTACTCCGAGCTCGCGATTCCCGGCTACGCCGAGAACCGGCCCGACCGCTGCTACCTCTGCAAGGGAGAGCTGTTCCGGCGGCTGATCGGGCTGGCCCGCGAGCGGGGCTTCGCCGTGGTGGTGGACGGCACCAACGGCGACGACACGGCGGACTACCGTCCCGGCCGGCGGGCGGTCGCGGAGCTGGCGGTGCGGTCGCCTCTGGTCGAGCTTGGCTGGACCAAGGCGGAGGTCCGCGAAGCTCTGAAGGCGCTCGACCTGCCGGTGTGGGACAAGCCCTCGAGCCCCTGTCTGTCCTCGCGGGTGCCGTACGGCGATCCGATCACGCGCGAGAAGCTGATCGAGGTCGGCCGCGCCGAGGCCGCGCTGCGGGAACTCGGCTTCCGGGAGTTGCGGGTGCGGCACCACGGCAGCACGGCCCGCATCGAGCTGCCGAAGGCCGAGATGGCGCGCGTGCTGGCCGACGGTCTCGCCGACGAGATCGTGCGGCGGGTGCGCGCCGCCGGCTTCGCGTTCGTAGCCCTCGACCTCGAGGGACTGCGTTCAGGCTCGCTGAACAGGCTGCTCCCGCCGGCCGATCGCAAGCCCCAGACCTGATGGTCGCGAGATGCGGCGCTCCACGGCGAAGACACGAGCGACCCGGGATTCACTCCCGGCGAGCGTGGGGGGTTCGCGGGGCACTTCTGCGGCGCAGGCGCGGGTAAGGGGCCGCAGAGCCCCCCGCAACAGAAGCGGCCTGCGCTCCGGCTCGCTCAACCGTCTGCTGCCGACGGCCGCTCCAAAGAACTTGAGCTGAAGACTCTCGGTCGGCTGCTACCCAAGGCACCCCGGTGCCACCCGCGCCGTGCCGCGGCCCGACCCGAATTGCGCGCACTCCGAGCCTGACTGGGAGCGCTTTGGAAGTCGCAAATGATACGCAAAATACCTTGAGTTCGTTGACTTTGTGAAACATGACGCTATGATGACGCGCTGGGGAGGGGGTAGTGAGCGAATACATACCCATCCTGCTTTTCATCGTCATCGCCATCGCGTTTCCGCCCGTGACCCTGGTCATCGCCTGGCTGCTTCGCGCCGGGCGGTTCAACGCGGTCAAGCTCGAGCCGTACGAGTGCGGGAACCCGATCACCAGCGAGGCGTACGACCACCGCTTCTCGGTGCGCTACTACCTGATCGCGGTGCTGTTCGTCGTCTTCGACGTGGAGACGGTGTTCCTCTTCCCGTGGGCGGTGATGCTGCGCAAGCTCGCACTATTCGGTTTCATCGAGATGGTGGTGTTCCTCGCCATTCTGGTGGTCGGTTACGTCTACGCCTGGCGGCGGGGGGCGCTGCAATGGGTGTGATCGAGAACCGCTTCGACCCCAACATCCTGATCTCCACCTACGACGCCGTCTTCAACTGGGCGCGCCGCTCGTCCGTGTGGCCGATGCAGTTCGGACTCGCGTGCTGCGCGATCGAGATGATGGCCACCATGGATCCCCGTTTCGACCTCTCGCGCTTCGGTATGGAGGTGTTCCGCGGTTCGCCGAGGCAATCGGACCTCATGCTCGTGGCCGGCACGGTGACCGAAAAGATGGCCCCGATCGTGAAGCGTCTGTACGACCAGATGCCGGAGCCCAAGTGGGTGCTTGCCATGGGCTCCTGCGCCACGTGTGGCGGCCCGTACAAGACCTACGCCGTGACCCAGGGCGTGGACCGCATCGTGCCGGTGGATGTCTACGTGCCGGGGTGCCCGCCGCGGCCCGAGGCTCTGCTCTATGGGCTGATGCAGCTTCAGCGCAAGATCGACCGCATGACCATCGCGCGGAAAACCGGTTAGGAGGCAGCATGGGGGAGCAGGACAAGGTAGCGCCCCAGGAGCAGGCCGCGCCCAAGCCGCCCTGGGAGGAAAAGCCGGTCCCGCCGGAAATCAAGGACGCCCGCGAGCACGCGCAGGTGAAGGAAATCGCGGCGATCCTCCCCGACGTGGTTCTCGACGCGCTCGAGTTCGCAGGCCAGGTCACGGTCACGGTGCCGCTCGAACGCATAGCCGAGGTTGGCCGGGTGTGCAAGGAGCGGCTCGACTACAAGTTCCTGGTTGACGTGACGGCAGTCGACTGGAAGGAGCGCCCGGAGGGGCGCTTTGACGTGGTGTACTGGATGCACCGCTTCGCCGACTCCAAGCGCCTCCGCCTGAAGATCAAGGTCGCCGACGGGGTCGAGGTGCCGTCGGTGACGGCGGTCTGGAAGGTCGCCAACTGGATGGAACGCGAGGCGTTCGACATGTTCGGCATCTACTTCGCCGACCATCCGAACCTGGAGCGCATCCTGACCTGGGAGGGGTTTTCCGGGCACCCCCTGCGCAAGGACTTTCCGATCGAGGGGATCGACACCGGCGCCGCCATCTACCCGGACGTCTACCCGCCCGGTGGCGGGCCGGTGACCGGCGGAGGGGGGGATTGATGAGCAACCTCGAGGCGATGAGGCCCTTCCCCGACAGCGAGGAGATGGAGATCTCGTTCGGTCCCCAGCACCCGGCAACCCACGGGGTGCTGCGGGTGATGGTCAAGCTCGACGGCGAGAGGATCATCGACGCCAAGCCGATCATCGGCTACCTGCACCGCGGCACCGAGAAGATCTTCGAGACCGAGACCTACAACGGCACGATCCCCCACACCGACCGCATGGACTACACCGCAGCCGCCACCAACAACCAGGGGCTGGTCGGAACGGTGGAGAAGCTCATGGGCGTGACGGTCCCGCCGCGCGCCGCGTATATCCGGATGATCCTGGCGGAGCTGCAACGGATCGCCTCGCACATCATCTGGCTGGGCACCCACGCGCTCGACATCGGCGCGCAGTCGCCCTTTTTCTACACCTTTCAGGAGCGCGAGCTCATCCTCGACCTCTACGAGGAGTACTGCGGCGCGCGGTTGACCCTCAACTGCATGCGCGTGGGCGGGCAGCCGTTCGACCTGCCCGAGGGTTGGACCGGGCGCTGCAAGGCGTTTGTGGACCAGCTCCCGGCGCGCATCGCGGAGTGGGAGCGGCTCCTCACCAACAACCGCATCTGGAAGAAGCGCACCGTGGACGTGGGTGTGATCTCCGCAAAGGACGCCATCGAGTGGGGCCTGACCGGGCCACCGCTGCGCGGCTCCGGCGTGAGGTGGGACATCCGCAAGGTGTTCCCCTACGACCACTACAACGAGGTGGAGTTCGAGATCCCCATCGGCGCCAACGGTGACACCTACGACCGGTACCTGGTGCGCGTCGAGGAGATGCGGCAATCGGTGCGTATCGTCCAGCAGTGCCTGGCCAAGCTTCCCGACGGCCCGGTGATGGCCAAGGTCCCCAAGGTGATCAAGCCGCCAAAGGGCGAGATCTACTTCTCGGTCGAGGGGCCGAAGGGCGAGCTCGGCTACTACATCGTGTCGGACGGCAGCACCAACCCGTACCGGATGCACGTGCGGCCCGCGTGCTTCATCAATTTGCAGGCGCTGCCCGAGATGGTGCGCGGGCTCCTCGTCGCGGACCTGATCGCCGTGATCGGCACGCTCGACATCGTGCTGGGCGAGATCGACAGGTAGGGAGCAGTGATGGCCAACCCTTGGATTGCCTTCCTGGTGGCGCCGCTCGTCAAGATCGTGGTGATCCTGCTCGTGGTCATCCTGCTGGCGGCCTACCTCAGCTTTTTCGAGAGGAAGATCCTCGCGTACATGCAGATCAGGATCGGCCCCAACCGTGTAGGACCGCGCGGCTGGCTGCAGCCGATCGCCGATGCGCTGAAGCTCTTCTCCAAGGAAGACATCGTGCCTTCCCGGGCGGAGAAGCTGGTGTACATGCTCTCGCCCGTGATCGTCACGGCCCCCGCGCTGGTCGTCTTCTCGGTGATCCCGTTCGCTTCCGCGAGCACGCTCTTCGGCCTCCTCAAGGATCCGATACCGCCGTACCTCACCGACATCAACATCGGCATCCTCTTCATCCTGGGTGTCTCGTCGGTGGGCGTGTACGGCATCATCCTCGGAGGCTGGTCCTCCAACAACAAGTTCTCGCTCATGGGCGGGCTACGCTCGGCGGCACAGCTCGTGTCCTACGAGGTGCCGATGGGCTTCTCCGTCGTCGCCGTGTTGCTCATGGCGGGCAGCCTGTCGCTCGTCAAGATCGTCGAGGCGCAGAAACAGGCCGGCGTCTGGTTCTTCATCCCCGGGCTCGTTGCGTTCTTCATCTACTTCGTCTGCGGGGTCGCCGAGACCAACCGCAGCCCCTTCGACCTCCCCGAGGCCGAGTCGGAGCTCGTCGCCGGCTTCCACACCGAGTACTCCGGGATGAAGTGGGCGTTCTACTTCCTGGCCGAGTACGCCAACATGGTGGTGATCTCCTCGGTCGCGACGGTGCTGTTCTTCGGGGGCTGGCTGCGGCCGTTCCCCAACGTTGCCGCGCTGGCGTTCCTCGACGTGATCCCCCCGTTCCTCTGGTTCGCCGCCAAGGCCGGCTTCCTCCTCTTCTGCTACATCTGGTTCCGCGCCACCTTCCCCCGCTACCGCTTCGACCAGCTGATGGCGCTCGGCTGGAAGGTGCTCCTGCCGGTCAGCCTCGCCAACGTCCTGGTGGTGGGCCTGGGCGTGCTTCTGATGGGAGGCCCGCGATGAGCATGTGGGGGTTCCTCGCGTCCGTGTTCCAGGTGGACCTCTTGCAGGGCCTCTCGGTGACGGGGAAGTTCCTCTTCCACCGCAAGGCCACGATCCAGTACCCCGAGGTGAAGCCGGTCCCTGCCAACCGCTTCCGCGGTATGTTCGGTTTTTCCGAGGAGCGCTGCATCGTGTGCCACAACTGCGCCAAGGCGTGCCCGATCGGGATCATCCACATCGCCGACCACTTCGAGGAGATCGAGGTGGACGGCAAGAAAAAGAAGAAGAAGGTCCTCGACCGCTACGACATCGACGTCAAGCGCTGCATGTTCTGCGGGCTGTGCGAGGAGGCGTGCCCCACCGAGCCGGTCGCGATCTGGCTCACCACCAAGAGCTACGAGACCGCCGCGTACGAGCGCAACGAGCGCCTCTACTTCGACAAGGAGCGCCTGCAGAATTGGGATGGGGTGCGGCCCTACCCCGGGGTGGTGCCGCCGGTCGAGGGTCAGATGCCGAACGACCCCACCGGCGCCGCGTCCGGCGGGGCCGGGGAGCAGAGGTGATGGGCTGGTTTGTCGTTCATTTCGCGCAGATCGTGTTCTATTGCCTCGCCGCCTGTGCCGTGGCGGGCGCGGTCGGGGTGATCGGTTTCCGCAGCCCTGTGAACGCCGCGCTCTCCCTCCTGGGGACGTTTCTCGCGGTCGCGGGGCTGTTCGTTCTGATGCACGCCGAGTTCCTCGCCGCCGTGCAGATCCTGGTCTACGCCGGCGGCATCATGGTGCTCTTCCTGTTCGTGATCATGCTGGTCAACGTGCGGACCGTGCCGCAAGAGCCGCAGTACCTTAGCCGCCTCGTGCCGGTGGCCGTGGGCCTCGGTGGCTTGCTCGCGGTGCTGGTCGGAGTCGGCCTGTGGGCCGCGGCACAAGGATCGGCGGTGGACAGCGCAGCGCTGCGCCAGGTCCAGGGGCTGCCTCTGGGGAACACCGAGGCGGTCGGGTGGAACCTCTACCGCGACTACCTGCTCCCGTTCGAGGTGGTTTCCATCGTGCTGCTGGTCGCGATGATCGGGGCCATCGTCATGGGCCGCAAGGAAAAGGAGGGGGGCGCGTGATCACCACCACGCACTACTTGATGCTCTCGCTCGTGCTCTTCATCCTCGGCGTGGTGGGGATGGTGGTGCGCCGGAACTTCATCACCGTCCTGATGTGCGTGGAGCTGATCCTCAACGCCGCCAACATCAACTTCATCGCGTTCTCGCGCCAGCTCGGCGATCTGACCGGCCAAGTGTTCGCGGTCTTCGTGATCACGATCGCGGCGGCCGAGGCCGCCATCGGCCTCGGCATCATCGTCGCCCTGGTGCGCCTCAAGCAGACCGTGAACCTCGACCAGGTCAACGTGATGGAGGGGTGAGCATGAGAGACCTGCTCTGGCTGATCCCGCTCCTCCCCCTCCTCGGCGCCATCGTCAACGGGCTGATCGGCAACCGGCGCGGCTGGGCGCACAGGGCCACCTCGGCTGTCGCTCTGGCGGGATCGGGGCTCGCGATGCTCGCGGCGTTCGTGGCGATCTTCGACTGGGCCGCGTCGGTGGGCGCTCACGCGGTGCACGTCAACCGCGTCTTCACGTGGATCCCGGCCGGTCCCGGACTCACCTCGGACGGCCTCCTCGCCGACCTCACCATCGACTTCGCGCTGCGCATCGACGCGCTCTCGGCGGTGATGCTGTTCTTCGTCACCTTTGTGGGTTTCATCATTCACGTCTACTCGGTGGGGTACATGCACTCCGAGACCCCACGCGCCTACGCGCGCTACTTCGCCTACCTGAACCTCTTCATGTTCGCCATGCTCACCCTCGTCCTGGGCGCCAACCTGGTGGTGCTGTTCGTCGGGTGGGAAGGCGTTGGGCTGTGCAGCTACCTCCTGATCGGCTTCTACTTCGAGAAGGACTGGTGCGCGGCGGCCGGCAAGAAGGCGTTCATCGTCAACCGCATCGGGGACTTTGGCTTCCTGCTCGCGATCTTCCTCGCCTTCCACACCTTCGGCACCGTGGACTTCGCCGGGATGGACGCGCTGGTCAAGGCCGACCCTTCCAGGTACGCGGCCGTAGCCACGCCGATTGCGTTGCTTCTGTTCGTGGGGGCGGTTGGGAAGTCGGCGCAGCTGCCGCTGTACGTGTGGCTGCCGGACGCGATGGCGGGTCCGACGCCGGTGTCGGCGCTGATTCACGCGGCGACCATGGTCACGGCGGGTGTGTACATGGTGGCGCGGACCAACTTCATCTTCGCGCTCTCGCCGACGGCGTTGCTGGTGGTGGCGGTGGTGGGGGGTCTCACCGCCGTGTTTGCGGCGACGATCGGTCTGGCGCAGAACGACATCAAGAAGGTGCTGGCGTACTCGACGGTCTCGCAGCTCGGGTACATGTTCCTGGCGGCGGGGGCGGGGGCGTTTGCGGGTGGCATCTTTCACGTCTTCACGCATGCCTTCTTCAAGGCGTGCCTGTTCCTGGGGGCGGGCTCGGTGATCCATGCGGTGGGCGGCGAGCAGGACATGCGGAAGATGGGCGGGTTGGCCAAGCACATGCCGACCACCTACTGGACGTTCCTGGTGGCGACGCTGGCGCTGGCGGGGATTCCGCCGCTGGCGGGGTTCGTCTCCAAGGACGAGATCCTGGGGAAGGTATTTACGGCCGGGTACGGCAACCTCAACGGTTTCGGGAGTGTCTACCTGGTGCTCTGGGTGCTCGGGGTGGCGGGGGCGTTCATGACGGCGTTCTACATGTTTCGGGCCGTCTACATGACGTTCCACGGGGAGTTCCGCGGAACGCACGAGCAGGCTCATCACCTGCATGAGTCGCCGAAGAGCATGACCGTGCCGCTGGTGATCCTGGCGGTGGGATCAGTTGTCTCGGGGTTCGTGGGAATCGGCAAGGCGCCCGCGTTCAAGTGGGACATCAACGTGTTCGAGCACTTCCTGCACCCGGTGGCGCCGGCGCTCGAGGTGGAGCACGTGCTCACGTTCGGCGGCGAGTGGGTGCTGATCCTGATCTCGGTGGCGGTGGCGGTGGCGGGGATCCTGCTGGCGCGAAGGTTCTACTACGGGTCCGAGGCTTTCCGACGCCCCAGGGCGCTGGCCGAGCGCTTCCCCACCCTCTACGCCACCGTCGCCAACAAGTACTACGTGGACGAGATCTACGAGGCCACCATTGTTGCCGGTACGGTAGACCTGGCGAAGGGGTGCTACGAGTTTGACGCGCGCGTCGTGGACGGTGCGGTGAACGGGACGCGCCACCTCACGGTGGGCACGTCGTTCTTCTCCGGGCTGTTCGACCTCAACGTCGTGGACGGGCTCGTCAACTGGCTGGCGGCCTTCTACGGGTGGGCGAGCCGGGTCCTGAGGCGTGTGCAGTGGGGCGTTGTGCAGGGGTACGCAATGGTCATGGTCGTTGGTTTCGTGCTGATGGTCGCGGCGGCCTTGTGGCTCGGCCGCTGAGGGGGATGCGATGGGTTTTGCCACCAACCTGCTGAACATCATCTGCTACGTGCCGCTCGTGGGAGCGCTCGTGATCGTCTTCCTGCTGCGCCGGGAGCAGACCCGGGCCATCAAGGCGGTGGCCACGGTGACGGCGGGGCTGGACTTCGTGATCTCGCTGCCGCTGTGGTTCCGGTACGTGCCGGACGGCCCCGCGTTCCAGTTCGAATACCTGCACGAGTGGATCCCATCGGTAGGTTCCAAGTACCACTTCGGCGTGGACGGGATCTCGGTCCTCCTCATCCTGCTCACGACGCTGCTGGGCTTCATCGCGGTGTACTCCTCGTTTTCGGCGATCACCCATCGCGAGAAGGAGTACTACGTCTTCCTGCTCGTCCTCCAGACCGGGATGCTCGGCGTCTTCATGTCGCTGGACTTCGTGGTCTTCTACGTTTTCTGGGAGGTCATGCTGGTCCCGATGTACTTCCTCATCGGGATCTGGGGCGGGCCGCGCAAGCTGTACGCCGCGATCAAGTTCTTCCTGTACACCCTGGTCGGCTCGGTGCTGATGCTGGTCGGCATCCTGGCGCTCTACTTCTACAACTCGACCGGCCTGAAGGCGGTTGGCTTGCCGAGCCTGGGCAACGCGCCCACGTTCGACGTGACCGAGCTGTTCAAGATCGCGCCGCAGATCCCGCCGGGCCTGCAGTTCTGGGTGTTCCTGGCGTTCTTCGTGGGGTTTGCGATCAAGGTGCCGATGTTCCCGTTCCACACCTGGCTCCCCGACGCGCACGTGGAGGCCCCGACCGCCGGCTCCGTGATCCTGGCGGGCGTCCTGCTGAAGATGGGGACGTACGGGTTCATCCGGTTCTCGCTCCCCTTGTTGCCCGACGCCACCCGCAAGGCGGTCCCGTGGATGGTCGCTCTGGCGATCGTAGGGATCATCTACGGCGCACTGGTGGCGATGGCGCAGAAGGACATGAAGAAGCTGGTGGCGTACTCCTCGGTCTCTCACCTCGGGTTCGTGATGCTCGGCATGTTCGCGCTCAACCCGCAGGGGCTCTCCGGCTCCGTGCTGCAGATGATCAACCACGGGCTCTCGACGGGCGGCCTGTTCTTGCTGGTCGGCATCATCTACGAGCGCCGGCACACCCGCATGATTGCCGACTACGGCGGCCTCGCGAAGGTCATGCCGATCTACGCCATGTTGTTCATGATCATCACGATGGCCTCGATCGGGCTGCCCACGCTGAACGGCTTCATCGGGGAGTTCACGATCCTGGTGGGCGCCTTCAACCGGTCCACGACCTGGGCGGTGCTGGCCGCAACCGGGATCGTGCTGGGGGCGGCGTACATGCTCTGGATGTACCAGCAGGCCTTTTTCGGAGAGATCACGCACGAGGAGAACAAGAGCCTCAAGGACGTCAACCTGCGCGAGCAGTGGACGCTGATCCCGCTCATCATCCTGTGCTTCTGGATCGGGCTCTACCCGAAGCCGTTCTTCCGCATCCTGGAGCCTTCCATCAAGAGGATTGTGCAGGTGGTGGACCCTGACTACCTGAATCGCCCGGCGGCGCAGCTGGTTGCGCCGGTCTCGCACGCGCAGGGGCACTGATCCATGCGCGCCGACCTCATCGCCCTGCTCCCGGAGCTGGTGCTGACCACGCTGGGCATGGTCGTCCTGCTGGCGGGTCTTGCGTCGTCGATGCGCCGGCACGGGGCGCTGGGCGCCGGGGCCGTGCTCGCCCTTGCCGTCACCGGTGTGACACTGTGGCTGGCCGCCGGCGCCACCGACCCCGCGGCCCGGCTGTTCTTCGGGATGTTCGCGCTCGACCACTTCGCGGTCTTCTTCAAGGTCCTCTTCCTGGTCGCCTCGGGGCTCGCGATCCTGCTCTCCCTGGACTACCTGGAGCGCAACGACTACCGGCCGGGCGAGTACCTCGCGCTGATCATGTTCGCGACCGTCGGCATGATGACGATGGCCTCCGGCACCAACCTGGCCACCATCTACGTCGGGCTCGAGCTCATGGCTCTCTCCACCTACATCCTGGCGGGATACTTCCGGCGCGAGGTGAAATCCCACGAGGCGGCGGCCAAGTACTTCGTGCTCGGGGCGCTCTCCTCGGGAATCCTGCTCTACGGCCTCTCGCTGGTGTACGGCACCACTGGCACCCTCGACCTGGGCGTCCTCGCCGGGGCATTGAAGGCGGGGGCCGTGACCACCCCGACGCTGGTCGGTGTGGCGCTTGTCACGTGCGGGTTCCTCTTCAAGGTGGCCGCGGTGCCGTTCCACGTCTGGACTCCGGACGTGTACGAGGGCGCCCCCACGCCGATCACGGCGTTCATGTCGGTGGGGCCGAAGGCGGCCGCGTTCGCGATGTTCCTACGGGTCTTCCTGTGGGGCTTCGGGCCCCTGGACGGCCAGTGGCGCTGGCTGGTCGGAGGCGCTGCGGCGCTCACGATGATCTGGGGCAACGTCGCGGCGCTCACCCAGGACAACGTGAAAAGGATGCTGGCGTACTCCTCGATCGCCCACGCCGGGTACGCGCTGGTCGGCCTGGTGGCGGGCGGGCCGTCGGGGATTCAGAGCGTGCTCTTCTACATGCTGACCTACACGGTGACCAACCTTGGTGCCTTCGGTTTCGTGATCCTGCTCGAGTCACGTGGCTTCGCCGGCGAAACCGTGGAGGACTACGCCGGCCTCGCCCGCAAGCACCCGGCGGCGGCCTTCGGGATGCTGCTCTTCATGCTCTCGCTCGGGGGCATCCCACCGACCGCCGGCTTCATGGGCAAGCTCTACCTGTTCGCCGCGGCCGTCAACGCCGGGTACGTCTGGCTCGTGGTGGTGGCGGTCCTGATGTCGGCGGTGTCCCTCTACTACTACTTCCGCATCGTCCTACAGATGTACCTGCGCGACGGTGAGGGCGCGGAGCCCGCGCCGATGGTGGCGGCTCCCTGGACGGAGCGGGTGATCTGGGCCTGCGGCCTCGCCGTCTTGGTGATCGGGCTGCTGCCGGCGCCGTTCCTGGCCGCCGCCCAGGCGACGGTGGGGGTGCTGGGGCTGCCGTGAACGGGGAGCGGCGCCGGCGCACCGGCGCGCAGTTTCGCCGCATCGCCGATGTCTCGTCCATCGGCCTTGCCTTCCCGATTGCGATCGTGATCGGCTACTTCTTCGGCCGCTGGCTGGACGGGGTGTTCGGGACCTCCCCGTGGCTGATGGCCATCTTCAGCATCTTCGGGATCGTGGCCGGGTTCCTGAACGCCATCCGCACCGCTCTCCGGGTCGGCCGCGAGGAGGACGAGGCCGGCAAGCCCCCCGGCGGGGAGGGGTGAGGTGGTCGCGCGGCGGGCGCTGGCCAGCGGTTCGATGCTCACCCTGGCGGCCGCCTCGCTCGTGGTCTGGCTGGGTAAGCCGTGGAGCGCGCTCGCCTTGACCGTGACAGCCGCCATCGCTATGATCAACGGGCTTTGGCTTGAGGGGCTGCTGGTCGGCATGCTGCAGCCGGGCAAGGCGCGCGTGACGCGGGGCGCGGTGACGGTGCTGGTCGCCCGCTGGGCCCTCTGGGGCCTGCTGTTCGTCTTGCTGTACCTGTTGCGAAGCCGCATCGAGCTGTGGGCCGTGGCGGCGGGGGTGGCGTGCTTCCTCGTCGCCCTCGCGTGCGCAGGCATGAAGGCCCCGGAGCGCGGCGACCGGGAGGGATAGGCGGACGTGCACCACGAGGTCTCGATCCTGCACCACTGGGTGAACGCGCTGATGGTATCGCTGCTCGGCGCGCCGCCGGAGGCGTGGCGCAAGGCGATGGGCCTCGAGGAGGAGCCGGGGGTCTGGCTCCCCGACCACGTGCTGATGGCTCTGCTCGTGGTGTTCATCGTCGGGGTGCTCCTGTGGGCCGCGCGCCGCGGCTTCTCCCTCGAGCACCCCTCGACGGGGCAGCAGGTCCTCGAGCTGCTGCTCACGGGCCTTCGCAACATGGCCGAGGACGTCATCGGACACGGGCGCGGACGGCAGTTCGTGCCGTTCATCGCGGCGCTCGCGTTCTTCATCTTCCTGTCCAACTTCTTCGGCCTGATCTTCTTCCTGCAGCCGCCCACCGCCAACACCAGCACGACCTTCGCGCTCTCGTTGACCGCCTTCCTGTTCTACAACATCGCCGGCCTGCGGCGGCACGGACCGGTCGGGTACGCCAAGCAGTTCATGGGGCCGGTGTGGTGGTTGTTCCCGCTCATGGTTCCGATCGAGATCATCTCGCACCTGGCGCGCGTGCTCTCGCTGGCTCTGCGTCTGTTCGGCAACATCTTCGGCGAGCACTCGGCGACCGCCATGTTCCTCGGCATCCTGCCGTTTTTCGTGCCGGCAATGATGGGGCTGGGGATCATGGGCGCGATCATCCAGACGTTCATCTTCATCATGTTGACCGCGGTCTACGTATCCGGGGCCGTGGCCGAGGAGCACTGACGGAGACGACACCTGCGAAGGAGGAACGGTAGATGAGGAAGCAGAAGCTGGCCTTGGTTCTCGGATTGATACTCGTGGCGGTCGCAGCTCCCGTGCTTGCGGCCGAGGAGGGCGGAGCCGCGTCACCCGCCATGCGTGACGTCGGAAAGTTCATCGCCGCGGCGTTCGTGCTCGGCCTGGCGGCCTTTGCCGGCGCGTTCGGCCAGGCCAAGGCCGTGGCCTCGGCGTGCACCAGCATGGGGCGCAACCCCGGCGCGGCCGGCCCGGTGCGCATCACCATGCTGCTCGGCGTGGCGTTCATCGAGTCGTTGGTCATTTACGCCCTCGTCATCGCTTTCATGATCCTGGGCAAGTGAAGTCGCTTCGCGGCGACCTGGAGCGACTTCAACCTGACCCTGCGTGCAGCGCAGGGGAAGGGTCCCACACGCGCTGAGATCACGGGCGCGTCCACGCGCGGACGACGGTCCGGCCCGCCGATAGTGGGCCGGCCTTGCTTTCTCTCGTGCCCGCACGTCGGTCCGCAGGCCGGGTAGTCACACTCGGTGCCCAAGCGGTCCAGGCTGTTCCACCAAACCGGCAGGGCGATCGCCCTGCCGTGGCGCGCAAAGGCAACGTGCGATCTCCGGCGGCGACGGTCCGGGCTCCGGTACGCCCCTGCCTGACTGTTCGGCCTGCCTGCCGGCGGGAGAACCCGCTGCGGGCGCGCTCCCCGGCCCGAGAAGCCCTGTTTCGGCCAATTAACTCATGCAAAAAAGCCCTCAAGGGAAGGTAATTGTGCGCCCGGCGATTGCATCCTTCGCTGCGATCGCGTCCATGTTTTGTCGAGGTGTTGACATTGCAACTCTGACTCATTTACGATAAGCGGTGTCGTGGAGGCGAGCATGAACGCCCAGAGTTCCTGGAACTTCGAGAATGCCGAGCTTCCGTTTCGTGACCAGCTGTACAAGACGGCGCTGCGTCTGACCCGCAGCTCGGAGGACGCGGAGGACCTCCTCCAGGAGACCTACCTCAAGGCCTACCGGCACTACGCGTCGTTCCAGCCCGGCACCAACCTGAAGGCGTGGCTGTTCAAGATCCTGAAAAATACCTTCATCAACGAGTACCGCCGCCGCAAGCAGCTGCCGGCCCAGGTGGACTTCGCCGAGTTCGAGGAGACGTTTGAGTCGGCCGTGGTCAACACGAACGCGATCGTGACCCGCTCCCCCGAGGAGGAGCTGATGGAGGCCTCGCTAGACGGCGAGGTCCGCACCTCGCTGAAGGCGCTGCCCCACAACTACAAGGTCGTGGTCCTGCTGGCCGACATCGAGGGGTACGCCTACAAGGAGATCGCCGACATCCTCGCCATCCCGGTAGGCACCGTGATGTCGCGCCTGTACCGCGGCCGGCGCCTGCTGGAGAAGGCGCTACTCTCCTACGGCGTCCGCTACAACTACCTGCACCAGAGGCCGCATCGCTTGCGCTCCGAGAACCTCGACGTGGAGAAGATCTTCGCGGGCAGCCCGGCCCAGCAGCCCGGAACGCGCCTGCACTGATCCGTCTTCCGTCTGCCGACAGCCCAAACGGAGCCTTGCACGTGCGAGGCTCCGTTCCTCTTTTGCTAGCATAGGTCCGTGCAAGGGCTGGCCGCTGCGCTGCTGGTCGTCGCAACCGTCTCCGGCGGGGCTTCCGAGCTGCCGACGGTCTCGGGCGGCACCTTCTCCGTCTCCGAGTTCCTCGCACGCGGCCCCGGGGTGCTCGTCTTCTGGAACTCCTGGCTTCCGCGCTCGGAGGAGTTCGCCAAGCTGATCCCGGAGGTCGAGGCGGCGGCCCGGCAGCACTCGTGGCCCGGGGCGGTGGTGATCTTCCAGGACCAGAACCAGGATGCTGCGAGCCAGCTCTCCGGGGGCAAGGCCGCCTTCCCGCTCGTGCTCGACCGCCGGGGCGAGCTGGTGCGCCGTTTCAAGGTGACGCGCGCGCCGACGGTGCTGCTCGTGGATCCCGACGGCAGCGTGCGGTTGCGCTCCGGCCCCGATCCGTCCGAGGTTCGGCAGATGCTGCAGGGGATGGCGAACCGGTGAGCCTGGCCGATCGGGGCCTGGTCGCCCTCGCCCTGGCGGTCCTCCTCCTGTCCGGTCTGGCCGCTCAAGGTGGCGGGGTTCCCTCCCTGCCGCCACGCCCCCTCCTGAAGGTCGCGCCTCTACCCCTGCCGAACTTCGTGCGCCAGGGCGTGCTGACGAGCGGCGAGACGGTCGCCCACCTCGGGGCGAGGCTGGGCCTCCCGGTCGCGGAGATGCCGCAGTGGCTGGCCGCGGTGCAGAGGCAGATCGATCCCCGCGCCCTTCCCGTGGGTCTCGTGGCCGAGGCGGTCTTCGATTCCCAGGGCACCGTGAAGGCGCTGCGGCTGACCCCGGACTGGCGCTCCACCGTGATCGTGGAGCGCGGTGCCGACGGCCTGCGCGCCCGGCGCGAGGCGCGCCCGGTGGAGCGCCGGCTCGTGGTGGTGAGCGGCACCGTGCACTCGAGCCTCTTCGACGCGATGGGGTCCACCGGCGAGAGCGACAACCTGGCCATGGAGCTTGCCGACCTCTTCCAGTGGGACATCGACTTCCACCGCGAGGTGCGCGAGGGCGACACTTTCGCGCTGCTCGTCGAGCGGGTGACCGCCGGGGGCGCGACCGTCGCGTACGGGCCGGTCTTGGCCGCCGCCTACAACAACCGCGGCAGGCGCTACACCGCCGTACGGTACGCGTTCGGCGGCGGGAAGGAGAGCTACTACGACGAGCACGGCAGCCCGCTCCGCAAGCAGTTCCTGCGGGCGCCGCTGCGCTTCTCCCGCCTGACCTCGCGCTTCTCGCTCTCCCGCATGCACCCGATCCTGGGCGAGCGGCTGCCGCACTGGGGTGTGGACTACGGTGCGCCCGTGGGCACGCCGGTGATTGCCACCGCCGAGGGCATGGTGGCGTTCACCGGCTCGCGCGCGGGGGCCGGCAACGAGGTCGAGATCCGGCACGCGGGCGGGTTCGTCACCGCGTACCTGCACCTCTCGCGGTTCGCGTCCGGAATCCGGCCCGGGGTGCGCGTGGCCCAGGGGCAGGTGATCGGCTTCGTTGGCAACACGGGCATGTCCACCGGGCCCCACCTGGACTACCGCATCACCCAGAACGGCCACCACATCAACCCCCTCACGGTTGGGAAAGAGCCGGCGCCACCGCTCCCGAAGGACGAGCTGCCGAGGTTTGCGAGGTGGGCCGGGGAAGTGCTGCCCCTGTTGGCGGCGCCGGGGCCTCTGCCAGCGAAGCGGCTCGGCGTGCTGCAGGCCGGCGCACCCGACCTGCTCCATGGATAGTTCTCGTATGCCCGGCAGACCGGGCCCCGGCGGCGGCTCACGTTTTCAGGGGATCTCCCGGACAGACATACGCGTCGCCGCGGGGGCGACGGCCAGGGCGGGACGCGCTAGGATGGCGGTGCGCCGGTCCGATCACCCGGCGCCCGGAGGTTGAGAGATGGCAGCGCCGCGCCCGGTGCGAGCCCCGCGGGGCAGCGAGCTTTCCTGCAAGGGTTGGGGGCAGGAGGCCGCCCTGCGCATGCTGATGAACAACCTGGATCCCGAGGTGGGCGAGCGCCCCCAGGATCTCGTGGTCTACGGGGGCAGCGGCAAGGCGGCCCGCAACTGGGCGTGCTTCGATGCGATTGTCGCGAGCCTGAAGGACCTGGCCAACGACGAGACTTTGCTCGTGCAGTCGGGCAAGCCGGTGGGTATCTTCCGGACCCACCCCGACGCGCCGCGCGTCCTGATCGCCAACGCCAATCTCGTTCCGCACTGGGCCACGGCGGACGAGTTCCGCCGCCTCGAGGCCCTCGGGCTCACGATGTACGGGCAAATGACCGCCGGCTCGTGGATCTACATCGGGACGCAGGGGATCCTCCAGGGGACGTACGAGTGCTTCGCGGCCGCCGCACGCAAGCACTTCGGCGGTAGCTTGCGCGGCCGGCTCGTGGTCACCGCCGGCCTCGGCGGGATGGGGGGCGCCCAGCCGCTGGCAGCCACCATGAACGGAGGCACGTTCCTGGCCGCCGAGGTGGACGGGACGCGCATCGACAAGCGGCTCGTCACCGGTTACCTCGACGAGAAGTTCTCCGATATCGACACGGCCATCGAGCGGGCTCTCGCGCTGGCGGCAAAGGGCGAGGCGCGCTCGCTGGGTGTCGTCGCCAACGCCGCCGACCTGCTGGCACGGCTGATCGTGCGCGGAATCGTGCCGGACGTGCTGACCGACCAGACCTCCGCGCACGACGAGCTCAACGGGTACGTGCCCAACCGGATGACGCTCGCCGAGGCGGTGAGGCTGCGCGGCGAGGACCCGGAGAGGTACAAGGCCGAGGCGTACCGGACGATGGCCGAGCACATGCGCTCGATGCTGGAGCTGCAGCGCCGGGGCGCGGTGACCTTCGACTACGGTAACAACCTGCGCGGTCAGGCGATCAAGGCCGGCGTCGCCGACGCGTTCGAGGTGATCGGATTCGTGCCGCTCTACATCCGCCCGCTGTTCTGCGAGGGCAAGGGCCCGTTCCGCTGGGTGGCGCTCTCCGGGAGGCCCGAGGACATCCACCGCACCGACAGGGCGATCCTCGAGACCTTCCCGGAGGACGAGGCGCTCTGCCGCTGGATCGGCATGGCGGGCGAGCGCGTGCACTTCCAGGGGCTTCCGGCGCGCATCTGCTGGCTGGGCTACGGCGCGCGTGCGAGGTTCGGTTTGATCATCAACGACCTGGTGGCGCGTGGGGAGATCTCGGCCCCGATCGTGATCGGCCGCGATCACCTGGATTCCGGCTCCGTCGCGTCCCCCAACCGGGAAACCGAGGGGATGAAGGACGGCTCCGACGCGATCTCCGACTGGCCGTTGCTCAACGCGCTGCTCAACACCGCTGCGGGCGCGACCTGGGTCTCCATCCACCACGGCGGCGGCGTCGGGATCGGGTACTCGCAGCACGCGGGGATGGTGGTTGTCGCCGACGGCACACCCGAAGCCGCCCGCCGCCTGGAGCGCGTGCTCACCACCGATCCGGGCACCGGCGTAATTCGCCACGTGGACGCGGGGTACGAGGAGGCAATCGACTGCGCACGACGCACGGCTCTGCGCATCCCGATGATGCCCGGCGGCGCGCGCTCCCGGTAAGCCCTGCGGGGGCAGCCGCTGCGCTCCTCGCCGCACTGGCGGCGGGCCCCTGGCCCGACCTCGCGGCGACCTCGCTGATCTGGCGGGTGCCGCTCGCGGCGGCCGCCGTGGCGATCGCCTGGCGCAGGATCCCCCGCCGTGGACCGTTCATCGCGGTGGTGGTGCTTTCGGCGCTCACCCTCGACGCGGCCTTTCCCACCGTGCGTGAAGCGGGCGAGTTCGCGGCCAGGGTCAACGTCCGGGCCACGCAACTGGAGCGCAGGCTGGACGCACTCGCCGACGATGGCCGGCTCCGCCGCCTCCTCTACCCCGGAGGTGGCGAGGCCGAGCCGGAGGCACTGTTCGTGTTCATTGCCGAGGCCTGGCGCTCGCTGCCCTTCCGGGTGGACTCTCTGGTGCTCGTGGACGAGCACGGCCTCCCGGTCGCGTGGACGGGGCCGGCCGCACGCCTGCCCGTGCACATGCGGCTGCTCGGCGAGAGGGCCGTGGCGGCCGAGCCCGGCGTCGGCTCCGTCTGGCTCTGGTGGCGGGAAAGCGTGTTCGAAAGCGGCCGGCCGGTGGGTTCCGTCCTGGCGGGCGTCGGGTTGCCCGAGGACGGCAGCCGGAGCGTGCTCGGGGCCTGGGCAGGCAGGGCGGCCGCCGTCTTCCCCCGTCTGGACGGGTGGGCAGCACCGGTCGCCCCCGGCCCGGTGCCGTCGCTGGGCCTCGAGGTACGCCGCGCGCGGCCAGTGCCCTGGAGCGTGCCGGGGCTGGCGCTGCTCATGGTGCTGCTGGTGCTCGCCATCGGGGGACCGCCTGCGGTGCTAGCCGCCGTCGTGGGCGGGGCGCTTGTCGTGCTGCTGTCGCTCGGGTGGCTGGAGCGCGCCTGGTGGCTGGTCGGAGCGCTCGTCGCAGGCAGCCTGGCCGCGGCTCGGCTACCGCACTCCTGGGCTGGAAGAGTGGGCAAGGCGGTCGTGGTGGGCGCGCTGGCCTGGAGCCTCCCGGGCCTGTTCGACCTCGTGAGTCTCGACCCGTTGCCCGAGCGCCTCCTCGTGCCGGGGGCGTTGCGATGGGCCATGGTCGCGTCGCTTGCCGTGCTGCTTCGCAACGCAGCCAGGGGCAGCGTGCCTCCGCCTTTGCTGATCCGTCTGGCCAGCTGGCTGCCGCTGGCAACCGGGCTGGTGGCGGCGGACGCGACCCTGCTCGGCGTCGGTGCCGCCACGGTGACGCTTCTCGGGCTGCCGGGCCGCGGCCTCCTGCTGCCGGCATTGGCGGCAGCCAGCCTGATCGTGGGCGGGGACGACGCTGCCCGTCGCACCGAGCTCGTGGCGACGACGGAGTCCACCCTCGCGCGGCTGGAACGCGTGCAGGCGCCGGCGAGGGCGCTCCTGACCACGCTGCCCGAAGGGGCGCTTTCGACCATGGTGCGGCTCGAACCGCCGGAACGCCTGGTCGTGCTGGGCAGGCTCGCGACCTGGCTCGGCCTCGCAGAGACGCTGCCGGGGACATCTCTCGTGCTCACCGACCCGAGCGGTGAGGAGGCGGGAACCTGGGGTGAGGCTGCGATCCAGGCGGAGGGGCTGCCGCGCGAGCTGGCCTCACGAGCGCTGCACAACGGATGGCAGGTGGGAATCCTGGCGCCTCCTCCGCCCTACGACCTGCTGGCCGCCCTGGCGGCGGCCGGTGTCCGGGTGCCGGTGGCGGTGTTCGACCGCTCCGGGGCTCCGAGCAGCCGCGGCGCGACCTTCCGGCCTTTATCCCCGGTCGTGGTCGGCAGGGCCCTCGCGGATGGGCGCAGCTGGGGGCGCGTTGGCGTGGGGGAGCGCGAGTTCGCGGCGTATCTCCACGCTCGCCGCGACGCGGTGCTTGCCGTGCCGTGGATCCGCCCGCCGGTGGCCGAGGCCGGCCTCACGCTGGCCGCCCTCGCGCTCTGGGGCATGTTCCCGCTGGCCGGGTGGGAGCGCCGGCGGCGCTGGCTGAACTGGTGGAGACAGCGACGCACCTTCGGTGGACGCGTCAGGGTACTCGCGGTGGCGACCGCGGTGCTCCCGGTGCTGCTGCTCGGCCAGCTCCTTCCGCTTCAGTGGAACCGCCAGCAGGAGAAGGCCCGCCTGGAGCTCGGGCGGGCCGTGAGCCAGCTCCTGGTGACGGCCCGGTGGGAAGAGGGGCTTTCCTGGCTGGTGCGCGAGCTGGGGGGGGCTGTCGCGGTGTACCAGTCGGGGAAGCTAGTTTCCTCGACGCGGCCGGACCTCGTTGCCCTCGGCGAGGTCCCGTGGCTGCCGCCGCCCGAGGCGTACGTGCGCTCGGTGCGCGGCTGGCGCGAACCGGTCGTGCTGGGCCGCGAGGAGACCGACGTCTTCGCGCCGGTGGGCGGGGAGCAGCCGGGCGTGGTCGGCGTAATCGGTCTGCGCGTCCAGGCCCTGGGCCGTAGCCCGTCGCCGGGCGAGTGGTTCGTGTTCACCGCCATCCTGGCCATGATGGTGGCGCTGGCGACCGCGGAGCGGCTGGGACAGCGACTGGGGAGGCCGCTCCGCCGCCTGGTGGGCGCGGCGCATCGCCTGCAGCGTGGCGAGCCGTTCGCGGGGCTGGAGACCGGCGGCGACGAGGACGTGCGGGCCCTGGGCCGCGCCTTCGTGACCATGGCACGCGAGGTGCAGCGCCGCGAGGAGGAGCTGCGCCGGGAGCGCGACCTGCTGGAGCGGGTGCTCGAGACCCTCTCCGCCGCGGTCCTCGTGACCGATGCCGGAGGCAGGGTCGAGCTGGCCAACCCCGCGGCCCGCCAGCTCCTGGGCGGGGACGAGTTGATCACAGGCATTACAAGGTCGTTCGCGCCGGAGGTCGCCTCGCTGGTCTCCCGCGCGGCGTCCGGCGAGCGGGTGGAGGGGACCATCCGGCCGGTCTCGTCGCCGGAGGCGGTCTGGAGGGCGACAGTACTGCCGCTGCCGGGCGGGGCGGGACGGGTGCTGCTGGTGATGGAGGATCTCTCCGAGCTGGCCCGGGCGGAGCGTCTGGCGTCCTTCGCCGAGCTGGCCCGGATCGCCGCCCACGAGGTCAAGAACCCGCTCACGCCTATCCGTCTCTGGGCCGAGGAACTGAACGCGGCGTTGGCGCGCGGGCCCGACGACGTCGTGGGCGTGGCGCGGGTGGCGGCCCGGGAGATCCTCGAGCGCGTCGAGCACCTGCGCGGGGTGGCCCAGGGGTTCTCCAACCTGGTGGCCCTCGAGCACTGGGAGCCGGAGGTGCTCGACCTAGCGGAGCTGGCGCACGAGGTCACCGCCGAGTACGAGGTGCTGCGCCAGCGCGGAGTCGATCTCCGTGTTGTCGGAGGCGAGGCCGAGATCGTCGCCGATGGACAGTGGATCCGCCGTGCCCTGCGGCACCTCCTCGAGAACAGCGCCCGGGTGCTGGCCGGCCGGGGCGGCGAAGTCGTGGTGGCGGTGCGGCGGCTCGACGACCGGGCGGTGCTCTCGGTGCGCGACAGCGGGGGGGGCGTCCCACCCGAGCTGCTGGGCCGGCTGTTCGAGCCGCACTTCTCTACCACCAGCGAGGGCAGCGGGCTGGGCCTTGCCGTGGTCCAGCGCGTGGCTGCCCGCGCCGGCGGGAGCGCCGAAGCCACGAACGTGGACGGCGGTCTCGAGGTCCGTCTCGTGTTCCCGCTCAAGCTCTGAGGCTGGTAGCATGACTGAGATGGTGAAAAGACACCTCGGCATCGCCGCCGGGCTGCTCGTGCTCGCGTCGTGGTCGCCAGCCCAGAACCCCAGGGCGCTCCAGCACCGCGTCTGGCTGCTGGGGAGCGTTCCCGACGAGACGACGCTCACCGCGCTCCGAAGCGGCGGCGTGGACGGTCTCGTGCTGCCCGTCGGGCAGGTGCAGCTCCTGGACGGGTCATCGCGTTTCACCCTGACGTCGCTTCCCAACCTGGGCGCGCTCGCCGGGTGGTCGGTGACGCCCCTCGTCTGGGTCGAGGCCGATGGCAAGGCGAGCGGCGACCCCACGTCGTTCTCGTCCCAGGTCGCCCCCGTACAGCGCATGTTCAAGGGGGGCGCGGCCCTCCTGCTGGCTTCCACGCGGTACGCGCCCGGCCTGGTGAGCTTCGCCACCGCCGTCGCCCGCAAGCTGGGGCAGACCGTAGAGCTGGCCCTTCCGGCCCAGGATATCGTCCAGCACCTGCCGAAGGGAGGCTGGAAGGAGATCCGTGCCGTGGCGGTGACGTTCGGCAACCCCTCCGCGCTCGGTTTTCCCCAGACGACGCTGCAGGACGACCTCATGGCGCTCGACGGCCTCGACGCGGCGCTGGTGGCGTACCGGGGGGCGATCGTGGTCGCTCCCCGTTCGACACCTGCACCGGGTCCTGCCGGGGTGTCGCTTGCGTCCATCGTCGGGGGCCAGACCTCGATCTACCGCCCCGGTGAACGGGGCGATGTCTTCCAGCTGCACAAGGCCGTGGACTGGGGCGGAGTCACGGTGGAGGCGGGCCAGAGCATCGCGGTCGAGCTCGTCGACACCGCACGCTACCACCGCGACCTCGGTCTGCTGCTCCGTCCGGTGCGCCCTCTTCTGATGGGGTGGGACACCGTGGGCCTGCCCGCCCCCGAGCCAAACCTGGGGATGAGCCGAGAGGCGTTCCTGGCGTACCTGCGCGGAGGCGAGCCGCACCCGAGGCCGCAGGTGGTCATCGGATGGCCGGAAGCGACGGTCATGCGCGTGTCTGTGGCCAACCCCACGCCTCAGGCGAGCGCTTTGTCCACGACCGGAAACTGGGTAGAGCTGCGCCTCGAGGGCACCGAGGTGCGCGACGTGCAGCTGGGGGATTTCGCCGGGATGGAGTACGGGCGCCTGACAGGAGGCGTCTGGCACCGTACGGCGGCCCGTGACGCCTCGTCGCTGCGTCTTTACCTCACCTTCGTGCCCCCGCAAGCACGGGTGACCGGGTGCGTGGTCACGTTCCTCACACGGCCGCGCTCGGTGGCGTCGCGGTGGAGCGTGCGCCTGGGCGACGGCGGCGACGTGAGCGGGCCGCTGCAGGCGGTGCCGCTCACGACGCGCTGAGCGAGCTCAAGAGCTCCACGACCGCTTCGGCGCCACCGATGCGGAGCCCGTCGGCCAGCAGCCACGCCCCCACCCAGGTGCCCTGGACCCGCAGCCCGCCGCAGACCATCTCCACACCCTCGGTGGCCCCCCGTGCGGTGACCGTCTCGTGGCGGCGCCCGAGGCGAAGGCCGGGGGTCGCGCGCAGCAGCGACCGGACCTTCTCCAGGGTGACCTGCGTCCCGCAGCGCAGCTGGAGGGTCGCCAGGTGGCCGTGGAAGACGCCAGTGTCGATGACGTGCAGGTGCCGTTCGATGGTGGGGAAGAGCTCGCCCAACTGGGAGTCCAGAGCGGCGAGGCGCTCGCTGCCCGCCGGGGCGAGGTCGAAGGCCAGCACCGCGGGCAGGTGCACCGGGGCGCGTGTCGGTCGTCCGGAAAGACGCGCGGCACCCTGCTCGGCCAGCTCGTCCAGAGCCTCGGCCCCGAACCCCGCGGCCGGGCAGATGACCGTCAGGTGCAGCGCTTCGGGGGCCAGTGGCCAGAGCGCGGCGAGCCAGCGCGCCGGTGCGGCAAGCGCAGGGTCCACCAGGTGGTACCACGGCAACCCGCGTCGCCTGGGCGGCGGTGCGTTGAGCACGCAGGCGGCTTCCCCTCCACCCAGCCCCGGTTGGGTGCAGTCCACCAGTGCCACCGCAGGGTTGGTGCGCAGCCAGGCGAGCAGGCGCTCGGCCACGTCGGGCGCGGGGTTTCTGGTGACGACCACCGCCATGCTGCCGGCGAGCTCGCCGGGATCAAGCAAGGGGGCCGCCAGGACGCTCTCGCCGGCGACCTCCGCCAGCAGGTGCTCCGGCTCGGCCGCGGTGTGGAAGAGCCTGCGGCGCACCTCCGGGAACGCCCTCGCGATGCTCCCCGCGACCTCGCGCCCCAGCAGCGAGGTGGGGTCAAGAATGCTCAGGGTCCGGGCTTGGTCCGGGGGCACTCGTCACCTGAACGGCCGGCGTGGGGATCGCTTCCGCCGGCCTGCGGCGCAACTTGCGGATCGCCAGCTCCACCGGGCCGGCCACGAGGTAGGAGCCGAGGAGGAGCGCCATCGCCGGGAGGGGCGAAAACGCGATCACCGCCACGACCGCGGCGATCGTGAAAAACGCCTTCGCCGGCCAGCGCTGGCGAAGGTTGAACTCCTTGAACGACCGGTAGGGGATCATGGAAACCATGAGGACGGACACGAGGACCACGAAAACCGAGGCGGCCGCCGCCAGCGGTCGCTCAACCAAAGGTTCCGGGGCCACCAGCACCATCAGGGTGAGCGCCCCCGCGCCCCCAGGGATCGGCAGGCCGACGAAGAAACGGCGGTCCGTATGGCTCGCCTTGACGTTGAACCGTGCGAGGCGCACCGAGCCCGCGACCAGGAACAGGAACGCCGCCGCCCAGCCCCATCGCCCCGCGCCGCGCAACCCCCACTGATAGGCGAGGAGGGCGGGCGCGATCCCGAAGCTGACGACGTCGGCGAGCGAGTCGTACTCCTTGCCGAACTCCGAGGTGGACCTGGTGAGGCGGGCGATGCGCCCGTCCAGGCCGTCAAGCAGGCCGGCGAGCAGGATCAGCCACCCGGCGCGTTCGAGCTGGTTGTGGAGCGTGTACAGCACCGCCGCGAAGCCGCACAGCATGTTGCCGACCGTGAAGAGCGACGGGAGCAGGTAGATCCCCCGTCGCAGGGACTCCCGCGCGGGCCGCCGGGGTGGGCGGGCGCGGCGCTCCCGCCGGACCTTCATGCCGGCTCCCAGGGAGACAGGCGCGCGACCTGCGTGAGCCCCGCACATGTGCGGTGCCCGGGCTTGACCTCGATGCTGGCGCGTTGCGGGAGGAAGAGGTCCACACGCGATCCGAACTTGATGATCCCCACGCGATCGCCGCGCGTCACCGCCTGCCCGGGTGTCAGGTCGCATACGACCCGGCGGGCCAGGGCGCCGGCGATCTGCTTGTACGCCACGGCCCCGTACGGCCCCTCCAACAGCACGAAGCTGTGCTCGTTCAGGTCGGAGGCCTTGTCGCGGTAGGCGGGGAACTTGGAGCCGGGGGAGTGGCGGACCTCGCGAACCGTGCCGGAGATCGGCGCCCGGTTCACGTGCACGTTGGCCGGCGACATGAAGATCGAGACCTGCCGCGGCAGACCCATCCCGGCCAGGACGGCGGGGGCGCTCCCCACGGAGAGCACCTTGCCGTCGGCAGGTGAAAGCACCGCGTCGGGCGGGGCCTCCGACTCGCGGGCCGGGTCGCGGAAGAACGCCGCGCAGGCCAGCATGACGAGCCAGCAGACGATCGCCACCGCCTGGTATCCGAACACCCAGGCCAGGATCCCGGCGAGGGCCGGGACGAGCACATAGGGGTAACCTTCGGGGGCTAACGGCAACATCGGGGCTCTAGCTATGGCTGCGGAGGCGGGCTTCCATCTGATCCTTGAGCTGGAGCTTTTCCTTCTTGAGACGCTTCTCCTCCTGGTCCTCCTCGGTGGTGAGCCAGCCCTTGTGGGTCAGCTCCTCCAGCCTCTTCACCCGCTTGCGGTGCTCCTCGAGGAGCCGACGGTACTCCGGGTCCTGGTCCGCCAGTTGCTCGCGCAGTTCTTGCGACGGCGTCATGAACACCTCCGGGGTCATTCGGGTGTCGGCAGCATCCCGGGGTCATGCTAGCACAGGTGCGCGGGCTAGAATCTTGCCCATGGAGGAGCTTCGTTTCGCCTGCGACGCCATGCTAGGCCGTTTGGCCCGCTGGCTGCGTTTCGGGGGTTTCGACACCACGTTTCTCCCCGACCTCCCGGATCTCGCCGTCGCCGGGCAGGCCCGCGCGGAAGGCCGCTGGCTGCTCACCCGGGACCGGAAGCTGGCCGCCCTGGCGGGGCCCCGGGTCGTGCTCCTACGGGGGCGAGGTGTCGGCGAGCAGGTCGGGGAGCTGCGCACCAGGCTGCCCATGTGCGTTCAACCGGAGCGCTTCTTCAGCCGCTGCTCGTGCTGCAACGGCCTCCTGGCCGAGGTCGCCAGGGAGGCCGTCAGCGACCGCGTCCCACCGTACGTGGCGGTGCACGCCAGGCGCTTCTTCTCCTGCCCGGGCTGCAGGCGGGTCTACTGGCCCGGGACCCACGCGAGCCGGATCACGCGCAGGCTGGAGGCGTGGTTCCCATTGTGAAATAATTCACATCTACCGCGGGGTGTGGCCTGCCTTAGACTGCCGTGAGGAGCAGCGCCACCGCTGAGCCGCCGCCGGCGGCCCCTGCGACCAGGGCGGTGCGGGGCCTGCGCGAGAGCGCCTCGAAGCCGGCCCCCACAAGGTGGGCCGGGACCGGCCAGCGGACCTCGCTGGCGCCCGCCAGGACACAAGCGGCGATCAGTGCCCGCAGGGTTCCGGAGAAGGCCCCCTCGCCGAGGCGGTCCGCAACCGAGAAGACGGCGGGCCGGTGGCCGCCGAAGACGGCCTGCAGAGCCTTGATCTCCAGGACTGCGAGGGCCGGGATCCCGTTAGCCAGGCTCACCACCAGGTCCACGTCCGCGGGCTCGATCGAGGCGCGCTGGAGCGCCTGCCGGCAGGCCAGCACCAGCGCTGCGGGGTCCTCGGCGTAGAGGTAGGGCGGCGCCTGGGCGCCGGCCGAACCCCAGCCCGCGAGCACGGCGAGCGGGGCAGGCCCGGGGTCGCGGGCCAGGGCCAGTACGGCCGCACCCTCCCCGAGGACCATGCCCGGCCGGCCGGACGTGCGCAGCGCTCCTATGCGGTCGTACCCCTCGGCGTTGACCCAGTCGGCCTCGTCCACGCCGCAGGCGAGGACCGCATCGGCACGGTCGCGCAGGAGAGCTCGCGCCGCCTCGGCCACCGCCCGCAGCCCCCCCGCCTGCTTCTCGGCGAAGGTGAGACTGGGCCCGCCCAGCTTCTCGAGGATCCCGAGCTGGCTCGCGGGGGCGTTGGCCACGGTGGACGGGAACTGCGCCGGCGACGCCTCCTCCGGCGAGGCCAGGAACACGGTCCGCAGAACTTCCAGGAGCGCCGACGTGCCGGCGTTCCAGGTTGCGGCCGAGACCCCGATCCGGTCGCGGGCCCAGGGCAGCGGGTCGCCGAGCGGCGCGAGCGCCTCACGCGCCGCCACCGCGAGGAGGCGGGCCGGGCGGTCGAGCCGGCGGGCCACCAGCGGCGGCAGCACCTCACGCGGGGAGAACTCGCGGCAGGTGGCGACCGGGAGCGGTGGCGCGTCGGGGCGCTCGAGGCCGAGCCGTGGTTGCCAGTCGCGAGCGGCCGCCGCCCGTACCAGCGCCGGCACCCCGGTCCCGGCCGCGGTCACGGCGCCCGAGCTGCGCACGAACAGCCGGGGCGCGCTCACGCACAGCTCCCGAGGACAAGCACACCCGAGTTGCCGCCGAAGGCGAACGACGAGGAAAGCGCCACCCGCGGGGTTGCGTCGCGGCCAGTTCCCGGGACCGCATCCACGGGGCAGGCGGGGTCGGGCTCCCCGAAGCCGGCCGTGGGCGGAAGAGTGCCGCGCGCGATGGCCAGGGCCGTCACGGCCGCCTCGAGACCGCCCGCGGCGCACAGACAGTGGCCGAGCGCGCCCTTGACCGAGGAGACCGGCACCGCCGCGAGCCGGTCCCCGAACACCCGCCGGTAGGCCGCGCACTCGGCGGAGTCGTTCTGCTCGGTGGCCGTGCCGTGGCCGTTGATGTAGTCCACGTCATCGGCGGTCACACCGGCGTCGGCGAGGGCGGCGCGCACGGTGCGCTCCCAGGCGTTGCCGGAAGGCTCGGGCTGGGTCATGTGGAAGGCGTCGTTGGTGACCCCGTAGCCAAGCACCCGCGCATACGGCGCGGCACCGCGCCGACGAGCGTGCTCTGCGTCCTCGACGACGAGCAACGCGGCCCCCTCGCCCAGCGAGAGGCCCTTGCGGCGGCGATCGAATGGTTTGGCCGGCTCGGGGTCCACCGCGCGGAGGGAGTTGAAGCCGGCGTAGGTGAGCCGGCACAGCGCATCGCTGCCGCCCGCAAGCGCGACCGGCACCTCGCCCTCGGCCACGAGCTCCGCCGCCAGCCCCACCGCAATGGTGGATGAGGAACAGGCGGTGGTGACTGTGATACGCGGCCCGGTGAGGCCGAAGAGCTGTGCCACCCTGTCCGAGGGTGCGTCCTGGGGGACCTCGACCAGCTCACCGAGGCCGCGGACCCGCGGGCCGCCCCGGAGGCGGCGGGCCACGAAGCCCTCGGCCTCGAAGAGTCCCGCGGTGCCGCCCCCCAGCACCAGCGCCCAGGCATGAGGCTGCCCCGTCTGCAGGCCGGCGTCTGCCAGAGCCTCGGCAGCCGCGGCGAGGGCAAAGCGGCTGGCACGGCTGGTGTGGCGTTCGAGCGCACGCGCGAGTGGCGGCAGGCGCAGCGAGGCGTCGTCCACCTGTGCCGCGATGCGTGTGCGGTAGCCGGCGGGGTCGAAGAGCGTGAGAGGCCCGATGCCGCTTTCGCCCGCCACCAACCGACCCCAGCTTGTTTCACGATCCGGCCCCAGGGCCGTTACCAGCCCGATGCCGGTAATCCAGGCCTCGCGCATGCCGGGGGGAGTATAGCGGAGCAGCCCGAGGCCGCACTCTCACGGTTTCTTGCCCGACTCCGTACAATGACACCGACTCGAGGGAGGGGTGCGATGCTCAAAGAGTTCAAAGAGTTCGCGATGCGCGGCAACGTCCTGGACATGGCGGTCGGCATCATCATCGGCGCGGCGTTCGGACGCATCGTCTCGTCGTTCGTCAACGACGTGATCATGCCGCCGATCGGCATGCTGATGGGCAAGGTGGACTTCTCCAGCCTGTTCTTCAACCTCTCGGGAACTTCGTACGCCACGCTGGCGGAGGCCAAAAAGGCCGGCGCCCCGGTCATCGCTTACGGTGCCTTCCTCAACACGATCCTGGACTTCATCATCGTGGCGTTCGTGATCTTCCTCCTGATCCGGCAGGTCAACCGCTTCAAGCGCCAGCGGGAGGCCGCCCCCGCCACGACCAAGGAGTGCCCGTACTGCCTGTCGGTGATCCCGCTCAAGGCGTCCCGCTGCGGCCACTGCACCGCGCAGCTTCCCTCGCCGTAGCGTCATGGCCTTTCCCCGGCTCCTGCCTCTCGGCAGGGGCCGGGCCTGTCCGACCGGCGCCGCTCCTTCGGCACCCGGTGGCCTCTCTTCCGGCACTGGCGTGCGGCGCAGCCGCCAGACCCCAGTGGTGAGACTGTACGGGGATCCCGGCCCACCGGCGGGTGACGAGCCCGTCGGGTCACGGTGCAACCCTCGCTGGTGGGCGGCGTACACGGAGGGGTTACCTACCGGTTGGTAGCCACTTGACACCGTGGGTTGATTTGTAATACTTACCGGTAGGTAAGCACCGGTCCCCGGGACCGGTGCTCGTTCCTCAACGGAGGCCGAAATGGAGTCAGGCGACACCGCACTGGTGCACCACGCCGACAACGTGCAGGGAAGGCTCATGACCTCCGCCATCGCGCTGTTTGCCCGCAAGGGGTATGCGGCGACCACGGTGCGTGAGATCGTCGAGGCGGCGGGGGTCACGAAACCGGCGCTCTACTATTACTTCGGCAGCAAAGAGGGGATCTTCCTGGCCATGATGGGCGAGGCGCTGCATGAGTTCGAGGCGACGGCCGCGAGCGCCCTCGGCACGGGGGGGGCCGCCGAGGAGCGCATCGTACGGTTCCTCGACGGCATGTTTGCCCTGATCCTTGACCACCTCGACGTCATGCGGGTGCTGGATGCGATCTACTACGGCCCCCCGCAGGGCGCGCCCTCCTTCGAGTTCGAGGCCGTCCACCACCGCTTCACCGAGGTCCTGGGACACCTCATACGCGAGGGGATCGAATCGGGCGAGTTCCGTCCCGGGGATCCGGATGACCTGACGTGGGCGATCATCGGCCCGTTCGAGGTCGCGCGAGGCTTGAGCCTCTCGCACCCCGAGATGGACTTCGGACGCGACAGGCTGGCAAGGCTGCTGAGGGTGGTGTTCGAAGGCGTTCGCGCGGAAAACGAAAAGGAGTCGGAGCGATGAAACGGACGATGGCAGCGGCGGGAATCCTCTTCTTGTTGATCGTGACCGCGTCGTGCTCGCGGACGGGGGAGGGTGAGGCGACCCAGGCGGGTGGCAAGCCGTTGATCGCGGTCGAGGTGACGCCGGCCGTCACGGGCGAGCTGGTGCAGACGATCGACGTCGTCGGCTCGCTCGCGCCCAAGTTCGCGACCGACATCAAGTCGGAGTTCACCGCGGTGGTGAGCGAGGTCTACGTCACCGAGTGGGTCCACGTGGCGAAGGGCCAGCCGCTGGCCAAGCTCGACACCCGCGAGGGTGCGCTCGCGCTCGAGTCGGCCAAGGCCTCGCTGATGCAGGCCGAGGTGAACGAGACGCGGGCGAGCCGGGAGCTGGAGCGCACCGCGAAGCTCAAGGAGTTCGGCCTCGCCACGCAGCAGAACCTCGACGACGCCCGCACCGCGAAGGACGCCGCCGCGGCGGCCACGTCGGCAGCGCGAGCGGCGGTCAGGTCCATGGAGACGCGCCTCGAAAAGGCCATCATCCGCGCCCCGATGGACGGCGTCGTCGATTTCCGCGGGGTGAGTGTCGGCGACCGCGTCGAGAACATGGGCGGCAACTCCCCGATGTTCCGCATCGTGGACAACCGGCTGCTCGACCTGACGGTCACCGTGCCCTCGACAAAGAGCGCCGCGCTCCGCGTCGGCCTGCCGCTCGAGTTTGTGACCGACGGGGTTCCCGGGCGGACGTTCCGCGGGACGGTGCGGTTCATCAACCCCACCGTGAGCGAGTCCGACCGTTCGGTCAAGATCGTGGCCGAGGTCCCCAACGAGGACGGCGCGCTGCGCGGAGGCGTGTTCGTCAAAGGGCGCATCCGGACCGGCGAGCGCGCCGGCGTGCTGCAGATCCCGCGCGCGGCGTTGCTCTCGTGGGATGTCGAGGGTAACAGCGGTGAGATCTTCGTGATCAACGGCGACGTGGCCGAACGGCGCGCGGTGCGGACCGGCGAGGTCACGGGCGAGGCGGTAGAAATCACTCAAGGGATCGCCGCCGGGGACAGGGTCGTGACGCGCGGCGGCTTCAACCTGCGAGCGGGCGACCATGTGCAGATCGCGAAACCTAAAGGGGCGTAGGCCATGTTCCTCTCCAACCTGTCCATCAAGCGGCCGGTCTTCGCCAGCGTGATGATCCTCGCGCTGGTGACGCTCGGGCTGTTCTCGTGGCGCCGTCTTCCCATCGACATGATGCCGGACGTCGAGATCCCGGTGCTCTCGATCGTGACGGAGTTTCCCGGGGCCTCGCCGGAGACCGTCGAGCGCGAGGTCACCAAGCGCATCGAGGAGGCCGTCAACCCCATCTCGGGGGTCAAGCACGTGATCTCGGTCTCGCGCGAGGGTCTCTCCAGCGTCGTCGTGGAGTTCAACCTCGAGGTGAAGATCAACGACGTGTCCCAGGAGGCGCGCGCCAAGATCAACGCTATCCGCAGGGAGCTTCCGGAGGGCATGAAGGAGCCGGTGATCCAGAAGTTCGACTTCGCCGCCATGCCCATCGTGTCGCTGGCCGTGCGTTCGAGCGTCCTCAACCCCCGCGACCTGACGACGCTCGCCGACCGCAAGGTCAAGCGCCGCCTGGAGAGCATCGCGGGTGTCGCCAAGGCCAAGCTCGTGGGGTCGTCCAGGCGCGAGGTGGCGGTGAACCTCGAACCTTCCCGCCTCCAGGCGCTCGGCATGGGCGTCGACGAGGTGGTGTCCGGATTGCGATCGGAGAACGTCAACACGCCGCTCGGCCGCCTCAACCGCGGCGGTACCGAGATGCCGATCCGGATCTCGGGCAAGCCGAAGGAGGTCCAGGAGTACCCGGCGATGGTGATCGCCCGCCGCGGTGCACAGCCGATCAGAATCGGCGACGTGGCCGAGGTGGTGGACACCGTGGAGGAGCAGCGCTCACTCGCTCTGGTCAACAGCGAGCCCGCGGTGGCGATCGACATCACCAAGCAGACCAAGGCCAACACCGTGCAGGTGGTCGACGCGGTCAAGCAGGCGGTCGCCGACCTCGGCAAGGAGCTTCCTGCGGGTACTGAGATCCAGATCGTGCGCGACAGCTCGGTGTTCATCCGCGACGCCGTGGCCGACGTGCAGATGACGCTGGTCCTGGGAGCCCTCCTCACGATCCTCATCGTGTTCTGCTTCCTGAACTCGTGGCGGTCCACGGTGATCACCGGCCTGACGCTGCCGATCTCCGTGATCTCCTCGTTCATCGTCATGTACTTCCTGAACATGACCCTTAACATGCTGACGCTGATGGCGCTGTCCCTCGCAATCGGGCTCCTGATCGACGACGCGATCGTGGTGCGGGAGAACATCGTGCGCCACCTGGAGCGCGGCGAGGACCACTTCACGGCCGCCCGCGAGGGCACGACCGAGATTGGCCTCGCGGTTCTGTCGACCTCGATGTCGATCATGGCGGTGTTCGTGCCGGTCGCGTTCATGAAGGGCATCATCGGCCGGTTCTTCTTCCAGTTCGGCCTCACCGTGGCGTTTGCGGTGATGGTCTCGCTCTTCGTGTCGTTTACCCTCGACCCGATGCTCTCCTCGCGCTGGTATGACCCGGACATCGAGAGGAAGGGCCGGCGCAATGTCCTGCAGCGTGGCCTTGACCACTTCAACGCCTGGTTCGAGCGGAGCGCCGACCGCTACAAGAGCCTCATCGGCTGGGCGCTCGACCACCGCGGCCTGGTGCTCGGTGGCGCTGCTGCGGCGTTCGTCGGCGGGCTCGCGGTGTTCGCGTTCCTGCAGACCGAGTTCATGACCCCGATGGACCAGGGCGAGTTCGCGATCCGGTTCAAGAGCGCCCCCGGGGCCTCGATCGTCGAGACGCGCGGACGGCTCGAGCAGGTGCTGGCGGCGCTCAAGGAGTACCCGGAGGTCAAGTACACCTACGCGTCGATCGGCGGCGGCGATGCCGACACCGTGCGCGACACCCTGATCTTCGTGAAGATGACGGAGAAGAACCAGCGCACGATCGGCCTGAAGAAGTTCGTCGCGGTCGTCCGCGCACGCCTGGAGAAGGTCCCCGGCATCACCCTGTCGGTGCTGGAGGAGCCGGACGCATGGCAGAAGCCCCTCCAGGTCGCAATCAAAGGCGATGACATTCCGACGCTCAAGCGCTACGCGGGCGAGCTCAAGAACGAGCTGTACAAGGTGCGCGGCATCGTGGACATCGAGGCCGCGATGGAGCAGGACCTCCCCGAGTACCGGCTCTCGGTGGACCGCGAGCGTGCGGCCGCCACCGGCCTCGGGACGAGCGCGGTGGCAAACACGCTCGGCGTGCTTGTCGGCGGCCAGGCGGTCTCCACCTACGAGGACGAGACCGGGGAGGCCGTGGACGTGCGGATGCGCCTGCCAGGAAGGCTGCGCGAGGACGTCACCCAGGTCGGGAACCTGCGCATCTCGGTGCCGACGCCCGAGGGGCCGGCCCTCGTTCCGCTCGCCGACCTCGTCAGGGTCGAGCGCGCGACCTCGCCCTCGGAGATCAACCGCCGCGATCTCGCCCGGCAGGTGGTGGTGGACGCCAACCTCGACAACCTCCCGCTCGGAACCGCCGGGCAGGAGGCGATGAAGGCCGCCAACCGGGTGAACCTGGAGCCGGGCTACAAGGTGGTCATGCAGGGCGATACCGAGATGATGAAGGAGTCCTTCGGCTACCTCGCGGAAGCGCTGCTGCTGGCGGTCATCTTCGTGTACCTGATCTTGGCGGCGCAGTTCGAGTCGTTCATCGACCCGCTGGCGATCATGCTCTCGCTGCCGCTCTCGATTGTCGGCATGGCCGGCACGCTCGCCCTCACCGGCGACACAATCAACATCATGTCGCTGATCGGTCTGATCATGCTGATGGGCCTGGTGACCAAGAACGCCATTCTGCTCGTGGACTTCACCAAGGTGCTGCGCCGGCGCGGCATGGACCGGCGCACCGCCCTCATCACTGCGGGCCGCACGCGGCTCCGTCCGATCATGATGACCACCTCGGCGATGATCTTCGGGATGCTGCCGCTTTTCTTCGCCCTCGGGAAAGGCGCCGAGTTCCGCGCACCCATGGCGCGCGCCGTGGTCGGCGGTCTGATCACCTCCACCTTGCTCACGCTCATCGTCGTCCCGGTCGTGTACACGATCCTGGACGACGTCGCGGCCTGGCTGCAGCGGCGCATGGCGGGAGCCAAGTTCGAGGCCCACGAGGCCGCCAAGGGTGCCGCCGCGATGCTCGCCGTGGCGCTGGCCGGGTCGCTGCTCGTGGCGCCCGCCCTCGCGCAGCCGGCTCCGACCGTGACTGCGGGCGCAACGGTCACCGAGCTGCGGCTGGGCGGGGGTAACGGAGCCCGGACCCCGGAGCCCGGACCCCGGGTTCTCACCCTCGACCAGGCCCTGGCGATCGCGAGCGAGAAGAACCTGGACATCAAGAAGGCCGAGGAGTACCTGAGATGGCTGCAGGCCAGGTACGTCGAGGAACGCGCCGCCGCCTTTCCCCACCTGGCGCTCGACGGCAACGTGATGCGCAACTACGACAACAGCCAGCAGGACTTCTTCCAGGGTGTGCCCGAGGAGTTCCGCGCTCTCATTGCCTTCCAGCAGGACATCAGGTCGGCGCAGGTCACACTCAAACAGGCGCTGTTCACCTGGGGGCAGGTGGGCGCCGCGATCCGCGGCGCCAAGTGGGCTATGGACGCCGGCGATGACCAGCTACGCCGCTTCCAGCAGGCTGTACGCCGCGACGTGAGCGCGGCGTTCTACGACGTGCTGCTCGCCAAGGAGCTTTCCGCCATTGCGGCTCAGAACCTCGAGCAGAAGCAGCGCCACCTCGAGGAGGCCCGGCGCAGGGCCGCGATCGGCACGGTCACCGACTACGACGTGCTGGCGGCCGAGGTGGCGGTAGCCAACGCGAGGCCCGACGTGATTCGGACCTCCAACCTCGTGCGCTCGGCACGCGAGCGCCTGCGCTTCATCTTGGCCGAAGAGGGTGAGGTAGACGTGACGGGGTCGCTCGCGACCCGGGTCGCGGAGCAGCCCTCGTACGAGAGCGTCCTTGCAGATGCGTTGAGCCACCGACCTGAGCTGGCCGAGATCGAGCACGCGCGACAGGTCAGGCTGGAGCTGGTCAAGATCTACGGCGCCGACGACAAGCCGCGTCTCGACCTGCAGGCCGGGTACGGCATCAGGAACATCGACATCCTGAACCAAAGCTCGAGAGGCAAGACCTGGAACGCCGGCATCTCCTTTTCCTTCCCGTTCTTCGACGGCCTCAAGACCTCGGCCAGGGTCGCACAGGCCAAGAGCGACCTGGAGACCACGCGCCTGTCCGAGGCCCAGCTGCGAGATTCGGTCACCCTCGAGGTGCGTACGGTGGTCGACGCCGCCCTCCAGGCTGCCGAGATCGTGCAGGCGCTCTCCGGCACCGTCTCACAGGCCGAGCGCCTCCTGGTGATGGCCGAGAAGGGGTTCGAGTTCGGGGTCAAGACCAATCTCGACGTCCAGGACGCCCAGCTCAACCTGGTACAGGCCAGGGGCAACCTCGCGCTGGCGCAGCGCGATTACCAGGTCGCGCTCGTCAACCTCAGGTGGGTCGCTGGAACTTTGGGGGAGTCGTCCCCCTCCTAGCCGGGGTCAACGGATGTGGAGGGCCCTTCGTCGTACGGGGTGATGGTCACACGGCACCGCCACGCGTTCGGGTTGCTCGCGGCGCTCGCATGGACGCTTGCGATCCTAGCCGTTGGACAACCTGCTCCGATCGGTCGGGTGGAGCGTGACCTCACCAACGCAACCGTGAGCGGGGTGAGCCTTACGCTGGACGTCTACTATCCCGCTTTCCGGCAAGGCCGCGCACCGGTCGCGGTGTACGTCCACGGCGGTGGCTGGACCACGATGATCGCCGACTTCTTCGACCGGACCGTCAAGGTTCTCCCGTCGGCGCGCGCGCGACGGCACCTGCCCCTCCGCTGAGTTCTCGCGCCTACCCCGGGGCGTCCGATGACCTCGTTCCCGTCCGCTCGACGGCCGTGAACGCGTTGTAGGCCCACGTCACGCCCAACGCCAGCAGGCACGCGGCAAGGCCAAGGGCCGCATTGAGGTACGGCGGGGCCGTGAGCGCAAGGCGCATGAAAACCGTGGCCGCCGCGAACCCGGAGTTGCGGAAGACCACATGGTACGTGGAGGAATAGCGGAGCGAGATCAGCACGAGCAGGATGTCGGCGAGGATCAGGACCGTGTAGACGACCTCGAAGAACGGCGCCGTTTCCTCCCCGGCCGCGAACGCCCAGATGTCGAACCCGCCCGCGACGGCAAAGCCGAGCAGCAGGAGCACCGCCACCGCTTTCTTGGCGGCGATAAAGCTCGAGCGCTCCTCGGCGTCCGGCGTGATCGGGACGTGGCGCTGGAGCCGGTAGAACAACCCGAGCACCACGAAGATGGCGAGGGCACCCGCGGCGTCGGCGAGCATGTGGGGGAGCGCGCGTCCGACCTGCGACCAGTCAACCGGCTCGGGAACGGCGGTGAACTCCTTGAACGCCTGGCGCAGGAGGATGAGCGAGAAGATCTCGAACTGCTTTCCAACTGAGTTCGCCACCGATTGGGCGAGCGAGAAGACCAACGCCACGGTCTCGAACAGCAGCAGCAGCGTGAACGCGATGTCCACCGCGAAGAAGTGGTTGGTGGGAAGCTGGGACCCCAACGACGAGGGGAGCAACCCGCGGCGGTTGACCTCGATCACGGCCAGTGAGGCGAGGAACGCGCCGACGAGGAAGCCGCCCACGCGGTGTTGCGCCCGTGGAGACTCCCAGCGCGACCGGAGGGCGTCGAACGGCGCGGCGAGGGCGAGCGTGATCCGCCTCATCGAGGTGTCACCTTGGACCGGAAACCATTATAGGTGAGCGGCTGCGCCACAAGGGACAGCGGACTGGTGAGTCGGGGCTACGCGCGCCGCTTGCCGGCGGGGGCCGGGAAGAGGCCGGCACCCGGGCGGCGGGGCTCCCAGGGGGAGATCCACTTCGAGCGCGGGTCGCGGTCCTCGGCGGCCTCGCGCGGTTCGGCTTGGTCGGGGGGCGCCCATGGCTCCGGCTTCGCCTTCGTCTTGGCGTCGATCGCGTCGAGCTCCCGGTGGGCGATCTCGCGGATGTCCTTGCGCAGACCTTGCGCGGCGATCTCCTCGGTGAACTTCCGCCGCCCGTCCACCAGGTCAGCGACGTACGCCTCGATCTGCTCGTCGGAGTAGAAGTTGTGTGCGTCGTACTGGGCAAGGTCGGCGCCCTCGGCCTTCACCACGTACTCGGTGCCGAGCCGGCCCTTGGTGTACTCGTTGGTCCCCCGCAGGTCGCCCCGTTGCAACGCCGCCATGCTTCCAGCGGATCGTCGAGGATCGGAAGCTGCCCGTGGCAGGGTTCTGCCGCATCCCGCGCGGCGAGAGAAAGTCCTAAACAGCGCCGCCGCCGGGGATGAAATGGGAGATGTACAGGCGCCGGCTTCGGAAGGCGCTGCAAGCCGGGACCTTGGTGCAAACCGTCCCGCGTAATCGCCGCAGCCGCGGGACCGCACAGGCAGTGCGCGGCGCCAAAGGACGGCCACACGCGATCCCGGCTCCCATACGAAGCGGGCCGGGAACCCCGGCCCGCCGTCACTTGTGCTTGGATGTGTTGGACTACTGCGCGAGGTAGAACGAACTGTCTCCCGTTGCCTCGTCGATCACGGTTGCCCACGCGAAACCGGTGCCGCCAAAGACGTGGACCTTGAGCCACCCGTTCGCGACGTCGCTCGCCGTGACCTCCGTGAAAATGTGGTTGCGCTGGATATAACCGTACGACGGGATCGGCCCATACGTGATCGTCCCGAGCGCGGTCCCGTTCGCCGCGAAGAAATCGACGGTGACCGTGATCGGCGTCGCCCCGCCGTTGACGAACCCGACGTTGGTCCGCATCAGGCCGGCCTGCTGGTAGAGACCGCCGAGGTACGCCTTGCTGCTGTCGGGGATCGCCTGAGCCGGCGTGTACCCCATCACGCTCTGCCCGAACGTGCCGGTAGCGGCCTGATTGTAGGTGCGCGACGTGACCAGGAGCGGCTTGTCCGAGCACACTCGGAACGCCGCTGCGAGGTTGTCGAAGTGGAAGCTGCTGAGCACGACGTCCGGCATGGCGACGGAGTTGTTCGACGGCACCGTGGCGCCGACGGCGAGCGGGTTCGAGTTGTCGTTGTCGCGCTTCAGGAGTTGCACCAGCACGTCTGCGGTCGCGTCGCCCGTGTTGAGCAGGCTGATGTCGGTGCGCCACTGCGTTGGTGGCGTGCCAGCGCCGGGCAGGTGTCCGCCGGTCGGTACGAAGTACGATACGCCGCACGGGAACAGCGAGGTCTCGGAGGAAAAGGCCGCGTTACCGACGACCGTCCCGGTGAACCCGCCAAACGTCGCGTTCGGCGAACCGTTGAGCCCGAACGCGGCGACCAGCCCCGGTTGCGCGGACGTGATCGCCGTGTTCATGGTCGCGGCGATGTCGCTCTGCGAGCGCGCCACGTTCCAGATCCTCACCTCGTCAATGAATCCCTGTGGGGTGACCGCGTAGTTTGCGTCAGCACCGATCATGAACGCGAGCGTGTTGGTGCCGAGCGCGCCGGCCGTGAGCGTGAAAGTGCTGTCAAGCGTACCGTTGATGTAGAACTTCGTATGCGAGCCGTCGAACGTCGCCGCCAGATGGGTCCAGACGAACAACGGGACAGTGCCGGCGGCGTCTCGCGCGCTGCCGCTGCCGCGCGGGTAGAAACGCGGGTGGCCGCTGCACACCCCGAGCCAGTAGGCGGTCGTCCACCCCTTTCCCACGACACTTGGGCAGGTGTCGCCGCCCCACGCCTCGTGGCTCTGCATGAACACCCACGCCTCGACGGTGATCGCCCCGGTGGGGTTGAGCGCCGGATCGTGGGCGACCTCGACGTGGCCGGTCCCCGGGCCGGGCAGCGAGAGAAACGGCGCCCCCGCCTGCGCCCGCGCGGGTGCGGCGGCGAGCAGTGCGATGGCGGCGATCGCCGCAACCAGCGCTGCGGATGACAGAAGATGACGCGTGACACAACCACGGCTACAGGTCGAGTTCATCATGGCGCTCCTCCCTTTTTCTGTTCCACTGAAGTATGTCGCGGTCGCCAGCCTGGGGCAAGCAAATCTGTAAACGCAGGAATGGCCGATGTAATTCCTCTTCAGGGAGAGTGAGAGTTCACCCACCAAGAACCGTGGAAGCCCGACGAGATGCGCGCCGGCAAGAACTCCCGATCACCGTCCGCGTTGGGTCCTCCCGGTCGAGGTGGGGAAGAGCGAGCCCGACGGCCGGCGCGG
>CAVWFZ010000020.1:0-16287 GCA_963754345.1 Thermoanaerobaculaceae bacterium | reverse complement strand
AGCGGGCGCACCCCGGGCCGAGCACATCGATGCGTTTGATGGGGGTTTCCACTCCGGCCTCCCTTGCAGTCAGAACAGCGCGTTGAGGAGGTAGTCGACGGCCAGGATCCCGGCGGCCACCACACCGATGAACGTCGCGATCCGCCGGGGCCCGGCTCCCGACGTACGCCGTGAATGCGCTGGTGGGACCGCGTCTTGGGGCTGTTTTCGGAGCAGGCCGGCCTGACGCCGGCGTCGGTGGACGGGCCGACGAGACAGAGCGCTCCTGCGCGCTGGCAAAGGTAGCACCGAACAGCGGGAGAGCCGACGTGGAGCCACGTTTGAACACAGGCTTCTGCCTTGCGACTTCGACGCACCATGGGTCACGACTTGTTCCCCTCATCGCTGATGCACCCGTTCCTTCAGCGGAACGGACCGTCCCCACGCCATCGTGGCCACGATCCCCAGCAGCACCAGGCCGGATAATCGTTTTCACCTGCGGCGCCCGCAGCCGATCGGTCATCAGCCACGATCCCAGCAGGGCCCCCGCCGCCGAACCCGTCACGGTCCAAGCCAGCCGGGGAAGCTGAATGCCGGTAAGAGAGGCATGGGCCAGAAAGCCCGTGAGCGAAGGAAAAATCACCACGAATGAGGTGGTCGCCGAGGCCTTTTTGGGCTCGAACCCCAAGGCCACCAAGGCGGGGACAACGATGCTCCCCCCGCCCACGCCCAGGAGCCCCCCAATGAACCCAGCGGCGCCGCCGACGACCACCCCCACGCCCACAAGGAGCCCTATCGCCGCCTCCTGAACCCGGGAGCGGGGGCGAAAAAGTAGCATCATCCCCGCGGCAAAGAGGAGAAAGCCAACGAAGGCCCAGAGCAGCACGGCGCGGTTAAGGCCTTGGCTTACCATGCCCCAACTGGAGAGAGGGCCGAGGCCACCAACAGGACCGGCACGGCCACCGGCCAGACGACCAGCCGATTTCGGGTCGCACCGAGGCCACGCTCATCGCCACCGCGTTGAGCAGCAGCGCAGTGGCCATGGCGGAATCACCTCGATCCCGAGAGCCAAGAAGACGGGGATAAGGATGAAGGCAGCACCAACACCAGCCACGGTCAGGATGGTCGTGAAGGCGAAGGTGACGAGGCCAGCGAACAAGGCGGTCATCCCACTCTCCTCCCGAACCCTGAGGCCTCCCTTTAAGGCACGCGACCGGCGCTAGGCCGAAGCACCGTTTCGTAATCCCAGAGACTGCTCCTTGTGCTTCCATTGTCCAAGAAGAGCATTCTCGTCGCAGCCCGCCACTTCCGGCTCCAGCGTCGCGTGAGTGATCTCCCAACGCTGGTGCAGAAATACCTTGATGTCGGTGAAGAGCGCCTCGATGGCGTGGCCATCGAAATTCTCCTCCAAGGCGGCGTGAGCGGTGAGCAGGCGCTGGCCGGGCCCGTTTTGCCAGAGGTGCACATGGTGGAACCGAACCGACGGAACGCCTCGGCCACGCCGGCCGGAGCGCCTCGACGTCCACGCCCTCGGGTACCCCTTCCATAAGCGTAGAGATCGTCTCCCAAACTAGAACGAGGGCACTCCGAAGGACGGCGAGCCAACCACAAGCGCGGCAACCGGATCCACGTAGGGCCCCGCCGCCGTCTTGGCAAGAAGCGCCGCCCCCACCACGGCCAGGGAGGCCAGGGCGTCCTGCGCCATGTGGAGAAAGGCACTGCGCACGCTCGCGTCGCCCTTCTCGTGGCGCCTGAGGAGCAGCACCGAGCCTACGTTGGCCAGGAAAGCGACGAGTGCCACAGCGAGCATGAGCCCCTGGGCCACGGGTTGGGGGTGGACGAGACGCACGAAAGCCTCTCGCGCGATGAGAACCGTGATGGCGATGAGCACCACGGCGTTGATGAGGGCGGCCAGTACCTCCGCGCGCTTGAAGCCAAAGGTGTGGCGGACCGTGGGTGGACGGCGGCCGAGCAACCGCGCCCACAGCGCCAGCACGACGGCCGCCACGTCGCTCAGGTTGTGCGCCGCATCCGAGAGCAACGCGAGGCTGCCCGACAGCAAGCCACCGAAGACCTCGGCTACGGTGATCGCGAAGTTGAGGGTGGCGCTGGCCCAGAGTCTCCGGTCCATGGCGCCTTCCGGGATGGGGCCGTGGCTGTGGTCGTGGTCCATGCTCGTCTACCGCGCGTAGCCCGAGCAGGGGATACAGACGGGCTTGCCATCCTGGAAGCGGACATAACGCTCGAAAACGTACTCCTCGCACTTCGAGCAAAGAGACTTGTTGAACGAGCCCTTGGGCGGCTGATAGTGGAAGTCGGGCCGCTCGCTGACGGCGTAAATGGCTGCATCGGGCTGGGAAAGCGTCCAGTCAATCACCTCCTGAGTGATCTTCGGAGGGATGGCGGAAGGCTCCACGCCCCGCTTGCGGTAGGCAAAGAACTCGAAGCGGCCAAACTAAGATCGAGGAACGTCTGCTTGAGCGCGTAGCGGACAGCCGTCTTGCTGGGGAACCAGAAAGTGGGCGGCTAGCTTGCCCCAGTGCGTCTTCTCCATCAGGGTCTTGCCGAAGGTGGCACCGGTGGCGGCCTGGATGCCATCCATCAGGCACGTCTGCGGGTGTCCTTCCCCCAGCTCGGCGATGACGTGCAACGTGTGGTCCAGCTTCCCGTTCTACGCGGAGCTTCGCGAGGGCCAGCAGGCCCATCCGATAGCCGAGCGGCATGAAGGGGCACCTGTTGGCCGTGGAAGGTGAGGCCCAGTCAGGCGGAACGTATAGGTTGCTGGCTTGTGACATCGGTGTCGCTCCTTTCCTTTGCGTTTGTTGGCAGTGTCGCGGGCCGGACCTCGAGGTCCGTCGCCGAGCTGCTGCACCTGTAAGCCTTTCGTCTCACTCGCCAGAACCAGTTCGTGCTCTCGGACCAAGGTGCGCAGTTCGGGCAGGAACGCCTGGATGTCCTCTTGCTCGGTGGAGGTTACCTCGAACGCCATGAACGACGAGGAGGTCTCCATCGACCCCTGTACCGTGGGAACGTGGAGCTGGAGATTGACGATGTCATAGGGGCGGCCCTTGACCAACTCCTGGATTTTGACCAGGAAGCGCTTCTCGCCAAACTCCCCGGCCACCTCCATGCGCGCGCTGGTGGTCAGCTTTGCAACGATCTCTTCGGCAGCGGCGCGCGCTGCCAGCGCCTGCTGCTTGGCCATTTTCTCCTTCGACTCCTGGCGGACGATCTTGAAGATCTTGTGCTCGCGCTCGGCGCGGCGGACCAGATCCTTGTCCGGGAACGAGATGGCATCGGTGGGGCAGACCATCGCGCAGGTCGAGCAGCCGACCATGCAGTTGTACTGACGAGTGACCTCTGCGCGGGGCGGCATGTCCGGCGTCATATGGAACACCTCGCGACCGCAGGTGACGTAGCAGAGCTGACAGCCGATGCACGCCTCGGCGTCGATCGTGGGGTACCAGGGAATCTCACGGCGCGGCACGCCGTGCCACAACGTTGTGCTGAGATCCTTCGCCATGCCGTTCTTCTCCCTTTCGTCATCGGCCAGGCGGCAGACAAGCCGCTAGCCGGCGGGTGTTTCCTCGGTCGCCCGCGTGACCCTGCGACCCGCGGTGAGCCAAATTCTTGCCTTCTCGAACATGTCGTAGAACACCGGCACGTAGATCAGCGTCAGGAACGTCGAGACCATCAGGCCGCCGATCGCGACCACGGCCAGCGGTGAGAGGCGTTCGAGGCCGATCGCCCACTGCAGCGCGATCGGCAGCATCCCGACCGCGGTGCCGACGGCGGTCATCAAGATCGGTGACCAACCTACCGGACGGAGCCGGTGAGCGCATCCTCCAAGCTCTCGCCCCGGCCCCGCGCCTCCTCGATGAAGTCGATCAGGAGGATGGAGTTCTTCACCACGATGCCGGCAAGCAAGATCATCCCCATGAACGCGGGCATGCATTGGTGTTTGCCGACCAGCAGCATCGACCAGGTGGCGCCGATCATTCCCAGCGGGATGGCCACCATGATCGTGAGCGGGTGCAGGAACGACTTGAACGCCGGGATCAGCGAAAAATAGAGCAGGATGAGCCCGAGCACGAGCGCCGCCATCAGAGCGGAGAACGCTTCATCCATGGTCTTGCGTTCCCCCTCCTCGGTGATCGTGTATCCGGGCGGAAGCTTCAACCCGGCCATCGTTTCGTCGACTTTGGCGTTGATGTGGGTCACGGCCTGGACATTGCGGTAGCCGAGGAGATCGACCGTCGGCGCGATGTCCTGGTGGGTGTACAGCGTCGGCACGGTCGCGGTCTCGATGCGGCCCAGGCTGGCGAGCGGCACGGTCCCGCGCGGCGTGAGGATGGGGAGCGTCTCCAGGCGGGTCGGGCTGTCTCGGCGGGCAGCTTCGGCCTGCACCCACACCGCAAAGGAATCCTGGTTGGGCACGCGGAACAGCGTCGCCGGGAACCCGCGCACCTGGCCGCTGACCTGGGCCGCCACCGTGGCGGCGTTGACGCCGTAGATGGCGAGCCGCTCGGGGTCGGGGAGGAAGCGATACTCGACGCGGTCCAGCGTCCAGGTGGGAACCACCGCGGTGATGCCACCGGCGGTCATCAGCCGCTGCTGCACCTGCTTTCGCAGGGTGTCGAGCACCAGCGGGTCCGGCCCGGAGATCATCAGGTCCACCGTCGAGCGGATGGTGGAAAGCGGCGTCGCGCCGTAGTCGAAGACGGCCGGAAAGCGGATCCCCGGCATCTTCTGCAACTCCCCGAGGACCTTCCCCTCGATCGCCCACATCGTCTCCTTGCGCTGGAAACGGTTGACGAGGTGGACCGTCACGAACGCCTGCTGTGGGTTGCGCCCGGAACCGAACGAGAGCACGCCCGGCTCGGAGCCCAGCGTGGCCGAGGTCATGGTGATCCCGGGCTGCTGGCGGATGGCCTTTTCGGCCGCGGTGAGCAGGGCCTCGGTCTGCCCCAGCGACGTGTTGGGGTAGCTCTCGAAGGTGACGCGGAAGATCCCCGTGTCCATCGGCGGCATGAGGTCGCGGCCGATCAGGGGGACCACGACGCGGCTGGAGAAGCCGAGCAGCACGACCGCGGGAACGATGAACGCCCACTTGTGGCGCAGCGCCACGCCCACCGTCTTGACGAAGAACTCCTGGATCGGGTGGAGCACCTTGCCCTGGACGACGCGGTCGAGTGGAGACTCCCAGCGGAAGCGCTCCATGCTCCGCCGAGGCGCAGGATGAACGGCGCCAGGATCGGCAGGATCGTGACCGACACCAGGTACGACGCGATCAGCGCGATCGAGAGGGTCAGGCTCAGGGGCCGCAGTACGGTCTGCACGAAGCCGCCAATCCAGATGATCGGCACCAGCACCACCACCGTGGCGTAGGTGCCCGAGAGGATCGCGAGCATCACCTCCTGCGTTCCTCCGACGACGGCGTCTTCGAGCTTCTGCCCGAGCTTGTGGTAGTGGCGCTCGATGTTCTCCAGCACCACGATCGCGTCGTCCAGCAGCATGCCGACGCCGAGGATCACGCCGGTTAGCGTCACCATGTCGAACTCGAAGCCGAACAGCCACATGAACGCGAAGGTGATGAGGTAGGTGAAGGGATCGAAATCCCCGCCAGCAGCATGCCGCGGGTGTCCGCGAGGAACAGGAAGATGACGATGACGGTCATGATGATGGCGTCGCGCATCGCGTCCACCATGTTGGACACGCTGGTGGAGATCAGCTCGCCCTGGGTGTCGGCGATGGTGAACTCGAGGCCGGGGTTCTGCTTCTCCAGCTTCGGCAGATTGCCGAGCACGGACTCGATCGTGGGCATGGCGTAGCCGGAGAGGGCACGCTGGATGTTGATGCCGATGGCAGCCTTGCCGTTGCCGTGGAACGCCGACAGGCGCTCCTGGATGCCGACGTGGACGTGGGCCACGTCCCTGAGGTAGACGGGCGGCCCAGGCGCGGCGCTGACGACGATGCCGCTCACCTGCTCGGGCCGGATGAACTCGCCTGGCTCTTGAGCAGGATCTGGCTCCCCTGCGAGAGACGAGGCCCTCGGGGGTGTTGCGGTTCCAGCTGTTGAGCGCCTCGACCACCTGCCCCGGGCTCAGGTGAAACGCCTGCAGCCGGTTAGGATCGAGATCCACCTGCACCACGCTCTGGTAGCCGCCGAACACCTCGACGTTCTCCACGTTCGGCAAGCGCAGCAGAGTTTCCTTGATGGGGTTCCGGCGAGCCTCCGGACCTGGGCCAAGTCAGGTGCGATCCCTCCTTCGGCGTGACGGCGAGGGTCAGCACGGCGGGCGTGGCCGAAGAAACCTTGTAGACCTGGAAAGGGCGGATGTCGGGCGGCAGGAGCGGGCGGATCTTGTTGAGCGAATTAATATTCGTGGCCGCCGAATCCAGGCCCTTCTTGTACTCGAAGTCCGCCGTCACCACCGAAACCTCGTCGTTGGCGGTGGACGTCACGCGGCGGACCAGCTCGATCGTCTTGAGTTCCTTCTCGATCACGCGGCTCACGTCACCCGCCACGTCGCCGGCCGAGGCGCCGGGCCACACCGTGACCACGGCGATCTGCGGCCGCTCGCTGTCGGGGAAGAGGTTCACCGGCATCTTGAAGAACCCGACGAGTCCCACCACCGCCAGCAACAGCACGACGGAGAGCAACAGGTGCGGCTTCTTCACGTACGCGGCGACGAAGTTCATGACGCGCCTCCGCTCTGCGCGGCAACGGGCGTGCCCGCCGTGAGGGCCATCAGCTCGCTCGGCAGGCCCACGACGACGATGTCGCCCGCCTTCAGCGCGCCAGCCTGCGGCGCGACGACCGCGCCATCATCGCCGCGGCGAAGGACCGTGACCGGGACGGGACGGGCTGTGTCGTTCTCGACCTTGACCACCAGCGTCCTCTCGATGCCTTGCAAGACCGCCTCGTTGGGCACGACGAGCCCCTGGGCGGGCGCGGCGGCGTACCGGGCGCTCACGGTGGCGCCCGTCGGCAGGTCGAACGGCGCCTGTGGCAGGGCCGTCTCCACCGAGCCGAGGTGGGCGGCGTCGAGTGCGGGATAGATGCGGCTGGTCTTCCCCACCACGGTGGCGGCGCCGCTGCCGAACGTCACCTGGTCGCCGACCCGCAGTTGCCCGAGCTGGTCCTGGGCCAGCTTCGAGAGCAGCTTGACCGGGCCGGGGATCTGGATCGTGTACAGCGGCTTGCCGAGGAAGGCGAGATCGCCGGGCTCGGCGAGCCTGGCCGTGACCACGCCCGCGTAGGGGGCGGACGCCGAGGCGTAGGAGCGCACCACCTTGGCGGATTGCAGCGCCTTCTCGGCGCCGACCCGGGCCGCCTCGGCGCCGGCGAGCTGGGCCTTGGAGATGTCGAACGCCTGCGGGGCGATCGCGCCCCCTTCCAGCAGCGCCTTGTCGCGGGCGAAGATCGCCTTTTGCTTGCCGTAGTCCTCATCGGCGGCGGCCAGGCGCGCCTGCGCCGCCTGCACGGCGTCCTCGAGGGTGCGGGGATCGATGAGCGCCATGACCTGGCCCTTCGTGACCCGGTCCCCCTCGCGCCAGCGCATCTGGAGGATCGCCCCGGGGACCTGCGCGGCCACCGTCGCGGCCGTTTCCGACTCGATGAGCGCCACGGTCTCCACGCTGTTGCTCGCCTGCCCGTCGCGCACCGCCGCCGTGCGCACCGGCGTGGGCGGGTTGGATGGAAGCGGGAGGTGGGCGAGTTGCTGCTTCTTGTGCACCACTGCCACGGCAAGGAGAACCACGACGATAACGGCGAATCCAACGGTAAGGAGTCTCTTAGTCATGCTGGCCTCCCTGGGCCGATACGAAGTCGAGGTAGTCGACAGCGCTCCGAAGGGCGTACAGGCCCTGCCAGTAGCTCGTTTCACCCTGCATCTCCTGCACCCGTGCGGCGAGGTAGTCCTCCATCTTGCCGGTGCCCTGCTCGAGCTTGAGGTGCTCCACGCGCGCGACCTCGGTGCCGAGCGACCTCTGCGCCTTGCCGGCCGCGAGCTGGGCGCGCGCCGCCTGCACCCGTCCCAGGGCGTCCTGTACCTGCGCCATCACCTCCAGCTCCTTGGCCCGCTGCTGCCGCTCGGCGGCCTGGAGATCGAAGTCGGCAGCGTGCAGCGCGTGGACCCTTTGCAGGCCCTTGAACAGCGGCAGTTTCAGGTAGAGGCCGAACTCGTGGGTGCCGAGCCGGTCCTCGACTCCCGGTGCCGTGTTGGTCAGGAAGTTGCCCGCCACCATGACCTGCGGGCCAAACGCTTCCTTGGCCAGCAGCTTCTTCCGCTCGGCGATCGCGACCGTGGCCTTCGTGGCCGCGAGGTCGCGCCGGCCGCCGAGCGCCGCCTCGGCGTTGTCGTGGAGGTTGCCGGTGGGGGGGGCGGGCACCTCGGGCGCGTCGGCGAGGGCGTAGCCGTCAGGCGGCGGGTCTTCCCCCATGAGGGCCGCGAGCAGCGCGCCAAGGGAGCCGATCTGCGCCTCCACGGCCTCGCGCTGCGCCCGGGCGCTCTCGAGCGCAAAGTGGATCTTGGCGCCGTCCACGCTGGCCCAGGTCCCAACCTTCACCTTGAGGTCCGCGTCCTTGGCGTCGCTCTCCAACGCCTGCTCGTACACGGTGACCGCGGCCAGGGTGTGCGTCAGCGTGAGCGCGTTCCGGAACGCCGCGCGCACGTTGTAACGCACCTCGTCCACGCCGTAGAGGGCGAGGTCCTCGCTGGCGCGCTGCGAGAGCTCGGCGATCAGCCGCCCCTCGTGCAGTCCGCCGCCGGCCAGCAGCGGGATCTCGTAGGTGATCCCGTAGTGCAGCTGGTTGCGGTCCCAGGGGAGCTGGTAGAAGCCGAGCTTGGGATCCTTGAACAGATCGATCGAGATCGGCCGCACCAAGCGGTCACTCTCGTAGTGGTTGTACGAGCCGACGAGGTCCACTTCGCCGTACCGGCGTCCGGTCGCCTCCTGCGTCCGCTGCTGCGCGGCGAGTGCCGCCAGCTTGGCGGCCTGGAGCTTCGGGTTGGCGGCCAGCGCCCGCGTCGTGGCTTCCTCGATCGTGAGCGAATCCGTACTGGCTCCAGCCAGCACCACAGCAGCGAGTATCACCGTCAGCCATCTCATGCGCACCCCCAGCCGGTTGAGACCGGCGATACTTCCCGTAGCGAGTCCATCGGTGTCCTGCCGCTCTCACTCATCGTTCCCTCCTTGCTCTTGACGAACGTCTGCGTTGCCCAGCCAAGTCAGAAGCGCCAGGTCACCTGCACGAACCCCCAATAAGCTCGCGGCGACGCACCGGTGCGCTCGACGAACGATCCGGGTGTGAACCACCCGCCGCCAGCGGCGAACTCCCATGAAGGCTGCGGCGACCATGTGGCGCGTGCGTCCAGCTCCCAGCCGAGATCGCGGCCAGCCGCGCCGCTGGGGTCTCGCCGAACCGCCTGCAACCCCGTCGAGTACCATGCGTCCCGCGCCTGGGCGAGCCAGAAGCGATGCCCCTCCACCCGCACCGCGACTCCCCGGACCGGGCGCATCTCCAGGCGTGCCTCGTGGTCCCAGAGGTTCGCCCAGAAGAATAGGTTGAGGTAGCCGTAGAAGCGGATGTCGGCGCCCCCGAACACCCCGTCGAAGGCGCCATGGACCCCGTCACGGGGATCGCGGTCCCCGGAGCCGTACGTCGATGAAACGGTCGCAATGGTCTTCCACGGGCCGCCGAGCCTGACGGCAACCCAGGCGGAGGCGCCGAAGGCGTCGATGGAGTCCCCCGCGGCATCGCCTGTTTCGTGTACCGCGGTCACGCCCCAGCGCCACGGCCCGACGAGGGTGGCGTCGGTCTGAAGCCCGACGAAGCGGCAACGGAGCGAGCCAGTTCCACGCTCGCCGCGCCGGACCGTATCGTCGCGCTTCTCGCCGGCGAAGAGGTCCAGCCGGTCCTCACCGCGACGGACACCCCCGTACAGCACGGCGGCGCGTACGCCGTCCGCCGAGCTGTTCGGCCAACGGTCCGGGCGGTTGACGACGGCGCGACCTACCCAGGCATCGGCCCAGAGTGCTCCTCGCTCGTAGTGCCCACGCGCCGCGTCCCAGGTCCAGCGTCCGGTGTTTCCCCACTCGCCGGGCCCGAAAACGCGTTCATCGCCGTAGGCGATCCGCTGTCGCCCGATCGTGAACCCGAGCGCCGTGCCACCGATGCGGCGCCACTCCACAAACGCCTCGCGCACATCGAGCGGATCATGGATCGGGTTGCTGGCCGGGAAGTCGGAGTCGCCGAGTTTGGAACCCAAGGCGCGCGCATCGCGAAGCTGCACGTGGAAGCGCGGCCGGCCTTCTGCCTGAGCATCCGCCTCCAGAATCAGACGCGAGAGCGCGAATGTATTGCTGAAGTCGGGACGGTACGCACGCAGATCCAGATTGTCGTCGGATTCCACTCGCACGCGCAGTTGCCCGGACAACGTCAAGGTGTACGACCCCAGGCCGAACTCAGCGGCACCTGCCGATGCCGCCGCCAGCAGCGTGAGGACCCCGAGCCCCCGAGCTCTCGAGCGGAAGAGTGGGGACACGGTCCTCAGGCCTTCCGGGTGTGCCGACGAGTGAGGACTGCGACGAGCGAGAGCGCCAGCGCCGCCGCGGCGACCACCAGCAACGCACCGTCAAACCCCGTGTACGCAAGTCGGCCAAGCATCCCGACCGAGGCCAGCCCCGTGACCATGGCGAGCCCTGTTGCGGCAGCAAGCAGCCAGGCCCCGGCGAGAGCCGTCGATGCCCAACGCCCCAGATGGCTCGCCCGCCAGTCTCGCCAGCCGCCAGCGCCGATCAACGCGGCCGCCGCCAGGATGGCTGCAGCCAGCAGGAAGTGGTTGGCATCGAGGACGAAGCGCCGCGCCGTCATGTATTCGAGCAAACCAGGTGAGGCGCCCGTGACAACGAAGACGGCAGTCCCGGCCAGGAACACCAGCGCCCCTGCCCAGCGTGCCGCGTCGTCTCCAACCTGGGTCCACGAGCGGGCCCCGAGTCTGACGCCCCATCCCGCGAGCGCCAGCGCCCACAGCCCGCACAGGGCGTATAGCAACGGCTTGCCCCACTCCTCGCGGAGCGCGCCGAGCCGCACCACGACGGGAGAGATCCCGAGAATGCTCGCGTTCGTGATCCAACGCGGCGCCGCGCCTGCGCCACTGAATGGCTCCCCAAGCACGCGGCCAGCGAAGACCGACGCCTTGCGAGCGTGGCAATCCGTGCATCCGCCGGCGCCGAGGGCGGCCCGTGCCGGAACGACATCGTGGGAGAACTTGTACACGGAGGCGTACGGCGTCGCCTCGTACGACTCGTGCGGCAGCAAGCGGCTCTCCCGCCCTGACGTGTAGACGCGATCGTCGCTCACGAACACGAGCCGCCGCCCTGTCAGGGGAAAGCCAGTGGAGTCGAGGTACGCCCGCGTCGCGGCAAGGAGCGCGTCGATCTCCTGGGGGCGGTTGACCTCGAGCTTGCCGTCGCCATTGTCATCGTGGATGGCGGCAAGCTGCGGCCAGACGTGCTCCGGGTCCTTCCTGTGCTGCTGCCACATGGTGAAGAAGTCCTTCATGAAGAGCTGGTCCAAGCCGGGCTTCCCCGGCTCCTCGATGCCGACCCACGTGGAGTGGACGCGGTTGGCGGGGTAGATCTTGCCCTTGTAGCGGATCAGCGTCGGACGGCTGAAGTCAGTCGGCTCGTCCTTGCCGGTGAACAGGTCGAGCTCGCCATAGTGGTTCCAGAACCGCATGTCCTGGTCGTAGAAGGTCCAGATGTGTTTGCCTGGCGGGGTGATGCGCGGTGCGTCGTTGTATGTGTCCGAGGCTTGCACCAAGGCACTCTTCACTGCGCGCTGCGGGATGTGGCACGCCTGGCACGAGATCTTCTCGAGGTGCAGCGGTGGCAGCCACGCATGGGATGCGCGCGGCGCGGCGAACCATCCGTTCAGATGGCAGTTCTCACAGGTGCGGGCGGTGTTGTCGAGGTCGTTGCGCACCCAACCCGACGGATCGTCGCCCTTTCCAAACTGGTGCTCTTCCCACCCGCGGATGCGCGGGTCGACAGCGCGGTTCCCGGCCGGGTGACAGTCGACGCAGCGCAGGCCAGCCTTGAGGTGGACGTCGGTGCGCGACGAGTACCCCGCGCCTCGCTTCTTCCAGTCGGGCTTGAAGTGGCAGCCGAGGCACGTCTCGTTGCGCGGTTCGGGCGCGATGTGCACGATCACGTTGCCCTGCTCGTCGAAACGATCGCGCCGGTAGCTGATCGCTGGCGTCTCGCCAGTAGCAACCTGGCCGGTAACCGTGCCGAAGCCCGCCCCAGCAGTTGCAGCCCAGCGAAAGTTGAGACTCGCGAGCTGCGCGTTGCGAACCTTGAGGTCGTACTCGGGCATGTGACAGAGCAGGCAGTCCGCCTCGATCACGCCAGTTTCCGACCATCGCGCCTTGTAGTAGTCGCCAGAGAGCCCATTGTCGCCGCCCGGTGAGAGACCCGACGCCGGGTCTGCCATGAAGCGATCGTACCGTCGGCCTTGTCGGTCCAACTCGAGCGGTCCACCACCCGGGTGGCAATTGCCGCACGTCGCCGTGACGAACTCGAAGGAGGTCATGTCGATGGTGCGGGCGGACGTGTTGTGCTCGGGCGCGAGCTGGCGGTAGAGCGGCGCCGGCGAGCACCAGTTGCCGCCGTAATTTCCCGGGCTCGACACCCACTGATAGCGCTCGGCCATCGCCCGTGGGACTGCCTCACCTTTTCCCTGGGTGAAGTGAAAACCGCGAGTGATGGTGTCGTAGTCGTGGCACCCGGGAGCCGCGCAGGTCTGGCGCGGGGAGTAGGCAACGATCGCATTGATCCCCTTGGTCGGATCGATAATCTGGCCTTGCTCGTCGCGCAGAGGGAAGGGCGGGCAAACCCCGCGCGCTTTCATCTCGACCGGGCTCTCGCGGAGCATGGGCGGCGCGCCACTACTGCCCGCGACCGCAAGTGCGGTGAACAAAGCGAAGCCGGCTGTGCACAACGTGGCTTTTTGCATGGTGTCTTGCTCCTCTCCAGTCCCTCACCGGCCCGGACTCGGCCGCAGCGCCGCGGCATGCGGCTTTGAAACGCAGAGGTCAGGCAGCGCCACAGCCGCGCGCTTGCAACCACCGACCTGGATACGGACCATCCGCCCGCCACCGACAAAACCGACGGTGAGCGCCTCCATGGCGTGCTCCTTCAGGCGATGCCGAGGAGTTGCCTGACCTCGTCGGCCTTCGGGATGCGACCGCTGAGCACGACGCCGCCATCGATGACGATGGCCGGGGAAGCCATGATGCCCAGCTCGATCATCCGCTGTATCGACTCGTTCTTCACAACGGGGCAGGTCAGACCAGCCGACTCGACAACGTGCTGCACAACGCGAAACGTCTCCTTGCACCGTGCGCATCCCGGTCCGAGGACCTCGATCTTCTTGACATTCGTGTCCATCCGTCCACTTCTCCTTTCAAGCACTCACTTCGCGAGCGCGTCGATCGCCATCGGAACGAGTACCCACGCGCCGACGCCAACCATCACTCCACCAAGGCCCTTGTGCAGGCGCTGAGCCCAGAGCGCGGCACGACTCCCGAGGTACACCGCGGCGAACCCGCTGGCCGCGCCGGCTGCGAAGAGCAGCACGACGTGACCGAGGGAGTACGCTGCGAGGAGCACCGTGCCCCACAGCACCCTCCTCTCGAACGCGACGAGCGACAGCACCACGACGAGGATCGGCGTTGCACAGGGCGAAGACAGCGTGCCCATAAGGGCACCGAGGCCGAATGCCCCCGCCGGGCCTGCCCCGCGGAAGCGCTTCCCGTCAACCGTCGGCAGCGGCAGTCGCACCAACCCCGACAGGTGCAGCCCCATGACCACGAGGATGACCCCGAGGATGACCTTCCACCACGGGCCGATGTCACCGATGAGGCGGCCCGTGAGCGCCGCAGCGGCGCCGAGCGCCGTGAAGCAGAGAGCCAGCCCCAGCACGAACGACACTGACAGCAGCACGGCGCGGCCCCGGGAGGTTGCGGTCCCGCCGACCGTCGCGACGACGAGCGGCACAGCGGCCAGGACGCAAGGGCTGGCCGACGAGATCACGCCGCCCAGGAAGACCAGCACCAACGTCACCAGCGGTGGCGCGGCTGCGGCGTGGCCGGCGAGACGCGCGAGCAGCTCCTGCATCAGAACACGCCCTTCTCTCGCAGCGCCCCGTGGAACTCCTCGGGCGGGAAGTAGCCCATGTGTCGGAACACCTCCTCGCCTTTGGGGTTGAACAGCACCTGCGTCGGCATGACCATGATCCTGAAGCGCCGGGCAGTCTCCGGGTGCTGCTGGATCCAGAAGTTGTGCACCATGGCCTTGCCCTTGAGCGCGACCTGGAGGTCCTGCAAGACGGGTTGCATCTGCATACACGGGATGCAGCGCTCGCCACCGAACTCGACGATCAGCCACGAGCCGGCCTTCAGCGCAACGTGGAGCTCTGCCGGGGCAAGCGCCCGCACCGCCGGGCGAGGCACGGGCGTAGCCGGAGGCGAGGTCGGGGGTGCCGGAAAGGTTGAAGCGGCAAGCAGCACCGGGAGCACGGCGAGAGGGATGCCACGTTTCATCCGTTCCATCCTCCCCTCAGAAGAGCATGTTGAAGAGGTAGCCCACAATCAGGATGCCCACCCCGACGACACCGACGAACGTCGCGATCAGGCGTGGCCGCAAAACCTTCCGCAGGATGATCGTCTCGGGGAGCGAGAGGCCGATCACCGCCATCATGAACGCCAGAACGGTGCCGAGCGCGGCGCCCTTCTCGAGGAGCGCCTCCACGATCGGGATGATGCCGGCGGCGTTCGAGTACATGGGAATCCCGATCGCCACGGCGAGCGGGACGGCCCACCAGGCCCCCTTGCCCATGAACGAGGCCATGAAGTTCGTCGGGACCCAGCCGTGGATGCCGGCGCCGACCGCGATCCCAGCCAGCACGTAGGGCCAGACCTTGCCGACGATGTCGCGCACCGCGTCGGCGCCGTACCACACGCGGCCCGGCCAGTCCGTCGGATTCCCGTCGAGGCCGGCTCCGCCTCCCTTGACGTCGTACACCCACGCCTCGACGTGCCGCTCCATCTTCAACCGTCCGATCACCCACCCTGAGGTCATGGCGATGGCGAGACCGGTTCCCATGTACACCGCAGCCACCTTCCAGCCGAACAACGAGAAGAGCAGCACCAGCGCGATCTCGTTGACCATCGGCGCCGAGATGAGGAACGAGAACGTGACGCCGAGGGGAACGCCCGTGGTGACAAACCCGATGAACAGCGGGACCGCCGAGCACGAGCAGAACGGCGTCACGACCCCGAGGAGGGCAGCCGCGACGTTACCCACGGCCTCGCGCTGGCCGGCGAGGATGCGCCGGGTGCGCTCCGGCGTGAAGAAGGAGCGCACGATGCCGACTACGAACACGACGACGGTGAGCAGCAGAAGCACCTTTGGCGTCTCGAAGACGAAGAACTCGACGGCGGATGCCAGAGCCGTCCCGACGCGCAGCCGGAGGGCGCCGTACGTGATCCAGCGCGAGATTGGAGCGAGGCTCAGGTAGAGGGCCAACCAAAGCGGCAGCAGGGCGATCCCACCGACAGCCAGCCGGCTGATCTTCGACCGTGGCGGCGTTGAGGGCGGTTCCGCGGCTCCACAGCACGGCTCGGGGAAATCTCGCCTCATGCCTAGCCCGCTGCGCCGGTTCCCCCGACGTCGAGCCAGCCTCGGATGCGGCGTTCAATCTGGTCGCGGACCTCGCGGAACTTGGCGAGCCGTGAAGTCTCGTCGCCATCGAAGGCGGCAGGGTCCTCAAAGGGCCAGTGCAGGCGGACGAGCGCTCCGGGCCACGTGGTCGGGCAACGTTGGGCGGCCCGATCGCACACGGTGATGACGACGTGCGCGGTTCGCCGCCCGAGGTACTCCTTGGCGCTCTTCGGACGTTGGCCGGACAAGTCGAGGCCTCGTTCCGCCATCACCTTGACTGCGACCGGATGAATCTCGGGGGCGGGGTCGAGGCCTGCGCTCAGAACCTCAAAGCGCTCCCCTGCCATGTGGCGAAGGAACACCTCCGCCATCTGGGATCGGCACGAGTTTCCGGTGCAAAGGAACAACACCGTTTTCTTTTTCCCCTGGTCGAACTGGTCGGCCATCGTTCCCTCCACTGCGCCAGGCTCTGCGCCCCGAGCGGCAGGGCTGCCACGGGCAGATTCGTTACTGCGCTACCATCGGACGCGCAGCCGTTCCGGCAAACAGCCGTCTCTGGAAGTAAAGCGCAACGTT
>CAVWFZ010000019.1:0-19721 GCA_963754345.1 Thermoanaerobaculaceae bacterium | reverse complement strand
CCACCCCGACCTGCAGCTCGAGTCGAAACGCGCGGTGAGCGGGTCGGAGGTGTCGATGAAGCCGGTGGCTGTGACGCGTCCGGTGATCGTTGTTCCTCGAGGCGGAACTCGGCCACCCCCTCCCCTCCGGGTTGCAGCTCGGGGATCTCGACACGCTCTCCGCTCTTGAGGACCGCCCTCCGCAGGAGGATTCGTCGGGTAACCGCAGCGTGACGTTGTAGACGGGCGTGGTGGAGGTGTTGGTGGATGACGGTGCGGAAGGAATACTCCTCGCCCGCTGGCACGACGTCCAGGTGGATGAAGGTGAGGGCGAAACGCGGATCGCGGACAAGCACCACGCCCTTGGCCGCATGCCTGCCAGCTTGACCAGCGCAGCGCTGAGGCCGTCGGCGGTGGCGCCGATGTCAAACTCGAGGACGTTGTTTCCCTCCTTGAGTCCCTCGACGACCCACTCCGCCTGCCCCTTTGCTTCGGCCACGATGAAGGTGAAGTAGTCGGCGGTCGCGAGCCGGCCGTTGGGCCCGGGTCAAGGATCGGCACCGACGTGCCGAAGGGCCGCGGCGGGTTGGTCTTGGCCTCGCGCAACCCGCCGGCGGGCAGGCGCACCACCGCGCTCACGTCCCGCAGTGTCACCGGCGAGCCGGCCGGCGCGCCGTTCTGGACCACGAGCAGCACCGAGAAGAACTGGTTGAGGAACGCGACGTCAGTCGGGGTCGCGATCAGCCCGACGACGCCGGCGCCTTCGCCTCCGCCCGACTCGTTGTCGCCGCCGGGCACGATGAGCTGTTTCAGCTCAAACGTCTCGATGGAGGGGATGTTGCTGGGCGCCGCGTCGCTGGGCAGGTCGAATGCGAGCGGGTCGGGCTTTCCCGGAAGCAGCCTGCCCAGCTCGTCGAAGAAGACGACCGGGAAGTCGTAGGTCACCGTGCTGCCGCCGATGGCGAAGCCGACCGAGTACTTGTACGTGCGGTAGTTCTCCTGCCCGATCGCAATCCCGTAGCGCTCCAGCTCGGCCGGCGTGAGCGCCCGCGAGGTCACCGAGGTGACGAGGAGCTGGCGGACGTGCACGAGCGCCCGCGAGGGCTCGGCCCACATGACAACCTGGCCGTTCCTCTCCAGCCGAATGCCGCTGATCTCGTAGTGGCCCTCGTCTGCATGCCGGGGATGCGTGCGGCTCGTTGGGGTGGGCGGTCAGCCGAAAAGGCCGTTGGTAACCCAGACCGGGAGAGTTCCGGGACGACCAGCATCGCTCGGTCGGGGCCGGCGTTGGCGATCTCGCTGGTGAGCTGGCACCCCTGTCCGACGCTGGCAGCCTGCTCCCGCAGGGCGCACCAGGAGGCGCGATCCGCGGATCGAGCAGCTCCTGCAAGGTCGAGCTCCTGGCCGACGGCTGCAGGGCTCCCCAGGGCCGCAACGAGCGGCACGAGGAGGAAGCGCAGGCGCTGGGGGGCGAGTCGCCGCATGCCCAACCTCGAACTCCCCGACACGTCACCGCGAAGAAGTAGAATACAGCATGTTATCGTGAAACGCTGGGCATTATCGGCGTATAGTTCGAGAAAAGTCAAGTGCGAGAGCGATTATGAACAAGACCCATTTGTAAGTGCGTCAGCGGCTATTCGTTTCCTCATGTTCATGGACTCCCTGGGAAACGCGGCAGACGGTTCACGCGTTACCGGACGGCGCAGCGAGCCTGGTTGCCGCTCACTGCAGGTGGCGTACCAAGCCGGGAGCGTGGCAACCGCTGCCCACCGCAGCACGGTGCAGTCGCGGTGGCGCTGTCCAGTGCCGCCCCGCGTACACGGGGAACCCCTTTGCCAGCCGCCCGTCGGGTGCGGCGGACCTCTTTTCGGCCAGGTGCCAGCGGGGTGAAGAAGCCCCCCGCCACGGTCTGCGCCGACCTGGTGACATCGATCACCAAGGGGTCGCGCCGCGCCGGTCAACGGTATTGACATGTAGTTCTCTCGACTCATTTATTCTTTAAGCAGCATCGCACCACATCCCCCCCGCAAAGCACCGGTGGTGGCCGGCGTGGCCACCCAGGCAGAACCGGTCAGTGGGCTGGTCATGCGGCGGCCTCGGCCGCCACGGGGGAGGCAGAACATGGCGAACGTGTGGTACTGGTCGGGGTCGTGGACCTCCCGCGGGCGAGGGAGACGACCTCGCCCCCGGTGATAGCCACGACTGGGTCATGTGGGGGTTGCGCGCCGGCGACGCAATCAGCTTGACGGCGCACCCGGTCGCCGGCGGGGAGGAGCACATCCTCGCGATCGAGAACGTTCAAATCGAGGCCGACGGAACCGGCCGACGCCTGTTCTACACGGGTCGAGGCGTCGGCTCGAGCTTCATCCCGGGCTACGCCGTCGGCTTCGCCGGCGTGTCGCCATGAAGGAGGAGCAGATCAAGATCTACGCTCATTACGACGCCACGGGAGCCATCCACTCGTTCGTCGCTTTTGAAGTCGCCGAAAGGCGCCGGCATCATGCTGGCGCCCAAGCCCGGCCATCTCGTCGCCGAGGTCGAGGGCGTGAAGCTCAAGGCCGGGGCGCTCGACCCGAAGGCACTCCGTGAGCTGGCCACGACCCACAAGGTCGCCGAGACCGGCTGCGCGCTGCACACTGACCAAGAAGCGCGGCTAGCCAACCGGAGGTGCCGCCATGCCGGAAGAGGTCAGCATCGTCAGTCTGCTCAAACTCCTACGGGATCTCCTGCCCGAGGACGTCTACCGCAACATCATCAAGTGGATCATCCAGTACTGGGAGAGCGAGGACCCTGTTCTCCCGCAGGATGCTTCGCAAGATGCTCCTTGAATAGGTCCTGAGTACTACCCGCAGCTGGAACAGCTCATTCGGAAGATCCTCGACCAGATCATGAGGCTGGGGCTCGAGGGCGCGAAGGATCTGACGCTCGCCGAGATCGGCGAGATCGCGTCGGTCCTCGGGCTCTCGCTGCTGGCCCCCTTGCTCCTGCTCCTGCTCGGCCTCGTGCTGCCCGCATCCAAGATGGGCAAGCTGGAGATCGATCTCAAGGGCTGGTTCCGGATCCGTGCGAGGAGCGTTACAAGGCCATCAAGGACGCGTTCGACCAACACGAAAAGGACCGCGGCCGCTTCCCTGCGGCTTCAAGTCCTCCTCAACCGCCGTGGGCAACCTGATGATGGACGCGGGAAGGATCCGAACGATGTGCTATCAGTTCCTCAAGAACTGCCCCGGCCACAAGCGGACCGCGGCGGTGAAGAGCATCCTCAGCACGGTCGAGACCTATTACGACGAGTACTGGAATTTCTGAACGATCTGTGGGGCCTTAGCGTGGCTTCACGCGCGTTGACAGGGTGGGCGTCCCGCCGCAGGATTCGTTCATCGGAGGTTCGCCATGAAGAGAATCGCACTGGTCACTTTCGCAACCGTTTCGCTGCTCGCCGGGATGGTGTGCGCGCAGGAGCACGAAATGCATATGTCCACGGTCGCGTCCTCCCCGCAGTGGGAGAAGGTCAAGTCGCTCGCCGGCGAGTGGGAGGGGTACGCGATGGAAGGCGGCCAGAAGCTCCCCACCCGTATTTCGGTGCGCATGACCGGGGACGGGTCGGCGGTGATGCACTGGATGGACGCCGGTACGCCGCACGAGATGGTCACCATGTTCCACATGGACAAGGACGACCTGGTCGCCACCCACTACTGCTCCGCGCACAACCAGCCGCGCATGCGGGCGCTGCCCCCCGCCAGCCGGCGCAGATTGCGTTCGAGTTCAAGGACGGGACGAACATCCGCCCCGGCGACGGGTACATGCGCCGGCTCCTGATCACGTTCGTGGATGCCGACCACCACAACGAGGAGTGGGGCTACGACAGCAACGGCAAGGTCCACGCCGGGACGTTCTACCTGACGCGCGTCAAGCAGGCCGCCACGCGCTGAGCGCCAAGCGGCTGTTTCTGCCGGCCTGGTCCGCGGCGTCAGGTCGACTCGAGCTTCCACCTCAGCGTGAGGGTGTGTAGCCCGGCGCGGACGCCGCCGCCGGGAGCCGCGAGATGCCACTCGAGGTTGACGCTGCCGGAGTTGGTCGCGCAGCACGCCACGCTTTGGAAGACCTGGACGAAGGAGGAGGCTGAGACAGTGCCGTCGCTGCCGGTGCCGTTGGCCGCCCCAGTGGCGTGCCACGACACCTTGTCGGCCGGGATCTGGACGCCGGTCCCGCCCGGCGGGGCGAAGGCGGTGGCGGCGGCGCTTACCGAGATCATGAGCGAGTGCCCGGCCGTGAGTGTGAGGCTCGAGTACGAGATCGTGGTTGGACTGGGCGTCCCGGTGGCCGCGGATGTCACGTCGAATACACTGAAGCTCACGGAGACGGGCAGTGCGATGGTGACCTGTTCCTGTGCAAAAGCCACCGCCGACGTGAGGGCGACGATCGCCGCAAGGACGCAGACCAGCCGGGGGCTGGGGCCGGGTCCGCCGCAGCGGCGCGCGCTCAGGGCTTCTGCCACACGATCTCCTTGGGGCGCTCGCGCAGGCGGAACACCACCGGCGGCGCCGTCTCCGCTCCACCAATGATAACCTCCACCTCGGTCGGCGACACCGGCTCGAGCCCGGGGCCGAGAAGCTTCGTCTCCAGCGTGACGACGTAGCGTCCGGGTGTCACGTTGGCGAAGGTGAAGCGCCCGTCCCGCCCCGTCGCGGTGAGGCGACCGTCGAGGCGCACCACCGCAACCACCTCACCGCACCTTTCCTCCGCCGCCCCACCTGCGACCTCGAGGCAGACCCGGCCCTTGATGCCGCCGTACGGGACGAGGACGAGGTTCACCCGGGTCTGCGCCCCGGGCGTGACCCGAACGATCTGCGTGCCGGGCTCCTCGGCGTAGCTCGCGGGCAGGCTCGTGACGTCGGGCGCGAGCGGGTACTCGCCGGTCGGAAGGTGCCTGAAGCGGTAGACGCCGTCGGCATCGGTCAGAGCCCGCCAGGCGCCCAGGCCGACAAGGACCTGGGGGACCGGTTGCCCTGCCTGGTCCGTCACCCGGCCCCACACCTCGCCGCCACCCGCCGGAGCTTGCACCGTCCAGAGCTTGCGCACCATGAGCTTGATCCCTCGCTGGCCAGGCTCGATCCCGAGCCCCTGGTACGGGGTCAGAAGCCCATAATCGAGGAGGAGCGACAGGTCCTTCCTGAGGTCGTGGACCAGCGCGACGCGGAGCTGGTCCGGCTCGAGGATGTGGGGGACCGCGGCGGTGACCTGGATACGTGTGCGGCCCGTCACGCGCCACGTGGCCACCATCTGGTTCCAGCGTTGGGGCGACCCGTCCTCGCGCCAGTGGGTGGCCGACTGGTAGTCGAAGCTCACCCGCGAGCTGGAGAAGTACGTCACCGCGGCCATCAGGTCCTGCTGGCGCGTTTCCTCAAGCGCCAGAGCGCCCGAGGACACAGACCTCTCGCTGGTGCGCCACTGGTACCTCGTCAGGATGCGCACCGGCCCGATCGGAAAGGAGACCATAGCGGCGTCGATGTCGTCGCTCCGGCTCTGGGTTTCGCTGCGGGTCTTCTCGAGCGTCAGGCTCACACTGCGCCCGAGCGGCACGCGCACGGCGAGCGTCCGCCAGTCCGTCTGGCCCGTGGTGTCGTGCGTCCGGGTCGCACCGGCGCTCGCGCTTACGCCGCGGCCGAGGTCGAAGGACGCGAACCCGCCACGGCTGTCTCCGAGGTCCTCGGCGTTCCGATCGCGGTAGAACAGGTTGAGATGGAAGCGGCCCTGGTCGAGTTGAGTCTTGACGAGGTAGGAGCCGGTCGAGACGACCTCACCGCCGACCTGTACCCCTGGCGCGAGCGTCCATTTCTCACCGAGGCCCGCCGCGCTGACGACCTCATTGTTGCCGGGCCACTGCGCATAGAGCGAAAGCTGGGGCTGGTGAACCTTGCTGTCCAGCAAGCTGATGCGGAAGCCGCGCGCCAGGCCGGCGACCTCGGAGAAGAGGTCGCCCGCCTCGAGCCCCCAGGCGCCGGTGGGGCTGATCAGCCCGAGATGCGCGCTCTGGTAGCGCAGCCCCCGCTCGCCGTAGGTGACGAAGGCACCGAGGTTGCTCCTCCAGCCGCCGATGAGGCCGTCGGCACTCAGCTCGGCGCCGAAATCGGCGTGCTGGACGTAGCCTGCGGCGAGCGCAATCGCCAGCGGGCTCGTGGTCGGTGGGAGGAGGGCCGCCGGGGGGGCTCGGCTTCCGAAACCGCGCCGCCCTCGAGCGGTTTCGCGAGCTCGGTCGGGGTCTTCGGTACCGTGAACGTTTCCCAACCGCCGGGCAGCCGCGTCGAGACCGGGTTCGCCTCGAGCCGGACGACACGCGCCTCGCGGTCCACCTGGGCGGTCCACCCGAGGGCGCGCGCCAGCGCTTCGGCGGCGATGAGCACGCTCGACCCCTCAACCCGCGCGGGGCACGGCAGCTCGACGGCCCTCCCGTCGCCGGAGAGCACGTAGCTCCCTTGCTCGACGGTCCAGGCGACGCCGTCACGCGTGAGGAGTGTGGCGCGCCCTGGCGCCGGAAAGCTGACCCCGAGTGCCGCAACCGGCGCCAACGCCGCGACGTCGATGAGCGGCCCGCCGCCACACTCGCCCGCGGCGGCGCGGAGGACCTCACCGCCGTCAAGGAGTACCCGCCACTCTGCGGGAGCGCCAGCGGCCGCAGCCGCCAGCGCCCAGGTTGCGAGCGCCGCAGTGAGGCCCCGGCTACGGGTGCGGCGCGGCCAGGGGGTCACGCCGCACCTCCAGCTCGTTCTGAACGCCGATCAGGTGGTCAAGCCCGATGTCCAGGAGAACCCGCACCCGGTAGCGGCCCGACGGCAGCACGTCCCGCGCTGGCAGGGCAACCGCCATCGTTGCCCGCCGCACGGGCTCGGGCAGCAACCCGCTGCGCGGGATGGGCACCGAGGTCAGCGGCTTCTCGGCGCCCGGTAGGAAGAACTCGACGCGGCCCTCGACAGGCACGGGCGTGTCGCCGGTGTTCTCGACCGTCACGACGGCCTGGTCTCCGTCGAGCTGCACGCCGACGATCCGTGCGCTGCGCTGGGCCGGCTCGATGGTCACGTAGACCGCCACCGACACCGAGGCCAGGAACCGGATCGCCACGCCCGTGGGTGCGGCGGCAGGGTCCGGCACCTCATCCACCGTCAGGACGCACCAGTACCCGCCGGGGCCGACATCCGCGGGCACCGCCACTGTCAGGCGGATGTCGAGCGAGCGACCGGGGTCAACGGCCGCCTCGACGGGATCGAGCGTCACCCACTTTCCGCACGATCTGGAGAGCGTGCCCGGCGGGCGGTAGAACGACTGTTTGCCGTCCTCGCTGCGCCAGAAGTCCTCGACGTGGGCGCGGAACACGGTCCGAGGTTGGTCGGCCGGCAGCGTCAGACGGAAGTGGCGGGATGCCACGAGCCCGGCGACGGCCTTGATGCGGATGGGCTCGAGCGTCGCGGTGAAGGTCACGGCTGCGGCAGACGCCACGAGCAGGATCCCGACGGCGAGCGCCGACAGGCCGGCGTTGAGTACCCTGCGCATGTTGCCTCTCCAAGGGGTGCGCGACGGTGCAAGGCACGCACAGGGCCGGGAGCACCCGGTCCTCCGTTTGGAGCGGCCCGCACCGTCCCAGGCCATGGGATCAGCTTCCGATGCTCTCGAACTTCCAGGTAACTTGGAGTGTGTGATTGCCCGCACGGTTCACGCTGGCCTTTGCGGGCACGGTGAAGACCAGGTTCGTTGTGCTGCACGCTGAGGCGTCCGCTGCACACGTGGCGACCTCGTTGAATGCCGAGTCGCTCAGCGTACCGGACGCGCCGGTCGCGTTGGTCCACGTTGCGGCGTTCCAGGTAACGTCGCTTGCCGCCCAGGTGCCCGTGCCGCCAACCGGCGGCGTGAAGCTCGCGGCGCCAGCCTCGATGGAGATCTTGAGCTGCTTCGTCGCCGTCGCCAACACGAGGTTGGTCACGGTAACCGTCGCCGCGCTGGCCGGCGTCGAGGACCCGATGTTGGTGACGTTGAAGGAGACGCTCGCCGGGACCGTGACCTGGGCCTGCTCGGTGACGTCGGCGGTTGCCTGCGTGAACGTGCTCGAATCGGGAAGGGTAACCGTCGTTTGAGCGGTCGCGGCGGCTGTGAGATACATGGCCAGCAGAGCGAAAAGCGAGGCCTTGATTCTCATCTTCAGACTCCTCCTCTGGTCCCCTTGTATATCCCGGGAGGACGGATGGCCGCCAAACGCCCGACCACCTCTGGCCATCCGCCCTACCCGGCTTCCCAAGAAGTGTCCTGCTGTCCGACCGCCCTCCCGAGCGGGCGAGTACGACCGTGCCCGTGGCCAGTTTGCGCCCAGCTACGGCACATGCCTTCCCCCCTCCCGTTCCCCGCCGCGCAACGGCGCCGGGGCGCGTGCAGGGACAGGCGGCCCCCGGCCCTGCGCGTGGGGTGGCCCGCGTCGTCGCGGGCCACCCGATCCGGTTTAGATGCTCTCGAACTTCCAGGTTACTGCGAGCGTGTGACTGCCGGCACGGTCCACGGTGGTCTTCGGTTGGAGCGTGAACACGAGGTTGGTTGTGCTGCAGTCCGCGGCATTCGTCGCAGACGTCGCGACCGTGTTAAACGCCGCACTGCTCAGCGAGGTGGCCGTGCCGACCCCGCTGCTGCTCCACGTCGCGGCGTTCCAGCTGACGTCGCCCGCCGCCCAGGTGACGGTGCCTCCCGCCGGCGCCGTGAAGTTCGCGTTATTCGCCTGGAGGGAGATCTTGAGCTTTTTCCCGTCGTTGAGAACGATGTCGATCACGGTGACCGTCGCATTGGTTGCCACCGTCGAGGTCGTGACATTGTTGACAGTGAAGGTGACGCCAGCCGGAACAGTCACCGTGGCTTGTTCCGCCACGTTGGCGGTCAGCGTGGTTGTCTGGCTCGTGTCGGTAAGGGTAACGGTGGTGGCGGCAAGAGCCGCGGCCGTGAAGCCCAGAGCGAGTGCTGTGAGAAGTATTCCCTTGACTCTCATTTACCAACTCCTTTGTGTGTTGTCCGCGTTGTTCGCTTCGGGGGAGGCTTAGCCTCCCCACCCTCGACGACCCTCGGTGTTCACCCTCACCGGAGCAGCCGACCGAGGGGGTTGCTTCCCCGTCTTCCGAGCGGGTTAGCCCCTGCCGGCGGGCACCTTTCCCGCCGTCACCGCACCCACCTCCTCTCCTACCGCAACACGCTCTTGACGCAACCGGCGAGTCCGAGCGACCGACACTTCCGCTGCGGCGGTCGTTGCCCGGGCCGCCAACCGGCCGCCAGCGCAGCCGTTGGCGTGGTTCACGAGCGGTCCCGCGCTCGCCGGGACGAGACTGAAACACATTATCTTTGCCGAGGTGTAGGCCGCGCCGCTTGCAGCAACGGTCTCTCCCCGGTATGCGGAGGCCTCGTGGCTGGTGAAAGTCACGGTCTGCGCCTTCGGCAGTGCCACGTCGACCCGGGGGGTGGGCTCGATGCCGTTCAACCCCGGTCCTCCGACAAGCACGACCGCGACCGCGAAAGAGCTCTCAGCGGCATGTACGATAGTCTCCCCTTTGTGACTCCGTGCACTATCTCCAAACACCTACTAGAAGTCAAGCGTCAAGGTCATTCGCGTATTCCTCCGGGCGGTCGAGCACTCGCGCCCACTGCCTGGCCCGGGGCCGGAAAAGCCGCGCTAAGCTGATAGCAACGAAGGAGGGAACCATGAGACGCTTCGCCCTGGGTCTGTCCGCCATCGTTCTCTTCGTCCCGGGATTGATGACCCCCGCAACGGGAGGGGCTCCGCCGTCGCCGAAGGCGCTGGTCGGGGCCACACTGGTGGATGGGACGGGCGGGCCCTTCCTCCGCGACGCGGTCGTGCTGATGCGCGACGGGAAGATCGCCTGCGTCGGCTCGCGCAAGGCATGCCCCGTGCCCGAGGGCGTCGAGGTGCTGGACGTTACGGGGATGTGGGTCACGCCCGGCCTCGTGGATGCGCACGTGCACTTCGCGCAGACCGGCTGGGCGGACGGACGCCCGGACGCGCTCGACATGCGCGACCGCTACCCCTACGAGCAGGTCGAGGCAGGCCTGAGGACCCACCCCGAGCGGTTCTTCCGTGCGGACCTGTGCTCCGGGGTGACCGCGGTGTTCGACGTCGGCGGCTACCCGTGGTCGTGGGACATGCGCGCGCGGGCGGAGTCCGACCCCGCCGCGCCGCACGTGGCCGCCAGCGGCCCGCTGCTGTCCACCCGCGACTTCTGGCTCAATCTCCCGGCCGAGAAGCAGTTCATCTACCTCTCGAACGAGAAGGCGACGCGCGAGGGCGTCCGCTACCTGGCGGCCAACGGGGCCGACGCGGTGAAGATCTGGTACATCCCGGTGACCACGCGCGGGTTCGACGAGATGGCCGCGGTCGTGAAGGCGGCCGGCGATGAGGCGAAGAAGGTCAAGCTGCCGCTGATCGTCCACGCGACCGGCCTGCGCGAGGCCAAGGTTGGCCTGCAGGCGGGCGCCAAGCTGCTGGTGCACGGCGTACGCGACGCCGAGGTGGACGAGGAGTTCATCGCGATGGCGCGCGCCAACGGCACGATCTACTGTCCCACGCTGACGGTCGGCCTCGGCTACATGCGGATGTTCGAGGCGGTGCTCCGCCGCTCGACGCCGGTCGTGGACGACCCCAACGGGTGCGTGGATGCCATCACTCTCGCGCACATCGCCGAGACCTCGACGACCCCGCTCGAGCGCGGCCTCGACCAGGGGAGGTACGAGCTGCGCAAGGAGGGCTTCGAGGCGGGGCAGAAGATCGAGGCCGAGAACCTGATGAAGGTCGTGGCGGCCGGGATACCCGTTGCAATGGGGACGGACGCCGGCAACCCGCTGACGCTGCATGGCCCCTCGGTGTACGCCGAGATGGAGGCGATGCAGAGGGCCGGGATGACGCCGATGCAGGTGGTGATGGCATCCACGCGCACTGCCGCGCTGGCGATGGGGCGCCTGGCGGACCTTGGGACGGTGGAGAAGGGCAAGGTGGCGGATCTCGTGGTGCTGGCCGGGGACCCGCTCACGGATGTGTCCAACTTCCGCAAGGTGCGCTTCGTGGTGCGAGGCGGGAAGGTCCGTTCGATCGCCGAGCTGGCCGCCCCGGCGCGCTGAGGCCGTGCGGCCCAGCCGCGGTCGTGCCGGACACGGCCGGCCGGCGGCCGGCTGCTGCATTTTCCGTTGACGTCGTTCGTAGCGGCCGCCCGTTGGGCGGCCGGTTTTCAAGCGCGCCGGCCCCGCATTGCGCTTTCGGGACGGCGGCGCTACGCTTTTCGGCAGAGCACAAAAAGGAGGCGGATCATGAGTCGCGCGTGTCCTGGCAGGGCCGGCCTCTCGCTCGTGCAGCGCGTGTGCGCCGCTTTGCTCCCGTGCCTGGCGGGAGCAGCCATCGTGGCGGCGCAGGCGCCGAACGCCAGCGACAAACAGCAGAAAGGCATCGCCCTGATCGCGCGGGCAGAGCAGGTGCAGAAGCTCCTGGCGCCGGACACCGGACCGTTCCACCTGCGCGCCCACGTCAAGCTCTCTGGCCTCATCACGGGCGACCGCGAGGGCGACTACTACCTCGGCGCAGCCTCCCCGGGGCAATGGTTCGAGCAGGCCCGCTTCCCGGGGTACACCGAGTTGACCGGGCTTTCGGACGGCCAGGCATGGCGCAAGCGAAACGTGATCGACAAGCCGTACCGCTTCCACGAGGTCACGCAACTGCTCAACCCGGCACGCCACCTAAAGCTACCGGGGAGCGCGGAGATCACGAAGCTGTGGCAGAAGGAGATCCGCGGAGTCACCGCATTCTGTATCGAGGCCTCGCCGACCAGCGACCTGTGGCAGAAGGACATGGCTGGGAAGGCCGCCATCAGTCCCGTGGGCATCAGCAAGGACAGCCAGGTCACGCTCTGCTTCGACCCGGTCGCCGGGACGCTCCTCACCGCAACCTACTCGCCGGGCATGCCGCGTTTCGAGTACGAGGGCCAGGTGGCGCTGGGCAACAAGGTGTTCCCAAAGATCCTGCGCTGCTACGAGGGTGCCGACCTGGTGGTCGAGGCCACCGTTACGGACCTGGCCGCGGAGCAGAACGTGGACCCGGCCGCTTTCGCCCCCAAGGCGGGAGCGGAGAAGTGGCCACACTGCGAGGATCCGGAGCCGCCACACCTCGTCCAGAAGAAAGAGGTGGAGCACCTAGCCGCCGCGAAGGCACGCCGGGAGTACGGGACCGTTTTGTGCCTCGCCGAGATCGGCACCGACGGGCTCATCCACGACTTCGCGATCGTGCAGGGCCGCGGGAGCAACGTGAACTCGGGGATCACGATTGCTCTCCAGGGATGGCGCTACACGCCCGGCACCTGCAACGGCGTCCCGGTGCCGGCGGAGGTCTACCTGGCCTACACCTTCCGGCCGTGATCGGGTGGCATCCGCATCAAAGTTCAGAGGGTGACGCGGATTCCAGGACCGGCCATCCCGGTTCCCTCTCCCAGCGGGAGCGGGAGATAAGATGTGGGGCGCGAGCGCTGGGCGCCGCCTTTGCGTCGCGCCGTGGCGTGGACGAAAATATGTGGGGGAGGAGACAGCCGCCATGCTTCGGGCCATCAAACAGCGAGCCGTTGTCCGACCAGGCGGTGTGATCGAGGTTCGCTCACCCGACCTGCCCGAGGGCTCCACGGCCGAGGTCCTCATCCTGGTCGAGGCCTCAGCCGGTGCGTGCCGACCGCTTGCGACGCCTGTCGGGGCGGGGAAAGGCGGCTTCGCAGCGCCGGAGGAAGTCGCAAGATTCCTGCGTCACGAGCGAGACGCGTGGGGATCCTAGAGGCCATCGCCGGCCGCCGCGTCTACTTGGACACCAATGTCTTCATCTACGCTCTTGAGGGTTTCCAAGCTTTTGCCGATGAGCCGCGAGCGACCGTCCCTCTAGGCCGCGGGCACCCAACCGGCGGGCTCGACGGCGTTGGCCGCGGCCGCAGCCTCGGACAGTCCCGGATCCCATCGCGAGGCGTTGAAGCGCTGGCCCGTGACGCCGTCGGCGGCCTCGGAGGCGAGCCAAAGCAGTGGAGGCACCACGACCTCCGGGTCGAGGAGCTTGCGGCGAATTTCCTCGGGGATCCCTTCTGGAACCATGCCGGTGCGCGTCGCGCCGCCGGGCAGGAGCGCGTTGACCGTGACGCCGGTGCCCGCCAGGTCCTGGGCCCAGATGATCGTCTCGGACTCGAGCGCGGCCTTGGAAGGGCCGTACGGCGAGAACCCCCGCCGCCGCATGGTCGCGTGGTTCATCGAGATGTTGATGATCCGTCCCCACCCGCGGTCCAGCATCGCCGGCACGACGGCGCGCGCCATGTAGAACGGTCCGTTGACGTTGGTCGCAATCACCATCCGCCAGGTCTCGAGACTGGTCTCCCAGAAACGGGTCGGCTCGCTCATGAAAAGCTCGGAGACGAAGCGCATCCCGCGACCGGCGTTGTTCACGAGGATATCCACCTGGCCGAGGCGTTCCCCCGCTTCGGCCACGATGCGGGCGCACTCGGCCTCGTCGCTGACATCGGCCACCAGGGGCAGGATGCGCCCGGGCTCGGCTTCACGCGCGACGGCTTTGATCTCCTCGCGCGACCGGGCGGCCGTGATCGCCACGCGCGCACCGGCGCGGGCAAGTCCCAGGGCCATCGCCCGGCCGAGCCCACGGCCGCCCCCGGTGACGATGGCCCCCCTGCCTTCGAGTCGTTGGTGCTCACTCATCTTTCACCCCGCGACGCCCGACCGTTTCCATCCACTGAGCACGGCCGTGGGCCGCAACTATCAGGCGGCCCGAGACCGGTCGTCAAGCGATAGACACTGACGGGGCACGCCCGCACGTTTGAGGAATGTGGGGCACGCCCTCCGGGCGTGCTCAGTCGTTCGTCGAAATCGCCCATTTCGCCCCTCCGCGGACGGCCGAAGTCGCCCTCGGGTGGCGACCACACGCCCGGCCGGCTCAGCGGCCCGGATACCCCCCCTGACCATTCTGCCACGGGCACCGGCGGGCAGCCCACCACGCCGCCGCAGGTGGGGGCGCTATCGGTCGACCGCGCGCATCGCGGGCTCCGGGTAGCGCGCGCCGGCGGTCGCGCCCTTCGGCGCCGCCTCGTTCAGCTCTGCCAGCACTTCCGGAGCAAGGCGGATCGCGGCCGCGCCGACGTTCTCCTCGAGGTACTTGAGACGCTTGGTGCCCGGGATCGGCACGATGTCCTCGCCCTGCGCGAGCAGCCAGGCGAGCGCGAGCTGCCCCGGGGTGACGCCGAGGCGGAATGCGATCGTCTCCACGCGCACCGCCAGCTCGCGGTTCTTCGCGAAGTTATCCGGTTCGAAGCGCGGCGAACGGACGCGGTAGTCCCCCTCGGGAAGATCCGTGAGCTTCCGGAACCGGCCGGTGAGGAAGCCCCGGCCGAGCGGGCTGTAGGCGACGAAGCCGATCCCCAGCTCACGCACCGTCGGCAGGATCTCGTCCTCGACATCGCGAGTCCACAGCGAGTACTCGGTCTGGAGCGCGCTGATCGGATGAGTAGCATGGGCGCGCCGGATCGTTGCAGGCGCCGCCTCCGAGAGGCCGAGGAAGCGAACCTTGCCCAGGCGCACCAGCTCGGCCATCGCGCCCACCGTGTCCTCGATCGGCACGCTGGGGTCAACACGGTGCTGGTAGTAGAGGTCGATGACGTCGATACCGAGACGCGACAGCGACGCGTCGCACGCCGCGCGAACGTACTCGGGACGACCGTTGACACCGATCCAGGTGCCGTCGGCCCGGCGCTCGTTGCCGAACTTGGTGGCGAGCACGACCCCGGCGCGCCGCTCCCTGATCGCCCGGCCGACCAGGCGCTCGTTGGCGAACGGACCGTACATGTCGGCGGTGTCGAGGAGCGTCACCCCGAGGGTGAGCGCGCGGTGGATCGTCGCGATCGACTCGCCGTCGTCCGCCGGACCGTAGAACTCGCTCATCCCCATGCAGCCGAGCCCGATCGCCGAGACCACCAACCCCTGTTTCCCGATCGCCCTCGTGTCCATGCCGTTCTCCTTTCCAGTGGCGCCAGCGGACTTCTCTCTCACGTGCCCCGGGACCCGCGCAGCCGGGGAGGACCCCGGGTGCTGCGGCGCTCTCTGCCGAGGCTAAGCTGACATTTCCCATATGAACTTCGCCGCGCCACCATCAGAGACGATCCCACCCGATCCGCTGCCAAGCTACCACCTTCGGGAGCACTTTCAATCCGCATCGGCTGCGCTCCTGCTCCGCGCATTCGGACTTCTCCGCTCGGTCCTCACCAGTGCCGCCGGCGCTGCTTCTTGACACTCCCTGCCCTCCGCTCTCCTTCAAGGCTCGTGGCGTCTCGCGACCCTGCTTGACGGAGTGCATTCTCGGTGCGAAGCGCTAGCGTGTCTTCGCGGGCCCAGCCTTTCTTTTCAGGGTGGAAGTAGCGGCTGGCGAGCTCTCGTAATCGCGAATTGGATACGCAACTCGAGAGCCTCGCGCGCCAGGCGCTGCCGCAGTGCGTACCGAGCTCTGCCCGCAACGAGTTCTGATGAGAGAAACTCGCTACTTTCTTGACCGCGACTGAACCGCCTTCAGCATCGGATTGTCGACTTTCGCGTAGTCGGCAGGGACCTCCCAGGCCGAGGCGGGAATCGAACCGTGCTTGACTTCGGTCACCTCGCTGACGATGACGGACTTGTGTCCCATGATCTCCGTCGTCGATGTGTTTGCCAGCGGATACCCTTTCATCTTCTTGAGCTCCTCCTGCATCTTTGCCGCGCTCGCTGCCATCGGGCCGAAGGCGGCCATCATGCTCTTCATGCTGTCAGCGAAGGCCCGATACATCTCCCACGCCTGCGGCGGAAACTTCAGCTCGTTGGTCAGGCACTCTTCGCTCCTGGAGAATTGGCCCATAGTCATCTTCCAGTTCTCGCACGTGTAACCGGCGATTGTGCGGGTCGTGCCCATGTCCTGGACTTCGACGGCAAACATCCCCTCCATCGCAGCGCCCATCTTGTTTCGCGCCTCGGGCGGGAGATTCTTCATCTGCTCCTGCGCCTTCTTCATCTCCGGGCTGTTCATCTGCTCCTGCATTTGGGCCGTGAGTGCATCCATGTCCGCACGCGTGGTCACGTAGTAGGTTTTCTTCTTGGCGTCCAGCGTCGTCATCTGCCCGGTCTTGAAATCGACGATGGATTCTTTGCCATCGCCCATAGAAATCCGGACATGGTCACTGGAAATGTAGCTGACCTTCGTTTCGGGCTGGCCACCGTCGTGCGTCACTTTCGAGACGATCGTCAGGTCCTGGGCGAACGCCGGAAGGCCCGTGGAGAGTAGCAGGACGGCGAGAGAGCGGATCAGGAATCGCATGAATTCTCCTTTCAAAGCGCTGGCGGAAGGGTACTGTTGCCCCCTTCAGCCACTGGAAATGATTGCTGCCTGCGACGCATTATAGCGAGATCGTCAGACCATGTGGTTTCCCACGTAGACCGAAATTTCCCGTATGAACTTCGCCGCGCCACCATCATAGGTGTTCCCACCCGATCTGCTGCCAAGCTACCACCTTCGGGAGCACTTTCAACCGGGATGACTTGGATGATGTTCGAGCGCACAACGGCGGCTGCCTCGGCGAGTACCGTCGAACCGACGAGGGCAACCACGTGACGAATCCTCATGCCCTGGCTATCGCGCTGCACCGGCACGAGCCACCCGCGCCAGCGTCGAGCCGGCAAGCGCTCCGAGCAAGCCCAGCACGAGACCAAAGAGGCCGAAGACTGCGCTCCACACCAACCACTCGACGACTCCACCCCATTTCCACTCGCGGTGGAGAAGATCGCGCAGCCAGTCCGAGCCGAAGAGGAACGCGATATCGACGAGGATGACCAGTGCCGCGGCGAGTGGCCCCCCGGCGAGGTGCCCACGCCCCACCAGCAGTCCCTCGCGCACGGGCGCTCGCCACCATCCCACCAGGCCTCCGGCGATCACCGCCGAAAGCAGGTGGAGGATCACGGCCGGCGGAGCCATGCCGCCCTGCCACGTGAGATACGTGATCGCCCAGGCGGCCAGCCAGTAGACCAGAAACAGAGCCACCGAGAACGGATGGTCCGTGATGTCGTGCCACAGTCGCTGCATCGCCCCTTCCTCCGATCCGACGGACCGCCCACGCGATAGGCGCCAGGAGGTCGCTCTCGCTGATCAGGTCCTTCTGTTGGGACCGCAGGTCACGGCCGACTTCCGATTTGTTCTTACGCCACATGGTCCGGGCTAGGAAATGGGCTTGACCGGTTCGCCAAGTGACTCCGGCACAAGGTCGCGCAGGACGAGCTTCAGGTTGCGCGGCCTGCCGTTCCTCTGCACGGCCAGCTTGATCGTCGTGCCGACCGGCTCGGTGCGGAAGCGCTCGCGAACTACCGGCAAAGACAGCTGGCCGGCAGGCATCCCGCCGATTGCGGTGATCCGATCGCCCACTTTGAGGCCTGCAGCCTCCGCCGGCCCGCCCGCCACAACGTCGACCACCTCGAAGCCCTCGGAGCCGCGGTTGATCCACATGCCGGCCCGGTCGTAGGTGTCGGGTCGGGCGTTGTTCGCGTTGGGCTCGAAGATCAGCCGCTGGCGGCCGTAGTCGAAGGTGACGTTGAACCGTTTGAGCACGCCGCCACCCACGTTGCCGGCCACGTACGGGTCGATGAACGCCCCCTTCTTCTGCTGCGAGAGGTCCACAACCGGACCGGCGACCTCGAGCGTTCCCAGCCGGAGGGTCTTGGCGCGGGTCACCAGGCCGCGCGCCGGCCCGCCGACGCCCCACCCCGTCACCGCCCCCACCGTGGCTCCGTAGTGCTCCTTGAGCCCGTGCTGCTCGGCGAACGGCGCCAGGATCGAGACCGAGTCACGCGCGCCGGTGTCGATGTCGAATTTCCCGGCGATACCGTCGAGGGAACCCTGGACCTGTGGAATATGCTCGTTGAAGGTGAACGGCACCACCGTGCCCGTTCCGTGGTAGTTGAAGGCCGAGGGAAGCGAAAGGGTCAGGAGTCTCTTCTCGTAGTCCACTTTGGCCACAAAGCGCTTGAACACTTCGTAGCCGACGAGGCCGAGCTGCGGCACGCCCTCGACCGCACCGAACGGCCCGAGCGCGAACACCATGAAGACCTGGTTTGCGATCGTGGCATCGCCGATCTCCACCTTCTCGACCTTGGTGACCCCGACGTCCTCAGACTTCTCGCCCACGCCCCGTCCCTCGAACGCACCCTCGCTCGAAAGGCCCAGCTCTTTGGCCAGCTCCGGCGTGACGATGTTGGCGCCCCCGGTGTCGCACATCAGGCGGTAGGGGCCCTTGCCGTTCAGCTTGACCTCCACGTAGATGTGGTTGTTGAGCAGCTCGAACGGGACGGTGGTGGAGGTCTTGCCGCCGGCAAGTGCGAAGTCGGGCGGAGGCGGCGCCGGAAGCTTGAACGCGCCGTCATCCACCGGCACGTTGAACTCAACGCTCTCGATCGTCGCCCGCTGGTCGTAGCGCGGGTCGCCGTTGGTGGACCGCACCGCGAACGCAATCTTTACGCCGCCGACGGTCCGGTAGTCGGTCTCGAACGTTGTGCGCGTCTCGATTGCCGTCTTCTCGACGATCCTGTCGATGAGCATCGTCGCGGCATCGATCCACAGGTCGAACGGCCTGCCGCCCGTGGGTGTGATTCTCACGACGAGGAACTGCCGACTGTTCTCCTCCTGCGTGCCCGCATCCTCGATCTGGGCCGGCCAGCGTTCGGGGTGCCAGAACCCGTAAGCGCGCCGGTACGACTCGTTGGCCGCCCCGAGGCGGCCGTCGCCGCCCTCCTCCGCGCGCGACTGGCCCGAGGCGTCCTGCGACCACACGACGGTGCCGTCGAACCCCTCGGCGCCGCTCATCGGGCCGAGCTGGAAACGGTCCACATAGCGGCCCGCGGTCACGTCGTCAAGCGCCTCGCCTGTACCGGTGAGCCCTCCGACGGAGATCCTCATCTTGGTCCGCGCCGTGCGGATCGCATCCCAGGCCGCTCCACCGCTCGCGGCCTTGACCTTGGCCAGGATCTCGTTGGGGTCGCCGGCATGCACAGCGCCGGCAAGCAAGAAGTGTGCTTTCGCCGCTGAACTGAAGGTCATCACCACCAAAGCTACCGCTACGAGAGAAGAGGTTCTCGTCATCGCAAATTCTCCCTATGGGTACCATTATGGGTACCATATGGGTACCAGGTACCCCCTTCTCACCTTTCTCGGTTGAGCCAACGGCAAAACGACTGAGCACGTACAGGGACGATAGCACAGGTGACCCGCTGGTGTTCGGGAAATCGGCTCGATGTCGGGCCCTGGCCCAAATACAATCGCCAGATACTGATAGCTGGTACCGACTGGGGACCCGCTCACGGATGTGTCCAACTTCCGCCGGGTGCGCTACGTGGTGCGGGGAGGCGTGGTGCACACTATCGTGGAGCCTTCCGCCTCCGGCCGGTAGCGGCGGCCCCCTGTGCGATCGGGTGTGGCCTCACGCCGGCCCTCTCCGCAGGGAGAGGGAGTTGAGTGTCACTGCCCTGCAGGACCGGCTATCGCGGTTCCCTCTCCCCGAGGGAGAGAGGGTTAGGGCGAGGGGACGGTCGATTGCAGGCGGCAGGGCCAAGGCCACCGGCATGACCCTCACCCCGCCCTCTCCCCGAGGGAGAGGGAGTTGCCTACGACACCGCTACGCCAC
>CAVWFZ010000018.1:0-66550 GCA_963754345.1 Thermoanaerobaculaceae bacterium | reverse complement strand
CAGGTCCGGCCCTCCTGACACTCCTGTACCGTCCAAGCGCCGAGTCGTGGCCGCGCACCCAAGGCACAAACGGAAGTGCCAAAAGTGACGGACCTGGTACCTGCCAGCCTCGCAAGGGCAGCTGCGCCCCGCCGGAGGTGGGCATCGGCCCAACTGCGACGACGTATCAGTCCTGCCTCGGCCGGTGCTGCTGCCATGCAGGGCTTGCATATTTGCACCGTTGTCGAAATCACTTCGCGAAAGAAACAAGCGAGCGTCCGGCTCTGCCGGCGCGAGCGTGGGGGGCTCGGGGGGTCTAGAGTCCCGCCTCAGGCGGGACCGGACCCCCCGAAAGAATGTTGCGCCCGGCGCCCCACCGCAGTGTCGCTCTGCGCCGTGACCCCTGTGCGGGCTGGGCCCTCGACGGCTAGGCCTTGCGCTCGCGGAGGTCGCGGAAGTAGGCGATGGTCCGCCGCAACCCCTCCTCGACGGGCACGCGAGGCTCCCAGCCGAGGCGGCTCCTGGCAACGCCGATGTCCGGCTGGCGGACTTTGGGGTCGTCCACCGGCAGCGGCCGGAACTCGATCGGGACGTTGTTTCCGACCAGCTTCCGGATGGTCTGGGCGAACTGCAGCACGGTCATCTCACCGGGGTTGCCGATGTTGATCGGGTCGCCGATCTCCGAGAAGAGGACCCGGATGATGCCCTCGAGCTCGTCGTCCACGTAGCAGAACGAGCGGGTCTGCGACCCGTCCCCGAACACCGTCAAAGGCTTCCCGGCCAGCGCCTGCGAGATGAACGCCGGCACGACGCGCCCGTCGTGCGCCCGCATCCTGGGCCCGAAGGTGTTGAAGATGCGGACGATCCGGGTCGAGACGCCGTGGTAGCGCTGGTACGCCATGGTCATGGCCTCGGAGAAGCGCTTGGCCTCGTCGTAGACCCCCCTGGGACCGACCGGGTTCACGTTGCCCCAGTAGCCCTCGGGCTGGGGGTGAACCAGCGGGTCGCCGTAGACCTCCGAGGTGGACGCGAGCAGGAAGCGCGCCCCTTTTGCCTTGGCGAGCCCGAGCGCCTTGTGGGTGCCCAGGGAACCGACCTTGAGGGTCTGGATCGGCAGCTCCAGGTAGTCGATCGGCGAGGCCGGCGAGGCGAAGTGGAGCACGAAGTCCACCCTCCCCGGCACGTGCATGTGGTTGGTCACGTCGTACTTCTCGAACGCGAAGCCGTCCACCCCGAAGAGGTGCTCGATGTTGGCCAGGCTCCCGGTGAGGAGGTTGTCGATGCACACGACCTCGATCCCCTCGGCCAGCAGCCTGTCGCAGAGGTGGGAGCCCAGGAAGCCCGCACCCCCCGTCACGACCGCACGCGCTCGCTCCACGGAGAACCTCCAACCGGCATTATGCATGAGTGCCGGGGTGATGTCGCGCGCCACGGCAGGGGCGTCGGTTCCCCCCTTGCTTTCTGCACCAGCGGTGAGGAAAATGAATGGTCGTTCAGTAGCCGTGGGCGAGCCCCCCGGCTCACGAGGGAGGTCCCGTGAGTTTCCAGGCCGACATGCGTGACATCAGGTTCCAGCTTTTCGAGTGGCTGCCCACGCAGGAGCTCCTCAAGAAAGAGCTCTTCTCGCAGTGGGAGCGAAACGATGTGGACATGGTGCTGGACGAGGCTCTCAAGCTCTCCCAGGAGCAGCTCGCGCCCTGCAACAAGGACGGCGACACGATCGGTGCGCGGTTCGACAACGGCCGCGTCACCCTCCCAGCGTCGTTCCACCCCGTCTACCAGAAGATGCGCGAGGGGGGGTGGATAAGCTGCATCAACAGCCCCGAGTACGGCGGGATGGGCCTGCCGGGCACCGTGGGAGCCGCAATCAACGAGCTGTTCTTCGGCGCCAACATGTCGCTGTGCCTGACCACGCTCCTGACCCGTGGCGCAGGGTACCTGATCGAGACGTACGGCACCGACGAGATGCGCAAGCTCTTCTGCGAGCGCATGTACGCCGGGCAGTGGGCGGGTACCATGTGCCTCACCGAACCGCAGGCCGGCTCGGATGTGGGCGCCTCGAAGGCGCGTGCGGTCAAGCAACCCAACGGCCGCTACCTGATCCAGGGGGAGAAGATCTTCATCACGGGCGGCGACCACGACCTCACCGAGAACATCATCCACGCGGTGCTGGCGCGCACGCCCAAGGCGCCCGAGGGCACCGCGGGGCTGTCGCTCTTCATCATCCCCAAGATCCGCGTCAACCCCGACCGCTCCCTGGGAGAGCCCAACGACGTGGTGTGCTCGCGGATCGAGGAGAAGCTGGGGATCCACGGCTCGCCGACCTGCTCGCTGGTGTTCGGAGGCAACGACCACTGCGAGGGCTTCCTGCTCGGCGAGGAGAACCACGGCATGAAGCTGATGTTCCAAATGATGAACCCGGCCCGGATCGAGGTGGGGCTGCAGGGAGAGGCCGTGGCCGCCGCCACGTACCTCGCCGCCCTGGACTACGCGAAGACCCGCCTGCAGAGCCGGCACTGGAGCAAGCTGAAGGACCACTCCGCGCCTCAGGTGCCGATCATCGAGCACCCGGACGTGCGCCGCATGCTGTTCACGTCGGCCGCGTACGTGCAGGCAATGCGCGCGCTGCTCCTGCAAACCTCGTTCTACATCGACATGACCCATGCCACCACCGGCGAGGAGCAGGAGCGCTACCATTCGTACGTCGAGGTGCTGACCCCGATCTGCAAGGCGTGGGCCTCCGACTGGGGGTTCCGGGTCACAGAGTGGTGCCTGCACGTGTACGGGGGCTACGGGTACTGCTCCGAGTATCCCGCCGAGCAGTACATGCGGGACGCCAAGATTGCAGCGATCTACGAGGGGACCAACGGCATCCAGGCGCTCGACCTGGTGGCCCGCAAGCTCCCGGCCAAGGGCGGCAAGCCGATCCGCGACCTGCTGGGGATGGCCGAGGCGACGTTCAAGAAGCTCCGCGGCGACCCGCAGTTCATGGAGCCGGCGTGGATGCTGGGCGCGGCGCTCAAGCAGATCGAGGACATCTCCAAGGGGCTCACCAAGCGCCCGGATGCTGTGCTGGTCGTGCTGTTGAACTCGTGCGCGTTCCTGGACATGATCGGGGACGTGCTGGGTGCGCACTTCCTGCTGGACCAGGCGGCCATCGCGCGGGAGAAGCTCAAGGCGATGCTCGCATCGGCCGGCGTGGAGGCCGAGGACAAGGAGGCCGTCCGAGCGTTCCTGCAGGACAAGCCGGAGGCCGCCTTCTACCACAACAAGGTCCAGGCCGCGATCCACTTCGCTTACCGCGTGCTGCCGCAGGTGACGGCACGGGCGGTGGCGATTCGCGCGGGTGAGATGGGCCCGATCGAGGCGATCCTGTAGAGACAGGGCACAGGGCACCGGGCACAGGAAAAACACAAGGAACCCCGTCGCGCGGTCCGCGGCGGGGTTCCATTTTCGCTCGAAGATAGACCCAGGAGTCAGCACAGACAACTGAAAGACAAGGCACGAAACTCGCCCGTAAAGGCCGGCCGGGCCCGCTTTTCTGTCCCCTGTCCCCTGTCCCCTGTCCCCTAGCCGCCAAGCTCGGCGAGGCGCTGAGCGAGCGCTTCGGCGTCCTCCTCGGCCTCGCCCCAGCTCTCGAGGAGCTCCTCCAGCGAGGCTCGCAGCTCGCCGGCTTCTCCCGCAAGGGCGCGCGCTCGCTGGGCGTCGGCGAACACCTCCGGACGGCACTGCAGCTCCTCCACCTCGCGCAGGCGTCCTTCGGCCTGCTCCAGCTCCCCGGCGAGAGCGTCCGCACGCTCGCGCGCCCGGGCCGCGTCGCGCCGCAGGCGCCGCCGCTCCTCCTCGAGGACGCTGCGGCGCGGGGCCTTGTCGGCCTCCAGATCCGTCGTTCGTGGCGCCGGGGCGAGGCCCAGCCTCGCGAACGCCTCGTCCACGCGGTTCACCGGAAGCGCCGAGCCGCCGTCCAGGAGCAAAACGCCGGTGGCCACCCGCTCCACCAGGCGACGGTCGTGGCTGACCAGGAGAAGGGCCCCGGGGAACTCGGCCAACGCCTGCTCGAGGACCTCGCAGGTCGCCAGGTCGAGGTGGTTGGTCGGCTCGTCCAGGAGCATCAGGTTCGGGCCCAGGGCGAGCAGCCTCGCGAGCGCGACGCGGGCGCGCTCGCCACCGGACAGCGAGTCGGTGGAGGCCTCCGCGGCCTCGCCCGAGAACGCGAAGCGTGCGGCCCAGACCCGCGCCTCTGCCGGCGTCCACTCGGGGCGCGCGGCCAGTAGCGCCGCGAGCACCGTGGTGTTCGCCGGGACGTCCGCCTGCTCCTGGTCGTACCAGGCCGGCACGACACCGGTCCCCAGCCGCAGCTTGCCCGTGAACGCCGGGAGCCGGCCGGCGAGGGCGTGCAGCAGTGTGGTCTTCCCGGCCCCGTTGCGGCCCACGACCGCAACCCGCTCCCCCTGGCGCAGCGTGAAGGTCACCCCGCGCAGCAGCGCGGCGTCGTACCCGACGGAGAGGTCTTCGACCTCCAGCACGCGTTCGCCGCTGCGGCCCGTGGCGGGCCAGCGCAGCCTGACCGTCGGAAGGTCGGGCTCGGGGGCCTCCAGCCTCTCCATGCGGTCCAGCAGCTTCTGGCGCGCTTGCGCCTGGCGCGTGTTCTGCCCCGCGATGTTCCGGCGGATGAACTCCTCCTGGCGCTCGATCTCCGCCCGCTGGAGCTGGAAAGCCTTGCGTGCTTGCTCCCTTCGCCGCTCGTGCTCCCGCCGGTAGCGGGCGTAGCCGGCCGGGAACCGCTCGATCCTCCCCCCGTGCAGATCGAGGACCTCGCCCCCGACGCGGTCCACGAGCTCCCGGTCGTGGGTCACGAGCAGCAGCGCCCCGGACCTACGCGAGAGCTCCTGCGCAAGGAACTCGACGCCCACCAGGTCAAGGTGGTTGGTGGGCTCGTCGAGCAGGAGCAGCGGCGCGGGCGAGAGCAACGCCCTTGCCAGGGCCACCCGCGTGCGTTCACCGCCCGAAAGGGTGTCCAGGGCGCGCGAGTGCATCGCTTCCCTGATCCCGAGCCCTTCCAGCGCGGCCTGGGCACGCGACCGGGCGCGGTAGCCGTCCAGGCGCTCGAACTCCTCCTGCAGGGCGTGGTACTGGGCCGCCACCTCGTCGCCGTCTTCCGAAAGCCTCGGGGCGAGCCGCGCAAGGTCCTCTTCGATCTCGATCAGGCGGGGCAGCGCAGAGAGGCAGTAGTCCAGGACCACGGTTCCCGGCGGCTCTTCCAGGCGCTGTTCGAGACGCGCGACCTCCAGGCCACGCGCTCGCTCGAACGAGCCGGAGTCGGGCTCCAGCTCGCCGGCGATGACGCGCAGCAGCGTGGTCTTGCCGCAGCCGTTGCGGCCGAGCAGGAGCAGCTTCTCGCCCGGGTTGTGCTGCAGCGAGGCACCACGGAGCACCTTACGCCCGCCGAAGGAGACGTGTACGCTCTCCAACCGGTACAGCAAGCTAGGCCGTGCCTCCCAGACGGGCCGAGACGAGGGGACGCACCTCGGGCGCCTCGTCGGCGACGAGGAAGGCGTCCACGGTCCGGGCGGCCAACGCGCCGGCGTCCACCTGCCGGTCCCCCAGCTCGAGGGTGGCGAGGGCCTGGCCGGGCGAGACGCGGTCGCCGACACGGGTGCGCACGACCACGCCGGCGGCCGGATCCACCTGCTCACCGAGCCGGCGCCGCCCTGCGCCCACGGTCACCGCGATCCAGCCAAGCACTTCCGCGTCAACCGAGGCCACGAAGCCTGCGCGCGCGGCCGTGACCACCACCGCGCTCTTGGGGCGCGGGAGCCTTGCCTCATCAGGGTCGCCCCCGTGCTCCCGCACCATTGCATCGTAGGCGGCCAGGGCGGCCCCGCCGGCGAGCTTCCTCTGCAGTTCGGCGCGGGCCGCCTCCGGCTTCCTGCCGGCCAGCACCAGCGCCTCGGCCGCCAGGTCGAGGGTGAGGTCTCGCAGGCGGGAGTCCCCACGCCCGGCCAGCACCTCGAGCGCGGCCCGCACTTCGCTGGCGCAGCCCAGGCGGTCGCCCAGCGGCTGGCTCATGTCGGAGATCACCGCCCGCACCTTCACACCCGCCTGCATGGCCACGCGCACCAGCGCCTCGGCCAGTTCGCGGGCCGCTTCCGGGGTCTTGCAGAAGGCGCCCGAGCCCATCTTGACGTCCAGCACGAGCCGGCTCGCTCCAACCGCAAGCTTCTTGGACATGATCGAGGCCACGATGAGCGGGAGCGAAGGCACAGAGCCGGTCAGATCACGAAGGAGGTAGAGCTTGCGGTCAGCCGGGGCGATCTCGTCGCTCTGCGCCGCGAAGCAGACGCCGCACTTCTCGAGCAGAATCATTGCCTGGGAACGGGTGCCGGCCGCCCGGAACCCCGGGATCGCGCTCAGCTTGTCGAGCGTGCCCTGGGTGTGACCGAGCCCCGCCCCCGCCATCATCACCACCGGTATGCCGCACGAGGCCACGAGCGGCGCGAACGCCAGCGATACACTGTCGCCGACCCCGCCAGTCGAATGCTTGTCCACCGCCTCCGGGAAGCTCTGCCCGACCTGCCAGCGCGCGCCCGAATCGCGCATCTCCTCGACGAGGACCTGCGTCTCGGCCGTGCTGGCACCGCGGATGCAGATCGCCATCAGCATCGCGGCTAGCTGCTCGTCGCCGAGGTGGCCGTTGCTGGCGCCCCGCACGAAGGCCTGGATCTCGGCCGGCGAGAGCTCCAGCCCGTCACGCTTCCTCGCGATGATCTCGACGAAGTTCAAGCCACCACCTCCGACGCCCCGGGCCACCGGAGCGAACAAAGCTCCCTCCCCGTCGCCCGTGCGAAACGGCACCCGGGCGACCCGCCGGTCGCGGCCCTCAGCTGCCCGCCGCGATGCGCTGCTGTGCGTCAGGACGGTAAGGGGAGTCCGGGAAATCCTCGACCAGCTTCCGGTAGAGCTTGCTGGCCTCCTCCGGCTTGCCCTCTTGCTCCCACACCTTCGCGAGCTGATAAAGCGCCGCGTCGCGCGGCAAGCGGGGGTCCTTCCCCGCCGCCATGCCCTCCAGATCCTTGACGAGCTGAGCGCCCTCGCCCTTCGCGAGCCGGATGCGGATAAGGTCCAGCATCGCGAGCTGGATCACGGGGTCCGACGAACGGTGGCTGGTGATCTCCCCCAGGAGACGGACGGCCTGCGCCTGATCGCCGCGTTCGGCGGCGATTCGCGCCAGGAACAGCTTGGCCACGGACACCTGAGGCGTCAGCCAGTAGCGGGACTTCACGGCCTGGAAGGCCTTCTCCGCCACAGCCAGCCGCTCGACGTCGGTCGCGAACTTGATCTTCGCGTCGGGCTGCGCGGCGCTCCCCACAGGGGCCTGGTAGGTGTCGAGCGCCTGGGAGATGGCCTGGGCCGCCGCGTCCTTGCGGCTTCCGAGGAAGGCGGTGACGCCCCACCACACGAGGGCCACGCCGAGCACGGCACCCAGCCCGATCGCGGCCTGGCGCCAGTTTCCGCCCATCCAGTGAATACCACGGTCCACCAGCGAGATGAACTCGTCCTTCTTGATCTGCTTGCGTGTCAGTCGGCGTCCCACGGGGCAGTCTCCGTTGAGCCGCTACTTGGCCGGCGGCGCCGCAGGCGCCTTGGCCGCCACCGGGTAGCGCGAATTGAAGAGCTTGATCACGGTGTCGGTGATGTCGGCCGAGTTGGCGAGGTAGGCAAGGTCGTCGGGCTTGAAGATGAAGACCGCCGTGTACCGGTTCTGGTCGGCGTACTTCGTGATGATCTCCTGCAACCGCCCGCCCATGTCCCGGAGCAGCGCCTGCTGCTTCTCGTCGAAGTCACGCTTGATGATCCGCTGCCTGTCCTCGAACTCCCGCTGCCGCGACACCACCTTGCGGTTCAACTCGGCAACCGAGTCATCGTTGGTCACGCCCTGCCTGGACATCAGCTCGGCCTTGAGGTCGTTGAGCTCCTTGTCCAGCTTCTCCAGCTCCTGCTGGCGGGGCTTGGCCCAGTCCTCGAGCTCCTTGAGCTTGATCTTCCCCTCATCCGTGGTGGCCAGGGCCTTCTGAACGTAGACGAACGCGATCTTGGTGGGAGCCTCAGGCTGCGGCGCAGCCTGCGGCTGCTGCGCCAACGAGCTGGCGGCCAGCAAGGCCCCCGCGAGTACCGCCCCACCGAGTCTGATAAGCGTCATGACAACCTCCTGCCGCACCGGCGGCCGGTTATTCTAACACGCGGAACCCCGGTAGAATCGCATCGGGACGGAGACAACGATGAAGGCCATGGTCCTGGATGCCCCCGCGCCGGCCGAGGCCGGGCCGCTGGCCGCTCGCAAGATCGAGGACCCACACCCCGGGCCGGGGGAGCTGCGCCTGCGGGTCGCTGCCTGCGGGGTCTGCCGAACCGATCTCCACACCGTGGAGGGTGAGCTTAATCTCCCCAGGTTGCCGCTCGTGCCGGGTCACCAGATCGTAGGCGTCGTGGACCAGATCGGTGAGGGCGTTTCGAAGGACCTCCTCAACGTGCGGATGGGCGTGGCGTGGATGGCAGACGCTTGCCGGGCCTGCTCGTTCTGCGGCACCGGGCGCGAGAACCTCTGCCACGCTGCACGCTTTACCGGCCTCCACCTGGACGGCGGCTATGCGCAGCTCGCCGTGGCACGCGCCGACTTCGCGTACCCGCTCCCCGCGGGCTTCTCGGACGAGCAGGCCGCGCCGCTCCTGTGCGCCGGCGTGATCGGCTACAGGGCCCTGCGCCTCGCCGGCGCCCTGAGCCGCGGCAGACTCGGGATCTTCGGCTTCGGCGCCTCGGCCCACGTGGCCATCCAGGTGGCCCGCTACACCGGTTGCGAGGTCTTCGTGTTCACACGCGCCAGCCGCCACCATGAGCACGCGCGCGCCCTCGGTGCCGCCTGGGTGGGTTCCCCGGGAGACACGCCGCCGGTGCCGCTCGACCACGCCGTGATCTTCTCGCCCGCCGGCAAGCAGGTCGTGGCCGCGCTGAAGTGCCTTGCCCCCGGCGGCACCGTGGCCTGCGCCGGTGTCACGATGAGCGACCTGCCGGGTTTCCCCTACTCGCTCCTGTACAAAGAGCGCACCGTGCGCTCGGTGGCCAACGCGACCCGCACCGACGCAAAAGAGCTGCTGGAGCTGGCCACGCGCATTCCGATCGTCACCACCGTGGAGGTGCTGCCGCTCTCGCAGGCCAACGAGGCGCTGCTGCGAGTCAAGCACTCCCATGTGACCGGCGCTCTTGTGCTGCGACCCTGATGAACGGCTTCGCAACCGCAAGAGCAGGGGTCGAGCCCGGCTACCGCACGCTGCTGGCGACCGGCGAGCTGCACCGTCGCGCCGGCACGCTGGAGGCGATGCTCGCCACCTGCGAGCTGTGCCCGCGGGCGTGCCGGGTGGACCGCCGGCGCGAGCTGGGCAAGTGCTTCACCGGGGTCGAGCCGCTGGTGGCCTCGTGGGGGCCCCACCTGGGCGAGGAGCCGCCGCTGTCCGGCACCGGCGGCTCGGGCACGATCTTCCTCGCCAACTGCAACCTCCGCTGCGCCTTCTGCCAGAACTCGGACATCTCGCAGCATCCGGCCGACCACGTCGGTCGCACCTGCAGTACCGAGGCTCTCGCCACGGTGATGCTCGAGCTCCAGGCGGAAGGGTGCCACAACATCAACTGGGTCTCGCCGACCCACCAGGTCCCGGCGCTCGTGGAGGCGCTCGCCCTGGCTGCCGAGGAAGGCCTCCGCCTGCCCATCGTCTACAACAGCAACGGCTACGACTCACCCGCCGCGCTCGCGCTCCTGGACGGCGTCGTGGACATCTACATGCCGGACCTCAAGTACGCGGACGAGCGCGTGGCCGAAGAACTCTCCGGGATCCCGTCCTACCCGGCGGCGGCGCGTACCGCGATCGCCGAGATGTTCCGCCAGCTCGGCCCCGGATGGGAGCTTGCCCCGGACGGAACGCTGCGGCGGGGCCTCCTGGTGCGCATCCTCATCCTCCCCGACGGCCTTGCGGGTGTCCCCGATAGCCTGGGCTGGCTCGCGGACGCTCTCGCCCCCGAGGTGACGGTCAGCCTGATGAGCCAGTACCGCCCGTGCCACCGGGCGGCGTCACCGTCCTCGCACCTGGGGCTCTCCCGCACCGTCAGCCGCGAGGAGTACCTGGAGGCCGTGCGCGCCATGGCGCGCGTCAACCACAGCCCGCACACCATGATTCAGAGCTTCGCCGGTCTCCGCCTCTGAAAGCGAAAGGCGGAAACCCGTGTTCTTGTTCTGCACCGCGGGTGCGCGACCCGGTCTTCTCTGCCACTGCGTGGCGTCTTTGGTTTTGCCGGTGCCGCGGGCGGCTTGGATAACTCTTTCTGTCACTGCGTCAGGCTTTCTTGTTTGCCCGGGGGTGGCTGCGCTCCTTTTTTGCCCCGCCGGCTCGGAGCTGGCTTTAATCGTCACGGCATGACGGCGCTGATCTTGCCCCGTGGGTGCGCGACCTATTCTCTCTGCCATTGCGTAACGTCTTTGATTTTGCCGGTGCCGTGGGTGGCTAGCCGTGCGGCCTTGGCCGCCCCCGCAGCCTGCGGCCGCACGCTCCTTCGCCCGCGACCACGCCTGGCGGGCCCGTCGCGAGGCTCCTCGGTGTTCGCTCGTCGCCACAGGGCATGGCTCCTCGCGCCCCCGATACCTCACGCCGGATCCCGCCGCGTGGTACCCGCGGGCTCCGGAGTGATTGGCCACCCGCGGCACTGGCGGATTGAAGACCCCCCGCCCGAAGCGCAACCCCAAGGACCGGAAGGTCATGCGTACAGGCAGCGCGAGACGACGAGGGCAGCCCCATCACGAATCGGGTGGGCGGGGGTGATTCCGCCCGGAGGGTGGCGAAGCCATCACGCCGGAGCGAGCGGGGTCCCCGACGCGCTGGCCGGCGTGGGGAGACGGCGCGGCCGCTTCACGCCGACGCCGAGGGGCCCCGCGTCGGCAAGCGCTGTCGGGTCGCTCGCGCAGGCGTCGCGAGCAAAGCGAGCGCGCGCAGCCACCCCCCGGCAAACAAGAAAGGGCAGCAACGCAGTTGTAAAGAAAAAGGAAACCTTCCGCGCCCGTGGGGCAAAAGAGGTGCGGCCAGCAAGGAACGCGAATGACTTGTTTGACGGCCTGGTTTACGGCTGTTTCCTGGGGGCGCGGGGTTCCGTAACGGCGAAGCCCGCGGCCTCCCACGCCTTTGCCTTGCCCTGGTCCTCGGGCGAGGTGGTCACGAAGTCGTGGATCTCCGAAAAGACCCCGGCTTCCGCCGGGTCGGCGAGGCGGTCGCCAATGACGAGGACGTCGGCGCCGTTCGGATTGGAGAGGGTGCCCGTTACCACGACCACGGGGTCGTGGGCCTCCCCCTGGCCGTCCCAGAAGGCGTGCGGGACGAACGAGTTCTGCGCAAACGTCCAGAGGTAGTCGTCGAACATGGAGGCGCGGCCGCGGTCCGCCAGAAACACCGTCACGCGCTTCCCCGACTGGTAGAGACGCTCGACCAGGCGGCAGGCGTCCAGCGCCTTCTTCGTGCCGGCGAGACCGTGCAGCACGACCTTTGCTTGTTTTTCCTTGCGCTCGCGCGCTTTCTTCTCCGCCATCACCGAACGTTCCTGGGCCGCTGCCGGCTCGGGCCCGCGCCAGAATAACAGAGGCGCCTGGGCGGCATCGCCCGGGCGCCGTGCACTCGCTCTGCTCAGCTACTTCGTCAATGGCTTCAGGGTGAGCGGGTCGAGCAGCGGCAGCCTCACCAGCGGCCCGAAGCTCTCGAACTTCGCGTTCGGGTGATCGGGATGCCCCTTCAGGATCTCGTCCACGTTCCCCACCACCAGGATGATGAGCTGGTCCGGCCTGATGAGGGCCTTGGCGGCGGCCTGGGTGCTCGGGGCCGTCACGCCGCTCATCTTCTGCCGGTAGTTCTTCCAGTGCTCGTGCGGAAGCCCCGTCAGGTCGTCCTGGGCAAAACGAGTGACCGTCCGCAGCTTGCTCTCGAAGATCCGGGGGAACCGTTCGATGAACGAGGTCTTGCTGGTGGCCAGCTCCTTGTCGGTGACCCGGGTTGTCGTGATCTTGCCGATCAGCTCGACGGTGAGCTGGGCGGCCCGCGCGCAGGTGGAGGACTTGGACTGGTAGTAGGCGCGGAAGGTATCAGGGTACACATCGCCCACGCCGTAGTGGGAGTACGCCGAGTAGGCAAGCCCCTCGTCGGAGCGCACTTTCGACATCATCCAGGCGGTGAAGCCGCCGCCGCCCAGGATGTCGTTTGCAACCTCGAGGGAAGACTCGTCGGCCAGCGGGCGCTTCGCCCCGAGGTGTCCTATGGAAACCCGGCCCTGGTTGACGTCGGGCTTGTTGACCAGGTACACGCCGGGCTTTGCCGAGGACTTGGGTTGCGGCACGGCGGGCACGGGGGCACCCGTGGCCTTCCACGCCCCGAGCGTCGCGTTGAGCTTGGCGATCACCGCGGTGCGGTCGAAGTCCCCCGCCACGGCAATCACGAAGTTGGCAGGATTGGCGAGCTGAGCGTGGAACGCCACCAGATCGTCGCGCGTGATGCCGTCCACCGAGGCCTTGGTGGACAAGCGGTTGAGCCAGTAGTCGTCGCCGTACACCAGGCGGTCCCACTCGCGCTCCTCGATGTTCTCGGTGTCGTCGTTGCGCCGCTTCATTTCGGAGATCATGTCCTCCTTGGCCATGGCCAGGCGAGCCTCCTCGAAGCGCGGGCTCTTCAGGACGTCCATCAGCAGGGCGAGGCCGCGGTCCAGGTCCTTGGCCAGGAGGTTCAGGCTGATCCTGCCCGAGACATCGCCCACGTTGGTGGTGAGCTGTGCGGCAAGGAAGTCCAGCTCCTGGTCGAGCACCTTGGCGTCGAGGTTGCCGGCGCCGCCCGTCCGCCACACGGTGCCGGTCAGGTCGGCGAGCCCTCCCTTGCCGGCGGGCTCAAGGTATCGCCCGCCGCGGAAGAGCACCAGCACGTTTACCAGGGGCAGCATCTTGTCCTCCGCGACGTAGGCGATCACCCCGTTGGCGAGCTTTACCCGCATGCTCGCCGCGTCGGGTACGTTGTAGGTCAGGGACGGATAGGTGAGCTGCTCCGGCCTGGCCGGGATCTCGCCGGCGAACGGCGGCCGCGGCCGAAAGCAGCACGGCCGCGAACGTCAAGCAAACGATGGGTCCTTGACATGGCGCTCTTCTCCTTCCGCCCCTACGCCTGGGGCTTCCCGGCCGGTGGGTTCTTCTGCGGCTCGCCCCCGGACGCTGGTGCCGGTGGCAGCGAGTCGAGGTGCTCCTGGGCCTTCCTGATGAGGTAGTCCATGGCCGGCTTCATCTGCGGCGGCACCCGCCCCAACATCCCTCTTAGCTGCGTGAGGATCTGCTCCAGCTTGACGCGGTCGGTCAGGCTCTGGATCTGACCGAGCTGTTGCTTGACCATCCCCTTCATCTGTGCCGGCAGCGCCGCGATCTCCGGGTCCTCGGGCGCGCTGCCCACCTTGCGGATGTACACGGCCACGTTCCGGTTCTCGGCCGTGAAGTATCTGGCGGCGACCCTCTGGATGTCGGCGGCGGTCACAGCCTGAATCTTCGCCGGCGACTCGTTGAGGAACGTCCAGGTGTCGGTGGAGTCGTAGAGCAGGAGCTGGAGGAGCAGGTAGAAGTTCGACTGCAGACGGCGGTAGGAGTTCGCGAGCTCCTGGTTCTTGACCTTCTGAAGCTCCCGCTCCCCTACCGGTTCCCTGGCGAGCCTGGCGAGCTCCGCGTTCAGCGCCGCCTCGACATCCTCGGGCCGCTTGCCGTCCTTGACCTCCGCGCTCACCTCGAAGAACCCCTCGTACTTGAGCGGCCGGTAGTAGCTCGAGGGCTCCCCCACCGCCACCTTCTGCTCCTCGACGAGCGCCGTGTAGAGGCGGCCCGTGCGCTTGTTCAGGATGTCGGCTACGAGCTGGAAGGCGAACATGTCCATGTGGTTGAAGGGTACGGCGTGGAAGCGGATCTCGACCTCCGGGTTGGTGTCGGCCTCGGCCAGGAAACGTTTCTCGGCGTACTGCGGCATCTCGGTGGTGATCATCTCGGGCGGAGGGTTCTTCCCGCTCGGGACCCGCCCGAAGTACCCCTTGGCCAGCTCGACCGCCTTGTCGGGGTCGAAATCCCCGACCAGCGCCGCGGTGATGTTGTTGGGTGCGTAATAGATGCCGAAGTAGTTCTCGGCCTGTGCGCGGGTGATGGACTCGACGTCCGAGGGCCACCCCACCACCGGGTGCGAGTACGGTGAGGACTCCCAGAAGACCGCCTCGAACGCCTCCTCGAACCTGCCTGTCGGGGTTGACTCGGTGCGCAATCGCCGCTCTTCCCTCACCACGTCGCGTTCCGAGTAGAACTCGCGGAAGACCGGGTTCGCGAGCCGGTCGGATTCGAGCCAGAACCAGAGCTCCAGCTTGTTGGACGGTACCGTCACGAAGTAGAAGGTCTGGTCTTCGGTGGTGCCTGCGTTCACGCCCGAACCGCCCTGCGCGGTGTAGATCGAGTCGAGCTCCTCCTTGACGATGACCTCCTTCTCGGCCGCGTAGAGCTTCTCGATCTGGGCCTTGAGCTCCTTGAGGTGGGACGTCATGTTCGCGGAGTCGTAGATCTCCCCGGTGATCTCGCCGCGGCGCTGCTTCTCGCGCAGCACCGTGTATTCCTTCTCCATCTCGGCCCGGATCGCGTCCTGCTGGGCGAGGATCTCGGCGTCCTTGGCAAAATCCTTCGTGCCGATCGCCTTGGTGCCTTTGAACATCATGTGTTCGAAGAGGTGTGAAATGCCCGTGATGCCGGGCGGCTCGTTGACCGAGCCGACGCGCGCGACCCAACCGCACGCGATTGTCGGCGAGTCTCGCCGGACCACCATCAGCAGCTTCATGCCGTTCGGCAGCACCGTCTCGATCACGGGAATCTTGGGCAGCGCCGCAGACGGAGCAGGGGCTGGCTGGGCGCCGGCGGCCCCCGCCAGGAGCAGCACCGCCAGCGCAGCCCGTAGGAAGGTCTTCGCCATCTCAGGCTCCTTTCGCCACGAAAATGCCGTGTAGCACGTTGCAGCGCTCCGGGTCAATGGGACCCTCTCCCCGGCAATGGTTGGCGTTCGCGACTATGCCTTGCCGCGCACGAGAACGTACGGGCGGTTCCGCATCCTGGGCGCGGCGACCACCTCGGCGCCCTCCGGCCACTCGCCCTGCGCCTGCAGCCTCTTCATGGCCTCCACGCTGACGAGAACCACGGTCCCCCGTTGCCGCAACACCTCGCGCAGGCCTTGTGGGCTCGCGACTTGCGGCGTGGCCTCCTGGCGCAGAAAATCCACCAGCCCTAGCTCCCGCTCCCCCATGTCGAAGCCGACCAGCGTCGTGCCCGGCACGGCCACCTCGCCGATGGCGGCGTTCAGGGTGTCATAGCCGCGGCGTGCGTCGAAGGCGGCGAAGGTGGACGGCGAGAACAGCGACAGGAGGATCAGCAGCGCAAGGCCGGCCGCGAGCGCCGGCGACCGGTCCTGGGCCTCCCGCCGCAGCGACAGCACGAGGGCACCGGTGCCCGCAAGCGCCGCCGCCAGGCCGATTGCGGAGACGGCCAGGCCCGAGCGCGCCTGCACGGCCAGGAAACCGGAGACACCCCACGCCGCGACCGCGGCCGCCGCGAGCGCGACGGTTCCGCTGGCGCGCCAGACCCGGGACCACCGGGCCTCGGTCCGCTGCAGCGCGCCTGCGAGCCAGGCGGCAACCGACACGGCGAAGGCGGGCATCAGGGGGAGCAGGTAGCTGGAGCGCTTGGCGCTCGCCATCGAGAGCAGCACGAGGGGCCCGGCCATGATCGAGACAAGATACTGCCAGCTGCGGCGCCGGTCCTGCTCATGCACACCGCCGGGGCGTGCAAGGGCGCAGACCACCGGCGGGACGAAGACCGCCCACGGCACCATCACCAGGAGGATCCCAAGAGCGTAGTCCCACGGGGGTGCGGTGTGGTCCGCGGAACCGGAGAAGAAGCGCATCACCATGTTGTCCCAGAAGAACGTGCGGAAGACCGCGCTCCCGCCCCGCCACCTCACCATCGCGAGCCAGGGAACGGTGAGGACCGCGAAAACCGCGAGGTTGGCGGGCGCCAGAAGCCGGAGGGCCTCGCGCCACTCCTTCCGCCACGCCAGGAAGACGAGCACACCGACGGCCGGCACCACGACGCCGATGGGGCCCTTGCCGAGAAAGGCGACCCCGCTGGTCGCCGCGCCCACCGCGTAGAACAACGCGCGGCGGCGCGGGCTGCCCGAGGTGTAGCCTCTCCAGAAGAAGGCGAACGCCCACGCCACGCCGGCGGCCATCGGCAGGTCCACCAACAGCGTGTGGGTTTGGATCACGAACTCCTGCGAGGTCGCGAGCACGAACGCCGCCAGCAGCCCGACCCTGCGCCCGAAGAGCATGCTCCCCAACTGGAAGCAGGCCAGGGTCATGAGGATCCCCCAGAGCGCCGCGGGGGCGCGGCACCACTCCTCGGAGGGCCTGCCAAGAACGTAGAAGACGGAAGCGGCGGCCCAGTAGGCGAGCGGCGGCTTCTCGAGGAACGGCACACCGTTCAGCCGCGGGACGACCCAGTCGCCGGAGGCGTACAGCTCGCGGGTGATCTCCGCCTCGCGAGGCTCATCCGCCCCCCAGAGCACGTGGCGCTGCCCGAGGAGAAAGACCGGGAGGAGCGCGAGCAGCCACCAGGCGCTCGCGAGCCTCACCCGCGACGAGCCGCTCGCCGCCATCACGCCAGCCCTCCTGCGGGCGCCACGATACGGCCGCGCCGCCCGGTGCGCAACCGATTCGGCGGCGAAGACCTGCCTTGCCGGCAAAGGTCTAAGATGTCCGGTTGTGGGGATCCTCGACTTCTTCCGGGTTCGCACGACGAGGCCCGAGGGCATCGTGCTCGCCCTCGGCGGCGGCGGTGCGCGCGGCCTGGCGCACATCGGCGTGCTGGAGGTGATCGAGCAGGCCGGCATCCCGGTGGCGGCGATCGCTGGAACCAGTGCAGGCGCGGTCGTGGGCGCCATGTGGATCACGCTCGGCGGCGTCGTGGCGGTCAAGGCCCGCTGGCGCGAGTTCCTGGCCGCGGGCTTCGCTCCCGACCTTCCGGATGTCCGGCTCACCTACAACATCACGAGCAGGGACAACCTGCTGCTTCAGTTCGCGCGCCGGCTGAGGCGGAGCGCCATGGTCGCGCTTGCGCTCGAGCGGACCAGCCTCGTCTCACACCAGGAGTTCGAGAAAGCGCTCGAGTTCCTGGTGGACGACCAGCCGATCGAGCAGCTCCCGCTCCCGTTCGCCGCCGTGGCCACCGACTTCGAGACCGGCGAGCCGGTCGCGCTGCGCAGCGGGAGCCTGCTGCGCGCCGTGGCCGCATCCTCGGCCGTGCCTGCCGTGCTGCTGCCCTACACGCTCGACGGCCGGGCCCTGATGGACGGCGGCACGGTGGCCGACGTTCCGCTTGCCCAGGCCAGGAAGCTCGCGCGCCGTCCGGTGGTCTGTGTGGACGTGGGCGAGACCTGGCCGCACGAGGATCCCGAGGCGATCACGCTGCCGCGCGCCATGCTCCGGGGTTCCACCATGACCCACACCGCTCTGCGGAAGCATCAGCTCGCGGACGCCCAGCTCGTCATCAGCCCCGCCGTGGGCAGCATCCACTGGTCGGAATTCGCCCGCTTCGACGAGGCCATGGCGGCGGGGCGCGCGGCTGCGAAGCGTGCCGTGCACCGCATGCGGGCGCTCGCGCTGCGCAGGCCGCATCCGGACCAGGAGGGCGCCGGGGCATGAACGGGACGCTAGAAGCCTGTCCGGGTAAAACGACGAGAGCGAGAATTCCGAGGGCGCCGGATGGCAAGGAAGCCGAGCGGAAAGCCCGGAGCCGTAGCCAGAGCTACGTCGAGGACTTTTCGCGACGGCTGACACGGCCAGCCGGATGCCATCGGGATTCGCAGCCGGAGTATTGCTCGGACAGACTCCTGGCCGGGCTCGCCGGGGTTCGCGCGCGCCGGAGGGACTGAACGGTGGACGGTTTCCCCTTCTCCTGCCCCGTCGAGGTGCGGTACGGCGACGTGGATGCGATGGACCACGTCAACAACGCCGTCTACGTCAGCTTCCTGGAGCAGGCCCGCATGCGCCTGTGGCAGGAGCGCATCGCCTCCCTGAGTTCGGCCCGCGACATCCCGATCATCGTGGCGCGGGTGGCGGTCGACTACCGCTCTCCGGTCGGCCTGTCCGAGAGCTTGGAGATCGGGGTCGGGGTCAGGGCGATCGGCCGCACCAGCTTCACGCTCGCCTACCGGGTCGAGGCCGACGGCCGGCTTGCAGCTGAGGGCGAGACGGTGCAGGTCCTCTACGACTATGGGCAGGGCCGGCCGGCCCCGATCGCGGGCGCGCTGCGCGAGAAGCTCGAGGCGCTCATGCTCCCTCTTCCCGGGCGCTAGGAGCCTGTCCGAACAAGACTCCGGCTGCGAATCCCGATGGCATCCGGCTAGCTGTGTTAGCCGTCGCGAAAAGTCCTCGACGTAGCTCTGGCTACGGCTCCGGGCTTTCCGCTCGGCTTCCTTGCCATCCGGCGCCCTCGGAATTCTCGCTTTCGTCGTTTACTCGGACAGGCTCCTAGTCCGGCCGCGTGCCGCTACAATGCGCGCATGCCGGCATTCCTTCCGCTCGTCGTGGTCACCCTGGCCCTGGCGCAGGGGGCGCCCGCGCCGCCCAAGGCCTACCCCGAGGTCGCGGTATCCGCCGCTCTCGAGGAGCTGCGGAAGGGCGAGCTGATGCTCGACGCCGACGCCCTCGCGCCGTACATCGCGGCCTCCTTCACCGTGATCGAGGGAGGCGACCGCGTCTCCGGGTCCTTCGCCTACCTGGAGCCCATCCGGCGCCTGCGCGAGCGCGCGGTCGAGGTCAAGGAGCTGCGCTGGGACAATCTCGTGGTGCGGGTCTATGGCGCGAGCGCCATCGCCAGCTACCGGTACACCAGGATCTCGAAGGACTCGAACGTCCGCCACCGCGAGGAGGGCTGGTCCTCCGACGTTTTCGAGCTCCGCGACGACGGGGCGTGGATCATCGTCCACCGCCAGAGAGGCAAGTAAACGGGGCTCGGGGATCCGGAATGAGAAATCAGGCCCAATTCGGAATTATTCCGAATTGGAGAACTTTGATCTCCGTTTCCCGGTCCCCGGTGCCCGGACCCCGGCTTCTACGGATGGCGGGCGGTGACCACCGTGTGGATGCCGCCGCGCAGGCGGTAGTCGAGCTGGACCTCCATGCGGCGCGGCTTGCAGGCCGCTATCAGGTCGTCGAGAAGGCGGTTGGCGGCGTGCTCCTGGTAGATCCCCACGCTGCGGAACGTCGTGAGGTAGTACTTGAGCGACTTGAGCTCCACGCAGAGCCTGTCGGGCACGTACCGGATCGTCAGCGTTCCGAAGTCGGGGAGGCCCGAGAACGGGCAGACGCAGGTCCACTCGTCGGTGGAAACGACCACCTCGGCCTCGCGCCCCGGGTACTCGTAGGGGAAGGTCTCGAGCAGGTCTGGCTCGACCTTCTCCAACCCGTCAAACGGGAAGCTGCGGCCTTCCGCCTTGACCACGTCACACCTCCGCGACCGCGATCACCAGCCCAGCCAGCGCGCCACCGGCAGCGATAGGGCCAGGAGCGCGCCGCCTACCGTCGCCGCGCCGGCGGCGGCCCGCGTGAGGTTACCAAAGGCCTCCAGGCTCGCGTCGGCCTTCGTTCGGGCGAGGGCCATCGAGAACATCGCCGGAGCCGCGAGGGCCGCGAGCGCGAGGGCCGGCAAGAGCCGGGCCGCGACCAGGGCGATCAGGGCGGCGGCCGAGAGCGCCGGCAGCAGCCAGGCCAGGCGCAGGCCCCGCTCCTTGCCGAGCACCACCACCGGGCTCATCTTGCCCACCTGGCGGTCGGCCTCCGGGTGCGTGAAGTGGTGGCAGTAGAGGATCGCCACGATGTTGATCCCGAAGAAGACACCCACGGCCGCAGCGCGAGCGCTCCAGGCGCCGCCGACCGCCCACGCGGCCCCGGCGACGGTGAGAGGGCCGAAGGCGATCAGGATTCCCAGCTCGCCGAGACCGTAGCCGATGTAGCCGAAGCGCAGCGGCGGCGCCACGTACTCGAAGGCGATCAGCGCGCCGGCGAGCGCAGGGACGAACACGCCCCAGCCCGCCGAGATCGCGATCAGCGCGCCGAACCCCAGCGCCACGGCTCCGAATCCCACACCCCAGGCGAACCCCTCCCCCACGGTCATGAGGCCACCGGTAAGGACGTTGGATCCGCCGAAATCCGGAGAATCGCGGGTCGGCGCCAGCGTGTCCACGCCCGAGCGGAAGTCGTACACGTCGTTGATCACGTTGGCGGCCACGTGGGCGAAGAACGCCCCGAGCACAGCGAGCGGCAGGTTCACCCAGTGGACCTGGGCACCGCGCCAGTAGACGTAGAGCCCGCCGGCGAGCGTTGCAGCGATCACGATCGTGGTGTAGTGGGCGCGACCGAGCTTGAGTGCAAGCACCAGCCTGTTCGGAGCAGTCGCGTCGGACGTCATGTCCCCTCCCCTGAACCGGAGGCAAGGGCACGGCACCACCCCAGCACCCCGTCGAACATCGCCGGCGTGAGCCGGCCGGTGAAGGTATTCTGCTGCGACACGTGGTAGGAGTCCACCAGGAAGACGCCGCCCGGGAGCGGCCACGCGGCGCCGTGGCGGAACCGGATCCCCCTGGGAAGCGCGCCCCCCTGGTCGCGGAGTAGCCGGAGAACGCTCTCGTGGGCGAGACGGCCGAGCGCAAGCACGACCCGGAGGTTGCGGGCGCGCGCGAGGTCGGCACGCAAGTACGGCTCGCAGCGCCGCTGCTCAAGGGGCGAGGGTTTGTTGCCCGGGGGGGCGCAGCGAACCGGAGCCGTGATCAGCGCGCCAGCCAGCTCAAGGCCGTCCTTGCGGTGCTCGCTGCGGGGGGCGCTCGCAAGGCCGGCGCGGTGCAGCGCCGCATACAGGAAATCCCCCGAGCGGTCCCCCGTGAACATCCTGCCGGTCCGGTTGGCCCCCTGGGCCGCGGGCGCGAGCCCGACGATCACGAGCCACGCCTCGGGGTCGCCGAACGCCGGCACCGGCCTGCCCCAGAACCCGTGCACCTCCACCCACGCCTCAAAGCGCGGCGGCACCACCAAGGCCTGCCTCTCGCGCCATGCCACGAGGCGCGGGCAGGCGCGGCAGGAGAGCAGCCGGCGCCTTCCCGCCGCTTTTGAGCCGGCAAAGGGGTTTGACACCACCACGTTGGTATCTTAGTCTAGTGCAATGAGTTCTGAGGCCAGATGAGCTCGAACGGGGTGCAACCCCACCCCATCTTCGCGCAGCGGCTGCTGGCACTCGCCGAGCAGGCGGAGCACGACGGCCACCCGGGGTTCGCCGCCGAGCTGTTCGAGCTGGCGGCCAGTCTCACCCCGGGGGGCGATGCCTTGCGCGACCGCGCGGCGGCGCTGCGGCGCGTCGCCAGCACGGCCGAAGACCCCGAACGCGAGCACAAGCGCCGCAACCTCGAGGCCTCGCACGCGGTCGGCATGGCCCGCATCCTGGAGGCGCGCGGTGAGCTCGCGCGGGCCCAGGAGATGTTCGACCTCGCAAAGCTGCGGGCCCCGTTCCACTACCTGGCCTATGCCGGGGCCGGTTATCTGCACCTCCGGCGCCGGGACGCGCGCGCGGCGCTCGAAGAGTTCGTGCAGGCGCGCCGGCTGAACCCACTCGACCGCAAGCTCGCCATCGAGGCCGCCCGCATCGCCCTCGAGCTCGAGGATTACCCCGAGGCGCTGCGTCATGCCACCGACGCGCTGCTGTTGACCCAGGGACTCGGCGAAGCGGAGGAGGTTGCGGCCCGGCGGCGGGTCGAGACCCTCGCGTCGCTGTGCCGCCTGACCAAGGACGAGATGGCCGAGTTGCACCGGCAGCGCGCGACCGCCCTGCAGCGCGCCAGCGAGCAGGTCGCCCTCACCCGCGCCCGCCTGTTCTCGACCCTCACGCTGGCCGACAGCTACGCCGAGAAGCCCGCCGCTGCCCCCAAGCGCGAGGAGCTGCTGCAGGTTGCGCTTGAGCTGCGCCGGTTCCGCGTCTTCCGCCACTTCTCCGACGCGCACCTCGTGGACCTTGCTCGGATCGCGCGCCGGGAGCCGTTCGGGCACGCCAAGCTGTTGATCCGCGAGGAGCAGGAGGAACGTGACATCTGCGTGGTGATGGAGGGCAAGCTCCAGGAGGTGCGCTACACGCCCGTCGGCATCCAGGTCCTCAGTACTCCGGCGGTCGGCGACATCCTGGGCGAGATCTCGTACCTCGACCACAAGCCGCGCCCATCCACGGTCCTGGGCTTGGACGCGGGTGCGGTCCTGCGCTTCCCGGCCCGCGAGCTGGACCACGTGGTCACCAACAACCGCGAGCTCGGCGTGTCCCTCCTGTGGTCGTTCTGGCACTCGCTCGCGGCCAAGCTTCGCGCGGCCAACGGCGCCATGACCGAGATCATCACCCCCGGCCTCGCGCCGAGCCGCAACGGCACCGGGAGTCCGGGCGAGCGTGTGTACCTCGACCAGTCGGCCAAGATGGACGTGCTCCGCGAGCAGGGCCTGTCGGCGTCGGAGCTGCGCCTGCTGGCGACCTACTCGGAGGAGGAGCGCTTCGCGCCCGACGCGCTGATCTTCGCCGAGGGCGAGAAGGGCGACAAGCTGTACATCGTGGTGGATGGGCAGGTGCGCATCTCTCGTCACCTGCAGGGCATGGGCGAGGAGGCGCTGACCATCCTGGGGCGGGGCGAGGTCTTCGGTGAGGCGGCTCTCATCGACTCCCAGCCGCGCAGCGCAGACGCCCGTGCCCACGCCTCCGGTTGCACGGTCTTCACCATCGACAGCCACCGCCTCGAGGAGGTGCTGGAAATGGACCCGGACGCGGCCCACCAGTTCCTCTCCCTGCTCTGCCACATCCTGTGCCGCCGCTTGCGCACGATGACCGACCGCCTGGTTGCATGGCGCCTCATGGCGGGTCACGAGTGAGAAAAGCAGGCTATAGGCTAAAGGCTAGAGGCAAGACAGAATCACGACACGAAATACGTTGAGGTACAAGCGGGAAACGTGGTAGAGTCACCCGGCGCCGGCGCCCAGCCGGTGATTTGTTTTTCCGGCGCCGGCCGCCTTCCCGGGCGGCGTCACTGTCGAAAGGCGAGGCTGAAGGAGATGGCAGAGACGTTACGAGAAGGCATCCGGAATATCGCGATCATCGCGCACGTGGACCACGGCAAGACCACGCTCGTGGACGCGATGCTCTGGCAGAGCGGGATCTTCCGCGACAACGAGTCGGTCATGGAGCGGGTCATGGACTCGATCGACCTCGAGCGCGAGAAGGGCATCACCATCATGGCGAAGAACACCGCCATTGCCTACCGCGGGACCCACATCAACATCGTGGACACGCCCGGCCACGCAGACTTCGGCGGCGAGGTCGAGCGCACGCTCAAGATGGTGGACGGGGTGATGCTGCTGGTGGACGCGAGCGAAGGTCCCCTGCCACAGACCCGGTTCGTCCTTCGCAAGGCGCTCGAGTCCAACCTCCCCCCGATCGTGGTGATCAACAAGATCGACCGCCCCGACGCGCGCCCGCAGGCCGTGCTCAACGAGATCTACGACCTCTTCATCGACCTCGATGCCACCGAGGACCAGCTCGAGTTTCCGGTGCTCTACTGCAATGCGCGAAAGGGCGCCTGCCGGCGCTCGCCCGACGGCCCGGAAACGACCCTCGAGCCGCTGTTCGAGGAGATCCTGCGCGCGGTCCCCGCGCCGCGCTTCGACCCCGTGATGCCGCTCCAGCTGCTGATCACCAGCCTCGACTGGGACGACTACGTCGGCCGCCTCGCCATCGGCCGCGTGTTCAACGGCACGGTCGCGAAGGGGCGGGACGTCGCCCTCTGCCGGCGCGACGGCAGCGTCGTCCCGGTGAGGGTGAGCGGGCTGTACGGGTACCAGGGACTCACGAGGGCCGAGATCGCGGAGGCCGGGCCGGGAGACATCGTGGCCGTCGCCGGCCTCGAGGAGGTGGGCATCGGCGAAACCCTCTCCGACCGCGAGAACCCGCAGGCGCTGCCGCCGATCCAGGTGGACGAGCCGACCATCGCGATGGTGATCGGGGTGAACACCTCGCCGGTGGCTGGGCGCGACGGTCAGCACGTCACATCACGAAAGATCAAGGAGCGCCTAGAAAAGGAAACGCTGACCAACGTCTCGATCCGGGTGGAGGTGACCGATTCCGCCGACAGCTTCAAGGTCTCCGGGCGGGGCGAACTGCAGCTCGCCATCCTGATCGAGATGATGCGCCGCGAGGGGTTCGAGATGTCGGTGGCGAAGCCCGAGGTGCTGACCAAGGAAATCGCGGGCGTGCGTCACGAACCGATGGAGGCGCTGGTCGTGGACTGCCCCGAGGAGTTCATCGGCGTGGTCACCCAGAAGGTCGGTATGCGCCGTGGCCGGATGACCAAGATGGTCAACCACGGGACGGGACGGGTCCGAATGGAGTTCCGCCTCCCCTCCCGCGGCCTCATCGGCTTTCGGAGCGAGTTCCTCACCGACACCAAGGGCACTGGCATCGCGAATCACCTGTTCGACGGCTGGGAGCCGTGGCAGGGGGAGATCGCACACCGTGGGACCGGCGCCATGGTCGCCGACCGCCCGGGGCGCACCACCGGCTATGCGATCGAGCACCTGCAGCCGCGTGGCGAGCTGTTCATCTCGCCCGGCGATGAGGTCTACGAGGGGATGGTCGTCGGCGAGAACGCCCGCGAGAAGGACATTGACGTCAACATCACCAAGGAAAAGAAACTCACCAACATGCGGGCCTCCACCTCGGACGAGGCGATCCACCTGGTTCCACCGCGCGTGATGAGCCTGGAGCAGTCGCTCGAGTTCCTCGCCGAGGACGAGCTGCTCGAGGTCACGCCGCTCTCGCTCCGTCTGCGCAAGAAGATCCTCCAGGCGAACCGCCGGACCTAGGAGCCTGTCCGAGTAAGACTCCGGCTGCGAATCCCGATCGCATCCGGCTGGCGGTGTCAGCCGTCGCGGAAAGTCCTCGAGGTAGCTCTGGCTACGCCTCCGGGCTTTTCGCTCGGCTTCCTTGCCATCCGGCGCCCTCGGAATTCTCGCTTTCGTCGTTTACTAGGGACAGGCTCCTTGGGAGCCCCCCAACCCCTCCGAAGCAACGGCACGCGAGGAAGGACGCTGTTGGAGAAGAGCGCGGCCCCGGATGCGGGCGCGCGCCCGGCTCTTGCCGCCTGCACATGCCTATCGTCGCCCGCAGCATTCGAGACCCGGGCGTCGTTCGGGAGATCCGGCCGCCTGCCAAAACCAATTGCGTCGCCGTCTCTGGTCTCTCTGGCGTAGGGTTGCGACCCCCGGCCACCGTAAGGGCGGAATGTTGCGGCGATCCCCCGGCGACTCGACGGCACCCGCAGACGTGGCCCTCCCATGGCTGTAGCGCCCGAACGGTCACGAGAGAACCGCAGAAGGGGTCGCCTCAGAGGCTCACCACTGCGAGCGACCCGGGCGCTGCCGGCCGTCCGTTAGCCCACCCGTTGACAAACCGGAGAACGAATCTAAGATGCGACCAGCTTCAACAAGAAAGGGGGGAGAACTGATGTCCCAAGAAGAAGGATTTCCTCGGTTGCGGCGTGGTCTGCTGGTCGCGGTGATGGCCCTTCTGGCGCTCTGGGCGGGAAGCGCCAACGCCCAGTTCCAGATCAAGAGCCCCGACGGGAACGCCAGCATCAAGTTTGGTCTCCTGCTCCAGGGATGGGCGGACTGGACACAGGATGCGGCGAGTGGAGGGTATGCGCAGAACCTCTTCCTCCGCCGCGCGCGATTTATCTTGGGCGGCCAGATCGCCCCGAACGTCACCTTCTTCATGGAGACCGACAACCCGAACCTGGGCAAGACGCCCAAGTCGCTCGGCACCGGGCTCATCGTCCAGGACGCGTTCATGGAATGGAAGCCGGCCGACCAGTTCGCTCTCGATGCCGGCTTGATCCTGATTCCCATGTGTCGGAACTGCCTGCAGGCCGCGACTACCCTCGTGTCGATGGACTACGGCAGCTTCTCGTTCCTCAACAGCGCACCCACACAGTCCTCGGTGGGCCGTGACACCGGGTTCCAGGCGAAGGGCTACCTCGCCAACAAACGCCTCGAGTACCGCTTCGGCGTATTCCAGGGCATCCGCCAGGCCGGTTCGCGCAACGGCTTCCGCACCGCCGGCCGCCTCCAGTACAGCTTCCTCGACGTCGAGGTAGGACCCTTCTACACGGGAACGTACCTTGGAAAGAAGAAGATCTTCGAAATCGGCGTTGGGATGGACGAGCAGCAGGACTACCGCGCCACCTCGGGCGACTTCTTCTTCGACCACCCGCTTGCGAACGGCGACAGCGTGACCCTGCAGTACGACTACATCCGTTACGACGGCGGCAAGACCTTTGCCACGCTCCCGAAGCAGAACGACTCCTTTGCCGAGTTCGGCTACTACATCCATTCCGTGAAGGTCATGCCGTTCCTGAGGTACGAGACCCAGAGCTTTTCGGACGCGGTGAACGAGTCGAAGGACCAGACCAGGTATCAGGCTGGATTCGGGTACTACCCCAACGGGTACAACTTCAACATCAAGGCCGGCTACACCAGGATCGCGCCCAAGGTCGGGACGAAGACGAACCAGTTCACGATCCAGTTCCAGCTCTTCTACTTCTGACGCTTTTGCGAGGCACGCGGGACGTTGCCCGTCGGGAACGTCCCGCGTCTCAGTTCGGTTGAGGGAAGCGGAGACTGCGAATTTGTCCGTGCAAGAGAAGCCTCACCTCTTCGCCCGCGCCGCCGCCTGCACCCGTCGACGGCGGTCGCTGCTGAAGCGTTGGCGCCACGGCGCGCTCGACTTCCCTCCTCGGCGTTCGAGAAAACGCTTGGCGAACGTGCTCAAACTGGTGAAAGGAGCCATCCGATGAATACACTGTGGATCGTCGTCATCGGTATCATCGTCATCTACCTGGCCTACACGCAGTACGCGCGGAGGGTTGACCGAAACGTCATCAGGTCCGACGCCAAGCGCGCAACACCCGCCAAGATGTACATGGACGGCGTGGACTTCATGCCGACGAGCAAGAACATCCTCTACGGCTACCACTTCAAGTCCATCGCCGCGGCCGGGCCGATCGTCGGCGTCATCACCGCCGCCAACATCTGGGGCTGGCTGCCGTCGCTGGTCTGGCTGGTGCTCGGGGTGAGCTTCATCGGCTGGGCAAGCGACTACTCCGCCATCATGGTCGCGGTGCGGAACGACGGCAACAGCCTGAGCGCGATCTCGCACAAGCTCATCGCGCCACGAACGCGGACCATCCTCTTCATCTTCATTTTCTTCTACCTGATGCTCCTCGCCGGCGCCTTCGTCGGCATCCTGGCGGCCATCCTGTCGGCCCGCCCGGACGTGCCGTTCGGCATCATCATGCTGGCGCTGATGGGTCTGCTCGCCGGGCAGATGATGTACCGCTGGAAGATGGGCATCATACCCGTGACGGTCCTCGTGGTCGCCGTGACCGTGGCGGCGATGGCCTTCGGCCCCATGGGCCAGCACCGCAATGAGAAAGGTTCACTTGTGCAGGGCCCCGTCGGCTCCGCCATCGTCACGATCAACAATGCCTTTGACGGCATCACCGGCAAGCAGGCGCTGTTCAGCATAGGGGATCCAACGATCTCCGACCCGCGCATCCCCGCCCCGGGAGCCGACGGGAAGCGCCCGAATACCGCTGCCTATGACGCCGCGACGGGGCTCGTCCGCACGCTGCCGAACTACGTCCTCTGGATGGTGTTCCTGTTCGTCTTCTCGTACCTAGGGGCGAACCTGCCGATCTGGCGGTTCGCCCAACCGGTCAACTACATCGGGTTCTGGGTGATGCTGATAACGATCCTCCTAAGCGCCCTCGGCGCGCTGTTCGCACCGTTCTCCGGCGCGAAAGACGCCGCGGGCAACCTTATCGGCGCCTTTGCGCTGGCACCGGTCAAGGAACTCGGCTTCACCATACAAGCCGGCAAGGCCTGGCAGCCTCTTTGGCCCATGCTCTTCGTGACCATCGCATGCGGTGCAATCTCCGGCTGGCACGCGCTGGTCGGCTCGGTGGGAACCGCCCGCCAGCTCGAGTATGAAACCGACGGCCTGCCGGTCGGCGCCGGGTCGATGTTCGGCGAGTACTCGCTGGCGCTCCTCTCGCTGGTGGCGGTGTCCATCGCCGGTGTCGGCGGGGGCGGGGGCCGGTTCGCCGCCGGTGTCGGCAAGCTTGTCTACGCGGGGACTTTCGGCCTCCTGCCTGAGGTCTTTGGCACAGCCCTCGGGTTCGGCGCGTTCGTCATGATTGTCCTCACGGTGACGCAGCTCGTTTTCCGCGTCATGCGTGTGACCCTGACCGAGTGGGTCGGCGAAGCGGTGCCGCCCGTGCGCAACATGCACGTCTCCAGCATCATCTCGATGCTGCTCACGGCCGCACTCGTCCTGACCGGCACCTGGGTGTATCTGTGGCAAATGTTCGGCTCGTCGAACCAGCTCATGGCGGCGCTGAGCCTCCTGGTCGTGACGGTGTGGCTGAAGTCGGAGAACCGCAAACCGACGTATGCCCTTTTGCCGATGCTCTTCATGTACGTCACGACCCTCTTCGCGACGGTGGTCACGGCGCGCAACCTTTACGTCACGATCGCCGCCAACCCGAAGATGAGCGGGCTGCCGGTCGCCGGCGCCTGGGCGATGATCGTGGTCGCAGCGCTGCTGCTGGTGGCGGCGCTTGTGATCGGATGGGACGGGCTGAAGGCGTACCAACGGTATAGCGCAAAGCCGGCCGCGTCGAAGGCCGCGCCGGCGGGGGCCTAAGAGGGCGCCGCGCGCTCGCCGATAGCGCGGAGAGCCGCGAAGAACTCTTGGGCGGGTGTCGAGAGGGCGGGAAGATCGACGTGAAGTTGGAGGTGTGGATCACCGTGGCGGACCGACAGGCGCCGCACGCTCATGCCGGCTTGCTGCGCGAGTCGGAGGAGGGCCTCGCCGAGCGCAACAGAGCCGTCGAACTTGTAAAAGATCGCCGGGCCGCCCTGGGCCGCCGGCTCACGAACCGACCAGCGCTCGGACGCCATGCGCTTGGCGGCATCGCATCCGGACCAGCTCGTGCGGTCAAGCACCTCGATGTCGGCGAGCGGCCCTTTGCGCAGCGTGGCCCGGAAGATGAGCGTGTCGAGCCGGCCACGCCGACGGCTCAACGCCCAGATCCAGGGGACGTCGCGCGGCTCGAGGAAGATGACGATGGACGCCTTCTCGAAAGGAGGGCTCGCCTTCTGGATGACCATGTCGACCGACGTGGTGCCGAGCCAGCGCACCGTGGTGCGCTCCCCCACAAGCGGGAGACCGCCCCGCATCCAGCGCATCACGGCCGTTCCCTTGCGAACGTTCCAGATCGAGCCGATTGCGAACCAGCCCAACACCAGAACGGCGCAGAACATCACGACGGCCGTCATCCTCGACCTCCGCGGCCAACCCACCGCGACCGTGCCAAGGACGGCGAGTCCGTCGCCCCTCGACAGCGGGAATTCTGCCGGATGGTAGCATGTACGCCAAAGAGGCGCCGGAACGAAGACCGGACCTTCTCTGGGAGGCCACAGACAACTGGCAAACGTGACCGCATGGAAGCAGGCCTTTCGCGAGTTTCTGTTCGGCCTCTCTGGCTACGAGATCGCCCAGCAGGCAGTCGAGCTGCGGGCCTCCATGGAAACATTGTTCATGCTCGTCACGTTCGGAGACATGATTGGCGTGCCCATCCTGCCACCCTATTACGGTCTGCGTCTGCTCCCGCACCTCGTGCCCCAGATCTTCACCTGGAAGCGACGGGTGCTGCGCGAGCGAGAGCTGGGCGACGACCATGAGCATCACTTGCACGGCATCTGACGAGACCACGACTCCGGTTTCGTGAGGAGGCATCAATGCCAGATGAGAAGAGCAAGAAACCAGGCGGTGTGAAGGGTCTGTGGCGCGGCCTGAAGGAAACCATTTACGGTATGGCGGCGCACGATATGAGCCGCGCGGCCCTCCGGACGCGTGCCTCGATGGAGCACCTCTTCATTCTCATCACCATGGGTGACCTACTGGGCATCCCCATCCTGCCGCCGTACTACAGCTTGCGGCTCCTGCCGTACGTGGTGCCGCAGATCGCCACATGGAAGCGCCGCATGCTTCGCGAAAAGGACGTTTCCGACGCCATGTTCTAGTGGGAGCGCCGAGACCGGCAGCCAGAGATCGGAGGGCAGGCACGATGGGGCTCAAAGAAGTTTTCGAGAGCAATCCCGACCGTCGCTACATCATGTTCGGCGGCAAGGGCGGGCTCGGCAAGACGACGTTTTCAGCGGCGACCGCCTACTGGCTGGCCCAGAGCGGCAAGCGGGTGCTGGTTTTCTCGGTCGATCCGCAGGCCTCGCTGACCGACATCTTCCAGCGGGACATCTTCGGCAAGGGCCCGGTGAAGATCATGGACAACCTGTGGGCGCAGGAGATCGACGCCGACAGCCACATCAGGGCGTACCAGAACGAGATCCGCAAGAAGATCCTGGACATGTACGGCCTCGAGGCCGTGCCGGACGAGATCGAGCACTACATCCAGGCCGCCAGTGCCGAGCCGGCAATGGAAGAGAGCGCCATCTTCGACGCAGTGGTCGATGTCGTCGTCAAGGGCGACTACGACTACTACATCTATGACCTCGTGCCCCTGGGGCACGCGTTGTACTACCTCTCGATGGCCAAGGTCTACGACGAGTGGATCAACAAGGTCACGCATCTTCGCGAACAGATGCGCGAGTACGAGGAGATGGTCAGCCGAATCAAGCGCGAGAAGGAGACCGAGCAGGACCAGATCCTCAACGAGCTCATCTACATCAAGGGCCGCATCAACGCCTCCTCGTCCATCCTAACCGACAAGGCCAAGACCGCCTTCTTCTTTGTGGTCGTGCCCGAGGACATGATCATCCGCGACACGCAGAAGGCGGCCACGCTCTTTGCGCAGTTCGACGTGCCCATCGGCGGCTACGTGGTGAACCGGGTGATTCCCCACAACCTGTTGCAGCAGAACATCCCCGATTACCTGCGAAATCGAATCCTGATGCAGGACAAGTACCTCGGCGAAATCTCCTCGGCATTCGGTAACCAGGTCCTCGCTTCGGTCCCCGAGCTGGAACGCGACGTGACGGGGTTGGCGATGATCGAGAAGCTTGCCGGAATCATGTACGGCAACGGCTGAGCGGAGCAAACGGCGGGAGGGTGACAATGGGACAGATCGAGAAGTCCATGCGCGACTACCTCAGGGAGCACGCCGGGCTGAAGTACGTCTTTTTCGGGGGCAAGGGTGGGGTCGGCAAGACCGTCTTTGCGGCCGCCACGGCGTTTTGGCACGCACAGCAGGGTCGGCGCACCATGCTCGCTTCGACGAACCCGGTGCACAGCCTGAGCAACCTCCTCGGGCAGGACGTGCTCGGCAAGCACGCGCCGGTGGAGGGTGTGCCGAACCTGTGGGCGTACGAGATCGATACCAAGGACACCATCCAGCGCAGCAAGCTCGATATCCGAGACAAGATCCAGTGGTTCCTCAAGTTCGCCGACATCTCGACCAAGGCCGAGGACTTCGTGGAGTCCGCCACCATGAACCCGGCGTTCGAGGAGTCGGCGATGTTCGAGAACATGATCGACCTCATGTTCAAGAACGAGTACGACACCTACGTCTTCGACACCGCTCCCACGGCCAACGCGCGGCGGCTGCTCGGCATGTCCAAGGTGTACTCGCTCTGGGTCAACAAGATGCTCAAGAGCCGCGAGGAGGCAAAGACACTGCGTGAGATGCTCTCCTTCACGAAGAAGAAGGAAGGCGATCCACTCATGGACTACCTGCTCTCCTTCCGCGACCGGATGGAGCACGCGCGCGTGCTGTTGACGGACCCGGAGGCGACCGCGTTCTTTTTCATAACGCTGCCGGAAGCCCTTCCGATAGCCGTGATCACCCGGTTCATTCAGTGGTTCCGGGACTTCGGCATCCCGGTCGGGGGCGTCCTCGTGAACATGCTCATCGATCAGGCATTGGTGGGCGCCGACGCCGCCGACTTCGTGAAGAACCGTGTCGCCATGCAGAAGGAGCACATGCAGACCGTCTGGCAGAAGTTCGACGGTAGCGTGCGCGCTATCGTGCCGCTCTTCGAGACGGAGATCCGCGGCGTGCCGATGCTCAACCGCCTGCGTGACGCGCTGTTCGTCTGATCAGGCGATCCGCCCCCCGGCTGGCGAGAATGTAGGAGGGGCGCCTGCTGGCGCCCCTAAAGACATCCCGTTTTGTGGTGCTCAAGTCAGGTCGGACGACGAGAAGAAGAACGCCAGCTCGGCCCGGGCGGTCTCCGGCGCGTCGGAGCCGTGGATCGCATTGCGCTCGATGTTGGTGGCGAACTTCTGGCGGATCGTCCCAGGCGCCGCCTTGGCGGGGTCCGTGGCACCCATCACCTTGCGCAGGTGCTCGATTGCGTCCTCCCGCTCCAGCGCCATCACCCATACCGGCCCGGAGGTCATGAACTCCACAAGCGGGCGGTAGAACGGCTTGTCCCGGTGCACCGCGTAGAAGGCCTCGGCCTGCTCTTTGGCCAGGCGCAGCATGCGCGCGGCCTTGATCTCGAAACCCTCCTGCTCGAGGTGGGCGATGATCGCCCCGCAGTTGTGGCGCGCCACGGTGTCCGGCTTCAGGATCGTCAATGTGCGTTGCTTCATGCTCGCTCCTCTTCCCTTGACGGTCATCGGGGGCTCAGGCATCCGGGGGGTTCGTGCGCGCGGAATTCTCACCACTGCCGCCTCTCTCGCGGAAGTCCCAGACCCCGGACCCCGCATCCCTGACCCCGGTCTGTCATGCCTTCCCCAGCGCCCGCGCCATCGTGATGCCGATCTCCGCTGGCGTGGCGGCGACGTGGATGCCGGCCGCCTGCAGCGCCTCGATCTTCTCCTTGGCCGTGCCCTTGCCGCCCGAGATGATCGCCCCGGCGTGGCCCATGCGCCGCCCCGGCGGGGCCGTCTGGCCGGCGATGAAGGCCACCACGGGCTTGCGCACGTTCCTCCTGATGAACTCGGCGGCTTCCTCCTCGGCGCTGCCGCCGATCTCGCCGATCATCACAATCGCCTCGGTCTGGCTGTCGTCCTTAAACGCCGCCAGCACGTCCACGAAGTTGGTGCCGGGGACGGGGTCGCCGCCGATGCCGACGCAGGTGGACTGCCCGAGCCCCAGCTTGGTGAGCTGGTCCACCGCCTCGTAGGTGAGCGTTCCCGAGCGCGAGACCACGCCGACGCTGCCCTCCTTGTGGATTTGGGCGGGCATGATTCCGAGCTTGGCCTTCCCGGGCGAGATGATCCCCGGGCAGTTGGGACCAATGAGGCGCGAACGGGAGCGCGAGAGCGCCTGCTTGACCAGGACCTCGTCGCGCGCCGGGATCCCCTCGGTGATGCACACGATGAGCTCGATGCCGGCGTCCGCAGCCTCGAGGATCGCATCGGCCGCACCGAGCGGTGGGACGAAGATCAGCGACGCCGTGCACCCTGTCTTCGCCTTTGCCTCTGCCACCGTGTCGAACACCGGCACCCCGTCCACCGAGGTACCGCCCTTTCCGGGGGTCATGCCGGCGACGATCCTGGTGCCGTACTCCTTGCACTTGGCTGCGTGGAACTGCCCTTCCTTGCCGGTGAGCCCCTGTACGACCACGCGGGTGTTCTGATCGAGCCAGATCGCCATCGCTATCTCCTACCTCGCCGCCGCGACGACCTTCGCCGCCGCGTCCGCCATGGTGTCCGCGGGCTGGAGCGCGAGACCCGATTCCGCCAGGATGCGCCTGCCCTCCTCCACGTTGGTGCCCTGCAGCCGCACCACGATGGGGACCTTCACCTTCAGGCTCTTGGCCGCGGCCACGACGCCCGCGGCGATCATGTCGCACCGGACGATGCCGCCAAAAATGTTGATCAGCACGGCCTTCACGCCGGGGTCGGAGAGCAGGATGCGGAAGGCGTTCTCCACCCGCTCCTGGCTCGCCCCGCCGCCCACGTCGAGAAAGTTGGCCGGGGCCCCGCCGTGGTGCTTGATGATGTCCATGGTTCCCATTGCGAGGCCGGCTCCGTTGACCATGCAGCCGATGTTGCCGTCGAGCTTGATGTAGTTGAGGTCGAACTTGGAGGCCTCGACCTCCAGCGGCTCCTCCTCGTCGAGGTCCCGCATCGCGGCGATGTCGGCGTGCCGCCCAATCGCGTTGTCGTCGAAGTTCATCTTGGCGTCGAGGGCGAGCACGTCGCCGTCAGCGGTGATCAGCAGCGGGTTGATCTCGGCCAGCGTCGCATCGCTCTCGTTGTACGCGCGCGCGAGCGCCGTCACGAACTTGAGAAACTTCTTGAAGGTGTCGCCGGAAAGGTCAAGCGCGAACCCCAGCCTGCGGGCCTGGTAGGCCTGCAACCCCTGGCACGGGTCGAAGTGCTCCTTGAGCATAGCCTCCGGATGCTCCGCCGCCACCTCCTCGATCTCCATCCCGCCGAACTTGGAGGCCATCAGCACGGGCAGCCCCACGGCACGGTCGAGCACCACGCCGAGGTACAGCTCGCGAGCGATGCCGAGGGCCTCCTCCACCAGTACCTTGTGCACGATCTTCCCCTCGGGCCCGGTCTGCTTGGAGACCAGCTTCATGCCCAGGATCTGACCCGCCACCTTGAACGCTTCATCGGGGCCGGCCGCGAGCTTGACGCCGCCTGCCTTGCCCCGCCCCCCGGCGTGCACCTGGGCCTTGATCACGACCTTGCCGCCCAGCTCGGCGGCGATCGCCTTTGCCTCCTCAGGCTTCGTGGCGACCTTACCGCGCGGGATCGCCACGCCGTAGCGCGCGAGAATCTCCTTCGCCTGGTACTCGTGAACTTTCATCCCGGCCTCCGACTCACAAACGGACGCTGCATTGTGCACACCCCGACCGGCTTGCGCAACATGGCGCGCGTTGCCTGGTACGGCACCTCCTAACGAACGGAAGGAAAACCGGGCCAGCCGGCGAGGGCGTTCGGGACCGGCTCCTCCGAGACGCCTGAGCCGAGCGCCGCGGCCCGCAGGTATTCAGTAAGCCTCACGAGGTCGGGCTGCGCCCAACCCAGCATGCGGCGTTCAGCAGGAGATGTTCGATGGCGGTGTTGCCTGCACGCTCCCCGATGCCGAGGGCGGTCCCGTGCAGACGGTTGGCACCCGCGCGCGCGGCCGCAAGTGCTTTGGCCACGGCAAGGCCGCGGTCGTTGTGGCCGTGCCAGTCGATTAGGACGTCCTCTCCGCCGACAGCGTCGAGAGTGGCGCGCACGAACCGCACCAGCGCCTCGACGCCAAGCGGCGTCGCGCAGCCGGCCGTGTCGGCGAGGCATACGCGCTCGGCCCCGGCACCGACTGCCGCCCGGTAGAGGCGGGCGAGGTCCTCCGGCCGCGATCGGGTGGTGTCCTCGGTCACGAACAGTACCTTGAGGCCGTGCTCCCACGCGAAGCCGACCCAGTGCTCGGCCATGCGGAGGATGCGGTCCCAATCCCACCCCTCCGCGTGGAGCCGGATCGGCGAGGAGCCCAGGAAGAGTCCGATCTCCGGCGGCACTCCCGAGCGTTGGGCCACCTCCACGATGGGCACAACGTCCTGCTCGCAGGTGCGGCCCGCGCACTTGGCCGTCACCGAGAGCCGCGCCGAGGCGAGCTCGCGACAGAAAGCCTCGGCGTCGCGCCACGCGCACGCGCCCGCCCCGGGGTAGCCGACGTTGGCCATGGCCACGCCGATGCCGTCCATCAGGTGCAGGAGGGCGATCTTCTCCGGCAGCGAGGGATGGCGGACCGATGGGGACTGCATCCCGTCGCGCAGCGTCTCGTCAAGGAACCGGAGCGTGCGGCCGGGCCGTCCTCGGTGCTCCGGTCGAACGTGCGAGGGGCACCTCTCTGCACGCCCCTACCCTTTTCCAGCCGGGTCCGGCGCCATGAGGGCGTGCAGCTCCTCGTCGGTGAGGGTGCGGTCCGCCTGCTTGGCGGCGGACAGGAGGCGGCGCAGCGCCGTGTCGTCGTCCCCGTAGCCGTGGGTCGCGAGCCACGACCGGACGTTGGAGGCGCCGGACATCGGACCCACCTCGATCTCCTGCTGCCGGCCCAGCCAGGAGGCCGGGACCGCCGAGTACACCAGGTCCACCAGCTCCTCGTCGCCCAGGAGGCCGGCCTTGACGAGCGCCGACGCGTGGACGCCCGTGGAGGTACGGAAGGCGTCACGGCCCACGATCGGCGCGCCGGGCCGGATCGGGAGCCCGACCACGCGGCTTGCGTGTTCCACGTACTCCATCAGGTGCGAGAGGTCGGGCTTCGCCCACCCCAGCAGGCGGGCGTTGACCAGCAGCAGCTCCATCGGCGGGTTGCCCACCCGCTCGCCGACACCGAGCGCCGTGGCATGCAGTCGATCCGCCCCCGCCCAGGCGGCGGCCAGCGCGTTGGCGACCGCCAAGCCCCGGTCGTCGTGACCGTGCCAGTCGATGCCGACCCCGGGCGCCCCGATCTCCTCCAGCATCTGCTTGACGAAGGCCACCAGGCGGAACGCCCCGAGGGGCGTCGCCTGGCCGGAGGTGTCCGCGATGCAAACCCTGCTCGCCCCGGCCGCCACCGCGGCCCCATAGAGACGGCGAAGGTCGTCCGGGTGGGAGCGGGTGCCGTCCTCCGCCACGAACGTCACCGGCGCGCCGCCTCTCACGGCGAACGCGACGTGGCGCTCGGCGCGTCCCAGGAGGTCGGAGAGCGACCAGCCCTCCACGTGGGCGCGAATCGGCGAGGAGGCGAGGAACAGGGCCACCTCCAGCGGCCTTCCGAGACGCTGCCCGATCTCGAGGATCGGCCGGATGTCCTCCTCGATCGCGCGCGCCGCGCAGTTGGGCGTGACGGGAAGACCCGCAGCAAAGATCTCGCGACAGACCGCCTCGACCTCGGCCGCGGCGCGGGCCCCGGCGCCCGGCAGTCCGACGTCCGCCGAGGTGATGCCCACGGCCGCCGCGAGCTCGAGCAGCCGGACGCGCTCTTCCACCGAAGGGTGCCTGGCGGACGGGCTCTGCAGCCCGTCGCGGAGGGTCTCGTCGTCGAAGGTGATCGCCTTGGGGAACGGCGTAGCGGGCAGCTCCACGCTGTTCCAGTCGAAGACGAGACGGCGCAGGAGCTCCTTCATGGTGGGCCCATCATTGCCCAACTTCCGCGCACGTCAAGCCCGCACGCTCGCCCGGTTTGGGCTTCGACCTTCCCACAAACAGAGGGAAAGGCCGCCTGCGCTGTGCTATTCCCGAGTCGCTACTTCCCCGGGAAGCGCGCGGGCCGCTTTTCGAGGAACGCCGCGGCACCCTCCCGCATGTCCTCCGTGGCGAAGCAAAGGCCGAAGAGCGCCGCCTCGTGCTCGAGGGCCTGCGAGAGAGGCAGCTCCAGCCCAAGACGGACGGCCCGCAGGCAGCCCGCGACCGCCGTGGGCGCCACGGCCAGGATCTCCTCGGCCAGCTTCTGTGCGGTCGCGTGTAGCTCGGCGGGCTCCACCACCTTGTTGACCAGCCCCCAGGCGTGCGCGGTGGCGGCGTCGATGGTCGCTCCCGTGAGGAGCAGCTCGAGGGCACGGCCCATCCCGACCAGGCGCGGCAGCCGCTGCGTCCCCCCGTACCCCGGAATGAGGCCGAGCTTTACCTCGGGCTGCCCGAAGCGCGCGTTGCTCGAGGCGACGCGCAGGTGGCAGGCCATCGCCAGCTCGCACCCCCCGCCGAGCGCGAAACCGTTGACGGCCGCGATCACCGGCTTGGGTAGCGCCGCGATGGCGTCGTACAGGCGCTGGCCCCGCCGCGCGAGATCCGAGGCGGCCGCGGGGGACAGGCCGGCGAACTCCGCGATGTCGGCCCCGGCGACGAACGCCTTCTCGCCTGCCCCGGTGAGCACGACTGCGCGCACGGAGTCGCTCGCCCCGGCCTCGCCGAACGCCTGCTCCAACTCGCCGATCACCGAGCGGTTGAGCGCGTTGAGCTTTGCCGGCCGGTTTACCGTGATCCACCGGACGCCCTTGTCATCCTGAAAAGAGAGATTCTCGAACGCCATCGTCTCCTCCCCGATCCTGCTGAGGGCAGCCTACCACCGCCGCGAAGGGCGGACCCAACTCCGTTCGAAAAGCCTGCCGCCGGGGCGGAGGTCCGAACCCCGGCACTGCATTTCCGTATACTCTTCGTGTGAGCCACCTGCGGAACCGCTGGCTGCTGCTGGTGTTGCTGGCGGCCGCCTGCTCCGCCAGCAGGCCCAGCTACATGTTCCTCACGCCGGCGCGGTGGGCGGAGGAGTTGCAGCGCCGGGGCGTGGACCCCAAGGAGGTGCCAAACCCGCTCCTCGTGACCGAGGGGATGTACGAGTCCGCGAAGGAGCTCGGGGGCGTCGGCGGCGCGATCGAGAAGCTCGACAGCCTCCAGAAGGCTTTCTTCGACCAAACGGCATTCCCCTTCCAGTACCAGTACCGTGGAACCTTCACCGCCGTCGAGGCCTTCGTGCGCCGCCAGGGCAACTGCCTCTCTTTCACCAACCTTTTCGTCGCGATGGGGCGCTCCGTTGGCGTGCCCGTCACGACCGCCCTGGTGTATCGGACGCGAGGGAGCGAAAAGGAAGGCGACCTCATCATCGTGAACAACCATGTGGTTGCGGTCCTCCTCTTCGCACCGGACAAGCGGTACTACGACTTCGACCGGCGTCCCCACGACAAGCCGCGAGGCTTCCAGCCCCTCGACGATCTCTGGATCACGGCCCTCTACCTCAACAACCGCGGCGCCGACGAGCTGCGCGCCGGCCATCCCGACATCGCCCTCCGCTACTTTCAGTACGCCACCAGCCTCGCGCCCGGCTTTGCACCCGCGTGGGGCAACGTTGGCGTGGCCCGGCGCCGCCTCGGCAACATCCAGGGCGCCTTCGATGCCTACCGGCGGGCGCTGGAGGTATCGGCCGACGAACCCACCATCCTCGGGAACCTGTCCTCCCTCTACCGTTCGCTGGGCATGGAGCAGGAGGCCGAGACGGCTCTCGCAGCGGTCAAGCTCTCGCAGGCGACGCCCCACGTGCTGCTCGTGCGTGGCGACCTCGAGCTTGCCCGAGGAAAGGTGAGCGACGCCCTGAGCCTATACAAGAGGGCGCGCCGCCTGGCTCCCACGCTCGCCGACGCCTGGCTCTCCATGGCGCGTGCGGAGATCGTCCGCAACAAGTACGACAGGGCGCGCAAGGACCTCGAAAAGGCGCTCACGCTCGAGCCTGGGAACGATCTCGCCAAGCGGCTCCTGGCCGAGCTGAACAGGCCGCAGGCCACGAGGTGATAAGCTCCCCGGGGTTGCACCGCAGTCCCGCCTTCGACCGGGCGCGGCGCGACAGACGAGGAAACCGCAATGACCCGTCGCAGACGCCACGAGCAGACCCCTGCTCCCAGCACGCCGAAATCCCTCTTCCGCAGGGTGGAGCGCACCCTCGGTGCGATCGAGGACGCCGGTGACATCCTCGGCACGATCCGCAACGTGGCCGCCTACATGACCGTGAATTTCCGCGAGGACCTCGGGATCCTCGGCGGCCGCATCTACCGCCTCGATGGCAACCAGTACGACCTCGTCCAGGTCTTCGGCACGGCGGAGCCGGCGGTCGTCGGCACCAAGGTGCAGCGGGACTACACCCCAATCGAGGCCGTGATCGACTCCGGGCTCGTGGTCATGGCACGGGACGCCCCTGAACTCGACCCGGCCCTCGAGGCCCACCTCGGCACCGGCGAGCGCTTTGCAGCCATAGCGGTGGCGGACGGCGACTACCTGATCTCCTTCGACGTCACCCCGGGCCGCGGGACGGTGGAGGACCTGCAGTCCTCGCTCAACATCGTCCGTCTCGCGGTCAACCAGAAGCTCCGCCAGGAGCGCTTCGAGGAGATCCTCGAGGACGCCCGCCGCATCCAGAGCTCGATCCTGCCCAAGCGCACCCCGCACTACGGCGACTTCGACATCGCCGGCGACTCGCGACCGACCGAGCTCGTGGGCGGCGACTTCTACGACTACATCCCCGTCACACCGGAGATGTTCGACCTCGTGATCGCCGACGCGTCCGGGCACGGCCTCCCGGCCGCCCTCCAGGTGCGCGACGTGTACGTCGGCTTGCGCATGGGACTCACTCGCGATTACAAGATCTCCCGCACCGTTGAACGCCTGAACGGGATCATCAACCGCTCCAAGCTGGCCTCCAAGTTCGTGTCGATGTTCCTGGCGGAGCTGGAGACCAACGGAAACCTCATCTACGTCAACGCCGGCCACGTGTTGCCCTTCATCCTGCACGCCGACCGGAAGGTGGAGTTCCTGCGCGAGGGCGGCATGGTGCTCGGCCCCTCCCCGGACACGGTGTACAGGCGCGGGTTCGCGATGCTTGGCCCCGGCGACGTGATGGTGCTCTACACCGACGGCATCACCGAGTGCCACCACCATCGCTCGGGTGAGGAGTTCGGCCTCGACCGGCTCCAGCGCCTGGTGGCTCGGCATGCGAACGAGCCAGCCGCCGAGATCGTGCGGACCGTCTTCGAGGCCGTCAGCCGCTACGCCGCAACCCCGACTCCCGAGGACGACCAGACGCTGGTGGTGGTCAAGCGGGCGGCCCCGGAGGCCGGGTAGCCACACTCCGGTTCGGAAGGCCAGCGCTTCACCCTCGACTCTGCTCGGCAGGTAGACTGTTGCCCGTCGCCTCAAGAGTAAAGTGTGGTACCCGACTCCGCCAACGCTCTGCACCAGCATTGACGTAGAAGCCAATGCAGCGCTGGCGCGGCGGTATACTCCGTTCATGGCCGGATTCCCGCCCAACGAGTTCTTCGAACTCGCCGGCTTCGAGCACGCCGCGCTGTTCCGGCCCGGGCGACCGGTCTGGGAGGCGCTCGGCGATCCCCTCGACGCGTACCTGCAGGCCTGGACCCGCTGGGAGGTGCTGTCCCCGATCCCGTCTGGGGTGCACGTGCTGGGCGGACCGATCTTCATCGGGGCGGATTGCCGGATCGAGCCCGGCGCCGCTCTGCGCGGACCCCTGGTCATCGGCGACGGGTGCGAGATCCGCACCGGCGCCTACCTGCGCGGGCGGATCGTCATGGGCAAAGGCTGCCTCGCCGGAGCCCACACAGAGGTCAAGACCGCCATCTTCCTGGACCATGCGCATGCACCGCACCAGAACTACGTCGGGGACAGCATCCTCGGGCGCGACGTCAACCTCGGCGCGGGGACGATTCTGTCCAACGTGAAGAACGTCGGCCGCGAGGTCACCTTCCACCACGGGGGCGAGACCGTCCGCACTGGCCTGAGGAAGTTCGGTGCGGTTCTGGGCGATGGGTGCCGCACCGGTTGCAACACGGTGCTCAACCCGGGGGTGCTCATGGGGCCAGGGTGCGTGACCTATACCAACGTCTCCCTGCGCTCCGGGTACTACCCGGGCGGGACCCTCATCAAGCTGCGCCAGGTTCAGCAACAAGTCGTGCTGGACAGGTTGATCTCGAAATAGTGGCACGGGTCTTGCACTATGTAGGGGCGAGGAGCGAAGGGAGGCGCACGATGAGACGCCAACTTCTCGCAATCACGGTGGTCCCGGCAGTTGCGTTCCTGGCCTCGGTGGCCTTTGCCGGGGACGATGTGACCTCGCTGAGCTACATCTCCTACCTCGAGCGCTACGCGACGATCCGCCCCGCGCACGGCGAGGAGAGCCTGGACGCGGTCGTCAACATGCCTGTTCTCGCCGGAGACCGGCTCGACACCTCACGAGGTGCCCGCGTGGAAGTGCAGCTCGCGGACGGCAGCACGGTGTGGGTGGACCAGTTCTCCACCCTGGATTTCGATGCCCTGGCGTTCTCCCGCGACGACTCGTCCCCGCGCACGGTCCTCTTTCTCGTGGAGGGTACGGCGGTCGTGGAGATCCCGGCGACGACGGTTGGCGACGGAACCATGCGCTTCGACTCGCCGGCCGGGACCATGTACCTGAACCGGCCGGGCCTCTACCGGCTGGAGCTGAACGGGAACCAGATCCGTCTGCAGGCCTTCTCGGGTTTCGCCGAGCTGCCCGTGGGCGTCGGCTCCGCCATCCTGCGGGGTGGTGAGGAGGCCACGATCGACGGCAGCGGTGAGCTGCAAAAGGCCTCCCTTTCGGACCAGACCGACGACTTCTGGAACTGGGTGCAGGAGAGGCGTCACCCCTCGCCCGGCAGCCGCACGGCGCAGGTCGTCGACACGCGTAACGCAGGTCGCGCGGCGGTGCTCGACGGCTACGGCGATTGGGTGTACGTCTCGTCGTTCTCGAGCTGGATGTGGCGCCCGCGCGTGAGCGTCGGATGGGTCCCCTACTCCTACGGCCGTTGGTACTGGACGCCGGTGGGCTGGTCGTGGATCTCCTACGAGCCCTGGGGCTGGTACCCCTTCCACTACGGCTCCTGGTACCTCGATGGGAGCTTCGGCTGGGTCTGGGGCTGGGACCCGGTGTGGTCGCCGGCCTGGGTGTACTGGATGTACTCGCCCGGGTACGTCGGCTGGTGCCCGCGCGGGTACTACGACTGGTGGTACTTCAACCAGTGCACGCACTGCTGGGGTGCGGGGTGGCTCTACCCGGCCCGGTGGAGCCAGGCGACGTTCGACTTCTCGGGACGCGTCAGGCTTTCGAGCATCGACCCTCATCCCTGGACCTTCGTGTCCGCCGGTCAGTTCACCAGCACGCACCTGGAGAGGGTGCGCCTGGAGCCTGGCAGGTTCCTGCGCGGGCAGCCGGAGGACCGCACGGGTCTCGTCCGCTCCGGCCCGTTGGTCACGCCGTCCCCCGGCCGCGGGCTCCCCGATCGGAGTGTGGAGTCGTTCTTCCGCGGCACGACCAACCGCGAGGTGCCCGATCTTTCGTCCATCCTGCACCGTGAGCCTCTGAGCGGCAACGGCATCGCCGCCACCGTACCGGGGGTCCGTCCCACCCGCACCGACGACATGGTGAGAAGCCCCGGCCTGCAGGAGCGCGGCGCGCCTTCCGGCGTGGTTCGCGACGGTCCCGTCAACCGCTGGGGGCGTGGCGCGGCGACCGGCGGCGCCACCGGCGTGGCAAGCCCGGGCGACCGCACGGGGAACCGCCCGTACGTCGAGCGCGGCCGGACGGGCAGGGACGGTGCAGCACCCCCGAACGGGCGGCCCGACGCAGGCGCACGCACCACGCCGGTGCGTGAGGTCGCGCCACCGCCCAGCCGGGACAGCGGCCAGGGTCGCGGCGGCGCTTCCTCCCGGGACGGGGGCCCCGGCCGCGATGCCGGATCCAGCCACAGTGCCGGCGCTTCATCGGGCGGATCCGTGGCCCCGCCGCCCTCTTCGTCGTCTTCATCTCCGCCCCCTCCACCACCGCCACCGCCCCCCTCATCCTCGTCGTCGTCGCCGCCTCCTCCTCCGCCTCCACCGGCCCGACCGCCGTCCCGCGAGCAGGCCAGCATGGTGCGGGAGCGGGCCCCGTCGAGGTGGCAGGAGGACCCCCGGGGCACCGGGGAACGGACACCGGTGAGGGTCGTGCGGCGCGAGGTGACCGGTTCAGGGTCCGTGCGTGTGGTCACGGCAGAACCCTGGGGGCGTTCGCGCAGCGTTGACCGCTACCAAGCGGCCCCCCGCGAGGTGTACCGCCCGACCTCAGCCCAGCCGGCGCCGGTGAACCCGGGCCGCAGCACTGCGAGCCCGAGCTATGTCCCGCATGCCGGCTCGGCGCCGAGCTCAGGGTTTGCCCCGCACGCCAGCTCGCCGCCCAGCTCGACGGGCCGTTCGACCCCGCATTCCTCCGGCTCTTCGAGTCACTCTCGCCACTAACGGCGCGGAGACCGCTACAATCCCCGTGTGAAGAAGGAGCGGGCGGGCGGTAATGTTGCGCGCAGAACCCTGGCGGGTGCTGTCGGCCTTGGCATGCTCGCGGTGAGCATCGCCGCGTGCTCATCTCCGCCTCCGCAGACCACGCCGCCTGCCCTGCCGCCGCCGCCGGCATCCGAGCTGACGCTCCCCGTGGCGCCTCCCACCGACCTGCAACTGGCGGTGGCCCTCGAGGCGATCGTGAAGGTCGGCCCACCCCAGAGCTGGACGCAGCAACGCCAGGAGCTCTTCCGCGGGTATCTCGCGACCCTGGCCGTCCGCGGCCCGAGCAGCAGGCCGGAGCTCTTCCCGTCCCCCGATTACGCGCTGGCGTACTTCGTGAACGTCCACGTCGCGTGGGCCATCGCCCTCGGCGGCACCGGTCAGTTCGCAAAGCTCGACATGGGCGCGTTGCGCGAGCTCCCCGTCACAGTGGACGGGCGGACCACCAGCCTGCGTGAGCTGGCCGATGAGATCGCACGGCGCGCGCCCTTCGAGCCGAGGCTCGCGCTGTTCCTCAACCCGGGCTGGCGCGGTGTGCCGCCCTTGCCCGCAACCGCCCTCGAGGGACACAACTTCTCCTGGCAGCTGGGCAACCAGGCCCGGGTCAGCGGCCGTGCGCCGGGCTTCTGGGAGCTCGATTCGGAACGCAAGGTGCTGAAGGTCTCGTACTTCACCGGCTTCATGTGGGGCCTGCCCGGCGTTCAGCCGGCTCGGATGCGCAGGGTTTTTGAGCTCGTTCCACCCCCGGAAGAGCTGCGGTCGGACATACTCGCCGTGTGCGGGGTGAGCCTCTCCGGTTGTTCGGTGGCGTACCTCCCGCTCGACGGCACCCGGCTCTGGACCACGTCCACGCGGCGGTAGATCAACCCCATCTGCGGAGCCAGTGTTCCAGGGTGATGAGAGTATAGACCGCGCGGGCGGCGCGCTGCGGGTCCCCTCGCCTGTCCCAGGCACGCCACGGAACGAGGCGCGAGGCCGGGATGAGAGCGCGGATCGCGGCGGCCGGGTCCTCCAACACGCCCCTCACCTCCCCGGCCCACGGACCGGCGAGCCACGCGGCGAGCGGCACCTCGAACCCGCGCTTGGGGGCGCGCCTCACCTCGTCGGGGAGAAGACCGGCCGTGGCGGCCCGGAGCAGGGCCTTCGTCCGCCAGCCACGCAGCAGGAGCGCTGGTGAGAACTGTGCGACCCGCTCTAGCAGCTCGTGGTCGAGGAACGGCGACCGGGCCTCCAACGAGCAGGCCATCGTCGCACGGTCCATTTTCACCAGCAGGTCGCCGGGGAGGAAGAACTCCAGCTCCTGCGCCCGCATCCTGTTCACGGCGCCGCCGGGCTGCTGAGGGGTCCATGCGGCCGGTTCGGCGGGCGCACGCCCCTCCTCGCCGAGCAGCGCGGCGACCTCCGGGGACGAGAACTTGACCGGGCCCCAGGCCAGGTACGGGTCGCCCTTCGAACGCAGGCCCTCCGCCAGGCGCTCCCGCCAGCCCGCCGGGACTCCCGGCAAGAGGCGGGCCGCAGCGACGCCCCAGACCCGCGCGCCCGGCAGCTCCCGGAGACGCGCCGCCAGGAACCGACGGTAGCCGGCCAGCGCCTCGTCGCCGCCGTCGCCGTTGAGGACGACAGTGACCGCCCGCCGCGCCTCGCGCGAGACCAGGTAGGTCGGGATGCACGAGGGGTCGGCGAGCGGCTCGTCGAAGACCCCGGCCATGGTGGGGAGCAGACCCAGCCCCTCCTCGGGCCGCACCTCGATCGGCGTGAGCTGCGCCCCGGCCCTCGCAGCCGTGGCACGCGCGAGGGGCACCTCGTCCTCGCCACCCGCGAACGAGACGGTGATGGCCTGGACACCGGGGGCCTCCTGCGCAGCGAGGCAAGTCACCGTCCCCGAGTCCAACCCCCCCGACAGGAAAACACCGACGGGGACGTCGGCGCGCAGACGCAGGCGGACCGCATCGCGCAGCAGCGGGATGATCTCATCGCGCGCTTGGGCGAAGGACACCGTCTCGTCGGGCTCGAACGCCAGGTGCCAGTACCGCTGGACCTGCACCTCGCCCGTATGCAGGTCGAGGAGCAACCAGTGCGCGGGCGGGAGCTTCTCCACTCCGGCCAGGATGCACGAACCCTCGGGCACGAACCCGAACCGCAGGAAGGATCGCAGGGCACCCCTGTCGGGCGCCGGCGTAACGGGCAGAGCCACGCGCAACGCCTTCAGCTCGGAAGCGAAGACCACGCCGCCGCCGCTCCGCGTCCAGTAGAGCGGTTTCTTGCCGAGCCGGTCCCTCGCCACGAAGAGCACCCGGCGTCCGACGTCGAAGATCGCGAGGGCGAACATCCCGCGCAGCCGCCCGAGCATTGCCGGCCCGTGCTCCGCCCAGAGATGGACAAGCACCTCGGTGTCCCCCGCCGAGCGCAAGACGTGGCCGCGTGCCGCGAGCTCCCGCCGCAGCTCCCGGTAGTTGTAGATCTCGCCGTTGCAGACGGCGATGACTCCTCCGGTCTCGTCGGCGACCGGCTGGTCGCCGGTCGCCAGGTCGATGATCGCGAGGCGGCGCGCGCCGAACGCCCAGCCCGGACCGCTGCGCCACGCCACCGCGTCCGGGCCGCGGTGGACGAGCGTGCGAAGCATCGCCTCCACCAGCCCCTGTTCGCCGCCCGGCTCCCGGCCCGCAAAGCCCGCGATCCCGCACATGCCTCTTCCGCCTCTGCCACGACTGTAACCGGCGCCACAACGCGGGACAAGGCCCGCTTCCGTCCGGTTCCCGAACAGGCTCCTTGGCCCGGCTATACTCGCGGCGTGCCCCTGGACCTCGCGCGCTGGCTGCCGGAGTTCCCCGTGCGCCAGCACTGTCTCTACCTGAACCACGCCGCGGTGGCGCCGCTGCCCTCGCGGGTGGCGGAGGCGATGCGCGCGCGCATCGCCGAGCAGGAGACAACCGGTTCGCACAACTGGCGGAACTGGAAGGAGACGGAGCTCTCGGCGCGCGCCCTGGCGGCCGAGCTGGCCGGCTGCCGGCCGGAGGACGTCTCGCTGGTACGCAGCACCTCCGAGGGCCTCTCGCTGATCGCGCAGGGCCTGCCCTGGCGAAAGGGGGACGCGGTCCTGGTGGGCGAGGAGGAGTTCGCCGCCAACGTGGCACCGTACCTGGCGCTCAACCGCCGCGGTGTCGCCGTACGCCGGTTCGCCACGCCCGGCGGCAGGATCACGCTGGAGACCGTCGAGCCGCTCCTCGCCCCGCCGGTCAAGCTGCTCGCGATCTCCTGGGTGGCGTTCCACACCGGATGGGTGGCCCCGGTGGCGGACCTGGCCCGCATCGCGCACGAGCGCAAGATCCTCGTCGTGCTGGACGCGATCCAGGGACTCGGGGTGCTCCCGGACCGCTTTGAGGACCTGGGCGTGGACGCCCTGGTGGCCGACGGGCACAAGTGGTTGCTCGGCCCGGAGGGCCTCGGGATCATGGTCACCAGCCAGCAGCTGCGCGCCGGCCTCCAGCCGGTGCTCGCGGGTTGGCTCAACGTGAAGCGGCCTGAGCGCCAGTTCTTCCTGCACGAGCTGGTCTTCCATGAGGACGGCCGGCGTTTCGAGCCGGGGGCGATGCCCAACGTGCTGGTGGCCGGCCTGGCGGCGGCCCTGGACCTGCTGCTCGAGGTTGGGCTCGACAACGTCTTCGAGCGGGTGGAGGGCCACGCCCGCACGATCACGCAAGAGCTCCTGAAGGCGGGCTGGCACGTCGGCTCGCCGGGCTCGGCCCACCCAATCGCCGGGATTGTGGCGGCGCGGCACCCGTTCCTGCCCGCCGAAGAGATCAGCAAGCGCCTGCGCGAGCGCCACATCGAGGTGGCCTCGCGGCACGGGTGGGTGCGCTTCTCGCCCCACTTCTACGCGACAACCGGCGAGCTTGAAGCGCTCGGCGTGATCCTCGGGAAACTATAACGAGACGAGGTATACTTTGGCGATGGTGCGGGACCGCAGCGTGGACGTGCTGGTCCTGGGCGGCGGGCCTGCCGGAAGCACAGCCGGCGCCTTGCTCGCCGGCGCAGGGATCGAGACCGTGATCGTGGAGGGCGAGCGCTTCCCCCGCTTCCACGTCGGCGAGTCGCTGCTGCCTCACACCCTTCCGCTCCTCGACCGCCTGGGTGTGCACGAGACGGTGCGCTCCCTCCCCCACACGCGCCGCAAGGAAGGCGCCAGCTTCGTGACGGCCGACGGGAGCGCCCAGGTGGCATTCTGGTTCGACGAGGCGCTCCCCCCCGCGCTCCCCCATGCCTACCAGGTGCGCCGCGATGAGTTCGACCAGGCGCTGCTCACCCACGCTCGAGCCGAGGGGGCCGAGGTGCTGGAGGGCTGGCGCGCGGCCGCGCCGCACTGGGACGGGCGCCGCTTCGTGGGCCTCACGGTCCGCGACCCCGACGGGGGCGAGTACGTGCTGCGGAGCCGGGTGTTCCTCGACGCCAGCGGCCAGTCCTCCTTTCTCGCGAGCCGCATGGGCTGGCGCTTTCCCTACCAGAGGCACCGCAAGGTCGCGGCGGTCTCCCACTTCCGCGGTGTCTGGCTGCCGCCCGGCCGGGAGGCGGGCAACATCACCATCGCCCTCACGAACGGCGGCTGGTTTTGGCTGATCCCCTTCGCCGACGACACGGTCTCCGTCGGCGCGGTCCTCGACGTCGAGAAGTGGCGCGCCCACTCGGGCGGCCCCGAAGCCCTCTTCGCCAGCGCCGTGGAGTCCACGCCCGAGGTCGCGAGGCGCCTCGCCGGCGCCCGGAGCCTGATCCCCTTCAACGCGGTCCAGAACTTCTCGTACCGCGTGATGCACGTCGGCGGCGACGGGTTTTGCATGATCGGCGACGCCGCCGGGTTCCTCGACCCGATCTTCTCGACCGGGGTGTTCATCGGGACGACCGCCGGGGCGTCTGCGGCCCAGGACGTGATCGAGGCCCTGGCGCGCCGCAACAGGGTCGAGGGCAGCGATTTCGGCCCCACGATCGCGCTCACGAGGTCGCTCCAGCGGCTCTTCTTCTCCTTCATTCGCGCCTACTACGACCCTCACTTCCTGGCCCTCTTCTTCAACCCGAGCGATGCCCTGCAGCTGCGGGCGGCAGTCATCTCGATGCTGGCGGCCGACGTCGCGGGTCCGGGCCGTTGGCGCCGCACCGCGCGCTTCCGGTTGCTGCAGCTTCTCGCGGACCTGCAGCGGTGGGGTGCCAGGGTGGGCCGGCCGCTCGTCCCGCCGCTGCAGGCCACGCCTGCGGAGAAGGGCCCCGCAGGATGAGCGCGCTCGAGACCGACGCCGCACCGCTGCCCGGGGCGAGGGCCGACCGCTCCCTCCTCCGGTGGCTGCTCGTCTGGGCGCGGCCGCACCGGCGGCGGATCGTCACCGCGACGGTGCTGGTGCTGGCAGGGTCGCTGCTGCAGGTGGCCGGGCCGCTGCTCACGGCAGCCGCCATCGACCTCTACATGAAGCCGGAGCCCAGCACTGGCGCCCAGCGCGTGCTCCACTTCATCCAGGCATTGCACCTGCCCAGCACCGGCGCCGGAGGAATCGGAACACTCGCGGTGCTCTTCCTGGCGAGCCTTCTCGGGTCGGCGGCGCTGCTGATTTTCCAGGCGCGCACCATGATGATGACCGGGCAGCTCGTGATGCGCGACCTGCGCGAGGCGCTCTTCGCGCACCTGCAGAAACTCGAGGTCGCGTGGTTCTCGCGCACCCCGGCCGGTCGGGTCATCACCCGTCTCACAACCGACGTGGAGGCGCTCAACGAGCTCTTCACTTCCGGCCTGGTGGAGATCCTGGCAGACCTTGTCCTGCTGGGCGGCATCGCCGGGATCCTGTTCACCCTCGACTGGCGCCTCGCCCTGGTGGCGTTCGCGGTGCTGCCTTTCATGCTGCTGCTCTCCACGTGGTTCCGCAAGCGGGCACGGACGATCTACCGCGAGGTCCGCACCCGCGTGGCGGCGATCAACACGCACCTGCAGGAGCACCTGGCCGGCATGTCGGTGGTGCAGCTTGCCCGGGCGGAGGCACGGGACTCCGAGAAGTTCCGGGAGGTCGACGCTGCCCACCGCGACGTGAACATACGCGGCGTCTTCTACTACGCGGTGTTCTACCCCTGCGTGGAGCTCCTGATCGCGTTCGGCACCGTGATGCTCCTGGTCTTCGGCGGTATCTGGTCCTACCGCGGCGCCCTCTCCCTCGGCGTCCTGGTCGCCTTCCTGCAGTACGTGCAGCGCTTCTTCCGTCCGATCGCCGACCTCGCCGAGAACTACAACATCCTCCAGGCGTCGTTTGCCGCCGCCGAGCGCCTCCAGGGACTGCTCGCCACCGAGCCGCAGATCGTCTCGCCCGCCGAACCGGCTGACCCGCCCGGCCGGCTCGGCACGTTAGCCTTCCAGACCCTCTCCTTTGCCTATGAGGAGGAACGCTGGGCGCTGCGCGACCTGAGCTTCGAGGCGCGCCCAGGCGAGCGGCTGGCGGTCGTCGGTCACACTGGCGCCGGCAAGACGACCCTCGTCAACATGCTGCTGCGCTTCTACGACCCGCAGCGCGGAGCCGTGGTGGTGGACGGTGTGGACGTACGCCGCTGGAACCTCACCGACCTGCGCCGCCGCTTCGCGGTGGTGCTGCAGGAGATCGACTGCTTTGCCGGCACCCTGCGCGAGAACGTCTCCCTTGGGCGCCGCGGTATCGACAACGCTCGCATCCGCTGGGCGCTGGAGCAAGTCGGGGCGGGAGCGCTCCTCGACCGCCTACCCCAGGGACTGGACTTCACGCTGGGCGAGCGCGGCACGGGCCTCTCGGTCGGTGAGCGCCAGCTCATCTCCTTCGCCCGCGCCCTCGTGGGCGACCCCGAGTTCCTGCTCCTCGACGAGGCGACCTCGTCGGTGGATCCGATCACGGAGGAGATCATCCAGAAGGCGCTGGAGCGCGTCCTGCAGGGCCGCACGGCCCTCATCATCGCCCACCGCCTGGCCACGGTGGTCGGCTGCGATCGCGTCCTTGTCCTCCACCTCGGCCGCCTGGTGGAGGAGGGCCGCCACGAGGATTTGCTCGCCCGCGGCGGCCTGTACAAGGCACTCTACGATCTGCAGCTCCTGCGGCCGTCCGAGCCGCGCGAGCAAGCGTCCGGACTGCCGTAAGGCGGAGATCCTTCCGGCGCCAGACGCCGGTCTAGCCGCTCCTACTCGGTATGGCACGCCGCTGGCGGCCCGCCTACCTCTCGACTCGATGGCCCCTCGGGAGTCGACGCTCCGTCCACGGCCTCCGCGGTGCGCTGGCGACGGTACTTCTTGATCGCCGCCTTGAGGGTGCTGAGGGCGAGGGTGGCACAGCTCGGCCGGCTGCGCACTACCTCTCTCCCCAGCACGTCCATCATCCCTTGGTAGTCCTTTGCCTCGATCTCGCCGAGCGGCGAGCCGCTCACCGTCTCCGTGAGGATGGACGCGGCGGCCTGCGAGATCGTGCACCCCTCGCCTTCGAAGCTCACCGCCGCGACCCGGTCGTTCTCGTGGTCGACCCTGAGAAAAATGGTCACCACGTCGCCGCAGTTTGGGTTGCCTCCCGAGACGATCACATCGGCGTCGGCGAGCCGCCCGCGGTTGCTCGGCGAGCGGGCATGCTCGACGAGGAAATCGATGATTTCCGCCCGGTTCACATCGTCCCCATCTCGGGGCGTGGCGCCGTGCGGGCTTCCTTCCGCCGGCGCTCCTCGAGCGACGGGTTCTCGACGGGGAGCCCGACCACGTTGCCCCATTCCGTCCACGAGCCGTCATAGTTGCACACCCTCCTGTAGCCCATCAGCTCGTGGAGCACGAACCATGTCAGCGATGAGCGCTCACCAATGCGGCAGTACACGATGATGTCCTTGCCCGGTGTAATCCCCTGCGCTTCGTAGAGGCTCTTGATCTCGTCGGCGGACCTGAACGTGCCGTCGTCCGCGACAGCCTTGGACCACGGGATGCTCACTGCCCCGGGGATGTGGCCACCACGCAAGGCGCCTTCCTGCGGGTAGTCCGGCATGTGCAGCAGCTCGCCGGAGTACTCGGAGGGGGAGCGGACATCGACGAGCGCGTTGCCCTCGGGCAGCTCGACACGCTCCCTCCGCGCATTCGGCCTGCCGATATGCCTCAAGACGTCCTCGCGAAACGCCCGGATCTCCAGGTGGGCATCCGTGACGGAGTAGGTGGTCGCCGGATAGGAAAGCGCCTCGCGCGTCAGCGGCCGCTTCTCGGCGAGCCACTTCTTGCGGCCGCCGTTCATCACAGCGAGCTTGTCGTGTCCGTACAGGCGGAACACCCAGTACGCGTAGCACGCCCACCAGTTGCTCTTGTCACCGTAAAACACCACCGTGGTGTCGTTGCCGATGCCGAGCGCACCCATCAGCCGCGCAAACGCCGGGGCGTCGATGTAGTCGCGTATGCGCTCGTCGTTGAGATCGGTGTGCCAGTCCACCTTGACCGCCCCGGGGATGTGCCCGGTTTCGTAGAGGAGCACGTCCTCGTCGGATTCGACGATTCTCACCGCCGGGTCACTGCTGTGCTCCGCGACCCAATCGGTGCTCACCAGGAGTTCGGGGTTCATGTAGTCCGCCATGTCTCACCTCTTTCTAGACCAACGCGAACCGCCCGAAGCCGCCTGCGACCCCGGCGTGGACCGCCCACAGACCGGTTGCCGCATTCGGAGCCGATCGTGAGGGTTGGTGTCGCAAGCCGATCTGCCGTTGAGGTGGAAAGGACGCCGACTGCCGCCACCGGCACGGGTAAGTCGCGTTCTTCCTCTGCCATCATGGCTTACGCACCTTCTGCCTCGGGGGGATCGACTCCGCGGCCCGACGCGCCGCCCTGGTCTTGTCCAAGTCAACCGCGTGCGGCGGACCGCCAATTCCCCAGGGTCGGACCCCGGGGCCTCAGCCGTGCGTGCCGGTTCCCTGCACGTAGAAGTGCACCTCCTCGTCCGATTCCACGATGCGCACGTCGTTCTCGGAGAGGTGCTCGGCTACCCAGTCCGTGCTCACGAGGACGGCTGGGTTGACAAAGTTGGTCATCGCTCACTCCCGGGGGGCGACTGAAACCTCGATCTCGCGGTCCCTCAATCGAACGGCGAACGTCGTGATTGGCTCGGTTGCCGGTGGGGTGAGTACCTCGCCCGTCCGCAAGTCGAACTCGGCTCCGTGGAGCGGGCACTCGATGGTGCACCGCACTCGGTCGAGGCTGCCCTCGTGCAGCAGCGCGTGGGCGTGGGTGCAGACGTCGCCAACCGCTAGGTACTGCCCACCGCAGTTGAAGACGCCCACGGCCACGCTGTCGACGTCGAAGGCGCGGCCCTCCCCATCCGGTATCTCCCCTACCCGCGCCACCGTCACGAACTCCACCTCGCGACCTCCCAGTACTGAACAACCACCGCCTCGCCAGGCATTCCGGCAGGCGCGCCGGACCCGAGCTGTTCACCACGGAAACCGGGGATAGACTTCGTCCGGAGAGAAGGTCGCGTCTTTGAAATCGGAGTGCCGCCGGGTTTGCCCGAGATCGCGGCACGGCCGGGCGGGCGGATTGGCGAGGCGGATCTGGCGCACGACATCCGGCTCGGGCCCGACATCGCGATCACCGAGGTCGTCTGATTCTACTTGTGAATTTCTTCACACATAGACACCCCTCAACTCTCGTTGACCACGCTCCCGGCGCAGCGAGCCGGCGCTCTGCTAGATTTCCTCCGGCAGCCACTGCGAGGAGGCACGATGCAAGAGAAGGAAGAGCTTTCCCGGCTGCGCGACGCGATCGGCGAGGTGGACCGCGCGCTGCTCGAGCTGCTGCGGCGGCGCATGGAGCTGGCCGACGCCGTGGGGACGATCAAGGCCTCCACGGGCGCCCCCGTCGTGGTGCGCGACGTCGAGGACCGCGTCCTCACCCGGGCACGCGAGCACGCCCAGGCGTGCGGGGTCTCCGAGGACGTGATGGAGGAGATCTTCCACGCGATCATGCGCGGCTCGGTGGAGCGCCAGCACAGGGTGGGCGTTGCGGCGCGCGCCGAACGCGGCGGCCGTGTGCTCGTGCTCGGGGGCGCGGGCGCGATGGGAGGCTGGCTCTGCGACTTCCTCCCCCTGGTCGGTCATCGTGTGGACGCCGTTGATCCAGCCTGGGGCGCCAACCTGGGCTCCGAAGGGCGCCACGCCAGGCTCGAGGACGTTCGTGATCTCGATGCCTACGATCACATCGTGGTGTCCGTGCCGCTTGGGTCGACGCCGGATGTGCTCGACGCCGTGCTGGAGCGGCGCCCGCGCGGCGTGGTCGTGGAGATTGCATCCATCAAGGCGCACCTGGTGGCTCCCCTGGAGAAGGCGCGCCAGCGGGGCGTCGCCGTCTCGGCGCTGCACCCGATGTTCGGGCCAGGGAAGTCCCCCTACCAGCCCCTGACGTTCGTGCTCGCCTGCCGGGAGGACCCGGAGGCCGAGCGGGAGCGCATCGAGGCGTTGCTCCGGCACCCGTACACGCACCTGATCACGATCCCGTTCGCCCACCACGATCGGCTGATGGGCTGGCTGCTGGGGCTCGCCCATCTGACCGGGATGCTCTTCGGCAGCGCCCTCACCCGATCGGGGCTCGACCCTCGCGAGCTGCAGGCCTGCGCCTCCACGACGTTCACGCGCCAGGCTTCCACGGCCCTCTCCGTGCTCGCTGAGGACCCGGCGCTCTACCTCGACATCCAGCGCCTGAACCCGCACCGCGAGGAGGTGTACCGGGCCACGCGCGAGGCTCTCGACCAGCTCGTGGCGCTGGTGGCCGCGGGGGATGCGGCGGGGTTCCGCAGTACGCTGGCCGCGGCGCGCACCGCGGTCACAGGGGACCCATGAAGGCGCGTTACCACCTCGAGCACGCCGCCGTGGCGGCACTGGCGTCGCTCCTGCGGGCACTGCCGCGCGGCCTCGCCCTCGAGTTTGGCGCGGCCCTGGGCCGGGCCGGCTGGCTGCTGCGGATCCGGAGGCGCCTCGTCCTGGCCAACCTGGCGCAGGCGTTCCCGGCGGCGAGCCCTCGCGAGCGACGGCGGATCGCCGCGCGCGCGGCACGCAACTTCGGCCGCACCGTGGCGGAGTTCGTGCGTTTCGCGGGCTCGGACCGCGATCGGGTCGGGGAGCTGGTGAGCCTGCCGGGTGCGGAAGGCCTGCGGGCAACGCTCGGTGAAGGCGGCGGGGCGATCGTCGTGACGCCACACCTGGGTGCCTGGGCGCTCTACGTCACCGCGCTCGCGGCCGCCGGAATCCCGAGCGCCCTGCTCGTTGGGCGGCAGCACAACCCCAAAGTGCAACGCTTCATCCTCGGCATACCCGGGGACGCGGTGCGCTTCGTGCCCAAAAGCAAGGGGGCGCCGCGCGAAATCCTGCGCTGCCTCCAGGAGGGACGCGCGGTGGTAATGGTTGCCGACCACAACGCCGGTCGGCGCGGGGACTTCGCGCCGTTCTTCGGCAGGGTGGCCTCGACGCTGCCGCTGCCGGGCGCGATCGCCGCCCGCCACGACACGCCGATCTTCCTCATGGCGGGCCGGCGCGTGACCCGTGGTGAGCACATCGTCGAGATCACGCGCCTTGCCATGCCCGCAGGCGGCAATGAGGAGCGGCTCCGCCACGAGATCACGGTGGCGTGCAACGAGGCCCTTGCCGGGGCGATCCGTGCCTTCCCCGAGCAGTACTTCTGGTACCACCGCCGGTGGCGGGAGTACGCGCACGTGCCCGCGACCCTTGGCGTGTGATCTTCGCCCTTTGGGGAGCTACTTCCCCACCCGCACGCGGCAGCCGGGGAGGTCGTTGGCGGGGTTGTTGACCAGAAGACTCACGGGGTAGGCGTCCATCGCCCTGGAATCGGCGGGGCGCAGGAGCGGGAGCAGGCGCTCGGGCTCCGTCACCGTCGGGTCGATCCAGAACTTGTGGTCCTCGGGGTTGAGGATGACGGGCATGCGGTCGTGGATGGGCGCGACGAGGTCGTTGGCCGTCGTCGTGACGATGGTGCACGACTCCACGGCGTCGTCACCGTCTCCGTGCCAGCGTTCCCACAGACCCGCGAAAGCAAATGGGCGGTGATCCTCGAAGGAGATGTAGTACGGCCGCTTGACCTTGTCGATCTTTTGCCACTCGTAGAAGCCGTCCGCCACGATCAGGCACCGGCGGGCACGGAACGCCGAACGGAACGCCGGCTTCTCCGCCAACGTCTCGACCCTGGCGTTGATCATGCTGGAGCCCGTGGACGTAGACGTGGCCCAGGACGGAATCAGGCCCCAGTGCAGGTTTACCAGCTCCCGGCCGGAGGCACCCATCCGGACCGCGGCCACGTACTGCGTGGGCGCGACGTTGTAGCGGCGCGAGAGGACGGGCTTGCCGGGCAGCTCGAACACCTTCGCAATGATCTCCGCATCGGTCGCCTGGGTGAACCGTCCGCACATATGGCAATGATACAGGCACGCGGGACGATGGGCGAGTGATGAGGGTAAGGCGCGAGGGAAACGCTCTGACGCACGGCGGCCAGGGACCCGTTCCCTCGCGAAGAGGCTTCAGCTCGTGCGCGTGCCCGGGGGCGAACTGATCCTCGCTTGCGGCGGGAAGTGCTCGCGGAGAAACGCGAGAATCGCCTCGGCCGTGGGGATCGGCCTCTCGATGCTGGGCGTGTGGCCGGCCTGCGGGATGACCGCGAGCCTCGCCCGAGGCAGGGCCGCGGCCATGGCCCTCGCCTCGTCCACGGGCACGATGCCGTCCTCCTGCCCCGCGATCACCAGTGCGGGCACGTCGAGCTGCGGCAGCAACGCAGAGCTGTCGGGACGGTCGCGCATCCCGGCGAGGCAGGCGGCCAGCACGTGCCCGGGGACCTCTCCGGCAATCGATCGGAGCTCCGCGAGCAACCTGGGCCCGCGCTGCTTCGTCGAGGGGCCGACCAGGTTCGGAACGAACTCGTCGAGGAATGCAGCCGCCTCGCCACGGCGGATCTTCTCGATGCCCGCCTCCCGCCTGAGTCTGCCCTCGAGCAAGTCGGCGCCGGCCCTGCTGCTGACGAACACGAGCCCCGCCAGCCGCTCCAGGTGGCCGGCCGCCACGCGCAGCGCGATGTAGCCGCCCATGGAGTGCCCACCAAGAACGAACCGGTCCAGGGCCAGGCGATCGGCGAGGCGCACGACGTCGTCCGCCAGCGTCTCCATGCCGTAGTCTCCCTCGGGCCTCTCCGAGGAGCCGAAACCGCGCAAGTCCGGCGTGACCAGGCGCGCCGCCTGCTCCAGCGCGGTGCGGATCGGCGTCCAGATCTCGGCGGAGAGCGGAAACCCGTGCAACAGCACCACCGGCACGCCCTCCCCGTGGTCCTCGACCTCCAGCGCCACCGTTTCCAGCTCCACGCGCATCGCTCCGAGTCCTCCGGCCTGCGAGTCTAAGCCCACTTGACGGATCGTCGCTGAGGCTCCAGATTGTGTCCGGTAGTTCTGCTCCTTGAATCTTGCTTCCATTTCTCCGTAGGGGTGCCCTGCCTCGGCAGGGCTGAGATCACACCCTTGGAACCTGATCCGGGTCATGCCGGCGGAGGGAACGGGCACGAAGGCGCCAGGCTCACCACGCGACCGCTCCCCCAGGCAGCACCCGGAGGGAGGCTGGCAGTGCGCAGGATGATTCTGGCGCTTTTCGTCTTTCTCGCGGCCGCGGCTCTTGCCGGAGCCGCGACGCTGCGCGGCACCGTCCGCGATGCGGTCACCGGCAAGCCGGTCACTCAGGCGCGCGTGGAGCTTCTCGACGCGACCGGCGCCAACGCGGCGACCACCGACGACGGCGGCGCGTTCATCATCGAGGTCCTCTCGGCCGGTCTCGTCACGCTCGCGGTGTCACACCCCGGCTACCGCGTCGCACACCTGCCCCTGGCCGTCCCGCCTGGAGGGCCCTTGGCGGTCGCGCTCGAGCCCGTCATTTCGCTCGCCGACCGGATCGAGGTGACCGCTACCCGCGCCAGGGAGGGCAGCGATCCGGTCAGCTTCAGCAACGTCCCGCAGGAGCGCGTTGGCGAGACCTACTGGTCCCAGGACCCGGCGATCCTGCTCTCCCAGGTCGCGCCGTCGTTCTTCGCGTACAACGACAGCGGCAACGGGATCGGCTACTCCTACTACTGGATCCGAGGGTTCAACCAGGCGCAGACGCGCATGACCCTCAACGGTGCCCCGCTCAACGACGCCGAGGATGGCGAGCTGTACTTCATCGACCTGGCGGACTTCCTTTCCACCTCCGGCGACATGCAGATCCAGCGCGGCGTGTTCGGGCTCTCGGGGATTGGTGGTGCGGTGGATATCACGACTGCGCCCCCGGCGATGCAGAGCTCGTTCTCCCTCACCAGTGGGTTCGGCTCGTTCAACACCAGGAGGCTTACCGCACGTTTCGAGTCCGGCCTGATCAACGGGACCTGGGCCCTGTCCGCCCGCTACTCGAAGATCACAACCGACGGCTACCGCGACCAGTCGTGGGTGGACATGTGGAACTACTTCTTCTCCCTCACCCACTTCGGCGAGAGCTCGCGCGTCCGGATCGTGATGTTCGGAGGCCCGGAGAACACCCACCTGGCGTACGACGGGGTGCCGAAGTCGGTGCTCGAAGGCGGCCTCACCGGAAACGCGGACCGCGACCGCCGCACCAACCCCCTCACCTACCCCGGCGAGCAGGACAACTTCACCCAGCCTCACTTCCAGCTCGTCCACGAGCTGCAGATCTCGCCCCAGACGCAGCTCGCACAGACGTTTTTCGTCTTCACCGGGAGCGGTTTCTACGACGAGTACAAGAAGGACCGGACGCTCGTCGAGTACAACCTGCCCGACATCTCACAGCCGGACGGCACGATCATCACCACCACCGACCTCGTGCGCCGCCGGCAGGTCGATGAGTGGGACGCCGGCTGGGTCCCGACCCTGACCCACACCACAGGCGATTGGACGTGGACGCTCAAGGGGGAGCTGCGCTTCCACAACGGCCGCCACTTCGGCGATGTCGAGTGGGCGCAGTACTACCCACCTGGCGTGTCTCCGAACCATCGCTACTACGACTACCAGGTGGAGAAGCGCACCGGCTCCCTCCTGGGGACCGCCGCCTGGCGGGCGAGCGACCGCCTGACCATCACCACGGGGATCGAGGCCGCCCAGCAGAGCTACCAGCTCTCGCACGACAGGCTCAAGGACATGGCGTTCACCGACACCTTCAACTTCCTCATGCCGCGCGCCGGGGCCATTTACACCCTGACCCCGGACGCGAACCTCTACGTCAACGTCGCGCGGGGGTTGCACGAGCCCGCGTTCCGGACCATCTACGACCCCGAGGACTACTACGGCGAGCGCGTCACGCTCAAGCCCGAGGACGTGTGGGACTGGGAGGCGGGCGTGTCCGTGCGCAGGCAAGCGTGGCGGTTGCGCGCTAACGCCTTCTGGATGAACTTCCCCAACGAGATCGTCTACGCGGGCAGGCTGGACTCCTCCGGGGTACCGATCTACGGCAACGGCGCCCATTCACGCCACACCGGACTGGAGGTAGACGCTTCGGCCGATCCATCCCGCTACCTTGGGATGGACGCCGCGCTGACCCTCTCGCACAACACGTTCGTCCGGTACCGCGACTACAACTACGACGGCACGGCCAACATCTACGACGGCAACGTCCTGGGTGGCTACCCCAACGTGCTCGCGTCTCTCACCGCGAGGACGAAGCTGGGACTCGCACAGCTCAGCCTGACCGGGCGGTACGTCGGCCAGTTCTACCTCGACAACACCCAGGACAACCGGCGCAACCCCGAGGCGCGCGAGCAACCCGGCTACGTGCCTCTCGTCAACCCGGCGTTCACGGTGGTGGACCTCGGTGTCCAGGCCAATCTGCCAACTTCGACGGCCAGGGCCATCGGGTTGAGCCAGATCGGGGTCAATCTCCGCCTGAACAACGTGCTCAACGCGACCTACACCGCATTCGGCTACCTCGGGGACGATGGCGCCCCGGTCTTCATCCCGGCCGCGACCCGGAACGTCTACGTCGGCCTCACCCTCGGGCTTTGACGAATTTCGCATGGCTATCGCTCTAAGCCTTTGAGGCTCGATCGCTTCGCGTCATTGCCCAGAAAGCCCCGCACCCCAAAGGGTCATCCCGAGCGCAGCGAGGGATCTGGGAGGGGGCTTCAGATGCGGGCTTCCTCCACCCAGATTCCTCGCCCTGCCTGCGGCAGGACTCGGGATGACCGTTGTCAAGATCTTTCATGGTCCAGGCTTTGCCAACGGCACATGAAGATTCTGAGCCCTGCCGCAGGTGGGGCGAAGGATCTCCGCAAGCCTGCAGCGCGGCCCCACCGCGCGGATCGGCTACCCTGTGGTCATGAGCACGACGCTGCTCGCGCGCCTCGCCGCGATCGTGCTGGCTGCCGTCATGATCGCGATCGGCTTCGCGTCGTGGCGGGCCGAGAGACGTATCGGCAGCGACGCCGAGGGGTTCTGGACAGCGCACCGCTCGATCACGGGCTGGAGCCTGGGGATGTCCATCTCGGCCTCGATGCTCTCGGTGTCCTGGTCGCTGGTCTACGGCGTCGAGCTGCTCTACCGCTGGGGGCCGGGAGGTGCGTGGCTGCTTGCGATCCCCTGGCTCGCAGTGCTCGGCCTGTTCGCCGTGCTCGCCCCGCGCTTGAGACGGTTCGCGGCGTTCTCGCAGGGCGAGCTTTTCGGGAAGCTCTACGGCAACGGGCTCCGCTGGCTGACGGTCGCGGTCCTCGTGGCCGTGTTCCTCACCTGGTGCGGGGCCGAGATCGCCGCTGCCGGCGATCTGCTCGCACCACTGCTCGCGGTCTCGCCGCGCCTCGCGATGACGGCTATCGCCGTGCTGGTCGCCTCGTACGCCTGGACGGGAGGGTTCCGCTCGGTCGTGGCCACTGATGTGGCGCAGTTCGCCCTCATCGTGGGTTTCCTGGTCGTCGTCGGCGCCCGTGCCGGCAGCGGCCTGGGCGCCGGCTGGCACGGCTGGCTCGGCATCAGCGGGCCGACGCCGGCCGTCCTCGGCATCACGCTGCTGGCCTACATCACTGGCTGGCTCGCGGAGGCCGACATCTGGCTGCGGCTGACGGCCGCCCCCAGCGACGGCCAGGCGCGTCTCGCGCTCGCTGTCACCGCCGCGGCCTCGCTGGTTTTCGTGCTCGGGCTCCCCGCCGTGCTGGCGGCGCGCGCCAGGGTGCTCTTTCCGGACCCCTCGGTGGTGAAGGGCACCGTGCTGGGTCCCCTGCTGCACAGCCTGCTCCCGCCCGGCATGGAGGTCGTGCTGCTTACGGGCCTCGCGGCCGTGGCGCTCTCCACCGTGTCAACCACGGCAAATGTCGTGGCGATCACGGTGGCGCGGGACGGGATGCGGGCCGTGGGCGAGAACGCCCGCGACCTCTCCCGCGCCCGCTGGGCCAACGGCCTCGCCTGCATCGCGGCGCTCGCGGTGGCGTTCGCCTCGCGCTCGCTCGCCGAGCTGTTCTACCTCTCCTCGGGGCTGCTGGCGGCAAGCCTGTTCTGGCCGACGCTTGCACTGCTGTGGGACGAACCGCCGCAGCGCCCGGCGCGGGCGGGCGCCTTCTGCGGCCTCGCCGCGGTCGTGATCTCGTTCGTGCTCGACCGCTACGGCTTCTTCGGCGAGCTGTTCCCACCCGCGGTCCGAGAGATGGGCATCGGCTACATCGTCCCGGGAGTCGCGGCAGGGGCGCTGGCGTTTGCAGCAACGCTGCTCGTCGAGAGAACAAAGCCAGGGTAGGGGCGCCCCTTGCGTTTGCCCATCTTGTCATTCTGAGGCCCGGCGGGCCGAAGAATCTCACCGAGCCGCACGTGTGGTGAGATCGTTCGGTCGCCTCGCCTGCGGCGAGGCTCCCTCAGGATGACACCCGCGCTGGGCAAGGGCTCTTCTCAGGCAGTCTCGACGGCGGCGGGTTTGGGCGTCTTGCGGGAGCGGCGACGCGGGCGGCGGGGTTTCTCGGCCGGCTTCTCCTCGGCGGGGGCCTCGGGCTCCGGGGCGTGGGCGCTTGCCTCGCCGCTGTCGAAGCCGGTCACCACGTACGTGCCGGAGCGCTGATCGCGCCGCAGCCTGATGACGTGGTGCTTCTCGGCGTGCTCCAGGAGCGCCGAGAACGTCGAGTAGCCGAAGTATTCCTCGTTGAACTCGGGCTTCTTGCGCTGCATCGTCTGCTTGATCATCGAGCCCCAGAGGACCTCCTTGCCGTCGCGCATGAGCGCCTTGATGGAGTCGGCGAGGAGGGCGAAGCACTCCTTTTGCTTCTTCGGCAGCCCGACGAGCGGCGGCGCCTCCTGCAGCGACCGGATCAGGTCCTCGTAAAAGATGAACTCGTCGCAGCTCGCGACCAGCAGTTCCGATGTGGAGTTCTTGACGCCGAGGCCGATGACGTACTTGTCGTTCTCGCGCAGCTTGGAGACCAGCGGCGAGAAGTCGGAGTCACCTGAGACCAGCGCGAACGTCGTCACGTGCTCCTTGGCGTAGCAGAGGTCGAGGGCGTCCACCACCATGCGGATGTCGGCGGAGTTCTTACCCGAGTAGGCCTTGAGCGGGATGTCGATCAGCTCGATACCCGACTCGTGGAAGCCACGCTTGTAGCTGCCGTAGCGATCCCAGTCGGCGTAGGCCTTGCGCACCACGACCTTGCCCTTCTCCAGCAGGCGCGCGAGCACCAGCTGCACATCGAACGTCTTGTAGTTGGTGTCCCTGACGCCCAGCGCGATGTTTTCGAAGTCGATGAAGAGTGCGATCTTGTGGTCTTCCAGCGGCACGGTTGCAGCCTCCTTGCGGCGTCCTCGGCTTTCGAACGCGGCTGTACGTCTCGCATCCTAGCGCCCTGTCATGATTTGCGCAACACGGACGCCCGTTCGCCCCGCTCACGGCGATCTTGACAGGGTTCAGCCTTCAACTGTCCTTCTTGGGCGCGGCCAAGAAGGGACGCTCCGGTCTGCGGATGCCGAGTGCCGAAGCCTTGTCGTGCAGGTGCGAGCGACCAACGCCCAGCAGCCTGGCGGCAGCCGTGAAGTTCCAGCCGGTGCGGCGGAGGATCTCCTCGATGTACTCCTTCTCACAGATGACCCGAAGCTCCTTGAGCGGCAACGGGGCTCGCGTCGGCGGGACGCGGAGGAAGCCGGTCTCGGATGTGTCGCTCTCGAAGAAGATGGACGACGGAAGCTGATCCAGCGTGACCGGGTCGCCGCCGAACACCACCAGCCTCTCGCACACGTTCTTGAGCTCCCGCACGTTGCCGGGCCAGCGGTACCGCTCGAGGGCGACCAGCGCCTCCTCGGCCACCTGGCGTGCGCGCATCTTGTGGAGGCGGCAGAAGTGTTCCACGAAGTGCAGTGTCAGCAGACGCACGTCGGTGCCCCGTTCACGCAGGGGTGGCACCTCGATCGGCAGGTGCGCAAGCCGGAAGTAGAGGTCGCGGCGGAACTCCGCGGCCTCGGCGGCGTGCTCCAGGTCATGGTTGGTGGCGGCCACCACCCGTACGTTGACCTGGCGGTCGTGTGTCTCGCCCAGCCGCCGGACGCGGCCATCCTCGAGAACCCTTAGGAGGCGCGCCTGCAGGCCGAGGTCCATGTCCCCGATCTCGTCCAGGAACAGCGTCCCACCGTGCGCCTCCTCGAACAACCCCGCCTTGGCGGCATGCGCGTCCGTGAAGGCGCCGCGGGCATGGCCGAACAGCTCCGTCTCCATCAGGGTGGCGGGGATCGCCGCGCAGTTGATCTTGATGAACGGACCCTCGCGGCGCGGGCTCAGCCGGTGCAGTGCGCTCGCCACCAGCTCCTTGCCGGTCCCGCTCTCCCCGATGATCAGCACCCGTGCGTCGGTGGCGGCCGCCTTCGCGACCCGCTCGCGCAGCTCCTGCATGGGGGGCGAGTCGCCCAGGATCTCGTCGCGCCCCTCGACCGCGGAGCGCAGGGAAGCGACCTCGCGCCGCAGGGCCTCGTGCTCGAGCGTGTTCTCGATGGAGCGCAGCAGGCGGTGCCGGGAGAAAGGTTTCTCGATGAAGTCGTGGACGCCCAGCTTGAGCGCCTCCACGGTTTCGCTGATGGAGGCTTCGCCCGACACCATCACGGTCGGCGGCAGCTTGCCCGCCTGCTTCAGACTGCGCACGAGGTCGACCCCGCTCCTCCCTCCGAGACGCACGTCCAGCAACAGGAGGTCAGGAGTTTCCGGTTCCTGGAGGGGTGCAACGGCATCCTCGGCGCTCGTGACCGCCTCGACGTCGAACCCGCGCTGGCGCAGGAGCATCTCCAGCTCCGCACGGAGCTTCCCATCGTCCTCGACGATCAAGACCCGCGTCATGCGATTCCCTTCCCCGGCAGCAGGATTCGGAATGTGGTCCCCGCGGGCGAGCTCTCGGCGAGCTCGAGATCACCACCGTGATCCAGCATGATCTTCCGGGAGATCGCCAGACCGAGCCCCATCCCCTCGCCGACCTTTCGCGTTGTCACGTACGGCTCGAACAGCCGCGTCCGGACCGACTCCACAACGCCGGGTCCGTCGTCGGCGACCTCGAGGGCCACGAAGCCCGGCACCGGACACACACGCCTTGCGGCAAACGTGACCCTGCCCTGCCGGCTCCCGATGCTCTGCGCGCTGTTCTCGCAGAGGTTGACGAGCACTTGCCGCAGCATGTCGCGATCCACGGAAACCTCGACTGGACCGTCGGGAGCCAGGAAACGAAGCTGAACGTTCGACCACGCCGTGGCAAAGCTCTCCACGAACCCTCGCACCAGCTCACGCAGGTCAGCCGGTTCCAGCCTGGGAGCCGGCAGCTTCGCCAACGCCGCAAACTGCTGGGTCAGTGACCCAAGCTGTTCGAGGTCCCGCCGCACGTCGTCCAGCGCTCGTCCGATCTCCGCCGGCGCCGCCGGGGTGGCCGTGGCGAGATCGCCGATGCGATCGATCGCAAGGCGCGCGGCGGAAAGCGGCGTGCGCAGCTCGTGGGCCTGCCGGCGAGCCGCTTCTTGCCAGGTCGCGAGGTTCGCGAGGGAGGCCACGCGCTGGTGGTCCCTTGCCATCGTGCGCGAGGTGCGCTCGATCATGGCGCTAATGGTACCAACCACGCCGGAGGCCTTCTCGCCCACGGTGACGTCGGTCCTGCCGGCGGCCAGCTCCTCGAGGGCGGCTCCGAGGCGCTCCAGACGGCGGCGGTCGCGGCGCTGGCCCAGCACGACCACTGCGCCTCCCAGCGCCAGCGCGCCGCCGACGGCGAAGAGCAGCACGACGCGGTAGCGCCTTGCGATCACCTCGCGGTTGTGGGCCAGGATTCGCATACGGTTGGCGAGGAGCTGGATCTCCTCGAAGCGTGCGTGGTACTCCGCGGCACGGGCCGGGTCGCTCGCGGCCAGTCGCTTGAGGTCCTGCTGGGAGCTCTCCAGCAGCCTCAGCGCCTCGGCGTCGTTGGCGAGACCGAACCACGGGCCTCCGAGCTGCACGGCGACGACGTAGAACGCCAAAAGTCCGACCAGCAGCCCGACGAGCAAGGCCAACAGTCCGGCGCGGAGCGTCACGGCGCCGCCGTCTCGAGCGGGACGTCCACCGGTAGGTCAGCACGGGTCGCCTCGCGACCGACGTGGCGACCAGGCCTGACAGAAGGTCCCGAATCGGCGCCGAAGCGTCGTTGGGGCGTGTCCCACCGGGGCCTGCTTCTGGCCTCCCCGGCTCCCTCAGCGAGTCGGCGAGCCAGCGCTGCGCGTCGAGCTGCTCGGTGTGCGAGAACGGCAGCACCGCGAGGCTCACGCTGACCTGCCACGGTCCGCCGGATGCCAGCTCCCCGTTGCTCGCGACCTCGAACTCGCTGTTTCGCCACCACTCCACGAGGTGTTCGAGATTCGCCGGCTTCGGCCTGCGGGCCGGCGCTCCTGGCATCGCCGACCACGATCAGGTACTTCTCGTCCCAGAGGTCGAAACGCACTGCGACCTGCGCGCCCCCCGCGACCTTGCGGCCGCCTGCGGCGCGCGCCGTGACCTCGAGGACGAACGTGGTCGTGAGCCCTGTCATGAGGTGCTTCTTCACCTCGTCGTCGCTGAGTATAGGCGGCAGGCGCGAGATGTAGAGCCTGCCCCCTCCTCGAACGGTAGCAGTTGGCGTCGGCGCCCGCGCCTGGGCCAGAACGGATGTTGAAGCGAAACCGAGCGCCAGCGCAGAGAGAAGGCTCGGCAAGCGCTTCATCACAGGCTCCTCGGCTCTGATCGGTAGCCGAGTGTAGCTCGGACGATCCACCAAGGGTTGCGAAAGACGAGTCCCGTGTGCACCTCGTAGTACCACAAGGTGTCGGAGACCGCCCAATGATCTTGCTCGGTCAGCTGATGAAACAAGGTTACGGTGGCACCGGTCTCGAGACGCAGTCGGCTCATGCGCTCGGTCCAGATCCTCGGGAAGAGGTCGACTGCGTGACCGGCCCCGACCTTGCCACTCTCAATGTCCGTGCTCGTCCTCACCTGTTCCGTCGGATACCCGCTGGGGTACGTGAACTCGGTGGAGCGTCCGTTGTTGCGGTCGGCGCTCACGAGGCACGTCAGCGA